>NZ_CANMFF010000015.1 GCF_947497005.1 uncultured Ruegeria sp. | reverse complement strand
GGCGAACCCTTCCGCCGCGACGCAATGAAAAAACCCGTCGCAGTCGCAGGCGTCTCCGCCAACGACATGCAGGCGCAAGAAGTATAATTACAGGACAAGGCCGGAGCGTATGACCCTGACACCGATTGAGCTGTTGCGGCAAAACGCCCTGGCAACCCGCCCTGTGATTTCCCTAAGCGAAGGCAGCGATCCCCGCATAGTAGCGGGGGCGCTTGCCGCCCATCATGCCGATCTGGCCGATGTCATTCTGGTCGGACCACAAACCGAGGTCGAAGCCGCCCTGAAAGATCAGGGTGCCGCTCCCTCTCAAGGCGTTGTGGTGCACGACCCTGCAACCTCGGAGCTGACCGAGGAGTTTGCCCAAACCTATTTCGGACTGCGTCAGCACAAGGGGGTCGATCTGGCCAAGGCCCGTGCGACCGTAAAGACAGCGCCGGTCTATGCCGCCATGCTGGTACGCAGCGGGCGCGCCACTGGTACTGTCGGTGGCGCTGTTCACACAACCGGGGACATTGTGCGTGCGGCCATTCAGGTGATCGGCATGGCCCCCGATGCCGGAATGGTTTCGTCCTTTTTCCTGATGTACCCACCGGAAAACGCTCAGCACGGAGCACGGGCGATGCTCTATTCCGATTGCGGTCTGGTCATCAATCCCACCGCCGACGAGTTGAGCAAGATTGCCATCGCCTCGGCCGCCTCGGCGCGGACGTTGCTGCGGGTTGACCCAAAGATCGCCATGCTCAGCTTTTCAACCAAAGGCAGCGCAAAACACCAAGATGTCGATAAGGTCATCGAGGCCACTGAAACACTACGCCAAATTGCGCCTGATCTTGAGGTCGATGGTGAACTGCAGTTCGACGCCGCCTTTGTGCCTTCGGTCGGGGATCGTAAATCGCCCGGATCTTCGGTGGCCGGTCAGGCCAATGTGATGATCTTTCCCAACCTCGACGCAGGCAATATCAGCTACAAGATCACGCAGAGGCTGGGTGGATACGCGGCCATTGGCCCGGTTCTGCAGGGACTGGCACAACCAGCCAACGATCTGTCCCGTGGATGCAGCGCTGAAGATGTAACCCAGATGATCGCCGTGACTGCCTTGCAAGCAATCGGAACGTAGCACTTAATCTTTGCATCGTTCCCGGAACGATGTTCTCAAATCGGAAGGAAAGTGACAATGTCCTTCCGATACAACCGACAGGACCCGCCAATGACCCATCAGCAGCCGATCCTTGATACGTCTCCGAAAATCTCGGACGAGGTCCGCAAAACCACATGCTATATGTGCGCCTGCCGCTGCGGCATCAACGTTCACATGAAAGACGGAAAAGTTGCCTATATCGAAGGTAACCGTGATCACCCGGTGAACAAGGGCGTGCTTTGCGCCAAGGGTTCCGCAGGGATCATGCAGGTCAACGCCCCGTCCCGCTTGCGCAAACCACTCAAGCGGGTCGGCCCGCGTGGCTCGGGCGAATTCCGCGAAATCGAATGGGACGAAGCACTCAGCACCGCTGTTGGCTGGCTGAATGAACTGCATGAAACTGCACCGCAAAAGCTGGCCTTCTTCACTGGCCGCGACCAAAGCCAGAGCTTCACGTCATTCTGGGCTCAGAATTTTGGCACTCCGAACTATGCCGCCCATGGCGGTTTCTGCTCGGTCAACATGGCGGCAGGTGGCATCTATACAATGGGTGGCGCGTTTTGGGAGTTTGGCCAGCCTGACTGGGATCACACAAAGCTTTTCATGCTGTTCGGTGTCGCCGAAGACCACGACAGCAACCCGATCAAGATGGGAATCGGCAAGATCAAGGCCCGCGGCGCGCGGGTGATTGGCGTGAACCCGATCCGCTCGGGCTATAACGCGGTCGCAGATGACTGGGTCGGTATCACACCGGGCACGGACGGGCTGTTCATCCTGTCGCTGATCCATGTGCTGATGAAGGCCGGAAAAATCGATCTGGACTATCTGAGCCGCTATACTAACGCGCCTGTTTTGGTGAATGCCGCCGAGGGTCCTGAAAAGGGCCTGTTCCTGCGCGATGCCGATGGCAAACCGCTGGTGATCGACCGCGTCACAGGGGAACTAACGGCCTTTGACAAACCCGGCGTACGCCCGGATATGTCGGCCACATATGAAAAAGACGGGGTGACCCACCGCCCCGTTTTCCATCTGATGGCCGAGAAATACCTCAGCGACGAACATACTCCCGAAGCCGTGGCCGAGCGCTGCGGCATCCCCGCCAAACGCATCCGGGCCATCGCCGCCGAAATCGCCCGTGTCGCCTTTGATGAGGCCATCGAGCTGGATCAGGAATGGACCGACTTCCGGGGCGAAAAACACAGTAAGATGGTTGGTCGCCCGGTCAGTTTCCATTCCATGCGGGGCATCTCGGCCCATGCAAACGGGTTCCAGACATGCCGCGCTTTGCACGTGCTTCAAATTTTGCTGGGAACGGTCGAAGTGCCGGGCGGCTTCCGCTTCAAACCACCCTACCCCAAGCCGGTCGAAGCGCATCCGACCCCTCATGGTGACCGCCGACCCGGTCGCCCCCTGAACGGTCCCCATCTGGGCTTTCCACGCGGACCCGAAGACCTGCTGTTGGATGAAGAAGGCAATCCACAACGCATCGACAAGGCGTTTACCTGGGAAAACCCGATGTCGGCCCACGGGCTGATGCATATGGTGATCTCGAACGCTGCTGCGGGCGATCCCTACAAGATCGACACGCTGTTCATGTACATGGCGAACATGTCGTGGAACTCGTCCATGAACACCAAGGGTGTGATGGAGATGCTGACGGCCAAGACCGAAGACGGCAAATACGTCATCCCGCACATCATCTATTCCGATGCCTATTCGTCTGAAATGGTGGCTTATGCAGACCTGATCCTGCCCGACACCACATACCTGGAACGGCACGACTGCATCTCGCTGCTCGACCGCCCGATCTGCGAAGCCGACGCCGCCGCAGATGCCATCCGCTGGCCGGTAATCGAGCCCGACCGGGATGTGCGCGGGTTCCAGTCGGTACTGGTCGAACTCGCCAATCGCATGAGCTTGCCGGGCTTCACCAATGAAGACGGTACTGCGAAGTGGAAAGACTATGCGGATTACATCGTCAATCACGAGCGTCGTCCCGGCATCGGACCGCTGGCCGGCTTTCGGGGCCCGGATGGTGACAAGGAAGGCCGTGGTGAAGTCAATCCGGACCAGCTGAACCGGTATATCGAAAATGGTGGGTTTTACGTGGCTCACATCCCGGAGGGCGCGGATTACTACAAGCCGTGGAACACAGCCTATCAGGACTGGGCCGTAGGAATGGGCATCTATGACAGCCCTCAGCCTTATCTGTTCCAGCTCTATTCCGAACCGATGCGCCGCTTCCAGCTTGCCGCCGAAGGCCATGGCGACCGTCAGCCGCCCGAGCACCTGCGCCAACGCATCAAGGACACAATGGATCCGCTGCCGATCTGGTACGAAACCGACCAGCAGGGCAATGAAGGTTTCACTGTCAACGCCCTGACCCAACGCCCAATGGCGATGTATCATAGCTGGGGCACCCAGAACGCGTGGCTGCGTCAATTGCACGGGCGTAACCCGCTTTATGTCCCCACCAAACTGATGCGAGAACACAACCTGAAAGACGGAGACTGGGCCAAGGTCAGCTCTCCTCATGGTGAAATCACCGTGCCGGTAATGGAGATGTCCGCGCTGAACGACAATACCGTCTGGACATGGAACGCGATCGGTAAACGCAAAGGCACATGGGCCCTGCAAGACGACGCGCCCGAGGCGACCAAGGGCTTCCTGCTCAACCACCTAATCCACGAATTAATGCCACCCAAGGACGACGGGATGCGCTGGGCCAACTCGGACCCCATCACAGGTCAGGCTGCATGGTTCGACCTGAAGGTCAAAATCGAAAAGGCCGATGCACCGGCCGATGCGCAAAGCCAGCCGAATTTCGACCCGATCAAATCTCCTGTCGGCACCGGCCCTGAAAATCTGGCCTGGAAGGTGGGGAAATGACCCGGATCCGCATTTCATCTGGCCAAAAATATCTCGGGGGTGAATCGAGCCGCAGGCTCAAGAGGGGGCTGGCCCCCTCATCCGCCCTCCACAGCAGAGGTTCACTGACATGACCCAGCTACCAAACTCCACCGACCGCAAGATGGGTCTGGTCATCGACCTGGATACCTGTGTTGGCTGCCACGCCTGCGTTATCTCCTGCAAAGGCTGGAACACCGAAAACTATGGCGCACCCCTTTCGGACCAGGATGCTTATGGCGGGAACCCGTCAGGCACCTTCTTGAACCGTGTGCATTCCTACGAAGTGCAGCCGGCCGATGGTCACGCTCAGCTGATTCACTTCCCCAAGTCCTGCTTGCATTGCGAAGACGCGCCCTGCGTGACCGTTTGCCCCACCGGGGCCAGCTATAAGCGGGTCGAAGATGGCATTGTGCTGGTCAATGAAAGCGACTGTATCGGGTGCGGCCTTTGTGCATGGTCTTGCCCCTACGGTGCGCGCGAACTGGATGTGACCGAAGGCGTGATGAAGAAATGCACGCTCTGTGTTGACCGCATCTACAACGAAAACCTACCCGAGGTAGACCGTATCCCGTCTTGCGTTCGAACCTGCCCTGCCGGCGCACGGCATTTTGGCGATCTGGGTGATCCTGACAGCGACGTCAGCAAGCTTGTTGCCGAACGGGGCGGCATGGACCTGATGCCTGAAATGGGCACCAAGCCCGTCAACAAATACCTGCCCCCGCGCCCCAAGGACACCATCGAGGAACAGATCGACATACTGGCCCCTCTGCTGGCACCCGTTGCCGAAGAGCCCAAAGGGTTCCTCGGCTGGCTCGACAAGACGTTGGAGAAACTCTGATGCATCCCGCACCCTCCGTCATCATATTCACCACCCTGTCCGGTCTGGGCTTTGGGCTGTTGTTCTTCCTCGGCCTTGGGTTTCCAGCGGTCTCGGGTTGGATAGCCTTTGTGTTCTTCGCCATCGCCTACGGTATGGCTGTTGGCGGGCTAATGGCCTCGACCTTTCACCTCGGCCACCCGGAACGGGCCTTAAAGGCCTTCACCCAATGGAAAACCAGCTGGCTCAGCCGTGAAGGCTGGTGCGCAGTGCTCGCCTTGATCGTCATGGGGCTCTATGCAATTGGCGCGGTATTTCTGGGCCAGGTATGGAGTCTGCTGGGTTGGATCGGCGCGTTATTTTCCCTTGCGACCGTTTTCACAACATCCATGATCTACACGCAGCTTAAGACCATTCCGCGCTGGAACATGAATCTGACCCCTGTCATGTTCCTCAGCTTCAGCTTGGCTGGCGGTGCGTTGCTGGCTGGTCAGACAAGCGCAGCTTTACCGCTGCTGCTGATCGCGGCGTTGGTACAAATGCTGTACTGGCGCAAGGGCGATCAGGCATTGGCATCCTCTGGAACGGATCTGGGAACGGCCACCGGGCTTGGCGCACGCGGCACCGTCCGCGCCTTTGAACCGCCCCATACGGGCACCAACTATCTGCTGCGTGAATTTGTTCATGTGGTCGGACGAAAACACGCCGAAAAACTCCGAGTGATCTCGTTTGTATTGGCATTCGTGCTGCCGGTTTTGTTGCTTGTACTGCCGTTCAACCATTTCTTTGCTCTGCTGGCAGTGGCATCGCACCTGGCGGGCGTTGCGACCTCGCGCTGGTTGTTCTTTGCCCAGGCTGAACATGTTGTGGGGCTTTACTACGGTAAGCGTTAAGGGGGCTCTGCCCCCGCTGCGGCACGCCGCAGCTCCCCCGAGGTATTTTCAGCCAGATGAAGTCTGGATACGGTACAAAAAAAGGGCGGCGCTCGAGGTTCGAGGCCGCCCTTAGTAGTTTCTGAAATCCCTGTCAGATCAGACCGGCATGCGCCATTGCCGTCTCAATTGCAGCCTTTGTGCCATCTTCCAGCTCGGTCAGGGGGGAGCGGACTTCGGCACCGCACACGCCCAGTTTGCTGAGCGCGTATTTGGCGCCAACAAGGCCCGGCTCGATGAAGATCGCCTCATGCAACGGCATCAGCATATCCTGATACTCCAGCGCTTTGGCATAGTCTCCGACCAGTGTGGCCTGCTGGAATTCGGCGCAGAGCCTGGGGGCCACGTTGGCAGTGACCGAAATGCAGCCAACCCCGCCATGCGCGTTGAACCCAAGTGCGGTGGCGTCTTCGCCGGACAACTGGCAGAAATCTGCGCCACAAGTTGCGCGTTGCTGGCTGACCCGAGCCAAATCGCCAGTTGCATCCTTGACCCCGACGATACGGGGAAGTTTGGCCAATTCACCCATTGTGGCAGGCGCCATATCGATGATCGAACGGCCCGGAATGTTGTAGATGATGATCGGAATATCCGCGGCCTCGTGAAGGGCCTCGAAATGCGCGATCAGGCCGCGTTGAGTCGGCTTGTTGTAGTATGGTGTGACGACCAGCGCCGCATCCGCACCAACTTTTTCGGCGAACTGAACGAATCGAATAGCTTCGACCGTGTTATTCGACCCGGCTCCGGCAATGACGGGAACGCGGCCTGCAGCCGTTTTGACGACTTCCTCGACGACCGTTTCATGCTCATCATGGCTGAGTGTCGGGCTTTCACCTGTGGTTCCGACGGGCACCAGCCCGGTCGAGCCTTCTGAGATCTGCCAGTCCACGAGGTGTTTGAGCGTCTTCAGGTCCAACTCGCCGTTGTTGAACGGAGTGACGAGGGCTGGCATCGAGCCTTTGAACATGACACGCTCCTTTAAGGTGCAATCTGCGGTTTTTGCGCCGCGGTCCCTCACGTTTCCAGCTTTGTGAGTTGATCCCGGTGACGCACGGTTTATCTTCACAGGCTCTATCCTCGGTTGGTTGGGAAATGCAAGGGATGACACGCTTTCTGGCACTGTTGACTGCTCTGATTCTGTACTCAGTGACGGCACCGCAACCTGCGCAGGCAGATGCAGCGGGTGATTTGCGCGCCGGGCTGTACGAAATGCGCAAGGGCGATTGGAACGCGGCGCTACGCGTATCAGGCCAACGCGGCTCTGTTTCGCGCGATATCATTATCTGGCACTGGCTGCGCGAAGGATTCGGCGGCTCGGGCGATGTACTGGTATTCCTCGAACGTCGCCCGGACTGGCCCGGTCTGGCATGGTTGCGCCGCAAGAGTGAGCCGGTCTTTACCGGCGCGGATCCCGACAGGGTTCTGAAATTCTATGCTGATATATCCCCTCAGACTGCAGAAGGCGCTCTGAACTATGCTGTCGCCCTGAAGGCAAAGGGGCGCAATGGCGAGGCTGAAGCCGACATCGTGACCGCCTGGCGCACCATGCCCATGGGGTCGGGTTTGCAGAAAGATTATCTGGAGAACTTTGCCAAACTGCTGAAACCGCATCACGCGGCCCGGTTAGATCGGATGTTGTGGGACGGTCACCTCGTCAGCGCCGGACAGATGTTGCCTTTGGTCAGTGCGGATGAACGTAAACTGGCCGAGGCGCGGATCGCGTTGCAGAAACGCCAGCCTGGTGTAGACACCAAGGTGGCGGCAGTACCGAAATCTTTGGCAGATGCGTCGGGGTTGGCGTTCGACCGTTTTGTCTGGCGGGACAAGAAAGAATTGGATGATAGCGCTGTTGATCTGATGCTGGCGCGCTCAACCGGACCTAATGCTTTGGGTGAGCCCGACAAATGGGCCGAGGGACGCCGCCGTCTGGCGCGGCTGGAGATGCGATCCGGGCGTGCAGCGCGCGCTTATGACGTGGCCGCCAATCACCACATGACCCCCGAAATGGGATACGGCTATGCCGATCTGGAGTGGCTGTCCGGGTTTCTGGCCCTGCGCAAGCTAAATGACCCGGCGACGGCGGTGCGGCATTTCCAGAATTTTTCGGATGCGGTAAAATCTCCGATTTCGAAAGGGCGAGGTGGGTATTGGCTCGGTCGCGCATATGCGGAGTTGGGTGATTCCGACAAGGCTTACGACGCTTATGCCATGGGAGCTGATTATCAAACCTCATTCTATGGCTTGTTGGCTGCGGAACGGATCGGACGACCGTTTGATACAGAACTGGCCAATCCGCGTCGAGCACCGCATTGGCAACAAGCGGAGTTTGCCAACTCCAGCGTTCTGGAAGCAGGCCTGCTGTTGCTGAAAGCCGGAGAGAGCACCCTGTCCGAAAGGTTCCTGACCCATCTTGTTGAAAGCCTTGATCATGTGCAGGCCAACCAATTGGGCGATCTGGTGATCGAACTGAAACAGCCGCATCTGGCCGTGATGATCGCCAAGCGGGCGGCAACCACAGGAACCGTTCTGCCCGCGGCCTATTACCCGGTTCATCCGGTGGCCGACATACGCCTGCCAATGGCCAAGGAAATGACTCTGGCCATCGCGCGCCGTGAAAGCGAGTTTGACCCTGTTGTCATCAGTGGCGCAGGTGCGCGCGGCCTGATGCAGGTGATGCCCGCAACAGCCAAGCTGGTCGCAGGTGAGCTGGGCATTCTCAGCGGTCACCAGACAGGCCGATTGACCACGGACTGGCAATATAACGCAAAGCTTGGGGCCAATTATCTTTCGGGTCTGGCCGCCGATTTCAACGGCAACGTCGTGATGATGGCTGCCGGATATAACGCGGGGCCAAGGCGTCCGATTTCCTGGATGGACCGTTATGGTGATCCACGCATCGGCGAGGTTGATATCGTCGACTGGATCGAGACCATACCGTTCAACGAAACGCGCAACTATGTGATGCGTGTAACCGAAAGCCTGCCGGTCTATCGTGCCCGTCTGGGGCAGACCGCCCTTCCGGTTCCGTTTTCGCAAGAACTGATCGGATCATCCTTGGCGACGTTCGCGCCATAGAGTGAAAAGTCCTGCGACCACGACAATGGTTGCGCCCGCCACAACTTCGGGGCGCAACGTTTCGCCAAATATCGAAATACCCAGAATCGCACTCCAGATCAGATGGAAATAGGCAAAGGGCTGTACTGCGCTGGCTTCGGCCATCTCATAGCATTTGATCAGCAGCCAGTGTCCCGATGCCCCGCTGACGCACAGCAGCGCCATCCAGAGCCAGTCATCGCGCGCCATCGGCTCCCAGAACCACATCCCGAACAAGGTCATGGCGACCGCACCAGCGACACCGGTCCAGAAAAAGCTGGTGGCCGCGCTGTCCTGACGGGCGACATATCGCGTCAAAAGACCATAGATCGCAAACAGCGACGCAGAAATCAGGGGTATGACAGCCCATGGGTTAAAAACCCCGAAACCCGGTTGCAGGATGATCAGAACACCAATGCAGCCAAAACCGATCGCGGACCACCGCCGCCATCCAACCTTTTCGCCCAATACAGGCCCGCTCAACGCGGCGATCAGCAAAGGATAACAAATGAACACGGCCATACTGTCAATCAGACCAAGAACCGTAAAACCAAACACCGCGATGCAGATCTGGGCTGCCAGCAACACGCCCCGCAGGATCTGCAGACCCAGCTGGTTTGTCCGTGCGGCCACTTTTAATCCACCAGGGGCTCGTGCGGCCAGCGCGATGACAAAGGCCGCGAAGAACCAATAGCGGATCATCACAACCATATAGGTGTTGTAGGTTCCGGCCAGATGACGCGAGATACCGTCTTGCAGGGCAAAGACAATCGTCGCGCCCACCATCAGGGCGATACCCGCGTCTACATTGTTCTTTTGCGTCACGCTTTGCATGCCCGCGTCATGTGCCGCTTGCGGCCATAGCCGGGTGTCCGGGTGACATTGAAACCAGCGTCCTCCAGCCCCCGGCGCACAAAGCCCGCAGCTGTATACGTGGCCGCCGTACCCCCTGTGACGGTATGATTTGCCACGTCCTGCATCAGACCCGCGCCCCACAATTCGGGGTTCTTGGCGGGCGAAAAGCCATCAAGGAACCAAGCGTCCGCCAAACCTGTCCAATGCGGTAGTGTCTCGCGTGCATCACCGATGATTACTTCGAACTGAAGGGTTTCAAGGTTGCACGCTCGACCGTTCCAATGCGCCAAAAACCGGCTGCTCCACGGTTGCAACTCAGGGAAAGCCTCCAGCGCGTGCCGCATGTCTTCCGGAGCCATGGGAAAAGCTTCGAAACTGGTAAACCGCAACGACCCTGTTTGACTTGATTTTTCCCACTCCGACCAGACCGTCAGGAGGTTCAGGCCGGTACCAAAACCCAGCTCGGCAATGTGAAATCCGGGCGTGAAACGCGCGGGTAAGTCGTTTCCCGCCAGAAACACGTGCCGGGTCTCTTCCAGCCCGTTTTGCAAGGAGTAATAGGGGTCATCAAAGCGATCCGAGACCGGAATCTGATCCTCGGTCCACGTCAACTTGGCGCGCTGGTCTGCCATCGGGGAATCCTGTAGCTAAGCGGAGCGACACTGAACAACGAGAAGGAAATTGGCAATGGTCGATGTGACGGTTCGCGGCGCAGGAATCTTCGGCTTGTCCATTGCCTGGATCTGCGCCCGCCGCGGCGCAAAGGTGCAAGTTGTCGATCCGTTCGGGCCAGGTGCCGGATCAAGTGGCGGTTTGGTAGGAGCATTGGCCCCGCATGTACCGGAAAACTGGAACGTCAAGAAAGCCTTTCAGTTTGAAAGCCTGATCATGGCTGAACCGTTTTGGCGTCAGGTCGAGGATACCGGTGGCGTTTCCCCCGGCTATGGCCGGTTGGGACGTCTTCAACCCATCCCGGACGCCCGCAGTCTGGACTTGGCCCGCCAGCGCGAGGGCACGGCAGATGAGCATTGGCAAGGGCAAGCTGAATGGCGTGTGATCAGCGCATCCGAGGCGGGCTCGTGGTGCCCACCCAGCCCCACCGGATTTGTTATCCAGGACACACTGACAGCGCGGATGCATCCCCGGCGGGCCTGCGCCGCGTTGGTCGCAGCCCTTGAAGTTATGGGCGTTCACGTCGTCGGTGACGCCGATGACAAGGGGCAGGTTGTCCACGCCACGGGCCTTGCAGGACTAAGGGAACTGAACGACGCCTATGGCAAGACAATTGGAAACGGAGTCAAAGGGCAGGCCGCCCTGTTGCGCTTCGACGCAGGAGAGGTACCGCAATTGTTTGCCGACGCCGTTCATATTGTGCCTCATGCAGACGGAACACTTGCGATCGGATCAACCTCGGAACGAGACTACGACGACGCGACCAGCACAGACAGCGCTCTGGACGATGTAATCGACCGCGCCGCGCGAGCCCTGCCGCTGTTGCATGGGGCCGAAGTGATCGAACGCTGGGCCGGTGTGCGCCCACGCAGTAAAAGCCGCGCGCCGATGTTGGGCGCGCATCCATTGCATCAACGGCATTTCATCGCCAATGGGGGGTTCAAAATCGGGTTTGGCATGGCCCCAAAAATTGCCGAGATCATGGCCGATCTAATGTTGGAAGACCGGGATACGATCCCCGATGACTTCCGGCCCGAAGCATCACTGTGAACGTGCTACTGCTTGCATGCACTGCCGCCCGTCTGGGCCACGCACCCACATGTCTTCTCCGCTCCGGCACAACCGGGCGGTCTCGAAGTGCATCAGCGGCGATGTTGCACGAAAAGAAAACGACGTAAGCGGCCCACTCAGATCGACCGAAAATAACATGAGAAGTTGCGCCAGCAGCGGCCCGTGCACGACCAGCCCGGCATAGCCTTCCACACCTCGCGCATAGTCCAGATCATAGTGAATGCGGTGACCGTTGAAGGTCAGCGCCGAGTAGCGAAACAACAGGGTTGAATCGAACCCGACTTCACGCAGGTCTGTTTCATCCATACGCGCTTTGGGTGGGTTTGGCTTTTTCTTATCCGGCGCAGGGTCTTCACGGTAGACGAGGTCCTGCCATTCCGTCAGACACAACTGACCTTTCTGCCTGATCTCATGCCGCACAGTGACAAAGCCCAGCGGACCGGATCGCCCCTCTTTGGTGCTTTGACCGTCCAGTACCGATATCCTTTCAGCGACGATCCCTGCGACCAGAGGAGTATGAAATTCCAATCGCCCCCCGGCCCACATTCTGCGCGGTAAACCCATATCCGGGATCAGGCCACCAACCTTGGGATGCCCGTCCCGACCCAAAGCAGCAGGCGGTTGCGGGGTCCAGAAATAGAGCTGATGAAAGAAAGGCGGCAAGGCCGAGCCACTGGTAATCGTCGGCGCATTGCCCAGCGCCACCTGAAAGGCAGTCGCACGGGTGGGGTCCAGAATATCGGTCTGATGCTCTTTCGTCATGTCTTTGGTCCGGATTCAGAAACGAACCTCGGCCCGAAGTTTCTGCATCAGCGCGTGCAATGACTGTTCGTAACGCTCTGAGACCAGCTTTCCCTGATCGTCGAATTCATTCGAACTGTTTGCGAGATGGATTTCGGGACCTTGCAGAATGCGCGGCTGAAAGGGAACCATATAGGCCCGCAAGATCATTTGTGCTCGCTCTCCTCCGGCACGGCCCGCAGCCGCCGACATCACTGCAACCGGTTTGTCAGCCCATGGGTTGCCCTTGGTCCGGCTGACCCAGTCCAGCGCGTTCTTCAATACACCCGATGGGCCCTTGTTGTACTCAGGTGTCGAGATAATCACCGCATCGGCCTGGGCGATTTGATCGGCCAGGGTCAGAACCGCCGCCGGAACCCCTTCGCCTTCTTCCAGATCGCCATCATAGAGCGGCAAATTCAATTCCGCTTCGACAAAACTCACCGGATCGAACAACCGTGCTGCCTCGCGCAGAAGCTTGCGGTTGGTCGCGTTCTGGCGCAGCGAACCGGACAGGCCAAGAAGGTTCGGTTGAGACATCGGGGAAACTCCGTTTCAGTGTTTCCTGCAAGTTAGACCGAGATCGCGCTGATCCAAACCCCATTTGACGCACAGTCAATGCGCAAACGGGGCCGCCCCCTGGGCGACCCCGTTCATCAAAGGAAACCGGAGTTACGTGTTGCCGCTGGGTACGACGACAATCTCGACCCGGCGGTTTTGCGACTTGCCCTGCGGTGTCAGATTTGACGCAACCGGATTGTTTTCACCCTGACCAATGGTCCTGATACGGCTGTAGTTGACACCATTGGCCTGAAGAACATCAGCCACCGCATTTGCCCGGCGCTCGGACAGACCTTGGTTATAGGTCGCGTCACCGTCACTGTCAGTGTGTCCGATGATCTGCACATTTGAGTTAGGATAGTTCACCAGATTCTGGCCGACTTTCACCAGATCGGACCGCAGCGCCGGGCGCACGGTCGAACTGTCGGTGTCAAAGGTGATGTCATTCGGGACCGTCACGATCAGGCGGTCGCCTGCGTTGACAATCGTAATTCCGTCATTTGCCAGCTGCTGACGCAATTCTGCGGCCTGACGGTCCAGCTGATTGCCTATCACGCCACCACCGGCAGCCCCGATGGCACCTCCGGCCAATGCCCCCAACAACGGATCTGAATCATTAGCAATCGCGCCGATACCCGCGCCGACAAGACCACCCAAGAGTGCGCCCTGTTTGGCGTTCTGGTTCGGATCGTTTTGTACTGTCAGCGTGCCCGGATTGGTACAGGCCGAAATGGCCATGATTGAGCACAAGCCGGTTGCCAGGAAAAACTTTGAAATCGTCATGATGTCACCTTCTGCTCCGGTCCCCGTTTTTCGGGTTTACCTCTTTCCGCTCAGTATATCACTGCGCGCGCATGTAGGCTCAAGCAACAATGCAGTGATATAGGCGAATACCCGCCAAACGCATTCTCAGACCGGCTCAATAGCGGTTTCCGCACGATTCTGCTCTTGCCAGAGATCGCGCAACGACCTGCTCTGCCCAGAAAAGCTATCTTCTGTGCATTCGCTGGACCAAATACGGTCGGTGCGGAAATGGCGAAAGCCATTGCGCAGTTCGCACCACCCTGCCAGCAACGTGCATTCAATATGGTAGACCAGCGCCAGAGGGCGCACCACCCGGACGGTACGCTCGCCGTTACCATCTTCGTAAGTGATGCGAATTTTCTGCTCGGCCCGAATCGCTTCGCGAAAATGCGCAACCGATATACAGCCCTTCTCAGGATCGTCCGCCGGAGCTCCCCAGGGTGCAACCTGCAGCCAATCCGCGGGGCAATGCAGCGCATCGATCTTCTGACATATCCGGCTGGCAGCCCGCTGCAGATGGCTGTCGCCGGTACGTGCCAGCAGGGACAGGCCAACCCACAAAGCCTCGACCTCTTCCGCATCGAAATTCAGCGGCGGCAAATCGTATCCACGCCGCATTATGTACCCGATACCGGCCTCACCCTCGATGGGCGTCCGCTGAGCCTGCAACTCGGCAATATCGCGATAGACCGTGCGCACGGACACCTCCAACCTTGCGGCCAGCGCCTCTGCCGTGACCGGAGCGCCCGCAGCACGCAGGATCTGAATGATTTCAAACAAACGGGTCGAACGACGCATGGAATTCTCCTGTCAACATGCTGACACCCTAGCACACCCCACTGACAAGAGGGTGTCAGGAGTGATGAGGGAAATTGAACTGGTATCGAAAAAGGGAACAAGAATATGCCATACCTCGACAACCATGTCATGATGACTTTGAAACTTGGGCGCTGGTCTCAGGGTCACGCGTTGCGCGCCTTCGAGATTGAACACGAGATGGCACGAGAGCGCCAGTGCATGCAGCCCGCTTCGAAAAAGCGAACCAGATGGTTTTCACTGGGCAACCTGAAGATACTGTGGACGAGCACAGCCTGAGATCAGAATTCAGGCCGAGCCCTAAATTTCATTGAAAGCCCGCCTTCCGGGTGTTTCAGGCGCAGTTCTTCGGAATGCAACATCAACCTTGGGAAACCGGCTGCCGCGCCGGTTGCATAGAACGGATCACCCAGGATCGGATGACCCAACGCCTGCATATGAACACGCAACTGATGAGACCGGCCCGTTTTAGGGAACAAGCGAACGCGCGTTGTTTCGCTTTCGAATTTAAGAACCCTCCAGTCGGTGATCGCTGGTTTTCCGGTGTCGTGGCAGACCATCTGTCTGGGTCGATTGGGCCAGTCCACGATCAAGGGCAGGTCAACAGTGCCGGTCTTTGGCTCCAGCCTTCCCCAGACACGTGCAACATAGGTTTTGCGTGTCTGCCGCTGTTCGAATTGCATGCTAAGATTCCGTTGGGCATGCGGCGTCTGGGCAAAGACAATGACGCCGGATGTGTCCCGATCC
The DNA here is from genome assembly GCF_947497005.1 of uncultured Ruegeria sp. Taxonomy (GTDB): domain Bacteria; phylum Pseudomonadota; class Alphaproteobacteria; order Rhodobacterales; family Rhodobacteraceae; genus Ruegeria. The sequence goes on along the minus strand of NZ_CANMFF010000015.1, from coordinate 102,945 downwards.
AGCCGGTGAACCAGCAGCGCCTGTGGGAATGTGGCCTGAATTCGGGTCAGAAGACAGTCGGACAGGTGCTCGCCCCTACCCGGAACTGAAAGCAAACCTGACGGTTTGTTCACAACAATCAGCTGTGCATCTTCGTGCAGCAAATCCAGCGGGGTTTGAGGGGGGTCATAAGTCTCGCTCATGTGGGCCTGCCTATCGCAGCAGGCAACCTCCCGCAACGTCGTCCTTGCGTACTGCCCGATGTTCGGTGACCTTCAGCCCAGGAGGAGACGGAATGCACCCGACAATAGAACGAATGCAAGAGGTGGTCGCAAAAGGCGACGAGGCCTTGATCCACGAACTTCTGGCCGAGGATGTGCAGTTCATGCCACCGACATATTACAGCACATGGACCGGGCGTGCGCCTGTAGCGGCCGTTCTGGGCCATGTTGGGCAGGTCTTTTCCGACTTCCGCTATCGCAGGATCATGGGCAATGAGAAGGACTGGGCCTTGGAATTTCAATGCAAGGTTGGGGATCTGGACGGCATCGGCGTAGATCTCATCACATTGAACGACCAAGGATTAATCCAAACCTTCGAGGTGGCCATGCGGCCCTACAAGACTGTGGGTGCCCTGCGACAGGCGATGATGACGCGGGTAATGAAAGACCCTCGTTTTCTGGAATTCAAAAACGCACTGAACTGACAATGCCCGGCTCTTTTGGAACTGACCAGATTCTGCGGGTTCCGCTATTGCCTGTACTTGCTGCACAGGGCTTGTCGGTGCGCCGCAACGCTCGGTTACTGCCCGAACCAACGGGCCCGCGCGAGGGTCGTATCGGGCGCGGGCCTCGCTTGCGCCTGCTGATTACAGGGGACAGTTCAGCAGCCGGGGTGGGGGCTGGCACACAGGGTCAGGCCCTGTCCGGCCACCTGATCAAACGACTGGGCAAACATCATTCGGTAGAATGGAAACTGGAAGCAACAACCGGACACACAACCCAGGACACGATTGATTGCCTGCAAAGGATGACTGGTGAATTCGACGCGGTTGTCACAGCTTTGGGTGTGAACGATGTCACACGTGCGGTCACTCGACGGCAGTTTGCAAATCGCCAAACGCGGCTTATCCGCATACTCTCGGAAAATCTCGGCGCTCGTCGAATTGTCATCACCGCAGTGCCCCAGATGAACCGGTTTCCTGCGCTGCCTCAACCTTTGGCCTGGGTTCTTGGGCGTCAGGCTGCGCGGCTGGATCGCGGCCTGCAAGAGGTCGTCTCCACTTTTCCGCATGTCCGGCACCTGAAACTCGAGCTGCCAGACGACCCGGCATTGGCCGCATCGGACGGGTATCACCCTAGCCCCCGAACCTATGATCTATGGGCCGACAAGGCCGCGCGCATGTTGCTTCAAGCCTGAGCCCGCGCCTGCCGAATCATCGGGACTGAATAAACGATCAGAGCCGCCCAGATCAGTGGGAAAGCGATCATTCGACCTGTGTCGATTTTTTCGCCGAACAATGTGATCGCTGTTATGAAAATCATGGTCGGCGCTATGTATTGCAGGATACCCATGGTGGATAGACGCACCAGCTTGGCGCCGTTTGCGTAGACCAGCAATGGCACGGCCGTCACAATCCCGGCACAGGCCAACAGAACGGTATCAGATGTGGTTATTCCAAAATGCCCAGTGCCCTGTATACCCAGCCATGTGACGTAGGCCAAAGCCGGGATCAATAGAATCAGAACCTCAAGCAGGAACCCCTGATTGGGCCCAATCGGCAGCGAACGCTTGAAAAACGCGTAGAACCCCCAGCTGACCATCAATGCAAGCGCAACCCAAGGCAGCCGCCCGGCCTCCAATACGATGACCAGGACGCCTAGCGCAGCAAGGCCGACCGCAAAAAGCTGAGTGCGCGTCAATGGCTCGCGCAACAAGATCGCCCCCAGCGCGATGCTGAACAGAGGGTTGATATAATACCCCAATGCCGCATCCAATGCATGACCCGTTGAGATCGCCCAGACATAAATTGCCCAGTTCACGGAAATAAGCGCAGCTGTCAAAGCGGCCATGCCCAACATCTTCGGGTTGCCAAGCGCAGCCTTCAGATCACGGGTTCGGCCCAATACGACCAGCAAAAGCCCGGCCAAAGGCACTGACCAGATAACACGATGCGCCACAACCTCGACCGGACCCATATGATCCAGCGCTTTCATGTACAGAGGCAGAAACCCCCACAGGACGTAAGCCGTGACTGCCAGCGCAAGCCCTTTTGGTGTGTCCGTGTTCTGAGAAGGTAAAAGCGTGTCTGCCACATCGGGTCTCCGGTTGATACCTGTTCGGTTTACGGCAGAACCGAACAGGTTGAAAACTCTGAAAACAGTGAAGTGTCACATAACGATGTTTGATGAGTTACCAGACCGCATTTTTTTTTGCTGCCGGAAATGCGAGGCTATGCCTCGCGTTCCGAGGTATTTTTGGCCAGATGAAGAACCGATCCCCTGCTTCATCTGGCTCCAAATACCTCGGGGGAGTCGCCCGGCACGGGCGGCGGCGGCAGAGCCCCCCTTCCCTGTGTGTCAGACTTTCACCCGCTCGGATTTCGGGTCGTACATGGGTTTGAGAGACGCATCGGCTTTGATCTTCACGCCACAAACGTCGATCTCGTATGTCGAGGCCAAAACGTCTGCGGCCTTCTCGCCTTCGCTCGGCACATAACCCAAACCGATAGCACCGCCGAGTGTGTGGCCATAGTTGCCCGAGCTCAGGTAGCCCACATATTCCCCATCGCGCACGATCGGTTCATTGTGGAACAGCAGAGGCTCAGACTCTGTCAGGCGGAACTGTACCAGTCGGTTCTTGGGCCCACTTTCTTTCCGTGCAATCACGGCTTCACGCCCAATGAAATCGCTGCCTTTGTCTACCTTGACGGCAAAACCCAGACCAGCGTCGACGACATGATCTTCGCAGGTGATGTCATGTCCGAAATGGCGGAAGCCCTTTTCGATCCGGCAGCTGTCCATCATGTGCATACCACAAAGCTTCAACCCCATGTCCTGACCGGCCTCATGAAGCGTCTCGAACACGTGGCCCGCCATGTCGGACGACACATAGATTTCCCATCCAAGCTCGCCCACATAGGTCACGCGATGGGCACGGGCGAGGCCCATGCCGATCTCAATCTCTTGCGCACTGCCGAACGGGTTGGTGGCGTTCGTGAAATCGTTGGGCGAGACTTTTTCCAGCAGCATGCGTGCATTCGGACCCATGACAGCCAAGACACCTTCACCGACTGTCACGTCAGTAATGACAACCTTGAAATTGCCTGAATGACGCATCATCCAGGTCTGATCCGCCAGACGGGTCGCTGCCGGAGTTACCACCAGATATGCGGTTTCAGTCAGCCGGGTCACAGTGACGTCCGCCTCAATTCCGCCGGTACGGTTCAGGAACTGCGTATAGACGATCTTGCCGTTGGGCACCGAGTAATCGCCGCCACCGATATAGTTCATGAATTCCTCGGCATCGGGGCCTTCGACACGGATTTTCCCGAAGGATGACATGTCATACATGCCCACATTTTCGCGCACGGCCTTATGTTCGGCGGCCGAGTTCTCGAACCAGTTCTGACGTTTCCAGCTGTATTGGTATTCCCGTTCCTGGCCGTCATTTGCGAACCAGTTGGCGCGTTCCCAACCGGCCAGTTCGCCCATTACGGCGCCCTGTTCCAACAGGTGATGATGGAAAGGTGTCCGGCGCACGCCGCGAGCGGTGGCTTTCTGGCGATAGGGATAATGGTCCGCATAGAGCAGACCCAGTGTCTCTTTCGAGCGTTCGAACAGATAGCGCCTATTACCCTGGAACGGCTGCATGCGGCTGACGTCCACGTCGCCGAGGTCAAAGGGTTTCTCGCCCGTGTCCATCCACTCGGCCAGCGCCATGCCTGCACCACCGGCCGACTGAATGCCGATCGAGTTGAACCCGGCGGCAATCCAGACATTGTCCATCTCAGGCGCCAGACCCAGGTGGTACGCATCATCGGGCGTAAAACTCTCTGGACCGTTGAAGAAGGTGTGGATACCGGCCTCGGCCAGCATCGGCATCCGTTCACAAGCGGCTTCGAGGATGGGCTCAAAATGGTCGAAATCCTCGGGCAGCTGGTCGAATTCGAACGTGTCAGGGATACCATCCATTGCCCAAGGCTTTGCGTTGGGTTCAAACGCGCCCAGCAGAATTTTACCTGCGTCTTCCTTATAGTAAGCACACTCGTCCGGCACGCGCAGCACAGGCAGCTGGGTCAGGCCATCAATGTTCTCGGTGACGATGTAGAAGTGCTCGCACGCATGAAGCGGTACGTTCACACCGGCCATCCGGCCAACTTCGTGGCCCCACATGCCAGCACAATTCACCACCATGTCACATTCGATATGGCCTGAGGCGCTGCCGTCATCTGCAACCCAGTCCACGCCGGTAACCGACCGTCCCTGCTTGACGATGTTGGCGACTTTCACCCGCTCTTTCACCACGCCTCCACGTTGGCGCGCGCCCTTGGCCAAAGCCAACGCAATATTGGCCGGATCACCTTGCCCGTCCAATGGCAGGTAGACGGCACCTTTGACGCCCTCGAGGTTGATATGCGGATACAATTCCTGCACGCGCTCGTTCGAGATTTCTTCGACCTCGACGCCAAAAGCCCGGGCCATCGCAGCCTGGCGATAGATCTCTTCCTTGCGTTCTTCTGTCAGGGCTACGGTGATCGACCCGCAGCGCTTGAAGCCCGTGGCGACGCCAGTTTCCTCTTCCAGCGAGCCATACAGTTCCTGGCTGTATTTCGCCAGTTTGGTCATGTTTGCGGTGGCGCGCAGCTGCGCGATCAGGCCTGCCGCATGCCAGGTGGTACCGCTGGTCAGCTGTTTGCGTTCCAGCAGCACAACATCCTTCCAACCCTTCTTGGTCAGGTGATATGCGACTGAGCATCCGATGACGCCACCGCCGATGATGACCACTCGGGCCTTGCTGGGAAGATCAACCATTGTGACGACTCCACTCGTGTTTGGTTTTGGGCAGAATGGCATGGAGGATCGACAATAAATGCATCAAAAGCGTCACGGTATCCGGGAAAATCATCTTTGTGCGGTCTGGCGTTTTTTCCGTCTCATGACAAAGGGCGTGACCCCGAAAAAGCTTTTGTAAACAGAAGAGAATCCGTTTGGAAAACCGCAGGCCATGCCGATCTCACGCACGCTCAGGGTTGTGTTCATCAACAGATTATTGGCCTTTGCCAGCCGCATCTCTCGGTAAAAACCGTTTGGAGTGGTGCCAAAGACAGATTTGAATTTTCGTTCGAGTGACCGATTCGACAGCTTCAGATCCTCGACAATCTGCCGGATTGGCAGCGGGTCTTCGATATTCTCCTGCATCAGCTTTATGCAATGATCCAGCTTGCCATCACCTGTGGCGGTGGTCTTGGCCCCCGAAAACGGCTGCATCGATGAAAAGTCGCGGATTTGTTCATGCAACAGAATATCCGCGACCGTCATCTTCGCCGGCCCCGATATATGCCGCCCGATGACGGCCAGCGCGATGTCTGCCGTGGCCCCCATCCCTGCACATGTCACCACAGGTCCGTTTTCGGTGGCGATCATTAGCTTTGCCTCGAACCGCGCGCCGCGTTCCTGCAGAAACGACGCGTTCTCCCAATGGGTGGCCAGATCATCGGTGCCCTGTTCATCAATGTACCGACTGGCCGCTTCAGCCAGCAGAAAGACCTGTGCGTCTCGATAGGTGTAGTCAGAGACGATCCGACCGAGCGACAGATCAGGCTGGTCCGGATCGCTATTGCCGATAACGAATAGGTAATCGGCCTTGGGATGCGACGGGACTGGGTCGGTCGAAACAACCGCGTCACTACTGCTAGCCACAGGGCCTCCGCGCAACGATCTATAGGTGTAGGTAAAAGGCGGTGAAGGGCAAACACGATTGGCGACGCGCAGAACGTCCACAAGCGACGCCAGTTCCAACAGCACGAACCCCGGCGCGACGAGGATGTCGAAATGCCGAATGGTCAGGTTTGGTGCTGCCGAAGTTGATTTTGCCGTCATTTTCTTGCTCAGACGATGTTATATCCGACGGCCCGCAACCGGTTCGCCAGTTCTTCAATATGATCCGGCCCGATTTCGCAGCATCCACCGACAATCGTCGCGCCCTGATCGACCCACCGCATCACCTGATCTGCGTAGGCGCTGGGGCCAAGGTCATGGCGTTGTTCCAGCGCATCCACGGTCGGTGCATCCTCAAGGAACCCATCCGAAATATAGGTGAAGCCGTTGGCATACGCCCCATAGGGCCGGTTCATGTCGGGCAGAATCTCCAGCGCTGCCGGGATCGCTTCGGGACGCGAGCAGTTGATCAGCACCGCATCGGGCGAAAACTCTTCGACCAGCGGTGCAACGTCCGTTAGCGGCTCACCAGATCTGAGAAGGTTGCCATCGTCGTCCTGGACCGACAAGGCCAACCAAACCGGTTTGCCGCATCCGGTCGTGCCACGCAGCGCACCTTCGGCTTCCTGTACCGAAGACACGGTTTCGATCAGAAACAGATCAACGCGCGAATCCATCATAGCCACAAGCTCAGCGAACTTGTCCGCAGCGTCGGCCGGGTCCGGGTTCAGATCGGGTCGATATGATGCCAGAAGCGGCCCCAGTGCTCCGGCAATCCGCCCTCCGGTTTCGGCACGGGCACGTTCGGCCTGCGTCAGGGCGGTGTCGATAAGGGCAGGCATCTGGTCTTCCATCCCTACCCGCATCAGGCGCGACCGGTGGACCGCATAGGTATTGGTGGTCGCAACCGTCGCACCACGACGGAAATAGTCGCCGTGCACCTCACCGACCAGATCAGGGTGGTCGATCATCACACGCGTCGACCACAGCGGTGTCGCCCGATCACCGCTGCGCTTGACCAGTTCCTGCCCGATTGAGCCGTCCAAAAGAATGATGTCAGTCATTTTATTGCTCCTCAGGGCACCAGCACCAGTTTGCCCGGAAGGGTCTTTGCCTGAAAATCCACCTGTGCAATGGCAATGTCCTGCAGCGGATAGGTTCTCGAAATCAGCGGTTTGATCCGTCCAGTGTTTACTAATTCTACAAGTCGGCTAAACACTTCAGGCGCCTGATGCGTGCACCCGTGAATGGTGATGTCGCGCAAGTAGATGTCCCGCAGATCGGCCTCGACAATCGGGCCTGCGATTGCCCCGGAAACGGCGTAGTGTCCACCGGGTTTCAGGGCAAGGATCAGCGATGCCCATGAAGGCCCACCGACAACATCGATGACTACGTCGAACATGTCCTGCGGCAGCGGTTCGTTCCGATCAAACGTGCCCTCCGCGCCTTGCGATTTGACGATCTCAGTTTTCGCAGTCCCCGTCACCCCCCAGACCGACGCCCCTCGTAACGTGGCCAGTTGTACGGCCGCCAGACCAACGCCTCCGGACGCACCGGTGATCAAGACCTTTTGCCCTGCCGTTACGCCAGCACGGGTCAGCAGGTTCTCGGCGGTGCCAAAGGCGCAGGGGATGGCTGCGATTTCCACGTCAGACAGGGGTGAGGCGCTTACGTCATACAGGTCATCCGCCTCAACCAGACAGTATTGAGCAAAGGCCCCGTCGATCTCGGACCCGAGCGCGATGAAGCCTTGAGGGTTTCCGGGTCGCGGGCGCGGCAGGTTGATCGGACAGGTCACACGTTGACCCAGTTCGAAATCTGCCCCGTCACCAAAGGCCTCGACAATTCCGCACAAATCCCCGCCCTGAATGCGGGGAAAGTGCAGTGCACCGCCCCAACCACCGGCTTCGACGTCCTGATCCACGGCGTCCGTGGCGCCGGTGACATCCGATGAGTACCAGCCAACCCGAGTGTTGATATCCGTGTTGTTCACACCCGCAGCCGCGACCCGGACAAGCACCTGCCCCGGCCCGGGCTCAGGAACCGGAATATCGTCGCGCCACTCCAAAACCTCGGATCCACCGTGACCGGTCAAGTAGACACCTGACATGGTTTTAGGAACGGCCATCTTAAACCTCATCATCTGGATGTGGTGGCATGGGTCCCATGGGGACAATGTCGTACCGTGCGTTGAGCTCAGCCATTTTCATCTCGTCCGAAAAGTCCGCTTCACTCATCGTTGCGAGTTCCGCAAGAAACCCATCGAACCCCGAGGGTTGAAAAATCATGAGCATCTTGGCTGGCGCGTCACTCGCCACGCGACAGGCATGTGGCACACCAGGCGGAACATGCATCGTGGTGCCCCGCCCGCATCTATGCCAATCTCCATCAACATAAAAATCAACCTCGCCTTCCAGAAAATAGAAGGTTTCGGCATGTGCCTTATGGCAATGAAGGCCAAGCGCGAAGCTGGCCTTCAAATTGTCTTCCATAAGCGTATATGCACCGTCCGTGTCCTGACCTGACACCTTCACAAAGGTGTGGTCATTCTCCCAGTCATAGTTGGGACCCTCACCGGGTCCCAATATTGCGTATCGTTTGCTCATGGCGGTCTCCGCAAGAGGTTAAGCGCGCAACCGCTCGTTCTCGGGATCCCAGAGCGGCTGGTCCTGCTCTACCACTGCGCGGCACTTTTGGCCGTAGATTTCGACCTCGAGTTCAGTGCCGGGGTTTGCGAGCTCGGCCTTGATCATGCCCAGCGCGATGGATTTGCCAACACGGTAACCCCATGCTCCCGACGTGGTCTCGCCTACGATCTCATCGCCTTGCCAGATGCAGGACATATATGGCGCGTCGCAATCACCAGCCTCAACAGTCAGGGTGACGAAAGATTTCTTAACACCCTGCTGCTTTTCGTTCAGGATCGCAGCCTTTCCGGGGAAGTCCTGTGGTTTGTCCAGCTTGACGAACCGCTCCAGACCGCCTTCGAGCAGCGAGTAATCGGTCGAAAGATCGCCTTTCCACGCGCGATAGCCCTTTTCGATTCGCAGCGAGTTCAGCGCATACATCCCAAACGGCTTGGCACCGGCATCTACGATCGCGTCATAGATCGCAGGCATATGCTCGTTCAGTGCATGCACTTCCCAGCCCAGCTCACCAGCGAAGGACACGCGGATCAGGTAGGCAGACCGACCAGCGACGGTGGCGGACTGGTGGGTTAGCCATCCGGAGGTCAGATCAGCATCGGTCATACACGACAGAATCTCACGCGATTTCGGACCGGTGACGATCAGCGTGTCGCGCGTGGTTGTGACATCCGTAATCGACACAGTGGCAGGCAACGCGTTCATCAGAATATCGCGGTCGTGCCATTGCGCGGTCGCTGCGGTGATCATTACAAACTCGTCTTCTCCCAGACGGATGCAGGACATCTCGGTCAGAATGCGACCACGGTCGTCGGAGACATAGATCAGGTTCATCCGGCCGACCTTTGGCAACCCACCGGTTGCGAGGCCGCGCAACGCCTCGGCGGCGCCGTCTCCCTTGACCATGAAACGCGAGAAGCCAGGCAAATCTAACACGCCACAATGGTCTCTCACGGCCTCGCATTCTTCTTGAATCCGCTGCTCCCACGGGCCGGAACGGCCCCAGGTATGGGTTGCTTCAAGCGATGTGTCATCGCCTGGCTTCGCGAACCAGTTGGCCCGCTCCCATCCGTTGTAGGCACCCATCACGCCGCCCAGCGCCTTGACCTTGTCATGCACCGGTGACAGCTTCTTGTCGCGCGCGGCAGGCCATTCGTGGTGCGGGTAATGCATGGCGTATTCGTTGCCGTAAACCTCCATGCCTTTCTGGTTGCAATAGTCCTGATCGGTATAATCGGTATAGCGCCGCGGATCGACGGCCCACATATCCCATTCGGTTGCGCCATCGACGATCCATTCGGCCAACACCTTGCCAGCTCCGCCGCCTTGCGCGATGCCGAAAGTAAAGGTGTGTGCCTCGAACGCGTTTTTCACACCGGGCATAGGACCGATCAGCGGCAATCCATCCGGCGCATAAGGGATCGGCCCGTTGATGACACGCCCAACGCCCGAGGTTGCCATCAGCGGAACCCGCTCCATCGCGTCGGTCATGATGTCTTCGATCCGGTCCAGATCGTCGTTCCACAGCTGGAAGCTGAAGTCCTCGGGCATCGGGTCGTCTTCCGTCATCCAGTGGCCCTTGCAGTTGGGCTCATAAGGACCAAGGTTGAAACCGTGCTTCTCCTGCCGCAGGTAATAAGACACGTCCACATCCCTAAGCAAAGGCAGCTTGGCACCGCTTTCCTTGGTCCATGCTTCGATCTCGGGGATTTCATCGGTCAATAGGTATTGGTGGCTCATGACCATCGCAGGAACGGTACGACCTCCGAAGGGTTTGAACCATTCGCCCACGCGCTGCGCATAATACCCGGCTGCGTTCACAACATAGTCACAGGCAATGTCGCCTTTTTCGGTCTGTACGGTCCATGTACCGTCATCATGCTGCGTCACGCCCGTTGCCGGGGTGAAGCGCAGGATTTTCTGCCCCATGTCCCGCGCGCCTTTTGCAAGGGCCTGGGTCAACTGGGCCGGGTCGATATCACCATCCGTCGGATCATAAAGAACACCGTCCAGATCATGGGTTTCCAGAAAGGGATATCGCTCTTTGGCTTCTTCCGGTGTCCACATCTCCATCGGGATGCCCTGATAGTGACCCATCGCCATTGCGCGCTCGAATTCCTGCATCCGCTCTTTCGAATGCGCCAGCCGAATGGAACCGGTCTGGTGATAGTTCATCGGGTAGTCGACCTCATCCCCCAACCGCGCATACAGCTCGGTCGAATAGCGCTGCATGTTCATGATCGCCCAAGAGGTCGAGAAGGTCGGCACGTTACCCGCCGCGTGCCAGGTCGAGCCTGCGGTCAGTTCGTTCTTTTCCAGCAGGACACAATCGGTCCAGCCTTTCTTGGCCAGATGGTACAGGGACGACGCCCCCACTACACCGCCACCGATAATAACCACGCGGGCTTTTGTCGGAAAATCACTCATGTGTCTTGATCCCTGTTACTGTGCCTCTTGAGGCAGATCGTCCGTGATGTCGTAGTAATCGCCCTTGTCAGCCACAAATATGTGCTTCGAGAGCTTAAGGCCCGTGGGGGCATCGAATGCGCCCATGGAAATTGAAATCGTGTCCTCTTTGTTATGTTGCCAAAAGAGAAACGAACCACAATTGCTGCAGAACCCGCGCCGTGCGATGTCAGAAGCGCGATACCAGCTCAGCGTGTCGCTGGCCGAGAAACTCAGGTTGTCCTGATGCGTCCACGTTGAAGACCAGACATGACCGGACTGTTTGCGACACTGACCGCAGTGGCAGGCCGAAGGCGGTGAAAGGTCTCCGTCGATGGTGAAAGCAACTGAACCGCAAAGGCAGGACCCGTTGTGCATGTAACTACCCTCTTGCTGAAGGCGTGGTGCTGGCTCCCAACAACACGCCGTAAATTATGAAACAGGCCGCCATCACCCGGCGCACCCAGATATTGAACACCGCCCCCAGTGCCGCCTTGCCCATCAGTGCGCCCAGCACCGTAAAACCGGTATAGCTGAGCGTCGTTATGATCAGCGCGGTTGGCATGATCACGACCATCTGCTGCCAGATCGGAACTTCGGGCTGAACGAATTGCGAAAAGGCCGCAAGGTATCCGGCGACACTTTTGGGATTGATCGTAGCCACCGTCAACGCGTGCAAGTAGACGTGCCTGGCCGGACGTTCCGAGGCTGGTGCGGGTTTTGTTGCGTTCATCCAGCCACGAATGCCCAGCCAGATCAGAAAGCCTGCGCCGACCAGCTTGGCCACGAAGAAACCGGTCGGAGAAGCAGCAATCAGAGCGGTAATGCCCAGTGCAGACAGGATCAAAAAGACGCTGGCTTGTGTCAGAATTGCCAGTACACCAAGCATCGCCTTGGGAAACGGCAGGCTCATCCCGTTTGAGATGCAATTGACCGCGTTCGGCCCCGGCGTGGTGACAAAAACCACCCAGAACAGCGCGAATATGGTCCAGGCCTCGAACGACATCAGTACACCGGCGGGGCGATGACCCAGATGGCCACCGCAGGCTCATCATAGGGGTTAGCCCATTGATAAGGTTCATGTTTGATCCGAAAGCTATCACCGGACCCAACCAGAAATTCTCGCGCCCCAATCTTCAGGTTCAATCGGCCCGAGATCATGTATCCCACTTCCTGCGTCGGGCGATTGGCTGGCGTCTGCATCCGCGAATTTGGCTCGAAGGTGGAATGCACCATTTCGAAATCATCGGTCAGATCCGGTGAGAGCAGCTCTTCGATCAACCCTTCTTCACCTGAACCCATTGGACGGCGCGACCCTGCGCGCACAACATACCCCTGTTCGTCTGCAGGGGCAGTTGAATGCGCAAACAGCATCGACATGGGCACGCCAAGACATTCGGCAATTTGGCGCAGGTCCGAGATTGAAGGGTCTGACATGTCGCGCTCAACCTGGCTCAACCACCCTACAGATCGGTCCAGCCGTGTCGCAATCTCGGTTAGGGTCAACCCGCGGGCTTTACGCAAGGCCCGCAGGTCAGCGCCGAGCGTCGCACTTTGAGGGGCCTGGCTGTTCAATGGTCGCTCCGAATCTCGTGAAATTTTTTCCTCGTTTTTCACGATGGGGCAAGTTGGTGAAATTTCCAAGCTTTTTTTCACGCCCGGTATTCGCTAGGACATTAACCAGTAAAGTTTGCCAACAAGAGAATTAGTGGCCTGCAGGCGCGCAAGACCTTGAAACACCAATGGATTGCAGGGTTTCAGACGTAAAACCTCAGTGTTTTTCAGACAATGTTTTCATTTCAAAAGACATCACGCGTCATTTCCCTGCCACGCCTCGGCGGGATCAGCGATCCTTTACGCCAAAGGTATTTCCAGAAGTACCTAAAGTCTCGGAAAGCCCATCTGGCTTTAGAATTGAAGTCCTGCAAACACCTTCACTTCATCCAGCACGTGTTGCGGCCAACGACGGGTGAAGCTGTCAGCAATCGTTTCGCGTTTCTCCGGCTCTAGCCCGGCGAGCAAACTGGGAAAGCGACCCCGGTTTCTGGGCAACGTCCACATTTCGATGTCCTTCTCGAAACAGTAGCGAGCAAACCGCACATCAACGAATTTCTCGCTGCCCTCCATATAGTCCAGAGCTGGAAACAGCGAACCGGGCAGCATGACCGTTCCGGTCCCCAGCTGGTGTACTCTGGACGAGTGGGTCAATCGTTGATTCATGCGCAACAACGTGCGCTGCCGTATCGACTTGGGTGTCGGGTTTGTGAACGTCGTAGCGTGATATCCGAAGACGCGCTTATCCAACCCGACACCCCGTGCCCGGCGTATGGTCTGACGGACATAATTGTCAGCATATTCGATATCGTCGTCGACAAGAAAAACGGTGTCTTCAGGATCGGGTTGGAAAATGAACTTGCCAACATCCTTATAGTCTCGCTCGGGTATCACAGCAGTGACATTGTCGAACTCGCTCAGAAAATCGGGCACATCCTGATATTCGTTCAAGCAGACGAAAACCCTGTCAACCTGCGACGCAATGCTTGCCACCGAATGGGGCAACACGCCAATACGATCCGGGAATGTCGCCATATGCGCGCGTCTGATCCCTTTTTGGGGTGCCCCGTCCGTTACCGTCGGATTAATTTCAGACTCTTGCATCCCTGAGAAACACCCTGAAAAGAAATTTCGCTATGGAATTTGATAGGAGATCGCCTCGAAGCCTGCAAGGCGAAGTCAGCCGGGCTGCTCAATGGCCCGAGAATCCTCTGCTTTGATGCAAGACCGCAACGACGCTGAAGGCTAGCGCCCCGCAAACACGGTGGTCAGAATGTCTTCCAGATTTTGCGCATCCTGCGGTGTGAACGCATCCGGCAGATTGCTGTCTATGTCAAAAACAGCAATGACTTCACCCGACGAGTTCCGTACCGGCAGGACAAGCTCGGACCGTGTTGAACTGGCGCAGGCAATGTGACCCGGAAAGGCGTCTACATCCGGCACCAACTGAGCCTCGCCTGTTCTTGCAGCGGCACCGCAGACGCCCCGGTCGAACGGGATAACCAAACAACCATGCCCACCCTGATACGGGCCGATTTTCAAAAGGCCCGGTTCGGTAACGCGGTAAAACCCGGTCCAATCAAAACGATCGTCCGAATGATGAACCTCGCAGGCGACGGTGGCCATGAGTGCAACCTGATCTGTTTCGCCTTCGGTCAAAGCTGCGACCGTCTTGGCAAGGGTTTCGTAATCGGCAATCATCGGTATTAACCCCTTCGGAGTGCGCGGGGGCGCTGCCCCCGAACCACCGGAGTATTTGGAAAAAGATGAAGGGTCAAACGCGTTCGATGGCGATTGCCGTTCCTTCACCCCCGCCAATGCAGATCGCTGCAACTCCTCTTTTGAGGTTTCGTTTTTCCAAAGCATTCAGCAATGTGACCATGATGCGGGCACCAGAGGCCCCAATGGGGTGCCCCAGGGCACAGGCACCGCCATTCACGTTCACCTTGGCGCGCGGCAATCCCATTTCGTGCATGAATGCCATGGGCACTACGGCGAAAGCCTCGTTAATTTCCCACAAGTCGACATCATCCTTGCTCCAGCCGATGCTTGACAAGAGTTTCTGCGCCGCCGGAACCGGTGCCGTCGTGAATAGGCCAGGTGCCTGAGCATGGCTCGCATGACCCAGAATCCGAGCCCGAACAGCCAGCCCCTGTGCCTCGGCCGTATCTGCCGATGTCAGAACAAGTGCGGCAGCTCCGTCTGAAATCGAGGAAGAGTTTGCGGCCGTTACCGTGCCGTCCTTGCGGAACGCTGGTTTCAACGTCGGAATTTTCTCGGGGCGAGCGGATTTCGGTTGTTCGTCCGAGTCCAGCAAGATTTCGCCCTTTCGGGTCCGGACTGTAACCGGAGCGATTTCCTGATCGAAGGCACCGCTTTCCTGTGCGGAAAGCGCGTTGGACAGAGATTGCAGCGCATATTCATCCTGCGCTTCGCGCGTGAACTGATACGTCTCGGCACAGTCTTCGGCGAAGGTACCCATCAGGCGACCTTTGTCATATGCATCTTCAAGCCCGTCGAGGAACAAGTGATCAACGACCTGACCATGCCCGATGCGGGCACCGCTGCGCATCTTTGGCAGCAAATAGGGTGCGTTGGTCATGCTTTCCATGCCACCGGCCACCATTGTATTCGCATGGCCCAATGCGATCTGATCAAAGGCCATCATCGCTGCTTTCATACCTGAGCCGCACATCTTGTTCAGCGTTGTGGCAGGAACCTCTTCCCCCAAGCCTGCGGCAAACCCGGCCTGCCGTGCAGGTGCCTGGCCTTGCCCTGCGGGCAGCACGCACCCGATCAGAATTTCATCAACTGTCTGCGCCCCTGACTGCGCCAGCGCCGCGCGGATTGCTTCCCCCCCGAGGTCCGCTGCTGCAACTCCATCAAACATTCCCTGAAAACCGCCCATGGGCGTTCGGGCAGCCCCCGCAATAACAATTTCTCTCATCCGGGTTTTCCTCCTGCTTTTCGGCTCTTGAATACCGAATGGTAAGAATTGCCGTCTAGCGTATTTCTACGACTCATTTTTCAGTTTGGAGGGCGGCCAGACCATGGGGCTGACCAGCAAGACGACCGGCGCAACTCAGATTATCACCGTTCATTCTGACCGGATTGATGCCGCGATGGCGATTCAGTTCAAGGAAGACATGCGTGCTGAGACCGAGTCAAACGCTAACCGGGTGGTTTTGGACTTGTCCGACGTCCAGTTCATTGATTCAAGCGGTCTGGGCGCAATCGTGGCGTCAATGAAACAATTGGGAAAGGACCGGAGGCTGGATCTGGCAGGCCTGCAGCCCGTGGTCGAAAAAGTTTTCCACCTGACACGCATGGATACGGTTTTCAAACTGTTTGCGACGTTGGACGACGCCTTGACGGCACCGGAAGCGTGACAACTACAGGAGTGAGTTGGCGTGGAGCCCGTTTGTAACAAAACCTGTCTGGAGTTGAGCTTTCCCGCGACTGAGACGGAAGCCAGTGCGGGAATATCACAGCTTAGCGCCGGATTGGCGAAACGGGGATTGCCACCCCATAAGGCTGACGATGTAAAGATTGCATTGGCAGAGGCTATCAACAACGTGGTGGAACACGCCTATAACGGTGTTGCCCCGGCCAAAGTTCGGGTCACCTGTCGGCTAGATCAGGACAGATTGGACATTCTGATCTCGGATACAGGTCATCCGCTGCCCGGTTGCCATCCACCAGATGGTACACCTGCATCGCTTGGAACCCGTATTCAAGATCTGCCCGAAGGTGGATTCGGCTGGTTCCTGATTCATCAACTGACCAACGACATCTGGTATGAGCGTCGCGATGGGTGCAATCGGCTATCTTTGAGGTTCAACTTTGAATCGACGAGATGAACCGGCACAATTGGTCACAATAAGGCCTTTTTCGAAACATTGTCGCGCCGCAAACAACCATCATACAATGACTCGTAGCTCAGATAGCTTCCCTCGGCGCCTCATATCACAGCCCCCACCCAGTGAATGGCGCCGAGGAACTTCTCCCCTGAATTTACTGGACAATCTCTGATCAGAGAATAGCTTTCCCCTGTTCCAAGGAGAAAGACGTGCGCCATGCGTGATCTGCACAAACCCGAGCGATCAGAAGTCTTTGCCACACAGGGCATGTGCGCAACGTCGCATCCGCTGGCAGCCAAAGTGGCGATCGACATCCTTGGCCAGGGCGGCAACGCGATGGATGCAGCAATTGCCGGAGCAGTATTGCTTGGGATTTGCGAACCTCAAATGACCGGGTTGGGTGGCGATTGTTTTGTCCTGTTCAATCGCGCAGGGGAAAATCAGATACGCGCGCTCAACGGATCGGGCCGCGCTCCACTTGCCGCGCAATCACAGAAATTACGAGGCCAGGGCCTGTCGTCCATACCTTTAAATGGGCCGGATGCCGTGACCATTCCCGGAGCCGTAGACGCCTTCTGCCACCTGGCCGAAACCGAAGGGCAATTGGGGCTGGACGCTATATTGCACCCTGCGATTCACTATGCCGAACAGGGTGTTCCGGTGGCTCCAAGAGTCGCTTTTGACTGGAAAGTCGGTGGGGAGACCCTGCAAGGTGCCGCGCGCGATCACTATTTGATCAATGGTCGGATCCCTTCAATCGGTCAGGTTTTTCGCTCTCCCGGGCAAGCTGAAGTTCTGCGTCAGATCGCCAGCCACGGGCGCGACGCCTTCTACTCTGGCGAAATTGCCGAGGACATGATCGCTGCGCTTTCTGCGCGGGGTGGTATTCACACTGCAGACGATTTTCAGAATACGAAATGCACGGAAACCGACCCGATGCGCGGGGATTACAAAGGCGTCGATCTGGTGGAACATCCGCCGAATGGCCAGGGTGCAACTGCAATTTTGCTGCTGAACATCCTGAAACACTTCGATCTGGCCAATATGAACCCAGTCGGAGCAGATCGGATTCACATCGAAGCTGAGGCGACCAAACTGGCCTTTGACGCACGTAACCGGTTCATCGCAGATCCGGACCATATGGCTAGAACAGAACGCTTCCTTGACCCTGACGTTGCCGCTAAGCTGGCTGCTCTCATTGATCTTGAAAAAGCAATGCCTGCGGCCGCGCCTTTGACTGAAGCCATCCACAAGGACACGGTGTACATTACGGTTGTCGACCGCAACCAGATGGCGGTGTCACTGATCTATTCGATCTTTCACAGCTTTGGATCAGGTATCGCTTCGGAAAAATACGGCATTCTACTGCAAAACCGCGGGGCTGGATTCACGTTGCAACCTGACCATCCTAATGAACTGGGCGGCGGTAAACGCCCGATGCACACTATCATTCCGGGAATGTTGACCGAGAACGGGCGTGTTTCGATGCCTTTTGGCGTCATGGGCGGTGCCTATCAGCCAACCGGCCACGCGCGTTTCGTTTCAAACCTCACCGATTTCGAGCTGGGGTTGCAGGAAAGCATCAATGCACCACGCGCCTTTTTCGACGGGTCAGTTTTGAAACTGGAGCGTGGGTACTTTGAAGGGATTGCGAAACAATTATCCGAGATCGGTCACAATATTGAGATTCCGGAAACACCACTTGGCGGAGCGCAAGCGATCCGAATCCGAAAAGACGGTGTTTTGGAGGGTGCCAGCGACCCGCGCAAAGATGGCTGTGCCCTTGGATATTGATCAGCGGCACACCTGCGCCCGCCGGTTCGGTTCAGTTAGTTCAAATGAAAATGCAGAGGGTATGCACCGTCTTCGAACGGTCCGAACATATTGGGGATATCCGGGTGTTCGACAGGTTCACCAGAATAGTCGGCAACCAGATTTTGTTCTGAAACATAAGCAACATAGAAGGATTGGTCGTTCTCAGCCAACAGGTGGTAGAACGGTTGCTCTTTCCTTGGGCGACTGTCTTCCGGAATGGCTTGATACCATTCTTCGGTATTCGAAAACTCAGGATCCACGTCAAAAATCACCCCTCGAAAAGGGTGCTTTTTATGACGGACCACCTGGCCTAAGCCGTATTTTGCACGTGTCTTTAGCATTGCTTCAGCCCCCAAAGTTTTTTTTACCCGTTTCCGGGCCGAAATGCCAATCATTGATGTGAAATTCAGGGAAACAGTCTGTGAACCTAATACTGACAGTATTCGAAATTGTGGCTCCGGTTTTTCTTTTGGCGGCCATTGGGTTTACCTGGGTTAAGCTGGGGTTCGAGTACCGCCTGCAATTCGTCACGCGCTTTGCAACAACGCTGGCAATGCCCAGCCTGATCTTTGTTGCCCTCATGCAAACCGATATCCCGGGCGGAGATCTGTCGCGCTTCACGATGGCGGCGCTGGTTGCCAATGTTGTGCTGGCGCTGGTTTTCTGGCTGGTCGTTCGCGGTTTGAAACTGGAGCAGCGGACCTATTTGTCGCCTTTGATTTTCGGCAATACCGGCAATCTTGGTCTGCCGCTGTGTATCTTTGCCTTTGGTCAGGTCGGGTTGGGGTATGCGGTCATCTTTCTGTCTGTCACCGCGTTGTTTTCATTCACATATGGGATATATCTGGTCGCGGGAAAAGGTGCGTGGGGACAGGTCCTGCGCCAGCCGATGGCATGGGCGACTATTCTGGGTGCGGTATTCCTGTGGCAAGGGTGGCAAACACCCACATTTCTGACCAACACATTGGAGCTTCTGGGGCAGATGGCAGTCCCGTTGATGCTGGTGACTGTGGGTGTGGCCATAGCCCGCCTTACGTCGCACAGCCTGGAGCAGGCGCTCTGGCTATCGGCGCTGAAGCTGACCGTTTGCTTTGCGCTGGGTTGGGGGATCGGTGTTCTGTTTGATCTGGACACGATCGCGTTTGGCGTTCTGGTGCTGCAGATCTGTACGCCGGTTGCTGTGACTTCTTACTTGTTGGCAGAACGGTTTGGGGCCGATTCCGATGCCGTTGCTGGCATGGTCATGGTGTCGACCGTGCTTTCCGTTGCAGCGTTACCCGTCATTCTAGCCATCGTTTTGTAGCGATTGTGATTTCCTCAGCGCTCAATCTACGCTAGAATACACAAAAAAAGGCATGAGGCACATGAGCAGAATTTTTGTCGTACTCTTCGGGGTGCTGCTTTTGGCATCCTGTGGGGGTGGTTCCAAACAACCGCCCAGCAAACTGAATGACGCGTGCAGTATTGCGCGCGAACGTCCCGACTATATCAAAGCGTTCAAAAGCACTGAGCGAAAATGGGGCGTACCAGTCCACGTCCAAATGGCCACGATCTATCAGGAAAGCCGCTATCGCCATGATGCGCGCACGCCGCATCGGTACGTTCTAGGGGTCATCCCCATGGGTCGGCAGAGCAGCGCTTATGGATTCAGTCAGGCGCTGGATGGCACTTGGGATCAATATCAGCAGGAAACCGGCAAGCGCCGGGCCAAACGGGATCGCATCCGCGACGCCTCGGACTTTATCGGTTGGTACATGAACAAAAGCTATGAACGCAACGGTATTCACCCGGCAGATACGCGCAATCAATACCTGGCCTATCACGAAGGCCATACAGGATACGCGCGCGGCAGCTACAACAGCAAATCCTGGTTGTTGAACGTTGCCAATGATGTGGACGCACGCGCCCAACTATATCAGGCGCAACTGGCGAACTGCCGCTACTAATGCACCCAGGCGGGTCAGCGATTGCCTGACCCGCTTCTCTTTTTGTCCGAGAACAGCTTCTGATCAAGGCGTCCGCCTTCATTCAGTGCGCCCAGCAGAACAGTTGTTTGGCTGCCCGCATTGTCGTGGATCACCCATTTGCGCAACTCAACCGGATTATCGGTGAACATCAGTTCAATCCGGCCAGCCTCGGGGTTCTTGGGGTCCTGCGCCGTAACCACGGTGGCGGTGCCGTCAAAGCTATGACCCACAACCATATTGGCCTGACTCAGGTTCACATTGCGCGCCAGCACAAGGGAAAGCGGCGTGCGCTTCAACGGGTATTGCTCGGGCGGTTGGTTTGATTTGGGGTCAAAAATCTGAACGGTACCGGACCGCGCCAGCACAACGGCGCTGCTGGGCGGATCATATTCGAACCGCATTTTTCCCGGACGTTGTATCCACAATTTTCCGGTGCTCAGCGAGCCGTCATCATTTACCTGCGTGAAGGTCGTCTGAATCGTTTTCAATCCGTTCAGGTAATTGGAAATCTGTGAAAGCGGCAGCTTGTCCGCCGCCCAAGCGGCAGGTGCGGCCAGTGTCAAAGCAAGGGCAAAAGCAATCTGTTTCATGCCGTACAGATAGGCCTTCTGCCCTTGTTATTAAATATCCTATTGTTCGGGGACGAGGATTTCGCGTTTCCCGACATGATTTGCCGACGAAACAACACCTTCGTCTTCCATTTGCTCAACAAGTCGCGCAGCTTTGTTGTAGCCAATGGCAAGTTTTCGCTGAATGTAAGAGGTCGAACATTTGCGATCCTTGATCACAATCGCCACCGCCTGATCATACAGGGCATCCTCTCCGTTCGTGTTGCCACCCGTGTTCAGACCCAGAACAGCATCGATATTGTCGGCCTTATCTTCGGCCGGGCCGTCTAGCACTGTGCTGACGTAATCGGGCGGGCCGAACTGTTTCAGGTGGTTGACGATTTCCTCGACCTCTTCGTCCGACACAAACGGACCGTGGCAGCGGGTGATTTTGGCGCCTCCGGCCATATACAGCATGTCGCCTTGACCTAGCAGTTGCTCAGCCCCCATTTCGCCCAGAATAGTCCGGCTGTCGACTTTCGAAGTCACCTGGAACGAGATTCGCGTCGGGAAGTTTGCCTTGATCGTACCTGTAATTACATCCACGGACGGGCGCTGCGTGGCCATGATCAGATGAATACCCGAGGCCCGCGCCATCTGCGCCAGACGCTGGATACAGGCTTCGATTTCCTTGCCGGCGACCATCATCAGGTCGGCCATCTCGTCGACGATGACGACGATATAGGGCATTGCTTCGGGTGCAAATTCCTCGGTCTCGAATGTGGGTTCGCCGGTCTCATCGTCAAAACCGGTTTGCACCGTGCGGCTGAACAGTTCGCCTTTGTCCAGCGCGTCCTTCACACGGCCGTTATAGCCTGCGATGTTACGGACACCCATTTTGGACATCTTGCGATAGCGGTCCTCCATCTCGCCCACGACCCATTTCAGGGCGACAACCGCCTTTTTCGGATCGGTAACAACGGGCGAGAGCAGATGTGGGATGCCATCATAAACAGACAGTTCCAGCATCTTCGGGTCAATCATGATCAGGCGGCATTCATCCGGTGTCAGCTTGTAAAGCAGCGACAAGATCATGGTGTTGATCGCCACCGACTTACCAGACCCAGTTGTACCGGCGATCAGCAGGTGAGGCATCTTGGCCAGGTTCGCTACCACAGATTCGCCGCCGATATCCTTACCCAGCGCCAGCGGCAGCGCATGGTTGCCGTCTCCGAAATCGCGACTGCCAAGAATTTCTCGCAGAACCACCATTTCACGATTTTCGTTCGGCAATTCGATACCGATCACCGAACGCCCCGGAAGGGTCGAAACACGGGCTGAAAGCGCCGACATCGAGCGGGCAATGTCATCGGCCAGACCGATTACACGGCTGGCTTTCAAGCCCGGAGCCGGTTCCAGTTCGTACATAGTAACAACCGGGCCGGGGCGGACGCTGGTGATCTCACCCTTGACGCCATAGTCGTCCAGAACGTTTTCCAGCATGCGTGCGTTTTCTTCCAAAGCTTCATCGCTCAGATGGTGGCGCTGAATGGCGGATGGGTTGGACAACAAGCCCAGTGGCGGCAATTCGAAATCAGAATGACGTTCTTCAAAGGACAATACGGGTTGCGCTTCGGCTTGTGCTCTGCGTGAAGGTTGCGGCGTACGGCGTACTGGCTGCGCGACCACAGGCTTGCGCGGTTCGGCCACCGGGATTTTTATCGCCGGGCGCGGAAGCGCTGCAGGTTCATCGATATCCTCGAAGACCGTGTCGTCTTCAACTTCCGGCTCAGACGCATAGCGGTCCAGCATTTGTTCCGACGCATATTCCGTCGGTGCCGGCTCGTGCCACTCCGTAGCGACATCGGCTGCAATCGGAGGCTCAGGCGGCAAGCCCGCAGCTGTTACCGGCGGTTCCGGCGGCAGATCACCCGCCTGGTTCGCGTTCAGGATAAGCGGACCCGGGCGGCGGCCACGGCCCTTGGTCAGGGGAAGGCTTGGATCTGGTTCGGCCGCCAATTCACCAACAGCCACTTTACGATTGCGCACGGCTTCCGAGATTTTCGAGCGGATGCGATCTTCGCCTGGCATTTCGTCAAAACCCGCGATCGGTTCGGGATCGACCAACTCCGGCTCAGGCATCGGGTCAGCGCGTCGGATAAGCGACGGCATACGCGCCAACAGGCCAGTTTTGACCGCAGGTTCGGGGAATTCCAGTTCTGGTTCTTCAAAGATGGGATCAGCATAAGCCAGATCATCCTGGAACATGGCCTCAGCGGCTTCAGTGCGGGCAAGCTTTCGCTCTTCCCACTGCGCCCGACGATCCCGAGCGGCCTGCGCGGCCGAGGCCGCACCGCGCCCCATCAGAGTCATCAGCATGTCATAGGACATCACAAGGCCCAACAGGAAGGCGCGGAACCCATGTTTCACGTCCGAATTGGTGAAGCCCAGCACAAAAATACCCAGCGCAATCGTTCCGACCGCCGTGACCAACGACACCAGTTTGACTACAAAAGCAGATGGAACAGGGAGAATTATCAGAATGAACCCCAAGACGGTGTCACCGCCTAGACCTCCCAGCCCATAATTGTGCGTGCCACGCCAATCAGTGTCCGGGACAAGCGTGGCAGCATAAACAGCAAGCACAGCAATCCAGATTGGCGCAAAGATCAGACGCGCAATCGCACGTTCCTCGCCATAATGACCAGCAAATCGTATGCCCCAAACGACCAGTGTAATGGCAATTCCCCAACTTCCCCATCCGACGATAATGAACGAAAGAGCCGCGATCCAGGCCCCAATCCGTCCCATCCAGTTCTGTACCGGGGCATCAGTCGACACCATCCAGTTCGGATCGTCGGGCGTGTAGGACCAGATCATAGCAGCCCCGGCCAAACCCAGCAGGATCAGCGCGATGCCGATCAGTTCCTTACTGCGTCGTTCCAATGCGGCCTGCGTTGTGCTGTCCAGCAATGGATCGCGTTTGCGCGCGTTATATGATGCCATTTTGCCCTCGTACCTCACGAATAGATGCAGTCGCGGAGTGTGATCAGACCACGCTGCAACTCTGTTTTTGGGGCCACCAACGCAACCCGGATAAAGCTTTTGCCCGGGTTATTCCCCGGATCACCTTGTGAAAGATATGCGCCCGGCAGGACCCGAACCCCGGTGTCCTTCCAGACCTTCAATGCGGTGTTTTCGCCATTCTCGACAGGCAGCCACAAAAAGAACCCCGCCTCTGGCGACATGTATCCCTGAACGCCCGCGAATACCTGATCCGCGATAGCGTATTTTTCCTGATACAGCGCACGGTTTTCCTGAACATGTTCCTCATCTGCCCAGACCATTGCTGCGGCAGCTTGCAAGGGCAGCGGCAGAGGCGACCCGGCATAGGTGCGCAATTGCTTGACTTGTTTGATCGTCTCAGGCCCACCCGCAATGAGCCCAGAACGCAACCCGGCCAGGTTCGAGCGTTTGGAAAGCGAGTTGAACAGCGTGATCCGCTCAGGATCAGCACCCAGTTCTTGAGCAACGGTCAAAATACCCGTGGGGGCCTCGTCCCGGTAAATCTCGGAATAACACTCATCTGCAAAAATTCGGAAATCATATACCTCGGCCAGACGGATCAGCTCGGCCCAGTAATCGCGTGAGGCCACGGCCCCCTGCGGGTTGGCAGGCGAACAGATATAGGCAACGGCGGTGCGGTTCAGCACCTCCGCAGGCAAGCCTGCGTAGTCTGGCAGATGGTTTGTTGCGGCGATGGCGGGTACAAAATAGGGCTGCGCACCCACTGAAAGCGAGGCAACCATGTAGACCTGATAAAACGGATTCGGACACAGGATAATCGGTTGCTGGCCATTCTTCTGTTCCGGACACAGTGCCATGGCAGCGTTATACAGGCCTTCACGCGTACCGTTCAGCGCCATCACGTTGGCAACGGGGTCCATTTCGACCCCGTAACGTCGCTGAATCCAATCCGTGATCGCGCCGCGCAGTTCGTCTGAGCCTTCGTTAGGCGGATACCCCTGAAACCCAGCGGCGTTTTCCATGATGACATCCGTCACCCAAGCCGGAAATTCATGTGTCGGTGCACCAATGGTCATGTGAACGACGTCACCGCCGGGCTGATGGTGATCCAACAGAGCGCGCAGACGCGGGAATGCATAAGCCGGTAGGTTCGAAAACCGCTCGGGGAAATCCATAATACTGCCTCAATATCGGGGTCATTGGCGCCCCGTTTTTTTAGCAGATTACAGCCCGAGCACCTCTTCGTCCAGACAAAGAGGTTCCGAATCAGGGGATTGTGGCATTCAGGCCAGCACCGATTCCACTGCCGAACCCAACCGCAATAGCGCCTCTTCCGAGCCGGGATAACCCAGCATCATCAACCCGCAACTGGGGGTTCCGGTGGGCAGACTCAGCGCCGCAAGCCCCATCAGATTACCAATCCGCGTATTGCGCAGGGCCAGCAGATTCTCGGTCACGTAATAGTCGTGATCACTCATCAAGCGGTCCAGATTCGGTGGCAAAATCGGAGCTGTAGGCGCCAGAACCGCATCGAACCCAGCAGTTGCAGCGTCCCACGCGCTGCGACAGGCTTTAAGCTTGGCCCAGGCCGCCACATAGTCGGGACCAGAATAGCCCATGCCAATGCGGAAGCGCTCGAGAATCTCGGGATACATCGCGTCAGGATTGGCTTCGATCACATCGCGCCACAGCCCATAGGCCTCGGTCGTATACACGACGCTGGTCAGGGTCATGGCCTCATTCAGTTCGGGCACCTCTAACGGCACAATCTCGGCCCCCGCATCCGCAAGTTTACTGAGGGCCTCGTCATACGCCTTGCGCGGAGCGTCCCGCAGGTCGTCTTTGGCGATGTTCTGTAAATCGGCAAAGCGACGACCTTTCAGCGAAGCGCCTCGCAGATCCGCAGGCGTTCCGCCTTCCAGCAATGCTAGCATATGCGTGGCGTCCTCGACCGAGCGTGCCAGAGGCCCGACCGTGTCGAACCTCAGGCAAAGCGGCACCACGCCTTCAAGGCTTAGCCGCCCAGAGGTGGTTTTCAGCCCCACCAGATCGTTCCACGCTGCTGGGATACGCACCGATCCACCCGTGTCAGATCCGATTCCGCAAGCGGCGAGCCCCCATGCAACCGAAGCTCCGGCCCCCGAAGACGATCCGCCAGGAACGGCCGCCTCGTCATGAACGCAAGGCGGCGTTTCAGTGATCGGGTTCAGCCCGAGGCCGGAAAAGGCAAGCTCGCTCATATGTGTCTTGCCCAGACAGACGGTGCCCATCTGAGTCGCGTTGCGTAGCACCAGCGCATCCGCATCCGGCACACGATCCTTCAGCAGTGCCGAACCCGCCTCGGTCACGGTTCCAGCGGTGTCGAACAGGTCTTTCCAACTTATTGGCACTCCGTCCAGCAACGATCGCCGCAATCCCAGCTTCGCGCGCCGTTGCGCGCCTTCGGCCTCGGCCCGTGCCCGGTCATGGGTGACACGGGCATAGATACGGTCGCGATGTGGGTGAGCGTCAATGGCAGACAGGTAGGTTTCCGTCAATTCGACCGGATCAATCTGACCCATGCCAATGCCACGGCCCAAATCACACGCGGTCATGGTCAACCAATCCTGCATCCTGCCCCCTCCTGCTTTTCGGCTTAAGGGGACGGTAGCGACAGGACTGCACATGGACAATCCCGAAAGGGCGCGCATATTGCAGGGCATGACACAGGCATCTGACATTCTGATCGTAGGTGGTGGGCTGAACGGCCCTGCTTTGGCGCTGGCACTGGCACAAACCGGTCACTCGGTCACAGTGATTGATGCGCTGGCCGAAAAGGTACGCAAGAACGCGGCGTTCGACGGACGTGCCTATGCATTGGCTTTGGCCTCACAACGGTTGCTGGATGCTATTGGCGTCTGGGACCGGGTTGCAGAGCATGCCCAGCCAATGCTGGAAATCAAGGTTACCGACGGCCATGCGGGCGCGGGGCCATCACCGTTTTTTATGCATTTCGACCATGCCGAGATCGAAGAGGGCCCTATGGGCTATATGGTCGAGGATCGCCATCTGCGAAGGGCTTTTCTGGATGCGATGGCCGAGGAGCCCAGCATCACCCAACTGAGCGGTAAGACCGTCGTATCGCAGCGGGTCGACACCAACAAAGTGACCGTGACGTTGGACGACAACGCGACTTTGGATGGCAGCGTTCTGGTCGGGTGTGACGGCCGCCGCAGCGGCACGGCATCACGATCAGGCATCAAACGCACCGGCTGGGATTATGGTCAAACCGCGCTGGTCTGCGCCATCGAACACGAGTTGCCGCATCACGGCATTGCACACCAATTCTTCATGCCACCCGGGCCGCTGGCGATTCTGCCTCTGACCGTTTATCGCAGTTCTATCGTTTGGAGCGAACGCACCGAGGCGGCGCAGAAAATCAACGCCCTGCCCGAGGAAGGCTATCTGCAAGTGCTGCGTCCGCGATTCGGCGATTTCCTTGGTGACATCCGTCTGGCTGGCGACCGTTTCACTTACCCGCTGAACCTGACCATTGCCAATTCCTTCATCAGCGACCGCATGGCACTGGTCGGCGATGCCGCCCACGGAATGCACCCTATCGCTGGTCAGGGCCTGAATGCTGGCCTGCGCGATGTCGGCGCTCTGGCTGAGGTTCTGACTTTGGCTGGACGGCGTGGCGAGGATAGCGGCTCGCTTATGGTGCTGGAGCGCTATCAGGAATGGCGGCGCTTTGACACCGCCTCGCTGGCAATGGCAACGGATGTCTTCAACAAACTGTTTTCCAACGACAACCCGTTGCTGCGTCTTGGGCGGGACATTGGCATGGGACTTGTCGGCTCTATGCCCGGTCTACGGCGCGGTTTTGTGCGAGAAGCGGCCGGGTTGACCGGAGATTTGCCCAAACTGCTACAAGGGCGACCGATTTAGTCGAGTTCCCGCGCCTCGTCGATCAACATAACCGGGATGCCGTTACGGATGGGAAAGGCCAGACCGGCGGCTTTGGATACAAGCTCTTGCTTTTCCGCGTCATAATGCAGGGTCGTATGCGACTGCGGGCAGATCAGTGCCTCAAGCATGTGACGATCAAAGGCGTGCTCAGGGTCGGTCATTGCAGTTTTTCCTCACTTGATCCGCCGCGCATGGCGAATTCAATCAGCGTCACCAACGTCTCGCGCCGGGTGCGCAGGCAGGGGGCCTCTAGCAGGGCCTGTTTTTCCTCGGGATCGAAATCCAGAAGCATCGACAGGGAATTCACCAAAAGCTCATCCTCGGCGTCTTTGAGCGAATCCCAATCCGTGGACAATTGACGGGACGAAAAGAAACGTTCCAGCAAGGTCAGAAAGTTCGTGCGGTTGAACCCGTTGTCTTTCTCGGCCTTGCCCAGATCACGGTCGAACCCGTCCCACGAGACGGCGCAGCGCCGGTATGGCGTGAAAGCGTCCAGCTCTGACAGGACCCTGAACCGGGACACGCCGGTCAGCGTGATCAAATACCGGCCATCCTCCGTTTCGGAGAACTGCGTGAGCCGCCCTGCACAACCGATGCGGTGCAGCTTGTCCTCATCGCTGAGCGACGGATTTGGCTGAACCATCGCAATCAGCCGTTCCTTGGTCTTCAGCACATCATCCAGCATCTGCAAATAGCGCGGCTCGAAGATGTGCAGCGGCAAGCGCGAGCGGGGCAGCAATAGCGCTCCGGGCAATGGAAATACGGATACCGTATCCGGCAGGTCGGCGGGATGCATCATGTACCCAATTCTAGCTCTGATCAGAGATTAGGCAAATATCATTGAACTGAGTTTGCGACGCCCGTTCAGAACGATCGAATCATTGGGCTTGAGCGCATCAAAGATGGTGAAAAGCTGGGTCTTGGCTGCGCCCTCATTCCACTCACGATCGCGGCGGAACAGCTCCAGCAACTGCTCCACTGCTTCTTCCACATCGCCGTTTGCGTGCAGTGCCTGTGCCAGATCGAACCGGGCCTGATGGTTGCCGGGATCAGCCTCGACAGCCGCCGTCAGTTCGGCCACGGGGCCGGCATCTGCTGCCTGCCTGGCCAGCTCCAACTGCGCGTGCGCAGCCTCCAGCTCAGCCGAAGTCGAAATTTCGGCCGGAGCACCGTTCAGGATCGCCTCGGCCTGTTCCAGATCGCCGGTGACGATATGCGCACGCACCAGCCCGCCATAGGCGGCCGCGTGGTTTGGGTCTTCACCCAATATCGCGGCAAAGGTCTGTGCCGCATCTGCGGCCGCGCCTTCTGTCAACATTTCCTCGGCCGCCTGCACGGCATCTTCCAACTGACCGCCCGGGCTTTCACCGCCCGCAGCCTCGATCACACGATCCACAAAGGCCTTGATCTCGGACCCTTGCTGGGCACCCTGAAAACCGTCCACAGGCTGGCCCTTGAAAAAGGCATAGACGGTCGGGATCGACTGGATGCGCATTTGCGAGGCGATCATTTGCGCCTCATCCACGTTGATCTTGACCATCTTCACCGCGCCTTTGGCGGCGGTGACGGCCTCTTCCAGCATTGGACCAAGTGTCTTGCACGGACCGCACCAAGGCGCCCAGAAATCGACGATCACGGGCATTTCCTGCGAAGCCTCGACCACATCGGCCATGAAAGTGGCCTCGGTTCCGTCCTTGATCAGATCGGTGGCTGGGGCATCTGCGCCGTTCAGAAGGTCCATGGCAATCACTCTTTCGTTCGAACTCGCGCCCTATATGCAATTGCTTGCAGCAGAAACCAAGGGCAGAGTTTCAGTTCAGACGTCGAAGGTCGCAAAGACCGGGGCGTGATCGCTGGGCTTTTCCCACCCGCGCGCATCCCGCAGGACACGGCTGGAATGCCCCGCGTTCGAGATGTCGGGTGTGGCCCAGACATGATCCAGCCGCCGCCCCTTGTCTGCCGCATCCCAATCACGCGCCCGGTACGACCACCAGCTATAAAGCTGCCCTTCAGGAATATCCTGCCGGGTGATATCGACCCAGCCGCCTGCATCCTGCGTCTCGGCCAGATGCTCAACTTCGATTGGAGTGTGCGAAACGACCTTGAGCAGTTGTTTGTGCGACCAGACATCAACCTCGCGCGGGGCGATGTTGAGATCGCCAACGAGAATGGATTTTTCCGGCTTTTCCGCATGGAACCAATCGCGCATGTCGGTGAGGTAATCCAACTTCTGGCCAAATTTTTCATTCACTTCGCGGTCTGGCACATCGCCGCCCGCCGGAACATAGAAGTTGTGAATCGTGACACCATTTTCCAACCGCCCGGCAATGTGACGCGCATGGCCCAGATTCGCGAAATCCTTGTCACCGACTTCTTCCATCGGCAGACGCGACAGGATGGCAACGCCGTTGTAGCCCTTTTGCCCCCGTGCAACCATGTGGGTGTAGCCCAGTTCGGCAAACCCCTCGGTTGGAATCTTTTCCACTGGCGATTTGCATTCCTGCAGACACAGAATATCCGGCGCTTCTTCCTGCAGCAATTTCAGCACAATAGGTTCCCGAAGGCGAACCGAGTTGATGTTCCAGGTGGCTAGGGTGAAGGGCATGGAAGATTCCTCTGTCGCGGTTGGGCGGAGGTTAGCGTGGTGTGGGATGGGGTGCCATGGGAAAAGGTCAAAAAAGCTAGGTCAATGAATGACCGCTTTGCGGACTAAGCAGACATTGACCCTCGTGCACTCCCCTACTCCTCCTGACGCCACTTCTTACGATGTGAAACGATGTCTTTTTCTAGGGTTGTCCTTTTCTGCACCTCAGTTGCTTGCGGTAGCATTTCTCCTACATTCGCATCGGCCTTTGATTTGCCTGACGGAATTTCATTTGGAGCAACCTTCAGTGACGTAGAGGCGATTGCTCAATCACGAAATTGGGAATTGAAACAAACTTCGTTCAGTTCAAATGCGTGGTCAATTGATGAGCAAGGGGTAACATTTTATTTTTGCGACCAGAAGCTTACAACCGTCGACAAGTACTTGGACGGAAATCTGCGTACCTTTGTCGAAACTGTTTGGGGCCTACGGCTTATGTGGGGTGATCCTCAAACTGAAACTTTTGTGCTTGTTCCCGGCAGCCAATTGGAAGCTTATGGCGTGCAATCGGTCATCGAATCCGAGTAGGGTTTGAGTTTGACCATCCAGATTTATTCGAGAAACAACGCCGAAATCGTTTGGGCGCGAAAGACTGACGGCTCTGTTTGCAAATAGAATTGAAGTGGTTTGAGCCCGTCACTCTGGGCTCGAACCGGACGTTCTCAACTCAACACCACAAAAAAGGCCGGGCCATTCGGCCCGGCAGTCCAACAGGGAGGTGCATGTCATAACCCGGACATGCGCGGGTTGGGAGTAACCTAATTATGAGTACAGGGTATCACTTTGATCCAAGTCAATCCACACCCAGTTAAGACACCAGCCTATATCCACCAGATTCTGTGACCAAAAGGCGTGCATTTGACGGATCAGGCTCAATCTTCTGACGCAGGCGGTAGATGTGAGTTTCCAGCGTATGCGTGGTGACACCTGCATTATATCCCCAAACCTCATGCAGCAGCACATCTCGTGCTACAACTCCGTCGGTCGAGCGATACAGGAACTTGAGAATGTTGGTTTCCTTCTCGGTCAATCGGATTTTACGATCTTCTTCCGTGATCAGCATCTTCATCGCCGGTTTGAACGTATAGGGACCAAGAACAAAAACAGCATCTTCGGACTGTTCGTGCTGGCGCAACTGTGCACGGATACGAGCCAGCAACACCGGAAACTTAAAAGGTTTGGAGACGTAATCATTCGCACCGGCATCCAGGCCCAGAATTGTGTCAGCGTCGCTGTCATGACCGGTCAGCATCAGGATCGGGCTTTTGACGCCTTGTTTGCGCATCAGGCGGCACAACTCGCGCCCGTCTGTATCTGGCAGGCCCACGTCCAGAATGACCAGATCATAAATCGCCTCGCGCGCGCGCTCCATTGCGGACTGACCATCTGACGCTTCAAAAACGTCGAAGTCTTCGGTCATTACAAGTTGCTCGCTGAGCGCCTCGCGCAGATCCTCGTCATCGTCTACCAACAGGATTTTCTTGAGTTGAGCCATTTCCCAGTCCTCCAAACGCTTTTCCATCAATTGCGCGTCGAATAGGCAATCAACAAGATTTGCTGCAACGGTTTCACGCCTTCGTGTCAGAGTTAACAGAAATGTTTCACATTTCCTTTCGAAAGAGCTAGGAGAAGGGCTGAGCGTTATAGGGTAACATAGATGAGTCTCATTCCCGATATCACCGAACTTCTGGCCCGTGCCCGTGCCGATTTGCGCATGGGTGTTCCCGTGGCGCTGACGGATGACAGCGGCTTTGGCGTTCTGGCAATCTCGGCGGAAACGCTCAACCCGCAGCGCTTGGCTGATCTGAAAAAACTTGGGGCTCCGGTGGTCGCTATTACAGGGCGGCGGGCCGAAACGCTAAAGGCACGAGCCTATGACGGTGATCTCGCACGGATTTCTATCCCGGCGGATGCTGATATCAAGTGGGTTCAAGCGGTCGCCGACCCCTCTGACGATCTGAACGCGCCGATGAAAGGCCCGTTGATGACCGAGCGGCACGGCAACGCCAACCTGCATCGCATAGCTATTGCGCTTGCGAAATCCGCGCGCATTCTTCCTGCTGCGATCGTTGTACCGATCGAAGACGCGAAGGCATTTGCCGTGGCGCACGGCCTGACATGTATCGATCACACGCGCGCTGCACCTCATCTGGCGGACCGCAGCGCATTGCATGAGGTGGTCGCCGCACGACTGCCGATGGAAGTCTCCGAGGCTGGTCGGTTGCATGTTTTTCGCCCTGAAGATGGTGGGGAAGAGCATTATGCGGTCGAAATAGGCCGCCCGGATCGGGACAAGCCGGTTCTGGCTCGCTTGCACTCGGCCTGTTTTACAGGCGATCTGATGGGTAGCCTGAAATGTGATTGCGGCCCGCAATTGCGCGGTGCCCTCGCACAGATGGGAACCGAAGGAGCGGGCGTTCTTTTGTACCTGAACCAGGAAGGGCGCGGCATTGGTCTGGCCAACAAGATGCGGGCCTATTTCCTTCAGGATCAGGGCTTTGACACGGTCGAGGCGAACCACAGGCTGGGCTTTGAAGATGACGAGCGCGATTTCCGGCTTGGATCGGATATCCTGAAGTCTCTGGGGTTCAATTCGGTGCGCCTGCTGACCAACAACCCCGCCAAGATCGCGATGATGGAACGGACAGGGATTGCCGTGACCGAGCGCGTACCTTTGAAAGTGGGCGAAACCGCGCATAACCGAGGGTATCTGGCCACTAAAGCCGCTAAATCAGGGCATCTGCTGTGACGCCAGGCGATCTGGTGCTGACCCCGCGCGGCATTCGGTTTCTGGGCAAAACCTTCCCTTGTTCCATTGGCAAAGGCGGCTTGAGCAACGCGAAACGCGAAGGTGATGGTGCAACCCCCACTGGCTACCATCGAATCGTCGGAATGCTCTACCGGCCCGATCGGATTGTGCAGCCCAATTTCTGGGCCCTCCCAATTGGCCCGCAGGACTTGTGGTCGGATGACGTATCGGACAGCCACTACAATCATATGGTGCCTGCCCCCTATGCGTTCAGCCACGAGAGACTTCGCCGTTCGGATCCGCTTTATGATCTGGTCCTGTTAACCGACTGGAACTGGCCAAACGCCGTTCCCGGTCAGGGATCAGCAATTTTCGTGCACCAATGGCGCAGGCCCGGGTACCCGACCGAAGGCTGTGTTGCCTTTCGCCGGGATCATTTGCACTGGATCGCGGGGCGCATAACCCTTGGTACGCGCCTGATTATCCCTGAGGTTTAACCCGTTCACCAAAAATAGCCGAACCGACGCGAACATGAGTCGCACCCAGAGCGATGGCTTGTTCGAAATCGCCACTCATACCCATCGACAATCCCTCCAGCCCATTGCGCGCTGCAATCTTTGCCAGTAACGCGAAATGCAGCGTGGGTTCTTCTTCGACAGGCGGGATGCACATCAAGCCGCGTACGGGCAAATCCAACGCCTTGCACTCGGCAATGAAGCCGTCCGCGTCGGCGGGAAGAATCCCTGCCTTTTGGTCTTCTTCACCTGTGTTGACCTGAATGAACAAATCCGGGCAGATTCCCATCTCTTGCGCCAATCGGGCCAACGTTTGCGCCAGTTTGGGACGATCCACCGAATGGATCGCATCGCACAGTTCCATCGCCTGCCGGGCCTTGTTGGTTTGCAGCGGACCAATAAGGTGCAGATCGATTCCCTCAAACTGTTCTTTGAAAGCTGGCCATTTCCCTACCGCTTCCTGCACGCGGTTCTCACCGAAACATCTGTGGCCCTGCTCAAGCACCGTCTGAACCCGGTCGTTCGGCTGCACCTTGGACACGGCGATCAATTTCACGGAGCCCGCAGGGCGTTCCGATTTGGTTTCGGCTTTGGAGATACGTGCGGTGATGTCTTGCAACGACATGGGGCCCTCAATCTTTCTTTGGCGCAGAAAAACACCAAGTCGGCGCAAAAGAAAAGGGCGAGTCCGAAGACCCGCCCTTAAACCTTACGGTTCAGATCAGCTTAGAAGTTGAACTGAGCACCGAAGTCAGCAACGATGGAGTCGGTGCCAGCGTCGCTGTCGTTACGACCGATACCACCGCGCAGCGATGCACCGCCACCCAGGTCGTAGATTGCACCGAGCGCAATCTGCTGCAGGTCGGCATTCGCGTTACCGTCACCGTAGGTGAACAGCAGGGTAGTTGCAGCGCCCAGGTTATAGGCTGCCGACAGACCCCATGCAGTACCGTCAGTCGCAGCAACATTAGTTGAATCGTCTGCGACAAACACAGTACCCGAGAAGTCACCCCATTCGCCACCCAGGGTCAGAACGGTCAGGCTCGGATCGCTGACGCCAGCGACGCCCGAGTCGGTCTGACCATAAGCCAGAGCGGCAGTGATGTTGTTGAAGGTGTAGGTTGCGCTGATGTCCCAGCGGTCATTACCGCTAACAACTGTCAGAGGCGCAATGCTCAGAGTGTCCGGACCTTGGTCGTAGGACGCGCCAAACGAGAAGTCACCAACAGAGTACTGGAAGAATACGCCGTTCGAACCCGAACCGGTCGAAGAGTACGCCAGGAAGTTGTAGTTAACGCCCGAGTACTGACCTGCGAACAGTTCCAGACCTACTTCGTTGCCGTAGTAGTTTGCAAGGTTGTCAAACGAACCTGCAACGTTACCGGCGTCAACACGCAGACCACCGTAGATGACCGAGAAGCGTGCGCCGTTCAGACCAGCGGAGTTTGCTTCACCGGTGCTGCTGTCTTCGTCAGCTTGCAGACGAACACGACCTTCGAAACGAACGCCACTGTCGGTCTCGACGATGCCGTCGATGTTCAGGCGGAAGCGCGATACCAGAACCGCATCGCTTACGTCTGCACCATTCGCGGTGATCGAAGTCGACGAAGTCGCGGTCAGAACCTGACCGTTGACAGTAGTGGTGGTGATGGTGGTGGTGGCCGAAGCAACTACGCTGCCGGTACGATCTTCAACGTAGCCAATACCAAAACGGCCATAACCGCTGAAGTTAACTTCAGCTGCTGCAACGCCTGCGGTCGCAATCAGCGCCGTCGATGCGAAGAGAACTTTTTTCATCTTGTTTCCCTCGGTTTCAAAAATGTTATCTACTCGACACATGCCTCAGCATATGTCTCAGCACGGACACCGTTTCGCTCTTTTTGCCCCCTTTACGCAAGCTTGGCATAAACCCGATCCCGTCATTGAGGCCAGATTGGTGCAAGGATGCCACAGTTCTTTTTCGCCCGGATGCAGGTGACATACTTATAATTCAGAAGAATAGGCTTGTTGCAGCGGGGGTCCTTGGCTAGGAGTATCCCCTGAATACTGCACAACAAGTGATACAGGACCTGCTGACAATGCGCCTGCCGACGATTTTGGGATTAATCATGCTGACCACCACTATTGCGGCATGTGGGCAGAATCGAAGCACTTCGACAACTTATTCCGCCAACCCTGCCAGTGGTAATTCTGACGAGCGTGAGTTGAATGATCCCGAACGTTCAACGCTATGGGATATTTTCGACCGCAGCACCGCCGAGCAGACTACTAATGTGAATCGATATCTGTGGGCAGCTTCGCTGGACATACTGAACTTTCTGCCTGTTCAAGAGGTTGATCCGTTTACCGGCGTCATCGTAACGGGCTATGGCACTCCCCCCGGAGGAGGCCGGTCATACAGAGCCACCGTGCATATCAGTGACCCGGCGCTTGCAGCACGGTCTTTGTCTGTCGCCTTGCAATCCAATGGCGGTGCGCCAGTAAGCGCGGCAACGACACGCGCTGTCGAGGATGCGATTCTGTCGCGGGCCCGCCAATTGCGCATCGCGGACAACAAATTCTAGCAACCCGCCGAAAATCACAATATTACCACGCCGGGTTCCTACCCGGCGTTTTCATTACGAAGGACCGCACAATGTCGCGCTACTCGGCCAACGAAATCGAAGCAAAATGGCAGGAGGCCTGGGACAAGGCCGGGATCTTCACCGCCAAGCGCACGGCGGACAAGCCGAAATACTATGTGCTTGAGATGTTCCCCTACCCGTCTGGCCGAATCCATATGGGACATGTGCGCAACTATACTATGGGTGACGTGATCGCCCGGCATAAGCTTGCAACCGGCCACAACGTGCTGCACCCTATGGGCTGGGATGCGTTCGGGATGCCTGCGGAAAACGCTGCCATGGCCATTGGCGGCCATCCAAAGACATGGACTTATGGCAATATCGCCGACATGCGCGCGCAGATGAAGCCTTTGGGCCTGTCGATCGACTGGACGCGCGAATTCGCCACGTGTGATCCGGAATATTACGGCCAACAACAGGCGTTGTTTCTGGATATGCTTAAGAGCGGGCTGGTCTACCGCAAGAACGCCGTCGTAAACTGGGACCCGGTCGATATGACCGTTCTGGCCAATGAACAGGTGGAAAACGGGCGCGGCTGGCGTTCGGGTGCGTTAGTCGAACGGCGCGAACTGACGCAATGGTTCTTCAAAATCTCAGACTATTCCGAGGAGTTGCTTGAGGCGCTGGACACGCTGGAAAACTGGCCCGCCAAAGTGCGCCTGATGCAGGAGAACTGGATCGGCAAGTCCCGCGGCCTGCAATTCAGCTTTGACCGCACAGATGGCTGCGAGCCGATCACTGTCTACACGACTCGCCCCGATACGCTGCTGGGCGCATCCTTCGTGGGCATTTCGCCGGATCACCCGATTGCCAAACAACTTGAGGCCGAAAATCCTGAAGTTGCTGATTTTGTTGCTGAATGCCGCAAGGGCGGCACCACTGAAGAGGCCATCGAAACCGCCGAGAAGCTGGGCTATGACACCGGTATCAAGGTCAAACACCCGTTGGATCCGAACTGGGAACTGCCGGTCTGGATCGCCAACTTCATCCTGATGGACTACGGTACCGGAGCTATCTTTGCCTGCCCGGCACATGACCAGCGCGACCTCGATTTCTGCCGCAAATACGACCTCCCTGTGGTCGACACCTTCTTTGCGCTGGACGACAACACACCGGTCGATAAGGTCGCTTTTGTTCCACTCAAAACCGAGAAAGTCCGCTGGGTGAACCATTTCGCCGGCCTGACCGAGGCCACCGGCGACGAAGCTATTAACGCCACCGTCGATTTTGCCGAAAAAGCCGGCTGGGGTGAGGGTGTCACCAAATACCGCCTGCGCGATTGGGGTCTTAGCCGCCAACGCTATTGGGGGTGCCCGATTCCCGTTGTTCACTGCGAAAACTGCGGTGTGGTGCCCGAGAAAAAAGAGAACCTGCCGGTTCGCCTGCCTGACGATGTCACCTTCGACAAACCGGGCAATCCGCTGGATCGCCACCCAACCTGGCGCGACTGTGAATGCCCGTCCTGCGGAGCGCCCGCCAAGCGTGAAACCGACACGATGGATACGTTTGTCGATTCGTCGTGGTATTTCGCCCGTTTCACCGCGCCGCGCGCCGAAACACCGACCGATCTGGCCGAAGCCGAATACTGGATGAATGTCGACCAGTATATCGGCGGCGTCGAGCATGCGATTCTGCACCTGCTTTATTCGCGGTTCTTTGCCCGGGCGATGCAGGTCACTGGCCACCTGCCTAAAAAGGCTATCGAGCCGTTTGATGCGCTGTTCACCCAAGGCATGGTCACGCACGAAATCTATCAGACGCGCGACGCCAGCGGTCGCCCGGTCTATCACCTGCCCGAGGATGTCGCAGACGGCAAACTGGCCGACGGCACCGAGGTTGAAATCATCCCCTCGGCCAAGATGTCGAAATCCAAGAAAAACGTCGTTGATCCGGTCAGCATCATCTCAGCCTTCGGCGCCGACACCGCGCGCTGGTTCGTGCTGTCCGATTCGCCGCCCGAACGGGATGTGGAATGGACCGCCGCGGGTGCGGAAGCTGCATTTAAACACCTGAACCGGGTGTGGAATCTGTGTGACAAGATCGGCGCCATGGACACCGACGCCAAGGGTGAAGGTGATCAGGACCTGCTGCGCGAGATGCACAGGACCATCCGAGACGTGACTCTTGGGGTAGAGAGCTTTGGCTTCAACGCCGCCATCGCCAAGCTTTATGCGTTCACCAATACACTGGCCAAATCTAAGGCGGGTGCCACGGCCCAGAAGCAGGCAATCAAAACGCTGGCCCAGCTTATGTCACCCATGACACCGCATCTGGCCGAAGATATCTGGGCCCATCAGGGCGGTGAAGGTCTGGTTGCCACTGCACCATGGCCCGTCGCCGATGATGCGATGTTGGTCGACGACACTGTCACACTGCCGATTCAGATCAACGGCAAGCGCCGCGCGGAAATCAGCGTTCCAAAAGATATGAGCAAAGCCGAGGTTGAAAAAATCGCGCTAAGCACTGAAGCTGTGCAAAAGGCGTTGGATGGCAGCGCACCCAAGAAAGTGATCGTAGTTCCAGGCCGGATCGTGAATGTCGTTGTTTAATCGCAGAACACTGCTCTTGATGCCGCTGGCGCTGGCCGCCTGTGGCTTCGAGCCTGTCTATGCACCCGGCGGTTCGGGTTCGGCCTTGTACGGTCGGGTCGGGGTGTCAGACCCCAACACTGTGGACAGCTTCCTGTTGGTTCAAAACCTCGAACAACAGCTTGGCAGAAGCGCAGGATCGGTCAACGATTACAAACTGGATGTACAGGTGTCGACCGCGACACGAGCGGCTGCGATCACCACGACAAACGAGACCAACCGCTACACGATTGACGGGCGAGCTCAATACGCGTTGCGATCCAATGAAACCGGTCAAATCGTTGCCTCGGGCACCGTAACGGATTTTGTGTCTTACTCCGCAGCAGGTTCAACCGTTTCCACATTGGCGGACGAACGCGATGCCAAAGAACGGCTGATGATGATTCTGTCGAACCACATCGTGAACCGCCTTTACGCAACACCGGATCTGGCCACATGAAGCTGAGCCCGCGCGAGGCTGATGGGTATTTTGCCAAGCCGGACGCGGACAAGACCGGGCTGCTGATTTATGGCGCTGATGCGATGCGGGTTGCGCTGAAACGCCAGCAGGTTCTGGCAGCTTTGCTTGGTCCCGGAGCCGAAGAGGAAATGCGTCTGACCCGCATGCCGGGTGGCGATCTGCGTGGTGACCCTGCGCTGTTGCTGGATGCGATCAAGGCTGTTGGATTTTTCCCCGGCCCTCGCGCGGTATTTGTAGAAGAGGTCACGGAAACTGCTGCGCCTGCGATTCTGGTTGCACTGGAAGATTGGGCACTCGGAGACGCCCAGATCATTGTGACAGCAGGGCAGCTGAAACCCAGCTCGAAGATTCGCAAAGCATTTGAAGGACACCCTGCCGCTTATGCGGTGGGAATCTATGATGACCCGCCATCCCGTGCTGAAGTGGAACGGGTTCTGACCGAATCGGGTATAAAAAGCATTCCCAACGATGTCATGTCGGCGATCGGCGAACTGGCCGTCAGTATCAGCCCCGGCGATTTCGCCCAAACCATTGAGAAACTGTCGCTTTACAAACGTGGCGACAGTTCCGATTTAACCATCGAAGATATCGAAGCCTGCGCCCCGCGCTCGTCCGAGGCGGCGCTGGACGATGTGCTCAACGTCGTCGCAGAAGGCCGCGCAGGTGAGATCGGGCCACTGATCCGGAGGTTGCAGGCACAAGGTACCAATGGCGTGACACTGTGCATCGGCGCGACCCGGCATTTTCGGACGCTCTACGCCTGCGCTTCAGATCCCGGTGGCGCGGCGCAGGGAATTGGTAAACTGCGCCCGCCTGTTTACGGCAAACGGCGTGACCGCATCCTGCGGCAGGCACAAGGATGGGGCGCGCCCAGGCTGCAAACCGCACTTACCGTTCTGACCGATACCGACCTGTCACTGCGGTCCGCCGGGCAAACGGCCCCTGCCATGGCGCTGGTGGAACGCGCGATGATCCGTTTGGCGATGTTGGCGCGCTCGCGCTAAGCCCTGCGGGCCTATTCCAGCCAATCCGCTGCGGCCTGACCGGCCCATCGTCCGGTGGCAAGACAAGCGGTGAGCAAGTAGCCCCCGGTTGGTGCCTCCCAATCCAGCATTTCTCCGGCACAGAACACACCCGGTAGGACAGTCAGCATCAGCCCGTCATCCAGCGCCTTTCGTTTCACACCTCCTGCGGTCGAAATGGCTTCATCCATCGGGCGTAGACCCGCGTGAAGGATCGGCAGCCTCTTCAACATGTACACTTCGGCGGTTTGAAGCAGGCCGCCGCCTTTTGCCATTTCATGAAACAACGCGATTTTCTGGGGGGACAGGTTCAGCGACTTTCTCATCCATTGGGACAGCGTTGTTTTCGATCGTTTCGCCGCAAACCGTGCCAGCAAAGCCTGTTGATCCAGATCGGGCATCAGATCAACAAACAAAGGCCGCCCGGAGCGCAAGGCCGGTGTGAGCGAATAGAGCCCGCCACCCTCCAGACCGGTTGCTGAAATCGCAGCCTCTCCGCGGCTTTCCAAGTCACCCGCCATCCACCGGACCGATTTCAAAGCGGCCCCGAAATGAGGCTGCATATGAGCGCTCCAATCGACACAAAGGGCTGAGTTCGCAGGCTCAAATGGGGCCATAGCCACATCTTTTCCGGCCAGTATCTGCGCCCAATGACCGTCCGAGCCAAGACGGGCCCAACTCGCCCCTCCCAGCGCCAGCACGGTGACGTTCGCCGAAACGCTGTACTGCCCGTCCGGGGCGTCGAACGTCAGCGCGTCCCCTTCCCAGCCTGCCCAACGCCAGCGGGTTTTGACCTCGACCCCGGCTTCGTCCAACCGCGCCAGCCAGGCCCGCAACAAGGGTGAGGCCTTCATGACGTCGGGAAATACGCGCCCGGTCGAGCCGGTAAAGAGCGTCTGACCCAGCCCGCGCGCCCAGTGCTGCACCGCCTCGGCATCAAAGGCGGAAATCATCGGGCGCAGCCAGTCCGCATCCTCACCATAGGCGCGGATCAGTGTATTGAACGGTTCGTCCTTAGTTAGGTTCAGGCCCGATTTTCCCGCCATCAGAAACTTGCGCGCGACCGAAGGTTTGGCTTCGGCGACCAGCACGGAATGCCCGGCATTGGCCAGTTGCTCGGCGGCCATCAGCCCGGCGGGGCCTGCTCCGATTACCACTGCCTGAGCCATTCACACCCTCTTGCCTTTGCCGCTCATTGGCGCACATTTCCAATCATCATGACGAACAGCAATCCGATCTGCCCGCTTTGCGACCGCCCGATCCCCGATGGGGGCGGCAGCCTGCATCATCTGATCCCAAAACTCAAAGGAGGCAAGGGCGGACCCACGGTTCTTCTGCATCAGATCTGCCACAAAGAAATTCACGCCACCCTGACCGAGGCCGAACTGGCGCGCAGTTTTAACACGGTCGAGGCCCTGCGCGCGCATCCGAGGCTTGAGAAATTCCTGATCTGGGTGCGCAAACGCCCCCCTGGATTTCGCTCGAAAGTTCCGGGCAAACGGCGCGGGCGGTGATCAGCCCGGCAGGATCGAGTCGCCAAAAGCATCTGCCAGAGGTTCGGATAGGCCTTCAACCTCAATTCCCTGATAATCCGGTACGCGCGCGAGTTGCGCGCCTAGAACATGCTGGAATTCCAACGTCGTATAGGGGCGCTTCCAAAGCCATTCGCGGTTTTCAACCGCCCAAAGATCAGGGTTAGGAGGAGTTTCCTTGGTAAAGGCATAGAAATGCAGGTCAAAGCCGTAAGGGGCGACCTCCTGCATCGACAATAATGACATGCCTCGTGCGCGCCAGAACCTGTCTTCGGCGGTGATATCGCCGGTGCGAAGAGTAATCTGACCGATCCGGGCCTGTGCGAAAGGTGCTTTGGGATCAACCTCCTGCGACAGGCAGTTACCTTCGAAATGATGTTGCAGCAGCTCGATGACAAAGCCCTCGGGGTCGGCCAGATGACACATGTAACCGATGTCCAGGAACTGGTTCGGCGTGCTCACCGGAACGCCGCGCGCGCGCAGATGGGCCGCTGCAAGATCGACATCCGGCACGGTGAGTCCGATCTTCCAGTATCGCTGCCCTCGGTCATGGGTGTATCCGCCACCGCCCGGCAGCAGCAGAAGGTCTGCGTCTTCGCCTTCATAGCCCAAACGCCAATTGGAGCCGTCTTCCCGCACCGACATACCTAAAATGTCGCGATAGAACACGGTCTGTCGGTCCGGATCAGCAATCCGCAAACGCAACGCAGAGAGCCTCATGAACACAACCTTGCGATTCCTGCGGCGATCATCGGGTCGGCATTGATGCTGTCTGTCACAAGACCGCGTGCGGTTTGCATCAGGTAATCGGGCTCGACAATCCGGTCCACCAAGCCGAACTCATACGCCTCTTGTGCGGTGACTTTCTGACCTGCCATCAGAATCAACTTAGTTCTGGCCGGACCAACCAATGCCGCCAGCCGTTTGGGATCGGATGGTTGCGGTAGAAAACCCAGTTTCATTACCGGATAGAAAAACTTGGCCGATGGCACAGCAATGCGTAGATCGCAGGCCAGCGCCATACCGTTGGCACCGCCAGCCAGGGTGCCGTTCAGCGCGGCAACGGTCAGGCAGGGCAGCGCAGCAATGGCGCCAGACAGCCTTTCCCAGACATCCGACTTGGCGAGACCGGCGCGCGCCTCACCCAGATCAGCACCGGCGCTGAACACTTTGCCCGCGCCTGTCAGGATCAACGCTTTCGCCTCGGTTGCGGACTCAGCAATCTCGGCCAGTTCTGTCAGCATGGCCCCCGTCAAAGCGTTTGCTTTGTCAGGATTATTGACCGTGACAGTCCAGAGGCCGTCCTCCTTGGTCAGGTCGATCATATCAGCCCAGCCCGTTTGCGAATGTCCTCCAGCCGCAGCGAAATTTCTGTGCCCAGGAATTCATCCGCGTCATCGGAACACATCCACAGCAAGGCCCGTGCAGGCCAGTCTGCGGGGATGTGGGCATCCCAATCCAGTTGACTGACGGGATTGATACCGCTGGCCTTGATCGAGCGCTGCATATCCGTGGCCACCGTCCCCGGAGACAGACCCAAGGCGCGAATGCCGTTATGGGCCTCTTCCAGATGCAGACACTCCGTGAGCATTTTGGCCCCGGCTTTAGAGGCGCAATAGTGGCTCCAAGCCTCGACCGGGTTTGACGCAGCACCGGACGAGATGGTGAGAATACTCCCTCCACCAGCGGCCCGCATCACTGGCAACGCCGCGCGCATTCCGTAAAAGATGCCTTTGAGGTTGATGTCGATGGCCTTGCTCCACGCTTCGGTATCGGCATTCGAGAGATGAAAGATCGGATCGATCACACCTGCATTGCCGAT
Source organism: uncultured Ruegeria sp. (assembly GCF_947497005.1). Classification (GTDB taxonomy): domain Bacteria; phylum Pseudomonadota; class Alphaproteobacteria; order Rhodobacterales; family Rhodobacteraceae; genus Ruegeria. The sequence continues at coordinate 59,262 of NZ_CANMFF010000015.1, read as the reverse complement.
TAGAACATCCAACCCACCAAACCGGTCAACACAGGTGGCCACAGCTTGTTCAACCTGCGCGAAATCGCTGACGTCACAGGTCAGCGCGATGGCCTGATCACCCAATGCAGCCGCCAGAGCATCAATCTGATCGTGGCTGCGGGCCACCAACGCGACATTGGCCCCGGCTGCGGCAAAAACGCGCCCCGCCTCAGCCCCAATTCCACGGCTGGCCCCGGTTATGAGAACCGTTTTTCCCTGCATTTGCCCCTCCTCACGCATTGCAAATTCTGTCGGCTACAGCCGTAACGCGGAAACGTGGAAAGGGTCCACCCCTTCCCCCCTTGACGATACCGGCTGCAAACCCGACCATGCGCCACAAATTGATCAAGAAGGGTTACCTTATGTCCGTTTTCCTTCGCCGCAGCTGCGGCGCTGCCTTGGCCTATGCCGTTGCCACACAAGGGGCGTTTGCTGAGCTTTCGGCCAATGATGTCTGGTCCGACTGGCAGAGCTATTTCACCTCAATGGGTTACACCATCATAGGTGACGAAACCACCGCGGGAGACGTCACCACGATTTCGAACATGACGCTTTCATTGGCGTTTCCCGAAGAAGACGGCCAATTTCAGATGGTCATGCCAGAGATGACGCTGACTGAAAATGGTGACGGAACCGTTACCATTGGAGTGCCGGAAAGCTTTCCCATGGACGTCACCGGTCAGGCCGAAGATGAAGAATTCGCCGCCACCGTCACGTATTCCCACAGCCAACTGAACATGGTCGTTTCGGGCACGTCCGAAGACATGACCTATGACTATACGGCCGACAAGCTGGGCGTGAAACTCGACTCGATTGAAGTTGATGGTGAGCCCCTGCCCAGTGAAGTCTTCGATATTAATTTTGAGGCAAATGATCTGTCCGGCAGCTCGCGGATGCAGATCGGCGAAAATCGCGATGTCAGCCAAACATTCAACGCAGCCGATTTGATCTATGACCTGAGCTTCCAGGATCCCGAAAGCGGTGAAAACGGGCTGATCAACGGTCAACTGGATCAGCTGGCATTTGAAGGACACAACGTGATTCCTCTGGATTTCGACCTTTCGAATCCGGAAGCCTTTTATGAGGCTGGCTTCGCGTTTGATGGCATCTTCACCTATGCCTCTGGCAGCACCGATCTGAGCGGGACCAGCGAGGGTCAGGCGTTCTCGATGAACAGCACGTCCGAAGGCGGGCGATTTGCAGCAAGCATCGACGCCGAGCGCATCGTCTATGATATCGATCAGAACAGCACCAATCTGGCGGTTACGACGGCGGGTTTGCCGTTTCCGATCGAGCTTTCGATGGCCAAGGCGGGCCTGAACTTCGAATTCCCGATTCAGCAATCGGACGAGGTTCAGCCCTTCGGCTTTGGCCTTAACCTGACCGATTTCACTATGTCGGATGTATTGTGGGGCATTTTCGACCCTGCGGGCGCATTGCCGCGTGATCCGGCAACGATTGCGCTGGACTCGACGGGGACCGCGAAAGTTCTGATGAACATCTTCGATCCTGAAATCGACGTCGAGTCTGACGAGGCGCCGGGAGAACTGCATTCTCTGAAAATCAACGAACTACTGGTCTCACTTGTCGGTGCCAAACTGACTGGGGACGGTGATTTCGCATTCGACAACTCGAACACCGAAGCCTTTGATGGCCTGCCCAGCCCAAGCGGCGTGGCCAACCTGCAGCTTGTTGGCGCCAACCAGTTGATCGACACACTGATCGGCATGGGTATCATTTCTGACAATGATGCACTGGGGGCTCGGATGATGATGGGCCTGATGGCCGTTCCGGGCGAAGAGCCCGACACTTTGAATTCAACGATCGAATTCACCGAAGACGGTCAGATCCTGGCGAATGGTCAGCGTATCAAATGACAATCGTCAGAAAGGGCCGCGAAACTTGTGGCCCTTTCTGTTTCCAATTGAACCCGGCCAAACCTCTGAAATGGCAAGGGTTCACCGCGATCCTCAACGCACAATCTGGTCACAGGTCTTGCGAGACGGGCAGTCCAAGGCTAGGTCCTTGGCAATCAACCCGGAGGCCTTATGACCCGCACACCAGAAGAAATCAGCCAACAGTTGCTCGATGTGGCCCGCCAGGCCGGCGCAGAAGCGGCGGATGCCATCGTTCTCGACGGGTCCTCTGTCTCGGTTGAAGTGCGCGGCGGCGCGCTGGAACATGCGGAACGCTCTGAAGGCGCCGATCTGGGATTGCGGGTGTTTCTGGGCAAACGGTCAGCCATTGTATCCAGCTCCGACAGCCGCCCGGATACCCTTCGGGCGATGGCCGAACGTGCTGTAGCTATGGCCAAAGAAGCCCCGGAAGATCCGTTTTCTGGGCTGGCTGACAAGGATCAACTGGTCACGGGCTGGGATGTGCATTCTCTCGAGCTACTCGATTCTGCCCCTGCCCCCTCTGCCGAAACCCTGATGCAGGATGCGCTGATCGCCGAAGCTGCTGCTCTGGCTGTCAATGGCGTCTCTCAGGTATCGGATGCGGCCGCCAGTTATGGAACCCATCGTGTGCATCTGGCCGCCACAAACGGGTTCTCAGGGGGGTATGAGCGTAGCAGTCGTTCTGTTTCATGCGTTGCAATCTCGGGCGAAGGAACCGGGATGGAGCGGGATTATGACGGTGACAGCCGGACGTTCCAGTCCGACTTGCGCAGCGCGGACGAGATCGGGCGCACTGCAGGCGAACGCGCCGTGCAGCAGGTCGGTGCGCGCAAACCTGAGACAGGTAGTTTCCCGGTTTTGTTTGATGAGCGTATCTCTTCTTCGCTGATCGGACATCTGCTGGCAGCCAGCAATGGAGCAGCGATTGCACGAGGCGCGTCCTGGCTCGAGGGTAGTTTGGGGCAGGAAGTCCTGCCCGCACACCTGTCTCTAATCGAAGATCCGCATCGCCCACGCATATCGGGCTCGCGCCCCTTTGATGCCGAAGGTCTGCCGACACAACGCAGGGCGGTTGTGGAAGACGGCATTCTGACGGGGTGGACGCTGGACCTGTCCAGCGGGCGAAAGCTGGACATGGCGTCCACGGGCAACGCTGCACGCGGAGTCTCGGGCCCGCCTTCGCCCAGCAACTGGAACCTGAGCCTGACGCAAGGCGACCAAAGCCGCGCGGAACTGCTGCGCGAGATGGGGACCGGGTTGTTGGTGACGTCCTTGATCGGATCGACGATCAACCCTAACACCGGCGACTATTCCCGTGGCGCATCAGGTTTTTGGGTCGAGAATGGTGAGATCACGCATCCGGTGAACGAATGCACCATCGCAGGCAATCTGCGTGACATGCTGCGACGGATCATTCCGGCCAATGATGCGCGCCCTTACCTGTCACGCGTGGTACCATCGCTGTTGATCGAAGGAATGACACTTGCCGGCAACTGACCTGCCCCTTCTGATTGACGCGGCACTAGAGGCCGGCAGGATCGCCACGCGATACTCCGGAACGCAGGCGCAGCGCTGGGATAAACCCGATGGCGCCGGACCGGTGACCGAGGCGGATCTGGCCGTGAACGCGATGCTGGAAGAACATCTGTGTTCGGCGCGACCGGGCTATGGCTGGCTCAGCGAAGAATCCGAGGATTCGACCGACCGGCTAAGTCGCGCCAACACTTTCATCATCGATCCGATTGACGGCACCCGCAGCTTTGCAGAAGGCGCACGCACCTGGGCGCATTCCATAGCTGTCGCTGATAATGGCGAAGTGACCGCAGCCGTCATCTATCTGCCGATGCGAGATTTGTTATATGCGGCGGCGCAATGTCAGGGCGCAACTCTCAATGGTGAGGCGATTACGACCTCTGATAGTGCAGAGCTTTTACGATCGGACGTTCTGGCCGCCAAGCCAAATCTTGACGCACGGCATTGGCGCGACGGGCAAGCACCGGAATTCAAGCGCGCGTACCGCCCTTCGCTTGCGTATCGCATGGCACTGGTTGCACAGGGACGGTTCGATGCCATGCTGACCCTTCGACCCAGCTGGGAATGGGACATTGCCGCAGGTGATCTGATCATTCGAGAAGCAGGCGGCATCTGTTCGGACCGTGCAGGTCAACAGCTGATCTTCAACAATGCACACCCCAGGCTGAACGGAGTGATCGCTGCCAGCGCGTTGATTCACGCGCAGCTCTCAGCGAAACTGGATCCGGTCGGAACCGGAATCGGAACATGAGCAAACCACGCTCACTTAGCCTGGCCGCCTACAGGGTGCTATCATGGGGGATGCGTAACGGAGTTGGGCTGAATCCCGACGTGCCGCGCCCCGAAGGAGAGTTGGTCTGGATACATGTTGCAACGCCGGACCGCCTACGAGCCGTGAATGACTTTTGCCGCCGACTGCTTCAGGTCAGGCCTGAACTGAATTTCTTGCTGACTGCGCCACCAGATGTCGATATTTCCAATTGGCCAGACTGCAGTTTCCCCATGGTCAACCTGCCACACGAACAGAATGGGGCAGCGCGTGAATTTCTTGAAAACTGGCGTCCGAACCTGGGGCTGTGGGTTGGCGGTGACCTCATGCCCAATATCATCACCCGCGCTGATGAACAGGCCATCCCCCTTGTTCTGTTCGACGCCCAGTTCAGCGTTGCACTGTCCCGAAGCGCGCGCTGGTTGCCTGACATTACAAGGGTGACCTTTGATTGTTTCCATAAGATTCTGACGCCGTCCGCGGATACTGCGCGTCAGATCCGCCGCCTCGGCGTGCAATCCGTTAAGGTCGAGGAATCACCGCCATTGCGGATAAGCCCCAACCCCCGGCCCTGGCCAGAGGACGAGTTGATTGAGACCAACCACACCCTTGCTGGGCGCCCGGTTTGGCTGGCAGCTTGGGTTCAGGACAAGGAATTCATCTCGGTTCTGACGGCCCATCGTCAGGCGTTGCGCATGCTGCACCGGCTGGTTCTGGTGTTGCATGTCGCCAATGAGCAGGAAGTAGCACCGCTGAAGCGACGGTTGGAGTCGATGGATTTGCGCTGCGTCAACTGGGATGAAGGTGGTTTGATCGAAGACACCACGCAGGTTGTATTGACCTCGGATCCGGAAAACCTGGGCCTGTGGCACCGCGTGTCGGCGGTGACCTTCATAGGCAGTTCGCTTGAACGCGGCGCAGGTGGTCAGGACCCGTCCGAAGCTGTCGCGTTGGGGTCGGCCATCGTTTTCGGACCGTTTGTCCATCGCCATCAGGAGCTTTATTCCAGCCTGCAACAGGTAGGGGCAGCCAAAGAGGTTAAAACGGCAACCGAACTGGGCGACGCCGTTGTACAGCTTCTGGCCCCGGATCGCGCCGCAGGCATGGCGCTGGCGGGATGGCAAATGTTAACCGAAGGCGCACCGCAGGCAGACGCCCTGATCGAGATGGTGCAGGACATTCTGGATCAGCGGGGTGTGGACCATGCGGGCACCTGATTTCTGGAATACAGCACCAGACCAACCAGATCTGAAGGCACGTCTTCTAGCCCCGCTAGGACGCCTTTATGCCGCCGCAACCGCGCGAAGGATCGCCTCGGGTGGCGGTGAAAGGCCCGGTGTGCCGGTGATCTGTATCGGCAACCTCAACGCCGGTGGCACCGGCAAAACGCCCACCGTGATCTGGACCCTCGAACAGCTTAGAAACGCCTGGCATGAGCCGCATGTCGTCACACGAGGGCATGGAGGCTCTATCGAGGGACCGGTGCAAGTTGATCCGGCCAAGCACACTGCTGCCGAAGTTGGAGACGAGCCGCTGCTTCTGGCGATGTTCGCAGAAGTCTGGGTCGCCAAAGATCGCGCGGCAGGTGCACGCGCAGCTGCGGCGGCCGGGGCATCTGCAATTGTGTTGGATGACGGTTTTCAGAACCCCTCGGTTGCCAAGGATTTCTCGATCATTGTCGTGGATGCTCAACGTGGATTCGGAAACGGATTGTGCCTGCCAGCCGGCCCGTTGCGGGAACCCGTTGATGCTGGGCTGAAGCGGGCCGATCTTGTACTTTCCTTAGGCGATGACATGGCTCAAAAGGCCTTTGCAGATCAGTGGAGCGACAAGCTGACCGTTCCCCATGTCACAGGCGCAATTGAACCCTTGCAAACGGGGATGGACTGGACCGGAACACGCGCACTGGCGTTTGCCGGTATTGGCCACCCCGAGAAGTTCTTCAAAACCCTTCGGCAACAAGGTGTAGATCTGGTGCGCGCCGAAGCCCTCGATGATCACCAGCCCCTGACCCAGGCTCTAATGACTCGTCTTGAAAACGATGCGCGCCAACAGGGCGCTCAGATGATCACGACCGAGAAAGACGCCGTTCGTCTGCCCGCTGCATTTCGCAGCAAGGTGATCACCCTGCCCGTCCGGCTGCACATCGGAGAGAGTGACAAGGTCAGGGATATGCTGCTGAACGCAGCACCCTCACCCCAATAAGCCCGGTCGGCCCAAACAGAGCCGACCGGTTAAGGGTCAGTTACCCAGTTCGTCTTCGATCAACTTTTTGAAGTCTGCGTAAGACTGGTTGTCGACTTTCTTTCCGTTCACGACAAAGGACGGGGTCGACTGAATGCCATCACGTTCGGCGTTTTCCTGATACCACGCAGCCAATGTCCGCGCCTTGGTGCCGTCCTGCAGACACGCCTCAAGCTGGTCGCCGTCAATACCGGCCAAACGACCGATCTTGCGCAGCTCGTCCACAATCTCGGCCGGACCACCGGCGCGTGTCCATTCCGCCTGACCTTCATAGATCAGGTCGGTGATGCCAAAGAACTTTTCGGGACCGGCACAGCGTGCCACCATCGACGCCCACAGGCCATAACGGTCAAAATAGACCTCACGGTAGGTGAATTTAACTTTTCCGGTGTCGATGAAATCCTTCTTGAGCTGCTTATAGACGCCCTGATGGAAATTTGCGCAATGCGGGCAGGTATAGGATGCATATTCGATGATTTCGACGGGCGCATCCTCGGCGCCCTGCACCATTTCGACGATGGTCGATGTGTCCAGTTCCGCTTCTTGCGCCTCAGCGGCACTGACCAGCGGAAGGGTTACGTTGGTGTTCGACTGTGTCAGCCAATAGCCGCCAGCGGCTACGGCGACAGCCGCACAAATTACGGTTGCAATACGGCTCATTTTCAGCCCTTTCTCAGCGTTTCTGTCTGGATAAAACGTTGCGCCCGAGACGTTCAAGGGCCGCGCGCAAATCTTCATCATTTACATCACGTGACACTTTGTCAGCCTCAACGGCAATGTCAGGTGCAATCTCGGGTTTTGCTTGCTTCGGCTTGTGGTCGAAACTGGCCTGCCCCTCGGCAAATCCGGTCGGCGCGGTCTGGGTGATCCGTATGCGACTGATGGCGTTAAAGCCGTAGACCGCGTTGACCTTTCCACGCAGCTGTTCCTTTTGCATTTCCAACATCGGAGCCTGTGGCCCGGTGGTCAGCACAGTCAGGGTCGCGCCAAAACCGCCCTTACCATAACCCACATTAATCGGGCGGGCGATGGCGGCGATATCCTGCCCGACAATCTCGGCCCAATGGGTCAAAAGTCGCGAGACGGCAAACCCCCGGCTTTCCCCGGCGCGCCTGATCTGGTCGTTCAGCAAAGATGCGGTGCGTTTGAACCCGCGGGTCGAAGAACGTCTGCGTTGCATCTGGTTTCCAACTCCTACGCCGCTATTGTAATGAGCGGGACACCGGGTACCAGCGAAACCCGACAGGGAGATTGATAAAACTTGCGTGACTCTGCTGAATTTACTGTCAGTGCTGTGTTACTGGAATGGTATGACCGCCACGCCCGCGAATTGCCATGGCGCACCAGCCCGGCGGATCGTGCTGCCGGGGTTCTACCTGATCCGTATCAGGTCTGGTTGTCCGAAGTGATGTTGCAACAGACCACCGTGGCGGCGGTGCGTGACTATTTCCTGCGCTTCACCACCCGCTGGCCTACGGTTCAGGCGCTGGCTGCTGCACCGGACGAGCAGGTCATGGGGGAATGGGCAGGACTTGGCTACTACGCTCGCGCCCGAAATCTGTTGAAATGCGCGCGCGCTGTCGCGCAAGATCACGATGGCCGGTTTCCTGAAACCTTTGATGCCCTGCTGAATCTACCCGGTATTGGTCCCTATACCGCCGCTGCGATCTCGGCCATAGCGTTTGATCGGCCCGAAACAGTGCTGGACGGAAACGTCGAACGGGTCATGGCCCGATTCCATGACATTCACGACCCGTTACCCGGTTCCAAACCCTTGCTGAAGGAAAAAGCTTCGAATCTGACGCCTTCCACCCGCCCAGGCGATTACGCCCAAGCCGTCATGGACTTGGGGGCCACCATCTGCACACCGAAATCACCTGCATGTGGCATCTGCCCCCTGCGTGATCCCTGCCAAAGCCGTGTTGCTGGAACTCAGGCAGGTCTTCCCCAAAAAACGCCGAAAAAACCGAAACCCACCCGTTATGGCCACGTCTTTATCGCGCGCAGAACAGATGGGGCAATGGTTCTGGAACGCCGGCCTGACAAAGGTCTTCTGGGCGGAATGCTGGGCTGGCCCGGATCGGAATGGAACGAGGCCCCCATTGAACACACCCCTTTTCCCGCAGAGTGGAAGGTGCTGTCGGGTGAAGTGCGTCATACCTTTACACATTTCCATCTGATTCTGCGGATCTGGGCTGCCGAGGTCGATGATCATAGCATTCCCAAACATCTGACGGTTGTGGACAAACACAGCTTCAAACCCAGCGACCTGCCAACGGTGATGCGCAAGGCATACAATCTGTGGAGTGGACAATAAGCCCGATGTGCAAGTCTTCGGGTCATGGCTAGGGTATGCCCATAAAGTCGGAGCAGAGAAGATGATCGCAACAGGCACTTTGGCCCGCTGGCAATCGGCATCCCCCTTCTGGGTGTCTCTGCTGCTGATCCCGCTGATCTGGTTCTCGGCTTTCACCGGAGGATGGGCGGTCCTGTTGGTTCCGGCTGCGACCTGGTGGGCCTTTGCAGTGTTGGATCGGATCACCGGGCTCAATACACAAAACGCCGACCCGGATGCGTCTGACAACGCGCTGCGCTGGTACATCCTGCTGACAAAACTTTGGACCCCTATTCAGTTCCTCACCCTTTTTGGCCTGATCTGGTACGCAGCTCATAGCAACCATCTGTCGACAATTGATAAAATTGGCCTTTTCTTTGGCATGGGTGTCATTTCAGGCACGATTGGCATCAATTACAGCCACGAGTTGATGCACCAGAAAAGCCGCTGGGAACGCTGGCTGGGGGACATTCTGCTGGCCATGGTGCTGTATTCTCATTTCCGATCAGAACATTTGCTGGTCCATCACCGCCATGTTGGAACCCCGCGCGATCCGGTGACGGCCCGGTACAACGAAGGGTTTCACCGCTTTTATCCCCGCGTATTATGGCAATGCCTGATCTCGGCCTTCAACGCCGAGCGTGACAAGCTGGCGCGCAAAGACCGCCCCTGGACAGATCGTTCCAACCCGTTTTGGCGATATTGGGTACTGCAGGGGACGATGCTGGCATTGGCAGCCCTGATCGGGGGATGGTCTGGTCTGGCTCTGTTTCTGTTGCAGGCTGGTGTCGCGATCTGGCAGCTTGAGCTGGTCAACTACGTTGAACATTACGGCCTGACCCGAAAACACATGGGCGACGGGCGATACGAACATGTTCTGCCACGCCATTCCTGGAACGCCTCGCAGAAAGCTTCAAACTGGTTGCTAATCAATCTGCAGCGCCATTCGGACCATCATTACAAACCGAACCGCCGGTTTCCGCTGCTGCAACACCACGCACCAGACGCGGCTCCGCAATTGCCCTATGGTTATCCCGTCATGACCGTGGCCGCGATGATTCCCCCTTTGTGGCGGCGCGTCATGAACCCGCGCGTCCGGGAATGGCGGCACCGCTACTACCCCGAGATCACCGACTGGCACCCCTACAACAAAGCGTTGAATCCCAACCCCGAAGCGTAACCGCAGCGCGCACCTGCGCGCTGCCTGGTCCAACCTTTGGCACTGCATCTTCGATGCTGTTCTGATGGGCGGGAGGGCTCTAGCCTTTCATCACCCAGATATCCATCGGGGCCTCGACGCCGCGCACGGGTTGATCGCGATGGGCAATGAAACCGGCCATGTCATCCGGTACCGACGGGTTTTCTTCCTTAACCCGCGCACGAACAGCATCACTGACCACGATCCGCGCCTTGAAATCACGCGTCAGCGCCTCAAGCTTGGCTGCTACATTGACCGCATCACCGATCACCGCAAATTCCAGCCGGTTGGCCCCAATATCGCCAAGGACGACCGAGCCGAAATGCACCCCGATTCCGACGTGGATTTCGGGCTCTCCTGCTTTGCGGCGATCCAGATTCCAGCGATCGATCACTCTCACCATCGCGCGTGCGCAGCCCAAGGCATTGCTTGCATCCACGGGCGTTGGCACCGGAGTTCCAAAGGTCGCCATCAAACCGTCACCCAGATATTTGTCCAATGTCCCGTGATGCCGGAATACCTCGGTTTCCATACGGGCATGGAACCCACGCAACACCTCGATCACCTCATAGGGATCGCGCCCGGCGGCGTATTTGGTAAACCCGACAATATCAATGAACAGAACCGCCACGTCTTCTTTACGAACCTGTTTCAGCGGTTCATCGTTCTGGCTCAGCTCGTCTACCACGTTGGGTGAGAAATACCGCGAGAGGTTCGCCCGTTCTCGCTCCAGACCAGCATTGCTCATCAACAGACGGTTGAGTCGCCGCATCGAGATGCCCAGTGTGACCGCCACCATAACGAACACGATCACTTGCTGAATGCGTTGAGGGGCCATGAAGCTGTTGGGATCCAGCAGCTCGGCAACATCCGGATAGCCCTGCAAGGCCTCTGCAACCTTTTCGCTGATCCCCGCAATAGGGGTTGCCACCCACCAGGCAACGATCCACCCCACCGTCCACATCATCGCTGTCCAGGTTCCGATGGCAATGACCGTGCGCCAGGAATAGGCCAAAGTCCCGGCCGCCAGAATGACGAAAAAATACTGAAAGTTGTCAAACCGATATTGCATGGCCAAGGGCCGGACATCGTCGCTGAACGGATTCGGCACGATCATCCCAAGCGTCATGATCAACAGATCGACAAAGATCAGCAAAAGCTCGACCCGGGATTGCCCCACCCGGCCTGCGCTGCGGATCAGCCAACCATTGGCGCAGATCAGCAGCAGGATGAAGTGATACCACAGCACTTCCCACTGCGGGTTCAGGAAGACCAATAGAATCCCGGTCAGCGCCATCGCCACCCAACGCGCGCGCACAGCCAGCTCCAACCCTTCGCGCTTGTGCCGTTCCAACGCGGCCTCAGTATACTTATTGTCCAGATCGAACGTATCGGGTTGCGTGAAAAACAGGCTGCGGCGGGGCTGCGCGGTCGTCTCGGTCATGGCCGTGATCTTTCTTGCAGTGTAAGGGTCAACTTCATGCAATCACTGTTGGTCCAAAAACAAAAGACCCCGCCGTAGGATCGGCGGGGCAAGGCATAGTGCCTTGTGTCAGGCCACAGGCACCGGCGGTGTTCTTGAAATCAGTTCATCTCGGCCCGGATCTGTTGACGCAGGACGTCGATCGGAACCGTTTTGCCGTCACGTTTGAAGCACCAGTATGTCCAGCCATTGCAAGACGGCGCATTTTCCAGATGCGCGCCAACCTGATGGATCGAGCCTTTGACGTTGTCGCCCACCAGCGTTCCGTCTGCACGAACCTTTGCCTTGTGGCGTTGGTTCATGGAATAGAGCTCTTCGCCCGGGCGCAACATTCCACGTTCAACCAGTTGGCCGAAGGGCACGCGCGGCTCGGCGCGTTTACTGGCGCTGACTTCGAGAGCCTCGCGGTCGAACTTGCGAACTTTCGCGATGCGTTTCTCGGCCACCTTGCGATAGCTTTCCTCACGCTCGATGCCGATGAATTCGCGTCCCAGCATCTTGGCGACAGCTCCGGTTGTTCCGGTCCCAAAGAACGGATCCAGCACCACATCGCCCGGATTGGTCGAGCCGATCAAAACGCGGTGCAACAACGATTCCGGCTTTTGCGTCGGATGTGCCTTGTCGCCATTGTCATTCTTGAGCCGCTCATGTCCGGTGCAGATCGGAAGAACCCAATCGCTGCGCATCTGCACGCCTTCGTTCAGGGCCTTCAGCGCCTCATAATTGAACGTGTACTTCGCTCCCTCACGTTTGGACGCCCAGATCATCGTCTCATGCGCGTTGGTAAAGCGCTTACCGCGGAAATTCGGCATCGGGTTCGACTTACGCCACACAACGTCATTCAAAATCCAATACCCGGCATCCTGCAAAGCCGAGCCAACACGGAAAATGTTATGGTACGAACCAATCACCCAGATCGCGCCATTGGGTTTCAGCAGCCGATGCGCCGCTTTCAACCATTCGCGGGTGAATTGGTCATACACGCCAAAGCTGGAAAACTGATCCCAGTGATCGTCGACCGCATCCACCTGGCTGTTATCAGGGCGATGCAATTGGCCTTTCAGCTGCAGATTATAGGGTGGATCTGCGAAAATCAGGTCAACTGACGCCTCGGGCAGACTGTTCATCACATCGATGCAGTCACCGGATAAAATCGTGTTTATAGGGAGCGCTTTTGCGCCCTTTTTGGTGGTCGTTGTCATATCACTGCCTCAAGTATCCACGGCGCTTTTGCGCTCATTTGGTTGAGACAAGGATGAGTCAAAGACGATTCGCCGTCAATTTCTTTTTTGAATCAGCGACTTACGATTTACTCTTGATACAAGATATTGTGCACTGGCTTGAACGAACGTCTATGGTGTGGGGTCACGCCGAGATTTTGCAGCGCTACTTTGTGTTGTTTTGACGGATAACCGGCGTTGGTTTCCCATCCATATCCCGGATGCTGTTGCGCCAAATCCACCATCACCTGATCGCGCCAGTTTTTCGCAAGGATTGAAGCGGCCGCGATCGACACCGACCAGGCATCCCCCTTCACAACGGCCTGCGACGGGATTTTCAGGCCACGCGGAATCATGTTGCCGTCAATCAGCAGAACATCAGGCGCTGGCGACAGCGTCTCAACCGCGCGCACCATCGCCAGATGCGAGGCCCGCAGGATGTTTATCTCGTCAATCTCGGCAACCGTGGCTTCGGCCACGGCGAATTCGGCACTGACGCGAATCTTTGCGTCCAGTGCGGCCCGACGTTTGGCGGTCAGCTTCTTGGAATCATTTAACCCCTCAGGAATATCCTGCGGGTTCAAAATCACGGCGGCGGCTACAACCGGCCCGGCCAACGGGCCGCGCCCGACCTCATCCACCCCGGCGATACGGATATGGCCCTGCTCTAGCAGGGCCTGCTCAAGTTCGAAATTCGGTTTTGTCATGCCATCGGAAAAACGTGTTTCACCCCACACCGCAAGAAAAAAAGAGAGGGCGGCCCACACCACCCTCTCTCACACGGCGCTTCTTTGGCGCCGCTCCTGCTCAACCGATGTTACTGATAAACGACACGGTATCCTTTCTGGCGCAGGCACGCGGGTTCGTATGCTCGCTTGACTTTGTTGCCGTTCCAGAAACCAACCTTGCACTCTTGCGGCAGGCTATTGGCATGTTTGTAGTGTTTCTTGAGGCATTTTGGTCCAAGCAGCGGATGATCCCGTGAATGCCCGTCATATGTGCGCAGGCAACGCTGGGGCAGATCGTAACGCGCCACACGCGGCGGCAACGGGCGCACGGGCTGCGGGGTATAAGGCGTAGGGGAATAAGTCTGATGGCGCGTCGCGCGGTCCTTTTTCTTTTCCTTATTATAGTAGTGAACCCCGGCACCGATGATCGCTATGGCGGCCAGCCCCCCAAGGATGTCTTTTGCATCGGCTGCCCGCGCCTGAGAGGCAGAAACGCCGGTAATGGCAACAGCGGTCGCAATGATCAAAGCGATGAATTTCTTATGCATGATGCGTGTCCTTTCGAATGCTCGGGCGACCCTGTGACAGACCGCGTCCTGATTGCCCTGACACTGGGGTCGACCAGTTCAGACAAGCAATAGCGGCCCGGTGTTATCGGATATCAGAACCCGCAATCCCCTTGGGTTATTGAATATCGGTGTAACTCATGCGCAGGATGCGGCCTATGAAACAGATCTTCTCTTCTCTGACCTTTGCAGCCCTGATATCGCTTGGCTCTGCCGCGTCTGCTGCGGATTGCTATGCGGATTACAAGGCCAAGAAAGACAACCCGTTACGTCTGCACTACGGGGTCATTCAGGTTTCGAACTGCGACAAGGGGCAGGCCCAACAGGAAATCGCCCAACGCCTGAGCGCGTCAGGTTGGACGTTGCTTGAGGTACAGTCGGTTTTCGGGCCGGAAGGGTTGGATCAGAGGAAAGGCAATGCCGGACAATTCTATCTCCGTTTCTGATGCGCGCCGGTCGGGTGTCCGGCTGGTTGTGCTGGGCATCGCGGCCATTGTCGTCATTCTGATCACGGCTGCCGTTTTCCTGTTCTGGACCCTGCCCGACGCCAACGCGTTCAACGCGCGGGTCGAGCGGCTTTTTGTCGAAGCCGATCTGACCTCGCAAACCGAAATCCGGTTGCTTGAAATTCTGGCCCAGTCTGGCACCGCCTTTGCAGACACGCTGTCCAGTTATCGGATGGTCATCTATGTGCTACTGGTTTTTGCCAGTGCGATGATGGTTTCGGCACTGGTCTTTCTGGTGATGTTGGTCTTGCTGAACCGACGCATGGCGCAGATCGAACGCACGGGCATTCAGGTGACATCCCTGCTGATCAGCCGCGAGGAAAACACCGTTTACCTTAACAACATGGACTTCAAGCTGACGCCCGCCGCCATGGAAACCCTGTCTGTTCTGGCGGAATCCCGGCTGGATGACGAAGTTCTGTCAGGTGCTCAGATCGAAGGCATGATTTCCGGCCGTGATGCTGCAGATTGCGACGAAGCCGCCGGTGCCACCCGCATTAAACGCTTGCGCGATGCGCTGGGAAACCAGATGGTCAGCGAGCTTCTGGTGAAGAACATCGCCAAGAAAGGCTATATGCTGTCCATCGAAAAAGACGTCATTCAGATGGTCTGAACATGGGGCAGTGATCGTTCGCGTCGGATAATTTCCCGTTTCAGCCTCTTGGAATGTTGTGCGGAAGGCCCCATTCTAGACAGACCTCAGGCAAGGGAGGTCGCACATGAACGTCCACGCCGCACCAAAGATCAATGGATATGGAATCTCAGTTGAACCGCTGAATGGTAAAATTGCCATTTACCGGAACGATATCCTTTTGGCAGAAAGTACAAATGCCAAAGTGATGTATGAAACGCGCCTGCCCCCTACGATCTACGTTCCGCGCGCGGATGTATGTGTTGATCTGAGCGAAGAAACAGACCTGCAAACATTCTGCCCGTTCAAAGGCACTGCCACTTACCACAACATCAATCTGGGTTCCGAAAATCTTGCCAATTCTGTCTGGGCCTATGAAGAAGCCCTGCCAGAAAGCGCGGCCATTCAGGGCTGCATCGGGTTTGTCCCCAACGCCTATACAAAAATCGATTTGGGCCACAACCGCCTGCGCGAACCCGATGACGGCAATATCAGCGGGCCGCTGATCGATTGGTTGATGCGCGGTGCGTCCATCGCAACCACGCCAGAGAGCTTTACCAAAGCCTTGGCTGAAAAGATGCTGGAGCATGGTATCGCGATCCAACGCCTGAGTATTCTGGCCTGGTCTTTGCACCCCTTGATCGCGGGCAAGCACTATATCTGGGAGAAAGACGAAGAAGAGATTCTGACCCGGGCTCCGACCTATGAAATCTATGATCACCCGGCTTTCATCAACAGCCCGTTGCGGCATGTTTCGAACGGTTTGGGCGGCGTGCGGCAAAGGCTGAACGATGAGAATCCGCATAACAGCTTTCCGATCATGGAGGATTTGCGCGCCAAGGGCGCGACAGATTATGTCGCGATGCCGTTGCCGTTTTCCGATGGGCGGACTAACGTTCTGACACTGACCTGCGATCACCCGGACGGGTTTACCACCCAAAATCTGGGCCTGGTCTTTGAATGCTCCTCTGTCATTGCCCGTTTCTACGAAGTGTTCATGCAGCGTGAAAACGCGCAGGTCTTGCTGGAAACATATGTCGGTAAACGCTCTGGCGCACGCGTGTTGGGCGGCGAAATCAGGCGAGGCGACGGAGATGAGATCGACGCTGCGATCATGTTCTGCGATCTCCGCAACTCAACAAGCCTAGAAGAGAAGCTAGGCCGGAATGATTATATCAATATCCTGAACGATTTCTTTGAAACAGTCTCGGGCATTGTCCATGACAATGAAGGAGAAGTTTTGAAGTTCATTGGTGACGCTGTTCTGGCCGTTTTCCCGGCAACTGACGAGAATGCCAGTACAGCCCGCATCAATGCCCAACGCTCGGCCATCAAAATCGTGGAGACTTTGGGGGAGCTGCGCAAAGCGGGCACAGACGTGCATTGCGACTGTTCGATTGGCGTCGCTTATGGACGCGTCACCTACGGAAACGTGGGCTCTCGTGAACGCCTGGATTTTACGGTTATCGGTCAGGCCGCCAATATCGCCGCACGTTTGGGGGATTTCGGCAAAACTCAAGGGCACCGCATAGTTGTTTCCGAAGATATCGAACCAGCCTGCTCGAACGCCTTGCCACTGGGCGCTGTAGACCTGCACAACGTATCTCAACCCGTCAGATCATATGCTTTACGAACTAAAGCAGATGAAATTCTGAACAATTGATACCTTCCGTTTATGGAAGTGAAGACAAACGCTGTGTCGCAAACATGCGTCAGGCTGTAATGAAGTCTTTTCTTGAAAATTTCGTTCCATAATTGCTTCGGCCGATTAGTGATTAAGCAGCCCCAAGCAAGATCAAAGCAGTCTGCGCGGGCGAGATCGTATTCTGAAGCTGGGCGATCTGACTTCTGGCCAAATAGGTATCGGTCAGTTTCTCAACGGAATCTGGATTCGAAAACTGTGCCAGGTCGTCTGATCCGGTCAGCTGAAACAGCCTGTCTTTGAACTCGGTCAGCTGTTTGTCGATATCTAGCTTAGCGAAGGACGAAGGCAGGCCAAGGGCCGTTTCCATCATGCTGCGTAAGGGTGGCAATCCCATCAGATCGAACCATTTTGTATCAGCACTGGAGGCACTGTTGGCCAGATCCGAAAGCTCCCGCTGTGCAAAAAGTGAAATGCGCATCGTCTCATCCGAGTCTCCAACGGCGATTTCAAACCGGGCGGTCAAATTGGTCTGGGCAATCTCTTCCATGTTGCTAACCAGAGCAGTCTTTCGGACAGCCCCCGGACCAAATCCAAAAGCGTCCGAAAACTCCCGGTATCGTTTGTCTGCCAATCGGTTGGACAACGCATCATCCGCCTGAGTGCCATCCTCAAGGATTTTTTGGATGAAAAATCGATTGTCCAAATCCCCCTCCAGCCCAAATGCACCCAAAGCGACCTGCAACAATCTGCGATCCGACACCAACTGTTCAGCGGATAGAACTTTGCCGATTTCCTCCAGAAAGTACTTTGTTTCCCTCTCATTCACCAACGAAGACGAATAAATTTGAAACTGGCCTTCATAGGTACGTTGCAGAAACCGCCAACCCACGATTCCACCGCCTGGAATGACCGGTTGAAAAGTCATTGCTGGTAAGCCATTAGCCGCTCTTCCCGCGGCAGCAACGAGCGGAGAGATTTCAGGCACTTGTAATAATGGTCCGCCACCAGCGCGTCGGTGGCTTCGGCCAAAACCCGACGGCTGTCGGCATCTGTGAATACCTGGCTCAGTTCCTCTACACGGCGCAACAGTTGTTGACGCGCTTGCCCGGGCTCCATGTCGCCGGACAATACGAGCTGCGCAGCATAGCATACGCGGCGTACCGGTGTATTGACTTCCTCGGGGTGAATCGCATCCCGCAGCCTCAGGACATTTGCCTGTGGCGTCATGATCGAAAATCGGCCGCGACGATCCCCGTTCTCGATCACAACCCCGTTGATCAGAACCCTCTCTTTCGGGGCGAGCTTCAAGACCAGCCCACTCATAAAGCTGCCCCCATCTGCCGCAATCCGCGCAGAACAGCTGTGTTGATTTCCACCAAAGGCTCAACAGTTGCGCCGTCTCCTAATACGCGGCTGCTGTGTTGTTCGGTGAATTCAGCCAGGTAGAAGATTCTAGCTCTCAGATCGTTGGGCAGCGCATTCTCAGAATCAGCGACACCAGTTGCCAGAACCCCCCATAGCCGCCGGTTTTCGTGCACGGCCTGAACAAACGCCGCGAAATCCGTCGTCTTTCGCGCTGTTGCCGCTTTGAGACGACGCGTGATCCTGGAAATCGCCTCATATTCGGTATCGCGGGGTGTTCGTGTCGGCGCAGCGGTTTGCGCGTAAGTGCGATGGGCTAGGGTTTGCGGTGTCACTTGAAATCCTTCCAAGGGGTCGTCTTCAGACAGTCAGTGTTGGGGCGCGAAGTTTGCGCCCCAACCGGTTGCGCGATTTAGCGGAACAGCGACAGGATGGATTGCGGTGCCTGATTGGCGATCGAAAGCGACTGTGTTGCCAGCTGTTGCTGAACCTGTAGTGCCTGCAACCGCGCCGAGGTTTCTTCCATGTCCGCATCGACAAGCGAGCCGATACCAGACTTGAACGAGTCGGACAGGTTCGAGATGAACTCTTTCTGGGTTTCGATCCGGCTTTGAGAGGACCCGAAAGCAGCTGATGCGTCAATCGATGTATCGATCAGCGATTCAACTGCGGCCAAGGCAGCGGTCGCACCCGCACCTGTCGAGACATCAATGCCAGCCAGAGCGCCCAGGCCACCAGCACCCGCGTTCACGAACTGAGCCGAGAACGAGACATCGGAGCCCGTACCGTTGGTGACGGACAAAGTGCCAGCGGTGCCGGAGTCATAGTCAACCGTCAGACCTGTGATACCAAGCTCTTCAATCTTGGCTTTCAGTCCAACAGCAACCAGATCACCGGTCGTTGTCGCTGCTGCATCTTCGGCAGAAACGGTATAGGACACGACCTGATCGTTAATGGCGACAACAACCTTGTCCCCGGCAGCAAAGGCGCCGCTGGATTCGTCAGTGACCAACGCAGTCGCAGCGGTCGCGCCATTGTCGATTGTTGCACCTACGCGATCATTGCCTGTCGACGCGCCGGCCGATCCATCAAAGACCTGCTTGGTAACATATCCACCGGTCGACAGGTTTTGCCCGGCAACTGTGATGGACGATGCGGTCACGGCCCCGGTGTTGTCGCGATCCAGCGACGCCAGGACCGAGGCGGAGCCCGCAGAACCATCTACCAGGTTCAGCCCGTTGAACTGCGCCGCGCTGACAACGGACGCGATCTGATCTTTCAGTGCGGTCACATCATCATTGATTTTGCCTCTATCGACGTTGTCTTCCTGCGCTGCTACGATCTTGCCCTTCATTTGGGTCAGCAGATCGGTGACGGTTTCCGACGCATTCCGGGCCACGGCAACGGTCGATTCCCCCAGCGCCAGACTGTCCTTGATGGCGTTAAAGCCTTTGACGTCCGACTCCATCACTTTGGAAATCGCCCAAACTGCAGAGTTGTCCTTGGCCGTTGCGACATCCTTGCCGGTCGAGATTGCGTTCTGGGTCATCGCCAAGTTTTTGTTGACCGACTTGAGAGTTTGCAGCGCAACCATCGCGCCATTGTTTGTCAGAATGCTGGACATTGCTTTCATCCTTTTCCGTTCGGGCCATTTTCGCCCATGTTCATCCCACAGGATCTGTAGGCATTGGTGTCTTTCTGACCTGTGCGATGCGCCGCATGGCTGTTCGCGCCACCTGCTGTTTTCAGGTGCAACACCACTTTTGAACCCGATCCCCTAACGGAATGCTAAAACGACCGAACCAGAAGTTTCGGATTTGAATCAAACCTATGCCTATGCCCGTTTTTCCAGATTTGCCGTGCTGCGCACCGTAAACTCACTACGCTGCCCATCCGCGCCGTAGGTACTGAATTCCTGCCGAACGCGCCGCAGTTCAGCCATGCGGCTGGCGACTGCGCGGATGCCTTCGGCTGCACTGTTCAGCAGCGCCTGATTGCGTTCGGCTTTCTGCTGAACGCGAATTAATTCTTCGCTATCCAGCACCTGAAGATCGTTTATTGCCCCGATCAGCTTCTCTTTTTCCGGCACCATGTTCGACAAACGGTCCAGATCCCCCTGCACAAGTGCCTCACGCTCCAGATCCAGCACTTCTTCCAGAGACTTGATAAGCGTTGCCTCAACCTCGGACGACATCAGTTTTCTCCATCAATGACTTCAGTAGAATTTCGGACAGGCCTACACCGCCGGAACGGGCCAGTTGTTGCGCCTGATGTTGAACGAGAAGCGAAGAAAACTGATCTTCACCTGCGCCGCCGCCAAAAGATTGACGTGTTTTGCCGAACCCGGCCGACTTCAGCATTTCGCTGAGAAACGCAGCTTCCAGCTCAATGGCAGCATCTTTGAGCCGAGTCTGGGATAGCGACGATTGAGACGCCTGAGACAGAGCCGAAACCTTCATTGTATTCTCCGAAAATTGCTTCGAACTTTCTCGATCAAAAGCGAAAGCAGTTAAAAAAAATGTAACTTCCTGCGGGCAGTGTTCCGAACAGACACATGGAGCCGGAGCAAGATGCCCAACCCCTTGACACTGGCGGCCGCAACGCCGACCGCGACCGACAAACCCGCCACGTCCCAAAAGGGCCCGGGTCAGAAAGCCGGTTCGGAGAGTTTTGAAGACATCCTTGGGCAAGAGGATCTTCCCGGCGGTACACCCGACGACGCGGTGCCTGCTGATGCTTCAGAGGCATTAAATTTTGCGGTAGAGGCTGAGGCTGTGACCCCGCCTGAGCCTGCGACAACAACAATCCCCCCCCCAACAGCAGGACAGGCGAGCGAACGAGAAACCCCCATTGCAAGCACCGAGCCACCCTACAAAGATGGGACAATATCAACGCCTTCCCTGCTTGCGACAGCGAATCTCCAAACCTTCGAAACACCAGAACAGCCACAAATATTGCCACCCTCAGGATTGGTTCCACAAAGAAACTCGACCTTCCCGGCGTCATCGCACTCGCTGGACGAGTCCGTGCAGGGCACCGCATCCCACCCGGTGCAACTGACACACCAAGCCGAAAACGGTCGTGTGTTTGACCAATTTATCAAGCAAAGCAGAAGGGTTACCGGAACGGGATCCACTCTGGTTCCCACAGACACTGAAAGGGCACTGCCCCCGGAAGCGGGCGCCTCTGCGTCAAAAACACTTGCGCCGGATCTTGTACGATCTGCTGCGCAACTTCAGCTGATGGCAACCACTGTCGAAGCCGAACCCGCAGCGCCGATTCAAGAAGTTGAGGCCATGCACGCCGCTAAGGACGAACCTGTGCCGCAGACCTCGCGTGAGCCTGCATCTCAACTTTCGGCTCCATCAACTGCGGCCCGCGCGGAAGTCGCTCGTGCAATCGCCGGTCAGCTGGCCGCGACGATTCAGGCTCGGACCGGATCAGGAGCAATGGAAGTCACGCTAAACCATGAAGAACTTGGGCGTGTGTCAATTGTGCTGAATGGTCGGGAGGACGGCCTGCAC
Source organism: uncultured Ruegeria sp. (assembly GCF_947497005.1). Taxonomy (GTDB): domain Bacteria; phylum Pseudomonadota; class Alphaproteobacteria; order Rhodobacterales; family Rhodobacteraceae; genus Ruegeria. The sequence goes on along the minus strand of NZ_CANMFF010000015.1, from coordinate 37,599 downwards.
ATGAGTATCGCAACTGAACGTCCGGAAATCCTCGACCTTATGCGTCGCCATTTATCTGTTCTCACGGAAGAATTTCAGAAATCAGGTTACGGCGGTCTGAGCTTTGATCTGGGGTCCTCTTGGGGTTCAGGCACGCACGAACAGGATACAAATAGCGCGGAAACCGACGTCGCCTCGCGATCAGTGTCCGCTCAAGGCGAACAGGTCGCTCAAACAAGTCCCACTCCACAAATTCTTGCCTCAGGTCGAGGCATCGACATGAGGTTTTGACCAATGATCAACCCCGTCAATACCACGCAGTCAGTTATGTCTCAGCAAAGGGCTGAGGCATCACAGAGTTCTGCACTTACTTCGGATTTTGAAACGTTCTTGTTGATGCTAACGGCACAAGCGCAGAATCAAGATCCGTTGGAGCCGATGGATTCTACCGAATACGCGTCTCAGTTGGCGCAGTTCTCGATGGTCGAACAACAAGTCCAGACCAATGATCTGTTGTCTGCCTTGGCCAACACATTGGGCGGTATAAATCTGAACGAACTTGCAAGCTGGGTTGGCATGGACGTCCGCTCGACCTTGGCCTTTCACTTTGACGGCCAGCCAGTAACAATGTTTGCTCAGGCCGATCCTGACGCGGACTCTACCAAACTGGTGGTCCGCGACAGTGACGGAACTGTTATCGACAGTGTCTCGGTACCTACGACGTCCATTGAATTTGTATGGGCAGGCCTGGATTCCTCGGGCAACCCACTGACATCGGGCAACTACTCTGCGGCACTGGAAAGCTACAAAAACGATGAATTGCTCTCTGAGCAATCTGTTGCCGCGTACAATCGCGTTGTCGAAGCACAGGTTGGGGACGATGCAATTTTATTGACCTTGCAAGGCGGTCAGGTGATTCCTGCAACTCAGATCACCGCGGTCCGAACTGGTGCTTGATCTGTCGGGTGGGACGGGCCAAAGCTTGGCAATCCGACTCCCCAGAAGAAGAGATGCAAGCTCTGCCCGACCTTTCTGCCCCCCCTCGTGATCTGGTTGACCATCTCCATACGCAAGGATTGGTCAGCGCCCGCCCGCAGTTCGAAACCCTGTACGGCGGACGTACCAACAGGGTGTGGAAGATCTTGGGCGGCGATGGTGACAAGGTGCTGAAGCTGTACAGCACGATATTGCGCAATCCCTTGTTTCGAAATGATGCGGAGTTGGAAGCCCAATGCCTGACGGCTCTTGGCCCGACGGGTTTTGTGCCAAGGCTGCGTGCCGCAGGGCAACACAATGAAGCTCACTGGGTATTTTATGACCACGCCCCCGGCGCACCCTGGCGACAGGGGGCAGATCTGGTTGGCGACTTGTTGTGCAGGCTTCACTCCCTTTCAATCATTGTTCCAGCGCCTTACGGGAGTAACGGCAGCGCGGACCTGAGGGCTCACGGGCACAGAATTCTGCAGGGCTGCTCGTCAGAAGCCCGAGGCAAACTGGAAGAGCTGCAACCTTCAATATCCGTTGCACCAACAGAACAGACCTGTCTGATCCATGGCGACCTTGTGGCGGGAAACATCCTGGTTTCGGCAGACGGTCTGACTTTGATCGACTGGCAATGCCCAGCCCTTGGCGATCCCTGCGAAGACCTTGCGCTCTTTCTGTCTCCGGCAATGCAAGTGGTCTACCGCGGCTTTCCGCTGACGGCGGCAGAGGAAGATCAGTTTCTTTCGGCTTATGGCAGATCCGATATAGTCGCGCGCTATCAACAGCTCAAACCGTGGTACGCGTGGCGCATGGCGGCCTATTGCCTATGGCGTGCTGAAAACGGTGCACCCGATTATGCGAAAGGGTTGAAGCTGGAAACCGCCATTCTGTGACTAGCTTCCTTATCGCAGGTCGGCAAGCGCCATCATGGCGTAGGCTGGCGGCATAAGCACACGACGCAAGTGGCCCATAGGAAATCGATGTGGTGTTTGCGTCATTGGGCTTGGCAACCCGGCATCCTGCCCCAGAACCAACCGCGCCAATGCTCGACCGCAGTAAGTGCCCATGGCAACGCCATTGCCGTGATATGCAAACCCCGCATACATCCCTGGCTGATCCGGAACAGAGCCGACGAACGGTGTCAAGGCGCGTGACAGGCACACCAGACCAGACCAGATATGAGTGGCATTGATCGTCGCCCATGCCGGGAACATACGCTTGAAATCCTGCTGAACCTTATCGCGAATGGCAGCTTCGGAACGTGCCGAGGATCGCAAACCGCCCCTCATACCAAACAGAAAGCGCCCATCCGGCATCAGGCGAAAATAGTGCAGAAGATTGCGCGTGTCGTAACACATCTGATCCGACGTCCAGCCTTGCGCCAATTGTTCGGCCTGGCTGAGAGGGCGCGTGACCATCACCGTTGACTGTGCAGGCATGTATCGTCCGGACATCCAGGGCGGAATATCTTCGCTGGAATAGCCGTTCGTACACACCAACACGGCCCCTGCATTGACCGGCCCTGCCCTGGTCTGCAACGAAAAGCCGGATACCTTTTTTTCGATGTTCAGAACCGGGCTGTTCTGGAACAGATGTGCGCCCATGGCCTCAGCGGCTTTGGCGATCCCGAACAGGTACTTACGGGGATTCAACGCGAAACCAATCGGCAAAGTGTAACCGCCATGAAACGCGCCACCCAAGCCAAGTGCTGGTAAATCCCGGACTTCGTGCAAGGTCCCCGTTTCGTCTGCATTCCGGCGCAACACGTCCATAGCCCTTCTGGAATGCGCCAGCTGGGTTTCCCCGCTGGAGTGGGTGTCTGCATAGATCTGGTTTTGCGCCAACAAATCGGCAACCAACTGCACAGCATCCTTTTCTGCACCAGCATAGGCCCGAGCCGCAGCGCGCCCATATCGGTGCTCCATGGACGCATGGCCCAGCTTTGAACCACCAAGACAGCAAAACCCGCCATTGCGACCCGACGCCCCCCACCCGGGAGGGCCGGCCTCGAACACCGCAACCGAAGCTTTTTCAGCCAGATGCAGGGCTGCGGACATCCCCGTAAAGCCGCCGCCGATGATGGCGACATCAACCTTCAGGTCACCCTGAAACTCTGGCCAATCCGGGCTGGGACCTGTTTCGTCCCACCAACAGCCGTTACGAGGTTCGTCGCTATAAGCGTAGTCGGGATATATCCGCCTCATTCGGTGCGCGCAGCGGCCATTTCGTCCTGCTGCTGACGCACCATCGCACGTTTGGTCACAAGCGAGGCTGTGATTACCCCGACCGTCACGACCGCGATCATGATCGTGGATAGCGCGTTGATTTCCGGACTGACACCAAGGCGCACAGCCGAGAATATCTTGATCGGCAAGGTCGTCGCCGACGGCCCCGAGGTGAAAGACGCAATCACCAGATCATCTAGCGACAAGGTGAAGGCTAGTAACCAGCCCGAGATCACGGCAGGGGCGATGATCGGAAGCGTAACAAGCCGGAAGGCCTGCGCGGGTGAGCATCCAAGGTCCAGTGCAGCCTCTTCTAGTGACCGATCAAAGGTGATGAGGCGCGAGGACACGACAACCGAAACGAAGCACATCGAGAAAGTGGTGTGGGCAAGAACAATTGTCAAAATGCCCCGATCCAACCCGATGCCGATGAACAATAGCAGCAACGACAGACCGGTGATCACTTCGGGCATCACCAGCGGCGCGTAGATCATGCCGGAAAACAGTGTCCGGCCAAAGAAACGCCCACCTCTGACTAGCACATAAGCAGCGGCTGTCCCCAGAATGGTTGCAAGGGTCGAGGAAAAGACCGCGACCCGGATCGTGACCCATGCTGCATCTAGAAACGCCTCGTTTTGCAGCAGCTCTCCGTACCATTTAGTCGAAAACCCGGCCCAGACCGTGACAAGTTTGCTTTCGTTGAAGCTGAAGACGATCAGAATGATCATCGGGATGTAAAGGAACGCAAAACCCAGCGTCAGCGAAACCGTGTTGAACCAGCTTAATCTGTTCATCCCTCTGCCTCCGCCTGTTTTTGCTGGTTGCGTTGGAACAGTACGATCGGAATGATCAGGATCAGCAGCAACACGATGGCCACTGCACTTGCCACCGGCCAGTCACGGTTCGAGAAGAATTCTTCCCACAGAACCTTGCCGATCATCAATGTGCCTGAACCACCCAGAAGCGAAGGGATCACGAACTCACCAATCACGGGGATCATCACAAGAAAACAACCCGCAATGATGCCGGGTTTGGACAGCGGGATGGTCACCAGCCAGAAGGCTTGAAAACGGGAACATCCCAGATCCTCGGCGGCCTCGATCAGCGACCCGTCCATGCGTTCCAACGCCGAATAGATCGGCAGGATCATGAAGGGCAGATAGGTGTAAACAATGCCGATATAGACCGCAGTCGACGTATTCAGGATCGTTAGCGGGGTCGAGATGATGCCTGTCCAGAGCAGAATCTGGTTGAGGTACCCTTCGTTCGACAGAATACCCATCCACGCGTAGACCCGGATCAGAAATGAGGTCCAGAAAGGCAGGATAATCAGCATCATCAGCGTCGGTCGCCATTCCTGAGGCGCGCGGGCCATGCCATAGGCAATTGGATAGCCCACCAACAGTGTAAAGAAGGTCGAAATCAATGCGATCTTGACGCTGGACAGATATGCCTTCCAATACAGGTCGTCCTCGGTCAGCCAGACATAGTTCTCAAGATCGAGCTGACTGAAGAACTCTTTGATCCCCGCCCAACCGGCAGAAAGGTCCAAAGTTGGAGAATAGGGAGGGATGGCGAGGGCGATATCTGACAGCGAAATCTTCAAAACGATGAAGAACGGCACCAGAAACAATGCCAGCAGCCAGACATAAGGTATGGCGATCAGAACGGCGCGGCGCATCAGTTGGCCAGCAAAACCGCAGCCGTGGCTGTCCAGGACAGCCAGACCGGGTCTTCCCAAGTGAAAGAACGGCGCGAGATACGGCGGGTATTGGCCGTTTGCGCCTTGATGATTATGCCGTTTGCTAATTCAACGTAATAGGTGGACAGGTTACCTAGATAGGCAATGTCGTGAACTTTGCCCTGAACGGCGTTGACCGCATCGCTGGGCCGTTCGGCAGAGATTGTCACTTTTTCAGGACGGATCGCCAGATGGCAGGACTGACCGTTTGAGAAACCGGTGGGCGATGATGCCGTTAAAGGGGCCTGACCTTCGGCCCAATCAATCTGATAACTGTCCTCCCCAGATGGAGCTGCACGACCCTCAATGATGTTCACATCTCCGATGAAATCGGCGACATAAACCGAAACAGGGTTTTCATAAATCCGATCCGGGGTAGAAACCTGCATCAACTGGCCCTGATCCATCACCGCTACACGGCTGGCGACGGTCATCGCTTCTTCCTGATCGTGGGTGACGATCACGAACGTGGTGCCGGTCTTTTCCTGAATATCCATCAGCTCGAACTGCGTGTCCTGACGCAGCTTTTTGTCGAGTGCCCCCAATGGCTCGTCCAGCAACAATAGCTTGGGCGCTTTGGCCAGCGAACGCGCCAGCGCAACGCGCTGCCGTTGACCACCCGAGATCTGGTGCGGTTTACGGCGGGCAAATTGTTCCAGCCGGGTCAGGCGCAGCATCTCTTCCACACGTTCCTCCAGATCGTGCTTGGGCATGTTGTCCCGGCGCAGTCCAAAGGCGATGTTTTCCCAGACACTGAGATGCGGGAACAGAGCATAGGACTGGAACATCATGTTCACGGCCCGTTTGTTCGGCGGGATCGGGTCGATATCCTGCCCACCCAGCAGAATATGGCCTTCGGTCGGAGTTTCGAACCCGGCCAGCATCCGCATCATCGTTGTTTTACCGCAGCCGGACGGACCAAGCAGGGCAAAAAACTCGCGTTCAAAAATATCCAGCGACAGGTTGTCGATCGCCGTGAATTCACCAAATCTCTTGGTTACATTCTGGAACTGGATCAAGGGTTTCGCCTGTGGGTCATCCCATGGCGCAAAGACGTCAGAGTTCAAAACGGCCCCCGTTCGACAATCTGAAAAAAGGGGCAAGGCGGTGTGACCGCCTTGCCGGGACAAATCGGATCAGGTGCCCGATTTGATCTTGGTCCACATACGGGTCACGACACGCTGTGTTTTCGCTGGGTATGGCGTTGTGATATAGAGGTTTTGCATGGTCGCATCATCCGGATAGATCGCCGGATCCCCAATCACATCCTCTTCAAGAAGCTCTTGCGAGGCCTTGTTGCCATTGGCGTAGTAGACGTAGTTCGATGCGGCCGCCATGTTGTTGGCGTCCAAAATGAAGTTCAGAAACTTATGTGCGCCCTCGGGATTTGGAGCATCCGCAGGAATCGCCATCTGGTCGAACCACATCAGCGAACCTTCTGCGAAAGCGTAGTATTCGATTTCCACGCCGTTATCCGCTTCGGCCGCACGGTCACGAGCCTGTAGAATGTCACCGGACCAACCTACCGCCACACAAATATCGCCATTCGCCAGCGCGTTGATGTATTCAGAGCTGTGGAACTTCTGAATATGGGGGCGGACGCTCGTGAGAACTTCTTCGACCTTCTTGATCACATCCGGATCGTGACTGTCGGGGTCCTCGCCGATGTATTGCAAGGCCATCGGTATCATTTCGGCTGGTGCATCCAGGAAATGGACGCCACACGAGGCCAGCTTTTCCATGTTCTCTGGTTTCAAAACCAAGTCCATGCTGTTCAGGGCCACGTCATCACCCAGGGCTTCTTTGACCTTGTCTACGTTCACACCAATGCCGGTTGTACCCCACATGTAGTTGATCGAGTAGGCGTTGTTCGGGTCATACCCGGCAGTACGTTCCTGGATCACATCCCATAGATTTCCTGCATTCGAAAGTTTGGCCGCATCCAGCTCCTGAAATGCGCCTGCCTGAATCTGGCGCTGCAGGAAAGTGCCCGACGGCACCACCACATCATAGCCCGAGCCTCCGGCCAGCATCTTTGTTTCCAGAACTTCGTTGCTGTCGAACACGTCGTAGATCAGGGTCAGGCCCGTCTCTTCTTCGAATTGGCTCAGCAACTCTTCGTCGATGTAATCGGACCAGTTGTAAACACGCACCTCTTCGGCAAAAGCCGCCGAAGTCCCCAATGCGATGACCGCTGTCATGGTCAGCGTTTTAATTTTCATTTTCTTCTCCCTGCAAGTGTACGGGTATTTTCCCGTTTTTTTGGATTTGATCAAGTTTTGCGTTTTCCCCCGATCCAGCGTATGGTTTTACTAGGTCTGTCACCTGACAAGTCAGGGTTAGTCGAAATAGGATGAACCAATTGGATTTGATCAAAAATAAGGCGCCCGTGCCCCCAGCCGACAACGGGAAACAACCGGCACATGAGCAGGTTTACCAAACACTCAGATCACAGATTCTGTTTGGGGAACTGGTCCCGGGGCAGCCAGTCACTATCCAGGGGCTGACTGATTCGCTGGGTGTCGGAATGACCCCGGTCCGCGAGGCGATCCGCCGGTTGATCTCGGATGGTGCCCTGGTGTTCCAGGGCAATCGCCGTGTCAGCGTACCCTTGCTCTCCACAGGCGACATCGCAGAGATGATCTTTGCCAGAATTTCAATAGAATCAGAGCTTTCGAAACGAGCAACGGCGAACTTGCAGACCGAAGATATTGACCGCCTCGAACGCATCGACCGGCGTTTGGACCGCATGATCGCTGATGGTGATGTGGGCGGCTACCTTCGATTGAACCAGGCCTTTCACGAAACGCTTTATTCACATGCAAACGCTCCGATACTTAGCGACCTTGCTGAAAGACTGTGGCTCAGGTTTGGACCGTCCTTGCGTGTCGTCTGCGGGCGTTTCGGTACGCAGAGCCTTCCGGATCGGCACAAGGACATCATCGCCGCGCTGCGCAACTGCGATGCCGAAAAAGTGGCCAAAGCAACCGCACAAGACATCGAACAGGGCATGGAACTGATCGCAGAGGCTTTGACCTCGGACTAGCGCAACGTGATTCGATTGACAGGAAAGAATTTGATCATATTGTGATCACCAACTGCTTTTTCGTAGGAGATTCCCCGATGTCCACCATCACCAACCATATGCCGACCGCCGAGTTGCAGGCGCTGGATGCGGCGCATCACATTCATCCTTTCTCGGCCAATGGTGCGCTGGGGCAGGAAGGAGCACGCGTGATCACACGCGCCGATGGCGTTTACCTGACCGACAGCGAAGGCGAGGAAATTCTGGATGCGATGGCAGGTCTTTGGTGCGTCAATATCGGTTACGGCCGAGATGAGCTGGCTGATGTCGCTGCGCGCCAAATGCGCGAGTTGCCCTATTACAATACATTCTTCAAAACGACACACGTTCCGGCCATTGCACTGGCCGCGAAGATTGCCGAGCTGGCGCCGGGCGACCTGAACCATGTCTTTTTCGCGGCCGGCGGGTCAGAAGCCAACGATACCAACATTCGTCTGGTGCGCACCTATTGGACCGAGAAGGGTCAGCCGGACAAGAACATCATCATCAGCCGCCACAATGCTTATCACGGCTCTTCCGTGGGGTCGGCCTCATTGGGTGGCATGGCGGGAATGCACGCGCAGGGCGGCATTCCGATCCCAAATATCCACCACATCAACCAGCCCAACTGGTGGGCCGAAGGCGGCGACATGTCACCCGAAGAATTCGGTCTGGCCCGTGCCCGCGAGCTGGAAGAGGCCATTCAGGAACTAGGCGAAGACCGTGTTGCGGCCTTTATCGCCGAACCTGTTCAGGGCGCAGGCGGTGTGATCGTTGCGCCGGATACGTACTGGCCCGAAATTCAGCGTATCTGTGACAAATACGATATCTTGCTGATTGCCGACGAAGTGATCTGCGGTTTTGGTCGGACAGGCAACTGGTTCGGATCAGAAACCGTGGGCATCAAGCCCCATATCATGACCATCGCTAAAGGCCTCAGCTCGGGCTATGCACCGATCGGTGGATCCATCGTGAATGACGAGATCGCCGAGGTGATCGGCGGGACCGAGTTCAATCACGGGTACACCTATTCCGGCCATCCGGTCGCTGCTGCTGTGGCGCTGGAGAACCTGCGCATCCTCGAAGAAGAGAAGATCGTTGAGCATGTGCGCGACGTTGCCGCCCCTTACCTGAAAGAAAAGTGGGAGGCATTGGCTGATCACCCGTTGGTTGGCGAGGCAAAGATCGTCGGTATGATGGCATCTATCGCACTGACCCCTGACAAAGCCAGCCGGGCCAAGTTCGCGTCCGAGCCCGGCACCATTGGCTATATCTGCCGTGACCGGTGTTTCGCCAACAATCTGATCATGCGCCATGTGGGCGATCGGTTGATCATTTCGCCGCCGCTGATCCTGACCCCCGCGGATATCGACGAAATGTTCGTGCGGATCCACAAATCTCTGGACGAAGCTCAGGCCGAGATCATCAAACAGGGGTTGATGAAAGCCGCCTCCTGAAATCAGCGATTTCTTAAAATGAAAGGCGACCCGCTTGGATCGCCTTTTTTCTACCGAAGTCGCTCCAAAAGCTCCGCAGTTGGATACCCATCCGGCACCAAGCCTTGCGTCAGCTGATACGCACGAACCGCATTGATAGTGTTCGGCCCGGTGCGCCCGTCGATACCCATTGTATCGAACCCGGCATTGGTCAGGCGGGTTTGCAATTCCCGTTTCTCTGAAAAACTCAGCACCCGATCACCTCGCGGCCAGCCGGACTGAAACGGTTTTCCACCCACAAGCCGGTCGGATAGATGTCCGATGCCGATCACATAGGCGTCGGCCCCGTTATACGCCTCGATCACGCTGAAATTGTCAAAAATCATCAACGCCACGCCCTGCCCGCCTGCCGGAAGCAGAACCGCAGCCTCCCCATGATCCGGTACGGTTTTGCCATTCCGGGCAACCACACCACGTGCGGCCCATTCAGACGGCAGCAGGGTAAATTCACGACGGGCCGCCGCATAATCGAACTCGGCAGGCAAACGCACTTCGACGCCCCACGGCTGCCCCTTGGTCCAACCGTGCTGTGCCAGATAAGACGCCGCCGAGGCCAGCGCGTCCGTCGGATCGTCCGACCAGATGTCCCGTCTCCCATCCCCATCGAAATCAACCGCATGATCCAGATATGAGGTCGGCATGAATTGCGTATGGCCCATTGCGCCGGCCCAGCTGCCCAGCATATTTCCGGCGCTGACATCGCCTGCCTGCACGATCTGCAGGGCGGCGATCAACTGCGTTTCAAAGAACTGCGCCCGCCGCGCATCAAAGGCCAGCGTCGCCAAGGAGCTCAGCGTCCGGTTGCTGCCACGGTAAGAACCGAAAGATGTTTCCAACCCCCAGATTGCCGTGACCACTTCCTTTTCAACGCCATATTCAGCCTCAATTTGCTGCAACACCTGCCGATGTCGTTGCATGGCGGCACGCCCGTTCGACAGGCGTGTTTCCGAGACTGCGGAATCTAGATACTCCCAGATCGGTTTCGAGAATTCGGCCTGATTTCTGTCTCGTTTCAGTACATCCTCGTCAAAGGTTACGTCCGAAAACACCATGTTCAGCGTTGTTCGCGATATGCCCTGCTGCCGCGCGCGTTCCTGAAACGCACCGAGCCAGACCTGAAACCGTGCGGTCGCTGCCGCAGACACCCGCAAGGCCTCAACCGCCGGACGCGGGACCGGACGGATCGATACCGTCACATCCGCCGAAGCCAGCTGTATCGTTTCCCGCGATGTTCCACTGTCCGCCCATTTTCGTGTTTTCTGTCGTGTCCGCCTGCACCATGGATGCCCACAATGCGACGGTCATGATGCCGCCTACGCATTTTCGCATTCCGAAATTTCCTGATTACTGCTCAACCTCAGGGTAGCGCAAAATCGACAAATCACAAAGCGCTCAGACGTCCGCCTCGCGCTCTTGTGCTTCGCGATCCGCGCGGATACGCGCCAAGACCTCGCGCAACATAGGCACGCGGTTTGGCCGAAAGCTTTGATCCGTAACAGACATGTCCTGCATACGATCCAATCGAAAGACACGAAAATCCCGCCTTAGGTGACACCAACTCAGCAGCACGCTGGACCGGTCCATGTAAACGATGCTCAGCGGATTAACGCGCCTGCGCGTGGCATCGCCCTTCGCATCTATGTACGAAAACTCTATCGCGCGCTCATCCCATGTCGCCTGCCGCAACGAGGCCACATCTATCGTTGGCTCAGGCGGGCGATTAAATCGTGTGGCCGCCAATACGGCGTGGCTAAGCCGATGGGATTGGCGCTGCGGCAATCTTCCCTGCAATTTTCGAAGGGCCGAACCGGCAGCATCCGACAGGGACGGATCGCCAATCACCTGAACTTCCCGCAGGCCAAGAACCAAAGCCTCAAGCTCATCATCGGTAAACCCCAAAGGGGGCAAGGTCGCATCCTCGATCAGGGTAAACCCAAACCCCGCCTCGCCGTCGATGACGGCACCCAATCCACGCAAGGCGTCAATATCCCGATGAATTGTTCGGCCGGAAACACCCAAATCCTGCGCCAGCTGCTCGGACGTTCTGGGCGAGGGGCCGGAACGCAAAGCTTGCATCAATTGGAACAATCGGGCGGTGCGAGACATGGTGTAACGTAGTTTAAACCTAATGACAGAAACTGTCATTAAGAAGGATTACTCATCTGGCATCCCCAAACCACGGAGCCACATGATGCTGACCCTTCTCACCTATCCTTCCGCCTTCGGCCTGTTCAGCGCCAGCCCGTTTTGCGTCAAGTCAGCCTTGATGCTGCAGCACTCCGGCCAGACCTGGCAGCGTTCGGATATGCTTGATCCCCGAAAGATGCCGCATCAGAAATTGCCGGTTCTGCGCACGCCCGAGCACTTGGTTCCAGACAGCGATCTGATCCGTGATTGGCTGGAACAACAGGGCGCGAATTTCGACCAGGGGCTTACGGATGTTGAAAAGGCTCAGTCCCGGGCCCTGGTGCGTATGGCCGAAGAACACCTGTATTTCCACATCGTTCTGGATCGTTGGGGCAATGATGACGTGTGGCCGATCCTGCGTGAAACCTTTTTCACAGAGATACCGGCCCTGATCCGAAAACCAGCGTCCAACGCGATCCGAAAATCTGTTCTGAAAGGGATCACGTCACAAGGGATCGGACGGTTTTCGTTGCCCGAACGACTGGATCGGATCGAACGCGATCTCGAGGCGATCTCAGCCTATCTATGGCAATCTCCTTTCCTGCTTGGGGAGCGACTGACATCGGCGGATATGAGCATCGGACCAATGCTGGCCGCCATGCGCGCAACACCGGCAGATACGCCCCTGACGCGCCGCATCAAACAAGATAACCTGCTAAACAGTTACGTGGACCGGATGGAAAAGGCGATTCCCGTTTGAGACCCTTTGATGATCCCTCGGTTGCCTCAGCTTTTGAGGCCCTGCCCCCGCAAACACGCGCGGGGGCCTTTGCGCTTCGTGATCTGATCTTTGACACGGCGGCATCTCTGCCCACCGCTCATCCATTGCGAGAAGAGTTGCGCTGGGGCCAGCCCGCCTATCTTGCCCCCAAAGGATCAACAATCCGGCTTGGGGCCCACAAGTCCGCGGCATTCGCGTTGTTTGTACACTGCCAAAGCCGGTTGATGGGTGATTTCACCTCAGCTTTTCCGGGCGAGGATCGGATCGACGGCAATCGGGCCATCTTGTTCGATGACCCAAGCCAGATTGACCACACCCGACATGGTTGGTTGATTGCCCGGGCGCTGACTTATCACCTCTGACGGCGTTTGCGTTCAACCTTGCGCTTGATTTTGTCTTTCTTGCGCTTGGTGCTGATTGCTTTGCGCCGCGTCGGTCGTCCTTTTGACCCGCGTCCACGCGGCAGGGCCTGATCGTCGATGGACAACAGTTCCAGTTCCAACCCACCCGTCACTGGCGTTGCCTCGGTCAGCCGCACGGTGACGCGCTGACCTATCGCAATGATCAGCCCGGTATCCGAACCCATCAGCGTCCCCGCCTCCCGGTCGAAATGGAAGAATTCGCGCCCCAGCGAGCGTACTGGAACCAGCCCATCTGCGCCGGTTTCATCCATTTTCACAAAGGCCCCGAACCGGGCAATGCCGCTGATCCGTCCGGTAAACTCGTTGCCCACACGCTCGCTCAGAAATGCGGCCAGATAGCGGTCGGTTGTATCGCGTTCGGCCATCATCGAGCGGCGTTCGGTATCCGAGATATGCGTTGCAGTCTCTTCAAGCCGGGCGATTTCGTCCTCGGTCAACCCGTCCTTGCCCCAGCCATGGGCCGAGATAAGCGCCCTGTGCACGATCAGGTCGGCATAGCGCCGGATGGGTGAGGTGAAATGCGCGTAGTTACGCAGCGCCAAACCGAAATGGCCGAAGTTCTCGGGGTTGTAGTACGCTTGAGCCATCGATCGTAACGTACTGAGGTTGATCAATTCAGCATCTTCAGTTCCGGCGGCGGCATTCAGCAGCGCGTTCAAATGACGGGTCTGCAGCACCTGCCCTTTGGCCAGATTCAACCCCGCCGCCTGCGCCGTTTCCCGCAAGCTTTCCAGCTTCTCAGGTGCCGGTTCCTCGTGCACACGGAACAAAAGCGGGCGACGCTTGGCGATCAGGGTCTCGGCTGCGGCCACGTTGGCGAGGATCATGAACTCCTCGATCAGTTTGTGCGCATCCAGCCGGTCACGAAAGGCGACGCTTTCGACCTCGCCTGTTTCGCTGAGCACAATCTTGCGCTCTGGCAGATCCAGTTCCAAAGGCTGTCGCACTGACCGCGCATTTTTCAGCGCAGTGTATGCCGCATAAAGCGGTTTAAGCACTGCCTCCAGTAACGGCCCTGTTCGGTCGTTCGGGGTGCCGTCAATGGCTTCCTGCACCTCGGCATAGTTCAGCGAAGCGGCAGAGCGCATCAGGCCCCGCACGAACCGGTGGCCGATTTTGTTACCGTCTGCGTTGACCTGCATCCGTACGGCGATACAGGCACGCGGCACGCCTTCGTGCAGCGAACACAAATCACCCGACAGTCGATCCGGCAGCATCGGCACCACTCGATCAGGGAAATAGCTGGAATTGCCACGCTTGCGTGCCTCACGATCCAGCGCGGTGCCCGGCTGCACATAGGCTGCGACATCGGCAATAGCGACCCAGACCACATGCCCGCCTGGGTTTTTGGGATCGTCATCGGCATGGGCATAGCAGGCATCGTCATGATCGCGCGCATCCGAGGGGTCGATGGTAAGCAACGGCATATCCCGCAAATCTTCTCGCCCATTCAGGCCAACGGGTTTGGCCTTGTCGGCCTCTGCGATCACCTTGTCCGGAAAATCATCCGGGATACCGTGTTGATGGATCGCGATCAGTGACACCGCCTTAGGTGCTGTCGGATCGCCCAAGCGTTCAACAATTCGCGCGCGTGGCAGGCCCATGCGGTTCTTGGGACCAGCCTGTTCCGCCTCGACCAGTTCTCCGTCTTTGGCGCCCAGCACGGCCCCGTCATCGATAAGCCATTCAGTTTGGCCCGCCTTGTCGATTGGAACAATCCGTCCGCCTTCGGCTCCTTTGCGGAAGATACCCACGATCTTGCGCGGGTTCGTCCCAATACGGCGGATCAGGCGCGCTTCGTAGTTGTGGTCTTCCTCATGTACGACGGTCAAACGGGCCAGAATGCGATCACCCTCGCCCAGCGCCGGGTCACTGGTGCGGGCTATGATCAGGACAATGGGCTCGACCCCTTCGCCGTGCCATTCAAGTGGGCGCGCGAACAGGTCGCCATCCGCGTTCGGAGCTTTTACCTGCAAGACGCTGACCGGCGGCAAGCGATCCGGATCGCGATAGCTGCGCTTGCGCTTTTCCAGATGCCCTTCGGCCTCAAGTTCCTTGAGGATACGTTTGAGATCAATCCGATCCGCGCCTTTGATGCCAAAAGCCTTGGCGATATCGCGTTTCGAAGTCAGGGTGGGGTTCGCCGAGATCCAGTCAAGGACCTCCTGCTTGGTAGGGATGCGAGTCATACGTCCGGCCTAGCACGCGTTTGCGACCGCGTCATGACCAAAAAACCTCAGGTATTCAGATCGGCGACTGTATCCACATCACGTAGGTGGCCCAGAAGGGACACACGACAGTTGGGGATCGAGGCAAGCGTGTCGGCCAAAGCGTGTTCAGTCGACCAACGCACATCACGAAACAAACCGCGTGGCAAGGGAGCAAAACGCTGCGCTCCGATCAACCAATAGCCTCCATCTGGTGCTGGCCCAAATACCATCTGAGAACGCCCCAGCGCATCGAAAGCTCGGGCTATATGGGCGCGCGAAATCCCGGGGATATCCGCACCGATCAGGCAAACGGGGCCCTTTGGCATTCCCTGCAACATCCGTCTCATGCGGTCGCCCAGATCGCCACGCCCCTGCGCTGCGCGCGGCAGATCACCAGGCCAGACACGGCTGGTCAGCCCTTCCTGATCAGGCGAGACCGCCAGAACGACCTGCCAGCGTGGATCGCGCAGCCTACGGATCAGTGACCGCGCCTGGTGCCGGAACCACCAAGCCGCGCCAACCATGCCAATATCGCGCCCCAGCCGTGTTTTGACACGACCCGGATGCGGTTCCTTCACCATGATCACCAATGTGCGCTGCATGGGTCAGGCAAAATAGTCTGTCAGGATGCGCGTGTAGATCGACTTGAGCTGTTCGATCTGCGCCACCTCTACACACTCGTCCACCTGATGCATTGTGCGCCCGACCAACCCAAACTCAACAACCGGGCAGTGGTTTTTGACGAACCGCGCATCCGACGTACCGCCAGTTGTCGAAAGCTCGGGTGTTAGGCCTGTTTCTGCCTCTACAGCTTTGGCCACCAGATCCGACAGCGGTCCCGGCGGGGTCAGAAAGCTTTCACCTGAAATCTTGATCCGAGCGTCAATTTCGACGCAGTACTCAGCAGCCACCTGATCCGCCTCGGACTGCAACCAATCACTCAGGCTGGCCCCGGAATGCAAGTCATTGAAACGGATGTTGACCGTTCCGTTGCACTGGGCCGGGATCACGTTGGTTGCGGTGTTTCCGGTGTCGATGGTCACTACTGCCAACGTAGAGGCGTCAAAATGATCCGTACCATGATCCAGCTCGTGACACGCCAACCGGTCCATCAGCCGGGCCATAGCAGGCAAAGGATTCTTGGCCCGATGCGGATAGGCCGAATGCCCCTGAACGCCCGTAACCGTAAACCACGCAGTCATCGAGCCGCGGCGGCCAATCTTCATCATCTCACCCATCGCGTTCGGGCATGTGGGCTCACCCACCAGACAGACCGACATCCGCTCATCCGCGATGGCCATATAATCCAGCAGGGCGGTGGTGCCATCCAGCGCATCGCCTTCCTCGTCTCCGGTGATCGTCAGAATAATGGCTCCGTCCGGCGGGGTATCGCGTACGAAATCCATCGCGGCAGCCGCAAAAGCCGCAACCCCCGATTTCATATCGGTTGTGCCGCGCCCATACATCACGCCATCCCGCACTTCGGCCCCGAAGGGCGGCATAGTCCAGGCAGCTTCGTCGCCGACCGGAACAACATCGGTATGTCCATTAAAACCGAAACTGCGCGCGTGGCATTTCTGGCCCCATCGTGCGAACAGGTTGCTGATGCCACCACGGTCGACACGCGCGCATTCGAACCCCGCATCCGACAAAACCGACTCGAGTAAGACCAGCGCGCCGCCTTCTTCAGGTGTGACCGATGGGCAACGGATCAGATCGGCTGTCAATTGAACGGGATCGGTCATGTATTGGCCTCTGGAACAGTGTCTTTCGCGGGTTCGTGCACAGATTCAACGAATTGGCCGGTTTTCCAACCCCAATCCGCAAATAAATCGCCAACCGGATTGAGAAGATGTCAAAGCGAGACCCCAATAAATCATAGTAGTTTACCCAGCGACCATCTTGCTGCCCACAGCACAATCGCGTTACAGGGCCGCGAAACAGGTGAATTGAATATGAAGCGCGCTTTCTTCGCACTGATCTGCCTGACTTTCGCCGTCATTGCACAGCAGAGCCTGGCACAGTCCCTTTCGGTCACTACGGTGACTCGTCCCCCGTTTTCCTATGTGGAGGACGGCGCTGAAACCGGCTTCTCGATGGATTTGCTGGCCGCGCTGGCCGAGTCTCTGAACTGGGAGTACACGGTCAATCGCGTGGATGCGTTCTCGGACATGCTGGACGCGGTGCAGGATGGATCTGCAGATCTTGCCGTTGCCAATATCTCGATCACTGCCCTGCGGGAAACGCAGATGGATTTCACCCAGCCGATCTTTGAGGCAGGCTTGCAGATCATGGTGCCATCCGAGGCCGCCCGTCAGCCATCCTTGCTGCATGCGCTATTGTCCAAGGAACTGTTCATCGCCATCGGTCTGGCTTTTGCCATCCTGCTGGGCGGCGGCATGATGATGTGGAGCTTTGAGCGCCGCGCCCAACCCTATTTCGACCGCAAACTGAACGAGGCGTGGTTTCCTTCCTTCTGGTGGGCACTGAACCTTGTTGTGAATGGCGGGTTCGAAGAAAGAATGCCCCGCACGCCCTTCGGTCGGCTTCTGGGCGTTGTTCTGGTCGTTTCATCACTGTTCATCGTATCGGTTTTCACAGCCCGCATCACGTCGGTCATGACCGTGGACGCGATCACGGGCAGTGTGAATTCAGTGAACGATCTGTATGGCAAGAATGTCGGAACCATCTCGGATTCGACTGCGGCCAGCTTTCTGGGCCGGCGTGAGATCGAATTCACCGGTTATTCCGGGTTGAATCAGATGCTGGACGCCTTCCAGGCCAAGGACCTTGATGCGGTGGTATTCGATGCGCCGATCCTGTCTTATTACGCGGCCCATGAAGGGCGGCGGATCGCATCAATGACAGGCGGCGTTTTCCTGCGCGAAAACTACGGTATCGCTTTTCCGACCGGGTCGCCTCTGGTTGAGGACGTAAATCAGGCTCTGCTTTCACTGCGCGAAGATGGAACTTATGAAGAGATCTACCGCAAGTGGTTCGGCATGCGGAACTAGGCCTGCGCCTCGTCTCCGAAGAACGGCGTCATCTGCGCCACGATAACCGCATTTTCATCCAGCGCACGCTGCATCAGTGCCCGTTCGTCCGGTTCGATATCGTGACCTTGCGCCTCGCGTTCGGCCAGTGTTCCGTATCCCGTGACATCCAGAGGTGCGGTGTCGGCCTGCTTCAGAATAGCCACCGTCTCGCGCACCGCCTCGGCTTCATCTACACCACTGGCAAAACACATCAGTGCTGCACCAGTCGCGCCTTCGGGCAACCCGTCGCCATCCTTGCGACCGATCTGGACCAGAAGGGTATAGACTTGCTGACGCGAGGGTTTCTTTTGCTTTTCCATAGACCTTGCCTTACGCGCGGTATTTTGAAGGGTCAACCGGTTCCGTAAATCCTGACTCTGAGTTTGGCTTTACCATAAAGCAGGCCGTTGCGCTGAGGCATTGGGCTTCTGAAGCAATGCAGGAACAAAGCGACTCAGTAAATTTCGATCCTTGATTTCCACTCAAAATTGAGAAGCGTTTCACCGCCATTCTCTGAGTTGAATCGGGCACATTTTCGCCACATTTTCGCCTCATTTATGGCCATTTCCCGCTGGCTTCGGCGCATTACCAGCCTTTCACAAAAGCATGGCGAGGCCAGCTTTACGGTGGTGCCACTGCGAAGGCCATTTTGAAACAGGAGAATTAGGATGAGTGCTTTGTCCAGACTAATGATGACAACTGCAAGTGTGATTGCGCTTTCCGGCGTACCTGCTGTCGCTGTCTTGTCTTTTGTAACGGTGGGTGCAGCATACGCTCAGGAAGGTGGTGGTGAAACCGAGGGCGGTGGCGAAACCGAAGGCGGTGGCGAAACCGGAGGCGGTGGCGAATCTGAAGGCGGTGGCGAAACCGAGGGCGGTGGCGAAACCGAAGGCGGTGGCGAAACCGAAGGCGGTGGCGAAACCGAAGGCGGTGGCGAAACCGAAGGCGGTGGTGAAACCGAGGGCGGTGGCGAAACCGGAGGCGGTGGCGAAACCGGAGGCGGTGGCGAAACCGAAGGCGGTGGCACAGAAACTAACGCAGGAGACTCTGAAGTTGACGCGATGCAGAGCGAAAACCGCTAACCCACTAACGGTGGTCTCTTGAGGTTCGCCATATCTCAGCGCTGAATACGACCAAGTCTCGGGTATCGCCTTGTGCGATACCCCAGAAAACAGAAAGGCCGGAGCAAAATTGCTCCGGCCTTTCTGTTCATTCCGAACGATCAGTCACGCAGCAATTCGTTGATGCCGGTTTTCGACCTAGTTTTTTCATCCACCCGCTTCACGATCACCGCACAATACAGGCTGACGTTGTTTTTGGATGGCATCGAGCCTGCAACGACAACCGAATAGGGCGGTACTTCGCCATACGTGACTTCACCTGTTTCGCGATCCACAATTTTGGTGGATTTGCCTATGAACACACCCATTCCCAGAACCGAGCCTTCGCGGACGATGCAGCCTTCAACCACTTCCGAGCGGGCGCCGATAAAGCAATTGTCTTCGATAATGGTTGGTCCGGCCTGCATTGGCTCCAGCACCCCGCCGATGCCAACCCCGCCCGACAGGTGGACGTTTTTACCAATCTGCGCACAGGAGCCGACAGTGGCCCAGGTATCAACCATGGTGCCTTCGTCAACGTAAGCACCAAGATTCACGAAGGACGGCATCAGCACCACACCTGGTGCGATAAAGGCTGATTTGCGGACAACGCAGTTGGGAACGGCGCGAAACCCGGCCGAGCGCCATTGGTTTTCACCCCAACCGGCGAACTTGCTGTCCACCTTGTCCCACCAACCCCCGTCCTGTGGGCCGCCCGTCTGGATTTCCATATCCTTGATGCGGAAGCCCAACAGGACCGCTTTCTTGGCCCACTGGTTCACGTGCCAGTCTCCGCTCTCCTGCTTTTCCGCAACGCGCAGCGAGCCGCTGTCCAGCGCGTTTAGCGTGTCTTCGATCGCTTCGCGTTGTTCACCGGCGGTGGCGGGTGTGATTGTGTCGCGCGCCTCCCAGGCGGCTTCGATGGCGGCTTCAAGTTGCGCGTTGGACATGGGGAGTCTCCCTACAGAATCTGTTCATGTTGATTTGGCCTATACGAAAGCCGAACCCATGGCGCAATGCGACGTAGACGAACTCGATTGCGGCTGAGCCTGGCGGTAATTAGCTGGCGCGCCGGATATGGCGCGTCAGAATCGCTGATGACGTGGCCAGATCCTTGCGTTTGAGCGCCTGCACGAGGGCTGCGTGGTCGGTATCCACCCGCTGC
Source organism: uncultured Ruegeria sp. (assembly GCF_947497005.1). Lineage (GTDB taxonomy): Bacteria > Pseudomonadota > Alphaproteobacteria > Rhodobacterales > Rhodobacteraceae > Ruegeria. The sequence goes on along the minus strand of NZ_CANMFF010000015.1, from coordinate 17,270 downwards.
GCCCACTTCGACCGCCAATGCGCGAACAGATGGCGCGCGCTTGCAATATGAAGGTCATCGATTGTGTGTAAAAGACGGGGCAGCCCACAAGGTGTCAGGATGGCGCGATGGAACGCTCTGTTCAAAGCTTCCCATTGCGGCATTGACTGCGCCTTGTCACAGGCGATTCGCGCATTATCGATCTTTTCCAATGCTGTAGGCGACATATTCTGCACAGATTGCTGCAGCGCCAACGTTTCCAACGCCACGCGCATTTCGATCACCTCACGCACCTCGGCCGGGTCCAGCGCGGTGACCCGCATTCCCCGGCGCGGCTCGTGCCGGGCCAACCCATGCGCCTCAAGCCGCAACAAGGCTTCACGCACCGGAACATGGCTGGTGTCGAAAGTGCGGGCAATGTGGTCTTGCCGCAGCTTTTCCCCGGCGCCCAACTCTCCGGTGATGATTTGCTGGCTGAGGTTTTGGTAAATCGTGTCGGAAATCGTAGCACTCATGAATTATAGATAAAATCCACTCTGCCCATCCACAAGCCGATAATTCACCCTGCTAACGGATCCGGTGCAATATTCGCACCGCAAACCAGAACGGCCACGCGTTCATCCGGCTCAGGTTGGTACACGCCCGAAGTCAGCGCCGCCAACGCGGTTGCACCCGCTGGTTCCACCAGAATGCGATGCGCCTGCCACAGCGTCTTTTGCGCCGCCGCGATGGCGTCATCCGACACCAGAATCGAACTCATGTCTTGCGCGAGATCAAAACAAATCTGCCCGATTCTTCGCGCGCCCAGCGCATTTGCAGCAATCCCGGAAACCGAAACATCCACAGGTTCGCCAGCAAGCAAAGCGGCATTCAACGCACAAGAGGTTTCGGGCTCGACCGCCACAACCTTGCGTGCACCGTTGAACCACGCCAAAGCCCCTGCGATCAGCCCACCACCGCCAACAGCGACCAGAACCGTGTCTGCCTGCAGACCCTGCGCGTCCCATTCCGCAAAACAAGTCCCCTGCCCAACCACCGTGGCTGGCGCGTCATAGGCGTGAATCTGCATCGCTCCGGTTTCAGCCTCATGCGCCTGTGCTTGTGTCAACGCGTTGGCGTATTCGCCGGATACAACGCTCAGGTCCGCGCCGGTTTGCCGGATCAATGCAATCTTGGATGCGCCCGCCAGCTCGGGCACGAAAATCTTGGCCGGATAGCCCAGCGCCTGCGCCGCGAAAGCCGCGGCTGCACCGTGATTGCCACCGGATGCGGCCACGACACCGGCCTTGGGCACATCCAGGCTGAGCAACGTATTGAACGCACCCCGCGCCTTGAAACTTCCGGTGTGCTGCATGTGCTCCAGCTTCAGCTCTATGGGATAACCCGGAATTCGACTCTCGATCACCGGTGTCACTTGCGCATGTCTGATGATGCGCTCCTGCGCCGCCAATATTTCGCTCTTCCAATTCATTCTTGTCTTTCCGTGACTGGCACTCTGCCCGCGAACCCTATAGCTGTTTGAAAAACACGCAAGCAGGGATCGATCACCCATGAGAGAAGACCGCCTCAGCCCCTTCCGCGACGCGCAGACCGACCGTTCGACCGCGAGCGAAGTGCCTGACACGCCGCAGACGCGCTCCTCCGCCTATCGCCTGGCCTTTGCCGATGATGATTTCCTGTGTCGCGACGAGCTGCGCCCGGTGCGCCTGCAGCTGGAACTGCTGAAGCCCGAGATGATCATGACCGAACGTCAGATCACCTCAACCATCGTGATGTTTGGTGGTGCGCGTATTCCCGAACCGTCTCAGAAGCACACCGCGCGAACTGAAACACTGGCGGGTCTGTCGACCTACTATGACGAGGCGCGCGAGTTCGCCCGCCTGATGACAGTGAAATCGAACGAGACCGGCTGCCGCGAGAACGTGATCGTCACCGGCGGCGGCCCCGGTGTGATGGAGGCTGGTAACCGCGGCGCGCAGGACGCGGGCGGTTGTTCCATTGGCCTGAACATCGTACTGCCGCACGAGCAGGCGCCGAACCTTTTCGTGACGCCTGATCTCAGTTTCAACTTCCACTATTTCGCCATTCGCAAGATGCATTTCCTAATGCGTGCCCGCGCAATCACAATCTTCCCCGGCGGTTTCGGCACGATGGATGAGCTGTTCGAATCCCTGACCCTGATTCAGACCGGCCGGATGGAGCGTGTGCCCTTCCTGCTGTTTGGGCGCGCATTCTGGGAAAAGGTCATCAACTGGGAAGCATTGGCCGATGCAGGCACCATCTCGGACGAGGATCTTGACCTGTTCCGATTTGTTGACACAGCGCAAGAAGCGGTCGAGATCATCGAAAACTGGGAGCCCGCTCCACCTCGCGACGAAATTCCCGGGCGCTGAGCCATGGCCCCTAAAACCGGAGAAATGTTGCATCTACGCGGGAAAGCCCTGAACAAGGGCGACCCAGTAGCCTTACCGCTGACCCAAAGCAGTATGTTCCACTTGCCGGGCACGCCCGACGGTCAGTCCAGTTATGGTCGTGTCGATAACCCGACCTGGGTGCATCTGGAGCATGTCCTGTCACATTTGGAAGACGCGCCTTGCCTCAGCTTCCCCTCAGGGATGGCAGCAATCTCGGCCGCGCTGTTTGCTACGGTTCAAGCCGGGTCGCGCCTGTTGATCCCGTCGGATGGCTATTACGTGACGCGTCTGTTGGCAGATCGGTTCCTGTCGCGTCTGGGTGTGGTTGTTGAGGAACGCCCCACAACCGCATTTACCGACGATGGTTTTGACAGGTTCGATGTGGTGTTCGTCGAAAGCCCGTCGAACCCCGGATTGGACATGATCGACCTGAAAGCTGTTGCTGAACAGGTACATGCTTCCGGAGGGGTGGCCATCGCAGACAACACAACGATGACCCCGCTGGGTCAGCGCCCTCTGGATCTGGGCATCGATGTGGTTGTCTCGTCCGATACCAAGGCGATGGGCGGTCATTCGGATATGCTGATGGGCCATGTTGCCAGCTGCAACACCCAGATCATGGAACGGGTCGAGGAATGGCGCAAAGTATCCGGTTCGATCCCCGGTCCGCATGAAGCGTGGCTGCTGCATCGCGGGCTTGAGACGCTGGACGTGCGGTTCGACCGGATGTGTAGCTCGGCACAGGTATTGGCGGAACGGTTGGCGGCGCACCCGGCCGTTGAACAGGTTCGCTACCCCGGGTTGGCCGGTGACCCGTCGCACAAACTGGCGCAGGCGCAGGCGGCACGCTTCGGATTTCTCCTATCCCTGACGCTGGAAAACGAAGACAAAGCCGAAGCCTTCATCAACAATTGCCCTCTGCTGAGACCGGCCACGTCTTTCGGAGGTGTCCACAGCTCGGCCGAACGCCGCGCGCGTTGGGGCGACGATGTCGATCCGGCCTTCATCCGCCTGTCGGTAGGCTGCGAGCCAGTGGACGAACTGTGGCAGGCCATCGAGGCCAGCCTCAACGAGGTGTGACTACTTCTTGGGGCCACGCAATCCTTTGAAAACATAGATCGGCAGCACCACGCTGGCGATCAACGCCCCCAGCCAGACCAGAAGTGTTGCCGCCAGCAGGTTCGAGACACCGCCAACGGTCAGCCCAGCGGTGATCAGGTCGGTCACTAGCAAGCCCACAAAGGTCACGATCAAAGCGATCCCGCCCTTTAGCGCAGGCGCTCTCTTTTCTCCCAGCTTCAGGATCAGAGGCTCAGCAATCAACTGCACAACCGTGAAAACGATCACAACCACGATGAAAGAGATCGGCTTGATCGCAAATCCCGACAATATCAGTGAGGCAAGCAACAACCCAACGGCGTTCCCGGCCAGCAAGGCCAGAGCGGATTTAATTCTGCGCGACATGCGGCGGTCTCCGTCAATCTACAAGTAGAAACATGCAGATATTATCAGACCTGCAGGATTTTACGAGGCAATTCAAACGCCTCTTCCTTTTGACCTGTTGAAATCGCATGGTAGAGATCAGACCTGTCCCTGACCCGTGAGAGTGAGATGAGCGACGATCCCTACACCGTTCTTGGTGTCTCGAAGGACGCCAGCGCCGCCGAGATCAAGAAAGCCTATCGGCGCATCGCAAAGGAATGCCATCCGGACCTGAAACCCGGTGATGCCGAGGCTGAGGCTAAATTCAAAGCCGCCGCCGCAGCCTATGATCTGTTAAAAGACCCCGAAACACGTGCGCGTTTTGATAATGGCGAGATCGACGCTTCTGGTCAGGAGCGCCCGCAACAGCAGTATTACCGAGACTATGCAGAGGCGGCCGGAAACCCCTATCGCGGGCGTCAGGCGGACCCTGACGACATGTCCGACATCTTCGCCGAATTCATGCGTGGCCGCAGCGGGTTTGGCGACCAGCGCGGCCATGAGTTTCACGCTCCGGGCCACAACCTGAACTATTCGCTGCAAATCAGCTTTCTGGATGCCGTGTTTGGTGCAAGTCAGAAACTGACCCTGCCGGATGGCGACCGGATCGAGGTGAAAATCCCGGCAGGGATCACCGACGGCCAAACCATCCGGCTGCGCGGCAAAGGGGCTCCGGGATACGGAGAAGGTCCTGCAGGCGATGCTCTGGTGACTGTTTCGGTCGCCAAGCATCCGGTGTTTGACCGTCAGGGCGACGACATCCACATCACGCTGCCGATTGGCATTGATGAGGCCATTCTGGGCGGCAAAGTTCCTGCACCCACCATCGATGGAGGTGTGAATGTCAGAGTCCCGGCGGGCACAAGCAGTGGAAAAACTCTGCGATTGCGTGGCAAGGGGGTCAAGAAACGCGGCTCATCCGAGCGCGGGGATCAGTTGATCGAACTGACCGTCTCGATGCCCGACACAATCGACGACGACCTGAAACAGTTCATGGAGACCTGGCGCGAAACGCACAGCTATGATCCGCGGAAAGGAATGCCGTCATGACCCTGACCGAGAAGGAACTGATCGAAACCGTCACCCGCCTGACCTCGGACCGGCTGACCGAGTATCTGGCGGCTGAAATTGTGATCCCCGAGCAATCGGAACAAGGGTTGGTCTATCACAGTATCGACGTCGCCCGGTTGGAACTGGCTTGCGAGTTGCACGAGCAATACGACATGGAGGCCGATGCGCTGTCGATGATGATCTCACTGATCGACCAGATGCACGGGCTGCGCGCCGAGTTGCGCGAGGTCCTGAACGCGGTTGAAACGCAACCTGAACCGGTGCGGCAGCAACTGGTCGAAGTCATCGGCACAGCGCGATTCCGCCGCAGGTAACGGGGTTTTGGGCGCTAGGGTTTTGGCGTAGAAGGCCACCTTGATCCTTTGCCCGGTAGCCCCATGACCCAGTCCAGATCCGAATTGCTGATGCCCGCAGGCAATCTGCGCAAGTTGAAACTCGCCATCCTCTATGGGGCGGACGCGGTGTATCTGGGCACGCCGGATATGTCACTGCGCACGAAATCCGAGTTCTCGCTGGAAGAAGTGATCGAAGGGGTCGAGTTCTGCCACAGCCATGGCCGGCGCGCATACCTGACGCTGAACCTGTTTTCGCATAACAAAGACATTCCGAAGTTGGACGAATACATCGATACCGTCCGCAAGGTGCAGCCCGACGGCCTGATCATCGCTGATCCGGGCGTGTTCCAGTATGTCCGCGACCGGGCACCGGAACTGCCGCTGCATATCTCTACCCAGGCCAATATCTGTTCATGGCTGTCGGTGAAGTTCTGGCAGGATCAGGGGGCCGAGCTGGTGGTTCTGGCGCGTGAAGTTTCCTATCCCGAACTGGTCGAGATTCGCGAGAAATGCCCCGACATCAAGCTTGAAGCCTTTGTGCATGGTGCGATGTGCATGACTTATTCAGGCCGCTGCCTGCTGTCGAATTTCATGGCCGAGCGTGGGGCCAATCAGGGCAACTGCGCCAATTCCTGCCGCTGGAACTATAGCCTGAAACTGCGCCTCAAGGACGGCACACACCAAGAGCTGCGCATCACCGACGAAAATGCCGACCTGTTCGAGTTCCTGCTGGAAGAAGACTGTCGCCCCGGTGATCTGATGCCCATCGAAGAGGATGATCGCGGCTCATACATCCTCAATTCGCGCGACCTCTGCATCATGCCGAAACTGGATGAATATCTGAAGATCGGGGTCGACAGCCTGAAAGTGGAAGGGCGCGGCAAGTCGGAATACTACGCCGCCATCGTCGCGCGGGCCTATCGCATGGCGATTGACGACTACAATGCCGACCCTGAGAACTGGGACCCGAAACCCTATATGCGCGAACTCGAAACTGTTGGGAACCGGGGCTATACACTGGCTTTCCACGAGGGACGACTGACCAACTATGCGCATGACTACGAGCACACGGCATCCATCGCGCAATGGGAATATGCCGGGATCGTCACCGAAGTGACCGAAGACGCATTTCTCGTCGAAGTGAAAAACAAGCTGGAACCGGGCGACGTACTGGATTTCGTCTCGCCCATCTCACGCGACACGGTTCTGCTGCGGGTCTATGACTTCGAGAGGGCTGCAGACGGCGCGCGGCTGGACATAGTGCATGGCAGCACAAAAACCGTCATCCGCCTGCCTTTCACCCTGTTCGATCACGAGGATATCGATGACCTGCGCGCCCGTTTCCCGGTCTATTCAGTGCTGCGCAAAGAGCGCGCCCTGACCGACGAACACTGGAGCCGCATCCGCTTCGACAAGTTGGTTCAGGGGCTGGAAACCACTGGCCGCGACAACCCGACAGCCTACGATCGCCGCCGGGATGAACTGGTCGAAAAGATCGGCCAAGATGGAAACGAACGCCGGTTCAAGACCAACCGCATCGGTACCGAGGGGTGTTGTGGCAAGGGCTGCAACGGCTGCCTGATCTTCTGGCAAGATGAGACATACGCGCTGGCCCGCGAGGTGTTGTTAAAGAGAAAACAAGGTGAACAACTCAGCCGCCGCGAGGCGACGGAGCTGAAACTGCCGGGCGAAACCGCGTAACACGGGTCAGTTGCCTGCCTGATACTCCTCGGGAACGTAAAACGTGTAATCCCGTTCTGCCATCTGTTCGTGACAAACGTGGCAATAGGCGACTGCGTCGGCGCGACCACCCATCGTGTCGCCGAACACGGATCCGTCTGGCAGCACCATGATATAGCGCCAGTCTGCCGTATCCGGGCTGGTGCCTTTTGCCAGTTTCTCCATTATGAACATGGCGCCGGGGTGTATGTGCCCTTCATCTGTCACCGTCATGCTGTCTTTGGCCAGAACCGAACCCATGGGCAGCTCTTCACCCTCCTGCAACGTTCCGTAGTTGTGCGCCATACGATTGGCATAGCTGTTCACGAACCGTTGCCCGTGCGTGGCAGAAATATAGGGCGCATCATTGAAAAGCGGCCAGCTTTGATAGTTGAGAATCAGATCCAGTTGCGCAGCAGCATACCCGCGCGCCATGCGTCGGTTTAGCGAACGGTAGTGGGCCACAGCCTCTTCCTTGCTCAACTCAGCGGGGTTTTCTATCGCAATATGGGCATTGTGACCGTCTGCCGATGCCAGCCCTGCTGGAAGCACGAAAAGAGCAATCGCAGCGGTTCCTTGTTGGAAAAGTCTTAGAAGTCTCGAGTCCATTATGTTGACCCACCTGAAATCAGTTTGCCTGAGCGCCGCCTGACAGTACTTCGCCAATTCTAGCGGCTTCGGAATAACTTGCCAGCTCTGATCCGGTAATCTCACCACCTTGTGCATCGATTTGAAAAAACAGGGCAGCGCCGGATACAGTAAACATAGCAAATTATGCATGTGGTTTCAGCACCTGAAACATTAAGTTTACAGGCACACTTATCACGTGCAAACGGCAATCCCAGACAGGTAAAACGCGATCACCATACCCTGCGCCAGACCGGCCGCTTGTCCGGTTTTCCAAGCAGAAGGAGCTACCCGCTCAATCCGGTTTCCGCCTCGATCTGTTTGCGCGATTTGCGGGCACGTTCCGTGGCCGATTTCAGCTGACCACAGGCGGCCATGATATCCTCGCCCCGCGTCTTGCGGATGGGCGAAGCATAGCCCGCCTGATAGATGATATTCGCAAAAGCCCGGATACGGTTGTTCGAGCTGCGCTTGTACGGTGCGCCCGGCCATTCGTTGAACGGGATCAGATTGATTTTGGCCGGAATATTATGGCGTTTGATGTGATCGATCAGGCGATGTGCATCCTCGTCGCTGTCATTCACCCCGTCCAGCATAACGTATTCAAAGGTGATCCGTTCGGAATTCGACACGTTGGGATAGCTGGCCAGCGCCTGCAAAAGTTCCTCGATATTCCAGCGTTTGTTGATTGGCACCAGAACATCGCGGGTTTCATCGGTGGTGGCGTGGAACGAGATCGCCAGCAAACAACCGATTTCCTGCGCTGTACGCGCGATTTCAGGCACAACGCCCGAGGTCGAAAGCGTTATCCGACGACGGGAAAGGGAAATGCCTTCCGGGTCCATGGCGATCTTCATCGCGTCGCGGACGTTTTCGAAATTGTAAAGCGGCTCGCCCATTCCCATCAGAACGATGTTCGACAGCAGGCGCGTTTCGTCTTTCGGCGCGCCGGGGGTCGGCCATTCGTCAAGATCGTCACGCGCCATCATGATCTGACCAACGATTTCGGCAGATGTCAGGTTTCGTACAAGCTTTTGAGTGCCGGTATGGCAAAACGTACATGTCAGCGTGCAGCCTACCTGAGACGAGATGCACAACGTGCCGCGATCTTCTTCGGGGATATAGACGACCTCAACCTCATGCCCACCCGCGATGCGGCACAGATATTTGCGGGTGCCGTCTTCGGATACCTGACGGGTTACAACCTTGGGGATTTCAATCACGAAATGATCGGCCAGTTGCGCGCGGTAAGCCTTCGCCAGATTGGTCATCTCGGCAAAGTCACGCACGCCCCATTGATAGATCCACTGCCAGATCTGCCCCGTGCGCATCTTGGCCTGCTTTTCCGGCGTACCGTGTTCAATCAAGGTTTCGCGCAAACGGTCGCGTGAAAGACCGACAAGGTTCACCTTCCCTTCAGGCAGTTTGCGCGGGATGGTCATGACGTCTTGGGTGATCGGCGCTTTGGGCGACATTTTGAGCTCTCTGAGGCGTATCTCGAAGGATTCTGGCTTGGGATGCGCCTCTATATAGGAACCTGCGCAAAGATCAAAAGGTTTCCTATGCTGACAGACCCGGCACGTTGAACATGCCGGGCCCTTTTGATCAGTTTACCGGCGGCGGCGTGTAGCAGTCGTTTGCGTCCAGAGTCTGGACCGGATCTTCAGGGCCACATTGCTCACCCGATATCGGGTAGGAGTCAGCGTTTTTCTCGCAAGCGCCCAGCACAGTAACCGATGCGACCAAAACCAGAGTGATCCAGGTGTTTTGCTTCATCACAATGTCCTCTCTTGGTGACTGAAGCAATGAATCCATATTGTCACATTCGAAACTTTGACTGGGATCATATCAAGCAGATGACCAAACGTAAAAGGCCCCGCTAAATGGGCGAGGCCGAAGTATCATGTGGTGCTGTGGGATCAGTTGGTGCAGCGTTTCTCAGCGTCTTCGATCGCTGACGTAAAGCCCAGCAACGAAAAAGTGTCTTTCGTCTGCGTCCCGCGTTCCGACCGGGCGGTCAGAACAGCCTCGGTTCCGCGCTTCAGGGCGGTGACGATCTTGGCATCATCCGCATCCGACGCGGCCCAAGCCCATTCACCTTCCGTGAACAGTTCGAACTCGGTTCCGTCCACATTCAGGTTCACCGTCGAACCTGCGGCAAACGGATAGCCGCCGGTAAAGGTCAATTGCCCTTTGACCTCGGCATTAGGGCGATAGAACACGAACAGCAGGATGTCGCTGCGTCGCACTGAAACCACACGCCCACCTCGGGTGTTCACGGTTTCTTTCGGTGCCGAGACGCTCCAGCATTCGGTAGGATCGTCTTCGACAAATACGCTCCAATCCGTTTTTGCCGCGACACGGTTTGTACTTGTCGCTTGTTGGGCGATTGCGGAAGAAGCGGCGATGCCTGCCACACACAGACCCGCAATCGTACGAACGAGCATTGATCCCATTTGTCCAGCCTCCTAGCTCGACCCTTACCTCATACCCATCGGAAGCGCTGCGAACCCTGCCGGTTCGTCTATTACGTTGCGTATTCCGATGATTGCCGACATACACACACTAACGCAGGTTTCGCCACAGGCGAAAGGGCGATTGGCAGATTTTTGCGCATAAATTTCGGAGGTCCAGATGACGCAGCCCGTACCAATGACAGAACTGTGGCGTAGCGCTCTGCTGGAAAGCCTGCATCTGGGTCACGCGGTCATCTGTGACGACGCGGGTCAAATTGTGCGCAGCTGGGGCGACCCCCACGCGGTCATCTATCCGCGATCGTCCGCCAAGATGATTCAGGCGCTTCCGCTGATCACATCCGGGGCAGCGGCGAAATACGGGCTGACCAGTGAGCATCTGGCGCTGGCCTGCGCCTCACACAACGGGGCTGCGATCCACACGGACCGCGTGACAGCATGGTTGGATCATCTGGGATTGAACGAGCATGTCTTGCGCTGCGGCCCACAAGAACCAGCGGATACTGCCGCACGCGACCGGTTGATTTTGGCCGACGATACGCCCTGCCAGATTCACAACAACTGTTCCGGCAAGCATTGCGGATTTCTCACACTGGGCCAGCATATGGGCGCGGGATTGGAATACCTGGAGATCGACCATCCGGTCCAGCAAGCCTGCCTGTCAGCGATCGAAGAGACGACGGGCGAGACCAGCCCGGGTTATGGCATAGACGGGTGCTCGGCCCCGAATTTCGCAACATCACTAACCGGTCTGGCCCGGTCGATGGCTTGGTTTGCTTCTGCCGCAGACCGGTCCGACCGCTCCAGCGACGCGGCGGCGCAACTGGTTGCAGCGATGGTCAAACACCCTGAACTGGTCGCGGGTGAGACCCGCGCCTGCACGGAGCTGATGCGCGCGATGAACGGACGTGTTGCGATCAAGACCGGGGCCGAGGCCGTGTTTGTCGCCATCATCCCGGAAAAACGCATGGGTGTTGCGTTGAAGATCACCGATGGCACCACCCGCGCCAGCGAATGCGCGATTGCTGCCATTCTGGTCAGCCTTGGTGTGCTGGAGGCCGATCACCCGGCCACCCGCAAATTCATGAACGCCACGCAATACAGCCGACGCGGGCTGGAATGTGGTGTGATCAAACCTGCGCCGGGATTTCCCGGCTAAGGTCTTTACATCTCGATCTCGTGCACCTCGGCCACTTCGACCGAGCCCGAACCGTTGACGACCATAGGACACCCTTTGGCCATCTCGGTCGCGGCGTCGATGCTGTCGGCTTTGATCACCGTGAAGCCTGAGGCCGGATTCGCGCCGCCGTTGTCAACAACCCCGCTGTTGCTGACCGTGTAGGACTGCCCGACCGGGTTGCCGGGGATATCGAGGGCTTCGCCCATGCCCTGAAACCACGCGCCCCAGGCGGCCATGGTCGCCTCAATCTCGGCGGGGTCGGTTGGGGTGTGCCCCCCGTGATAGACAAACAAAAATTGAGGCATATTACTTCTCCCTTATAAAATCCTATTTGCACTTCGCTTCGAGTTTGCGCAACGAAGACGTCCAACCCTGATTGTGGTTCGCAGCTGCTTCGGCATCGGCCAATTCGCGGTGGTCCAGCACAAGGCGGGCACCGTTTTCCGTCACAGCGACGGAAAGGGTCACATGGCTTTCTGCGCCGCGTTGATCCTGATCGTCATGCCACCCCCAAGTGAAGCCAACCGATTTGGGCGGGTCAACATGCGTGACATGGCCAGAGACCTTGTATTGCTGGCCCTCGCCATTCTCCATCACCGAATACCACGGACCGGTGCGAGAAAAATCCAGATTGTGTTCGGGTACGTGCATCCCTTCGGGCCCCCACCATTGCAGCAACTTGGTGCCGTCGCTGATCCACGCAAACAGTTCTTCGGGGCTGACGGGGAATTCCCGTTCCAGTTTCAGGTCGGCCATGAATTCTCCCTTTCGATAATATCATTCAAACGGTCGAGGCTGCCTTCCCAGAAATGCCGCTTGGAAATGGCCCAGTCGGCAATCGCCCGCAGCCCTTCAGACCGGATGGAATACATCCGCTGCGTTCCTTGTACGCGCTGCTGCACCAGCCCCGCTTCGCGCAGCACTCTGAGGTGGCGCGAGATCGCCGCACCGGATATGCCGCGCCCTTCGATCAGGTCACCTGCGGGCAGCTCGCCTTGCTCCATCAACTGTTCGACAATCGAAAAGCGGGTGGCGTCGGACAAAGCTGAAAAGGCGGTCAGAAGCGTGCTCATGACCGATATTTAACACAAATGTTAAATAAAAGATAGTCTCAGTTAATCGCCTGCAAAATCGGTGCGGCTGTAACCTTGCAGATAAAGCAGTGCCGTCAGGTCGCCATGATTGACCCGCACGTCGCATTTCGCGGCTACTGAAGGTTTGGCATGAAGCGCCACGCCGGTTCCGGCCCGACCCAGCATTCCAAGGTCATTGGCCCCATCGCCCACGGCGATCACGTCATCTTCAGACAACCCAAGACGCGTGGAAATCTGCTCCAGCGCTTCGATCTTGGCCTGACGCCCCAAGATGGGGCGCGCCACACCACCCGTCAGCCTGCCGTTTTTCGCCAGCAGAGTGTTGGCCCGGTTTTCATTAAACCCCAGCAGTTCTGCCACCCGCGAGGTGAAGGCCGTGAAACCACCAGACACCAGCGCGGCGAACGCGCCATTCGCCCGCATCGTCGCCAGCAGTTCTTTGCCTCCGGGCATCAGGGTGATCCGTTCGTTCAGGACTTTATCGATGACACTTTCATCCAGATCTTTCAGCAAACCCACCCGTTCGATCAGGGCACCTTCGAAATCCAGCTCTCCGTTCATGGCCCGGGCTGTAATGTCCTTTACCCGTTCACCAACGCCGGCCTCATCCGCCAGCTCATCAATGCATTCCTGCTGAATCATCGTACTGTCCATATCGGCCAGCAGCATCTGTTTGCGCCGCCCGTCTACTGGATGCACGATCAGGTCGACACCCATCCCCTGAAGGTCCGTCCAAACATCCCAGCGATTGTCGGGCATATCGCTCAGTTCGAACTCTGCCGCCTCATCCGGGCTGAGCCAGAGGACATCCCCACCGCCCCAGGCGTTGCGCAGCGACTCGGGCAAGGCGCGGTCCAGCGAAGGTGCTGCCGGGTTTGTCAGCAAAGTGGCGACATACATATTCAATCTCCAGTGTCCTACCCGAACGAGGTAACTCAGGGCATCAATGGCAAGCGGCCCTGATCGGTCAATTCCCAGCAGGTCTGCCCTTCGAACACGGCAACGCCCACCGGGCGCCCATACCCGGCCCCCGTATCCAGATTGACGCGATTGCCGTAGTGCGTTGCCTGATCCACGGGCGTATGGCCATGCACGATCAGCTTGGGGTGCGGGCCTTTATGTTGGTGAAAATCCTGCCTGATCCAAACCAGATCACTTGCCTGCTGTTCATTGAGCGGCACACTCGGGCGAATTCCTGCGTGAACAAAGGCAAGCTCGGGCGTTTGATGCATCAGCACCAGATCGCGCAGGAAAGTCAGGTGCGATTTCGGCACAGCCACCCGCGCCATCTGATGCAGATCCTCCAGTCGGATCTGGCCTTCGAATTCAATCCCATAGCTACGCAGGGTTTCGACGCCGCCCAGCCGGTCATGCAGCCAGTGGTACCCCACAAGCAAATGCGGATCGTGACGCGGCGTGTCCTCCAGGAACCAGGCGAACATGCGGTCATGATTGCCCAGCAGTGTAATCCAGTTTCGGCCCGCATCGCGCCCGGCAATCAGGCGGTCGATCAGCCTGCGACTGTCATGGCCGCGATCCACGTAGTCGCCCAGAAACACAATCTGCGCATCAGGTCCGCCGTCGCGTTGGATCAGAGACAGCGCACGCTCCAATTCGACCACCTGCCCGTGCAGATCACCAATAACATAGACAGGCTGTGTCATAGACATCCTCCCACCGTAAGGTTCAGCTCGCTTGTGCCTCAGATCGCGGCTTGTGAGAACAAAGGACCCGGGTATTGACATAACCGGGTCCTGAACTGTTTCTCAAACTCAACAGACCGCGTCAGGCGACATCAAACTCCAACGGCTTGACCTGTGTGAACAGACCCGTTTCCGCCAGTTTGGCACGCGCTTCGGCCGGAACCGGTTCGTCTACATAGAGCAATGCAATCGCCTCACCTCCGGCCTCGGATCGGCCGAGGGTAAAGTTCGCGATATTTACGTTGTTTTCACCCATGGTCTGACCCAGCGCGCCGATGATACCCGGAACATCTTCGTTGGTGGTATAGAGCATGTGGGCACCGACCTCGGCATCGATATTGATGCCCTTGATCTGGATGAAGCGCGGCTTGCCGTCGCTAAACACGGTGCCGCCGATCGAACGCTCGCGCTTGTCGGTCACAACGGTGACTTTGATATAGCCCTCGAACGCGCCCGATTTGTCCTGATTGGTCGTCGAGATTTTGATCCCGCGCTCTTTGGCAACAACCGGGGCCGAAACCATGTTCACCTCGGGGTTGAACTTTTTCATGATCCCGGCGACCACCGAACAGTTCAGTGCCGCGAGGTTCATTTCAGCGGCCACACCATCATAAAGAATGTTGATCGCCTTGATCGGCTCATCCGTCATCTGGCCGATGAAGCTGCCGAGATGGCCAGCCAGCTTGATCCACGGACCCATAAACTTGGCTTCTTCCGCCGTTACACTGGGCATGTTCAGTGCATTCTCGACCGCGCCGGTCAACAGATAGTTCGAAATTTGCTCGGCCACCTGCAGCGCCACGTTTTCCTGCGCTTCGGTCGTGGCAGCGCCCAAGTGCGGCGTGCAGACCACGTTGGGCAAGTTGAACAGGGCGTTATCCTTGGCGGGCTCTTCGCTGAATACGTCAAACGCCGCGCCGGCAATATGACCGGATTGCAGCATTTCAGCCAGAGCCTGTTCATCGACCAACCCACCACGGGCACAGTTGACAATACGCACGCCTTTCTTGGTTTTAGCGAGATTATCGCGGCTCAGAATATTGCGGGTCTGATCCGTCAGCGGCACGTGCAGGGTGATGAAGTCGGCGCGCGACAGCAGCTCATCCAGCTCAACTTTTTCCACACCCATCTTGGCGGCTTTCTCTTCGCCCAGATAGGGATCATAGGCGACGACTTTCATCTTCAGGCCCAATGCGCGTTCGCACACGATGCCACCGATATTGCCCGCGCCAATGACACCCAGCGTCTTGTTGGTCAGTTCGATTCCCATGAACTTGGACTTTTCCCACTTGCCCGCATGGGTCGAGGTACTGGCCTCGGGGATTTGCCGCGCCACGGCGAACATCATTGCAATGGCGTGTTCGGCGGTGGTGATCATATTGCCAAAAGGTGTGTTCATCACGATCACCCCTTTTTTTGATGCGGCATCCTTATCGACATTGTCGGTGCCGATTCCTGCGCGGCCAATGACTTTCAGATTATCTGCATTCTCCAGCAGAGTTGGCGTGACCTTGGTAGCCGAGCGAATGGCAAGGCCGTCATATTGACCGATCACCTCGGCCAGCTTGTCCTTGTCTTTGCCGAGATCGGGCATGAAATCCACGTCAATGCCACGGTCGCGGAAGATCTGCACGGCGGTTTCGCTGAGCTTGTCAGATACGAGTACTTTGGGGGCCATGTTCTCTGGTCCTTGAATTATATGGAGGGTCCGGGCCTAAAGCGGCCCGGTAAAAAGGTCAGGCAGCTTCGGCTTGCGCTGCGATCTCGGCCTCAAAAGCCCATGCCAGCCAAGGCAACATCGCCTCAATATCTGAGGTTTCGACCGTGCCACCGCACCAGATGCGCAAGCCTGCGGGTGCATCGCGATAGGCCCCGATATCCAGCGCGATGTTCTCAGCCTCCAGTCGTTTGGCAACGGCCTTGGCAAATGCCGAACCGTCCTGAATTCGGGCGTCGGTGAACTTCAGGCACACGGATGTGTTCGACCGCGTCGCCGCATCTTCGGCCAGATTGGCAATCCAGTTGTTCTGATCGCAAAAAGCGTGCACCGCTCCGGCATTGGCATCTGCACGGGCGATCAGCCCCTGCAATCCTCCGACCGAGCGCGCCCAATCCAGCGCAAACAGATAATCCTCAACCGCCAGCATCGAGGGCGTGTTGATCGTGGCACCGGTAAAGATGCCTTCGATCAGTTTGCCACTTTTGGTCAGGCGGAAAATCTTGGGCAACGGCCACGCGGGGGTGTAGCTTTCTAGCCGCTCCACAGCACGGGGCGACAGGATCAGCATCCCATGGGCTGCTTCACCGCCCAGCACTTTTTGCCAGCTAAACGTGGTGACATCCAGCTTGTCCCAGGGCAGGTCCATCGCAAAAGCCGCCGATGTTGCATCACAGATCGTCAATCCCTGACGGTCATCGGCAATCCAATCGCCATTTGGCACGCGCACCCCTGAGGTCGTACCGTTCCATGTAAAGACAACATCTTTCGCGAAATCGACAGAACCCAGATCGGCAATCTGCCCATAGTCTGAGGTCTTGACTTCAGCATCAATCTTAAGCTGCTTGATCACATCCGTGACCCAGCCCGAACCAAAGCTCTCCCAGGCCAACATCTCGACCTTGCGCTCGCCCAGTAGCGACCACAGCGCCATTTCAACCGCGCCAGTATCAGACGCGGGAACGATGCCTATGCGATAATCCTCAGGAATACCCAAGATCTCACGCGTGCCTTCAATGGCGGCCTTTAGCTTGTCTTTGCCAACAGCAGCACGGTGCGAACGCCCCAGGGCGGCATCGGCCAGTTTGGTCAGATCAAATGTGGGGGGTTTGGCGCAGGGGCCCGAAGAAAAACGCGGATTCGTCGGCCGCATATCAGGTTTGCGCACGGTGTCCTGCGACACCGGTTGTTCAATCGTCATGTGTATTACCCTTCCAGATACACGCCCCTCGTTGGGGAGGGGTGTCCCACGGACAGACCTATGGGCCCTTCGCACCTGCAGCAAGTGGAAAAGACACTTCATTAGGTAAAAACGACATCTGAAAGGGGCTCAAATCAGAACACGAGTTTCCGATTGGCGAAAAACCCCGCCGATGTCCGGCAGGGTTTGGTGGCTTCACTCTGCTGCTTCTTCGTACGCTTCCATTGGGGGGCATGTGCAGATTAGGTTTCTGTCGCCGTATGCGTTGTCGACG
>NZ_CANMFF010000014.1 GCF_947497005.1 uncultured Ruegeria sp. | reverse complement strand
TTTCGCATTCGTTTGCTCCTTCGAAAAGTTGAGCAAACTCTACATCAGAGCGAGGGAAGTTTCGGGGGGCAGGTCACATCTCTTCCCGTAGGCTTCTTTCCCCCAAGTATTGTTCACGACTTGTTCTTGATTTTTAGGTGGTAATATGCTACCCCACATTGAGGATATCGAGGGTAAAAAATGATAGCGCAGAAGGTAAGAGAGCAGGCAGCAGGAAGTACCTCCGCAGAGGGGATATGCCACTAATGACCAAGCGCGGATTGCTGAAATCATGGAAGGCGCAAAGCCGGTGGATCTGATGCAGCGTGATGTTGATCAACAGCGCATCGCAGAAAACCCGGTTGCGGCCCGCGCACAGGAATTCATCCAAGGCACCCCGTTTGTAGGTGAGTGGGCAGACGAGGCCGTAGGAATGGTTAGCCCCGAGGCGGCGGAAAACATGCGCCTGACCTCTGATGCAATGGAACGTCAGCATCCCGGCCAATCTGCCGCCCTCAACGTTGCAGGCGGCGTTGCCACAGCGATTCCCTTAGCCGTTGGTGCCGGGGCCGCGAAAGCCGGGGATTTCATCGCCAAGGGCGCAAATACGCTTGGGCGTGGGATGCGCGCGGGCGCGGTTTCTGCTCCGGCTGGAGCCGTAGAAGGCGCTGCAAACTTCGCAGGGCGGGCCGATGAAGGCGAACGCATTCAAGGGGTTGCTAAGGGAGCCGCAATTGGTGGAACGCTTGCCGGGTTCCTTGGCCCTATCGCCTCAATGAGCGGTGAGGGCATTACCGCGATAGCCCGCCGGGTAAAGAAACTGGATGCCCGCACGATTGCAGATGAACTTGGCATCTCCCCTGCCGCGGCGCGGATCGTCAGGCGAGGCATCGTCAATGACAATCTGAACGAGGCGCAGGCGCGGTTAACTCGGCTGGGTGAAGATGCGCTGCTAGCCGATGCAGGCCCTTCAACAGGGGCGCTGTTGGACGCAGCGGCCACAACAGGCGGAAAAGCCCTAAATGCCGCCAGAAACGCCGTAGAAGGGCGCGCAGCGCGGGTTGGTCAGCGACTGAATCAAGTGCTCGACGGGGTTTTCGGTAAACCCAAGGGAATCAAGGCCGCAGCCAAGGAAATTTCACAAGGCACCTCAACGGCAAGGCAAAAGGCCTATGACGCGGCCTACGCAAAGCCAATCGATTATTCCGGGGGCGCTGGGCGCAGCATTGAAGACACCCTGTCACGTGTGCCGGCGAAAACCCTACAGACCGCGATTGATGAAGCCAACGAAGCGATGACAGCCAATGGCCTGCGTAATCAGCAAATCATGGCCCAGATTGGCGACGATGGTAGTGTTGCCTTCCGAGAGATGCCGAATGTGCAGCAGTTGGACGAAATCAAGAAGGCGTTGGACGGCATAGCCCGCGAATCCGTCGATCAGTTCGGTAGAATGAATGCCAAGGGCCTCAGGGCGCGGAAACTGGCCTCAGAGCTACGGGAGGCCGTTAAAAAGGCTGTGCCCTTCTACGGGCGCGCTCTGCGCCTTGGTGGCGACAAGGTTCAACAGGACGAAGGGTTGGCGTCCAGTTTCTCTTCAGTGATGCCGGTCAGTTTGATGAATAGAGGATCAAGGGAAGAGCGTTGACCAGTTCTATCCATTGGAATGGTGTAAAAACGAGCCTTGTCCAAAATGCGACCGTCATCATTTAAGCTGAGCTTCACAAGCCCTACCTGTGCAATCACTGGATCTGGATCATAAGGCCCACACCAAAACCTCGACGGAGAGCCACCCGAAGTCAGGAACTCGCAGTCAAAGATAATGGCAGTAGTCAGTTTCTTGCTCCCTAGCGCCGCCAAACTTGGTAAAGTAAGGGTAATCTACTGTGCAAATAAGATGGGTTCCAAGGTACTTCACTCAACCCCGTACAGCCCCCTGGGGCAGTGCCAAGGCTACAGTAGACAACACAATTCGAGGGGCAGCAAGGGCTCCCCCGCGAGGGGAAACGAGAGTTCGACGGTTACCCCCTGCTACATGGGGTCTGCGCCAAAGTGCAGATGAGTATTTGGATTGCACTTATTGGCCCACAAGTCCGCGTACTCCCGCATCAACTCCCGCCTGTCTTCAAGCAATACCATGAGTTGACACGCAGCCCACATCGCCGCGTTGCAGTCAGCGTCTTCGCTTTCTAACTGAAATGCGTTCATAGCAGCGGTGTTAGGGGTTGATGGCTTGTGCATCAGCCTTAAGTTCCCTTCAAGTTACAAAAAAGGTAAAGCCTGACATGAAACCAACGGCAACCCATGAAGAGGAAGCTGCAAAGGTCAAAGTAAGGTCCAGCATCCGTTCATCCCTCAAATTTCATTTTGCATCCCGGTCATCAGACTCTTCAGGCAAGCAATCGCATGACAATATGAGTGAATGCGGTTGAACACGCAGAAAACGGGTCGTTAACATTCGGTTAACTTTTCCAGATCCGCAGCGAAGCCGAGCCAATGTTAACGGTGCATGAACGAGACGTTTCTGCATGGTTAAGGTTGGTTCTGACAATGTTTCCAAACGAACAACAGTACAGCTTTGACAGTCAGAATGGTGGTAACGATGAATCGTGGTGCGTATGGTGAACTTAGCGACGACTACAAGAAATGGGCAGAGTGGACCCTACACCCAAAGAAGCGCCAGGTTAAGCTGACAGACTATGTATCAGGTTTTGTGGTCGCGTTTTCGGCCATTGTTGCTAGTGACTTCCCTCAGTATTTGATATTTTGAGAGTGACATGGCGCAAGAAGGCAACTCTTCTCGCCTAGCAATTCGCCTTAACGTTAAGTGACAAAAACCAAGTATTTACGAAAGCCATGACTTTGGAGCAGTCGATGCGGTTTTCATTCCCGTTATTTAGATTGGTTTCCGGAATCTTTAAGTGGCACCGGTGGGACTATTGGACGCCAAATGACAGAGTTTGCAAAAGGTGCGGGCTTGTTCAGTACCGCGCCGGACAACGGTATCCTTGGATCGATAAGTAGGTGGGGACCGGCTATATGCGGCCCATTCCGAAGGTAGCATAAGGTGATTGTCCAACCGCCAATGGCGGTTGAACAATTACGTCGCGTTCAGCTAGGCGCTAAAGGGCTACCTGTACTGTAGGCATATCAATGTTCCGGACGAGAACAATGATACACTTTCGGCCTTACTGCTTAGTCTCCCTTGCCATCGTCATCACGATTAGGGTGTATGCATCACGCATATACCTTCGGACGGAATTGGGGCTCTTTTTACCCTCTGTTCTTGTCCGGACCAGTTCAGACCCATCGCCTCCACAACCGGCTTCAAGGCAACGAATATACCGTTTTCGCCACCTAAGATTTTCTTCACGCGCGTACTGCGCAGAAAGTCTTGCGACCTGCTATTCCCGCTATTCTTGCTATTCTCGCGACGGGTCCAGCTTTGGGCCGGTTTCTCAAAATGAGGATTCGACGGTCTACCCCTGCTACTTCTGCTACTTTTGCTACATGAGGCCTGTGTAAGGGGCTGACGTCAAATTCAGGGGGTAACGATTCGTGACTCCCTGGGTCAATCACAATGTGTTTGCCCATCGAAATTGAGGAAACAGGGGCTTTTTGGCGGCAGTCCCGCCATAAGTTTGCCTCATTTATGCGCCCTAAATGCCGTAATTGATTATTTGCGGATTGAGGTGGCATGCGCGATTGGGGTGAAGCAAACCTGAGTGATGACCAGAAAAAGTGGGCTGAGTGGAGTATGAAGCCCAAAAAGCGCCAGCGCAAACCTACTGGGTACGTCGCTGGAGTTGTCATCACCTTTACGGTAATCGTAGCCGCAGGCGCTCATCAGTTCTTGCTTCTTTGAAGTAACTGTACGTCCCCCATTGGGGGTTGTACCGGTGCGCTTGGTATTTGCGCCACCGTGGCGCAAACCTCTCCAGCCCTTACGGTATTTGGTTTTCTTGCTGCTTACTATTTTCCTGCATTGAGGAAAAGCTTGTCTACTTTTGCCTACTTTAGGCGCGCCGCTTTCTTGCTGCCATCTTGCGACAGCCTTCCTTGCAATACTTGGCGTCGATCCGCTTCCACACCGGCATGAGATCCCCGCAATGGACACAGTGCCAGCCCCGAGAATAGTTGCGCGCCAGTGTATTTGCCCGCTGCGCGATCCGGTGCGCGTTCTGCCAGGGATAAGAAGTTGACACTATGCGCACAAAGGGCGGGTCGAGTTCCTCAATCCAGATTGTTGAGTAATCCCGATCCGTCATTTTTCTCTGTACCTTTTCCGGGAACAAGCATTGATATCATTGGGCTTTCGGGTTTGACTCCCTCGCGCGCGTATTGGTCGCGAAACTCTGTTTCATTGCCCCTCAGGCGGTCGCGCATTCGACTTCCCGCGCGATAGCCAATAGGCGCTTGCGCTCAGCCCAAAGAGCCTTGGCACACTCTGATTGACGTTTGCGCCCCTCTGCTGTCTTTGCGCCCGTAGATAGCCCACCATGCAGGCGGCAGCGGGTCTTGCCGGGGACGGGCGTCTCCATGCATACACCGCCCTTGGTCTTGGCTCCGCAAATCTTGGTTTCGCTGGTCATGTATTGCCTCCTGTCTGGACGTGGCGCGCGGACGTTCTTAAATTGTTGGCATGCGTAGATTGCTTATTCACCTCGCCATTGTGCTTATACTGCTCTGCGCCCCTATTACCGTTTATGCGATTGGCTGGGGGTACATGCAGATTTACCATCAATTCGGTTTTGTCCCCTTCTTCATCGCCTGTGTCTGCGGGACTGTTACCGCGCTAGGGATTGCTTCCCTGATTGATAAATCCCAAGAGCAGTAGCACCAGCCACCACACGACCGATAAGCTCTGATTGTGCATCCTTGATAGGTTGCCCCTTCAATGCCCCCCTAACTGCCTTGAGCGCGTCCTGTGCGTTCTTTCCTTTGATGCCGGTTAGCGCTTTGGCGATTTCCGCGAACATACCTCTCTCGCGAGCTGACATGCTGGCCGGATCTATCGCCGCAATGGACTGTGACACCGCGCGCGCCGCATCCAGAGGATTGCCGAGGTTGCCTGTCGTTCGACGCAACAGGCCGGGTGAGGTTTCTTCTGCAACCTGACTTTGGATAGACTGGCGTTGTGCGGTTTTGGAGTTCTGAGCTACAGCCGCCCGAAGCTCCAGAGCCGTTGCGGATCGATCCAATTCATTCAAGAGCCGATCCGCGCGGGGGCCTCCAAGAACAAGGCGGAGCTTCACAACATTGGCGCGGCTGGACATCTCTTTGACCAGTTGCATGGCTTCACGCGCGTCTGTGTTTGGGTCTGAAATGGTGCGGCGCACATTGGAAAGGGTATGCTCGATGCTTTCCCGAACACCCCGCCTGACGGCCTGACGCGCATCGTTGGAGACGCCTTGGTTCAGGAAGGCTTTCACATCCTCAACCGCTGTTCCTTTGAACAGGAGGTTTTTGCCGAGCGCTAAGGGGGCATCACTATTAACCACCCTGGATGCTGTGAGGGACTTCGCTGACGGGGCAAAGCTTTGGTCTTGGGGCAAAGACGAATTCAACATGATGGCCATTAGCTGCTACGTGGAGGGTCTTAAGCCACCAATCCCTGTAGTTCAGTTCGGTAACGCCTGCGATTTGCTTTTGAAGGCAGGTATGCCCTACGAGGATCTGAAAGTGACGCGGAGCAATACTCTGGCTGCGTACTACAAAATCGATCATCCCCCATTGCGTGGCCATGATGCACTGGATGACGCGCTTTCAGTCGCCTACACTCTTCAGCACTTGCTCCAAAGCAGCAAGCTTATGCCCGAGGACTTTCTTTGATGACTTCCGCTGGCATGCACTAACCATTTTGGGTGTTTAAAACCAAAACCACACCAACCCCATTGGCCGTGTCGCCTTCATCAAGGAACTGAATACCTTGGGCTTCGAGTGCTTTGCGAATGGCCACTGCTGTCTCTTTGCGTCCACCCACTGCTCCGTCCTTTGTCTCAAGTCTGGCAATGGTTGGATACGAGACCCCGGAGTGCTGTGCTAAGTCCATTTGGGACCATGCCAGCAGCGCTCTAGCCGCTTTGATTTGCCTAATTGATAGAATTTCTATTGACATCTGCACTGCTCGTTATGATATGTTTTCTATCATTATCACAACCGAAGGAAACAGCAATGACTGATCAACGCGTTTGCGCGAACGATAGCGTTCATCCTGAAGTCTTTTTGGCTGACCATGAAGACTTGGCCACATGTGAGCAGAGAAAACAGGCATTCTGCCTATGGTTCGACCTGCCGGACCCAGGCCTGCGTGTCGACGAAGACGGAGGCATCTTGATTGATGATGTGTTTCTAACTTGGTGCGAAGAAGAAGGCATTTCCATCGACTGGCTTGCCTGTGGTGACCCAAAAGGTATGGCGACTGCGTTCCGAGAACGTCAGCAGGGCCGCAATAAGATGGAACCAATACTTGCCAAGCTCGACGAAGACGAAGTGAACATGCTTACCTTTGCAATGAATGCGCATGTAAAGAATCATGTGCCGTTGGATCAAGCAATGGAAACTTTCGAAAAGAGCCTCAAGGAGTATAGGAAGGAGACAAGCGCAGCTTAAAGTTCATTGCCCAGAGAGCCGGGCGCGGCATTGTCTGCGCCCCATTACATTTTTGAGTATTGTTATGAGTTATTACAGCATCAACCGACATTGGTCGGATCAGTTCTTACCAGAAATAAAGAGCATCATCGGCAACCACATCCTGCACGCCGCTCCAGATCCACTGGACCACTTCCAGGCAACGGACCTGTTGATGCTGGACGCCAAGGACCTGCGTATCGCGGCAAGAGTGAGGCGGCACGGCTATGCCGCAAGGTATCCG
The DNA here is from genome assembly GCF_947497005.1 of uncultured Ruegeria sp. GTDB lineage: Bacteria > Pseudomonadota > Alphaproteobacteria > Rhodobacterales > Rhodobacteraceae > Ruegeria. The sequence continues at coordinate 118,291 of NZ_CANMFF010000014.1, read as the reverse complement.
CATCAGTTCACGATCCGAGCCAAACTGCCCTCAGGTGCCGAAACCGAACTATCCAAGATTGTGAACGGCCACGGAGATTGGATGTTCTATGGCCACGCCGGGCCAGACGGAGAAACCATCCTGAATTGGTGGCTGATTGACTTGCGAGCATTTAGGGCGGCGCTGATCCGGCATAGGACGACTGGTGCTCATCTGCATATGGGCGACAAGTGCAATGCGGATGGGACTTGCTTCAAGTGGTTCGACATACGGTCGTTTCCGAAGGAGCCGCCGCTGGTGATGGCACAAGGCTCCAGCAATGTTTGATTCTTCACACAATGCAGAAATCAATCATTGCCGTCCTAGAAATACCCTTTTCTGCATGTAAACTATTGCCACAAAAAATCGTGCATCCTGTTGAGCTGTTTAATGAGAATTTTGCTAAATCTAGTTGCAGTTATTTCTCTTGTTGGTGTGATTTTTCCTTCAATTGCACGTTCGCAAGACTTTGAGGCGTTGCTACAAGGGTTTGACGCGACCAATCTCAGCTACGAAGACAAGCGGTTTCTGCAGACTGCACTTGCATTTGAGGGTCACTATCATGGCCTGTTAGATGGGGCGTGGGGCAAGATCAGTAATCGAGCGCTAGACGACTACTCTCGCGAAGTGTTCGAGACAGATCCCGAAGACTGGCACATGGCGTTTCTGGCGTGGACCCTATTCGAGCGCATCTCCCAAGATGGTTGGGATATCCAGTACTTTGAGGGCTTGGGGTTGTCTTTCCTATGGCCTGAAGACGCGATTCGTCGCGAAGCTGATTCCGACTACTTTTTGAATTACCGTCACGCAAACAGCAGCTTTTCCATTTCCGTTGGAGTTCACTCAGTCGAAACTGCCCAGAGTCTTCATGACTTTACTATCCAATCTCATCAGCTTGTAAGTGATCCCTACACAGTTAGGAAAAACAACCTCGCCGTCTCCTCAGCAACAAAAAGAGATAGCTCTACCCTTTATACTAGGTCGGATTTTGTAAATGGGGGTTGGTCAACGGTGATGCTGTCTGCAAGCGAACAGGATGGCCACATTCTGGGAGCAGTAGCTTCCAGCATTTCAAAAGGCCGGGCCAATCCACTAGACATTTCGAACAACGGCAAACTTGATAGGGTCATTCAGCAAGTGGTCGCAGCACTCGAGGAGGCGGATGAATCAACTGGTGAAGATCCAGGGGCATCCAGTCCCGGCACTCAAGGAAGTGCCGGAACCGGCTTTATTGTCTCACGGGCTGGACATGTACTTACCAACCAGCATGTCGTAGACGGGTGTGCACAAGTGTTCATTGATGACAGGCCAGCAACTGTAGTCTCTTCATCCGAAGAGTACGACCTAGCGCTACTAAAATACGACGCACCTAAAGACAGGGGAATCGCCGTTTTTTCGGCCAGCCCTGCGAGATTGAATTCGGACGTCACCGCAGTTGGTTACCCATATGCGGGTCTTCTCGGTGGTCTTAACGTTACTCGAGGATCCGTTTCTTCTTTGAAGGGCATAGGTGGCGACTTGAGCACCATGCAGATTACAAGTCCCATTCAAAGCGGAAACTCAGGTGGCCCTTTGCTTGCATCCGACGGCGAGGTAGTCGGCGTGGTTGTCGCAAAATTGAACGAACGAGTAGTAACTGACGCCATCGGAGATACACCACAGAATGTCAACTTTGCCGTACGAGGAGAAATTGCAAAACTGTTCTTAACTCAGAATGCCATTAATCCGATTCTTAGCCTGGACGACAAGAAATTAGAACCTGAGGAAGTTGCCGACTTAGCCGCCAGCTTCACAACCTTTGTGGAATGCCGTTAACCATTGCAGGCGCAGCCGACGCCCTTGTGGCAGTTGTAGCTTCGGCTGATGCAGCTATCCCCGCAAGCCTTTCCCTTTCTACATATTTTGCAACAAGCGGCATTGTAGATGTGTGCTTTCCGGCGGTCATTCAGTAAGCTCCAGAATGCGCCTGTGTCGATGTTTACAGACGAAGCTGGGGGCGGGGTCTGAGCGACTTGAGACCATGCAGGTCCGAAGGAAAGAACAAGCACCAACGCAAGAAAGTGGGGCTGTTACTAGATAATGTAATATAATGGTTTGTTTTTATTGCTTTTTCCATAAAATTTTGGTGCGGGCGGTGGGACTCGAACCCACACGGGCATACGCCCTTCAGATTTTAAGTCTGATATGTCTACCATTCCATCACGCCCGCACGGCGCAGTCCCCAAGGACCCTTCAATTTTCTTACAAGCACAATAGGATGAGAACAATGTGCTTTGACGCAGGTCGGGCAGGAATTTTAGTGGAAAGTCGTGACCACTGCCCGCCTGCGTAGTAAGGGAGCGACCGAACCCCTCCCCTGAGCAGAAGTCACATACCCAGCGCTTCCTTGTACATTTCCAACACTGCCTCCTCCTCGGCAATGTCATCCTTGTCCCGCTTGCGCAGCGCGACCACTTTCCGCAATATCTTGGTGTCGTAGCCCCGCGCCTTGGCTTCAGCCATGACTTCTTTTTGCTGCTCGGCCAAGTCTTTCTTTTCCGCATCCAGACGCTCGAACCGTTCGATGAACTGGCGCAGCTCGCCTGCAGTCACGCGATAGTTGGCGGCGGCCTGATCTTCGATGATGTCTTCCATATGCGTCTCTCCCAAAGGCTTTAAATCTGATGCAGGATGCCGGATACAATGCTGCCGCCCGGGTCGCAAGCACCCAATCTCCGAGGCGCACTTGTACGACCTGCTCGGATCCTTTAAGCGCGGGGTCGGTTCACGAGGAAATGTGGGGCATCATGTTCGAATTCATCACTTGGGGCGGTGCAGCCCTTTCTCTGGCCGGGCTTGCAGGCTTGGTCTGGTGTATTCTTCGTGTGATGAAAGCGCGCAAAGCCGGTCTGTCGGATGACGAATTGCGCGCGACCGTTCAGGGCGTTTTGCCCTGGAACCTGGCTTCTTTGTTCCTGTCTGTCCTTGGATTGATGCTGGTCATCCTCGGGATATCCTTCGGATGACCACCTGATTCAGATCGGCAAGTTATCGAACTGTGCTTCGATAGCGTCTTCGCACAGGGCAGCATCCAGACGGCGTAGGCGGGACGGCACTTGCATCCCCTGCTGCCGCATACGATCAACAACCTTGCTCACACTCGGTTGAAGCGCCAAGCGCGTTTCCAAGCAGGCGTTCCTGAGCTTTTGTTCAAGCTGTTCAGCTTCGGAATAAAGACTTGTTGGTGTCATAACATCCTCCCAAATGTCGCCAGTATGCCAGATATAGGTAACGGGAATACGACCCGCTGATATTAACCTGAACTTGTGCGAGAACTTGCCTGACACATTTGTAATTTCGGCAATCCGGCGCGGATAGGTTAAAGTTTAAGCGGATTTAATCGTGAATGCCTTGACCGGTATCAAATGCAGATTGGTTATTGCATCATATTCCATTTAACCTATATGACTTATGCAATCGAAACGGAGGAAATCATGACACCCGCAGTGAAAGCGTTTTTCGACGATCAAACCTTCACGGTTTCCTACGTTGTTCACGAACCACAAGGGCGTGCCTGTGCCATTGCCGACAGTGTTCTGGATTTCGACCATGCCTCGGGGCGTACGGCGACAAAATCGGCCGGCGCGATTATCGATTTTGTGCGCAGTCACGATCTCAAGGTCGAGTGGATTTTGGAAAGCCACGTTCACGCCGATCACCTGTCTGCGGCCCCTTATCTGCAACAGGAACTGGGCGGAAAAATCGGGATCGGCGCTCAGATCGTCGCTGTGCAGGACACGTTTGGCAAAGTTTTCAACGAAGGAACCGAATTCCAGAGGGATGGCAGCCAGTTCGACGCATTGTTCTCGGAAGGCGACAGCTTTCATATCGGCCAGATGCGCGGAGATGTTCTGCACACCCCGGGACACACCCCGGCCTGCCTGACCTATGTGATAGGCGACGCTGCATTTGTGGGCGACACGCTGTTCATGCCAGACTTTGGCACAGCGCGCTGTGATTTTCCCGGAGGATCCTCAGCGACTTTGTTTGAATCGATCCAGAAAATCCTGTCACTGCCGGACGAAACGCGCATCTATGTCGGGCATGACTACAAAGCACCGGGCCGCGATGAATACGCATGGGAGACAACGGTGGGCGAGCAGAAGGCGCTGAACATCCACATCGGACAAGGGCGCAGCATCGAAGAGTTCGTAGAAATGCGCGATGCACGTGATGCAACTTTGGCCATGCCGCGTCTGATTCTGCCCTCTTTGCAGGTCAACATGCGGGCAGGTCAAATGCCTCCGGCGGATGAAAAGGGCGATGTCTTTCTGAAACTACCCGTCGACAAAATCTGACGCAATTCAAGTCACTCAAAAAGGAAGTTTCCACATGAACATCGAGTGGATCTGGGGACTGTGTGGCGGTCTTCTGATTGGTCTGGGCGGAGCGGTGTACCTGCTTGGCAACGGCCGCATTATGGGCGCAAGCGGCATTTTGGGCGGCCTTGTCGACGGTAGTGCCCGCGATACCCTAGCCGAGCGACTGGCTTTCATTGCAGGGCTTATTGGAATGCCGCTACTGCTGCGCCCGCTGATCGCGCCCGAGATCCAAACGCATCTCACCAACAATTTGGGCATCGTTATTCTGGCCGGTATCTTGGTCGGAATCGGAACGCGAATTGCCAACGGCTGCACGTCGGGTCACGGGGTATGTGGCATCTCTCGGTTTTCTCTGCGCGGTATTGTGGCCACCGTGTTCTATATCCTCGCTGGGGGCGTAACCCTCGTCCTGCTACGCCATGTTTGGGGATTGATCTGATGCGCCTTTTCATTGCTCTATTTTCCGGATCACTGTTCGGTGCCGGATTATTGATTTCAGGTATGACAGACACGACAAAAGTTCAGGGCTGGCTGGATGTATTCGGCAACTGGGATCCGACGCTGGCATTTGTAATGGGTGGGGCTATTCTGCCGATGCTTGTGGCCTGGAGGCTGACAACCGGGCGCAAAGCCCTGATCGGAAGCGATTATCCTCCTCCTGCAAAGCCCGAGGTTGATCGTAGACTCGTCGTGGGCTCGGTCCTGTTCGGGATGGGCTGGGGGTTGGCCGGGCTTTGCCCTGGACCAGCGATGGCCTCGCTGAGCTATGGAGGGATGGGCGGTCTGGTGTTTCTGGCCGCGATGGCTGCAGGCATGTTCATGGCACCAACAGTAGGCGCGCAACTGGACAGAGCCGCAAACGCAGCCTAAGGAATTGGCATGGAGATTCGACCGATCACCCCCCGCTATGCCGTCTCGCCGCAAATCACAATTGAAGACGTCCCGGCGATTGCCGCGGCTGGCTTCGTCAAGGTGATTTGCAACCGACCCAATGTCGAAGTGCCCTCGATCATGCAATCCGACGCAATCGGCGATGCCGTTCGCGCCGCAGGTATGGAATACGAGGTGCTGGAACTGACCCACCAGACCATGACACCCGAGAATGTACAGCGACAGCGCGACCTGGCCGAAAGCTGTAGTGGCCCGGTTTTGGCCTATTGCGCCTCGGGCACCCGGTGTTCGGTGGTCTGGGCCCTTGGTCAGTGCGACCAAATGACCACGGAGGACATTCTGAACGCCACAACAAATGCCGGATACCAACTGGAAAACCTGCGCCCTGCACTGGACCAAATCCGCGGCAAGGCAGACTAAACCCTAATCTGCGCTGTTATTTGTGTCGGCTGCGTCAAGGCCAGCTAGTTGCGAGATCTCCGTGACCATCCGCTCGGAATCGTTCAATAACAATTCGTTTTCCACAGATTCAAGTACGTCGACCTCCACTGCTGGCGATACAATACCCACAGCATTGGCAGCCTTCTCATCCAACTGGTCCCGGGGCTGCAGTCTCCTTCTGCTCTCAATGAACTCCTGCGTGTCACACCCCGGCAAGGCGGGCAAGGACACTTGTTCGTTCAATCGAACGGCGCGCAAACCGCCGCATTGACCAAGGCGACCGATGCCAGTTCGTGTTCGGTCGATGGTCAATATCTCGGTCCGATCCAGACGTGCTCCGCGCAAGGGCAAGACACTTCCGGGTTGCATCGCTGACAGATCGGATAAGGGCAGTGACATCCGGCACAAAACGGCGCTCAACTCCGCACGAACAACGCCCGATGATTGCTCAATTCGCGGACCGACCGCTTCTATGGCTTCATCGGCCTTGTCTAAAGCAAACGGACGATCCGGAAGAAAAACAGAAATTTGTCCCTGCCGCACCCCGTTGGCGAGATCAACCGTCAGATCAAAAACGCGATATGCCTCTTCAGACATAGCCAACGACAGGTTGCGCAAATCTTCTGCCCGTGCAGAAAACTCATACCCTGCCATGCAAATCTGCTCCGCCGCGGCATCAATCAAACCTGCTGACCGAGCCAGAGCAGCTTCGATTAGTGGCGCCACCATAGCTGCGTCCGTATCGGTGAAGGCCCTTGGTTCGGGGTCACCGGGCATCACGTCTCCGATAGTTTGGGATTGCACAATGGCGGATACCACATTCAGGTCCAAACAAGCTGCAGCACGGCCCTCCGGCCCATCAAACACCAACAGCAGGCAATCCTGACCAATGGGTTCGATCAGATCATCCTGAGACCGGCTGGATTGTTTCGCCCCGATGACTGCCAGCGACAAGTTCAGCCGGTCGCCTGCAGCCCGTGCAAACCCCAATCGTAACGCCCGCAGGACCGAACGCGGGCGATCGCCCCGGTCTTTTTGTCCAACGGACAGTTTGCGCACCAAAGCGGCATTGACGGTTTGTGACATGACGCCTGATCACCAATTGTTCCAGCAACTGGCAACAGGTTTACCCTGCCGAGCGTTACAAAGTTCTTTACGACCGCGTCACTGCGCAGCTTGCTGAAAGGCCAGAGGCAAGCTGACCCGGAAAGCCGCCCCGCCCTGCCCCGGCAGATAGGTGATCTCGCCGCCAAGCCGTTGCATGATCTCGCGGCAAATGGCCAGGCCTAGACCTGCGCCACCCGCCTTGTCAACGCCGACGCGGGCAAATTTTTCGAATACCATCGAACGCGCTCCGGGCGGGATGCCACTGCCATTGTCGGTGAAATCGATGATGACCCGCCCGCCAACATCGTGGGCCGATATGACCAAGACCGGCTCTTCCGCGTCACAATATTTCTGTGCGTTCGAGATCAGGTTGATGAACACCTGCCCCAACCGGTCCAGATCCGTATGCAGTAAGATACGCTCTGCCGGGAAGGTGCGCCGGACCGTGATCTTCCGGTCTGCTCCGGCCAGCGCGCTGGACACGGCACGATCCAAGACTGAACGCAAACTGTCATCGCTGAGATTCAGATTGACCTGCCCGTTTTCCAGAACGCTCAAATCCAGCAAATCGTCCAATAGCCGAGTCAGGCGCAACGCCTCATCGTGAATGATCGCGGCATAGCGGGTCTGTTCTTCGTTCGTCAGCCCTTCAGTGTCGCGCATGATCTCAGAAAACGCGCGGATCGAGGTCATCGGCGTGCGCAATTCATGACTGACCTGACTCAGGAAACTGTCTTTTTGCTCGGAAATCTGTGTGAGCTTGGTGTTTGCCTCGCGCAGTTGGCGCGCCGTGCGGCTGAGTTCCGATGACTTTTCTTCCAACTGACCCGAATATTCCAGCAGTTGTGCCGATTCATCCGCAACCGCCAACAAATCTTCAACCGAAACCGAAGACCCCCCCACAATCTGTCCAATCATCGCATGTGCCGTTGCGGTGCCAACTGACCCGCTCAACTCTCGTTCCAGACGGTTGAGAAAACCCGGCGTCGGTTCCGGCATGTGCGACCGACCACCCTGTTTTTCAGCCTCGGTCTGAAAGAAATCCTGCGCCGGCGAGGTGCCCAGAATACGTTGTGTCATGATCATCAGGTCTTCGCTTTGCGCCACCGATCCGGACCAACCACGCGGTGAGACCGAGTGATCGAAAACGTTGACGAACTGCGCGCCCTGCAAACGCTCCAGAGGGCTGGGAAAACTCAGCAGAGAGGCAACACAAAACGCAATTGTATTCAGGGACAGTGACCACATCACAGTATGGACCATCGGATCGATCCCTTCGATCCCGAACAGAGCATGAGGGCGCAGCCAACCAAGGCCGAACAGCCCGTTCTGCAGCACGGTTTCCGGCATCCAGGGCTCGCCCATACCCGGTAACAGCAGCGTATATATCCAAAATATAAAGCCAACGGTCAGCCCAACCAGCGCCCCCGTCCGGGTCGCGCCGCGCCAGAACAGCCCCCCGACCAGAGCAGGCAGAATCTGAGAGATACCAGCAAAGGCAATCAACCCGATCGAGGCCAGCGCCGCTCCGCCCCCGGACAGTCGGTAGTAGAAGTAGCCAAGCGCCATGATGGCGGCGATGGATATACGGCGCGCCATCAAAACAACACTTCGCACATCGCCCGAGACCGACCCCGTGCCTTCATGTGTGTTCAGCCAGATGGGCATGACCACATGGTTCGACACCATCGTTGACAGGGCCATGGCGCTGACGATGACCATCGAGGTTGCGGACGAGAATCCGCCAATGAAGGACAACATCGCCAGCCAGTCATTGCCCTGCGACAGCGGCACGGTCAGTACGAACAAGTCGGGATTGGCCCCCTCTGGCAACAGATCCAGACCGACAACAGCAATTGGCACGACAAACAGGCTCATCAACAGCAGATAGAGCGGGAATGCCCAGGCGGCAGTTCGAAGATGCCCCTCATCATCGTTTTCAACCACCAGCACCTGAAACATGCGCGGCAAGCAGATAAAGGCAGCAGCAGACAGGAAAATGAAAGTTGTCCAGCGTCCTGCATCAACATTCCACTGTCCGATTTCCGAGGCATCGATCCGCTCCATCATCGGGCCAACACCACCTGCAATGCCCCACACCACGAATACACCCACAGCGATCAGCGCAAACAATTTGACAACGGCTTCAACGGCGATCGCCGTCACAACGCCGTGGTGGCGCTCGTTTACGTCCAGATTGCGTGTGCCAAAGAGAATGGCAAACACGGCAAGCCCCGCGGCCACCCAAAACACACTGGAGCCTTCGCGATACAGACCAGACGGATCAGCTTCGGCAAAGATCGAGAAAGACAGGGTTATCGATTGCAGCTGAAGCGCGATGTAGGGCGTCCCGCCAAGCACCGCCAGAATGGTCACACACACGGCCAATGTGTTCGACTTGCCATAGCGTGATGACAACAGGTCCGCGATTGAGGTTACCCGCTGACTGCGACCGACCCGCACCAGCTTGCGCAATCCCCACCACCAGCTGACCATCACCAGAGTGGGTCCGAGGTAAATCGTGACGAATTCCAACCCCGACCGCGCGGCATTGCCCACCGCCCCATAAAATGTCCAGGCGGTGCAATAGATCGACAATGACAACGTATAGATCAGAGGTGATCGAAGCCATTTGCCCCGCCCTGCTGCGGCCATGCGATCAGCCGCGAAAGCCACCGCAAACAGAAAGACGACATAACCAAGGCAAACCAGAATCAGAACATTTATGGTGGCCATCACTCAATGTCCGCGTCACGTTCTTCGCGCGCGCTGATACGGCGGGCGGCAATGCCAAAAATCAGCCCCGCCAGGATCAGCGCGCCCCAGCAGGCAAAAATATAGTACATCGCAGACGACAAGGGCACTGCCGCACCTCCGCTGGACCGGTCGGGCCACAGTAAAGGAAGGGCCAGCAAGGTTGCCCCCAAAAAAGGTGAAAGCCGCGCCGCATCCGTCAACCTGCGGCGGCGATAGCTTTGACGTTCCAGAAAAAGCGAGGGTCTTGCGCCAGAGGGTTTATCTTTGTTGCCCTCGCCAGACATCACAATCGAGTCGCCTGCGCGTGAAGATCACGCACTGCTGTCAGTACTTCCGCATTCGAAAAGGGCTTGGTCATGAAACGGCTGACGCCGGCGTTTTCGGCCATTTCCCTATCACGTGATTGCCCGCGCGCCGTCAGCATCAAAACCGGCAAACCTGCCAGCTCTTCCATCTCTCGGATATCGCGCAGAATATCCATGCCACTCTTGCCCGGCAACATTACGTCCAGGATGACCAGGTCTGGCTGTGCTCCCGCAATTACCTGGACAGCGTCCGTTCCATCGCCATGCGTCTCAACCTGCCACCCCTCGCGGGTCAGCAGGAACCGGATTGCCTCAGCAATGTTCGGCTCGTCCTCTATCAAAAGAACCTTACGGCTCATATTTTCAGTTCCTCCCCAAACCGGTCATCCATCCCGGGACCGGTCCCCGTCAGACTAAGCGTTCTGGCGGGAAAGTGTCAAAAACCTTCGCTCAGAATTGATGGTTCGCGGCGGGCTTTGCACACATTGCTGGGACAGACCCGGCAGTTCGACCCGACCTCCGTGATCGGTGTATTGGCTGAAACGTCCTTGATCGGACGCACCATCATGACCGAGCGATAGGCAGGCTCCTGATCATACCCCGATAGGGCATAGGGCCAGGCATAGGCGAAACACTCGAATTCGGCGGAAGCTCGACCCATCTGAATCACCTGCTTGCGAACGGGAACCAGCGGCCGGCTCAAAGCCGTAAACAACGGCCACAACGGGCAAACCTCTCCATGCCTTGACAAAGCAAAGCCCGGAATAGGCTTAAGAAACAAAATGCTACCGGACGCATCGCACAATGCCATGCCAACAGGTTGCGCCAAAATGTCATCAGGCAAAACCGCCAAACGCCTGAGCACGGTGGCAACATCCACCGAGAACCGATGCGCCAGTTCAACGGGGTCCGGGTCTTGCCCCCCAAGTTCGGATCTGAGGGCATCCAGCGGCAAGGCCCGCGCATCAGCGCGACACATATTCAGAAACTCGCGCGCCACAGCACGAGCAGATGACGTATTGAGACTGCTCAGATCAACGGCATCGACATCTTCTCCCTCTTCCAGTTCCGAGAAACTGTACCCGCGGGACTTAATGAACCCCTCGACCTCTTCAAGCGGTACACCGCGCGGATCCACCGCCGAGTCGCTTTCGTCCAGAAAGGTCACCAGAGCCTTGGAACTTCCGGCCAATCGTTCTGCGTCCTGATGCAGGTTCTTGTGAAACCGTTCGCGCCATTCGGCTTCGATATCTTTCGTATCCGCAAGAATGGCTGCCGTTGATCGAATCGCGGCTGCGGTTGACAACACTTCGTGCATGGACGCAGCCAGATGAGGGTCATGGGTCAGACGGTCGGACAAGGTCTCGACATTCCGCTCAAGCGACACAACCCGGCGGTGCATCTGCGCCAGAACCCCTGCCCATCCGGGAAACCGCCCGGCGAATTCCTCCAGCCCGTCCACTTCGGCCTTCTGCCCGATGGCATCATCCGCAGCTTCACGCAGGGCCGACACAAGAGTCGCCTCAATCCCCCGGGTCAGAACAGAAGGTTCAACCGCCAATGCAGACGCTATATCCACCAGCAACTTGCCCCCGATCCGACGGCGATTGTGTTCGATCAGGTTCAGATAAGACGCCGATATCCCGGCCAAACGCGCCAGTTCCGCCTGCCGCAGTCCAGCGATTTGCCGCCGCTCACGAATGCGGCATCCAGTCAACATATCGCGCATGTTTGCTTTCTCCTGACCAGCACCCATTAACTGTTTTCAGAACATATTATCAATTTCTGCATGTTAAGTACAAATTTTCAGAAAAAATTTACATCATTTACTATTTTAAATTAACCTGACATCGCCAAAGCGCGCCGGCGGTTACAAGAATTCGCATATCCCCTTCTATTCCGCGTAGTTTCCCTGCACGATAGGCAAATGAGTGACCCCGCCTTTGAATATGCGCCGATCGGGCTTGTTGAGCTGGAAAACCGGATCATCAGGCGCTGCAATCTGCAATTCGCCCGCACATTTGGCGGAGAAGAGGCCGATTACCGGAACATGCCGTTGCTGCATCTCTACCCCTCGGTCGCTGATTGGGAAAGGATCGGAGAGCGCAGCCTGCAGGTGATGCGTGACACCGGGTACTACGCGGATGAGCGTGTCATGCGCCGCCGGAATAGTGATTTGTTCTGGTGCCGGGCGCGCGGACGGTCCTTGACACCTGACGACCCGTTCCGGCATGGAATTTGGAGCTTTTCCGATATTTCGGAAGAACGACCTATTGTCGAATTGACCGTTCGTGAACGCGAAGTGGCGATCCTGTCCTGCCGTGGCCTGTCCGCCAAGGAAATTGGTGCCGAACTTGGGCTGAGTTACCGCACAATCGAGGCCTATCGCGCGCGCCTGCTTGAAAAATTCGGCGCCCGCAAATTGCCCGAACTTGTCGCCAAACTGTCAGGGATGCCCCTGTGACCCGCCTGACCCTTTTAATTATGCGAAAATCCCACCTGTGATGGTGCGAGTCGGCGCTTTTCATGCACCGCCGCTTAGCCTATAACCCTGAATAAATTGATCAGAGCCCGCAAAAAACAGACGGGCCAAAGGGGAACCGTCGAGGACACTCATGACAGATATCAAACACGACGCGGATGTTGCATTCATCAAGGCTCTGGCCGAGTTGCTGCGCGATAACGATCTGACCGAACTGCAGGTCAAGCGTGAATATGGCGAAGAAGACAGCCTGAACGTACGCGTGAGCCGCATGACACAGGCCGCAGCCGCTCCGGTTCAGGTGGCTGTCCCAGCGGCAGCACCCTTGGCAGCTCCGGTAGCTACTCCTGTTGCTGCCGAAGCTCCCGCCGCGCAGGAAGACCCGGCCAGCCACCCTGGCGCCGTAACATCGCCCATGGTTGGCACCGTGTACATGCAGCCGGAACCAGGCGCACCATCCTTTATTACGGTCGGTGCGACGGTGTCCGAAGGCGACACGCTGCTGATCGTCGAAGCCATGAAAACCATGAACCACATCCACGCGCCCAAATCGGGCGCCATCAAGCGCATCCTTGTCGGCGATGGCGATGCAGTGGAATTCGGCACCCCTCTGGTCATCATCGAGTAAGGCGGACCCATGTTCGACAAAATCCTGATTGCCAACCGAGGCGAGATTGCCCTGCGCGTAATCCGTGCCGCGCGCGAGATGGGGATCAAGACGGTCGCCGTCCATTCCACCGCCGACAGCGATGCGATGCATGTACGCATGGCGGACGAATCTGTCTGCATCGGCCCTCCGCCCAGCCCGCAAAGCTATCTGTCAGTGCCCGCGATTATCTCGGCCTGTGAAATCACCGGCGCGCAGGCGATCCATCCTGGCTATGGCTTCCTGTCCGAGAATGCCGAATTCGTGCAGATCGTCGAAGACCACGGCCTGACCTTTATCGGCCCCACTGCGGAGCATATCCGCGTCATGGGCGACAAGATCACTGCCAAGGATACGATGAAAGCCCTGGGCGTGCCCTGCGTTCCCGGATCCGATGGTGGTGTGCCCGATTTGGCAACTGCCAAAAAGATCGGTGAAGAATTCGGGTATCCCGTCATCATCAAAGCCACTGCCGGTGGCGGCGGTCGCGGTATGAAAGTCGCGATGAACGCTGGTGAGATGGAAAGCGCCTTCATGACTGCGCGGGCCGAGGGCAAAGCTGCCTTTGGCAATGACGAGGTCTATATCGAGAAATATCTGACCACGCCGCGACATATCGAAATTCAGGTTTTTGGTGACGGTAAGGGTAACGCTGTCCATCTGGGCGAACGCGACTGTTCGCTGCAGCGCCGCCACCAGAAGGTCTTTGAAGAAGCTCCTGGCCCCAGTATCACACCGGAAGAACGCGCCAAGATTGGCAAAGTCTGTGCCGACGCAGTCGCCAAGATCAACTATATCGGTGCGGGCACGATCGAGTTTCTCTATGAGAACGGTGAGTTCTATTTCATCGAAATGAACACCCGTCTGCAGGTGGAACATCCGGTGACCGAAGGCATCTTTGGTGTCGATCTGGTGCGCGAACAGATCCTTGTTGCCGCAGGTGAGCCGATGTCCTTCGGGCAGGAAGATCTTGTGATCAACGGCCACGCCATCGAGGTTCGGATCAACGCCGAAAAACTGCCCAACTTCTCGCCCTGCCCCGGTAGAATCACCGCGTATCACGCGCCGGGTGGCCTGGGCGTTCGGATGGACTCGGCGCTCTATGACGGCTACTCGATTCCGCCCTACTATGATTCCCTGATCGCCAAACTGATCGTGCAAGGCCGTGATCGGGCCGAAGCACTTGCGCGGCTGGAACGCGCGCTGGGCGAGTTGATTGTCGACGGGATCGACACCACGATCCCCCTGTTCCACGTCCTGTTGCAGGAACCCGATCTGCACAGCGGCGATTACAACATCCACTGGCTGGAGCGTTGGCTTGCGGAGAACATGGAAAAATAATCACCAAGCGTCGGAGGGATCATTCCCTCCGGTAACCTCGTTCCCGACATGAGCTTGTCCCCCGAACTTTTGCTGCATGGGTATTCCATCGGGATATTTCCGATGGCAGAACATCGCGATGATTCCGACCTGTTCTGGGTCGATCCAAAGCTTCGCGGCGTCTTTCCATTGGATGGGTTTCACATTTCCCGAAGCCTGGCACGCCGCATCCGAAACTGTGGTTTCGAGATTTCAATCAATCAGAGTTTTATCGGCGTCGTCGACGGGTGCGCAGACCGGGCCGATACCTGGATCAATGCCGAGCTGCACGACCTCTATCGTCAGCTGCACCAATCCGGCTATGCGCATTCACTCGAGGTCTGGGATGACACCACGCTTGTGGGGGGTGTTTACGGCGTTACCCTGGGGGCCGCCTTCTTCGGCGAAAGCATGTTTTCACGCCGCACGGATGCATCGAAAATCGCCCTCGCCTATCTTGTAGACCGCCTGCGGCAAACCGGGTTTCACCTGTTTGACACGCAGTTCCTGACCGCGCATCTGGCATCGCTAGGGGCTATTGAGATCCCGCGCAGCGCCTACAAAAAAGACCTGGCAGAGGCCCTGAACCTCAGCGCCGATTTCACAGCGCCATTACATCAGTCCGCCGCGGGTGTGATACAGCGTATGACCCAAACGTCATAACGCGCATGATCCAAAGCGTTCAACGCGGGGGACGTGGCAATCATCCAGCCGTCAAACAACTGATCGGCCTTGCCGGTTTCCCAGATGGTCAGATAGGCAAACGCGTCACCCGTTGGGTTGTCCACGGGATAACGGCAGTCCCCCAAGGCAACATCCAGCCCAAAGACGGTTTCCGTCTGACCAGTCTGCAATTCAACATCGACAGTCTGACCGTTGACTTTGTCCAACCCACGCAGCATTGCGCCTGGGGCTGACTGAACTTTCTGCTGTGCAACTGCACTGGTTCCGGCCAACAACAAAGCGCACAGTATGGCACGTATCATTCGCCGCCATCTCCAGCCACGAACTTGACCAGAAGCGAGATCAGGCTGACCGCACCCTGCGTATCCTCAATCTCGTCACCGGACTCGAAGTAAAACAGCGACCCGCCCGGCATGACCTCGACAAAATTGCCCCCCAGCAGACCTTCGGACGAGATCACAATCGCGCTGTCGTCCGGCACCAGAATCCCGTCGGCGATGGTAAATGTCGTGTCTGCACGGTAGGTCTCAGGGTTCAGGTCGACGCCTGTCACGGTTCCAATCTTGACACCGGCAAGGCGAACATCCGTGCCAACGCCCACACCTTCCAGCGACCGGAAGGACGCGCCCAGCTCATAGCCTGCGGGGCCTTGTGACAATCCGGTCGATTGGCTGGCATAAACACCAAACGCCAAGGCGCCGGCCAGCACGACGCCGCCGACAAAAACTTCGGTCCAGTTATGGGTCGACATCTTCGCCTCGTTTATTCCGGGCTCCAGGCCTCATAGTCTTTACGTTCAACCGGCTCTGCGCGACGCAGCGAACCAGCAGGCGCATAGGCCAGTGCGGTACCGGTCAGATTTTCCTGATGTGGTTTTTCCCAGGATTTGTGCGGCAGCGGCTTGTCCGTCGGAGGTTCGTCCCAAGTGCGGTGCAACCAGCCATGCCATTCGGGATCAACTCGGCTGGCTTCTGCCTCACCATTGAAGATCACCCAGCGCTTGCTGTCATCAGCCGTGCGGTAAAACACATTCCCTTCATTGTCTTCGCCCACTTTCACGCCTTTGCGCGCAGTATAAATCTGCGTGTTCAGCGTTGCCCCGTTCCACCACGTCACGGCTCGCAAAAGACTGTTCAGGATTCCCATCGGGTGCCTCCGGCATTTCGTCGACGAAAGGTATGGACCAAAGGCTCGCCAAGGTCCAGTACCCCAAGCGCCACCTGCGTCACTGCGGCAAAATAGCGGTCACTTCGATCTCGATCCTGAATTTCGGATCGATCAAACCGCATTCGATCATTGTCGCAACCGGTGGATTGGCTCCGAAGGTCACGGCCAAAATCGGCCAGCACGGTTCGAACTCGCTGCGATCCGGCAACATGTAAGTGACCCGAACCACATCTGCAAAGCTCGCGCCCGCCTCTGCCAAAGCCTTTTCGATGATACCCAACGCCGACCGGCATTGTTCGACCGCACCTTCACCCTTCCCGACAGTACCAGCCACGTGAACCCAACCGCCCGCGACTACCGCGCGGCAGTATCCAACCTTTGCTTCGAACTCACCGCCCGAGGAAATGCGTTGAACCGTCATGGACATTCACCTTTATCGCTTGGAAAACCGCAGGATTTACAACCGCTTACGCGCGGATATCTTTCCGAAGAAAAACGAATGATCCCCCGTTCATCTGGCTGAAAATACCTCGGGGGAGGTGCCCGAACGGTGGCGGGGGCAGAGCCCCCTTTACCGGATCAACAATTAGAACCACAGGTGTGGTCAGAGGCCGACCTTAACCAGCTGACGCCGATTCCGGTGTGGCGTCCGTATAGATGAACAGTGGCTGGGATTCCGAAATCACAGCCTCTTCGTTCACCACAACTTCGCTGACATTCTTCATGCCCGGCAGTTCGAACATGGTATCCAGCAGAATATCTTCCAGGATCGACCGCAGACCCCGCGCGCCGGTTTTGCGCTCGATGGCTTTCTTGGCAATCGCCTTCAGCGCATCGTCAGTAAAGCCCAGTTCCGCATCTTCCAATTCGAAAAGACGCTGATACTGCTTGACCAAAGCGTTCTTGGGCTTGGTCAGGATAGTGACCAGTGCGTCTTCATCCAGATCCTCCAGCGTCGCCAGAACCGGCAGACGACCGACGAATTCCGGAATCAGGCCAAATTTCAGCAGATCCTCAGGCTCCAGATCCTTGAATATCTCGCCCACGCCGCGATCATCGTTATCACGCACGTCGGCGCCAAAGCCCATCGCCGAGCCCTTGCCGCGCTGTGCGATGATCTTGTCCAGACCTGCAAAAGCACCACCACAGATGAATAGGATATTCGTGGTGTCCACCTGCAGGAATTCCTGCTGCGGATGCTTGCGCCCCCCCTGTGGCGGAACGCTGGCCACAGTACCTTCCATCAGCTTCAACAGAGCCTGCTGTACGCCCTCACCCGACACGTCGCGCGTGATCGAAGGGTTTTCGGACTTGCGGGTAATCTTGTCGACTTCGTCGATATACACGATGCCGCGTTGCGCACGTTCAACATTGTATTCACTGGACTGCAGTAGTTTGAGGATGATGTTCTCGACATCCTCACCCACATAACCGGCCTCGGTCAGCGTGGTCGCATCCGCCATTGTGAACGGCACATCCAGAATGCGCGCCAGTGTCTGGGCCAGCAGCGTCTTGCCGCAGCCGGTCGGGCCAATCAGCAGGATGTTGGACTTCGCCAGCTCGATATCGCTGCCCGCTTTCTGGGCATGATTCAGACGTTTGTAGTGGTTGTGAACAGCAACCGACAGAACACGTTTTGCGGTCGCCTGTCCGATCACATAGTCGTCCAGTACTTCGCAGATATCCTTGGGCGTCGGAACACCGTCAGACGACTTCAGCCCGCTGGCCTTGGTCTCTTCACGGATGATGTCCATGCACAACTCAACGCATTCATCACAGATAAAAACGGTCGGGCCTGCGATCAGCTTACGGACCTCATGCTGGCTTTTGCCGCAGAAGCTGCAGTAGAGCGTGTTTTTCCCGTCGCCGCCTGAATTCGTCGCCATGATCTACCTTTCGGGCTTCGTCCCTGCGCCCCTTTCCGGGGTGCGCTTTCGCCTGTGTGTGCAGCTTAGGCCAGCACTCTGGCGGCTACAATCTCAAAATGACCCCCGCGTCGGTGACGCGGGGTATTGGCCTCAGGCCTCTTCCGTGTCCATTTTTGCACGGTTCTCGACAATCTCGTCGATGTGACCCCATTCCTTGGCCTCTTCCGGGCTCATGAAATTGTCACGGTCCAGTGCTTTTTCAACCGCCTTTTTCGTTTGCCCGGTATGACGCACGTAGATGTCATACAGGCGATCCTTAAGCTTTTGCGTCTCGGCTGCATGAATCATGATGTCGCTGGCCTGGCCCTGGTATCCACCGCTGGGCTGGTGGACCATGATCCGGCTGTTGGGCAGTGAAAAGCGCATACCCTTATCGCCACCGGCGAGCAGAACAGAGCCCATTGAGGCCGCCTGACCGATCACCAACGTGGAACATTTCGGCTTGATATACTGCATTGTATCGTAAATCGACAAACCGCTGGTCACCACGCCGCCGGGCGAGTTGATGTAGATCGAGATTTCCTTGTTCGGGTTTTCTGCCTCGAGGTGAAGCAATTGCGCCACCACCAGATGGCTCATCCCATCATGAATCGGACCATTGATGAAAATGATCCTCTCTTTCAGCAGGCGAGAGAAAATATCATAGGCGCGCTCGCCCCGGCTGGTCTGCTCAACGACCATGGGAACAAGCGTATTCATGTAGGTATCTATGGGATCGAACATTCGTAACCTGCCTGTTTTGCTATGGATCGGGACAATATCCCCACAAGTATTACGTGAGTCTTAGTGTCGGCTCCGGGGGGCTGCAAGGGGGGCAAGCGAGAACGCTGACCGATTATTGGTCGCCGTCAATCCACAGGAGAACTGCCCCAGGTTTCCTCGAGTGACCCACCAGGCAGTTTCCCAGTGTTTCGCGCGTCACCATGGATTGCGGGAACGTTCGATCTGAATTCCCCTTTTATTCATCACGATATTTTGATTCATACATATAGTGATAAATGTACGAAACATGTACTGAAAGGGCTCACATTCACGGCTCTTTACGTTTTGGAAATATCGCCCGGCCAACGGGTTTGCAAGGAACACAATCGATGGCACTTCCCCAGCTGTCCCAGGACATGTCCCAAGAAGAATTTGGCCTTATGGTCAACAACGCGACGCGCGCATCTAACTTCCTCAAGGCAATAAGCCACGAAGGCCGATTGATGATCCTGTGCCACCTCGTATCGGGCGAAAAATCTGTCACGGAACTGGAAGAACTATTGTCCGCCAGACAAGCCGCTGTTTCGCAACAACTTTCCCGCCTGCGGCTGGAAGGGCTGGTGACCCCCCGCAGAGAAGGCAAGGCCATCTATTATCGTCTGGCGGATGACCGTCCGCGCCGCATGCTCGAAGTCGTCTACGAACTGTTTTGCAGCAGCGACGCGGCCTAATACTGGCTCCGCCTGAAAAATGGTGCTACCGAAACATGATCGAGCACCAAGGAGACAACTATGATCCGTGTAATTCTGATTGGCCTGAGCCTGTTTGCTTTGACAGCCTGTGAAACCGCAAAAGGCGCCGGCAAGGACATCGAAAAGGCTGGGGACGCCATCCAGGGCGCGGCTACGGACGTTCAAGAAAACCTTTAATCGCGCCCCTATCTTGCGGAGATCGCAAAACTCAACGCAAGATATGGTTGCTAGATGCACCTGAACGAGGTAACCTTTGCCTTACAGGTGCATAGACGCGGCATTGCATCATCTGACGCTAAATAGGGGCTCTTTTGCACACGCAGAAGAGCCCCGATCCCTTTTCGGAAGGGGTGAGTGGTAGCCTGTATGAAACCGAGTTCCAGCAAAGGAAAAGGCGTCAGGTGCGCAGACGCGGTCTATGCATGCGTCCTTTCGGACACTCCTGACGCCTTACCGGGTCGATGCGCCCCGAAAGACACCCCGATCCAGCTGCCCCAGCCCCCTGAGAGACTGCAGCTGCCGCTTTGATCCCGAAGGAACATCGCAGCGTGCATCGGCCTTCTGAGAAGGCGGCCACCCGATCTGGGTACGAAACCCATGCTCGGTTGATCACCAACCGGTAAGCCATTGCAGTTCAACGCAAATCCTAAGATCCGCTCTCTCTGCCAAGACCCCCGGGCCTTTGCGTTCCACATCAAGTTCCGAAGAACCTGTGCGGTGTTCAGACTGTTGCATTGCGCCCCGTATCCGACAAGAAAATAGCACCGCAGCATGAAAATTAGACGGGGATAAGCTGTTTATATCTTACGGGAAATCTTTGTGGATAATTCGAGAAATTTCGAATCCACGCATGTTTGAACCGGGAAATGTTCAGGCTTGGGCCTAGCGCCTAAATTTTGCCGGATGCTGCAGATGCAAAGGCCGCCGCACATCCGGTTGGGTGAAAACTGCAGGGTTTGCACAACCCTCAGACCCCCGATCATTCGAATCGTACACACGGAGATTCGCCGATGCGTTGCACCATTTCCCATGCTCGCGCCCATCTGGGGGCGCTGGTCACCCGCGCCCAAGACCCACGCGAGGTGATCACCCTGACCCGGCGCGGCAAACCGCTGGCCGCGCTTGTTTCGATCGCCGAGGTCAACTGGATCTGGCATTTGCAGGATGACGATGAGATCAAGTAGAAACACCCGCAATCGGGTATACGCGGAATGTGGTCGCAAGGGCGCAACATTCCGGGGATGGAACCGGGGCCGGACGGCAACTATGTCACCGCGAGCGAAGCCACGCTAAAGGTTCGCGAGATCCAGATGACCCGCGCCGGGGAACGCCGCATTCTTGCGCGGGGTGGTCTGGACCCTGTCGCAGGCGGTGAACTGGCCGCCCGGCCCGCCTCCTCGCTGTGGAGACGATGGTCTCAAATATTGAGAAGCGGTCCGACCCAGCCGTGGTAACCTACTAACCTCCGCCGTAGTCCATGTGCAGCAGCGGTACATACCCCCTACAATCCGACCAGGCCGGACACGCTTCAGTTCACCTGACGTTCCAGAACGGTGCTGTAGGTCGTTCCGTTCCGCAGGCTACGGAAATCCGCATAGATCTTTCCATCTTCGTACCGCGCGTCGATCAACGCATTTGCGCCAATCACCAGCGGCGAGGTTTCAACGATGCCAATCGAACCTGACCCATCCAGGCTGATGGTGCCGGTGGCTTCGTATTCATTCCATACAGTATCGCCATCGCGACGCCATTTGCTGGGCCCCCAAAAGACGTTGCCGTCTTGAAGCTGCACATCCAGCACCCATTCGGCTTGATTGAACCGGGGCTGATCGCCCTTGTAGTAATGGCTGGGCTGGACAGTTGTGTAAGACCCCAGCCACGTGCCCCGCAGGTCGGGTGTGGTATCGGCCAATGCGGCCGTTCCAAGGGCGAGGGTCGTGGCCAAAGCGGCTGCTCCGGCAGTCATGTATCTGGTCATGGGCTCTCTCCTTTGTCTGGTAAACAGATTGGGAGAGTGCATACCGGTTGCAACTTACCTGAGGGAAACTTCATGATTGATTCAGCGGACGCTTAGACTTGGATCTCAGGCCCAGGCCAGAGCCGTGCCGACAATGACCAGCGCGATGCCAATCCCTTCGCGATACGAGAAGTTTTCACCGAACAGAAAATACGAGGCGATGGCGATCAACACGACCTCGGCCCCCAGAATGCCGGTATAGATGATGCCCAGACGCTCGTTGCGCAGGGCGGCGAGTTCCAGTGTGGCCGCCGCCAGCAGGGTTGCAACGATCAGAAGGGTCAGGCCAACACCGGGGAGTTTCCACCAGAACTTCATCGAGATCATGGCCACGGAATAGAGACCCGCCGACCCAAGAGCGATGATGGGGATCATGGATGTGGACATTGGGGCCTCCTGCCGAGGTTGCCGTTTGGTCAAGTGTAGCAGGAGGGTTAAGGTTGGGCTGTGAGGTTGGTCACAGTATGAGATGGGTTGAAAACCCATCCTACGTCGGGCGGGTTTTCAACCCACCAATCCATCCCCGCGGGGCGGGTTGAAGCCTGCCTTACAGCAAAAGCGCCGCCCGTTTTGCCGGAGGCAAACGTTCAGGTTAACATTGGCGCGACGTTCCAGCAGCATTCAATACGACACATCTACAGAGCGATCACAGCAGCTTAAACTTGACGAGCACGAGCAGTTAGTTTCGAGGGTTTACTTTCCTTCACTCCGAAGCTTTAAAAAACATCGCGTGAAAAGATATCGAAGAATATTTTGGGTTATTACTGTGTCTCCAGACTTCCAACCTTCAGACTATGACGATCTCTTGTCTTCAGCACAGTGGGCTGAAAACTTGCGCGATCTCAATCAGTACGTCGCGCATTCACTACAGCGGGCGGGAGAACCTCCAGTACTAAACGGCAATCTGTTTTACGGGCACCTGGCTCAAGGTTTCCAAACACTCCCGTTTGTTGAAAAATTCGAGCCCAAGCGAAGAAATTTCTTTGAATTGGCGCGACGCTCCACCTGCCTGTTCGAAATAGGCGTGAACGCGGGCCACAGCATGTTGTTGGCGCTCATGGCCAATCCGGAACTTAAGTGTGTTGGCGTGGATGTCTGCCAGAGATTAAGCCGCCGATGGGCTCGGGTCGACATTTACGTACCTGCAGCGTTCAATTGGCTAAAATACAAATTCGCTGACCGGGTTGAGCTGATAAAAGGAAATTCTCTGGTCGAAGCTCCAGCATACAGCCTGAAGCATCCTGATGCGAAAATCGATTTCCTGCATCTCGACGGAGCCAAAGACACTCACCTAAGAGAGGTCTTGGCACTCCAATCCCTCATGCCATCTGGGGCGTTCGTAGTACACGATGATTTCAACCTTAGGCCGGTTCGGATTGCAGACAGACAATTGAGACGTCTCAACTTTACCAAACCGATTGATTACACGGAATACGACCTGACAGAGTGCGAGGTTCACGTGGTGCGAGCCAAAACCTGAACTGGTGGTTTTTAGTTTGAAGCGACGCATTCGAAACTCCAGTTTAGCTCGTAAATCAAAACGTTTACAAAGGTTGACAGGTCAGAGGGCAACCAAGAATATCATCTTGATATTTTCTTGATAATTGCAGACATACATCGCGGATAGCGGCGTTTGAACAGCAGAACAGAGAGCAACTTCGACCCGAGGGGAGGCCAATCGCGCCGCCCGTTTTGCCGGAGGCAAACCTTTGGTTTGACGGGCGCGGATCGGCGCGGCCCGACGGTGCCGCCGGGCGGGTAGGTTGATTGGAAGTGTTCAAAATGAGTGGCCAATCGAGAAATCCGTCAACCCAAGACGTTATAGGTGGTCGAATACTCTCCGTGAATCCACGTCGTCTGCTAACTGCATTCTTGCAAGTTCGTTTGCCGAGATGGTTGTGAAATTGTATCCAACGTCCCGCCGCATCGCAACTAGGACCTTAGCTACCGCTTTCATCACCTCTGCAAGACGTTCAGCTAGATCGCGGCTTTCGTCCGGAGACTCTGCGGAAAATCTGGTGAGGCAATCTTTGTAGTCCAAATATGCTCGAATTACTTCGTCAGAGCCCCAAAACACCACATCTTTGTGAAACTCCAACATATCCTTGAGAATCTTATTTCCATCGATGGGCTGTCCGTGGATTTTTTGGTGGTGCATTGTATTGAAATAAAAATCATAGAACCGCTTGTAGATTTCTATTTTCTCCACAGATATTCGCTGTTTTGCTTCTCGTCTCTGCTCAAAGTATCTTCCTAAGAAGAATACAATCACTGAGCCTATCGCAGCTATCGCCGCACCTTTTACGGAATCCGAAGCTCCTGAAATCGTGGTCAGCGACCAATCAAAAACCTTCCATAGAACAATTGCGGACGCTATTCCCACAACTCCGACAACGTACTTGTATGGTCTTTTCAAGTTTCTAACCCCAAACCCAAATTTCAGAAAAATAGAATACCGAGTGAGTGCCCATTCGGCTAGGTTATTTAGGTAGATATGCCAAGGTGTTAGTAATTTCCACCGTGTGGGCACGCAGTTGGCTGCGCCAACCGCTTTCGCCCACCCGCCGTAAAAATCGACAACCTTCAGCTGTCCATTTTTAAGGCGCTGATAAACGCCTCCTGCGGGATATCGACCTTCCCGAACTGGCGCATTTTCTTCTTACCCGCCTTCTGCTTGTCCAGCAGCTTGCGTTTCCGCGTGGCGTCGCCGCCGTAGCATTTCGCGGTCACGTCCTTGCGTAAGGCCGAGAGGGTCTCGCGCGCGATGACCTTGCCTCCGATGGCGGCCTGGATCGGGATTTTGAACATGTGGCGCGGGATCAGATCTTTCAGCTTTTCGCACATCGCCCGGCCCCGCATCTCGGCCCGGTCGCGATGAACCATGGTTGACAGCGCGTCAACGGGTTCGTCATTCACCAGCACCGACATCTTGACCAGATTATCCTCGGTATAGCCGGTCATCTGGTAGTCGAACGAGGCATAGCCCTTGGTCACCGATTTCAGACGGTCATAGAAGTCAAAGACGACTTCGTTCAGCGGCAGGTCATAAACGACCATGGCGCGGGAGCCCGCATAGGTCAGGTCCATCTGGATGCCACGGCGGTCCTGACACAGTTTCAGCACGTCGCCGAGGAATTCGTCCGGCACAAGGATGGTCGCCTTGATGCGCGGTTCCTCGATATGGTCGACCTTGGACGGGTCGGGCATGTCGGCGGGGTTATGCAGCTCGATCATCTCCCCCTCCACACCTTCTTTGGCTTTCATGTAGACGTGATAGATCACCGACGGCGCGGTGGTGATCAGCTCGATATCATATTCGCGCTCAATACGGTCGCGGATCACCTCAAGGTGCAGCAGCCCAAGGAAGCCACACCGGAAACCAAAACCAAGCGCGGCAGAGGTTTCCATTTCAAAGCTGAAGCTGGCGTCGTTAAGGGCCAGTTTGTCGATCGCGTCGCGCAGGTCTTCGAATTCGGCGGAGTCCACGGGGAACAGACCACAGAACACCACCGGCTGCGCGGGTTTGAAACCATCCAGCGCCACTTCGGTGCCGTTGCGGTCATTGGTGATGGTGTCACCGACACGGGTGTCGCGGACCTGTTTGATCGAGGCGGTGAGAAAGCCGATCTCACCGGGGCCAAGCGAGTCCACCATCTCCATCTCGGGGCGGAAGACGCCAACGCGGTCGACATGGTGCAGGGTGTTGTTCGACATGAACTTGACCCGCATGCCCTTTTTCAGCGTACCGTCCATGATGCGGACCAGAACGATGACACCGAGATAGGCGTCGTACCAGGAATCCACCAGCATCGCCTTGAGCGGCGCGTCAAGCGTGCCTTTGGGCGCTGGCAGGTGAGTGACGATGGATTCCAGCGTCTCATGGATGCCCTGCCCGGTCTTGGCGCTGACCTGAATGGCCTCAGATGCGTCGATGCCGATCACATCCTCGATCTGTTCGGCCACGCGGTCACAATCGGAGGCAGGCAGGTCGATCTTGTTCAGCACGGGCACGATGTCATGATCGGCGTCGATGGCTTGGTACACATTCGCCAGCGTCTGCGCTTCGACCCCTTGCGTCGAGTCCACAACCAGCAGCGAGCCCTCGACCGCGCGCATGGACCGGCTGACCTCATAGGCAAAATCCACGTGGCCGGGGGTGTCGATCAGGTTCAGCACGTAATTCTCGCCATTGTCGGCGGTATAGTCGATGCGGACCGTGTTGGCCTTGATGGTAATGCCACGCTCGCGCTCGATATCCATGCTGTCGAGCAGCTGTTCTTTCATGTCGCGATCCTTGACCGTTCCGGTCTCTTGGATGAGCCGGTCAGCAAGGGTGGATTTGCCATGGTCGATATGCGCGACGATGGAGAAATTGCGGATATGAGCGAGGTTTGTCATGGGTTGGGGATATGCGTCGGAAATGGGCTGTGGTCAATGGTACAAGACGAGTTGCCAAGACCAAAGTAGCCTCACTTTGCATTGGACGAAAAAGCGAGGGGTAGCCCGAGATCGATTTCAGGCTCAACTCGACAATGCAATGGTGCTACACGCCCTGCTACGGCAGATGCTGATGTTGAAGTTTCTGCATATTGGACATGAAACAGTGGTTGTAAGTTACGCCTAGATCAGAGTTCCATTGTCTGAGATCGACAATTGAACGAACAACGTCGCCTTCAATGCGTTCACTTGCCCAATATCGCTCATTGGAAATCAGACCCTGAAGCGGACTTCTCGGAGTGAAAGGTGAGGATAGCAAGGTAGCCCCAGTGGCTGTGCAGACAGACACTTCGCCCGAGCAGTGTTCACTGCAGAAGTTCCGAATGGGTGTCCAAGCCTCTATCTCTCCGCTCAATCTAGTCGCTGCTTCACGAACGTCCGAATTTTCTACTAGTTCTCTTGGAGTGAACGCACCCCACGCCAATTCAGATTCAAGAAATCGCTCATCGCCCGAAAGCGTGCCAGCTACTCGCGCAGAACCGGCATAGCGATTGGCTGAGCCCTGCGATGCTTGAAACAACGCCCAAACTAACAAAACATCGGCTTCTTTGGGAAGCTTGCCATCAAGCCCTTGCAAGACAGAAATCAGCTCTCCCGCTTTGCCGTTCAAAAGCATGGATTGAGCGGCAATCATCGCCGTCTGTGGTTCACCCAATTCCACCAGCGCAGCAATTGCCGGAGCTTTCTCTCCTATTCTTGAAGCTTGAAGAAGTGCCAGTGCCAAAGGCTCTGAATTCTGCGCTTCGGTCAGCCAAGTTTTGCCGGATAAGCCTCCTGACTTGCGCAGAAGTTCAATGCGTTCTTTTCGATCCATATCTGCGGTTACGTGAGAATGAAAACTGCTCCGGCTTGCGATGCTCGCGAGCAGTATTTGAGCCGCGGCGTTTCCCTGTTGAGCCTGCTCAGACAAATCTTGCAACGCGCGTAAATCGTCGCCATCCAACCACGCCCGAACCGCACCCTGGAACTCCGGCGCGTCTTCGCCTTGCAAAGAACCAGCTTCCGAAATGACCGCTATCGAAGACAGGCAAATGGCGGCTGTTAAAAAGAGTGTCTTGATCGAATTCACTGTCCTACCCCATGATTTGACTGCTCAATTTCGTTACTGACACACCTCAATCTGTCGTTCTGCGTCACGCCAAATCAACACCGTTTGATTTGCCTGTCAAAACAATTGATCCCTCCCCCCGTTTGATTCATACTCCGCCGCAGACCGAGAGGGGCGTCAGACCCGTCCGGGCAGGCAAAAAACGAGGCTCGAGTATGAAACAGTTCCTCCTCATCGCATTTTGTGCGGCATCGCTTACGGCGGTGGCTCCGGTTGCGGACGCGGCGCAGATCAAACGGGCGTGTCTGGCTTCAGACCGGTCGGCGGCGACACGGGATCGGTGCAACTGCATTCAGCGGGTTGCCAATCAGGCGCTGACCCGCAGCGATCAGAAGACCGTCTCGAAGTGGTTTAGCGATCCGCATCAGGCGCAGGAGTTGAAGATGTCGAAAACCGCGCGCGATGATGCGCTGTGGGATCGGTATCAGAACTTCGGTCAGATGGCGAAGGCGATCTGCAGCTAACCCGTTCAGAACGCTTGACCTGATCCACGCTGCGCCCCAGAAAGGCGCAGCGAAAGGGATTTTGTATGATTATGAAAGGGCTGACCCTGCGAGGCCTTGAAGTGTTCGAGGCGCTGGCGCGGACGGGATCGGTGGCGCAGGCGGCCGAGATCACCGGGCTCAGCCAGCCGTCGGTCAGCCAGCAATTGCGTAATCTGGAAAAGGCGCTGGGAACCGAACTTGTGGACCACGGGCGTCGACCGATGCGGCTGACGCAGGCCGGGCGCAGCTTTCTGGCGCGGGCCGAGACAGTGCTGGCCGAGTTGCAGATGGCGCAAAGCGAGCTGTCGGTCATGGATCTGGGGCATCTGACCACGCTCTCCATCGGGTTGATCGACGATTTTGACAATGATCTGACGCCGCGGCTGGCCACGTTGCTGGCCGACAGCCTGACCCGGTCAAATTTCAAGCTGATCACCTTGTCGAGCCTCGATCTGTTCGAAGCGTTGGACGAGCAACGATTACATATGGCTGTCACCGCTCATAGCGGCGAGGTTCTGGATGGGGTGGTTGAATACCCTCTGGTCCGTGATCCGTTCATTCTGGTGGCCCCACAGGGGGCCGGTGGCGTCGAGGCCGCGCAAGAGAGGCTACCGTTTCTGCGCTATGCGCGCGAGCAACTGATCAGCCGCCAGATCGAGGCGCATCTTGCACGCGGGTCGCAGCAGTTTGAGGAACGCTTTGAGATCGGCTCGCACATGGCGCTGATGGCAATGGTTGCGCGCGGCCTTGGCTGGGCAATCACGACGCCGCTAGGCTTCATGCGCGCGGCGCGGTTCCATGAGGGGCTGGAGGCCCACCCTGCCCCGTTCGGTGATTTCTCACGTACAATTTCTCTGTTGGCTCGAACAGACTGGTCTGATCAGGTACCCCAAGAGGTTGCAGGCATGACGCGCCGCCTGATGCAGAAACAGATCCTGGATCCGGCGCTGGCCAAACTGCCCTGGCTGAACGGACCGCTGCGGGTGATCGGCGGTTAAGCGTCCAGATGCGCGGTAAGGCCTTCGACCGCTGCTTCGATCAGGTCTAGCGCGCCATCGAAATTCCTTGTGTAATACGGGTCAGGCACATGATCCGCCCCGGTTTCGGGCGCGAAAGCGGTCAACAGGTGCACCGGGGTATCGTTGCCCATTGGGCGCAGGTCCTCGATATCGGCGATGTTGTTGGCGTCCATGCCGATGATCAGGTCGAACCGGTCGAAATCAGCGGCACAGAACTGACGGGCGCGCAGATCGCTGAGGTCGATATCTCTGCCCTTCGCCGCCACTTGCATTGGACTATAAGGCGGGTTGCCTGCATGCCAGCCCATGGTTCCGGCACTATCGGTTACATGATGCGGCGCACGGGCGCGAAATACGCCCTCGGCAGCAGGCGAACGGCAGATATTGCCCAAACAGACAAAGAGGATACGGTGTGACATGCGTAATGGTGTACCGCGCGGCGGGGAAATGGAAAAGATCGTCATTCTGACCGGAGCCGGAATTTCGGCCGAAAGCGGGCTGAGCACCTTTCGCGACGAGGGTGGGTTATGGGCGCAAAACCGGATCGAGGATGTCGCGACACCGGACGGGTTCGCGCGCGACCCGGCACTGGTTCAGGGGTTTTACAATGCGCGCCGTGTTCAGGCCGCCAAAGTTCAGCCCAATGCTGCGCACGAAGCACTGGCCCGATTGCAACGGGACTGGCCCGGAGAGGTTGTGATCGTGACCCAGAACGTGGACAGTCTGCATGAGGCGGGTGGCGCGACGGATGTCATCCACATGCACGGAACGTTGGCGGGCGCCTTATGTTCGGCTTGCGGTCATCGCTGGACTGCCCCGTCTGAGATGGCGGTAGGGGAGCCCTGCCCTGCCTGCGCGCAGCCTACGGCCAGGCCCGATGTGGTCTGGTTCGGCGAGATGCCGTATTTCATGGACGAGATTTACGATCATCTGGCCAGCGCGTTTCTTTTTGCCGCTATTGGCACCTCGGGTCAGGTTTATCCGGCAGCGGCCTTTGTGCACGAAGCACAAGCGGCGGGCGCACGGACGATCGAAATCAATCTGGAACCGTCGCTGGGTGCATCCGGGTTTGACGAGAGGGTCATCGGCCAGGCCACGCAAACGGTTCCGCGATGGGTCGGGCAATTGTTTACGCGACACTCTTAAGGTGCAGACAACGCTGGTTTAATTTGTGTAAACTATATCCGAAACGACTGGAGGACCAGCCATGACCGATCAAGATCCCCGGACCGGTGAAATTCTGGAAGAAGACAGCATGGCCGGGCGCGACATGCTGGGAGAGCAGCTTTCCAGCCTGTGGTGGACCTTTCTGCTGCGCGGGATTCTGGCAGGACTTGTCGGCATTGCCGCCCTGTTCTGGCCGTCGGGCAGCATTGCAATCCTGTTGCGACTGGTCGGTGTGCTGCTGATCCTCGATGGCGGCCTGACGCTTTTGGGGGTCGGACGACGCGGCGTGCTGGGCGGCGCGGCGATTGGCGCACTGCTGATCGGGCTTATTCTGCTGATCTGGCCGGAAGGTACGGTCAAACTGGCCTTTTTCCTGATGGGCGCGTGGGCGCTGATCATCGGAATCGGCTCACTGGCGGCCGCAGGGCAGATGCAAGAAAGAGACCCGCAACGCGGATCCATGCGTGTCTCAGGGTTCGTTGCGCTTGTCGTCGGGCTTATTTTGATGATCTGGCCGACAGTCGCACTTGTTGCATTGGGATGGGGCATCGCGTTTTCAGCTCTGGCCATGGCAGCCGTCATGTTCTGGCTGGCCTCCCGGTTCCGACAGGCCGGCGACCGTGTCGGCATGAAAACCATCAACAAATAGTACCAGCACTTGTCACAACGCTATCAGGCCGGGCAATGCCCGGCCTGACATATGGATGACGGCCGCAGCGCGGCCCGAAGACAGGTGTTGCCTTAGTTCGAATGTGATCCGTGGCCGCCCTTGTCCTAACGCTTCAGATCGACGAGGATTTCGATCTCGACCTCACCAGCCTTTTCAAAGATCAGCGTTACCGGAACCGTGGCGTCTTGTTCAAACGGAGCGGTCAGCCCCATGAACATCACATGGTCACCACCGCGTTTCAGCATGTGGGTCTCGCCTGCCGGAATCGCAAAGCCCTCTTCGACATGCACCATCTTGGCCACGCCGTTGTCATCGACTTTATGCGTATGCAGCTCAACCCGAGCGGCGGCTTCAGACGTCACGCCAATCAAACGGTCGTCTGTATCGCCCTGATTCTGGATCATCATGAACGCGGCGCCGGCTTTGGCGGTTTTGCCCGACGACCGGGCATAGGCGTCATCAACTGTGATGGTGCCTTCGGCAAAACCGGGGATGGCCAATGTTACAGCGGCCAGAGTTGCAAGCAGAGTGGTTTTGAGGGACATCGTGCCTCTCCTGTGTTTTAGGATTGAAAATGGTTTGTTTTCAAACATATACAGGCGGCGCGCGGGCCGAGGTTCCGGGGACCGGCAAAGCGATTTGGTCGCCCAGATGCCTCAGCGGTACAGGTTGCGTCAGCTCCGGCGCTGTCGGCAAGGATGTGGCGGGTACGGCAATCGCGCCCATCAGGGACAGCGCATAATCCGGGCAGTAGTGTGGCGGTGCAGTAGGTTGTCCGTCTTCGTCCTTATAGACAACGACTGGCCCGGCGCCCGTGCACAGCACCATCTGACCAACTGCCCTTTCCATGCCACGCGAAACAGCGATGCCCTGCCCGGTCAGAACCAAAAGCACGGACAAAATGTAGGGCAGGAATCTGGCTATTGCAGGTCTCATTCTGACCCCGGTATAGGTCAGTCAGCAGAGTGGCTTCAAGCGCCAAAGGGTCGCGCTTGAAGCTGATTTCAGTAGTCTATTTCCGGTCTTTTCACCTTGCTTGTATTGAAGCTGGTGTGGGACCGGTTCACCCTGCGCTGCATCCGCGTGCAAGCCGAAATTGCTTTGCGAAAAACCGCGGCTAGGAACAGGAAAAGGTAGAAACTTTTTAACGTCATAATGTGGCCCCCGCCTGATGAATGACAGTGACCCTAGGTCAGATTCGGAATTCCGTATGTGAAGCAATTCACCAATAGCGAAAAATAATTTCGAAATTGAAAACAATGTAAGGCAGTAACAGGCGGCTCAAAAAGAAAAAGCCCCGCGCCACAAGGGTACGGGGCCTGAAATTCCATAAGCGAAAAGGCTTAGGCCGTGGCTTGTGCCTTGGCGATTTCCTTTTTCACTTTCAGAGCATTCGCCGACAGTTCATCGTCCTTGGCTTTGGCCAGGAACGCGTCCAGACCACCACGGTGGTCAACCGAACGCAGGGCAGCGGCCGAGATGCGCAGCTTAACACCGCGACCCAGAGTCTCGGACTGCAGGGTAACGTCGTTCAGGTTTGGCAGAAAACGACGACGAGTTCTGTTTTTGGCGTGGCTGACATTGTTGCCAGTCATCGGGCCTTTTCCGGTCAGTTCGCAACGGCGCGACATGGTTTATTCCTTTGTATCTGGAGGCCGGGCACAAAGCCCTCGGCCAAATCACAAGGGGCACAACCCGAAGTCGCGCCCGAAAACTGGTTGGATGCGTGTAGTGGGAATCACAGGGAGGGTCAAGACAGGCTGCGCGAAATCTTTCATTTTGCGCGGGCCTGAGAAACCCTGCCCCTTTCGGCCTTTTCAGGTCAGCGTACTGAGCAGCTCCTCGGCCGCGCTGACGGGATTCAGATGTCCGGCCGAAACCTCGGCGTTCAGTCGTTCCATCTCGGCCTTGGCTTGCGGCGTGTCAAGGCGGGCAAGAAGGGCGTGACGCACCTCCTGATCGAACCAGTAACGTGCCTGCGCGGCACGGTTGGCCTCCCAAATACCATTGTCGCGACGCCATTGGATCAGGGACTGCATCTCGTCCCAGGCCTGTTCAAGCCCCTGCTCTTCGACTGCAGATACGGTCATAGCCTTGGGAAAGAATTTGGGGTCCTGTGGGCGTTTACGCAACAGACGCAGTGCGCCTGCATAATCGGCACAGGTCCGTGTCGCCGTGGCCTTCAGGTCGCCATCCGCCTTGTTGATCAGAATAATATCCGCCATTTCCATGATGCCTCGTTTGACGCCCTGCAATTCATCACCGCCAGCCGGGGCCAGCAGCAGCAGGAACAGGTCTGACAACTCGGACACCACCGTTTCCGATTGCCCCACGCCTACAGTTTCTATCAGCACTACGTCATAGCCTGCGGCCTCGCACAGGGCGATGGCTTCACGGGTACGTCGGGCAACGCCGCCAAGGTGGCTTTGGCTGGGCGATGGCCGAATGAAAGCGTTCTTTTCCCGGCTCAGGCGTTCCATCCGGGTCTTGTCCCCCAGAATCGAACCACCCGAACGGGCCGAGCTGGGATCGACCGCCAGAACCGCGACGCGTAGCCCCTGCCCCGTCAACTTCATGCCAAAGCTTTCGATGAAGGTGGATTTCCCAACACCCGGAGTACCCGACAGACCGATCCGCAGCGCCTGCCGCCCCGATCCGGCAAGCTGTGCCAAAAGCGCGCTGGCCTGAGCACGATGATCAGTGCGGTTGCTTTCCACCAGAGTGATTGCGCGCGCCAGCGCCCGGCGCTCGCCCTTCAAAATCCTGTCGCTAAGGCTGTCTGTCTGCATTCCTGTCCCGATCCTTGAGGCAAGGATAGTTGCCGTGCTCCGGGGGCGTTTGTCCAGACCGGAGGTGG
Source organism: uncultured Ruegeria sp. (assembly GCF_947497005.1). GTDB lineage: Bacteria > Pseudomonadota > Alphaproteobacteria > Rhodobacterales > Rhodobacteraceae > Ruegeria. The sequence continues at coordinate 84,871 of NZ_CANMFF010000014.1, read as the reverse complement.
CAGGAAATGCGATCAATGCAGAAGCTGCGTCATTTCGTGCGCGAGCAGGCAGCCTACAACTGCGGGGAACTGGACGCCACCTGCGCGATGGCGGATAAGGGCCGGATGACAATACGCCTGCCCATCGACGACGCCATTCCCGAACTGCTGGACACGCTGCGTGCGCATGGACGTGCAGTGCTGCAGGCGCCGCCCGGGGCGGGCAAGACCACGCGGGTGCCTCTGGCAATGCTCGAGGCGGGATTGTGCGACGGCAAGATCGTGATGCTGGAGCCTCGGCGGCTGGCGGCACGGGCCGCGGCCGAGCGGATGGCGGAGACCCTCTGTGAACGTGTCGGCCAAACCGTTGGTTACCGCGTGCGGGGCGATGCAAAAGTGTCAAAGGACACCCGGATCGAGGTGGTGACCGAAGGCATCCTGACGCGGATGCTGCAATCCGATCCGGATCTGCCCGGCGTCAGCGCGGTGATCTTTGACGAATTCCACGAACGATCGCTGAACGCCGATCTGGGGTTGGCCTTGTGCCTCGAGGTGACGGGTGTGCTGCGGGACGATCTGATTTTGCTGGCCATGTCCGCGACGCTGGATGCAGACCCCGTTGGCCAGTTGATGACAGCACCGTTGGTCACGTCAGAGGGGCGCAGCTTTCCGGTTGAGACGCGCTGGCTGGAACGACCTTTGGGCGCGCAAGCGCGACGGTTGGATGCGCTGATCGATCTGGTGACGCAGGCCGAGCGCGAAACGCGTAAGGCAGGCGGCGGGGTGCTGGTTTTTCTGCCAGGCGAAGGTGAGATTCGGCGAGCAGAAGGTGCGCTGAGCGGATGTTTGCCCGATAGTTGCGTGGTGCGCCCGCTGTTTGGTGCCATGCCTTTTGCAGCACAGCGTGCGGCGATTGCCCCTGCTGAACAAGGCCGCAAAGTGGTGCTGGCGACATCGATTGCCGAAACCTCGCTGACCATCCCCGATATCAAGGTCGTGGTGGACATGGGGCAGGCCCGACGGGCGCGGTTTGATCCGGGATCGGGCATGTCGCGGCTGGTGACTGAACGGGTGACACGGGCCGAGGCCACCCAGCGTGCAGGCCGTGCGGGACGTGTAGCAGAAGGGGTTTGTTACCGGCTTTGGTCGAAAGGTGAGGAAGGTGCACTGGCCGCCTATCCGCCTGCCGAAATCGAGGCTGCGGACTTGACCGGACTGGCGCTGGAGCTGGCCCTATGGGGCGCTGCCACCACCGACCTCGCCTTTCTGACACCGCCACCCGAAGGAACGATGGCCGAGGCACGTGTGTTGCTGAAAATGCTAGGCGCACTGGATGAGAAGGGGCGGATCACCGAACACGGTCGGGCGCTGGCCGCGCTGCCCTTGCATCCCCGGTTGGGGCATATGCTTGTGCGTGCCGGGCCAAAGGCCGCGCCTCTGGCCGCATTGATGGCCGAACGTGACCCTCTGCGTGGTGCCCCGGTGGATATCGCCTTGCGGCAAGAGGCGCTGCGGGACGTCCGGGCCTTTCAACGCAACCGCGTCTGGCAGGTAAACATGGGTGCCGTGGATCGGATAAATTCCGAAGCCAAACGGCTGCGGAAACAGGCCACGGGCGACTCTGCTGACGTGAGCCCCGCCGCCATGGCCGCCCTCGCTTATCCTGACCGCATCGGGCAACGACGCAAGGGCGATGCGCCGCGTTACGTACTGTCGGGTGGAAAAGGTGTTGGTCTGGACAGTAGCGACACGTTGGCCAACGCCCCGTTTCTGGTTGTTACTGACACCGACGGGAACCCGCGTGAGGCCAAGGTGCGGATGGCCGCCCAGATCTCGGAACGGGAAATCCGCGATCAGTTCGCGGATCAGATCAAATGGGTCGAGAGTTGTGCGTGGTCAAAACGCGACCGGCGGGTTGTGTCGCGGCAACAGGAGCGGTTCGGTGCAATCACGTTGGATGACCGCATCTGGAAGGACGTCCCGGACGAAGACGTGGCGCGGGCGATGCTGGACGGGGTGCGCGATCTGGGTTTGCGGCTGGACGGCGCCGCGGCGCGGTTGGCGGCCCGGGTCGAGCTGGTGCGTGCGGACGGGATTAACCTGCCCGATTTCTCGATCGAGGGCCTGATGACCGAATTGGACGACTGGCTGCTACCCATGCTGTCAGGTGTAAAGAATGCAGAGGGCTGGAAGCGGTTCGACCTGTTGCCTGCCCTGCGTGCACGGCTGGATTGGGCGCAGACGCAGGAATTGGACAGGCGCGCGCCGGGATCGTTCCAAACGCCTCTGGGGCGCAAGGTGCCGATAGATTACAGCGCGGCGGTGCCTGAAATCTCGGTCCGGTTGCAGGAGGTGTTCGGCGTGACCCGGCATCCGGCGGTCGGCGGTCAACCCTTGAAGATCACCCTGCTGTCACCCGCGCAGCGCCCGATCCAGATCACGCGCGACCTTCCGGGATTTTGGGCGGGCTCTTACGCGGATGTGCGCAAAGATATGCGCGCGCAATACCCCAAACATCCATGGCCCGAAGATCCGACACAGGCCGACCCCACGCTGAGGGTCAAGCGAAGGCGCGATTAGTTGTTTGCCAAAACTCCATAAATGCGACTCAAAACCCACAAAATTCTTAGTTTTACCCCCAAAATCAGTCAAAATCAGGAAAATTTTGGAAGGTTAAATTGAAATTCACCTTTTCCACTGTTATGTCGCACCCATTGCCAAAACAGGAATTGGATTGACGAGCCACTTATGAGTGTATGGCTGCGAAATATCTGGGAAGAGGTCGGGCGACCTCTATTCTTGCGCCCCCGACGGGTGCAGTTTGCCGCTCTGTGCACGCGTATCCAGGAAGATCATGAAGAGGTTTTGTTGATCACCAGCCGGGATACCGGACGCTGGATCATTCCAAAAGGCTGGCCAATCGATGGCCTGAATGGTGCGGAAACTGCCCTGCAGGAAGCCTGGGAAGAGGCCGGGGTGCGCGCGGATGCCGTTCACAATGATCCCTTCGGCCGCTTCACATATGACAAGATCCTCAAGGACGGATCAGCGCAGCCGGTTTTGACCAACGTGTATCGGATTTCGGTGCGTGCATTGGCCGAGGAATATCCCGAAGCCGATCAGCGCGAGCGCAACTGGTTTTCACCGGCTGACGCGGCCACGCGTGTAAGGGAACCCGAATTGCAGGCCTTGCTCCGCCAACTATAACGAATTCGCGACAATTTGATCGCGCCCAGCTTGCTCCTTGAAAAGGAAATCGTTAGGTGCGTGCGATCTTCCAAAATCCGGCCAAGCCAATGTCTGACACAAACCCAAAACCACGCTGGCAAGCGCTGGACAGCGACCTGAATCGGATTTCGCGCGTCGAAACCGCAAATACGCATGTGGCGCGCCCGATGTTGGCACCGGGCATTGCGCTGGCTTTCATGGCGCTAGCCGGGCTGACAGCAGCCGTTCTGTTTGGTCAGGCGGATGGCAATTATATTGTCGTCGCGGCGGCTGCGTTTGGGGCCTACATGGCGATTAATATCGGCGCCAATGATGTGGCCAACAACATGGGTCCGGCGGTTGGAGCAAACGCGCTGACCATGGGTGGCGCCATTTTGATTGCCGCCATTGCCGAAAGCGCGGGCGCATTGCTGGCCGGGGGTGATGTGGTCTCGACCATCTCCAAGGGGATCATCGATCCGGCCTCGGTGCAGAACAGCGATGTGTTCATCTGGGCCATGATGGCGGCTTTGATCTCTTCGGCCATGTGGGTCAATCTGGCGACCTGGCTCGGTGCGCCGGTCTCGACCACGCATTCGGTTGTGGGCGGGGTCATGGGTGCCGGGGTTGCAGCAGCAGGCCTGAGCGCGGTGAGCTGGGGCACGATGAGCGCAATTGCGGCCAGTTGGGTGATCTCTCCGGTACTTGGGGGCGTGGTTGCGGCGGGTTTTCTGGCGTTGATCAAAGTCAAGATCCAGTATCAGGACGACAAGATTGCTGCAGCCCGCAAATGGGTTCCCATCCTTGTGGCGGTGATGGCAGGGGCCTTTGCCACCTATCTGTCTGTCAAAGGCCTGAAGCGGATCGTTAATGTTGATCTGGAGATGGCACTGCTGATCGGGTTGGGCGCGGGTCTGCTGGCCTGGTCCGTCACCGTACCCTGGGTGCGGCGCAAATCTGAAGGGCTGGAGAACCGGACGCGGTCGCTGAAAACCCTATTTGGCCTGCCTTTGGTCATCTCGGCCACGTTTCTGAGCTTTGCCCATGGCGCGAATGACGTGGCCAATGCGGTTGGTCCGTTGGCGGCGATTGTTCATGCGGCAGAGTTCGGGGATTTCGCGACGAAGGTTTCGATCCCTCTGTGGGTGATGATCATCGGCGCGTTCGGAATTTCATTTGGTCTGTTCCTTTTCGGCCCCAAGCTGATCCGGATGGTGGGCAGCCAGATCACAAAACTGAACCCGATGCGTGCCTTTTGTGTAGCGCTGTCGGCGGCAATCACGGTCATTGTGGCCAGTTGGCTGGGCCTGCCGGTCAGCTCGACCCATATTGCCGTTGGTGCGGTCTTTGGCGTCGGCTTCTACCGCGAATGGCACTCAGATCGTCGGCGGAAGCAGACCAATTCTCAGCGCGAGATGCCCCGCAGGCTTGCCCCGGAAGAATACAGACGGCGCAAGTTGGTACGGCGGTCGCATTTCATGACGATCGTGGCGGCCTGGATCGTGACTGTGCCAGCTGCCGCAACCATGTCGGCCGCAATCTACTGGATGCTGACGGCTTTCGTCTGACCTATGTGGTCAGAGCCGTATCTGTTCCGGAGATAGCGGATGATCGGGCGCATGTTTGATCAGATCGGACACCTGCGTACAAATGGGCGTCGGTATTCCGGTTTTGTGGCCCAGCTGCATGATATGACCTTGCAGGCTGTCAATTTCCGTTTGGCGTTCTGCCATCAGATCATAGGCCATGGATGTGCGCGCGCTGGGGTCGATTGTCAGCATCCGGGCTGCAATCCGGGTAAACAGCGGTGTCGGCAGTCGCAGAATATGCGGGGTCATCCAGGCCGGGAGCGGCGTGGTCGAGGCCACGGGGTACCCAGCCGCCTTGAGCACGGATAACGCCTCGGTCATCTGATCCGCCATGAGGTTGCGCCACTCGCGGTTCATCAGCTGTTTCACAAGCGTTAGACCTGACAAGGCATTGAGCGCGTTGTTCAGGTTGATCACCAGCTTGCCCCACTGCACGGCCTCAATCTGGTCGCTTGGCGTGACGGGAAGGTCCGCGACGCTGAGATGCGCGTCCAGATCGCCGGGGCCATTCTGGATGACGATCTCGCCCGACGTGGCCCGGTGATAGGTGGCAGGGCCGGTTGGTACGACGTTAAAGGGAACCATTCCGGCCCGTACATCGCGCCCTGGCAGCGCGTCGCGCAGTGTTATGGCGGCATCGATCCCGTTTTGCCAGGACAGGACTGGCGCATCCTGAGGTGCCATGGCGCCAATTTGTCCGGCTATGTCCGTCGTAGCACCCGATTTGACGGTCACGATAACGAGTTCGGCCTGACCAAGACAAGCCGGATCTTCGGTAAGTGTCAAAAACCCGGTCGGAACAGTGTAATCAAGGCCATCAAAGTCTGTGACTGTCAGCCCGTGCTCTCGGATCGGGTCCAGCACACGGGCACGGCCCAGCAGGGTCACGGCGTGCCCCGAGCGGGCCAGCAAGGCACCACAGTAGCAGCCAATGCTGCCCGCGCCTGCGAGGACAAGTTTCATGATACCCCCTCCGGTATACCGAAAGGATCACCGCAAACGGCCCGTTACACAAGCCCACCCGACCAAGACGGCGAGTGTCAGCGCGCTAGTCGGGGCTTTGTGCGCTCAAGCTCTTCGGAAATAGGGATAAATTCCTGATCATCACCCGGTGGCAGGTGGAACGCACCATTGGCCCAATCGGCGCTTTTCCACTCACGGGTTGCGGTTTCGATCTTTTCCTTCGAAGACGAGACGAAATTCCACCAGATATAGCGGTCCTCATTCAGGGTCGCGCCGCCCAGCAGCATCAGCCTGGCGCCCAGAGGGCCCGCCTTGACCGACAGCTTGTCACCGGGGCGGAACACCATCATTCGGCCCTCGTCGAACGTGTCGCCTGCGATTTCAACCGAGCCTTGCGTGACATAGACCCCGCGATCTTCATGATCATCTGGCAGCGGGAAGGACGCGCCGGGTTCAAACTGCACATCCAGATAGAAGGTTTCCGAGAGCATAGTGACCGGGCTGGTCTCGCCATAGGCCGAGCCCAGGATCAGCTGGGCACTGACGCCTGCGTCCTGAATATGCGGCAGCGCGGTCTGTTTGTGATGTTCAAAGTCCGGCTCCATATCCTCTTGCGCTTCGGGCAAGGCGATCCATGTCTGGATGCCAAACAGGCTGTGCTTCTTGCCACGCGTCTCGTCACTGGTGCGTTCGGAATGAGTCACGCCACGGCCAGCAACCATCCAGTTGACTTCACCCGGATAAATCATCTGATGCGTGCCAAGGCTGTCGCGGTGTTCAAACTCTCCCTGATACAGGTAGGTGACAGTGCCCAGCCCAATATGCGGGTGTGGTCGCACGTCAATACCACCGTCGGTAATGAATTCGGCGGGGCCCATCTGGTCAAAAAAGATGAACGGGCCAACCAGCTGGCGTTTGACCGAAGGCAGCGCCCGGCGCACTTCGAATCCGCCCAGATCGCGGGCACGGGGGATGATCAATGTGTCGAGGGCTGCATTGTCGGACAGGCAGTCGGGGCCATGGGTTGGATTCCAGCTCATTGCTACGCTCCTATGGTTGGCGGCGTACGGTTCACCTATGCAGGATTTAAAGCCGTTTTCACGAAATCTATTCGCATTTTCGCACAAGTCAGTGCGGGTTTCACGTTTATGTTCATCCTTCTGCGTCCGGCATAAGCCACCTGAGCACGGGCCAACCGGTACAAATCACAATTTATGGCGCGGCCTCGGAATGTGTTTCAATTGTGCTATCTTTCTGCAGCAAGGCCGCCCGGCATTTATCGGGCAACAAAAACTGTCACAGGAAAGATGTTGGCATGAGTGGTGTTCTATTTTCTCGTCGTTCGCTGATGGTTGTGGGTGGTGCAGCCCTTGCTTCCGGGGCAACCGGCCTGATTGTGCCTGCGCAAGCCAGTGGCCTTGCCCCAACCCCATCAATGCGGGGCGGCTCCAACAACTATCGCGCCGGTGCGCCGATCGTAGATCGGATTGGCGGCGGTGGGTTCTGGATGACAGGCACGGTGCGACGTGCTGGCGATGGCACGCCCCTGCCCGGACAGCGCATTCAGATTTGGGCACATACGACTGAAGGCCATGAGCGCGATCCCCAAAGCCACGGAGCAACACTGACCGACGCGAACGGAGAGTTCCGGCTGGAGATGCCGCAGATCGTGCCCGCCTTCGGGCAGCCGCATGGACATCTGGCTTATGACAGCGATGAGTTTGCGCCGGTGTTCCTACGTCCGGTGATGTCGAGTGCGAAGGACAAGACCCTTGCCGCGCATTTCGTGTTGCAGCCAGTCTGATACGTGCTGAGGCGCATTGCGATCTGGGCGGTATTGATCGCCGTTCTTCTGGTGCCGATCATTGCGGCAGCCTTCAGCCCCTATCTGGCTTGGCGTCAGCCGGTTTACATCCTTGCAGGGTTTGCGGGTATCATCGGAATGTGCCTTTTGCTGATGCAACCCTTGCTGGCTGGGCGCTGGTTGCCAGGGCTGAAACCGGTGACCAGTCGTCATTGGCACAAGAAGTGCGGTCTTGCGCTTGTTGCAGCCATTCTGATCCACGTCGGTGGCTTGTGGATCACGAGCCCACCGGACGTTCTGGATGCGCTGCTTTTCGTGTCAGCCACCCCCTTTTCCGCTTGGGGTGTTTTCGCCATGTGGTCCGGGTTTGCTGCGGCTATGATGGGGGTGTTGCGTAAACGCCTGAGACTGAGGTTCCGCATCTGGCGCTTGGGTCACACGGGGCTGGCCGGTGTCACTATCCTAGGCAGCGTTGTACATGCGATGCTGATCGAAGGCACGATGGAGATCATGACGAAAACGATTCTTTGCGTGCTGGTCGTGGTGGCGAGCGTTCTGACGCTCGCCAAAATGCGGGTTTGGGAGATCGGGCGTTAGACACCCAAACACCAGCGCATTACCGCTTTCTGTGCGTGCAGGCGATTTTCAGCCTCATCGAAGATGACCGAGTTTGGGCCATCCATGACCTCGGATGTCGCCTCTTCCTCGCGGTGGGCAGGCAGGCAGTGCATGAACAACGCGTCTGGTTTGGCATGCGACATCAGCTCGGTATTGACCTGATAGGGACGCAGCATGTTGTGCCGCCGTTCCTTGGCGGACTGGGAATCGTGCATTGAAACCCAGGTGTCGGCAACAACCAGATCGGCGCCTTCAACCGCTTTGTGCGGGTCCCGTTCGATCACGATTTTCGATCCCTTTTGGCGGGCAAGCCCCATAAACTCTTCTTCCGGATCAAGCTGGGCCGGGCCGGTGAAGGTGAGATCGAACCCGAACTGGCCAGCGGCGTGCAGGAACGAGGCGCAAACATTGTTGCCATCACCGGTCCACACCACCTTTTTGCCCGCGATGGGGCCTCGGTGCTCTTCGAAGGTCAGCACGTCGGCCATGATCTGGCAGGGATGTGTGCGGTCAGTCAGGCCGTTGATGACGGGCACGTCCGAGTATTCGGCCATTTCGGTCAGGATGGTTTCGTCAAACGTCCGGATCATGATCATGTCAACATAGCGCGACAGCACCCGAGCGGTGTCAGCGATGGTTTCCCCGTGGCCCAATTGCATGTCCTTACCGGACAGCACCATGGTCTGACCGCCCATCTGGCGCACGCCCACATCAAAGGAGACACGTGTACGAGTTGAGGGTTTTTCGAAGATCAGCGCGACCATGCGGTCTTTCAGCGCCTGTTCGTCGTCAAGCGCTGCCTTGGGACGGCCCAGGCGCGCCTGTTTCATCGCACCTGCCTGATCGATCATGGCCCGCAGGTCGGTGGCATCGGTTTTATGGATGTCGAGGAAATGGTTCATTTTGCTTCGCTTTTGGCTGATGGCGGGTGGGGGCCAGCCCCCACACCCCCGGAGTATTTGGGAAAAGATGAAGCTCAGGCAGTTGCGAGCTGGGTTTCGATCTGTTTTGCAGCTTTGTCGAGGCGGATCACGGCCTGCGCGATGTCATCCTCGGTCAGAGTCAGCGGCGGCAGCAGACGGATCACATTGTCGGCGGCGGGGACAGTGATGACCCGGTTGTCATAGCCCGCGTTGACCACGTCAATATTGACTGCCTTGCATTTGAGCCCAAGCATTAGGCCCGAGCCGCGTACCTCTTCGAAAACTTCGGGGTGCTCAGCGATCAGGCCTTCGAGTTTTTGGCGCAGAAGCCCGGCCTTGCGGTTGACGCCTTCGAGGAAGGAGGGTGTCGCAACTTGATCGATCACCGCGCAGCCCACTGCGCAGCCCAACGGGTTGCCGCCATAGGTCGAGCCGTGGGTGCCTGCGGTCATACCAGAGGCCGCGTCTTCGGTGGCCAGCACAGCGCCCAGAGGAAAGCCGCCGCCGATGCCCTTGGCGACCATCATGATGTCGGGTGTGATCCCGGCCCATTCGTGCGCGAACAGCTTGCCGGTCCGGCCAACGCCGCATTGCACCTCGTCCAGGATCAGCAGCAGTCCGTTGTCGTCACAGATCTGGCGCAGTGCTTTGAGTTCCGCGTCAGGAACGGGGCGAATACCGCCTTCGCCCTGAACCGGTTCGATCAGGATCGCAGCGGTTTTTTCGGTAATGGCGTCTGTGACGCCGTCCAGATCGCCGAAGGTCAGATGCACAAAGCCGGGCAGCAATGGGCCGAAGCCTTGGGTCATCTTCTCGGACCCGGCAGCTGCGATGCCTGCCGAGGACCGACCATGGAAGGAGCCGTCGAAGGTGATGATTTCGACCCGCTCGGGCTGGCCTTTGTCATAGAAATACTTGCGCGCCATTTTTACGGCCAGTTCGCAGGATTCCGTACCGGAGTTGGTGAAAAACACCGTATCCGCGAAGGTGTGTTCGACCAGCTTGTCCGCCAGCGCCTGCTGTTGCGGGATGTTGTAGAGGTTCGAAACGTGCCACAGCGCATGCGCCTGCTCGGTCAGTGCGGCCACCAGCGCCGGATGGGCGTGGCCCAGCGCGTTCACCGCGATCCCGGCGCCAAGGTCCAGAAAACGTCGGCCATCCGCCTCGGTCAGCCAGGCTCCTTCGCCCTTCACGAATGTCAGGGGCGCACGGTTATAGGTCGGCAGAACGGACGGGATCATGGGATCATCCTTTTCAGGTAGTATGAGCCTCGTGAGTGATACACGAAGGCCCGGTTCGTCAACAGATTTGGTGAGGTTTGTGCCGAATTGGAGGGCACATGAGATCAAACAGGCCGGTTACGCAGAGATGCGTCGGCGTCGGAGCAGTTGGATATGCACGAGTTTGATCATGGCTGCCCATATAGCGACGGTTACAGGTCTTGGGAAGCCGATATTTTGCACAGGTCGAATTTTACGCTTGCCAAAGTTTGTGCTACCACGCACCGCTGGGCCATGTTCGAACCAAAACCCCACAATCCGCCACTTGCGGCAGCGCTGATCTTTGTCGCTACCGCCTTTATCGCAGCGACCACGTTGCTGGCCAAAGCGCTGGGGACGGATGCGTTGGGGCCGCCCTTGCATGCGGTGCAGATCAGTCATGGACGGTTTATGTTTGCCCTGCTCGTCATCCTGTCGGCAGTTGCGATCCTGAAACCGAGGCTGGTGCGACCCCATTGGGGGCTTCATGTCGGGCGAACCAGCTTTGGTTGGGCCGGGGTGACGTTGATGTTCGCCTCGGTTGCCTTCATTCCGATGGCGGATGCGACGGCGATATCCTTTCTGAACCCCGTCTTCGGCATGGTTCTGGCCATTCCGCTGCTCGGCGAACGTGTTGGCCCATGGCGCTGGATGGCGGCGGCCGTTGCCCTGACCGGCGCGCTGATCCTTCTGCGCCCGACGCCTGCGAGCTTTCAGCCCGCTGCCCTTTTGGCGCTGGCGGCGGCCGCGCTGATCGGGATGGAGCTGATCTTTATCAAGAAGTTGTCTGGCCGCGAGCCTCCGGTCCAAATATTGCTGATCAACAACACGATGGGGTTGGTGATCGCCACGATCGCAGTCAGCTTCGTCTTTCAGATGCCGACCCCACAACAATGGGGCGCATTGGTGGGGATCGGCGTCCTGATGGCCTGTGCGCAGGCGTGTTTTGTCAACGGCATGGCGCGGGCAGATGCGTCTTTTGTGGCCCCGATCAGCTATGCAACGCTGATCTTCGCCGCCCTTTACGATTTTGCGGTTTTCGATGTGATTCCTGGCTGGATCAGCCTGATCGGGTCAGCGACCATCCTGACTGGTGGGCTGATCCTGGTCTGGCGCGAAGCGGTGCAACGCCGGCCCTGAAAAAAAGACAGATCGGTTCAGGGGCGACCTGTATGTCGCAAACTTTCATGAACGGCTATCCAGTGGGCGCATTCTGGACCGAGTTGTTTTGAGAGTTTGCCATGCACGAGCGCCGTATTCCTGAATGGGTGCGCCACGCACCTGCCCCATCGGTCCGCGACTTCGGAATTCTGGCCGGAAGCGAGGCCATCGTGCGCGGCATTCTCATCTCGGTCTTTCCGCTGGCGATGTATCGGGCGCTGGGGGACGCGTCTTCGGTCTCGTTCCTGTATTTCCTGGTTGGCATCATATCGTTGCTGGTCGGGCTGATGGTGCCTTTCCTCATCCGTTTCATTCCACGCAGATGGGCGTATTCCGTGGGTTGTGCCATGTTCATCGGCAGCGCTTTGCTGGCGATTGAGGGCAGCCCGGAGGCCGTCGTCAGCGCGCTGGCTCTAAACACCGTGGCCACTGTTATCACTTTTGTTTGCTTCAATGCCTATGTGCTGGACTACATCAGCAAGATTGAACTTGGCCGTTGCGAGACCAGCCGCATGTTTTACAGCGCCCTTGGATGGACGGGCGGCCCGATTGCGGGCGTTCTGTTGATGGAGCTCTGGGCCCCTGCCCCGTTTGCTATCAGCGCCGTTGCGGCGATGGCAATGCTGGCCCTGTTCTGGAGGATGCGCCTGGGCAACGGCAAGCTGATCACCAAAGCGCGTGGACCAGCCAAGAACCCATTGGCCTTCCTGCCCCGGTTCTTTGCCCAACCCCGTCTGATCGCAGGATATCTTTTTGCGATGATACGGTCCTGCGGGTGGTGGATTTACGTGGTTTATCTGCCCATTTTCGCGATTGAAAACGGGCTGGGAGACCAGTTGGGCGGCATCCTGTTGTCGTGCACGAATGCGATGCTGCTGGCTGCACCGCTGATTCTGCGGTGGGTGCAGGCCCGGTCCTTGAAAGTTGCGGTCCGTATCGGCTTTGCCGCTGCCGGAGGGTGTTTTGTTTTGGCCAGCGTCATCGCGGGCTGGCCAGTCGCAGCTGTTATGGCGCTGGTTTTGGGCTCTGCCTGGTTGATCGTGCTGGATATCTGCGCCGGATTGCCCTTCCTGATGGCGGTAAAGCCGTCCGAACGCACCGAGATGTCGGCGATCTATTCCAGCTATCGCGACGTCGCGGGCATTCTGACACCCGGCATCGCGTCGTTTGTTTTGTTGGCGACCCCCGTGGCTGGGGTTTTCGCAGCCGGAGGCATGGCCCTGTTTGGTGCGTGGGTCGTTGCCGCGCGCCTGCATCCCCGGCTGGGAAGGCCACGGCTGGCGTTGCAACCCGAAACGTTAGTGGAACCGAGTTAAGCCTTGAGCCGGTACCCGGTGCGCAGCATCTGCCAGGTGATGACCCCGATCACAAATGTTGCAACCGCGCAAACCGCCATGCCCAGCCACGGAGAGCTGTCCGACACTCCGATCATTCCATAGCGTAGCCCGTCGATCAGATAGAATACCGGATTTAGGTGGGTCAGACGGTTCAGGACCGGGGGCAGCGCCTCGACCGAGTAGAATGTGCCCGACAGGAAGGCCAACGGCGTGACGATGAAGTTGGTGATCGCGGCCATCTGGTCGAACTTGTTGGCAAAGATACCGGCAAACAGGCCCAGCGCGCCCATGAAGGCGCCTCCCAGAACGATGAAGATCAATGCAATCAGCGGGTGCTGAGGCGCGATGGAAAGGAAAACCAGCAACGCAATTGAGATCACCAGCGCAATCATCACTCCACGGGCGATGCCACCCGCCAGATAGCCTAAAAGAATCTCAAGCGGTGATAGTGGCGGCATCAAAGTATCAACGATATTACCTTGTACTTTGGCGATCACCATTGAAGATGAGGTGTTGGCAAAGGCGTTCTGGATCACTGTCATCATCATGATCCCCGGGGCCAGAAACATCACAAATGGGACGCCCATGACATCGGGCCGGCTTGGGCCGATTGCGATGGTGAAGATCAGCAGGAACAACCCTGCCGTCACCAGCGGCGCCAGTACGGTCTGGGTCCAGACCGCCAGAAAGCGCAGGGTCTCGCGCTGTGCCAGCGTATAAAGCCCCATCCAGTTGACCGTACCAAAGCGACGTTCAACCTGATCTGCCGGATTCTGCATGCTATGCCCTCAAACTGATTCGAAGACTGCTTGTAACTCGGGCTGCAGTGTTTAGAATAGGGGGCTGAGACGAATTCCCAAGGCGGCCCGAATCCGGGGCCGCTTTCCGCTTTTGAAAGGCAAACGATGTCCTGGACAGACGAGCGCGTAGAACTGCTGAAGAAGATGTGGGGCGAGGGCCAGTCGGCCAGCCAGATTGCCAAGGAACTGGGTGGCGTGACCCGCAATGCGGTGATCGGCAAGGTGCATCGCCTGGGCTTGTCCAACCGGGCAACAGGCGCATCCCCGGCCAAGGCGGAACCGAAAGAAAAACCGGCACCCGCCCCCAAGGCCGAGGCCAAACCCAAACCCGCACCTAAGACCGAGCCGGCGCGTCCGGCGCCTGCCCCAACCGCCGAGGCGAAACCCGCCATTCCGGCGCGCCGCCAGATCATCCCCGCCGGTCAACCGCTGCCACCGCAGCCGTCGGCCAATGAAATCAGCCCCGAAGCGCTGGCCAAGGTCAACGAGATCGAGAAGAAGGCCAAGAAGCTGACCCTGATGGAACTGACCGAGAAAACCTGCAAATGGCCCGTCGGCGACCCCGCAACCGAGGATTTCTGGTTCTGCGGCCTGCCGGTCGAGGCAGGCAAGCCGTACTGCGAGGCCCATGTAGGCGTGGCCTTCCAGCCCATGAGCTCGCGCCGGGATCGGCGGCGATAGACGTTTAGTTGTGCACGCCGGTATTTGCGGCGTGACATTTGAATTTTGTGTTAGCTGCCCGCCCATCGCAAGACAGGTGGGCAGTAATTTTTTGGCCAGAGAGATTTCGCCATTCAGTCGGACCTAAAATACAAAGTCCTGTTCTCTGTCTTTGCTTTGTTGATATTGGCTGCCTACATTCAGCCCATAGATCCCTATCTATTTGAAGCCGACACGAACAAGAAAACCCTACATTTACTCTTCCAAGGCCTGTTTTTATCCTTGTGGCTCATTCCAGTTATACCCGCATTCGTTAGCTGTCTTGCCCTACTGGGAATGCGTCCGATCCCACGAATTCTTGCCAGATTTCTTGCGGGTTTCTCAATCATTCTGGGAATGTTTCTGACACTGGCATCTGGCGTTTTTGGACCCTTTACTGACATTCAAGCCTTGCATGGTATCAGCTTGACCATCGCCATCGCATCCAGCTTTCTCATCTGGTCCGGTCGCGGGCATAAACCGCAATCTTCATGGGCTGCAAAGGTTGGGATATCGGTTTCAACCCTGACAGCGCTTTGGTCTCTGTTTACAGTTCCAATGGTTCTTATTCAGGCGCACATGATCTCAAATGGCGCGCCATATTGCATCGCTGAACATGCATAGAATTCTCCAGTTGAAGCCCTGTACGAATTGCGCGGGGTTTCGTTCTACACGACAAAGACCGGATACAAGTCCACATCCTTTTGGTATTTTCACGGTTTGTTGGTAGTAGATTATCCTGAAGAACAGAGGGTGTTTAGCTGGTCGCCAAGACGTTGGCGTTTCGATCTTGTTGAACGCCCGGATACACTGGTCGAACCGGTCAGAAATGTCTGCGTTCCGAAGTAAAAACTACTGCGCAGGATGTGACGGCAGACTCGGCATCGCGACCCAACCGGGCAGCTCGTCCGGCGATACCGAGACATGTAGGCGCTCTGACTGATCTCGCCCGACTTTGCGGTGTTTGCGCAGAAGGAAAATCTTGCCCCAGCCGCGCCATGTGCCAACCGACGGGGCATGCGTATCTATGGGAAAACGATCGCGCCAGCCCTCGGGCAACGGCAATCCGTGCATCTCGGCCTTGTCCAGCATCCAGATCAGGGAAATGTTGCTGAGTGGACGCGCCTCTTCATAGGTATTCAATTGCCCTCCGATGTCACCGTGTGTGCCGCGGAACCATACCTGTTCCACATGGCCTTTGAACTCGGGCGTGCATTTCCACAGGACCGGCTCGAACACCTCGCGTGTCTCATCCAGTGCCATGGCGTGATAGCCGTGGCGCGTGGCCGGGCCCAACTGGTGGTTGTGAAAGGCATGACGCTCCTCGGCCCAGCGCCAGAGCAGCGGCAGGCGCAGGCCCAGCGCCTTGACCGTATCCCAGACACCGATCATCTCGATCTCGACATCCTCGTGGCAGAAGCGGCGGCGGAAATCGCGGGCGGCGGTGCCGCTTGGATTGCACTCATAATGGCGATAGGCCTGCAGAATGTTCCGCTCGGTCGCGTGTTCGGCCTTGAGCAGGCCGATCATGTCGATCACCCCGGCCAGACTGCGTACACCGTAAGCACCCCGCGAATAGCCAATGAAAAAGATCCTGTCGCCGGGTTTGTAGCGTGACGCCAGATAGCCATAAGCACGGCGGATTTGCCGGTTAATGCCCCGGCCCATCATCACATCCAAAGAGGATTTCCAGCTTTCCCATTGTACCCCTGCCTCATAGAAGACCGAAACCTTGCTACCCATCTCGCAACACAGGCGCAGGGTCTGGCCTGCATGAGTTTCGCGGCCCGGCTCGAGCGTGGACATGGTGCCGTCAAGGATGATGACATGGCTGATTGGTTCGCGGTGCCGCGTCTCGGCGGAATGCTCGGACCGCAAAGGTCGCCCGAGCCATCCCAGAACCTTTCTACTCAGCCGCGACAGTTTCATGCGTCAGCAATTCCCATACTCTGTGAGGTGTGAAAGGCATATCCGCCTGCCGCACCCCGTGGTCCCAGAGCGCATCCTGAACCGCGTTTGCCACAGCAGCCAGCGCGCCCACTGTGCCGGCCTCACCACATCCTTTCATCCCCATCGGGTTGGAGGTTGACGGAACCGGCGCCGAGGTAAACTTAATCATGGGTATGTCCGCTGCACGGGGCAAGGCGTAATCCATAAACGAAGCCGTGAGCAGTTGTCCGTGATCGTCATGCACCACACGTTCATCCAAGGCTTGACCGATGCCTTGCACCACCCCGCCATGCACCTGCCCTTCGGCCAGCATCGGATTGATAAGGTTACCAAAATCATCAACCACAGTATAGCGGTCCACCCATGTTTTGCCAGTGTAGGAATCGATCACGACTTCGGCAACATGCGCACCGTTGGGATAGCTGCGCGCATCCAGGTTGGCGCGGGCGTCATGCTGTAGCAGATCCATGCGCCCGTCGATGCGCGCCATCTCGGCTGCTTCGATCAGGGTCGGCGTCAGGTTGGAGCCCGGCGCTCGGAATGTCTCGTGGTCAAAACTCACATCACTTTCCTCAACCCCCATCTTATCGGCAAGATAAGGCGTGAATGCGGCGATCATCTTGTCAATCGTGGCCAGAGTTGCGGTGCTTTGCACCGTGACCGAGCGTGAACCACCCGTGCCCCCGCCATGGGCAAGCCGGTCGGTATCGCCCTGAATGACAATGACGTGGTCCATCGGAACGCCGGTCTGATCCGACAGGAACTGCGCATATACCGTCTCATGCCCCTGCCCGTTCGATTGGGTTCCAACGTAGAGATTCACCGTGCCATCCTCGCAAAACTCGACCTTCGAGTTTTCGGAAGGGTCCCCCAAAATACTTTCAATGTAGTAACAGAGTCCCTGCCCGCGGATCAGGCCCCGTTCGGCATCTACAGCTTTGCGGGCGTCAAACCCAGTTGTCTGCTCAGCCGCGCGGCTGAGGATCATGTCGAAATCACCAACATCGTAAGTTTCG
This sequence comes from uncultured Ruegeria sp., assembly GCF_947497005.1. Taxonomy (GTDB): domain Bacteria; phylum Pseudomonadota; class Alphaproteobacteria; order Rhodobacterales; family Rhodobacteraceae; genus Ruegeria. Next base: position 67,566 of record NZ_CANMFF010000014.1, on the reverse strand, counting down.
CCAGTGGCAGAGGTATAAGGAAAATCGCCGGGGCGAATGAAGTTCTTGCGCCGCAATTCCCATGGGTCAACGCCCAGCTCGCGCGCGGCACGATCCATCGCGCGTTCAAGCACGTAAATCGCCTCGGGCCGACCTGCGCCGCGATATGCGTCGACCTGCGTCGTGTTTGTATAGAACCCTTCGACCCGCAAATAAGTGGTCTGGACGTCGTAGACACCCATCAGCACCTTGCTGAACAGGCTGGTCTGGATTGCCTGCCCAAAATGGCTGTTATAGGCGCCAAGGTTCACCTTGCTGTGGACCCGGTAGGCCGTAATCTTGTAATCGCCGTCAAAGGCCAGCTGTGCCAGCGAAGTCAGGTCGCGACCATGGTGGTCCGACAGCATCGCTTCGGACCGGTCGGACATCCAGTGAACGGGTTGGCCCAGTTTCATCGCGGCCACCGCGACGCAGAAATACTCGGGATAGGGCATCACTTTCATACCGAACCCGCCACCCACATCCGGGGTGGTGACGCGGATGTCTTCGGCATCAAGTTTCAGTTTTTGCGCCAGTTGCGCCTTCATCGCCCAGACACCCTGCCCGCCATAGGAAAAATGAAGACGCCCGTCAAACCAGTCGGCTTGGCAGCCACGCGGCTCCAGCGAGCTAATGATGACCCGATTGTCTGCGACGTTCAGTGACACAGTATGAGCGGCGGACTGAAACGCAGCTTCGGTGGTGGTTTCGTCGCCCAACCCCCAGTCAAAAGCACGGTTATCAGGCGCTTCCGTGTGCAAGGTCTCGCCACCCGCGTTAACGTCCAACTTGGCAGGGTGCTCTTCCGCGTCCATCCAAATCAATTCAACCGCGTCCTGCGCCTGACTCAGTGTGTCTGCAATGACCACGGCTACCGGCTCGCCCACAAAGCGTACGCGATCCTTGGCCAACATGTGCCGATCCGGCGATGCCGCCTTGGACCCATCGCGGTTGTGCAAAACGGCCGCGTTCAGAACCGTGTCGATACCTGTTGCCGCCAGGTCGTCCAGCGTCATGATCAGTCGAACTCCGTCAGCAGCCCGCGCGGCCTCAAGATCCAGCGATGTGATGTCACCATGGGCGACCGGGCTGCGGAAGAAGGCCGCAATCAAAGCGTTCTCGGGTACAGCATCATCCATGTAACGCCCCTGCCCGGTCAGAAACCGTTGATCCTCGGTTCGTTTGACGGGCTGGCTTTTGCCGAACTTTTCCATGGGGTAACCCTCCTGCGCGATCATGGGCGCGAGCCTAGCCCGTGCTTCGGCGATGTCCAGCTGGGCTCACGGAAATTCGTTTGCGCCCGATGGATGTTCAGGTAGCTTTCAAACATGAGCTGGACCCATGATACCGTTTTTCCTTTCTCCGCCCCAATGACCAGCGGACACACGGCCACCCATGACGTATATGTCGGCGGTGGCGGCCACCCCATCCTGATCCTGCAGGAGTTGCCCGGGATTGGGCCCGAAACGCTGGAGCTTGCCGCGAAGCTCAACGCATCCGGCTTTCGCGTTTATCTGCCTCATTTGTTTGGGACCTATGGAAAGACCGAGATGGCCAAGAACATGGCTCGACTGTTTTGCGTACGGCGAGAGTTCATTATTTTCGCCCGAGGCAAGCAGAGCCCCATCGCAGGCTGGATGCGTGCTTTGACCCGTGAAATCAAACAGCGCGAAAACAGCGCAGGCGTCGGTGTGATTGGCATGTGCCTGACGGGTAGTTTTGCGCTTACGCTAATGGCCGAGGACGCTGTTCTGGGCGGTGTAGCCAGCCAACCCGCGCTTCCCATCTTCGGTGGCAGGCACCTGCACATGAGCGCGCAGGACGTCGGAGCGGCTTCGGCAGGTATGGCTGCGAAAGGCCCCGGTTTGGCGATGCGGTATTCCGAAGACAAGCTTGCACCGAAGAAACTGATGCAAGCGCTCGAGCAAGCATTCGGCGATCTGCTGGAAACGCTGGAATTTCCGGGCAAGGACCATTCGTTGCTGACGCTGGATTTCCATGATCCGGCCTATCAACGCGTGGATTCCTATTTCAAAGCCCGCTTTGGCACGGCTTAGGCGTACAGGGCCTTCCCCTTGGCGCGTGCATTCGCTATTGCAGGCGCAGACCCAAATTTGTTGACGCAGGACGCATCCCATGGCGATGGAAAAGACATTCAACGCGGCCGAGGCCGAGGCCCTCATCTATGAGGCCTGGGAACAGGCCGGAGCCTTCAAGGCAGGCGCGAACCGCTCGCGCGATGAGAGCTTTACCATCATGATCCCGCCGCCCAACGTGACCGGCGCGCTGCACGTGGGCCACGCGTTCAACAACACGCTACAGGATATTTTGATCCGCTGGCACCGAATGCGCGGCTTTGACACGCTGTGGCAGCCGGGTCAGGACCACGCGGGCATCGCCACCCAGATGCAGGTCGAGAAGATGCTGGCCGCGACCCAGCAACCCAGCCGCAATGAACTGGGCCGAGAGAAATTCCTCGAAAAAGTCTGGGAATGGAAGGGCGAATACGGCGGCACGATCATCGAGCAGCTGAAACGTCTGGGGTCATCCTGCGACTGGTCGCGCAACGCGTTTACCATGGCCGGAGCCGCGGGCGATCCGCGTACGGGGCATGAGAACTCGGCCAATTTCCATGACGCTGTGATCAAGGTTTTCGTCGACATGTACGAAAAGGGCCTGATCTATCGCGGCAAGCGACTGGTCAACTGGGATCCGCAATTTGAGACCGCTATCTCGGATCTTGAGGTCGAGAACATCGAAGTCGCGGGCCACATGTGGCACTTCAAATACCCCTTGGCAGGCGGTGAGACCTACACTTATGTCGAAAAAGACGAGGATGGAAACATCGTCCTTGAGGAAGAGCGCGATTATATCTCGATCGCCACCACACGGCCCGAAACGATGCTGGGAGACGGTGCGGTTGCGGTTCATCCTTCGGATGAGCGGTACGCGCCAATTGTCGGGAAGCTCTGCGAAATTCCGGTCGGGCCGAAAGAGCATCGCCGCCAGATTCCGATCATCACCGATGACTACCCCGATCCGGTTTTCGGCTCGGGCGCGGTGAAGATCACCGGCGCGCATGACTTTAACGACAACATGGTGGCCAAGCGCGGCGGCATTCCAATGTATCGTCTGATGGACACCAAAGGCGCGATGCGGGCCGATGGCGCGCCTTACGCCGAAGAGGCGGGCAAGGCGCAGGAATACGCGCGCGGGCGTGAATTCACCGAGAACGAGATCGACGCGATTAACTTGGTCCCCGATCACCTGCGCGGGCTGGATCGGTTCGAGGCCCGGGCGAAGGTGGTGGAAGAGATCACCGCCGATGGTCTGGCCGTCATGACGAGCGCCGACGATCCAGTTCTGGGCACCAAGCTGGCCGAAGACGACGACCCGGCGGCACTGGTGCCGCTGGTCGAAAGCAAACCGATCATGCAGCCCTTCGGCGACCGCTCGAAGGTTGTCATCGAGCCGATGTTCACCGACCAATGGTTCGTGGATGCCGAAAAGGTCGTTGGTCCCGCGCTGGATGCGGTCAAAGACGGCACGGTCAAGATCATCCCTGAATCGGGCGAGAAAACCTATTACCACTGGCTGGAAAACATCGAGCCTTGGTGCATCTCGCGCCAGTTGTGGTGGGGACACCAAATTCCGGTTTGGTACGGTCTCGACCTGTCAGCAGAAGAGTTCATCGACGACGACAATGACGGAAGCCTCGACCTCGTCGAGATGGGTCGCTTGCTGAACGAAGGTGGCATGCTGCACCGTGGCAATATCATGGAATGTGCACCCAGCCTTGAGGCCGTTACCGAAAAGTTCCTTGATGACAACGCCAACATTCCCAGCCCGCTGAGCCACGCGACCGTCATCGAAGTCGCCGACAAGCAGGAAGCGATCCATCAATTCGCCGAAAGCCTTGCGCAGTATGCAATCGAACAAGATCCGACCAAGCTGGTATATCCGGTTTGGCGTGACCCTGACGTCCTCGACACCTGGTTCTCATCCGGCCTCTGGCCCATCGGCACGTTGGGCTGGCCTGAGCAAACCGAGGAGTTGGAGCGCTACTTTCCCACGGACGTTCTGATCACCGGCTTCGACATCCTGTTCTTCTGGGTCGCCCGGATGATGATGATGCAACTGGCCGTGGTCGATCAGATCCCGTTCCACACTGTCTACCTGCACCAGCTCGTCCGCGACGAGAAGGGCAAGAAGATGTCCAAGACCACCGGCAATGTCATCGACCCGCTGGAGATTGTGGACGAATTCGGCGCCGACGCGCTGCGCTTTACCAACGCCTCAATGGCCGCCATCGGCGGTGTGCTGAAACTGTCCCGCGAACGCATCACCGGCTACCGCAACTTCGGCACGAAACTGTGGAACGCCGTCCGTTTTGCCGAAATGAACGAGGTCTTCACCGACGCCGTTCCGCAGCTGGATGTGGCCGATCTGAAGCCCAAGGCCGCCGTAAACCGCTGGATCATCGGCGAAACCGCCCGCGTGCGCGAAGAAGTTGATGCGGCGCTGGAAAACTATCGCTTCAACGATGCCGCAAACGGGCTTTATGCCTTTGTCTGGGGCAAGGTATGCGACTGGTATGTGGAGCTCTCCAAGCCACTGCTGCAGGGCGAAGATGCCGAAGCACAGGCCGAAACCCGCGCCACCATGCGCTGGGTTCTGGATCAGTGCATGGTCCTGCTCCATCCGATCATGCCCTTCATCACCGAAGAGTTGTGGGGTCTGACCGGCAGCCGCGCCAAGATGGTCGTCCACGCCGACTGGCCGACCTACGCCGCCGGTGACCTGATCGACGCGGATGCGGACCGTGAGATGAACTGGGTAATTTCGGTGATCGAAAACACCCGTTCGGCCCGCGCGCAGATGCGGGTTCCGGCTGGCCTGTATGTGCCGATGCTGGTGACCGAGATCGACGCCAACGGCCAAGCCGCCTGGGACCGCAACGAGGCGTTAATCAAGCGTCTCGCAAGGATCGACAGCCTGACCAAAGCAGATGAACTGCCCAAGGGCACCATTTCGATTGCGGCCCCCGGCGCATCGTTTGGCCTGCCGCTGGCGGATATCATCGACATCGGTGCTGAAAAGGAGCGTTTGGAGAAAGCAAAGAGCAAGCTGGCCAAGGAACTCGGCGGGCTGCGCGGGCGACTGAACAATCCCAAATTCGTAGCTTCGGCCCCGGAAGAGGTTGTTGCCGAAGCCAAGGCCAACCTTGCCGCACGTGAAGAAGAAGAGGCGAAACTGAACGAAGCCCTCGCCCGGCTGGCCGAAATCGCCTGATTTTCGTCTTTTCATAAATACTCAGAACCCCACCCCTCGGTCACATCTGACGGGGGGGTTTTTCTTTGCGCTCAGTACTTTCCCCCTTGTTCGTGCCGCCCCGCACTTGTTAGCACTTCTGCGAAACAATCCTCTGAGGCCATGATGGTGCGACATTTCCCTCCGATGCAGACCGTCTCAACTGGGTTGGTTGTAGCTATAGTCGGATTCTTCAGCTCGTTCCCCATCGTTCTTCAGGGGCTGGATGCGATGGCTGCGTCCCCGGCGCAGGCTGCGTCGGGTCTGATGAGCGCGGCAATCGCGATGGGGCTTGCGGCCATCGCTCTAAGCCTTTGGTACAAGATGCCCATCAGCGTGGCGTGGTCGACCCCGGGGGTTGCGTTGCTGGCCGTTTCCACCGCCCCAGCCGAAGGCTTTTCTGGCGCAATCGGAGCATTTCTGTGCGCCGGGGCACTGACTGTTCTGGCCGGGCTGTGGAAACCGCTGGGACGGCTGGCAGCTGCAATCCCGACAACACTGGCGCAAGCGATGCTGGCGGGTGTTCTCTTGCCGCTTTGCCTCGTGCCGTTCAAGGCAGCGGTGGAGATTCCGTGGCAGGCACTGCCTGTGATCCTGACATGGTTCCTTGCCGGGCGGGTCAACCGTTTGTTCGCTGTCCCGGCCGCAGTGGTTGCGGCAGCCATTATTGTGTCGCTGAACGCTGGCAACGCGCAACTGATGCCGGATCGTCTGATTGCGGCACCGGTCTGGACGATGCCGTCCTTCTCGATCGCGTCGGCCTTCGGGATCGGCCTACCGCTGTTCATTGTCACCATGGCGACGCAGAACATTCCCGGTGTCGCGGTCATGCGCAGCTATGGCTTCGCTCCGGTTCCCGGCCAACTGTTTTCATCTGTTGGCGGCGCGAGCCTTCTGTCCGCCTCGTTCGGAGCGCCTGCGACCTGCCTGGCCGCCATCACCGCCGCGATGTGTTCGAACGAGGATAGCCACCCCGATCCAGCGCAACGCTACTGGTCGGCGATCATGGGCGGCGTGTTCTACTGCCTCTTCGGCATCTTTGCCGTGGCGATCACCAGCTTTGCCTCCCTTGCCGACCCTCTGCTGATGGGCACCCTGGCGGGGGTTGCCCTGATCGGGGTACTGGCCAACGCGATTCACGCCGCGCTGGATGTCCCAGCCGAGCGGGAGGCTGCCATTTTGACGCTGGCCATCACCGCCTCTGGCATCACGGTTTTTGGAATGGGGGCTGCGGTCTGGGGGCTTCTGGCTGGAGGTATCGCCTATCTGGTGACAAACCGAGTGCGGTGATCCCTTCCATCAGAACACCACAGGCGGTATGATATGCACATGTTTGGAGCCTTGGGAAAACTGGTCGAACGCCAGATCAAAAAAGCGCAGGCCGAGGGTCAATTGCAGGGTTTGGACGGCGAAGGCCAACCATTGCCCGACCGATCCTCAGAGGCCATGAGTGATCCGGCCATCGCCGCCGGTCACCGGATCATGGCGCAGGCCGGTGTCTTGCCAGAAGAGTTCGACATCAAAAAGCAGCTCGACGCGGAGCGGCAAAATTATTCAGCCCTGACTGACCCAGCCGACCGCAAGGCCGCAATGGCGCGGATTGCCGATCTGGAGATGCGCTACAACATGGCCCGCGATGCGCGGCGGGCCTTTATGCGTTGATCATTTGAAGTCGGGCTTGCGGCCCTGCATTTGCGCCATAACCACTTCCATCTGATCAGGCTGTCCAATTAGTTCCACTTGCTCAGCAGATTCCGCCATCAGAACGTCGGCACGCCCCTGAGATTCAGCAACTTCGATCAGGCGCTTGGCGGCACGGATGGCCGAGGGGCTTTGGCCAGCGATACTCTCGGCAATCGCCAGAGCTTCGGTCAGCGGATCATCGGACAGCTGCGTAACAAGACCCCAATCGGCTGCTTGCGATGCACCGATGGGGCGGGCTGTGTAGGTCAGCAGGCGCAGCACATCCGAGCGAACCAGTCGGGGCAACAGAACCATGCCGCCCATGTCTGGGATAATGCCCCATTTCATTTCCATCACGGCCAGCTTCGCCTCGGGGTGCGCGATACGGATATCCGCGCCCAGCGCGATCTGCAGGCCACCACCATAGGCCACGCCCTGAATGGCGCAGATCACCGGCACTGGGACACGACGCCAAATCAGGGCCAGTTCCTGCATCTCGTTGGCGTCCTCTTGGCTGCGGGTCATCAGCCATTCGGTTGGGTCCATATGCGCCATCTTTGCGAAGCTTGCCATGTCGAGCCCGGCGCAAAAGCTCTTGCCCTCACCGGACAAAACCACGGCGCGGGCGTCCGAGGCGGCGACCTCTTGCCCGGCGGACAGCAGCGCCTTGATCATCGCGTCATCCAAGGCATTCATCTTATCGCCTCGGGTCAAAGTGACATGGGCAACGTGATCTTGGTAGGTGACAGATACGCGTGACATGGGGACCTCCCGAAATTCAATTGCGGTAACCATGCCCGGACGGGCTGCGCAATACCACTGCGACGTCAGGGCATATCGCTGATGGGCATCCGGCCGAACCAAGGGGAGTCGAGGGTCATGACATAGAACTGATCGCCTGCGACCTTGCCCCCTGTTGTGATACCCAAGCGGCCTTGTGGGTCCTGTAATGTGCGCAGGATCGTGCCATCGCCATCGAACTGCACCATCATGCCACGATGGATCGGCGCGGGGCGCACAGTCGGGCCCAACCGCCAGATGACCTTGCGTAGAAAGGGGTACGGCATCAGAGCCTCGGATGGCACACGGGGGCTGGCGAAGGCCATCCAATAAGTGCCGTCCCCCTGTGCTTCAAGGTTGTCAGGATAGCCGGGCAGGTTTTCCAGCAAGATTTCTTGCTGTCCCGCTTTTTGTCCGGTCAGCCAAAGCTTGTGCACACGCGCGCGACCTGTTTCCGCGATCAGCAGAAAATCTTCATCAGGTGAAAGGGCGACGCCGTTGGTATAAACAAATCCCTCGGCGATCTTCTCAGTGCGGCCGTCGGGCGTGTGACGGGCGACATAGCCTGTATCGGACTGTTCCCAAATGGTCAGGACCGAGGTCGGCTTGGTCCCACCCATGGTTTCAGGGTCGAACCTGTCAGAGGAGTTCGAGAAAAAGATCGTGCCATCTCGTGCTACATCCAGCTGGTTGGCATAGATCACCGGCGCACCGTCGATGTCAGCCACCACGGTTTCCAGCGAACCCGGACCAGACCAACGCATCACACCCCGAAAGCTGTCAGCGATGTAAAGCGCGCCATCCGGCCCTGCCCTAAGGCCCAAAGGACGCCCGCCAATTTGGTCGACTTCAATCGGTTCTGCCTCGTCAATGCGGTAGAGGATGCCAGACAGGCTGGTTGTGTAGACTGTTCCATCAGGCATCACCGCGATATCTTCAGGGCCAATCTCTTTCCCCGGCAGTTGGATCAACTGCGCTGCGTCGAGCCCCGTGTTTTCAACGAAATCCCCAGTGAACCCGCTATCGTCCGGCATCTCAACAGCAACAGGCGCAACGGGGACGGGCCAGAATAGAAGATAGGCAAGGCCCAGGAGAATAGCGGCAAAGATAATGCGCATCTGCGCTCCTTTTTCGTATGTCTTTTCCAGCGCACCCAAGCGTGGTGTGCGCTTGCTCAATGAATGGGCTTGAGGTTATCTGCGGACATGACCGGACCTCGATACACCTCGCTTGCCCAATCCCTGCCCTCCACCGTGCCCTTTGTCGGCCCTGAAACGCAAGAGCGTCAACGCGGTGCGCCATTTGTTGCGCGATTGGGAGCAAATGAAAGCGTCTTTGGCCCCTCACCGCATGCAATCGAAGCTATGGCGCAGGCCGCGTCCCAGAGTTGGATGTATGGCGATCCCGAAAACTATGACCTGCGCCATGCACTGGCGGACCATCATGGTGTGTCACGGGACAATATCGTTGTAGGTGAAGGAATTGACGGGCTTTTGGGATATCTGGTGCGCTTGATCGTCGGCCCCGGAGATACTGTGGTCACATCAGACGGAGCCTATCCGACCTTCAACTATCATGTGGCCGGGTTCGGCGGTGTTCTTCACAAGGTGCCGTATTCAGGTGATCACGAAGACCCCTCGGCCCTGTTTGCCAAGGCTGCTGAGGTTGGTGCCAAGCTGGTCTATCTGGCCAATCCCGACAATCCGATGGGAAGTTGGCATTCCGGCGCGGATATTGTAGCCGCGATGGACGCGTTGCCCGAGGGATGCCTGCTGGTCCTGGATGAAGCTTATGTGGAATGCGCACCGGACGGGACAGCGGCACCTCTTAGCGTGGATGACCCTCGCGTGATCCGAATGCGGACCTTCTCAAAGGTTTATGGTATGGCGGGTGCGCGGGTTGGGTATGCCCTAAGCACGCCGGAACTGATCGCGGCTTTCAACAAAGTGCGCAATCATTTCGGCATAAACCGCGCGGCGCAGGCCGGGGCTTTGGCGGCTTTACAAGATGGCACGTGGCTGGAGCACATACAGGCACAGATCGCAGAGGCGCGTGAACGGATAGGAACTATAGCCCGTGCCAACGGATTGGAACCCCTGCCTTCGGCCACCAATTTCGTGGCGATCGACTGTGGACAGGACGGGATTTTTGCCAATGCCGTATTGGATGCACTGGTTGCGCAGGAAATTTTTGTTCGAATGCCGTTTGCAGCACCGCAGAACAGGTGCATTCGGGTAAGCTGTGGCGAGGCTTCTGATCTGGATGCGTTTGCCACCGCTTTGCCCAAGGCACTTGCGACGGCGCGGGCACGATTTGAATGATCTCCCTTATCTTTTGGTTTGGGAAAAGGGGGCTGTCTGCCCCCATCGCGCCAAAGCGCGATTCCCCAGAAGGTATTTATAGCCCGATGAAGAGGCCGATCTGGGCTGAGATGCCAAAACTATATCAGGCAGCGAGCACCGCAGCGGCGGTTTCGAGAGCCCCTTTGCCACGGGGGATATCGAGTGCGGCCATGGCCGTTTCCATGCCACCCAGAATGGCCAGCACCATCTGACCGTTGACGTGACCCATATGGCCGAGGCGGAAACAGCCGTCATGGTCCTCCATCCCCAAGCCAATGCCCAGCGTCAGGCCCAACTGGTTTTCGGTGAAGGCGCGAAGGGCGGTGCCCCGGCCATCCGTCAGGCGCAGAGCGGTGACGGCGTGGCTGCGGTGGGCACGGTCGGCAACGTTCAGATGCAACGCGCCGCCTTCCTCCCATGTCTCACACGCCGCCCATATGGCATTGGCGAGGCGTTCGTGGCGGGCCCAGACCTGCTCGATCCCTTCCGCGTGGATCAGATCCAGTGCCGCGCGCAAACCGTAGAGGTGATGTGTAGGCGCGGTGCCGTTGAAATATTGATAGAACAGGTCCGGATTGGCGCGCGACTGCCAATCCCAGTATTGCGAGACGCGCGGCATGGCGGACCGCTTGGCCTGCGCCTTTTCGTTGAAAAAGACAAAGCCGACCCCTGCCGGTGTCATCAGACCTTTTTGACAGGCGGTGACGGTGACATCGACGCCCCACTCGTCCATCTCGAACCGGTCGCAGCCCAGCGAGGCAATGCAGTCGGCCATCAACAGCGCCGGGTGGTCCAGATCGTCTAGAAGTTTGCGCAACGCCGGGATATCGTTGCGGATCGAACTGGAGGTATCCACATGCACCGCCAGAACGGCCTTGATCTGATGGTAATCGTCCGAACGCAGCGCATCTGCGATCCGGTCGAAATCCCATGCTGAGGACGTTCCGAAGTCGATCAGCTGCGCTTTTGCCCCGATCCCCTCGGCCATTTCGGCCCAGCCGTGGGTGAACCGTCCCGAAGCGGGTGCCAGAACGGTTTCGCCGGGAGCAATCACGTTGGACAGAGCGGCTTCCCACGTGCCGTGGCCGTTGGCGATATAGATGGCAACGTTGTGCTGTGTGCCCGCAACCCGACACAGATCACGGGTCAGAGCTGGCATCATGTCGATAAGCTCGCCTTCATAGATATTGGGCGATGGGCGATGCATGGCCTGCAGGACCGCGTCCGGCATCACCGAAGGGCCTGGAATGGCCAGATATGTCCGCCCTTCGGAATGGGCACCTGTCTGTGTCATGGGGTCAACCTGTCTGAATTGACGCCCACATTACTCAGGGGTCGCGCGGCGTCAATCCGCCAGCTTCGATGCCTCGCGCGCAAGTGTTTGGATCCCGGCCCAATCTCCGCTCTCGACCATCTGCTTCGGTGCGACCCAGCTGCCGCCTGCGCAGACCACGTTGGACAATGACAAGTAGTCGAGGACGTTGGACGGGGATACCCCGCCTGTCGGACAGAAGCTGATCTGTGGCAGGGGCGCACCGATTGCCTTCAATGCTGGCGCACCGCCCGAAGCCTCGGCCGGAAAGAATTTCAGCATGTCATAGCCTTTTTCCAGCAACGCCATCGCTTCGCTTGCTGTGGCGGCACCGGGCAACAGCGGCAGGCCTTCGGCCTCGCAAGCCGCGATCAGGGCATCTGTGGCTCCAGGGGAAACGCCGAACAGCGCTCCCGCTGCTTTGGCAGCGCGAACATCGTCGGCCGTGACCAAAGTCCCTGCGCCGACGACACCCCCGGGCACTTCAGCCATGGCGCGGATGACGTCCAATGCAGCTGGTGTGCGCAAGGTGACTTCGAGCGCGGGCAAACCACCCGCGACAAGTGCCTCGGCCAGAGGGCGGGCCTGTGCGACGTCATCGACGACCAGTACCGGAACAATGGGCGCAAGAGCGCAGATTTCGCGGGTGCGTTGGGTTTTCGACATCTCTCATGCTCCGAATATGCTGGCACCGGTATCGGCAGACCCGACATTCCGGCGGAACGCACCGAAGAGGTCGCGCCCGACACCGTGTTGATTGGCCGAAAGATCGGCAGTGACGGGTGCGCGGTCCAGAGCGCCTTCGGTCAGGATTTCCAATTCGCCCTTGACTGCATCGACGCGCAGTAGGTCACCGTCTTGTAGGTAAGCGATGGGACCGCCGTCCAACGCCTCGGGGCAGACATGAATGGCGGCGGGAACCTTACCCGAGGCACCTGACATCCGTCCGTCGGTGACCAGCGCAACTTTGTGCCCGCGACCCTGCAAAATCGAAAGGATCGGTGTCAGTGAATGCAGTTCGGGCATCCCGTTTGCCTTTGGCCCTTGAAAACGCACGACCACAATGACGTCATCGGTGAACTCTCCGGATTTGAAGGCGGCTTTGACCTCATCCTGACCGTGGAAGACGCGTACGGGGGCTTCGACGATCTGATGTTCAGGCGCTACAGCGGAAACTTTCATGACAGCGGTGCCCAGATTGCCCGTCAGGCGCGAGAGGCCGCCAGTGCGTTGGAACGGATCCTTGGCCGGGCGCAGAATCTTGTCGTTCAGGCTGTGGCCCGCACCATCCTGCCAAATCAGTTCGCCACCGATCAGCTTGGGTTCCTTGGTGTAGTTTTGCAGTCCCTGCCCCGCGACGGTCAGCGTGTCTGCGTGCAGCAAGCCATCCTCGAGCAGCGTGCCGATCGTGTATCCCAGACCGCCTGCGGCGTGGTAATGGTTCACATCCGCCAGACCGTTGGGGTAAACCCGAGCGACGAGCGGCACCACGGCGGAGATGTCTGAAAAATCCTGCCAGTCCAATACGATACCACCAGCGCGCGCCATGGCGATCAGGTGGATCAGCAGATTGGTTGAACCTCCGGTTGCCATTAGGCCGACAATACCGTTCACAAAAGCGCGTTCATCCAGAACCTGATAGACTGGCGTATAATTGTTGCCCAGCGCGCTGAGCGACAGGGCCCTACGGGCGCCTTCCTCGGTCAGGGCATCACGCAAAGGGGTGTTCGGATTGACGAAACTGGAGCCCGGCAGGTGCAAGCCCATGAACTCCATCAACATCTGGTTGGTGTTGGCGGTGCCATAGAAAGTGCAGGTGCCGGGACCGTGATAGGCAGCCATTTCCGCCTTCATCAGGTCTTCGCGCCCCACCTCTCCGGCAGCGAATTTCTGACGAACATTGGCTTTCTCATCATTCGGCAAGCCACTGGTCATTGGTCCTGCGGGCAGGAATACGGCAGGCAGATGGCCAAAGGCCTGCGCTCCGATGATCAGACCGGGGACGATCTTGTCACAGACGCCAAGGAACACCGCCGCGTCATAGGTGTTGTGGCTAAGCGCCACACCGGTCGCCAGCGCAATCACGTCGCGCGAGAACAGCGACAACTCCATCCCAGCTTCGCCCTGAGTGACGCCATCACACATGGCCGGCACGCCGCCCGCCACCTGAGCAGTACCTCCGGCGGCGCGGATCGCGTCGCGGATCAGGCCGGGATAGCGTTCGAACGGCTGGTGGGCCGAGAGCATGTCGTTATAGGCCGTGACGATGCCGAGGTTTCCGGCGGTGCCGCTGGCCATGGACTGCTGATCTTCGCCTGCGCCCGCATAGGCATGAGCCTGACCACTGCAAGACAGATGCGCACGGGCGGGGCCTTTGGATCGCGCGTGCTCCATTTGCTCAAGATGTGGGCCACGCAGATCGGCGCTGCGGTCGATGATCCGTTTGGTGACATCGGAAATTACAGAGTGAACCATGATTACCCTCCGATCTGACGCCAGCGGCGTCCATCGCGATGCATCAGCATCAATGCTTCTTCGGGGCCTGAACTGCCCTGATCGTATCGTGAGGGACGATCACCGCGTTGTTCCCATCCTTGTATGATGGGGTCGACCCAGGCCCAGGCGGCCTCAGCCTCGTCCCCGCGCATGAACAGGGTCTGGTCGCCGCGGATAACGTCCATCACCAAGCGCTCATAGGCGTCCGGAGCCTGAGCCTCTGCCCCCAGCGCGTCAGCAAAACTCATGTCCAGAGCGACGTCCGACAGGCGGAAGCCACCCGGACCTGGATCCTTGATCGTGGTGCGCAGGGTGATGCCTTCGTCGGGTTGCAACCGGATCACCAGCACGTTGCCATGCAGCGGACCGACATTGGGGAAGATCGTATGCGGTGGGTCACGAAAGAACACCGCAATCTCGGATTCGCGCGCGCGCAGACGTTTACCGGTACGCAGATAAAACGGAACACCCGCCCAGCGCCAATTGCCCAAGTGCACCTTGAGCGCAATGAAGCTTTCCGTGCGACTGGCCGGGTTGCCGACATGATCAACATAACCGCCCTCGCCCTTTTCGGCCCGGTACTGGCCGCGCGCGATGTCTGACGGCGCCACAGGATCCAATGCTTCGATCACCTTGACCTTTTCATCGCGCACGGCATTAGGCGAGAATTTCGACGGCGGTTCCATCGCAGTCAGACACAGCAACTGCACCAGATGGTTCTGGATCATGTCTCGCATCGCGCCGGATTGATCGAAATAAGCGCCGCGCCCTTCGACGCCCACGGTCTCGGCAACGGTGATCTGCACGTGATCAACATGGGTCGAGTTCCAAAGCGGCTCGAACAGTGAGTTCGCAAAGCGCAGCGCCATCAGGTTCTGCACGGTTTCTTTACCCAGATAATGGTCGATCCGGTAAATCTGATGTTCTTCGAAACAGGCACGCAAGCCTTCGTTAAGTGCCTTGGCCGAGGCGAGGTCATGACCGAACGGTTTTTCGACGACGATACGGCTGTCCGGCGTCGCCAAACCGAAGTCATGCAGCCGCTTCGCGATACCCGAAAACAGGCTTGGGCTAACAGACAAATAAAAGGCCCGCACGACATCATCGCGCACCAGCTTTTTCAGATCGGACCATCCCGCTTCGCCTAGAGCGTCCACGGGAATGTATTCGACATGGGCAAGAAACCGATCCAACGTCTCTTTCGAGAAACCCGGAGCGAATTGTTGCATCGATTTGCGAACCTGATCACGAAAACCGTCGCTGTCCATATCTGAGCGTGCCGTGCCAATAATCCGCGCGCCGTCGGGCATTTGCCCGACCTCGAAGCGATGGTACAGGCCGGGCAGGATTTTCCGCTGCGCCAGATCGCCGGTCGCGCCGAACAGCACCAAATCGAATGGTTCTACCGGAATTACGCGTGAAACCATCTCAGGCTCCTTTTGAGTTTGCCGATATCAGGTTAGCACGGTGTGATACTGCGCAAAACTTGATATGTTATCGCTAACATTGCTTGTCTGATAGAAAGATGCCGCAAAAAAATCAAGCATAGTTTGAGGAAACCCGGTCGTTTTCCGCATTAAGTCTGATTGCGCAGCCATTCCATCACCGCAGGACGCACGGATTGGTCGCCGCGATGGCGTGCATCGGCAATGATTTTGCGAACCTCTGTCAGGTTGGATCGCAACAGAAGGCTTTTGACCGGGCCAATCGAGGCAGGGCGCATCGACAGCGTCCGTATCCCCATCGCCGCAAGGCACAGTGCCTCGACCGGGCGACCCGCATCTTCACCACAGAAGCTGAGTGGCGTGTCAGAGATATCGCAACGCTCCACGATGCGCTCCATCAGGCTCAGGAAGCTGACGTTCAGCGTGTCATAACGGCGCCGGACCAGTTCGTTTTCTCGGTCGGCGGCGAAAAAGAACTGCTTGAGGTCGTTGCCTCCGATCGAGATGAAATCAACCTCATCAAAGAACTTCTGCGGGGAAAAGGCCAGCGACGGGGTTTCCAGCATCGCGCCAACCTCAAGCGTTTCAGGCAGGACATGGCCCAACCGCTTCTCACGCTCGATGGTTTTGTTCACCTCCCAGCGGGCTTCCCGGAATTCTTCGGCCTGAGCAACAAACGGGAACATAATAGTCAGCGGACGGCCGTTTGCGGCACGCAACAGAGCTTGTAGCTGCATCCGCATGACGCCCCGCTTGTCCAGACCAACCCGAATGGCGCGCCAACCTAAAGCCGGGTTCGGCTCGGCCACATGTTTCATGTAAGGCAAAACCTTATCGGACCCGATATCGAGCGTGCGAAACACAACCCTTTTGTCACCCGCTGCGTCCAGAACGCGCTGATACTGCGTGACCAGTTCAGACCGTTTGGGCATCTGGTTGCGGATCAGGAATTGCAGTTCAGTGCGGAACAGGCCAACCCCTTCGGCGCCCGAAGTTCCAAGCGACGGCAGGTCGGCCATCAAGCCCGCATTCATCACCAGATTGATGCGCGATCCATCCCGCGTCACACACGGGGTTTCGCGGATCGAGGCATAGCGCTCCTGCGCCTTAGCCTGCATCGCGATCTTGTCGCGGAAGGCGCTGACCACGCTGTCTTCCGGACGCAGATGAACTACACCTTGGTCGCCATCGACCAGAACGTGATCGCCGTTCAAGGCCTCGGTCGTAATCCGGCCGACATGTACGACCAAAGGAATCGCCAATGCTCTTGCCACAATGGTGGCGTGGCTGCCGACCGACCCTTCTTCGAGTACGATGCCTTTTAACGCCCGCCCGTATTCCAGCAGGTCGCCGGGGCCGATATTGCGTGCAATCAGGATCGGGTCCGGTGGCAGGTCGGCACTGTCGGTCTTGCCCTGCCCGGTCAGAATGCGCAGCAGGCGGTTGCTGAGGTCATCCAAATCCGCCAACCGTTCGCGCAGGTAGGGGTCAGTGACCTGCCCCATGCGCGCACGGGCTTGAGATTGTTCTTTCTCGACCGCGGCTTCGGCACTGAGGCCCAGGGCAATGTCCTCTTCCATCCGTCGCATCCAGCCTTTGGAATTGGCGAACATGCGGTAGGCTTCCAGCACCTTGAGCTGGTCCTTGTCGCCGCCCTGCGAAATCTCGAGCATCTTGTCGACACCGACGCGCAGTTCTTCCACCGCCTCGACCAAACGCTCGCGTTCCCGGTGTGGGTCTTCGGCAATAGGGTTAGTCACAACAACGCGGGGTTCGTGCAGCCAGACATGCCCTTCGGCAGAACCTTCCTGCGCAGGGCCGCCGCGCAACAGAACCGATTGCTGGTGTAGTGGTGACAGGGCCGCGCCCTCGCCGACAAAGGCACCAAGCTCGGCCATTTCGGCCAACACCATGGCGACAACTTCCAGCGCATATATCTCGTCCGCTGAAAATTCCCGCGCATCGCGGGACTGAACGACCAGAACACCCAGCTTTTCCCCAAGGCGCTGGACCGGCACGCCCAGGAAGGACGAATACCGTTCCTCGCCGGTTTCCGGCATATAGCGGAAGCCTTTTTCGGACGGCGCGTCGGCGGTGTTCACAACCTTGCCGAATTTGGCAACCCGCCCCACAAGGCCTTCGCCCATGCGCATCCGGGTCTTGTGGACCGATTCCGGTGACAGACCTTCGGTTGCACAAAGCTCGAGCGTGTCTTCATCCCGGAACAGGTAGATCGAGCACACCTCAGCCCTGATGCTGTCTGCAATAAGGTGGGTGATCCGGTCTAGACGTTCCTGACCGGCGGCTTCGCTCGCCATTTCTTCGCGCAGCCGCCGCAGCAGCTTGCGGGATTCAGTTTCCGTGCCGTCCGACATGGCCCAACCAATTTAGTGTGTCAGGCGAAACCTTTGGCCGATCAGCTCAGGCCGCCTTGTCCAGTTCAAAGGCATCATGCAGTGCCTGAACAGCAAGTTCCATGTATTTCCTGTCCACCAACACGGAAATTTTGATCTCGGAGGTTGTAATGACCTTGATGTTGATCCCCTCATCCGAGAGCACCTTGAACATCTTGGCCGCAACACCCGATTGCGAGCGCATGCCGATTCCCACAACCGAAACCTTGCAGACATCAATGTCTGCAACCAGCTCGGCATAGTTCAGCTCGCCATTTTCCTTGATCGCCAGCAGTGCTTTTTCGGCGCGGGCCACCTGATCGGTGGGGCACGAGAAGGTCATGTCCGTGCGGCCCTCGTCCGAAATGTTCTGGACGATCATGTCGACGTTCACGCCCTCTTCGCTGAGGGCCGAGAAGATGGTCGTGGCGATGCCCGGGCGGTCAGCCACGGAAACAACGGTCATCTTGGCTTCGTCGCGGGAATAGGCCACTCCGGCCACAACATTGGATTCCATGATATCCTCCTCGTCGCAGACCAGCGTGCCGGCCTCATCGGATTGCTCTTCAAAGCTTGAAAGAACGCGCAGTTTCACCTTGTACCGCATCGCCAGCTCGACCGAGCGGGTCTGCAGCACCTTCGCCCCCAGTGACGCCAGTTCGAGCATTTCCTCGAACGAAATGCGGTCCAGCTTGCGGGCCTTTTCGCAGATGCGCGGATCGGTCGTGTAGACCCCATCAACGTCCGTATAGATGTCACAACGTTCTGCACCGAAGGCTGCCGCAAAGGCGACGGCGGTGGTGTCCGACCCCCCCCTGCCCAGCGTTGTGATCCGGCCTTCGGGGCTGATGCCCTGGAACCCGGCAACCACGGCCACGCGCATTCCTTCACCGAATTTCTGGTTCAGATTCTCGGTCGGGATTTCTTCGATCCGCGCCTGGCTGTGCGCGCTGGTGGTCATAAGCGGCACCTGCCAGCCCTGCCAGCTGCGCGCTGGGACGTCCATTTCCTGCAACGTCAAGGCCATCAGACCTGCGGTCACATTCTCACCCGAAGACACAACCGCGTCGTATTCCCGCGCATCGAACAGAGGCGATGTTTCGTTCACCCAGCCCACCAACTCATTGGTTTTGCCCGACATGGCCGAGACGATGACGATCACGTCATAGCCTTTGGCAACTTCAACGCCGATACGCTTGGCGGCGCGGCGGATGCGGTCCAGATTGGCGACCGATGTGCCGCCGAATTTCATTACGAGTACGGGCATGGGGGCAAAAGTCTCCGCGCCTTGGATTGGAAGTTCCGTGCCTCATAAGCGAGGGGCACCGCAAGGGCAAGGGCGCAAAGGAGTTGCCCCCTGCGGCGCTGGGCCACTTTACATTGCACAGGCGCGGTGTCAGCCTATGGACAACAACCAAATCAAGAGGTTCTTCATGTTTCGCCTAGCCCTTGCCTTTGCCCTTTTGTCATCGCCAGCACTGGCCCAGAGCGCGAGTGTCGCCGGGACGGACGGCAAGAACGCACTGGGTACAATTCCTTGCGCCGCAAATGCCGGTGATCCCGTGCAAAGCTGCAACGCCGAGCTGCGCCGACATGACGACGGCACCATAACTGTTGCGGTGGCCTTGGGTGGTGGACATGTGCGCAACATCTATTTCAAGGAAGGCGTGCCGGAATCCAGCAGTTCGACTTCGAAAATGTCGTATGAGACGCGCGGTGATTTGCTGGTTGTCTACATTGACCCGGGTGAGGTCTTTGAGATTCCCAAAGCGGCGCTGACCTCTCAGTAGGCGTGCTGCTGCCCGTCATAGGTTTCAAAACAGCCAGTGGTGCTGAGTGACAGGGCATCAAAGCGTTCAATCAGGCCGAGCACGGCATGATCCACATTGATGTCGGCTGTCTCACCGCCCATATCTGTCTGAACCCAGCCCGGATGATAAATACCCACGGCAATGCTGTCCTCTTTGAGATCCGTCGCCAGATTCCGCCCAAGATTCAAAGCCGCCGCTTTGGACGCCCGGTAGATATAGCTGCCGCCTGGCGCACGGGTGTGCGATGCCATTTGCGACGAGATGATCGCGACTTTGCCGCCCGCAGCGCGCAGATTTGGCAACAAGGCCTGAACCGTCAGAAACACACCGGTGACATTTATCGCAAAGCTTTGCGCCCACATGTCCGCCGGATAATCGTTGATCGAGTGACCTTTGTCCAAATACACTCCGGCGTTGCAGACCAACAGATCAACGGGCTGACCCTTCAACTGTTCCGCCATAGCCGATTGCTGCGCGGTATCAGATACATCAAGGCGAACCTGCATACTGCCATCGCGCGCCGTTCCGATGACGCTATCCCCCCGGTGGCGATACTGCTCTGCCAGGGTTTGCCCGATGCCGCGATTGGCACCGGTGATCACGATATGCATGGTCAGTTGGTCTTTCTGCTGGGCACAAACGGCAGCGGGGCCACTGGCACGCCGTCTTCGATCAGCGATTTCGCCTCATCGGGCTTAGCTTCGCCATAGATGGCGCGGTCCGGGGCCTCGCCCAAGTGTATCTTGCGCGCCTCGCTGGCAAAGTCCCTACCCACGTAGTCCGAGTTCTCTTCGACGTGGCGTCGCATCTCAGCCAGCACCTTCTCGATCTTTGGCGATGAGGTAGCCACGTCAATTCTTTCTTCGGCGGCGGGCAGGTTTTCGACTTTCTTCTGCGCGCTCCGCGCCGGGCGGACCCGTGGCGTCATGATCGCTTTTTCAACCTGCGTACATCCGCAAACCGCGCAAGTGACCATACCCGCAGCGGCCAGCTTGTCATAGGCTTCGGCGGATTGGAACCAACTGTCGAATGTGTGGTCGTGGCTACATTTCAACGCGTATTGAATCATGTTCAGTCCAAAAAAAGATTGGCGAATAGATACCGATTGAAGTGACAATATCAAGCCTGTCAGATGCGATCTTAATGTGTGTACGGCTTAAAGTCGCGTAACATTTCAGCAAGCTCGGGCGAATTGACCTTTTGCGCCGCTTTTTTGGGCGAAAACCACTTGCGCTTTCGCGCGCCAGTTTCGGGATAGTTCTGCTCCACTGCCAGCACATGCACCGGGAAAACATCCACAAGGCACAAGGTTGGGAGCCGGTTCAAACGGTGCTTATGATACAGGAACTGCCCTAACCGCACCTCGCTGCAATGGCCGGTAACGCCTGCCTCTTCCCACGCCTCTTGCAATGCGGTTTCCTGCGGACTCAGGCCGGGGATGAGCCACCCTTTGGGAATAATCCAGCGGCGTGACTTGCGTGTCGTGATCAGCAGCACCTCTGGGCGGCCGCGTTTGATCCGAAAACATAAGGCCGAGTATTGCTGCAAAACAGGCTGCTTTGCAGCTTTGGGACGGTCCTGAAGCAACGGTCTTGCATTCATTGAGCGGCACACCCTTTCGGCCATATCCCTCGTCGGCCTGCCGCCCTGGTCCAAAACAGACTTATTTAGCGGCTAGCACCTACGAGGATACCACATGATGTGGCGCCCGCCAAGGCTGTCACATTGTCAAAGGTATTGCTCACATCCGGGCTGAAAGCCGTCGCATCAGTTCGTCGTGCGCTACGTCGGCATCAATCGCCAGTCGCCGCAGACCGAAATGCACGCGCGCGATCTGTTGATAATACCGTGTGTAGACGTAGTTCGTGCCACCGCCGGCCAAGGCCCCGAGTACAGGAATGGACTGGGCCGCCAGTTTTTGCCCCAGCACAATCGAAAAACGAGGCGCAACGGCAGCAATAAGACGTTGCATCGCCGGACCGGTCAAGGTCAGACGCACGGAGAAAAAGCCCAGATCTGCCCCGTCGTCATGCGATAGCGGTCCTGCCGCCGACAACACACGTACACAGTCAAACTTTACATTTTCTTCAGATGGATCAAACCCTTCACGGGCGGCGGCCCCCTGAATGGCGCGCAGCAGCATGGTTGTGGTTGCCGGAAGCTCCATAAGGGCTGTCGAAACACCGCCCAGCCCTCCGGCCGCGCCCATGGCGGTGGTCACGGCGGTGTTCACCCAGGGCTGCTGATCGGGCACAGCGCGCCGCGAGCCCTGAGCCGCGTGCATCGCCAGCCATAACGCCTGCTCGGTTGCGCCGGTCAGGCCGTGTCGCACAGGTTCCGGCAATTGCTCCAACAAAGACTCAGCTGAACCGCCCAGTTTGTTCAGCAGTTTGACACCAACGCCTCCGGCAGATCGATAGTGATCCGCCAGACGATCCAGTTCGGCCTCGGCATCCACATTTTCGACAAGAACCACGTTCTGCATTCACGCCCTCCTGCTTATCAACATCGGCGTTGGACGGTGTGGATTCAATAGGTCAGCGGCTCCAGCGCGTAACTGTTCCCTGAACCCCGCACCAGACACCGGGGACCAGTTCCAACCCCAAAACCCGGTCCGGGTTGGTGGGCGGAGGCATCTCGACCCCCCGCAACCGGGCGAATCCAAATCGCTTGTAATAGGGCTCGTCCCCGACCAACATAACGCGTTTCCACCCGCGGCTCCGACCCGCTTCTACTCCGGCGTGGATCAGGTAACGGCCCAACCCTTCGCCCTGATGGGTCGGGTGCACGGCTACCGGCCCCAACAGCAAAGCATCGTGATCGCCAACATGGACGGGCCAGAACCGGATCGCACCAGCCAGAATGCCCTGACCGTCGCGCGCGACCAGAGACAGGCCCGCAACCGGCGGCACATCATCGCGCAACCGATACGACGATAGAGCCTCACGACCTGGTGCGAAGCACAGATCATAGAGCGCCTCGACCTCCCACCAATCGTCCGGCTCTTCCGGCCTGATCCCGAATTGCTGCACCCTGCCCTCTTTTCCTTGCTGGAATTCGCCCTAGCACTTCGGTACGCCTTGGGCAAACGCTTGGAGATCAGATGTTCTATCGCCCCGAAGACGGCCATGGCCTGCCGCACAACCCGTTCAACGCCATTATCACACCGCGCCCGATCGGCTGGATATCAACCCGGGATGCAGATGGGATCAACAATCTGGCACCGTATTCCTTTTTCAACGGCGTTGCATACGCGCCGCCGCAAGTGATGTTTGCCTCGACTGGCACCAAGCACGATCAGAATGGCGGCAAAGACAGTATCGCCAATATCGAGGCAACGAGTGTTTTCTGCGTGAACGTCGTTGCACATGCTCATCGGGACGCGATGAACGCAAGCTCGGCTGGCCTGCCGAAAGACGTTGACGAGTTTTCACATGCCGGGCTGAAACCCACCGAATGCGAAACCATTCCCTGCGCACGGATTGAAGGGGTTCCCGCTGCGCTGGAATGCAAACTGACCCAGATCATAACCCTGCCCGGCAAAGCCAACCGGGTTGTATTTGGCGAAGTAACTGGCGTTCACCTTCACGACGAGCACATCCGAGACGGCAAGTTCGATGTGACCTCTTTCAAACCTCTGGCGCGGCTCGGGTATAGGGATTATTCAGTAGTATCCGAGTTATTCTCACTCGATCGCCCGGATGATTGACGTGATCCAGGGGCTCTGCCCCCGCCGCCCGTTCCGGGCGCCTCCCCCGAGGTATTTTTAGGCCAGATGAACTAGGGATCCTGTTTTCATCTGGCTTCAAATACCTCGGAGCGCGAGGCAGAGCCTCGCATAAGGCTTCAGTGACCGCCTAGAATACCGGTTCGAACAGAGTAATCGACCGCCAGCTCGTAATCCGGGTCATCATCACTGTCGACCATCAGGTGACCTGCTTTGTTCAGCAGCTTGTGACAATCGCGGCTCAGATGACGCAGCATAACGCGTTTGCCCGCAGCCTCGTATTTTGCCGCAATGTTTTCGATGGCCTGAAGGGCGGACTGATCCACGACACGGCTTTCGGCGAAATCGACGATGACAGTTTCAGGGTCGTTCACTACTTCGAACAATTCGATAAAGCCTTCCGACGATCCAAAGAACAACGGCCCCTGAATTTCATAGACTTTCGCACCCTTCTCGGTCTCGGATTCGCGCGTGACGGCGTGAATGCGTTTGGCGTTGTTCCACGCATAGGCCAGCGCCGAGACAATAACACCGACAACAACGGCAACCGCAAGGTCCTCCATCACTGTGACGACGGTGACCAGAACGATGACGAAGGCATCGGTCATGGGCACTTTGCGCATGATCTTGAACGAGTTCCACGCGAAGGTGCCTATCACCACCATGAACATCACGCCGACCAGCGCTGCCAGTGGGATTTGCTCGATCAGAGGCGACGCAAACAGGATGAAGACCAGCAGGAAAAGTGCCGCCGCGATACCGGCGATGCGGGTACGGCCACCAGATTTCACGTTGATCATCGACTGACCAATCATCGCGCAGCCGCCCATACCGCTGAAGAAACCGGTTACAATGTTTGATGCACCCTGAGCGATACACTCCTGAGACGCGCCACCGCGCTTGCCGGTGATCTCGCCAACAAGGTTCAGGGTCAGCAGGGATTCGATCAGGCCAATGGCGGCCAGAATGACAGCATAGGGCAGGATGATTTCGAATGTTTCCCAGTTCAGCGGGACCATTGGAATGTGGAATGCAGGCAGACCGCCCTCGATCGACGCCAGATCGCCGACCCGTGGAACATCCAGGCCAAAGCCGATCACAATTGCCGCCACGACAACAATCCCCGCCAGAGGAGCTGGTACAACACGCGTGATGCGGGGCATCACCCATATCACCGCCATGGTCAGAGCAACAAGACCCAGCATGGTGTAAAGCTGCATCCCCGGCAGCCAGTCTCCGCCGCTCATGCCGTGACCGGTGTTTTCCATGGTTCCAGGCACTTTGAACTGCCCCATCTGCGCCAGGAAAATCACAATGGCCAGGCCATTCACAAAACCCAGCATCACCGGGTGCGGCACCAATCGGATAAAGCGCCCCCAATGCATGGCCCCCGCGATAATCTGGAGAATGCCCATAAGGACAACGGTCGCGAACAGGTATTCCACTCCATGTTCGGCCACCAGCGCCACCATGACGACAGCCAGAGCGCCGGTCGCGCCCGAGATCATGCCGGGTCGCCCGCCGATCAGCGCGGTGATCAGACCCACCAAAAAGGCCGCATACAGACCGACCAGCGGGTGCACGCCTGCCACAAAGGCAAAGGCCACGGCCTCGGGCACCAGTGCAAGGGCCACGGTCAGGCCGGACAGCAGCTCGATCCGCAGGCGCGAGACGGTCAGCCCCTCATCCGGAACCCAGCGCAGATCGGGTATGGCGACGCGTTTGGCAAAGCTTGCCAGCAAGGCTCGGGGCATTGATCAGTCCTATGGGGTTTTATGTTCGCGCGAAGGGGCCGTTGTAGCGGGCACGACAGTGTTGAGCTACTGCATTAGGTGGGATGCAGCCATGCACCCCTCACATACCTCAACCTCGCGGCAACGTGATTTGCCGGACCCAAGCCAGGCACCCAACTGTGAGACCATGCGTTGGATCATCCTCTTTCTCGTCTCAGCCCTTCCCGCCTTTGGGCAGGACTTGCAGGGCAATGACACGGCCGGAAACTGGCGTGTCACCCATCATGAGATTTTCGGGATCTGGAATTCGATCTGCGACGAGCGCGAAGAAAACGGCGCGTTGCGGCAGCGGTGTTACATCCGGCGGGCAGAGGTGTTTTCGCTTCGGCCAAAGTTTGCGGCGCAGTTCGTATTCATAACGCCAGAACCAGAAGGGTTCAAAGTTGAGTTCGGGATAGAGCCCGGCACCTTTTACAGCCCTTCAGGGTTTCGCATCGACAAAGGTGACGAAACCATCTGGCGCACACGGCGTCCGGGATGCCTGACAGGGTTGAGCTGCACCTTCGACGACCATCGCGGCCAGGAAGTGCTGGATGCCATGCTGAATGGAGACGCGTATCGCTTTGTGTTCCGAGACCGGCACGGGCAATCGCAGGATCTGACCTGGCCACTGGACACGTTTGGTTCTGCGTGGGCCGATTTCACTGCGCAATCGCAACAGCGCAACCTGTTGGCGGTACAGGATTAGACCTCTTGTCAAATCCCGGCTGAACCCGCACAAATTCAATATCAGTTTTTCAGGCGGAGCAGGACAGTGACCCAAACCAAGATAGCCGTCATAGGCGGATCAGGCATCTATGAAATCGATGGGCTGGAAAACGCGGAATGGGTTGAAGTTGAGACCCCATGGGGGACGCCCTCGGACCAGATCCTGACCGGATCGCTGGACGGCGTCGAAATGGCTTTTCTGCCGCGTCATGGGCGCGGTCATGTGCATTCGCCGACCGATGTACCCTATCGCGCCAATATCGACGCGTTGAAGCGGTTGGGGGTGACCGATGTGATCTCGGTTTCGGCCTGCGGGTCGTTCCGAGAGCATATGGCGCCCGGCGATTTCGTGGTTGTCGATCAATTCATCGACCGCACTTTTGCACGAGACAAGAGCTTTTTCGGCACCGGGTGCGTCGCCCATGTCAGCGTCGCCCATCCCACTTGCCCGCGCCTGTCGGACGCTTGCGAGACTGCAGGCAGGACTGCAGGTATCACCATCCATCGTGGTGGAACATATCTGGCGATGGAAGGGCCGCAATTTTCCAGCCTTGCTGAATCGAAGATGTATCGCGAGCAATGGGGCTGCGATGTGATCGGCATGACCAACATGCCCGAAGCCAAACTCGCCCGCGAGGCCGAGCTCTGTTATGCCTCGATCGCGATGGTCACGGATTATGACAGCTGGCACCCGGACCATGGTGAGGTGGACGTTTCGACCATCATCGCCACCCTGACCGGCAATGCCGACAAAGGTCGGGCACTGGTTAAAGGCCTGCCCCCCCTGTTGGGGTCCGAGCGCGCGCCCTGCCCACATGGGTGCGACCGGGCGCTGGAGTTTGCCATTCTCACTGCCCCCGAAAAACGCGACCCGGCGCTGCTGGCCAAACTGGACGCGGTAGCCGGGCGGATTCTTTAAGTTCTGAGTTGGCTTCAGTTACGTGGCAGGCTGTCCTGTACGGTTTGCCACAGACCATGCGTCCACAAATCACCATGCGTGCCGCCGGGTACTATATAGAGCTGAACCGTGTCTTCGGCCAATTCAGCAAGGGTTTGCCATGATGCATCGGAACGGTTTCGTCATCCGTGCCGTGGAAGATCAGCGTGGGCACGTCGATTTCGGTGATAATGTCGCGCGTGGCGAAATGGTCTTTCATCAAGGCTGAAACCGGCAACCATGGGTGCCGTTCCGCTGCGACATCCACAGTCGCCGTGAAAGGTGCCTCAAGCACCAACAGTTCCGCCGTGGGTCGCTGAGCCGCAACTGCTGCCGCGACGGCAGTGCCAAGGCTTTGACCGTGCAGAACGATCCTTTCCCCCGCCCGGTCCAGCTGATCAAACAGCTCAAGCCCATCCGAGATCAAGGCCATTTCGGATGGTGTTCCGCTACTTTCCGGATACCCGCGGTAGCTAGGAGCCAGCAGGCCGTAACCACTGTTCAGTATCTCTTTGAGCCGGTCCGCGCGGTCCCCAAGGTTTCCGCTTTGACCGTGAAAGAACAATACGGTTGGCGCGTCTTTGGTAGCTGCGCAGGCAGACCAGACGGTCAGTTCTGTTCCATCTGCCATGGAGACCATGGACACATCTACATCCGCCAATCCAACTGCGGAGGGTTCAGGCAAAACCCCGGATGGTTTGAACAGCAGCGTGCGCTGGTTCAGGTACATGTACCCGACGGCAGCGGCGTAAACCATCCCGACCAGAACGATCAGGGCAATACCCGCAGTCTTCCAGCGACGGATCGAAGAACCGGCTTTTGAAATCTGTTCGGAATTTACGTACTGGCTCTGATCCATCACACCCTCATTTGCATCCGTTCGCACCATAGACTGGTAGAGAACTCGCGCGTTTCAAGGAACATGGAGAAGGCTTAATTCTCGCTTCAGATCGTGTTTGACCTGCCCCGCGCCAACCATTCAGCCCGAGGATCACACCTGTTTTTATGCAAAGCAAGCATGTGCGACCGATCAGAAAGCGTGATCCCGGTTTGGCGGCGAGGTTTTTTCGGCAACCGGGCGGCGTCTTTGAACCGCCCGAAGCCATGGTTGGGGATCCGAATTATTCGATCCGAACCAGATCCCAATCTGCTTTCTTGCGCGTCAGCCAACCGATCTTGAGAACCTGATGCTGTGGCACGGGATTGATGCAGTCCGCATCACATCCTTTGGGGATAATGCTGGAACGCGACAATTGAACCATCTGCGGTCGGTTGGGGTCATCCGGTGCAAAATACACCATGTCCACGATGAAGACGGACTGGTCCGGTCTGCGGACATGTTCCACAACCTTGTCCAGGCACGCGGTTTCAAGGGTTGTGCTAAGCTCGTCCCCACGGAAGGTCTTGTTGAACTCCCAGACAACGCTGGCTTTGTCCATTTGCATTCCGGCCAGAATCTTTTCACCGACAAACTGACCGACTTCAGAGATCGCGCCATTCAAACCCCGCCCCCAGTCGTTGATCCCCTCAAACCGAACGCGGGTTACGGGATACTCGTCAGCCTTATGCAATGCACATAGTTTGATAGGTGAGAAATCACCTGTGCCGTGATTAAAGGCATAAGCGTCCCCGGGTTTGGGGCTGTCCAGCCGATGGGCCGGAATACTGTTGCGATCATAACGCAGATCTGCTTCATCTGCGTCCAGAACTAAGGGCCTGCAGAAGGCCAGCACGGCGATAACGGCAGCGATTCCAATCAGATACCCCGCCCGTTTACGAAATACATCGAAGAGATTTGGAAAGGTCATGGTTGCTCCGTCACTGTTGGACAACACAAATTCCCTCCACAATCCGTGTAACCCTCTGGGCATCCCTGAGCCAGCAGATATGTAGGAATAACGACAAACAGAAGGAGCGAAAGCCCCGCAGCAAAGTGTTTCATAGCTAAATTCCTTCTTAAAACATGCATAATGTAACATAAACGTGAACAAAAAGCGAGTCAGTCAGGGGTCAGAGCCGGAGCTTGGGAGATCCGATTGACAATCCACTGCCATCGGATTTTGCTGCGGTGAAATCGAAACCTATGCAATGGTCTGAAATTGATGTCCCTTGAACTTTGGCTGACCTTTGTCGCGGCCTCCACTGCTTTGCTGTTGATCCCCGGTCCGACCGTGTTGCTGGTGCTCAGCTATGCCTTGTCCAAAGGGCGAAGTGTTGCCGTTGCCTCTGCTACCGGAGTCGCGGTGGGGGATCTTGTGGCCATGTCTGCGTCACTGCTGGGGTTGGGCGCGCTTGTTCTGGCCTCAGCCACATTGTTTTCTGTGCTCAAATGGGTCGGCGCAGCCTATCTGGTCTGGCTTGGGATCAAACTGTTGCGCAGCGCGCCGTCTGGTGGTTTGAGCACGGTCGACACCGGGCGTGATGTCACCGCACGCAGCGTGTTTGGCCACGCGGCTGCGGTTACGGCGCTGAACCCGAAATCAATCGCCTTCTTCATTGCATTCGTGCCGCAATTCCTGCGCCCCGCCGAACCTCTGGGGCCGCAATTCGCCATCCTGATCGTCACCTTCGTGGGACTGGCCTGGTTGAACGCGCTTGCCTATGCCCTTCTGGCGGACAAGTTGCGACGTCTGATCGGCCGAACCGGTGTTATCACTGCAATGACACGTTTTGGCGGATTGACCCTGATCGGGATGGGCGTGGCCACGGCAGTGCTGCGCCGTCCGGCCTGAGGTTGCCTTAATCCTCGGCATGTTCTTTCATGAAGCCGCGAATAAATCTGCGGATTTCGCGCGCAGCTGACGTGTCCAGTTCTTTGCAAAGCTCGACAAACGCGTCACGTTCGTCCTTGTCCAGGCGTAAGACCAACTGGCTGTTTTTCTTGGTTGATCCTTTGCCGTCTTTCTTAGCCACGCGCATTATTCCTAACAAAATCTTGCAATTTATGACGATGCAATGTATATACATAGCATAGTGATTGTCGTTATCGGGCACTTAACAACAATTAAAGGAATATGGCAATGAACCTTCATGCTGCTCAGGCATTTCTTTTGCGAGATCAACGCAATTGGCGCAAACCGCACCTGTCTTGGTTGCCAGCCACGCTGTACCGGTATTACGGCCTGCCCAAGGCTGTAATCTCAAGCCGTTCCTGGTCGCGCGATTGAATTGTTCCTTGCATGGTCAACCCCCATGGGCCAAACACGGTGTTGGTATTTGACGCAATAAAGGTTGGCTGATGTCCAGGAACAAAACTGTCAAAGATTACATCCGAACCATCGTCGATTTCCCGCATGAAGGGATCATGTTTCGGGATGTGACCACTCTTTTTGCCGACCCTCGCGGGTTTCGGATGGCCATCGACCAGATGTTGCACCCCTATGCCGGAGAACAGATCGACAAGGTCGTTGGTCTTGAGGCGCGCGGGTTCATTCTGGGCGGCGCTATTGCGCACCAGCTGAGCGTCGGGTTCGTACCGATCCGCAAGAAGGGCAAGTTGCCCGGCACTACGATCAGCCAAGATTACAAACTGGAATACGGTGAAGCGATTGTCGAGCTTCACGACGATGCCATTCAGCCGGGCGAGAAGATTTTAGTTGTGGACGACCTGTTGGCCACGGGCGGCACTGCTGCCGCCGGCATCAAACTGATTGAGCGGTTAGGGGGTGAGATCGTTTCCTGCGCATTCATCATCGACCTGCCCGATCTTGGCGGTCGCAAAGTGCTGAAAGATATGGGTATGGACGTGCACATCCTGTGCGAGTTTGAAGGTCTTTGACCCAAGAAACGTCACAAAGATGTGATTGGAAAACAAAAGCTGTGCTGGTTTAGCGCGGCTTTTGTTTTGATCAACCTACAACACTGCTCAAAACCAGTGATCTTGTTGTGAGGATGACGCGTACCCCGGGTGATGCTGCATTAAGCATTTCAACCTTGGGAGACTACGCTATGTTCCGCAAATTCGCCGCCGCCAGTGTTGCTTCGATCATCCTTACCACTACAGCCGTCGCAGATGGCCATGGTAAAGACATTGTCGACACTGCTGTCGCGGCAGGCAGCTTTGAAACCCTTGTCGCCGCAGTTCAAGCCGCTGAACTGGTGGACACACTGAAGGGCGAAGGCCCGTTCACAGTATTTGCCCCCACCGACGATGCGTTTGCCGCATTGCCTGAAGGTACTGTCGAGAACCTGCTGAAACCTGAAAACAAAGATCAGCTTGTTGCTATCCTGACCTACCATGTGGTGCCGGGTAAGGTGATGTCGGGTGATCTGAGCGATGATATGACTGCTGCAACCGTGCAGGGCGGTGATATCACCATTGACCTCGATTCCGGTGTGATGGTGAATGACGCCAACGTTGTTAAGGCCGACATTGAAACCAAAAACGGCGTGATCCACATGATCGACAAGGTGATCCTTCCTGCGTCGTAATCATGGATCGGGCACGGCTCACCCTTGGGCCGTGTTCACCTCTTGAAGACTGCCCCCGGATTCATGATGCCCAGAGGGTCAAGGGCAGCCTTGATTGCCCGCATCGCCGCCAGCTTTACCGGATCGCCATAGCGTTCAAGATCGTCGGTTTTCATTCGGCCCACGCCATGTTCCGCACTGATTGATCCGTCAAAGGCGTCAACCAGATCATGCACCAGGTGCTTTACGGCAGCCTTCTGGCTGTCAAAATCCGATCGGCTTTGCCCCTTGGGTGGGAACACATTGTAATGCAGATTGCCGTCGCCCAGATGACCGAAACAATTAATCCGAAACGGACCGAGGCTTGTAATCGTCGCACCTGCCTTGCAAATGAATTCGGGAATTCTTGAAATCGGGATCGAGATATCATGGCTCGACACCGAACCGATCAGGCGATTGGCCTCTGGGATGCGTTCACGTATCGCCCAAAGAGCGGCCCGCTGCGCCTCGCTTTGCGCAATTACACCGTTCTGAACCAGATTGATCGCTTCTGCGCGGGTATAAATGTCTTCCAGCGCTTCGGAAGGTGATTGCCCCTTGGCCATCCCCAGTTCAATCAACACGGACCACTCAGGACGCGCGCTGAACGGTTGGCGGACATCCGGTAGAACCTCGGACAGGAAATCAAGCCCTTGCCGATGGATCAGTTCAAAGGTGCTGACCGTCTCACCCACCTGATCCCGCGCCATGGCCAGAAGATCGATGGCCGCCTCGGGTGAGGTGACCTGAAGCATCGCGGTACCCACAGCAGCAGGCCGGGGGAACAGTTTGAGCGATGCCGCGGTGATGATCCCCAGCGTGCCCTCGGCCCCGATCATCAGGTTGCGCAGATCGTAGCCCGTATTGTCCTTTCGCAACCGGCTGAGACCGTGCCAGATCTCGCCATTGGGCAGCACCGCCTCGAGCCCCAGACACAGATCGCGGGCATTGCCATAGCGCAAAACATTAACGCCTCCAGCATTGGTAGACAGGTTGCCTCCGATCCGGCAAGACCCCTGTGCCGCCAGTGACAGCGGGAACAACCGATCTGCCGCTTCGGCTGCGACCTGAACGTCCTGAAGAACGGCACCCGCCTCGGCAATCAGGATATTCTCCATAGGGAAGACAGATCGAATGGCCGTCATCCGTTCTATTGAGATCAGCAAAGGCGCCGGACCATCCGTCATCACCTGCCCGCCGACCAGACCGGTGCCGCCGCCATAAGGCACGATCGGAACCCGCGCGTCAGAGGCCATCTGCACCAGCGTCGCCACCTCTTCGGCGGTGCGCGGCAAAGCCAACAGACCGGCCTGCCCTGCAAATCGTCCGCGCGGTTCATTCAGATACCGTTCTTCCACGGGGCGCAGTACGTGGTCGCCCAATTTCGAACGGATCAATGCGGCAACAAGGTCATCAGCAGGGTTCAAACTCATACACTTTCATTGCCCAACCAATATCGCGGCGGCAACCCCTATTCCTGATCAATCAGGTAGCGCGGCTCCAGTACCACAACGGTTGGCCGGTCCGGAAGGTCGCGCAAGGAAACAGTGATTTCCGACACCCCGTTGCGTTCAACCGGAAATGTATCCCGGATATCCACCAGGAACCGGTCCAGTGAAAACTGTGAGAACCAGTGCATCGGAATAATGACAGAGCTCTTCAGCCGTTTCAGAACCGAGATCATATCCGGCAGAGGCATGGTGGTCCCACCATCGACAGCGGCCATCACCACATCCAACCGCCCAAGCGCTGCAAACTGTTCATCCGACGGGACATGATGCAAATGCCCCAGATGACCGATACACAGCCCCTCAACCTCGAACACAAAGATCGAATTACCGCGCTCCTCGATCCCGCTAAAGGCAGAACGGATATCTGTCGAGACATTGCGCACCAGCATCTCGCCCAGATCCAGATAATGCTCGATGCCTTGCCCGAACGCACCCCAGCCGGGCAGAGCGTACGGTATGGCCGGGTCGGGATGTGCCGTCCAATGCGTGCTGTGGGCATGGTTCATCGTCACAACATCAGGGATCAGGTCTGCGCTGCCAATAAACCCGGTGAAGTCGGTGACCGCATTCAGCCCGCCACGGGTCTGGATCATGAAAGACGCGTGCGCGATATAGCTGATCCGCACTGAAAACTCCGGTACAGGATCCTGCCACGCCGCTTTGTGCAGAAATTCAATTCCGGGCGTTGCATCGGCGATGGCGATACAATGGCTTGGCCGCCGCTCCTGCGCTGCGGCCCCGCCCGAAATCACCATCAATGCCGCAACCAACCAGCGCATAATCGAAGTGTAGCGCAGAATGCCGACAAGTCATGCCCCTTGTTCATCTGGCCCAAAATACCTCGGGGGAGGTGCGGCTTGCCGCGACGGGGGCAGAGCCCCCTACCCCGCGTCGGTTTTCCCGCGGCGGTCTGATCGCAGGCTGGCATACAGAACATGCGTTCGCCACCGCCCGTTGATCTGCAGATAAGACTGCGCCACGCCTTCGTACTTGAAGGACGAGCTTTCTAGCAGCCCGCGCGAAGCCCGGTTTTCCGGCAGGCAGGCCGCTTCGATCCGGCTCAGATCCAGGCGGGTAAAGGCATGATGAACCATGGCCCCGATCGCCTCACGCATATATCCCTGCCGGGCAAAAGCCTGACCGGTCCAGTATCCCAATGTGCCCGCCTGTGCAGGTCCGCGCCGGATGTTGTCCAACGTAATGGCCCCAACCAAAACATTGTCTTCGCGGCGAAACAGGAAAAGCGGGATCGCCGTCCCGCCCGCAACCGAGCGCTGCGCCCAATACACACGATTGGTAAAGGACTTGCGACTCAGGTGATCCCTCGCCCATATCGGCTCCCAAGGTGTCAGGTATTCTTTTGAGGCCCGCCGCAACGCCGCCCAGTCATTAAAGTCGGAGTGCACAGGCGGGCGCAAGCTGAGCCGCGCGGTTTCGAGTTTCAGCTTGCGTCTGCCCAACAGCATCAAGCCGCCCGCCTCTCCTGCAGCTCTGCCAGTGTCGGTGCGCCTGAAACCGGACCATACAGCGCCAGTGCCGCCGGGGCTTGCAAGGCCATGGTCTCAGCGAAGGTGCGCACATCCTCGGTACCGACCGCATCGATCTTGGCAACAGTGTCTTCTAAAGGAGGCACCCGGCCCCAGATTTGCACCAACCGCGCCAGACGTTCGGCCCGGTTCGAAGGGCTTTCAAGCCCCATCAACATCCCGGCCTTCATCTGCGCCCGGGCACGGGCAACCTCTTCGGCGCTCATGTCTTCGGCCGCTCGCTTCATCTCATCGATGGTGATTGTCGCCAGTTCGCCCACCTGATCCTCCGAGGTGCCAGCATAGATCGTCGTCGTACCGGTATCGGCATAGGCCCCAGTCTGCGCAAAGATTGTGTAACATAGCCCACGCGTCTCGCGCACTTCCTGGAACAGGCGCGAGGACATGCCCCCACCCAAAGCAGTCGAATAAACCTGCGCCGTATAAATCGCGTCATCGCTGTAACCCGGGCTTTCCAGCGCCAGCGCGAAATGGGCTTGTTCAAGCTCTTTTTCCTGTCGTGCCTCTCCACCGGTAAACCGAGCCGTTTCAGGGATCAGGCCCTCGCGCGATTGCAGATGACCAAACATCTCTTCGGCCATTTTCATCAGCGCATCGTGATCAACGGCACCTGCCGCCGACAGGATCATCTGCTCCGGCCCATAGTGCTGGGCCACAAAGCCGGACAGATCCTCGCGCGAAAACGCGCTGACCCGTTCGGTCGGGCCCAGAATGGTGCGGCCCAAAGGCTGGTCGTGATAGCTCTGCTCTTGAAGCCAATCAAAGATCACGTCATCGGGCGTGTCATAGGCTTGACCGATCTCCTGCAAGATCACGCCACGCTCGACCTCGATCTCGCGTGGATCAAAGACTGGGTTCAGGACAATATCGCCGATCACGTCCATGGCCAGTGCCACGTCGTCTTTCAGGACGCGCGCGTAATACGCCGTGACCTCGCGTGAGGTGTAAGCATTAATATAGCCACCCACATCCTCGATCGCCTCGGCGATTTGCAGCGCAGAACGGCGCTTAGTTCCCTTGAACGCCATATGTTCAAGGAAGTGCGCAATACCGTTCTGTTCGATGCGCTCATGCCGCCCACCTGCGGTCACCCAGATGCCAATGGACGCTGATTGCAGCCCTGGCATATGTTCACTGACGATACGAAATCCGTTCTTCAGTTGGTCTTGTCTGACAGTCACTCAGCAATATGCCTTTTGATATGATCCTCGAGGGCGCCCAGATCATTGGCAATGCGGGTCACCCGTTCCGGACGTTCATACAGATCAGTCATGCGGGATGGAAGAGGCGGATGTTCGCCGCTTGCCTTCTCCACCGCAGCCGGGAATTTCGCCGGATGC
Organism: uncultured Ruegeria sp.; assembly: GCF_947497005.1. GTDB lineage: Bacteria > Pseudomonadota > Alphaproteobacteria > Rhodobacterales > Rhodobacteraceae > Ruegeria. Next base: position 31,964 of record NZ_CANMFF010000014.1, on the reverse strand, counting down.
GCGGTGGCCAGTGTAATCATCGGTACGTCGACAGAACGGTGTTCCTCGGCAACTTTGATACCCACGGCGGTGTGTGGACAGACCAGTTCGGCGCTGTGCGCCAGAGTGTGCCTGATCGTCTCCAGCGTTTCCTCTTCGGAAACGCGACCTGAGTCGAAGTTTTCACTTAACGCTTCCATCGCGCCTTGGCTGACGTTGAAACCGCCGGTCTTCAGCTCATCCATCAGTTGCGCGACGGCCCCACCATCCTCGCCATAGGCATAATACAGCGCCCGTTCAAAGTTCGAGCTGACCTGAATATCCATCGACGGGCTGATTGAAGGGATGGTCTCGCCCTTGAAATACCCCTCGCCCGACAGACAGCGATGCAGGATGTCGTTCTGGTTGGTCGCTACTACCAGCCGGTCAATGGGCAGGCCCATGCGCTTTGCCAGATAGCCCGCGAAAATGTCACCGAAGTTGCCGGTCGGTACAGCGAAGCTGACCTTGCGATGCGGCGCGCCAAGAGTGACGGCGGAGGAGAAATAATAGACAACTTGCGCCAACACGCGGGCGAAGTTGATCGAGTTCACACCCGCCAGCCTGACCCCGTCGCGGAAGTCGAAATCGTTGAACATGTCTTTTACAGCAGCCTGACAATCGTCGAAGTCTCCGTCAACGGCCAAGGCATGTACGTTGCTGTCCTTAGGTGTCGTCATCTGGCGGCGTTGCACCTCGGATACACGGCCATGCGGGAACAGGATGAACACATCCACCGCATCCAGGCCCCGGAATGCCTCGATGGCTGCCGAACCGGTGTCGCCACTGGTCGCCCCAACGATGGTCACACGGTCTTCGCGACGCTTCAAGGCCACCTGGAACAGCTGGCCAATCAACTGCATGGCAAAGTCCTTGAAGGCCAGCGTCGGGCCATGGAACAGCTCCAGCAGAAAGTGGTTCTCGTTCAACTGTTTCAGCGGCGCGCGCGCATCGTGGCCGAAACTTTCATAGGCGCGGGCAATAATCGCCTTGAACTCATCCTCGGCAAACGAGCCGCTGACATAGGGCCACATCACGCGGAACGCGATCTCCTCGTACGGCAAAACTGCCAAGGCTGCGATCTCGTCCTGCGACATCACTGGGATCTCAGCCGGCAGATACAGGCCACCGTCGCGGGCCAAGCCGGTCAGCATTGCCTCTTCAAAGGTCAGTTCGGGCGCCTGCCCGCGGGTCGAGATGTATTTCATGTCGCGTCACTCTCAGAATTGGCACGTTTGCGCCACAGGAAGTATCCGGTCATCGCGGCCCAGACCAGAGCCAGACCAAACCAGGTGATTGCATATTGCAGGTGATCGTTGGGGATGCCTGCCGTACTAACCGGCAAGGGCGTCACGTTCGGGTCAGTCTCGGAGCGCGCGATCAGCAGCACCGGTTCGGCGCCCAAAGCGGAGGCCAGATTGGGCACATCGCGGGCAAACCAGATATTGTCATCGATATCCGGTTCAGGCGTATAACCGTCGATCTCATCCGGCCAGTGTAGATTGCCGGTGATCTCCATCGGGCCGGTCTCGCGACGCGTCTGTTTGGCTGTTGTCGGAACAAAACCCCGATCCACCAGAATGGTCCGGTCCTTGGTGCTGAAAGACTGGATGATACGATACCCTGCCCCGACTTGTTTGACCGAGACCAGAACATGGATTTCGCCTGGTTCCAGCTCACCCGAAATTGTCACCGGACGGTACTTGTCAGCGCCCTCTGAAACCTGCAACGGCAAGGCGATGGGATCGGCAGAGATACGGCTTTCGATCTCGGCCAACACCTCCTGCTTCCACGCAAGACGCTGCACCTGCCAAATGCCCAGCGACAGCAGCACGCCCAAACCAGCGAGGCCGAAGATCAGCAGGAACAGAATGCGGCGCATGTCAGGATCAAACCTCGTTGCAGGAACCGGCGTCTTGTTAAGGGGCGCGCGGTCCAAATTGCAACCACGCAATTGTATGGAGCGCAATCTTGCGCCCGGAATAGAGAAAAAGCCGCCCCGAAGGGCGGCTTTTGCAATTGGATCACCTGACCGGCGTTACATCAGCGGGGCTTGACCCCAGATGTAAACGGCAAAGAACAGGAACAGCCAGACGACGTCCACGAAGTGCCAGTACCAGGCTGCGGCTTCGAAGCCGACATGCTTTTCGGGTGTAAAGTCGCCCTTGAGGGCCCGTATCAGACAGACCGACAGGAAGATTGTTCCGATAAGCACATGCGCGCCGTGGAAACCAGTTGCCATGAAGAAGTTCGAATAGAACTGGTCGCCGCCGAATTCCCAGCCTTCATGGGCCAGCAGTTCATAGTACTCGAACGCCTGCAGCGCGGTAAAGGCGATGCCCAATACGATACCTATGGCCAGACCATTGATCAGTGCTTTGCGGTCATTGTCATGAACCAGAGCATGGTGCGCCCAGGTAATGGCACAACCCGACAGCAGCAGGACCAGAGTATTGATCAATGGCAGGTGGAACGGGTCGACTGCATGGATATCCGGCTGGATATATTCGGTGCCTGCATAATCATACATCGGATACATGCGATGTTTGAAGAACGACCAGAACCAGGCAAAGAAGAACATCACCTCGGACATCACGAACAGGATGAAGCCATAGCGCAGGCCGATGCGAACAACCGGTGTGTGGTCCCCCTGACGGCTTTCAACAACAACTTCGGACCACCAGGCAAACATGGTGTAGAGTACACCCACAACCCCCATCCAGAAAATCCATGGGGTCTTATCATGCATCCACAAAACGGCCCCGAACAGCATCACAAAGCCGCTGACGGCGCCGATTAGCGGCCAGATCGACGGGTTCAGAATATGGTAGTCATGGTCTTTAGCATGTGCCATCAGCGTCCCTCACCTACAGGCGTTAGTTCTTGGTTGTCTCAGCCTGCACGTCAAGGGCGGCGTAGCCCTCGGGCAGGTCAATTTCGTAGAATGTATACGACAGAGTGATCGTATGAACATATTTTGCTTCAAGATCATCGACCATGTCGGGATCGACGAAGAAAGTTACCGGCATCTCTACGCGTTCACCGGGTTGCAGCACCTGCTCTTCAAAGCAGAAACAGGCAATTTTCTGGAAATATCCGCCTGCCGAGTAGGGTGCCACGTTGTATGAGGCCTGACCAGCGATCGGGCGATCCGTCGCGTTGTACGCTTCATAGAAGGCCAGTCCTGTCTCGCCGATGCGCACTTCCATCTCACGTACGACGGGTTTGAATTCCCAGGCCATGTCTCTGGCCTTGGACGCGTCAAACCTTACGGTGACGGTACGATCCAGAATTTCTTCCGGGGCGGCTTCGGCGACACCGGTGGTGCCACCAAACCCGGTCACGCGGCAAAACCAGTCGTAGAAAGGAACCGATGCCCAGGCCAGGCTGCCCATCAGGACAACCACGCCGACGGTTTGAGCGACTGTTTTCTGAGGACCGGACAACGCCATCAGTTCTGGATCTCTTGCGTGGCCATACTAAAATCAGTGCCCGAGACCTTGACGATGGTCAGGCCAAAGACAATCACAATAAAGGCCGCCAGCGTCAGACCAACCCCCAGATTGCGGCTGAACCGGCGCTGATGCAGCTCGTGACTTTTGCGCAGGCTCATGACCAGCCTCCCAGAACATGGGGTTTCAACAGGGCTTCGACCAGAATCGCGCCGAAATGCAGGAACAGGTATAGCAGAGATAGCTTGAAGAAACTGCGCTCAACCTTGAAGTTATCGAACTCAGAATCGTCCTCTGTCCGGCGTGATATCCGCCAGGCGCCACGCAGGAACAAGGCGTTCATCACCAGTGCGACCGTCAGGTAAATCGGGCCGCCGATGCCAGAGAATGCAGTCCCCACGGCTAGAATCGCCAGCAAAGCCGTGTAGACAAGAATATGAACGCGCGTCGCCCTACGACCGTGCGTAACGGTCAGCATTGGCACGCCAGCATCGTCATAATCCGAGCGCATGAACAGGGCCAGCGCCCAGAAATGCGGCGGAGTCCACATGAAGGTCAGGGCGAACATCAGCCAGGGCTCAACCGCCATGGACCCGGTTGCGGCGACCCATCCGATCACTGGCGGGAACGCACCCGCTGCGCCACCGATCACGATGTTCTGCGGCGTCGAACGTTTCAGCCACATCGTGTAGACCACGACATAGAAAAAGATGGTAAAACCCAGAAACGCGCCTGCGAACCAATTGGTCGCAAGTCCCAGCATGATCACCGAAAGGCCGGACAAGGCCAGACCGATGGCCATTGCCTCGCCCTCTTCCACCTTGCCGGATGGGATAGGACGGCCTTTGGTACGCTTCATCACCTTGTCGATATCCGCGTCCCACCACATGTTCAGCGCGCCGGATGCGCCGCCACCAATGGCGATAAACAAAATGGCGCAGAAGCCGACAAAGGGATGGACCGGAACAGGAGCCGCCAACAAACCGACAAGTGCCGTGAACACAACCAGAGACATCACCCGCGGCTTCAGCAGGGCGAAGTAATCGCCGAAGCTGGCCTCGTCCGCATGGGCAGTCGCTGTGCTGGCATTGATGCTTGCGTCGGTCATCTCGGGTCCTTTGGGGGCCAAAGCTGCGCGGTCCAACCGCACAGCCTGCGTTTATGTCAGACGGGCACCAACCCGCCCTTGGTGCGCTCAGTTCGAAGCGACCTGATAGCTTTGCGGCAATCCTGCATATTCGTCGATCGCGCCTTGCAGCCACGCGTCATAGACTTCCTGGCTGACCACTTTGACTGTGATCGGCATATAGGCATGATCCTTGCCGCAGAGTTCAGAACACTGACCGAAGTAAATGCCTTCTTTATCCGCCTCGAACCACAGTTCAGCCAGACGTCCGGGCACGCCGTCCTGTTTCACGCCAAAAGACGGGATGGTCCAGGAATGGATCACATCAGACGCGGTAACCTGCATCACGATGACCTTGCCGACCGGAACAACAACCGCGGTGTCAGTAGCCAGCAGCCATTCGTCATCGCTGTAGCCTGCATCCGCCAGCTTGGCGCGCATCGCGTCATCCAGAACAAACGGGGTCACATCCGCATCGGCCGGGCGCGCGCCTTCGTCCAGAGTGGCCGGATGACCCAGCAGATAGCTGTCGAACGCAAAATCGTGATCGACATATTCGTAGGTCCAGTACCACTGGTTGCCCACAACCTTGATGGTGATGTCACCTTCGGGAATTTCCTGCTGATTGAACAGAACCGGCAGCGAAAATGAACCGATGATTACCAGAATCAAGATCGGGCCCAGCGTCCAAGCGATCTCGACCGGTGTATAGTGCGAGAACCGCGCCGGGGTCGGATTCACGCGCTGGTTATAGCGTACGATACACCAGACCAGCAGGCCGGCGACCAGGATACAGACCGCTGTGATGATCACTAGAATCAGGTCGTCCAGATCCCGGATACCCTGAGCAAGACTGGTAGCTGCGGGCTGGAAACCCACGCCACCGTCAACCGGCTTACCAATAATCTCAAGCTCCTGAGCCATGGCGGGAAGGCTGGAGAGGGCTGTCATAAACCCTGAAAGCATCAAAGCATTCTTCATGTTCTGTCCTGATCGTTTGATCTTTGCGTCCCTGGCGAAAAGATGTGAATCGGTCACACCTCTCCCGTTGTCTTTGGCCGCGTTAAAAACCATATTCCGTCGGGTAGATAAAGCAAAATGCTTGCGTCAAACAGACGCTATTTTTGATCTGGATCAAACCCGAAAGGTCCCAACCCATGTCCGACGCACCGTTTCGCCCTTTTGAGAGCGCTCTTCCGCATGATGAAGCGCTGGCCATATTGCGCTCGGCAACGGGCGGGGCCGAGGATGGGGAGCTTTTTGTCGAAAGACGAAAATCCGAATCTCTGGTGTTCGATGACGGGCGTTTGCGGACCGCGTCTTATGATGCGTCCGAGGGGTTCGGTCTGCGCGCCGTACAGGGTGAAGTGGCCGGGTACGCGCATTCGACGGATATTTCAATTTCGGCGCTGAAACGGGCCGCAGAAACCGCCAGGCTGGCAGTGGGAGATGGCGGCGGCACGTTGGACGACGCTCCACGTTCGACCAATGCCCGCCTGTATACGGGCGAAGACCCAATCGATTCCGCCGCGTTCCCGGTCAAGATCGAGACATTACGCGAGATCGACGCCTTTGCCCGTGATCTTGACCCGCGTGTCGTTCAGGTCAGCGCAACGATTGCTGCAGCTGTGCAGGAGGTGGAGATTCTGCGCCCCGATGACGTTTTGGTGCGCGACGTTCGGCCGATGACACGCGTGAATGTTTCGGTGATCGTCGAGCAGAACGGGCGTCGCGAAAGCGGATCGGCGGGCGGCGGCGGGCGGGTCGGCCTGAGCGGGTTGATCGACCCTATCGACTGGCAAGCCAAGGCCCGCGAAGCCCTGCGCATTGCTTTGGTCAATCTGGACGCAATCCCAGCCCCAGCGGGTGTCATGGAAGTCGCGCTTGGCCCCGGCTGGCCTGGCATTCTGCTGCACGAAGCCATTGGTCACGGGCTTGAGGGCGATTTCAACCGCAAGGGCAGCTCGGCCTTTGCCGGGTTGATGGGGCAACAGATCGCCTCGAAGGGTGTGACTGTTGTGGATGACGGCACGATTGCAGACCGGCGCGGCTCAATCACTGTGGATGACGAGGGCACGCCCAGTTCGCGCACGGTGCTGATCGAAGACGGCGTTCTGACCGGCTATATGCAGGACCGTCAGAACGCACGGCTGATGGGTGTTGCGCCCACTGGAAACGGGCGGCGGCAGAGCTATGCGCACAAACCCATGCCACGCATGACCAACACAATCATGTTGGGGGGTGTGTCAAACCCAGAGGCTCTGGTGGCGGATATCAAAGACGGCATCTGGGCGGTTGGTTTTGGCGGCGGTCAGGTGGACATCACCAATGGCAAGTTCGTTTTCTCGTGCACCGAAGCCTACCGGGTCGAAAACGGCAAGATCGGCGCGCCCGTCAAAGGGGCCACGCTGATCGGCGACGGACCTTCGGCGTTGAAACGTATCCGTGGTCTCGGCAACGACATGGCCCTGGACCCGGGCATGGGTACCTGCGGTAAGGATGGACAATGGGTACCGGTAGGCGTTGGCCAGCCGACCGTCTTGATGGATGGGTTGACTGTCGGCGGCTCGGCGGCCTGAGTCGGTTTCATGGTTCGGAGAGAGGCGCAAGGTTAACATCGCGCCTCTTTTTCCCACGTATTTTGTTCTGCGTGTTCAGATTACGCCCTTTGTCACAGATTAATTCTTTTACTTATTTTCATATACTTAGATGTCTTTCATCCTATTGGATTGCGAAAATTCGCTTCTAATTTTCGACGATTCACAAGCTGTTAACCGCCCGTCCCGTAAACCAGTTCTGCAACAAGGCGGAGCAACGGATGACCGAAGAGCAGCTTTCTTCCAATCACCCCCCACTCCCACCCACCACGGAAGAGGACCGGTTTTCGTGGCTTCGCCTTTTGCGGTCCCGCAAGGTCGGTCCGGCGACGTTTCGTCGACTGCTGCGCGAACACGGCTCGGCGCAGAACGCGCTGGCCGCGCTGCCTGAAATGGCGCGTGCTGCCGGTATAGAAGGGTATGAAACCTGCCCCCCCGGCGTGATCGAGACGGAACTCAAGGCCGCAAAAGCTGCCAAAGCGCGGCTTTTGTGCCTTGGGTCCGCTGATTTTCCCGAAGCGCTGAATGACTTGAATGACGTCCCCCCGATGCTGTGGGCGATCGGGGATGTTTCGCTTTTGCAACAATCCGCCGTTGCGGTGGTAGGGGCAAGGAACTGCTCTTCGCTAGGCGCCAGGATGGCACGTGGGCTGGCGACCGAATTGGGCAACAAAGAGCATGTGATTGTCTCCGGTCTTGCGCGTGGCATCGATACGGCCGCGCATAGGGCTGCGCTGGATTCCGGCACCATCGCAGTCATGGCGGGCGGTGTGGACGTAATCTACCCTGCTGAGAACACGGAACTGGCCCACGAAATCGCCGTTAAAGGTTTGCGTTTGTCGGAGCAACCAATGGGCGTGACACCCCAGGCCCGGCACTTTCCACGCCGAAATCGGATTATTTCGGGCCTGGCGCAGGCCGTTGTCGTGGTCGAGGCGGCCGCCAAGTCCGGCAGCCTGATCACGGCACGTGACGCGTTGGATCAGGGGCGCGAGGTTCTGGCTGTTCCCGGCCATCCCTTCGATGCGCGGGCCGCCGGATGCAATCTGTTGATTCGCGATGGCGCAATGCTGGTCCGATCTGCAGATGACATTATTGAGGCCTTGCCGCAGAAGCCTGATCTGTTTTCCAGACAGCCCGCATCACCCCCTGAACCAATTGTGCGTCCTGCACAGGACTTGCATGTGCAAATCCTCGAGCGGCTGGGTCCTTCACCCATCGCAGAAGACCAATTGCTGCGTGATATCACGGCCACTGCCGGTGAGCTCGGTCCTGCGTTGGTCGATCTTGAACTGGACGGGCGAATCCAGCGTCAACCCGGAGGTTTGTTGTCGCTGGCTGGCTGATCTCGCTGATCTCTGGATGCATCAGGCATAAAAAACATCGGATAGCGTGCTGAAATAACGACGCTTTTCAAGCTGCGAAAGGAACGCATTGACAATTCCCGCTTGCCCCACACATTTTGCTCCACCATAGAAGGCGCCATATTCGTCGAGCGAGGTTTTCCCTTAAATGCCTGTAGTTGTTGTAGAATCTCCGGCCAAAGCAAAAACAATCAATAAGTACCTTGGCCCCGACTACATTGTTTTGGCCTCTTACGGCCATGTGCGGGACCTGCCGCCAAAAGACGGATCGGTCGATCCCGAGCACGAATTTACCATGAAATGGGAGGTCGGAAACGACAGCCGCAAACATGTCAAAGCCATCGCTGACGCGCTGAAGGAAGACAACGCGCTAATCCTCGCCACCGACCCTGATCGCGAGGGCGAGGCGATCAGCTGGCACCTGCAAGAGACGCTGACCAAGCGTCGTTCGATCAAAAAAGACACACCGGTCAGCCGGGTTACTTTCAACGCGATCACCAAGGATGCCGTGACCGAGGCGATGCAAAACCCACGCGATGTGGATATGCCGCTGGTCGAGGCCTATCTGGCCCGCCGCGCTTTGGACTATCTGGTAGGTTTTAACCTTTCGCCGGTTCTGTGGCGCAAACTGCCCGGTGCGAAATCCGCAGGCCGCGTGCAATCGGTCTGCCTGCGCCTGATCGTTGAGCGCGAGATGGAGATCGAGGCCTTCAAGCCGATCGAATACTGGTCGGTCCGGGCGTTGTTCGAAACACCGCGCGGTCAGACCTATGAGGCGAGACTGGTCACGCTGGCAGGCAAAAAGCTGGACAGACACGATCTGGCCAACGCCACACAGGCGGAACTGGCGGTTCAGGCCATAACCAGCCGCGCGCTTTCTGTCACCTCAGTCGAGGCCAAGCCTGCCGCTCGCAACCCCAGCGCACCGTTTATGACCTCGACCCTGCAGCAGGAAGCCAGCCGCAAATTCGGCATGGGTGCACGTCATGCAATGCAGGTGGCGCAGCGGCTGTATGAAGCCGGATACATTACTTATATGCGGACCGACGGCATCGACATGGCGCCTGAAGCCGTCTCTGCGGCACGCAACGCCATTACCGATCGGTATGGCGCGGAATATGTGCCGGACAGCCCGCGCATCTACAAAAACAAAGCCAAGAACGCTCAGGAAGCGCACGAATGTATCCGTCCAACTGATATGTCACGTGATGCCAAGGCCCTGAAAGTTACTGATGAGGATCAGCGCAAGCTTTATGATCTGATCTGGAAGCGCACTATTGCCTGTCAGATGGCTGCCGCCCGTTTGGAGCGAACGACGGTCGAGATTGGCAGCGATGACGGGCAGGTCGGTCTGCGCGCCACTGGTCAGGTCGTGATGTTCGACGGATTTATGCGAGTCTATGAAGAAGGCCGTGATGACGTCGCAGACGAGGATGAAAAACGCCTGCCGCAAATCATGCAGGGTGATCCGGCGCGTTTTGCCAGGACGTCCCTGAAGGATCAGTTCTCCAAGGCGACCAGCGATAGCGGTGACAAGGTCGCGAAAGAGGCAATCCTGTCCGAGAACGAATCCGTTCTTGCCCTGCAGCACCACACCCAACCTCCACCCCGCTATACCGAGGCGACTTTGGTCAAGCGGATGGAAGAGTTGGGGATCGGGCGCCCATCGACCTACGCGTCGATCGTAACCACGATTCAGGACCGCGAATATGTGCGCAAGGATAAGAACCGCCTGATCCCTGAGGAAAAGGGGCGGATCGTCACGATTTTTCTGCTGAATTTCTTTCGCCAGTATGTGGGCTATGAGTTCACCGCCAATCTGGAAGAACAACTGGACGATGTCAGCGCGGGCGGCCGAGATTACAAAGAGTTGCTGAGCAAGTTCTGGCGGGATTTCTCGGCCGCAATTGGCGAAACCTCCGAACTGCGCATCTCGGAAGTGCTGGACAAGCTGGATGAGGCACTGGCGCCGCAGCTCTACCCCCCCCGCGAGGACGGATCAGACCCGCGCGTCTGCCCGAAATGCGGCGCAGGCCAGCTGCACCTGAAAACCTCGCGCACAGGCGGGTTCGTGGGCTGTGGCAATTACCCCGAATGCACCTATACCCGTCCGATCGCGGGCGAAGGCGCCGAGGGTGAAGAACGTTTGCTGGGAGAAGATTCCGGTGACGATATCTGGCTGAAATCCGGTCGCTTTGGCCCCTATGTTCAGCGCGGCGAACCAACGCCCGAGAACAAAAAACCGCCACGTGCCTCACTGCCACGCGGCTGGAGCAAGGACGACATGGATTTGGACAAGGCTCTGACGCTGCTGTCCCTGCCCCGTCAGATCGGCGAACACCCCGAAGGCGGCACGATAAGCTCGAATTTCGGACGGTTCGGCCCATACCTGATGCATCAGCTGGCCGATGAATCCAAGCCGGTCTACGCCAATCTCAAGGATCCCAACGACGTGTTCGAGATCGGCATGAACCGCGCCGTCGAGCTGCTGGCCGAGAAGCGTGCCAACCCAGGTCGGCGCGGAAGTGCCGCCGCGAAGCCGCTGAAAGAACTGGGCGAACACCCCGATGGTGGTGCGATGCAGGTTCTGGACGGACGCTATGGGCCATATGTGAAATGGGAAAAGGTAAACGCGACCATCCCCAAAGATATTAAGCCCGAGGACGTGACACAGGAAATGGCCGTCGAATTAGTTAACGAACGCGCGGCCAAGAAAGGCACCAAGAAAAAGGCCGCCGCTAAAAAGACAACCAAGAAAGCGGCTGGGTAGGTAGAAATACCATCACCCCCTTGGTTTCATTGACTTCCCAATGACGTGGCGGCACAACCTGCCCATCACCATGTCATTGGGGGAGTTTTCCATGAAGAAAATCTATGCCAATGCCACCGAGGCGCTCGATGGGGTGCTGACGGATGGCATGCTGATTGCCGCAGGCGGGTTTGGCCTGTGCGGCATTCCGGAAGTGTTGCTTGAGGCCATCAGGGAATCGGGCGTCAAAGACCTGAGCTTTGCATCGAACAACGCCGGTGTGGACGATTTCGGCATCGGCATCCTGCTGCAAACGAAACAGGTCAAGAAGATGATCAGTTCGTATGTCGGCGAAAACGCCGAATTCATGCGCCAGTATCTGAGCGGTGAGTTGGAGCTGGAATTCAACCCGCAGGGCACTCTGGCGGAACGGATGCGTGCCGGTGGCGCTGGCATCCCGGGATTCTACACAAAAACCGGCGTTGGCACCGTGATCGCCGATGGCAAGGAGCACAAGGACTTCAACGGCGAAACCTACATCCTTGAAGAAGGTATCTTTGCTGATCTGGCCATCGTGAAAGCGTGGAAAGCGGACGACACCGGCAATCTGGTATTCCGCAAGACCGCCCGCAATTTCAACGTTCCCGCAGCGACCTGCGGCAAGATCTGCGTAGCTGAAGTGGAAGAGATCGTACCGCGCGGCTCATTGGACCCGGACATGATCCATCTGCCCGGCATCTATGTGAACCGCATTGTGCAGGGGACCCATGAAAAGCGCATTGAACAGCGCACCACCCGTAAAAAGGAGGAAGCATAATGCCCTGGGATCGCGATCAGATGGCCGCACGTGCGGCGGAAGAGCTTGAAGACGGCATGTATGTGAACCTCGGTATCGGGATTCCGACGCTAGTGGCGAATTTTGTGGGGGACAAGGATATCACCCTGCAGTCGGAAAACGGAATGCTGGGCATGGGCCCCTTCCCTTTTGAAGGCGAAGAAGACCCCGACCTGATCAACGCGGGCAAACAGACGATCACCGAATTGTCCCGCACGGCCTATTTCGACAGCGCCACATCTTTCGCCATGATCCGCGGCGGCAAGATCGCAGCTGCGATTCTGGGCGCCATGGAGGTGGATGAGAAAGGCGATCTGGCCAACTGGATGATTCCCGGCAAGCTTGTGAAAGGCATGGGCGGTGCCATGGATCTGGTCGCAGGCGTTGGCCGCGTGATCGTTGTGATGGATCACACCAACAAACACGGCGACAGTAAGGTCCTGAAGGAATGCACCCTGCCGTTGACGGGTAAGGGCGTCGTGGATCGCATCATCACCAATCTGGGTGTGCTGGATGTGGTCGATGGTGGATTGAAAATCGTCGAACTGGCAGAAGGTGTCAGCACAGAAGAGATGCGCGCCGCCACAGAGGCGACAATCGTTTCCTGATCAAATGGAAAGGCCCGCCAGATTTTGGCGGACCTTTTTTCAGTTAGAGGTCTGGAACACGCAGCCATCCGAAATCAGATCCGGCGGCGTGGTGCACAAGGCCCGCGCGATCTGAAAGGCGGCCAGAACCTTGGGCACATAATCCCGGGTTTCGGTATAAGGCGGCACTCCGCTGTGTTTACGTACCGCACCCTCACCCGCATTATACCCGGCGAGTACAAGAATCGGGTCATTCCCGAACTCTTCCATCAGCCAGTTGAGGTATTTCACGCCACCCGCGATGTTCTCGGAAGGTTGAAGACTGTCTTTTACTCCGAACCGGGCCGCCGTGGCGGGCATCAACTGCATAAGACCTTGCGCACCGGCAGAACTGACAGCGTCAGCACGGCCGGCTGATTCCACCGAAATCACAGCCAGCACCAGCGCAGGTGACACATTTGTTCCTACAGTAGACCGCAGAATCTCGATCCCGCGTTCTTTTGCGATGTTTTGCAGCGTTTGCAGTCGCGGTGATCTTACGTTGGTCGCGGCCAAAGCGTTGATAGCCGCATCAATCCGCCCGGCTCCGCCTTCATCAATATGCGGTGAGATCCGGTTCCAGAATGCCTTGTACGATCCTTTGGGATCCCGTTTGACTTCCGTTCCCGGCACTGTAGGTGGAGAGACTTTGGTACGCGCGATGATTTCAGGAACCACCAGTTCGGTGCCCGTACTGGGCGCCGACGGTTTGGCTGCATGTTCTTCCGGTGTAATCTGAACGGTTACACGCGGGCGTTCGCCGGTCTTGGGGGCTTTGACTCGCTTGTATACGCCACGCGGTTCCAACTCGGTCGCATTCAAGGATGCAGTGCCCGATATCAGAAACGCCAGCACACCGGCGCATTGGAGTGCGTTCCGGAGATTCATTTGCCTGCCTCGTGCTTTCTTTTTACGCGATTTGAACCCCGAATCTTCGCGCAAAGCCAGAAAAACAAAGCGAAATGGGGCAATTTCGCCTCATTTGGCGCAATTTTGCATCGCTACAGAGCGTTCGTTTGGACCAGTTTGATTTTTTTTTCATTTATTTTCAATGCTCTACATAATTCATAACCAAAAAGTTAAGCTGTACGGAAAAAAATCGGCGTTTGGCCCAATTCCTGCCACGCCCAACCGTCAAACATAGTCCCATACCGAGACGGACATGAGCGGACTGAGAGAGAAAGCTCTGAAAGACGCCGAGGTTTGTTAAACTTTATTTGATCCTTTAGGAGGGACGTAACATGATCAAGTTCATCAAGAACTTCCGCAAAGACGAAGACGGCGCAGTAACAGTTGACTGGGTTGTTCTGACCGCAGCAGTCATCGGCCTGGCAGCCGTTGCATACCAGCAGATCGAAACTGGCGCCACCGGCCTGGCAACTGGCGTTAACGAAGCGCTGAACGCCGCATCGCTGAGCACCGGCAGCAACACCGCAGCTGGCGGTATCACCGGCGAAGGCAAAAGCCAGTAAGCTGCAGACATAGCGAAATTCCAAGGCCGTGCCCAACAGGCGCGGCCTTTTTTGTGCTCTGAAACACCGCCAGCGCAAACTTATCTGACTTTATATTCGAACAAGCTTTCCAGGCCACGCCGCGCCCTAGATACGCCCCCGAAGCACCCCAAGCTCATGCGGTACATTCGTGTCAAAAAATAAGGGAATCCTCTTGGAACCCCAATTTTCCTGACGAAACCAACATTTAGTCAAATTTTTGCCATTCAGGCGAACCAGTCATAGGCCAACTTTATGACAATACTGACACGACGTATTGGGAGATAAGCACATGATCAGATTCCTTAATCGATTCAAATCAGACGAAACAGGAGCGGTGACGGTTGACTGGGTTGTATTGACGGCTGTGGTCATCGGATTGTCAGGCGCAACCTACCTCGTGATCAGCTCAAGCGTGGACAGCATGGGCGGCAATATCAACGAAGCCATGAACACTGCGGTTGTCAGCACCGGCTCAAACAGCGCTCCCTCTGGTATCATCACGGCGGGAACTGCGGGCGGGAACTGAACCTCGGCAGGATTACGCATCAATTGGGTTCCCCAGGCCTCGTGTTCGACCGGTTGAACATAAAACGCTGTGACCTTTGGAGGTGCGGCGTTTTTTGTTGTTCCTGCTGTGGTGTAAGCCGCAGTGAAAGACGGCATTAGCTGTACAGAATTGTGCGGACAGCGACGCAGAATCTGACAATCAGGCATATTTGTCCCACATTTCGACACAATTTGCAGTTAACAAATACGCTGTTTCAATGTGGTTCCTTGGCCGCTAAATAATCGACCAAACAAAATAATGAGGTACACGCATGCGAGCAGTATTCGGACTTGTCCTGATTGTCGGCGTTGCTCTGGCTGGGGGCGCCGTTTACATGGCGCGCAATTATATTGCGGCTTACCAGAACGAGCTGGCCCAACAAAGGCTCGCGGCAGAAGAAGCACTGGCCAATGCCAAAGTTGACGTTGTTCCGACTGTCTCTGTTTATGTCTCTACCCGCACGCTGAAATACGGCGAGCGGTTGACCGAAGAAGATATCCGCGCTGTCGATTGGCCCGAAAACGCCATTCCAGAGGGTACATTCTCTGATCTTGCGGCCCTGTTCCCGGAAAGCGGTGCGAATGAACGTTTCGTTCTAAGAACCATGGAAAAAGACGAAGCGATCATGCAGGTCAAGATCACCAACCCCGGTGAAAAAGCTGGCCTGACGTCACGCCTGGAAAAAGGTATGCGCGCATTTGCGATCAGCGTTGACGTGGCCTCGGGCGTTTCTGGCTTTTTGCGACCCGGTGACAATGTCGACATCTACTGGACCGGCTCCAGCGGAACCATTGAAGGCAACAGCGGCGGCATTACTCGTCTGATCGAAACCAATGTACAACTTATCGCTGTCGACCAGACCGCAGGATCGGATGTCACCAACACGACAATTGCGCGGACTGTCACCGTCGCAGCAACACCTGAACAGGTCGCTGCATTGGCTCAGGCGCAAAACACCGGGCGCCTTTCCTTGGCTCTGGTCGGGGTGCAGGATGAAACCGTTGCGTCCACGATCGAAGTGGACCAGCGCAAGCTATTGGGAATCCAGGACGCAGCCCCGGAACCCGAGGCAGAAATCGAAAAAGTCTGCACAACACGTATTCGCCGCGGGGGCGAGATCGTTAACGTACCAATCCCCTGCACAAATTGACGCCAATTCAGAACGTTACAAGGTCAGAGCCGCGCCATTGGTGCGGCTCATTTTTTTGTGATTGTTGCCAATTCCCCACATAAGGAAACTTCCGGAAACCATTGATTATTGCAATAAATTCGGATTTCGCGCAGTCTCTTTTCCTATAGGGCATAAGACCCGAAAAAATGAGGCGTGATCGGAGAGGCAGGTCACATGACAATACGTTCCTGGATCAGCGCGACCCTGCTGGGGTTGTCGCTTGTTATGGGCCCCGTCGGCGATGCCGCCTGGGCTGAATCTTTACGCGTGGTGAAAAAAGGGACAGTGGAAACACTCGACGTCCCGATGAACCGCGCGATTGTCGTAGAAAGCGAAGAACCCTTTGCAGAGCTCAGCATTGCCAACGCGGGCATTGCAGATATCTCTTCTTTGTCGGATCGCACAATCTATGTTTTGGGTAAGGCTCCGGGTCTGACCACACTGACGTTGTTTGATGGCGCAGGCAACCTGTTGGCCAACGTACGCGTCCGTGTCGCGCCAGACGTTACAGAATTCAAGGAACGTCTGCGCCAGATCCTGCCCAACGAACCCATCGAGGTTCGCACAGCCAATGATGGCATCGTTTTGTCCGGCACTGTGTCCAGCTCAGCCAAATTGGCCCGGGCCCTGGAACTGGCTGAGCGATACGCGCCCGAGCGTGTCTCAAATCTGATGTCTGTTGGCGGTGTCCAGCAGGTCATGCTGAAAGTACGCTTCGCCGAAATGAATCGCTCAGTCGCCAAAAGCCTTACAGCGTCGCTTGGCTTCGGCGGTGGTGATGTGACCGGCGGCTTCAACACGCTCAACAACCAGTTCTCACTGGACAACGCTCTGTCGAACAACATCCCGGTCGTTCAGTCCAATACCGGCGCGATCCTTTTTGGGTTTGGCGCGGGTTCGACGCAGGTTCGCCTGTTGCTGGAGGCTCTCGAGACCAAGGGGCTGGCACGCAGTCTGGCTGAACCGAATCTGTCCGCCCTGTCGGGCCAGGAAGCATCGTTCCTTGCCGGTGGCGAAGTTCCGATCCCGGTACCACAGGATGATGGCGTTGTGGCCATCGAATACAAAGCCTTCGGTGTCGAGATGGACTTCATTCCACGCGTGGTTGATGGCGACCTGATTAACCTTGAAATGGCTACAGCGGTTTCAAGCATCGACAACAGCTCGGATTTCACCATTAACGGCGATTCGGTTCCAAGTTTCATCACGCGCCGGGCGAACACCACGATCGAACTGCGTGATGGCGAAAGCTTTGCCATTGCCGGCCTGATCCAAGATGATTTCGCGGATCTGAGCAACCAGGTCCCGTGGCTAGGCGATGTGCCGATTCTAGGTGCATTGTTCCGTAGCTCCAACTACCAGCGCGAGCAAAGCGAACTCGTCGTTATCGTCACTGCGCATCTAGTAACACCGACACGGGGTGAAGCACTTACCCTGCCAACCGATCGGGTCAAACCGCCCAGCGAATTTGACCTGTTCATAAATGGCCGGGTGGCGCGCACAGAACGCACCGGAGCCGGAGGCGCGTCAGAGGTTGCCAAGCAGGATTTCGGCAGCTCCTACGGCTACGTCCTAGATTGATCAGGAGGATCGGACCAATGCAGAAGTGGATTATCACACTGGGTCTTACGGTCGCTGTCGCTGCATGTACGCGCGAGGCCGGGTACGAGATCGATACAGGTACCTTTGGAAACGCGACATTAAACAATGTCCAGGTTCAAAGCGGTGAACTGACCTATGCGCAGATTCTCAGCCGCAGATTTGCTGCGGATGTACCCAGCCAGGTGAACTTTGCGTTCAACAGCTCGCAACTGGACGCATCGGCGCAGCGTATTCTGTTGCAACAGGCTGACTGGATCAAACAGTTCCCCGAGGCCCGATTCCGCGTTTACGGACATACGGATGCCGTTGGATCGACCAGCTACAACAAAAGCCTCGGGCTTCGCCGGGCCCAGGCTGTCGTCACATTTCTGGGGCAACAAGGGATCTCACGCTCACGTCTTGAAGCGGTGGTTTCATTCGGCAAGACACAACCCCTGGTCGCAACTCAGAATCGGGATCGCCGGAACCGCAGAACGGTAACCGAGGTTTCGGGTTTTGTTGATAGAAATCAACAGCTTCTGGACGGTAAATACGCAGACGTCATCTACCGCGAATACGTAGAGAGCGCGACATACACGACGACAATCCAGGAAGTCACAGCTGAAGACGGCGCTGGTGGATAATTCAATCGAAATGGGCGGCATCGTCGCCCATTTCCCTACAATTGGTTCTTTTGCGCCCAATTCTTGCCCAACTTCAAAGCAACATTGTGAACAATAGGGTGACCTGCGGCCAAATTTGACCGTATTGGGGCGACAGCACATCAATCTGGCGGAATTCGTTCATATGACATGCTGAGCCCTCACGACGAGGAAAATGTTTATGACCAGCGCAACGCCGCAAGACGATAATACTGCAATCTTAGCCTGCACAATCAGTCGGGATGTCCAGAATTTCGATCTTTTGATCGAAGACATGGAAACCATCCTGGGTGAACGGTGGGGCGATTTGGGTTTTGCAGAAGCGTTGGCATTTTTCAGCCAACCCGAAGCAGAGACACTGGAATTCGTAGCGCTGGCCATCGATGGAGAGGACGAAGACAACCTATCTTTGATGGGTGAGATCATCGCCCAGGCCAAAGAAAAAAAGATAAAAATTGTCCTGATTGCCGAGGACGTCACTCCGGCTTCGCTGCATCAATTGCTGCGCAAGGGCGCGGATGAGTTTGTGCCCTACCCTCTTCCTGAAGGTGAATTGCAGGAAGCTATAGAGCGCATGAAGCAACCGGACCCAGTTGCCGTGGCGCAGGCAGCGGCTGTTCCTCTGGCGAGCGGCGAATCAAAGGAAGGCGCGTTGTTCGTAGTCCAGGGTTTGGCTGGCGGTGTCGGATCAACAACTCTGGCCGTGAATTTGGCCTGGGAGCTTGCCAGTGTCTCTGACAAAGAAGCGCCCTCAGTCTGTCTGATCGACTTGGATCTTCAATACGGTACCGTTTCAACCTACCTTGATCTGCCACGGCGGGAAACAGTGTTTGAGATGCTGTCGGACACGGACGCAATGGATAACGAGGTATTCTCGCAAGCCCTTCAAACATATGAAGAAAAACTTCAGGTCCTGACCGCGCCTTCCGACATGGTACCGCTGGATCTGATTACACCGGAAGATATCCAACGCGTGATTGATATGGCGCGTGCGCATTTCGATTACGTCATCGTCGACATGCCAAAGACGCTGGTCCTGTGGTCTGAAACAGTTTTGCAGGCCGCACACGTGTATTTCGCCATGATCGAGCTGGATATGCGATCCGCCCAGAATGCGCTGCGCCTGAAGCGCGCATTGCAGGCCGAGGAGCTGCCGTTCAACAAGTTGCGTTTTGCGTTGAACCGCGCGCCCAAGTTTACCGATCTTAACGGGAAAAGCCGTGTGAAACGGATGGGGGAAAGTCTTGGAATTTCTATAGATCTGCAGTTGCCCGAAGGCGGCAAGCCGGTCATGCAAGCCGGAGATCACGGTTTACCCCTGGCAAATGCCGCCGCCAAGAATCCATTGCGCCGGGAAATCGCGAAGCTGGCAAAGTCGCTTCACAGCCTCGGCAGCAACAGCGCCGACGAAGCTGCGTAACATCATCCCGAGGGGGTAAGCCGTGTTTTCAAGATACAAGAAGCAACCTGCAGCGCAGCCGGTCAAAGCACAGGCGCAACCAACCGAAGCGGCAACGCCCGCTGCGCAGGATGCACCCACGGCGACCGCTGTGGCGCGCAAACCCATAAAAAAGAAGTCGGGCGAGGTTGCAAGTTCGGACCGGGACCGCAAGCGCAAAGAGCGGCTGGGCGAAATCAAGATCGAACTGCATCGCGAATTGTTGGAGAACCTGAACCTGGCGGCATTGGAAAATGCAGGCGAATCGGAGTTGCGCAGCGAAATCAGTGCAATCGCCGGCGAAGTTCTGGAAACCAAGAATATCGTTCTGAACCGCGAAGACCGGACGCAGCTGAACAAAGAGCTATATGACGAGGTGACGGGTCTGGGCCCACTTGAAGCCTTGCTGCAAGACGACACGGTCAACGATATTCTGGTGAACGGTCCGCAACAGATTTTTGTGGAACGTTCCGGTAAGCTGGAAATCAGCGACATTACCTTCAAGGATGAGAAGCACCTTATGCGAATCATCGACAAGATCGTATCCGCCGTGGGTCGTCGTGTTGATGAATCAAACCCTTATGTTGATGCTCGTCTGGCCGACGGGTCGCGTTTCAACGCCATGGTGCCACCGATTGCGGTCGACGGTTCTCTGGTGTCGATTCGTAAGTTCAAAAAAGACAAGCTGGCCATCGACGATCTGGTCAATTTCGGGGCGTTCACTGAAGAAATGGCCGCCTATCTGCAGGCTGCTGTATCAACCCGTCTGAACATCATTGTTTCAGGCGGTACCGGTTCTGGTAAAACGACGACGCTCAACGCTCTGTCCAGTTTTATTGACGATGCCGAACGCATCCTGACCATCGAGGATACGGCAGAACTGCAACTGCAACAGACCCATGTGGGTCGCATGGAAAGCCGCCCGCCCAACGTGGAGGGCAAAGGCGAGGTCAGCCCCCGCGACTGTTTGAAAAACGCCCTGCGTATGCGTCCTGATCGCATCATCGTGGGCGAGACTCGTGGCTCTGAGGTGATCGACATGCTCCAGGCCATGAACACCGGCCACGACGGATCGATGACCACGATCCACGCCAACTCGGCCCGGGATGGCATTTCGCGTCTGGAAAACATGATCGCAATGGCCGGAATCGAAATGCCTATCAAGGCGGTTCGCAGTCAGATCGCAAGCGCTGTAAACCTGATCGTACAGGCCAGCCGCCTGCAGGACGGTTCACGCCGGATGACGTCGATCACCGAGATCACCGGGATGGAAGGCGATGTAATTTCGATGCAAGAAATATTTCGTTTTCAACGTGTTGGCCTGACACCCGATAACAAGATCATCGGTCACTTCACCGCTACCGGCGTGCGCAGCCACTATTCGGAACGTTTCCGTCTGTGGGGCTTTGATCTGCCAGCGTCCATCTACGACCCAACCACAATGTAGGAGAACCAGGTATGCAATTGCCTATGGAGGCGATCATCTACGTCGCCATCTTTGTGGGGGTCCTTGCCCTGGTCGAGGGCATCTATCTTGTCGCGTTCGGCAAGTCCATCAGCCTGAACAGCCGGGTCAACCGGCGTCTGGATATGCTGGAAAAAGGTGCTGGGCGCGAACAGGTGCTGGAACAGCTGCGCAAAGAGATGCAGCAGCATATGAAATCGCAGAGCATTCCTTTGTATTCGCTGCTGGCGGACAAGGCGCAAAAAGCTGCGATCGCATTCTCTCCGCGCCAGTTGATCATGATCATGGGTCTGGTGTCCGCCATGGCCTTTGTCGGCCTGAGCATCGGCACCGCCACGGACACGGTTCTGCGCATCGTCATTTCAATCGCTATCGGCATCGGCGGCGTTTACGCGTGGGTCAATCACAAAGCCAAGAAACGCATGGGGATGATCGAGGAACAATTGCCCGATGCGGTTGAACTGATGGTGCGTTCCTTGCGCGTCGGCAACCCGTTTGTCTCGACAATTCAGGTGGTTTCAAACGAGGTTCAGGATCCGTTGGGCACCGAGTTTGGTGTAATTGCTGATGAATGTGCCTATGGCCGCGATGTAGGCGAGGCGCTGAAAGACATGGCCGAACGTCTGGACATGCAGGATATGCGGTTCCTGGCCGTGGCCGTGGGTATTCAACAGCAATCAGGTGGTAACCTGGCTGAAATTCTGGCCGGGCTGGCACAGGTGATCCGCGCTCGTTTCCGTCTGTTTCGCCGCGTCAAGGCCATCACGGCAGAGGCGCAGTGGTCTGGCAAATTCCTGTCCGGGTTTCCGATTGCCTGTCTGGTTTTTATCCTGGTCAAGGATCCGGGCTATTATGACGAGGTTCTGGATCACGCCTGGTTCATCCCCGCGTGTTTTGTTGTCGCCATCATGCTGACACTGAACCTGATCGTCATGAAGATCATCACCAACATCAAGGTCTGAGGGCAGCACCATGGAATTTCTGACCGGCATCAATGACCTGTTGACCCAGCATCTTGGCGAGTTCGGCCCCCTGATCGTGGTCGGAGTCCTTGGCCTGATTATGGTTCTGGTCGCCGTCTCGCTGATGTTGAATCAGCCGGAAGACCCCTTGAAGAGACTGCAAAAATCGAATGCGGCGCCCCAGAAACAAAAAAAGGGGAAGAAAGAGCAGCTTCGAAACAGCGGCCGAAACGAACAGCTTGAGAAATTCGCGACTTTTCTGGAACCGAAGAATGAAGAAGAATACTCGGCCGTCGAACTAAAACTGCGCCAGGCGGGCTACAGATCAAAGGATTCGGTTCGCTTCTTTCACTTTGCGCAGTTTTCACTGGGTATCATTGGTATCGTGATTGGAGTTCTTTTGATCACGGTTTTTTCCGGCGGTCAGGAATTTACCGGGCAGCAGATGATCATCCGGGTATTTGTTCCGGCGGCGATTGGCTATTTCGCGCCAAAATACTGGATAACGCGTCGGGTTGAAGAACGGAAAGAAGCGATTACTGCAGGGTTTCCCGACACACTTGACCTGATGCTTGTCTGCGTTGAAGCTGGGCAATCGCTGGATCAGGCCATCGTGCGCGTAGCCAGCGAGATGAGCTCGTCCTACCCTGATATCGCTCAGGAGTTCGAAATCGTCGCCTACGAAATGAAAGCCGGTAAGGACAAAGATACAGTCCTGCGCGATTTCGGCGTACGGTGCGGCGTGCAGGACGTGAATTCTTTTGTCACTGTGATGATCCAATCGGCGACATTTGGTACATCAATTGCCGAAGCGTTGCGGGTTTATGCCGGTGAAATGCGTGACAAACGTGTGATGCGCGCCGAAGAGGCAGCGAACAAGTTGCCTACCAAGATGACTCTTGTCACAATGATGCTGACAGTGCCGCCATTGCTGATCATTCTGATTGGCCCGTCGGCAAACGTCATTTCGAGTTTCGGGCGTGCGGGCGGATAAAACCCTATGAAAACTGAAGTCAGGTGCTTCCCTTCCGGGTTTCGCCGAGTATTCCGGGCCACCATGGTTTTCGCCATGGTGGCTTCTTGCACAGAAGGCCAGTCGCCGAAGGGTCTGGATGCACCGGGAATTGACGCAAAAGCTCAGGCTGAAGACAGTATAACGGTCGGAAACAGGTTAATGGCCGCCGGCGAATACGAACTGGCGCTTGAAACATTTACCCGGGCCGCACTTGAGCAGGGTATGACAACCCAAGTTCTGACCTCTCTGGGCACCGCGAATGTCGGGTTACGGCGTTTGGGGCAGGCTGAAAAACTGTTGCGCCGTGCCGTCGAAGATGACCCGGATTGGCCCGTGGCCTGGAACAACCTCGGTGTCTTGCTGATGGAAAAACAGGAATACCCAGAAGCTGCACAAGTGTTTCAACGGGCCTATGCACTGGATAATGGCGAAAGTGACGCAATCCGGGACAATCTGCGCTTAGCACTCGCAAAAATGGAAAATCCTGTTAATAATACCCCTCAAGAACAACAAGAATATACACTGGAGCAGCTTGGCGACGGGCAATTCACGCTACGCAAGATTCAGTAATTGAGACGAGAGCAGTAAAGGACGCAAAAATGCGCCAGCAATTCTTGATTCCGACTGTCATTATCAGTGGTCTGTTCCTTTCGGCCTGTGCAAAGGAATCCGAAGAGGAAAAGGTTGAACGCACATTTCAGGAAGTGAACGTTATTGACGAAACCAACCTGAACGATGTGCTTCTGAACGCCGCTGACCCAAACGAGGCGGTAACCTACTTCCACGGTGCGGCATTAAAGAACCCGGACCGGATCGATCTTCAGCGCGGATTGGCAATTTCTTTGGGCCGTGCCAAGCGCACGACCGAAGCCGCCGCCTCGTGGAAGCGCGTGACAACGATGAAGGGCACGAACGCCGCAGACAAGGTCGAATACGCGGATGCGCTGGTCCGGAACGGTGACTGGTCGCAGGCAAAGGCGGTTCTGGATTCGGTTCCCCCTACGTTTGAAACTTTCAAACGTTATCGCCTTGAAGCGGTGGTTGCAGATTCCCGGAAAGAGTGGAAACGGGCAGATCATTTCTATGAAACCGCTGTCGGGCTGACGACACGTCCGGGCAGTGTGATGAACAACTGGGGTTACTCTAAACTGACCCGCGGTCAGTATGCCGAAGCCGAGCGGCTTTTCTCTGATGCGATCCGTCAGGACAACTCGCTGTTTACCGCCAAGAACAACCTGGTGTTGGCCCGATCGGCGCAGGGGAACTATAACCTACCTGTCGTATCCATGACACAGATCGAACGGGCGCGCCTGCTGAACACGATGGGTATTTCGGCGGTAAAACAGGGTGACATTACAACTGCCAAAAATCTGTTCCGCGAAGCCATCTCCACCCACCCGCAGCATTTCGACGAGGCGGTACGTTCGCTTCGGGCGCTTGAAGGGGCCTGACGCATGCAAATACCAGCGGTGGCAGCGGCCTGGTTCCTGCCGTTTGTGCTGCCCATCTGCTTTTACGTGGCATTCACGGACATGCGTGAGATGCGGATCAAGAACCATGCAGTTGTGGCGCTGACCGTGGTTTTCGTCGTGATCGGTCTGATCGCCATCCCGCCGTGGTCCACCGGAAGCGTCAGCGGCAACCTGGGGCCGTTCAATGTATCAATGCCGATCTATTTCTGGCAGTTGCTGCATATCATTGTAGTCTTGGTTATCGGTATCATCCTGAACGCTGCAGGCGCCATGGGTGCAGGCGATGCCAAATTTCTGGCGGCGGCAGCGGCATTTGTCTGGCTTGGTGATCTCAAACTTGTGTTGCTTATTCTGACCGCATGTATTCTGGCGGCCGTGGTCACCCACCGATTGGCAAAAATCACAAAGCTGCGCACCATCGCGCCGCATTGGGAAAGCTGGGATCGGGGCAAACAATTTCCGATGGGTTTTGCGTTGGGCGGATCGCTGGCCATGTACCTGATTTTGGGCACTGTTCTCGGATCGTAAACTATCATCAGCGCGCCTTGTCGCTGCCTTTGTCCCGCCACAAAGCTGGTTCATTTTTCTCCAAGACGCCCATTTTTGGGTTTTTGGCGTGACATTTTGATGGACGAGCACCGCGCATGAATATGCAGACTTCCTCTGTTATGGCTCCCCCTACCCCAAAGGGTCTGGGTGAAATGAAGCTTCCGCTGGTAATGATGCGGGATATTCTGCTGAAGACGATTTTCCGCAAGAACGTCAGCACCGTATCAGAAGTGGCCGAAGCCATCTGTCTTCCCGGATCGGTCACTCAGGAATTGGTTGATATCGCGCGCGATCAGAAATTGCTTGAGGCAACCGGGACACTGAACGCCAACAGCGGCAACGAGATGGGGTACCAGCTGACCGATGCGGGCAAGGCCCGCGCGCTGGATGCGCTTAGCCAGTCGGAATACTTCGGAGCAATGCCCGTACCGCTGGATGTTTATCGCGAGCAGGTCAAACGCCAGTCAATTCGAAATATTCAGGTGACGCGGGACCAACTGGTCGGCGCAATGGGTCATCTGGTTCTGCCCAACAGTCTGCTGGACCATTTGGGCCCCGCAGTCAGCGCCGGTCGGTCGATCCTGATGTACGGCCCTCCGGGCAACGGTAAATCTTCGATCTCGAACGGTGTCCGTGATGCGCTGGGGGATAACGTCTACGTACCTTACGCCATCGAATATGCGGGTCAGGTGATCACGGTCTATGACCCGATCGTACACACCGCGATTGAGCAAGAGGCCGACGACCCCAACAGCCTGCGTCGTCGCAAACGGTTCGATTCGCGTTATGTGCAATGCGAACGGCCCACTGTTGTGACCGGGGGTGAACTGTCGCTCAGCATGTTGGATCTGGTCTACAATCCAACCGCGCGAACCTATCAGGCGCCGCTACAGCTGAAGTCCACCGGCGGCATCTTCATCGTGGACGACCTTGGCCGTCAGGCCGAACCGCCACAGGCGCTGGTCAACCGCTGGATTGTTCCACTGGAAGAAAACAAGGACATCCTTGGCCTGCAATCAGGCGAAAAATTCGAAGTGCCCTTTGACACACTGGTCATCTTCTCGACAAACTTCCACCCGAACGAGATCTTCGACCAAGCCGCCTTGCGCCGGATTTTCTTCAAGATCAAGATCGACGGTCCAAACCAGGAGAACTTCCTGAAAATCTTCGCCATGGTGGCCCGTAAACGCGGAATACCATTGGACGAGGCGGCATTGGTGCACCTGCTGAAGGTCAAATACCCGACTATCGACAACATCTATGCCAACTATCAGCCGATCTTCCTGATCGACCAGATGATCGCGATCTGCGAGTTCGAGGGCATCCCCTATCAGATGAGCCCGGACCTGATCGACCGCGCCTGGGCCAACATGTTCGTAAAAGACGAGAAAATCGTCAAATAACGCCGTGCCAATCCCTCCTCTGGGCGGGTAATCTGTGTCCATGACGCAGATTCCCGCTCGGATTGGTACGTGGTTCTCGACCAAAGGCTGGTCCATTCACCCGCATCAGCAAGAGATGTTCGACCGTGCGCAAGACCCTGCCACCGTGCTAATCGCCCCTACTGGTGGGGGCAAGACCATGGCCGGGTTTCTGCCTTCACTGTCCGAGCTGGCTGACGGTGGCCATAGCGGGCTGCACACACTCTATGTCTCACCACTCAAGGCATTGGCGGCAGATATCAAACGCAATCTGCGCACACCGGTGGACGAGATCGGCCTGCCCATCCGGATCGAAGATCGCACTGGTGACACCTCAGCCACGCAGAAGAAACGCCAAAGGGTCGACCCGCCCCATATCCTGCTGACCACACCGGAAAGCCTGGCGCTGCTCACCTCATACGAGGATGCTCCACGGATGTTCGATGGGGTTCAGCGGATCATCGTTGATGAAATTCATGCTCTGGCCGAAAGCAAGCGCGGGGATCAGTTGATGTTGGCTTTGGCGCGTCTGCAGCGCCTCAACCCGGAGCTACGCCGCGTTGGCTTGTCGGCCACGGTCGAAGACCCCGCGGCGATTGCCCGCTTTCTGGCCCGGCACCCGGATCCCTGCCAGATCGTGCAGGCCGACCCAGGCCCTGACCCGGATATCCAAATGCTGGAAACCACCGAAATGCCGCCCTGGTCTGGCGGTGGCGCTGCCTATGCGATCCCGGCGGTGCTGGAACAAATCCGGCAGCACAAGACCACGCTGATCTTCCATAACACGCGCGCTCAGGCGGAAATCTTCTTTCACAACCTGTGGCTGGCCAATGAAGACGGCCTGCCCATTGGCATCCACCATGGCAGCCTTGACCGGCAACAACGCGAGCGGGTCGAGGCGGCAATGGTCCGCGGTGATTTGCGCGCCATCGTGTGCACCGGCTCGCTGGACCTGGGCATTGACTGGGGCGACGTGGATCTGGTGATCCAGATCGGCGCACCCAAGAACGTCAAACGGCTGGTGCAACGGATCGGGCGGGCCAACCACCGCTATAACGCGCCTTCCAAGGCGCTGCTGGTGCCTGCCAACCGGTTCGAGGTGGTCGAATGCGTCGCCGCACTGGAGGCCGCCAAGGCCCATGATCTTGACGGAGAACCTCGCGGCCCCGGCCCCCGCGATGTCTTGTGCCAGCACATCCTGATCGCCGCCTGCGCCGGGCCATTTGACGCCGATGACCTGTATACCGAGATGACATCCGCCGGGCCTTATGCGCGGCTGGCCCGGCCCGAATTCGACGCCTGCCTGGATTTCTGCGCCACCGGCGGCTACGCCTTGCGGGCCTATGATCGCTGGCAACGGTTGCAACAGCGCGCTGACGGAAAATGGCAGCTGCGCGATCCGCGCGTAGCGGCGCGCATTCGCATGAATCTGGGCACGATTCAGGACACCGACACCCTGAAAGTGCGCCTAAGACGCAGTCGTGGCGGTAAACCGTTGGGAGAGGTTGAGGAAGCCTTTGCTACTTCACTGACACCAGGCGATACCTTCCTGATCGGCGGGCAGATCGTGCGGTATGAGGGCCTGCGTGAAATGGTGGTCGAGGTCAGCCGTCGCGCAGATCGCAAGCCCAAGATCGCCACTTTCTCGGGTACAAAATTTGCGACCTCCACTCAGTTGAGCGACCGCATCCTGCGCATGTTTGCCCAAACTGACTGGCCGCAACTGCCCTCTCATACCGCTGATTGGTTGGCCTTGCAGCGCCAGATGTCTCGACTGCCTCAACGCGACCGCTTGCTGATCGAGAGCTTTCCAGCCGACGGGCGGGAACACCTGTGCGTCTACGGGTTCGCCGGCCGCAACGCGCAACAAACACTGGGCCTGCTGCTGACCAAACGGATGGAGGAAACCGGGTTGGCCCCCTTGGGTTTTGTTGCCACAGACTATGCCACGCTGATTTGGGGTCTGGATGCAGTCATCGACCCCACCCCGCTGTTTCAGCCTGACGCGCTGCGCGACGGGCTGGATACTTGGTTGGCAGGTAACGCCGTTATGAAGCGCACCTTTCGCGCATCGGCCACTATTGCCGGTCTGATTGAGCGCAATTTGGGCGGGCAACGCAAAAGCGGTCGGCAGGCTACGTTTTCCTCGGACATTTTGTATGACACTCTGCTGAAATACGATCCTGATCACCTGCTGATGCAGATCACCCACGAAGAAGCCATGCGAGGGCTGGTCGATTTTGGCCGGATCGAGGCGATGCTGGCCCGGATCGGCAACCGGGTCGACCTGTTGCGGCTGGACCGCGTTTCCCCACTGTCCGCGCCGCTGTTTCTTGAGGTTGGAAAGGTGCCGGTCAAGGGGGCTGCCGAAGAAAGGCTGTTGGCGGAAGAGAGCGCGCGTCTGCTGGACACTGCAGGGCTGAACCGACTTTGATTCTCTTGCACAAAACGCAGAATCACGCCAAGAACGTATCATGAACGTGTGTGAGTTTTCCTTTGCAGGCCAGCGGTTCGGTGCTTTGCCGTCTGGCGCTCTGTGGTGGCCGGAGCGGCAACTGCTCTGTGTCTCGGACCTGCATCTGGGAAAATCCGAACGCGTGGCCCGGCGCGGTGGGGCTACGCTTCCTCCGTATGACAGTCACGAAACGCTGGACCGGCTGGCAGGCGATCTGGAGCACACCAAAGCCGAAACCGTCGTTTGTTTGGGCGACAGTTTCGACGATCTTGAGGCCGCCAGAACCTTACCTGTAACCGAAGGCCTGAGGATCGCAACATTACAGGCCGGGCGTCAGTGGATCTGGATCGAAGGGAATCACGATCCGGGTCCCATTGAACTGGGTGGGGCACATCTGTTCGAATGGCCTTGCGACCCAATTGTCTTCCGCCATATCGCGCAGGGTGACATGCGGGGTGAAATCTCGGGTCACTACCACCCCAAAGCGCAGATACGGCTAAAAGGGAGGAGCATAACGCGACCAGCTTTTTTGCTGGACAGTGATAGGCTGATCCTGCCCGCCTACGGCACCTTCACAGGGGGATTGCGCTGCACGGACCAGGCACTGGCTGACCTCATGGGCGCGGACGCAATGGCCATTCTGACCGGACCGCGACCGCATATGATCCCGATGCCGCGCTAAGATCAGATCAACCCGTCTTTTTCCAGCATGGGTTTGTATTTGCGACTGACCGGAACACGGTCGCCGTTCACCAGACGCAGAAATGTCTTGCCGCCTGTCTTTTCCACGTCAACGATAGATGCGTCCACCACCCAATGCGAACGGTGCGAACAGTGACCGGAGACAGGCTCCATCTCGGCAATTGCATCGGTAAAGCGCGAGCGAACTGTGAACGTACCGTCAGAGGTGACAACATCCACGTTGTGATCTCTGACCGTGAGGCGATGGATTTGGCCGTCGAAACCGGGTGGCAAACGCTTGAAAAGACGTGGCATCTTGACTTCTGGCACAGGGTCTGCCGACACGTTCATATCACTTCGCTGCACCAGAACCAAACCTGTGGCGAACAGAACCCCGTATATCGCTACTGTCTGGGCACCCGGCACCATTTGACCACCAAAGGTGAACAAAACCCAGGCCAACATCCAGAGGGACGGTGTAAACAAAACAAGGATCAAACCGGCAAATGCCAGATCACGGGCAGGAACATTCAACAATACGGGATTTTTCTGCATCAGCTTGCGTGCCAACCCGGTGACAGACAGTGCAAGGACCATCACACCGGTCCAAAACAATAGACGCAAACCAAATGTCAGATCCGCGACCAGAAACGGTGGAAATGCGTAAGCAAGCAACGGAAGAAAGACCAAGCCAGCCGTAACTCGCTGTGGGGTACATGCTTTTCGTATAGTACTAAATTTAAACGTCATACCGCTTTTGTGCATGATTTAACAAAGCTCGACCTGAGCGTGACTGGCGCCGAAGCACCTTTACCTGTAACCAACTGGGAATACAGGGATATCACGATTCATCAAGCTGTCAAACCAATTTGGGGTATATTGACCAAGACACCCGAAGATTGTCTGGCGCAGTTTTCCTCAATCAGAGAGGGAGGCGGGCCGAGTGGAACGGCCCGACCGGTTTATCTTAAGCCGTCAAGCCTTCTGGTTCGGGCAGGCCATTGGACCGGCAGCAGGCAGTCAGCGTGTTGGCCAGCAAGCAGGCGATGGTCATCGGCCCGACGCCCCCCGGTACCGGCGTGATCGCACCGGCGCGTTCGGCCGCGCTGGCATAGTCCACGTCACCAACCAGCTTGTTCTTACCGTCGCGTTCGATGCGGTTGATACCCACATCGATCACGGTGGCGCCTTCCTTGATCCAGTCACCAGGCACCATCTCAGGACGGCCCACAGCGGCGACTACGATGTCGGCGCGGCGAACGACGTCAGGCAGGTCTTTCGTGCGCGAATGCGCGATGGTTACGGTGCAGCTGTCGCCCAACAGCAGTTGTGCCATCGGCTTGCCCACGATGTTCGAACGACCGATCACCACAGCGTCCAATCCAGACAGCGAACCATGATGATCACGCAGCATCATCAGGCAGCCCAGCGGAGTGCAGGGCACCATCGATTTCTGCCCGGTGCCCAACAGGCCGACATTCGAGATGTGGAAACCATCAACATCCTTGGCCGGGTCAATCGAGTTGATCACCAGGTCTTCGTTCAGGTGCTTGGGCAACGGCAGTTGAACCAGAATGCCATGAACAGCCGGATCGTTGTTCAGCTTGTCGATCAACGCCAGCAGATCTTCTTCCGAGGTCTCCACGTCCAGCTTGTGCTCGTACGAGTTCATGCCGACCTCGACAGTCATCTTGCCCTTCGAGCGGACATAGACCTGGCTGGCAGGATCTTCACCCACCAGAACCACGGCCAGTCCTGGGGTGATGCCGTTTTCTTCTTTCAGCTTTGCGACCTGATCGGCCACTTGCCCGCGCACTTTTGCGGCAAAGGCCTTACCGTCGATAACCTGAGCTACCATTCTTCGATCCCTTCTTTCAAAAAACAAATCGGGCGCACAAAGCGCCCGGTCAGTCAGTCGATGCCAATTACGCGCTCTTCGCGTGCAATCGACCAGTCAATCAAGATGCGCCACAGCTTTTCCGCCAGATCCGGGTCCATCCCCAGCGCGTCCGAACTTGCGCGCACACGTTGCACCACCTCTTCGACGCGGGCCGGTATTCGGGCCGGAAGGCCCTCACCCGGCTTAAGCTGGGACGCGCGGTCGATATAGCTGGCGCGTGTCACCAGCATCTCGATCAGTTGGCGATCCAGCTTGTCGATCTCAACCCGCAGGTTCTGCATCGTATTACAGTCCTGGGGCGGTGTCAGAGTGGGCATCGTCATCTCCTCATGGCCCGGGAATATATCCCCGGACCACGAGATGGTTCAAAAAGCGGCTTAGAACA
>NZ_CANMFF010000013.1 GCF_947497005.1 uncultured Ruegeria sp. | reverse complement strand
CCAATGATCCCGAACGCATGTTCAATCCCGTGCATCTGCAGAACCTTAACAAAGGCCTCTTCAGTCGTCATCTTCATGTGAACGTTTCCTTATCATTAAAAGGCGCCAAAGCCTTGGATTATTAGATTATTTCGTCTTTGAGGTAGTAACCGACATAGGCCATGCGCTGACCCATGCGGCGGAAAGGTGTCAGGATGCCGTGGCTCGGCAACGGGGACGTGAAGATCGGCAGATCAAATGCCTTGTCTTTCTTGCCAGCAACCAACTGTGCCATGCGTCGCCCGGCCTGTGCCGAGTACATAACGCCGTTGCCACCGTATCCCATCGCGTAGAACACGCGCTGATCCGGATCCGGCTGGAAGATGCGTGGCATCATGTCATGGCTAACATCGACCCAGCCCCACCACGAAAAATCGAGGTTAATATCTTCCAGCGCCGGGAATTTGCGGGCAAGTCCCTTTTTCAACATTTCCAAATGTTTGTCGTTTTCGGCATCACGTCCTGTCACTGCACTGCGGCTGCCGATCTGCATCCGATTGTCGGGCAACAAACGATAATAATGGCGCAGCGTTCGTGTGTCCGTCAGCGGAGATTTGGTTTGAATACCGCATTCATCCAGTTCGGCCTTGGTCAGGGGCCGTGTCACCATCGAGTTCGACAGGATCGGCATCAAGCGGTGCTTGGTGCGATTGTTCAGACCAGGCGGCGTGTACCCAGCCGTTGCCAACGCCACGGTTTTCGTTCGAACGATACCGCCTGGCGTGCGCAAGTGATGTACTCCGTTTTCGGTTTGCCAACCCATGACCGGGCTACCGGTGTGGATTTTCACGCCCAGCTTGCGCGCCATGTTGACATAACCGAAGGCGAGCTTGGCGGCATGGATACAGGTTCCGTCAGGTTCCCACATCGCGCCTACTGCTTCCATATCCCGCACGTGCTTTTCGTGCAGCTCGTCTAGTTGAATGATGCGCGAGCCATAGCCGAACACATCGTTCAGAAGCTTGCTCTCTTTCTTGAGTGACGGCATGACCTTTTCGCGATGCGCGATGTAGTAATGGCCACCCGGCTGTGGATCACAATCAATGTCGTCTGATGCAATCAGGTCATTGAACAGCTCGAATGCTTCGGTGACCTCACCATGCATACCTTTCGCGACATCCGTGCCCCAGCGCTGAATCCATTGGGACCGCTTCAGCCGCCCGGATGAAATCTGGGCCTGCCCGCCGTTGCGGGTCGAGCAGCCCCATGCGACAGTATTGGCTTCAAGAACAGTAGCTTGAATGCCATGTTCTTTGGCAAGGTGAATGGCAGTGGACAGGCCGGTATAGCCTGACCCGATCACAACGACATCCGCATCCATATCGCTGGATACGGGGCCATCATCGGCCGGAGGTGCTCCGGCCGTTCCTATCCAATACGTGGGCGCGTGGTCGCGATTGTGACCCGGACCCGCATCGATGATGGGGTCATATTTGGGATCATAGCTGGCCCTGGGCCAGTGACGCGGGATGCTGTTGTCCACCATTCTTGTTTTTCTCCGAGGCTACACTCAGGGCTGCGGATCAGGCTTTGAACATTGGGCGCGTTTTTCGAAGCGCCTGTTTCACAATGATTTTCCCGTCACGGACGGTAAACAGATCTGCACCTTCGGCTTCGACCCGCATACCGTTGGCATCGGTGCCCGAAAAGGTCCATTCGGACACGGCGCGATCACCATGAACGAAGTGGCTGTGGTGATCCCAGTGCGCGTCTTTCATGCCTGCCCAAACACCCGAGAATGCGGCGGCGATGGCCTCAGAACCTTCGACTTTATTGCCGTATTTCTCATCACCAGCGACGGTGTAGAACACGCAATTGTCTGCGAAATGAGTCATCACGCCATCGATATCGTGGCGGTTGAACGCATCAAATGTGTCTGCCAGGTCCTGCGCAGTGAGGGTATTGCTCATGGTCTTGTCTTTCTTGGTTTTTCAAGTGGATGTTTCGTCGTCTCGGTATGGCACGACAAGTGTGGGGATATCCGCGCGGCGCAACACGCGCTTGGCGACAGTGCCAAGGAACGTGTGCGAGAACCCGTGGTCGTGGGCTCCCAAAACAATCAGGTCGCAATTGAGTTGATGTGCGCGTCGCAAGATCACTTCGGCGGGGTGCCCGTCGATGATCTCGATCGTTTCGATCTGATCCTGGATACCGCGATCAGCTTCGGGCAAGGCGGCCCAGAACGCCTTTTGCCGCTCTGTCAGCACTGCCTTAACGTGATCATGGCGCGATTTTAAGGCTTCGGCACGCGAACCTTTGTCCTGCATGAACATGCGCAGGGTAATCATCGCGTCCTCGCTGAGGGGCTCGGAGACATGCAAGACATGCAGCTTTGCCCCGGTTGACGCGGCCAGACTGGCCGCGTGCTTTAAGGCATAGGTTGAGTTTCGCGACAGATCAGTCGCGAAAAGGATCTGCGTAATTGTTTGTTTCATGGTTTCTGTTCCCTTTTCCGTTCGTTCGCGCCTAGTAACCGAACACGCGCGGCAACCAGAGCGAAATCTCGGGGAAGAACGCAATGATGAAGATCGCAATCGTGTTGATGAAAGCAAACGGTAGGGCGCGTAACGAAATCTCTTCGATCGAGATCTTCGATATCCCTGACGCGATGAACAGGTTTTCGCCCAGCGGTGGTGTCTGGAACCCGATGCCCAGCGTACAAACCATGACCACACCAAAGTGAATCGGATCGATGCCCACGCTATAGGCCACAGGCAGCATTACCGGAACGAGGATCAGGATGGTGGCCAGCGTCTCCATGAACATACCGACAAACAGCAGGAACAGGATCACAAGTGTCCAGATCACATAGATGTTGTCCGTAAAAGACAGCATACCCTGCGCGATCACGGCCGGTACCTGATTTTCAACCAGAAGTCGCCCGAACACCGTTGCAGTGAACATGATCAGCAGAACCCGACCAGTCAGCCAAGTGGTGGTTTCCAATGCACCGAACAGGCTGCTCCACGACAGTTCACGATAGATGAACGCGCCGACGATCAGCGTATAGAAGATCGCAACGATGGCCGCTTCGGTCGGGGTGAAATAGCCCGAATAGATGCCGCCCAGGATCACTACCGGTGCCATCAGAGCCCAGAAGCCGCGATACATCTCGCACCACATATGGCGGAGTGACCAGCCTTCGGTACTGCCCGTATAGTTGTTCTTTTTGGCGAGGACGTAGTTCATCAGCAGCAAACTGCCTGCGATCAGAAAGGCGGGCATAAATCCGGCAATGAAGAGTTTCGGGATCGAAACGGTCTGAAACTGGCCGAATTCTTCCACCGCTTCGGGTGGGGGCGGCATGCCCAATGCGGCGATGCCAAAAATGATCAGCGGGATTGACGGCGGGATAACGATGCCGAGACCACCTGAAGAGGCGGTGATGGCCGACGCGAAACCCTTTGAATAGCCGCGATCGATCATGGCCGGGATCATCAGCATACCAACTGCGGCGGTCGTCGCCGGGCCGGAACCCGAGATGGCGCCAAAGAACAAACACGCCATGACAGTTGCAGCCGACATGCCGCCAGTAAACGGACCGGCGAAGCTTTCGGCGACGTTGATAAGCCGCCGCGACAGCCCCGATGCCTCCATCAGCGCACCCGCCAGAATGAAAGCCGGCAGTGCCATCAGCGGGAAAGACCCGACCGAGGTAAAGGCGATTTGCACGAATTTGATGGGGTTTTCACCCAGAAAAAGGAAGGTGATCAGGGTCGAGACGCCAAGCGCCACCGTGATCGGAGCACCGATGAACAGTAGAAACAGGAAACCGCCAAACAGCAGTGGGATAATTTCAGAGCCCATTACTTTTCTCCCTCAGAGCTGGACGTGCCATGGCTATGGCTTTCGGCTTCGGCTTTGACAGCATCGAGATCGATCGAATCCGGATCGACCATCTCTTCATCCAGCACGAGTTTTCGATAGTTCACCTGGATCACACGGATGGTCATCAGGGTGAATGCGATGGGCAGGACGATATAGACCCAGCTGAGGTGGAACCCGAGGGTTTGCGACGACTGGAACCGGTTCATCTTGTTGAAGATGAAGTCAATCGCCAGATAGACAAAAACGACGTTGAAGAAGATCCAGAAGAGATCCGCGAAGGCCTCAATATATTTGATTTTGCGGGGCGACAGGAACTTGAACTGAAACGTCACCCGGTTATGGGCGCCCATCTTTGCGGCATAACTGGCGCCAAAGAAGACGAACCAGACGAACATGTAGATCGACAGCTCTTCAACCCAGGAAAACGAGAATGCAAACAGCGTTCTCACGATAACCTGAAGAAACAATAGACAAACGAAAATCGCCAACAATGTGCGACAGATATAGCTTTCGATGTTGTCTACAAATCCCCAAAACTTTGACATCTGACCCTCCCTATTTTGTAGGGGGCACTATCAAGTGCCCCCATTTCATTAACCTATTGGTCTTTGATTATTGCGAAACCGGGTCACGACCGATTTCGGCCAGCACAGCGTTGAGTTTTTCAACACCGCCAATGCTTTCATAAAACTTCGGCCACACGGCGGTGGTTGCCAGTTCGATGAATTCGGCTTCGTCGTTCTCGGGGTCAACGATTTCCATGCCTTTTTCGATCAGGAGTTCTTTGATCTCGGCTTCTTTCGCGCGCAGGAAGTCGGCGGAAGCTTGTGTCGCTGCCTTGCCAGCCGCCAGCACAATTTCCTGATCCTCGGCAGACAGTTCCTGGAACACCTGCTCGGAAATGATGAGCGGTTCGATCGAGAAGATGTAACGAATGTTCGTCACATATTTCTGAACTTCGTAGAACTTCATCGCGTTGATCGTGGTGTACGGGTTGTCCTGACCGTCGACAACTTTGGTCTGCAGACCAGCAAAGGTTTCCGACCAAGCCATCGGCGTTGGGCTGATACCCCAAGACTTGTAGGTATCGATCATGATCTCGTTCTTGGGAACGCGGATCACGAGGCCTTCCAGATCGGCAACCGACTTGACCGGCTTTTTCGAGTTGGTGAGCACGCGGAAGCCTGTGTAGGTCCAGGCGATGATGCGAACACCAGCGTCATTGATCGTGTTTTCGGTCAGTTCCTGACCAATTGGACCCTGGGTCAGTTTCTCGGCATCCTCAAGGCTGAGGATAACGTATGGCAGGGTGAACACACCGACGGTCGGCGAGAACGGAGTGATGTTGTTGATCGCCAGCAGCGACATATCCAGCGTGCCAATGGCCGCGTCGTTGACAGTATCCTGCTCGGATCCGAGCTGACCGTTCAGGAAAAGAGTTGCCGTATGATTGCCACCCGATAACTCTTCCAGGGCGGCTTTGAAGCCTAGTCCCGTTGCCTCTTGGCTGGAACCCCCGCTGTCGCCAACCGCGATTTTGAAGTTCTTCGCGTCAGCCGCGCCTGCAACCATCAGTGCAGCAACGGATACGGCTGCACTGATGGTGCCTAGCTTCTTGAAAAATGACATGGATTTCCTCCCATTTGTCGTGTTTCGAGGTGCGCGCTGACCTGGGGAGAAGTAGGTCAATCCGATTCTGCCTCGGCCAAGAGAGGCTATCTTGCAATGCTGGTTTCGTCGTTGTTAATATTTGCGTGAAAGGTTTCATAAATATAGAACCAATGAGATGAGACACAAAACACTTGCGACCCGGATCGGGGATACGGACATCCGTCTTTTGCGGGTTTTCAAGACCGTAGCGGAAAGCGGAGGGATAACCGCCGCGGAAATCGAGCTTAATATCGGGAAATCCACGATCTCTAAACACCTGTCGGATCTGGAGTTGAGACTGGACCTGAAGCTGTGCAACCGTGGCCCATCGGGGTTTTCGCTGACTGAAGATGGCGAGAAGGTGCTAACTGCAGCAGAAGACCTTCTGATTTCCGTTTCGCACTTCAGAACAGAAGTCAACGAGATCAAACAACAGATGGCGGGCAGTATCCGTGTGGCATTGTTTGATCAGTGCGCAACAAACCCGGAAGCCCAGCTTGCCGGTGCGATCCACAGTTTCAACGAAGCCGCGCCTGCCGTTCAGATCGAGCTTTCGCTGGAACGTCCCAATGTGATCGAAACCATGGTTATCGGGGGTCAGCTGGACCTGGGAATCATCGCTTTGCACAGGCCGTCGGCAAGCCTGCATTATGCACCGCTCTACGGGGAAAATATGTATCTGTATTGCGGGCAGGAGCACCCTTTGTTCGACCGGGCATCTGAGGATCTGAGCGTGCAGGAGTTACGCGCGTTCAGCTACGCGGGCCTTAACGTAAACTCCCCCAATCTGATCTTCGGTCAGCAACTTGGATTTCGACGCGCCGCAAAAGTGCAGAACGAGCAAGCCCTTGCAATCCTGATACTTTCAGGCCGTTTTCTTGGCTTTCTTCCGGACCATCTGGCGCAGGAATTTGTTGATCAGGGGCTTATGAAGCAGGTTTTGCCGCAGGAAATCAAATATAGAACCCGTTTTGCGGCCGTGGCCCGCAAACAACCTGCGCCGACGCGCGTGGCCAAGCTGTTTCTGGAAACATTATTAAAGGTGCATTCTCAGGCGCATTGAACCCCTGATTAACCAGAGCCTGAGGGCTCTGGCCATGCTAAGTCAAGCACCCACCTCTCGCCTGAAATCAGCGCGCCGCGGGATCAGCGGACAGATCAGTCACATGCGGCCGTAACGATCATCTCGACTTTCAGGATGTCACGGGCCAGTTTCGCTTCTCCGCAAGCACGGGCCGGGGCGTGGCCTTCCGGCACCCAGGCATCCCAAACCGCGTTCATTTCGGCAAAATCGGCCATGTCCGACAACCAGATCACGCATTGCAGAATGCGAGTCTTGTCACTGCCCGCCTTGGCCAGCAGGTCTTCGATCTTGGTCAGGATTTCACGAGTCTGATCCGCAGCTGTGGCGGCGTCCGAGACCTGACCGCACAGATAGGCGGTTCCGTTGTGTTTGACGATGCGGCTCGCGCGTTGGCCGGTTTCGATGCGGGTGATGGTCAAGACTGAGGTCTCCTGTCACAGAAGTTTTGTTCCCGTTGTGCGATAGAGTGAAAATGCGCACGGTGCCAGCCCAAGTTTTCAGGCCTCGAACACTTCCCGATCTGTTGTGCCACCCTGAACTGGTCGGCAGTGGGCGTATGCGCAGCGATCACCTTTCTTGCGGCGGCTTGAACAGGTCCTTGCGCAAGGTCATCAACGCACCGGGGTCGATTTTGGCTTGAATGACGGTGGTTTCATGCGACGCAATCGCTTCTTGCAGCGCCGGGCCCATGCCACCAGGGCCATCGACCCAAATACCCTTGCCACCGCACAGTTCGGCAAATTTGTCGAAACGGGGCGAGCGGATTTCGGCACCCAACAGCCGACCTCCGTAGAATTCCTGCTGATAGGCTTTTTCGGCCCCCCAAGCCTCGTTATCAAGAACGACAATGGTGATTGGCAGGTTATTCTGAATGGCGGTCTGAATCTCGATCATCGTATAGCCGACCGCACCATCGCCCATAAGCGCCACAACAGGGCGATGTGGTGCGGCGGCCTTGGCACCTATTGCGGCCGCAAGGCCGAAGCCGACAAGGCCAAAATCC
This sequence comes from uncultured Ruegeria sp., assembly GCF_947497005.1. GTDB lineage: Bacteria > Pseudomonadota > Alphaproteobacteria > Rhodobacterales > Rhodobacteraceae > Ruegeria. Next base: position 145,457 of record NZ_CANMFF010000013.1, on the reverse strand, counting down.
AATGGTGTGATCAGTGACATCGGCGCGTAATGGGCAAGCCGGTCAGCGGCCTGCAGGCAGGTGTTGCCTGTGTCCAGCGTGACTATGGCGTCTTCCGGCAGGGTGGTGCGGATTTCGGCCAGAGCCCGGCGTGGATGCATGGGCAGGCCGTCCAGCTTTGCCTCGGTATCGCGCTCGGCTGCGAGGATGGCCATGTCAGCGCGAAATGCATCGCGCCATGCATCGCAGATGGGGCGTGTCGCAACATCCGTCAGGGCTTCGGCTGTCAGGCGGGCATCGCCTTGCGCGGCGATTTCAGCCGGGAAATACCGGCCAACAGCTGCGCCTTCGATATCGACATGGGCAATGCGCGTATCGGCCCCGACATAATCGTTCGAGTGGAAAGTCGAATTGAACCCAAGCCGCGCGCCCAGCACAACCATGACGTCCGCCTCACGTGTCAGCCTGCTGGCGACCGCGTTGCCACGTGGGCCTGCCTGCCCGGCGAACCATGGGTGGCCGTGGCGCATTACATCTGCATGACCGGTTGAGGCCACCACCGGCACTTCGAGCTTTTCGGCCAACGCGGTCAGGGCGTCACGCCCTGCCCCCCATTTGACCCCCCCGCCCGCAAAGAGTACCGGTCGTTTGGCTTCGGACAACAGTGCAGCGATGGCCGCAATATCAGATGGTGCTGCAGGACCGGCGCGCGCAATGTTCACTGGTTTAGGTGCAAAGGAAGGTATATCAGCCGCAAACAGATCACGCGGGACATGCAACACCACCGGACCACGCCGACCCGAATTGGCCAGCCGGATGGCATCTTCAAGCATCGGTGCCAGACGCGCCGGATCCGTCACCATGACAGATCGCTTGGAAATGGGCGCGAACAGAGCCACCTGATCGATTTCCTGAAACGTATCCTTGCACTGATCCGCGCGGGTGATCGCACCGGCAATCACCACAAGCGGAGAATAGGCCAGTTGCGCTTCGGCGACCGCTGTCACAATGTTGACTACGCCGGGCCCCGCTTGCGCCCCCAGTACCACACCGGGCTTGCCCGTCATCCGCGCCCACGCATCAGCCATATGCCCAGCCGCCCGCTCATCACGGGCACCGACATAAGCGATCTGACCGTCCAGATACATGGCGTCGTAAAGCTCGAGCATCGAGCCACCCAACAGGCCAAAAACGGTGTCGATGCCGTTGGCTTTCAGAACGCGATAGATGGCTTCACCGCCATTGATGGTGGTCATGTTCATTCTCCGGATATTTGGCGTTCAATCTGGCGGGCAAACCGCAGAAGCCGGGCGTCCGATCCTTTAGGACCGGTGACGTGAAGCCCAACAGGCATACCGTCCGAGGACCGTCCCATGGGTATGGATATCGATGGAAGCTCCATCGTCGGCGTCAGAGTGACGGTGCGCCAATCCTCGGTGATTTCGCCATCGCGCAGGTCAGCGCTGAACGGCAATCCGGTGGCGGTGGGCCAAAGCGCAAAATTGTAGCGGGTGAAGAACGCGGCGACCGTTTCCCAAACCTGACGCCGCGTGGCCTGATACGCGATCAGATCGGCCAGGCTTTGCCCTTCGCCCTGCGTGCAGGCAGTACGATAGTTTTCCCCGGCAAGCTTCATGTCGGGGCTGAGGGCCGCGCGAATTTGCAAGGCACATTGACCACTAATGATGTCGCTATGTTCAAGCAGGGGGGCAAGGTCTGGGGCCGTGCCTTCGCTGACATGCCAACCCAGACCATCGCACAGACCGGCAACCGGGGCCAGGGCCGCCTGCACGGATGGGTCAACACCGGCCCCAAAAGGCGCAAGACTTAGTGCAACTCTTCCAGGGATCAGCGGCGTGTCGAGTTGGGCCAGGTTCGGGTAGTGGCCTGAGTAGCCGAGAGGCTGGTTGAGTGTTGGGCCCTGCATTACGCAGAGCATCATTGTGAGGTCCGAGACGGTGCGCGCCATCGGGCAAGGCACGGACAACCCGTCGAACGGGGCGGGGTTCGGGTCCATCGGCACCAAGCCCGACGTCGGGCGCATGCCCACCACGCCGCACCATGCGGCAGGAGTGCGGGCGCTGCCCCCCAGATCAGAACCGTCGGCAAGTGCGACCATGTTGGCGGCAAGGGCTGCGGCTGCCCCGCCAGAGCTTCCGGCGACTGTCTTTTCAGGATTCAACGGATTGCGTGTTACGCCTGACACAAGGTTTGTTGTCTGGCCCGAGAAGGTGAACTCGGGTGTGTTGGTCTTACCGACGATCACGGCACCTGCCGCGCGCAGACGCGCCACATGAAGTGCATCCTTGCGTGGGACATTTTCGGAAAAGCTTTGTGATCCGTGGGCCGTGCGCAGGCCTGCAGTCTCAAAGCAGTCCTTGATCGCGACAGGTAGCCCGTGCAATGGCCCGGCGACCGTGCCGTGCGCGGCTATTCTGTCCAACTTATCGGCGCAGGCGCGTGCAGCGTCCCAGTCCAGTGTGATGAAAGCATTCACCCCGGCAGCGTCGTCTTCGATACGGGCGCGGTGGGCCGCGAGAACTTCGGCAGCGCCGAGGGTACGGTCCCGCAGATCGGCTGCAAGTTCGGTGGCCGATTTCTGAATGATGCTATTTGGTTGTTGCATGGGTCACTCCTCGGATCGGAGCCGCAAATTCTGCGGGTCGAAGAGCGCATCCTGATGGATGGTGACCGGGATGTCACGATTCAGAATTCGGACGTTGAGACCCGTTTGCGGTGTACCTTTTCGGACGAATAGCCAGCCAAGCGACTTGTCGATTGAGTACCCGTACCCACCCGATGTGGTCAGGCCAACAGGGCAACCGTTCAGCAACACCGGTTCACCGCCGTGAATGTCGATATCATCAGCGTGCAACTCGCCGTAAAGCAGTTGCCAATCGGGGTCGCGGTCAAGCAAAGCGCCACGGCCCAGAAAATCACGCCCATCGCTGATGACAAAACGGTCAAGCCCAACATCAAACGGGCCGACATCCGTGGTCAGTTCGCCACTTGCGCGATAGGCCTTTTCCATCCGCATCCCGTTGAAGGCGTAAGACCCCAGATCGGTGATGCCGTGCTTGGCGCCCGCTTCGAAAAGGACGTCATACAGTTCACTGATCTGGTCCAAAGGCGCGTGAAGCTCCCATCCCAACTCGCCCACAAACGAAACACGCAGGGCATGGCAGGGAATGTCTGCAACGCGGATTTCCTGCCCCGAAAGCCAGGGGAACGCCTGATTTGAAAGGTCAGCGTCGGTCAGCTCGGACAGGATACGGCGAGAGGCTGGGCCGGACAGGGCCAGCATCCCCCAATCCGCCGAATGGTTGATCATCGTCACATCCTCGCCGGGACGTATATGCGATCTGATCCAATCGAAATCCGGTGCGGCGCGTGCGATGGACGAGCCAGTAAAAAACCGATCCAGCGCAATCCGCCAAATGGTAATTTCCGTTTCAAACCGACCTTTTTCGGTGAGTAGATGATTAAGGCTCATCCGCCCGTCCTTCGACGGAATACGGTTTGCTGAAAGCCTGTCCAGCAATGCGCCTGCATCCTTGCCCGAAATCTCGAACTGGGCAAAGGCGCAGAGATCGATGACACCAGCGGCACGGCGGGTGGCCTGCGCCTCGGCCTTGGCGTTTTTGTGCCAGGGCTGATGGCCCCAGCCGATCTGCTCAACCTCGCCCACTTCCCCGAAATAGCGTGGTCGTTCCCAGCCGGCGATTTCACCAAAAACTGCGCCCTTGTCGGCAAGACGATCGTATAGCGGGTGCTTTTTTACTGGCCGCAGGCTATGGAACTGCTTGCCCGGGCAAGGCGTATCATGGCGGCGCATGAACTCGTCCTTGGTGCGCTCTTTAATGAAGCTGCCCGAGGCGAATTCTCCATAGCGGCGGGGATCGAAGCTGCGGGTGTTGATTTCGGCCTCGCCATGCACCATCCAATCGGCCAGCACCTTGCCTGCGCCACCGCCCCATGCCAATCCGATGGACGAGCCGCAAGACAGCCAGACATTCGGAGCCCCTGATGGGCCAACAAGCATACCACCATCCGGTGTATGCGTGATAGCCCCGCGCACAACCCGCTTGATGCCAAGCTCGGCCAGGATTGGCATCTTGTCGAAAGCGACCATCAGGAAGTCGCCAATTGAATCGTAATCGGCCTGAAAAAGCTCATTTTCGGCATCCCAGGGCGCACCGTTGGGCATTTCCCAGACGGTTGGGCAGACATGGCCTTCGTATATGCCGATCAAACCGGATTTCTGTTCCTGGCGGATGTAGCCGCCAAAAGCGTTGTCGCGCATCACCGGCAGTTCAGGGCGGTCGGCGAATTGAGGAACCGTGTCGGTCACGAGGTAATGATGCAGGCAGGAAACGGAGGGTATCTTCAGCCCGAACCATTCGCCAACCTGATTGGCGTAGGACCCCGCAGCGATCACCACATGTTCCGCCACCACATCACCCTTTTCAGTGCGAAGAAGCCACATGTCGCCTTTGCGAGAGGCCCCGAGCACCCGATTATGACGTTCGATCCGCGCACCGCGCAACCGGGTTGCAGCGGCCAGTGCCAAGGTCACGCCCGAGGGGTCGATATGCCCGTCTTCATAGGTGCGCACCGCAGCCTTCACGTCATCGACCTTATAGAAGGGATTGACCCGTGCCACCTCATCCGGGCCGATCAGGTCCATTGGCAGGTCCAGCAGCTTGCCCACCCCCATGATCGACTTCATCCAGTCGACCTCATCGTCGGTGGTGGCAATCCGGATGCCTCCAACCTCGTGCCAGCCGATGCCTTGACCGGTTTCTGCTTCGACCCGTTTGTAAGTTTCGATGGACGTTTTGTTGATCCACCCCATCAGGCGGCTGCCGACGGCATGAGCAATCTGCCCGGCGGCGTGCCATGTGGAACCGCTGGTCAACTCAGCCTTTTCAAACAGGATCGTGTCAGTCCAGTCGTTTTCCGCCAGTTGAAACTGCGCCGCCACGCCCATGATACCGCCACCGATGATGGCCACGCGTGTGGTTTGGATCGTATCGCTCATGCAAAAGCTACCTTTGCGGCGTTCAAGGAGACTTTGGCAGCAAAGCGGGTGCAGGCGATTTCGACTTCGAACCCGCTCACGACCTTTTGCGTTTCCAGTTGGTCCAGTGGCGTGCTGATCAGGCCAAGCGCGATTGAACGGCCAAATCGGTAACTCCACGCGGCCGAGGTGATCTGTCCCACAACTTTGCCGTCGAAATAAATGGGCTCATCGTGAAGCGGGATGGCATCGGGATCGTCGAACAGGATCGAAACGATCCGCCGCTTGGGCTTGTAATCCTGCAGGGCGTCCTCGCCGACAAAGCCGGTGCCCATGGCGCAGAACGCATCCAACCCGGCCTCAAACGGCGTTGTTCCCGGGGTTAGCTCGTGACCGAAAGCGCGAAAACCACATTCAATGCGAAGCGACCCGCTGGCATAAAGCCCAGCATGGCTTGCCCCTGCTGCGACCAGCGCTTCGTGTGCTGCCATAGCCATCTCGGCGGGTATGAAGAGCTCATAGCCTTCTTCGCCGGTGAAACTCAGCCGACCAGCCCATCCTCGCACCAGACCAATCTCGACCGGCGCAAAGCAGAACCGTTCCAGATCGGGAACAGGCGCGTTTGTCGTGGCTTGCATCACATCGCGTGCCCGTGCACCGGCAAGGCCCAATATGGCATACCCGCTGGTCACATCGGTGAACTCGGCGCGATAACCATCCTTTGTGTCCCGCATCCGTTGCAGCACCCGGATCGTCTCGTTGGCACCGACAATCATCAGATAAGTCTCAGGCCCATGGCGCTGCACGGTCAGATCACTTTCGACACCGCCGCGCGCATTCAGTATCTGAGTGTAGGCGATACGGCCCTCGGGCACATCCATCTGCGCGGCGCAGAGCCGGTTCAGAAAGGCACAGGCATCCGACCCCTGCACCATGATCTTGCCAAAGGCGCTTTGATCAAGAATGGCCGCACCGCTGCGGCAGGCTTCAACCTCTTGTCCAACCTGAACGCGCCAGGCTGGTGCCCCAAAGGTCAGCGGCAGATGGGCGACTTCGCCACCGAAATGCACCGCACGCTCCCAACTTCCACGGGCTTCAAGCTGCGCACCGGCAGCCACCAACCCTGCATGAATGGGCGACCGGCGCTGACCTCGCGCCGTCTCCATCGTGCGTCCGGGAAAAGGATTGTCATAGTGCCGACCCAGCACCTCGGGGATGCGGGCCTCTAACGCGCCCAGAACATTCAACTCGGGGCTGAACCTGCGAATGTCGGCCTCGTTCAGCTCTATGGTCGGTTCACCGGCAATAATCCATTCGGCCAGCGCTTTGCCTGCTCCGCCCGCCAGAGCAATACCGGTCGAGTTCATCCCGCCCATCAGGAACAGCCCCGGCACCTGAGGGCTTTCACCCAGAATGAACTGGTTGTCGAGCGTGAAGCTTTCCGGCCCGTTCAGCAACATACGAACCTCGGCCTGTTCCAGCGCAGGAATACGGCGCAGGGCGTTTTCCATCATTGGCATGAAGTGATCCCAGTCTTCGTCCAGCAGATCGAACGAGAAATCGGCGGGCAACCGATTCAGCGGCAGGCCCTTGGCATGGGGTTCGAACGACCCCACCAAAAGCCCCTCGACATCGTCGCGGGCATAAAGGAACGCATCCTGATCGTTCAGGGTCGGTAGGTGCACACCCTTTCCCAGCGCCTGAACCTCGGGCAGCGGTTTGGTCAGGGTGTAAAAATGTTCACAGGCGTAAAGCGGCATATGCGCCCCGGCCATGGCCGCCACCTCGCGCGACCAGAGACCGCAGGCAATCACCACTTCGTCGGCTTGGATCAATTGGCCACCGACCTCAACACCCGATATCCGTCCGCCCTTCTTTTGCAGGCCGGTCACACGCGTATCTTCAAAGATCTGCACTCCCCGCGCGCGTGCACCTTTGGACAATGCCAAGGCCACGTCGGACGGGTTGACCCGGCCATCCGAGGGCGACCAGACCGCACCGATCACGTCATCAACCTCGATCAGTGGCCATAGTTCCTTGGCCCGCACCGCATCCACCACCTCGGCTTCCAGACCGAAGGCCCGACCCAGCGAGACCTGACGTTTGATGTTGGTCATCCTGTCGGGGTTGGTGGCAAGTGTCAGCGAGCCGGTTTGGGTCCAACCGGTAGCCTGCCCCGTTTCGCGTTCCAACTCGCCATAAAGGTCAATGGAATAATTGATCAGCTTGGTCAGTGTTGCCGAAGGTCGCAAACGCCGTACCAGACCAGCGGCGTGCCATGTGGTACCGCTGGTCAGTTTCGAGCGTTCGAGAACGACGATATCCTGCCGCCCCTCGCGTGCCAAATGATAAGCAACCGAGCAGCCGATTACACCACCGCCGATGATGACAGTGCGGGCGTGGGTGGGCAGGGTCATGACAGCACTCCGTCGCGGACGAGGTCCGATATTGTGTCGTGGAAATGTGCGACTGCCTCGTCAATCAGGTCTGGTGTATGCGGCAGGCCGGTGACGCAAGAGGTGAAAGACATGAAATCCACGCCTCTCTCCTGCAACCCGTCGCGCAACCCTTTGACAACAGCGAGAGGGGTTTTGCGGATTGCAGCAGCGTCGAGCCCATCAATTGATCGGCCGCCGAAAAAGAGATGGCAGGTCGAGCTTTCTCCATAGGCCAGCGCTTGTACGTCCAGCGTTTGGAACACTGCATTGAAGCCATCGCGCAATCGCGCGGCCATCGCATCAGCGTGGGCCTGAACGTCGCCTGTCGAGAGGATTTCCATCGCCTTGACCGCTCCTGCGGCGACCATCGGGGCGGCGTTGAACGTACCCTTGTGGCTGACCGGAGGCGACAGCCCATCGCGGGTTTCACCGGGGCTGAGCAAGTCCATGATCCCGACCTTGCCCAGAACGGCTCCGCCGGGAAGCCCGCCGGTAACGACCTTGGCCAGCGTTGTCAGATCCGGCGTCACCCCGTCACGCGCCTGCCGCCCACCCGGAGACCAGCGCAGGCCGGTGATCACCTCGTCAAAGATCAGCACATGACCTGTTTGATCGGTCAGCGCCCGGACCCCCTGCAGGAAGCCGTCGGGCAGAGGCACCGAGCCGTAATTCGCGCCCGATGCTTCAACGAAAACCGTTCCGAGCAGCGTGTCTTTGTTCAGCAGCATCGCGATTGCATCCAGATCCGGTGGCGCCACGACGGTCAGATCGCTGACGACCTGCGGTATGCCCATCGAAGGCGGCAAGTCGCTGCCGGGTTTGGCACCTTTGAGCAGCATGTCGTGCCAGCCGTGAAAATGCCCGTCGATACGCAGCACCTTATCCCGACCCGAATGCGCACGGCCCAACCGTAGGGCCAGCATGGTCGATTCAGTGCCAGACCCGGTAAAGCGTACTCGCTCGGCAGACGGGAACAAGCGGTTCAGCCACTCAGCCCATTCGACCTCAAGCGGGTGGCAGTCGGCGGTATAGGGCATCCGTGCCATTTGCTGCGCCACCGCCAAGGCTATCTCGGGGTGCGCGTGGCCGAGAATCTGACTGGCCGCACCCAGTTTGAAATCGATATAGCGTTTGCCGTCCACATCCCATTTCTCGGCCCCTTGAGCGCGTTCGAAATAGATCGGGGGCGGGGTTTTATAACGCAGTTCGTGACTGACGCCGCCGGGCATCACCGCTTGGGCGCGGGCGTTGAGGTCGTGGCTTTTCATGAGGATCTACCGATCTGGTGTCGCAAAAGACGGATGTCGAAACGAGCCCGCAGTGCGCGATCGACATTATCGGGAATATGCTGCGGATAGTGGCTGGACAGAATCTCGCGCGCCCTGTCCCGGGCAATGTCGCTGATCGGGTGGCTGCCGTCTTCCTGCCATTCCCGAGGTGTTTTGCGATCACCTATGTCAGGATAGAAATAATCCGATTTCATGCGGTTGAACGTGTGCTGCTCGCCCAGATAATGCCCTTCGCCCCGGCAAACGTCGGCAATGATATCGGCGGCAATATTCTCAGGCGTGGCCTCGATTCCGCGCAAGGTGCGCAGGATGTTACCCAGCATGTCATTGTCACTGACATAGGCCGCGTGACTGACCCCAAGCAGACTGGCCTGCATCCCTGCCGCCTGAGTCACGATGTTCGAACCCGCATGGGCAGCCATGGTCACGGCCAACGACTTCTCGGCCCCGTATTGCGCATCCAGACATTTGGCGTCGGTAATACCCGCGATGGAAGAGGTCGGCAGATCGAAATGCCGCCCCATCTGAGCGGCCCCGGCCATCAGGATCGCCTGTTCCCCGCCGCCGCCGCACATAGAACCGGTACGCAGGTCTGCTACCAACGGCTTGGGGGCAAAGATCGCCTTGACCTGCGGGTCAACAAGGCGAGCGAACACCAGCCCTGCCAGCGTTTCTGCGACGGCTTGAACCAAAGACCCTGCAATGGTCGCCGGACTGGTTGCTCCTGCCTGTCCCGCGCTGATCAGTTGAACCGGGAACCCGGCCAGAATTGCGGCTTCGAGAACCTCGCATGCCTCTTCGGCAAAGCGCATGGGCGGCACGACGTGGCACACCATCACGGTCAGGAACGGGCGGGCACGAAAGGCGTCTTCGTCACCCGCAATGGCGTAGCACAGCTGGGCAATTTCAGGCACATTGCCGGGTTCGCTGATCGAGATCGACACATGTTTGGCTGTGCCGGTCAGGCAGGCAAAAGCGGTGTTGAGATCCATCACCGCGTTGTCTTCGATGTCGCGGGCCACGACCGATCGGCTGAAATGGTGGATATTGTCCATCCGGTCGACGATCCGCGCCGCGTCATAGAGATCGATCAGCGATGAATCCCGATATTCGCCTGTGTCCAGGTCAAACACTCCCGGAGCCGCGCCGCCGGTTGACATGTGCACGCAGGCTTGACTGATGTGCAGATCCTGTTCGGGCCTTTGCCCGCACAGGATAAAATTGCGGCTGGCTTCGGTGATTGCCTTGCGCACAAGTGGGCGAGGGAAAAGCAGCCGTTTGTCTTTGGACAGCGACCCACCCGCTGCAAGCACCTTGTCGATCATGGACGGAATAGCTTGGCTCAGGCCGAGCGTTTCCAGCAGGGAGAGCGCTGTTTCCTCGACCAGCGCGACCTCTTGAGGAGAAAGGGGTTTCAACCGCCCCCCGGAAATACCCGGCCAAACTGGCGGGTTCGATGTGGGTTGCGTCGCTTGGTTTATGCGTTTCTTGCGGCCACGCCTGCGGGCTGTTGAGGTCATTTTGACATGAGTCCAACTTACGTTCTCTTGAAAATTGCAGGAAGTATCCGTTGTTTACAAATGGTCTTTCCTCAGCAATTAGTGAGCCCAACTCATCAATAAGGTTGTCATGCTTCCATCCCTTTCCGCGTTGCGTGCTTTTGATGCCGCTGCAAAAACCGGCAGTTTCCGCGCGGCGGCCGAGCGGCTCGCGGTAACGCCGACCGCGATCAGCCATCATATTCGTGGGTTGGAAGATCAGCTTGGAACGCTTCTGTTTGAACGGGCGGGGCGCGAGGTCAGGCTGACGGAGGACGGGATGCGTCTGGCTGAAACAACCTCGCAGGCCTACGGAATGTTGGAAGAGACTGTCGAGTCCCTTCGCAGAGCATCGCGTAAGGTAGTTCGCCTTGCCGCAGGTCCAATTTTCACGGCGCGCTGGCTGATGCCGCGGGTCAGCGACTTGTGGCAGAGGTTTCCCGGCATCGACCTTGAGGTGGTGCCAACCTATCGACCACGCATGGATGATCAGACCCAGTCGGATATTGTAATCAGTTGGCAGCGCCTTGCGGACATGCCCCGCAGCGCAACCAAACTTCTGGAGCTGCGCCCTGTCGCTATTGCCAGCGAAAGATATATCAATCTGCACGGCCCGATCAGCGCGCCGAAGGATTTGCTGACCAAACCCATCCTACACCAGCGAAACCACTGGGGATGGCTGGACTGGTTTGCTGCGCTGAATGTGCAGCCCGAGGCGCCACTCGTGGGCGTTGTGTTCGAAGATGCCAACGTTTTGTTGCGCGGTGCCGCCGAGGGTCAGGGCGCAGTGGTCGGCTGGTTGCCCTTGATTGATCAGGACCTAAGGGAAGGCCGGGTTGTTCGTCTGTTCGATGAAGATATCACGCCAACGCACGGGTATTTTGTCGAAGCGCAAGACGGAAGCCGAAACAGGCGCGAGATTCAGAAAGTGATCGAGTGGTTGGTTTCGCAAGGTTGAACCGATCAGACGCCTGAGCGCTCTTGCTTTGGTTCACTTGTTGGCGGTTGATCGCCGGAGAATATTTGGTCGAAACAAGACGACTGGTATGCACAAGAAGTTTGACGGAAAAATATCAGTCTGCTTTCAATCGGTACAGAGTTTCACCGCTTGTCTCAATTTCGGAGCGTCGCATGCCCAACGATATTGCAACCGATCTGCCATTGGCGATTCCATCGCCAGACAGCGAGGTTGACCACCTGACGCCTGAAGCTCCGGAAAAGGGCGGGTTTTCATGAGCCGCGATGCCCTGCTGCAGCCGTATCAGCTGAAGCATCTGACCCTGAAAAACAGGATCATGACGACCAGCCATGAGCCTGCCTATCCCGAAGATGGCATGCCCAAAGAACGCTACCGCGCCTATCATGAGATACGTGCAAAAGCAGGTGTGGCGATGACAATGACTGCGGGCTCTGCCACCGTCAGTCGCGACAGCCCGCCGGTGTTCAACAACATCCTTGCCTACAAGGATGAAGTCGTGCGCTGGATGGCAGAACTGACCGATGCCTGCCACGCTCACGGCTGCGCTGTGATGATCCAGCTGACCCATCTGGGGCGGCGAACGGGATGGAACAAAGGCGACTGGCTGCCATCCGTCTCGTCATCGCATTATCGCGAACCGGCACACCGGGCCTTTGCCAAAAAGATGGAAGATCATGATATCGAGCGGATCGTGACCGATTACGCCGATGCCGCCGAACGTATGCTGGCCGCGGGTCTCGACGGGATTGAGTTGCAAGCCTACGGCCACCTGATCGATCAATTCTGGTCCCCTCTCACCAACACGATGGACGCGCCTTATAGCGGCAACCTCGACAACAGGCTGCGGTTCGGCTTCATGGTTCTGGATGCAATCCGTGACCGTGTCGGGAACGATTTCATCGTCGGCGTCCGCTACACCGCAGATGAGATAGAAAAGGGCGGCATCACCCAGACAGAAGGGCTGGAGATCGCCAGAAGGTTGCGAGACAGCGGACATGTCGATTTCCTGAACGTTATTCGCGGGCGCATTCATACAGACCCGGCGATGACGGATGTGATCCCGGTACAAGGAATGAAAAGCGCACCACATCTGGATTTTGCCGGGCAAGTGCGGGCTGAAATCGGGATGCCGACCTTCCACGCGTCGCGCATTCCGGATGTGGCGACTGCACGACATGCAGTGGCGTCCGGCTTGCTGGATATGGTCGGCATGACCCGGGCGCATATGGCCGACCCGATGATCGTTTCTAAGATTCAGGCCGGTCAGGAAGACGCCATCCGACCCTGCGTTGGCGCTACTTACTGCCTGGATCGGATTTATCAGGCCGGTGAAGCGCTGTGCATTCATAACCCTGCCACCGGGCGCGAATTGTCGATGCCCCACGTGATCCCCACAGCCGAAACGCGCCGTCGGGCGGTCATTGTGGGTGCAGGCCCAGGCGGGCTGGAAGCGGCGCGCGTGGCAGCAGAGCGCGGGCATGATGTTACGGTGCTGGAGGCCGCCGCTGAGCCTGGCGGTCAGGTTCGTCTGACCGCGCAATCCCGGCGACGGGCCGAGATGATTGGGATCATCGATTGGCGCATGGCACAATGTGCCGCGCGAAATGTGAAATTCCACTTCAACATATTTGCAGAGATCGATGATATCACGTCTCTTTCACCGGATATGGTCGTGATCGCAACTGGGGGGTTGCCTGAGACGTCAATTCTGGAAACCGGCAACGAACTGGCGGTTTCAGCGTGGGATATCCTTTCAGGCGACGTGCAACCGGGTGAGAACGTTCTGATCTACGATGATGCAGGAGACCACCCCGCCTTGATGGCCGCCGAGATTATCGCTGAAACAGGTACGCGGGTTGAGATCATGACGCGCGACCGCAGCTTTGCGCCTGAGATCATGGGTATGAATCTGGTGCCTTACATGCGCGCGCTGCAAAAAACGGGGGCCGTGTTCACTGTCACCCGGACGCTGAAATCGTTGAAGCGATCAGGTAACCAACTAGAAGCCGCCATAGGGACGGATTACTCGGATCTGGTAGAAAAACGCATTTATGATCAGGTCATTGTCAATCAGGGCACCTTGCCGTTGGATGATCTCTATTTCGACCTGAAACCGCTGTCGAAAAACCGTGGGGCAGTGGATCATGATGCTTTGGTCGCCAGCGCAGGAAACGTGTTTCCACAAACAGACCCAGAGGCTGAATTTGATCTTTATCGCATCGGAGACGCTGTCTCGTCGCGCAACATACACGCGGCCATCTATGACGCGCTGCGGCTGGGCCTCCGGTGGTGACATCATCAGACAACAGCTTTGCCACAAAGATTACCTGCTACAATTCACATATCGAACCGGGTGTGCGCCCAAGTAACAAGGACCGGAAATGAGCAATATAGAGGTCATCGAAACCGTTTGGATCCCGCTGCCGGATGGTACAAATCTTGCAGCGCGCCTTTGGTTGCCGGAAAGTGCGAACAGCAACCCTCTGCCCTGTATCCTCGAATACATCCCTTATCGCCGCCGGGACAGAACCCGGATGCGAGACGAAAGCATGCATCCGCATTTTGCAGCCGCCGGGTACGCATCGATCCGCGTCGACATTCGGGGCTACGGTGACAGCGAAGGCGTCGCCGAAGATGAATATTCGCATCAGGAGATTCGGGATGGCCACGACATCATCCAGTGGATTGCCGATCAGGACTGGTGCGATGGAAATGTCGGAATGTTTGGCAAAAGCTGGGGTGCGTACAACGCGTTTCAGGTGGCCGCGACCCGCCCCCCGGCGCTGAAGGCGATTGCACCGGTGATGGGTACGGATGACCGGTGGCGCGAAGACATTCACTTTTACGGCGGTTGCCTGGCCAACGACAATTTCTGGTGGGGCTCGATCATGCAACTCTATAACGTTCTGCCGCCGGACCCAGAGGTTGTCGGCGCGGACCGCTGGATCGACATGTGGCGCGAGCGATTGGAAGAAGCTGAATTCTGGCCTGCCAAGTGGCTGGAACACCAAACTCATGACGAGATGTGGCGGCGCGGTTCGATCTGCGAGAATTATTCTGACGTCGAAGTGCCGGTCTACTTTTTTGGCGGGTGGATGGATCTATATCGCGACACACCGTTCCGCATTGCCGAACATCTCAGCGGACCGGTTAAGATCCTGATGGGCCCCTGGGCACATCTTTACCCGCATGAAGGGGTGCCGGGTCCCAAAGCTGATTTTGTAGGAGAGGTGATCCGATTTTGGGATCACTGGTTGAAGGGTATCGACACTGGATTGATGGATGAACCGCCCTTGCGGTTTTTCCTGCAAGACAGTGCAGCGCCGACCGGCACTCATATAGAACGCAAGGGGCGATGGATCGAAGAGCCGAGCTGGCCGTCACCGAATGTCGCAAATCAGGCCCTGTGGCTGAATGAACTGGCACTGGAGGAAAAACCCGCTTCCGGAGCGACGCTTTCGATTTGCTCGCCTCAGAACTTCGGGGCTGCTGCGGGCGATATGTGCTCTTTCGCCATTCCCGGGGACATGGCAGCGGACTGCCGGATCGATGCCGGCGGGGCGCTGCAGTTCACAGGCGCACCACTTGAAGACGCGCTTGATATTTTGGGGCAGCCTTCTGTCGATTTGACAATGTCAGCAGATCAGACCCAGGGCTTTGTCGCGACGCTGTTGGTGGATAAGGCCCCAGATGGCGCGCAAACGCTGATTGCGCGGGGTTTCTGCAACCTCAACCACCGGATCAGCGACACCGTGCCCACACCGATCACACCCGGTGAAGAGATGACGGTAACTGTTCCGATGTATGGAACTGGTTATCGGGTTTTACCGGGTCATCGCATTGTCTTGCAAATCGCGTCGACCTATTGGCCCGTTCTTTGGCCCGCACCTGAACCGGTAACGCTCACAATCAGGCCGGGTAGCTCGCACCTGACCCTGCCGATCCGCAGTCAGGATACTGAAGCATCGGAACCACGTCCACTGCCGGAGCCGAAAGCACCCGCTGTCGCTCCCAGAAAGACAAAAGTGCGCTCGGGCTCGATGGAGCGCTCGGTCAACACAGACCTGACTAATGGCGAGATGACGCACAGGTTTTTCCTGGACGGAGGCGTCTTTGGGCCCGTAGGCGATTTCCGCCTCGACGATATTGGAACGGTGCTGAGCGACGTGTCAGATCGGAAGTATACGATCCATCCGGGCGACCCGCTGTCGGCTGTTGCCACGATGGAACAAACCGCCGGTTTCGACCGCGAGGACTGGTCGGCCAAGATCTGGACCTTTTCCGAACAGCGGGCGACGGCCACCGAATTTCATTTAACCTCGCGCCTGAAGGCATGGTCAGGAGACGAGATGATCTTTGAGGAAGAACACACGCATGTCATCCCTCGCAATGGAATGTAGCTAAATACACTGTCGAAGCGCCGTGACGTGTGCGGAACACGTCTCGGCATGTCAAAGTCGGCTCCTTGTATCGCTCAGAATCCCAATGCACTCCCGGATTTGATGGTGTCCATAGATACGAAGGTTTTAAACTTTCGAATATTGCCGTTTTCAAAGAATATCCGGCGGGTGAAATCTTCGTAGATCGCCATGTTTTCTACGACCACGACAACCATGAAATCCACTTCACCGGTTACGTAATAGCACTGTTGGACTTCCGGCGCGTTTAGCAGTGTTTTCTTGACCGCATCTATCTCGTCGGGGGTTTCGCTGACCAACTCCAGTTCAACGAATATTGTAAGCTGAAGACCCACAGTCGCAGGATCAACAATGGCCACATTGGCACTGATCACACCTTCCGCTTCCATCCGGCGGATGCGACGCTGCACGGACGGCGCGGACAGATTCACGGCTTCGCCAATCTTGTGTTGCGTGGTTCTGTTGTCTGTCTGCAAAATCCGCAGGATCGCGCGGTCAAAATCGTCCAATTGTGTCATATGAAAGAAACTTGCATGATTTGTGTCAAACTAGAGCCCTTTTTTCAGGTCGTTTGCAATAAACTTGTTTCAATCACTTGAGGCAACACGTCGAAGAGGAAGAATTGCCATGACCGCTTTGACAGAAAACCTGCGTGCATTGCGCCACGAATTTCATCGTAACCCCGAGCTTGGGTTTCAGGAAGACTGGACCAAGGCGCGGATTGCTGAACACCTGCGAAGCCTTGGCATCGAAGTGCATGAAGGTGTCGGTGTTGTTGGCGTTTTAAAGTCGGGTGTTGGTAACCGGGCTATCGGGCTGCGTGCGGATTTCGACGCGCTACCCATCGCCGAGGTCAATACGTTTGACTACAAGTCGCAAAACGAAGGCGTCATGCATGCTTGCGGCCATGATGGGCACACAACCATGCTGCTTGGTGCAGCCGAGATGTTGGCCAAAGACCCGAGCTTCGACGGCACGGTTGTTTTCCTGTTTCAGCCCAACGAAGAGCACGGGTTGGGTGCAAGGGCGATGATCAATGAGGGTGTTTTGCAGCACTTCCCGATTGACGAGGTTTACGGCGCCCACAATCTGCCGGGTGAGCCTGTTGGGCGGGTTTCCACCCGTGCCGGAGTGATCTGTTGCAGTGAAAGCCTGTTCGAGATCACGATCACCGGTCAGGGCGGCCATGCTTCGATGCCCCATGTCGGGCGCGAAACGATCACACCCGCAGCGGAACTGGTTCTGGCCTTGCAAACCATTGTCTCGAGAAAACTTGCGCCCTCATCCGGCGCGGTGGTTTCGGTGACCGAGTTCATCACGGACGGGCAGCGCAATGTTCTTCCGGGGCACACCGTTTTGAAAGGTGACGCGCGGGCCATGTCACCGGATGACCGCAAGCTGATCGAGCACAACATGCGTCAGATCGCGGCGGGTGTGGCCCAAAGCCATGGTGTCGACGTGACGGTGGGTTTCCGCAACGTGTTCATTGAGGCAATCAATGACACCGATGGCGCATCGCACGTTGTTTCGGCGGCGGCGGCTGTGGGACTGGAGGTGGACGGAGACCGGTCCGCCATGTCTTTTTCCGAAGATTTCGCTGAGTTCGCCGCCGCTGTGCCCGGGTGTTTCCTGCTTATTGGAAACGGGACCGAAGGGTCGAATGGCCGCCCGCTGCACTCGGCTGATTACGATTTCAACGACCAATTGCTCCCGCTGGGCGCAAATCTTTGGGCAGAGCTGGTGCGGCAGCGCCTGCCGCTGAAACCCTGACAGGACATACGACCATGAACAAGACCATCGCCTACCAGGCGGGCCAGCCGGATTTTGGCCCAGCTTCTGAAACTGTGTTGACACGGCTGGATTTCGATCGCGCCACCAAGGAGATCGCGCAATGGGAGGGGTATGGGCCTACCCCTTTGCACCCCCTGCCCGCGTTGGCGGCCGAGATTGGCGTGGCGGAAATCCGCTACAAGGATGAAGGCCCTCGGTTTGGTTTGGGCAGTTTCAAAGCACTGGGTGGCGCATTTGCTGCTTTGCGTGTCCTGCAACGTGAAGTATCGCGAAGGACAGGCAGGGAAGTTTCCCTGAAAGAAATCCGTGCTGGCAGCTTTGCTGATGACGTTGCCATGATCACGCTTGTTTCGGCAACCGATGGCAATCATGGTCGTTCCCTCGCCTGGGGGTGCAAGCGGTTTGGCGCACCTTGTCGGATATACATTCACGCAGAGGTCAGTGAAGGCCGCGCGCAGGCCATGCGCGATCTGGGGGCTGAGGTTGTGCGCATCGATGGCGACTACGACGCCTCGGTTGAACAGTGTCGGCGGGAGGCCGAAGAGAACGGCTGGTTCGTTGTCTCGGACACATCCTGGCCCGGCTATACGGACCCGCCGCGCGACGTGATGTCTGGCTACGGCGTCATGGTCAAAGAAGTCGTGGATTCATTGGACACCGCACCAACACATGTCTTTCTGCAAGGTGGCGTGGGCGGGCTCGCTGCGGCTGTGGCGGCTGCCTTGCGTCAGGCTTGGGGCGATTCCGCTCCGCGCGTTGTGGTAGTGGAACCGCTTTTGGCTGCATGTTTGTTCGCAAGCGCAAAACAAGGGCAAGCCGCGTCTGTTCAGATCGATGAAGAAACCATTATGGCAGGTTTGTCCTGCGGCGTGCCTTCTCCGATGGCGTGGGAGATATTGCACAGCGAAGCTTCGGACTTTCTGACAATCGGCGACGAGCTGATCCCGCCAACCGTCCGCCGACTGGCACGTCCGCAAGGCGGAGATCCGGTGATCGAAGCCGGAGAGAGCGGCGTTGCCGGATTGGCCGCATTGATTGAAGCAGTTGGTAACCCGGAACTTGTCAAGAAGCTTGGTTTGACGGCGCAGTCACGTGTTTTGACAATTGGCTCCGAGGGCGTGACGGATCCTGATATCTATGCCCGGATCATGCAGGATGATGCCTAGCTTTACCGCAATTCGAGCCAGAGCAAAGGGCAGTTATCGCAGCCAAAAGACCGATTGAATTGCCCGCTGAGTGGCGGATGTTCGATGCACTGGCCTGCAATAGCAGAGTTCCAGCAAACGACATCCCAATGTCGTAGGGGTTATATACAGGTTTGACCCGCCAGCTTAGCGGTTGGCCATGATACGCGCATTAAATGAAAACTGGGCACTGTTCCTGGGGATGTTCATGCTGATGGTTGCCAACGGCCTGTTGGCAACCCTGCTGACGATCCGTGGGGCCAGTCTGGGTTTCAGTGATTTCACGATTTCCATCATGCAGGCGAGCTATCCTTTGGGCGCGCTGGCCGGGACTGCGCTGGCCCCCCGGCTGGTCGAAAACGTCGGGCATATTCGGGCGTTTTCCGCCCTTGCCTCGCTGGTCTCAATTGCGGCCATTGTGCATCTGTTGACCAGCGATGCGATCAGCTGGAGCGTGATGCGTCTGTTGGGCGGGTTTTGCTACCCGGGGCTTTATGTCATCACCGAAAGCTGGCTGAACGCGAAATCCGAAAACAACATGCGCGCTCAGATTCTATCGTTGTATTTCATTATCCAGCTTGCAGGCCCTGCCCTCGGCACTGCCATTGTCGGTTTTCCTGACCCCACTGGAAACCTTTTGTTTGGCCTTGTTTCCATTCTGATTTCGCTTTCGATTGTTCCGCTTCTTTTGTCTGGCAACAAAGCGCCCGAATATGCCGCGCCGGAGCGCATGTCGGTTCCTGTGCTGTACAAGGTTTCGCCCATTGCCGTCATCGGGATTGTTATGGTCAGTGTCGGTGTCGCGGCCTCTTACATCTCGTTACCGCTTTATGCCCTGCAACAAGGCTTTACTGCGGCACAGGCGTCCGGGGCGCTTGTTGTCGCGCTGATCGCCGGTGCAGTGGTTCAATACCCGATCGGCTGGCTTTCTGATCACACAGACCGGCGCTATGTCATCATTGGGTTGGGCATTATTACGACTCTTTCCAGCCTTTGGATGGCCGTCGATACATCGCCGTCACATATCGTCTATGGCTTTGGCCTGATCGCAATTGGACTGTATCCCGGCTATTCTATTTTGACAGCGCACGCCAATGACCAGCTCAAGCTGTCTCAGATCGTTCCGGCCAGTGGCACAATGGTATTGTTGCTGAATGTTGGTTTGCTTGTGGGTACGATGATGGGACCGAATTCCATCTCTTTGTTTGGCGGACGGGGTCTTCAGTTTCTTCTGGCGGGTATTGGCCTTGCGGTCGCCCTGTTAGCGTTGATCCGACGCGTTCAGGTTGCCGCGCCCACTGACACCGGCGATGTGCAGGTTGTGGGGATTATCGGCACCGGGCAACCCGGGGTTCTGCAGGCCGAGACCTGGGTTCAGGAAGAAGAAACCAAGGCAAACGCGGATATTTCATGAGGGTTTTGGCGCTGGTGCTATGAAATGTCGACGTTATCCGTCAAGGAACTAGCCACCAATTCATCAATGAACGCACGAAGGATCGAGCGTCGTTTCGCGTCGGGTTCGGCCAATACAGCGTAATAGGAATACGGCAAGGGCAGCCCCGGATCACCAATGTGGAAACGACGCACATCGGTGATCCGGGCGTCGATGAGCGTTCTTGGAACCAGTGCAACCCCCACACCCTGTTCCGCCAACGCACAGGCAATTACAGCTCCACCCACCCGCAACCCTTTCCGAACGCTGGGCCGTCGCACAATTTGAGCATTGCGAAACCAGTTGGCCCAGGTCGGGTGCGAGGCATATTGCTCACCCCAGTCAGTATGGATCAGCAGATGGTCCGAGACGTTTTCCATCCCCGAGCCCGAAATGTGTCTTTCAAAAAAGTCCTTCATGCAAAAGGGATAGGCTGTGTCCTTAAACAAAGGAATGTGCTCATGCTGTGGGTAAAGATGGTTTTCGCTGGTAATGCGCAGATCGGTGCGGGTGTCCCGTAGATTGACCGGATCGGCCTCGATGCGCAGGTCAATTCCTGTGTCCGGGAAACGGGCCCGAAGCCGCGCCATGGCGGGCGCAACCCGGTTTTCGGCCAGAGATTGAATTGTACTGACAGTTATGCGGGATCGGGCTTCGATCTCCATCAGATTTTCTGTTGCACTGGAAATAGCGGTCAGAGCCTCCGAGATCACAGGGTAATACATCCGACCGGCATCCGTCATTAGAAGGCGGTTGTTCAATCTACGAAACAGTTTCTTGCCAAGGTATTCCTCGGCGTTCTTGACCTGCATACTGACTGCCGCAGGTGATACGCCGAGCTCTGAAGCGGCTTGTGTGAACCCACCTTGCCGCACCGTGGCTTCAAAGGCTTTAAGCGCGTTTAGCGGTGGAAGGCGCATCACAATGACCCTCTTTGAATCAGTAATTCTGATTCAAGATTTACATTTTTCGGTCTGTATTGGCACCCCGGAACCGCCATCATAGTAAAAAAAGGAGCGGCGGATATGGCACGAATTGAGATTGAATATCTGGGTCAGCCGGAAGTTGACCAGGTGGCACTGAGCAATGATGACATTCTGAGCGCGGTCGAACAGACCCTGATTGCTGCCGGACAAAACAAGACGGTCATCGAACCCCGGATGCACCTCACGCCTGATCCGGCTTTCAACGGGCATTTCAATGTTTTGCGCGGATATGTTGAACCGTTGGGTTACGCGGGCGTCAAGGTCGTCGGAGATTACGTCGACAATTACAAACAGGGCTTGCCGTCGGAACTGGCACTGCTGAACCTGTTTTGCCCCCGCACCGGAGCACCACGCGCAGTTATCGATGCTGCGGGCATCACCGACATGCGGACCGGGGCACTGACGGCGTTGGGCGCCAAGTGGCTTGCACCGAAGAATCCGAAGGTTCTGGGCCATGTCGGTGCGCGCGGTACGTCATATTGGAATGTACGGTTGCTGGATCACCTTTTTGACTTCGATGAAATCCGGGTTCACTCCCGTCGTCCGGAAAGCCGGGAAGCATTTGCTCAACGATTGCGCGAGGATTTAGGTAAGGACGTGATCGTCACGACCGACTGGCAAAGCTGCCTGGAGAAAGCCGATATTCTGGTCGAAGCGACGCGCCTGAACGCACCGACTCCCATCTTTGATCGGTCTTGGGTCAGGAAAGGCGCCTATGTCGTCCCCTACGGGACCATGAGCACGCTGCCAATCAATTTCACTGACGGGTTCGACAAGTTGGTCATGGATGACCTCGGGCAGATGCGCGCCGGTCATCTGGGCGCGCTCAGACCGCAGATCGATGCAGGGATTGTCAGCGAAACGTCGTTTTATGCGGAGATCGGCGAGATCGCCGCAGGTCTGAAGCCCGGCCGCGAAAGCGACGAGGAAACCATTCTGTTCTGGCACCGGGGCATGTCCACCAGCGATATTGCGCTGGGGTCGAAAATTCTTGAGCGGGCTCGGGATTTGGGGATCGTGCAGAACCTGCTGTACCGGGATGCGTGACGTGAAAAGCCTGACTCTTAGCGGCGCGGGTATGACGGTTGAAACCCTCGATCGCGCATCACACGAAGGTTGGCACCTTTCCCTAGACGCTGAAGGTCTGCATAGGATGGCCCGATCCCATGCGCTGGTCGAGCGCGCCATAACCGAGAGAACGCCGGTATATGGTGTGACCACAGGGTTGGGCGCGCGGGCAACCGAAGTGTTGGATGCCGAAGCCCTGACCGAGTTTTCGATCCAGACTCTGAGAGGACGCGCCCATGCCATTGGCCCGCCCATGCCATGCGAAGCGGTTCGAGCAGGCTTGATCGTTCGGCTGAACACAATGCTGACGGGGCACAGTGCGGCCCGACCCGAGGTTGCCCAGCACATCGCTGGATGCCTGAATGCCGGGCTTGTTCCGGTCGTGGGGTCCTTGGGATCGATTGGCGCAGCAGATCTGGTATTGAACGCCACTATCGGTCTGGCCTTGATTGGCGAGGGCGAGATGTATGCCTTGGACGGCACGGCCGGACAAAGCATCGATGTCATGCGATCGCAGGGAATAACCGCACTGAAACTCGCTCCTCGCGACGGTCTTGCGCTAGCCAATCATTCCTGCACGGTTATCGGTCTGGCGGCGCTTGCGTTTTCGAAAGCAGAAAAAGTTTTTGAGGCCGCCCAGACCGCTGCAGCGATGTCGATGGAGGCGTTCCGGGCCAATACCGGGCCGCTGGACCGTGAAATTCTGCTCCTGAGCCCGCATGACGCGCATATTGCTGCCGGAGAAGGCCTGCGTTGGCGGTTGGCGGGCGGCGCCCTTACCGACCCCGATCAAGCCCGGCGTTTGCAGGACCCCTTGAGTTTTCGCAACGTGGTCCAAATACATGGAACAGTACGATCCGCGTTGGATCGGGTATTGAACTGCGCCGAGGCTGAAATGAACAGCCCAACAGATAATCCGGTAGCTTTGGCAGACGCTGAAAAGATCATGTCCTGCGGCGCGTATTTTTCTTCGGAAATCACCAGCGTAACAGAGGCTTTGAACCGGTCATTCGTACCTATGGCAATGACGCAGCTTGCCCGGGTCTCCAAGCTATTGAATCCCGAACTCAGCGGTCTACCTAGTTTTCTGGCAAAACCGAACAGCGCCTCGAACGGCTTCGCGCCGGTCATGAAAGTCGCGGAAGCTTTGGTCGCAGAACTTGCACATGCTGCCCAGCTAACACCGATCTGGCCCAGCGTGAATGCAAATGGAATTGAGGATTGCCTGACAAATTCCCCTGCCAGTGTGGCTGCCCTGAACAAGATCACCGGGCATCTATCGACGCTGG
The DNA here is from genome assembly GCF_947497005.1 of uncultured Ruegeria sp. Classification (GTDB taxonomy): domain Bacteria; phylum Pseudomonadota; class Alphaproteobacteria; order Rhodobacterales; family Rhodobacteraceae; genus Ruegeria. The sequence continues at coordinate 122,046 of NZ_CANMFF010000013.1, read as the reverse complement.
CAGCCATCGAATTGATAGTCGCCTGTCAGGCAGTTGAGTTGCGCGAGACAAGTAGCAAACTGGGACCGTTTCTAGGGGATGTTAAAACACATATACGGGACGTTTCACCGCCATTGGATGTTGATCGCCCGCTCGCCAAAGAGATCGAAGAGGTTACGAAGATCATCCTTGAGTTAGACTAGGATAAGAATCCGTATTGACATAGAGTTAGACGCATTTCTTCATTCTCTCGGCAGTGCGAGATTTGAGGTTTTTGAAACGACGAATCTTTGCCCGCTAAGAACCGGCCGGCGTATCGGGCCAGTCAGAGCAGGCAGGAAGCCGATGATAAACGCCACCCAACCTATGCACCACACAGCTGCGGCCGCAAGTTCAACCTGAAGGTCTGGGAAAATTGGCACAGCCAACCGTATTGCGGTGGCCAGCCAGACCAGAACAACGCCGGTGATGAACCCAAAGTTGGCTCGCATGCCACCTGTATCCGTATGGGCTGCCGCTCTGCCAGAGATGGCCATGATCAACCCCGACATCCCGCCGATAGTAATCGCGTGGAGAGCGACACTTGTAGGATAAAGCGTTGGCACCAATCCCGACACCCCTGTAACCAGAAGCCCAATCGACAGCCATAAGAAAGACAAATGAAGCGCTGCGAGCAGAGGGTTGCAAAGAACCTGCGGGGTTCGCCATTTGCGCATTTCCCAAATCAGAGCCAAGGCCGCAGTGATCATCGCTAAGCTCGCGGTGGTGGTCCATTCAAATAGTTGGGCAAAGACGCTTGAAATCAACCCCACACGAGCCAGAAATATATTGAATTCAGAGCATTGTGTGAGGTTGTTCAACTGACCGGTTTGAAGCATCCAGTTTGTCGTAAACGCCGGAATAGCGCACATCGCGATACTGACCATCAGCATGACAAGTCCGGTGAGTATCCCGTGAACCATGTTCAGATTGACCCACGGTAGCCCGGCTCCAAAGGACCACAGAAACACTGCCTCACAAAGGCCTAGCCCGGCGACAGCGCATAAAAACCAAAGTTTCCGGTATGCCTTGGCTGAAAACAACTGACTGCCAATTATCGTGGCCAGTAGCAGGAAATAACCTGCATTCAGAGCGATGGGCAGAACAGGGACAAAATCACATGTCAGCGCTATGGCTATCCGAGCGGACACCCAAAACCCCAGAAGCCATTTCAGGGACGTCCCCTGCACCGGAGGTCTCCCGGTCCAGCCCGGCAGAGCTGTCAGAAGATACCCTCCAATGGCCGCGCCGGCAAAACCAAAGATCAGCTCATGGATGTGCCAAAGAACCTCTGGCGTGCAGGCTGGGCCCGGTAGTCCTACTGCAACCCCAAGGGGCCACCACGCCACCGTGCATAATGCGCTGGCATAAGAAGCGAAGAACAACGGGCGGTAAGGGGCATTCCAGAACGCTTCAAGCGCCCTGCCCGCCGCCATGGTCATGAAGCCGCAGAACGTGCGCCGGATTCACCTGACCATTCAGCGCCATGGGAACCTGTCAGAAACCCATCGCTCAGCCGAACATTTGGATCAGCGGTCCGCAGCGAGCGCTCCAGATCGCCCCGAGGCAGATCCCCGTCGAGCCTCTGACGATATAACTTGCACAGTTTAAGGAACCCGTCGGATTGCGGCGACAGGCGCAACGCCGAGACACCCGCCTGCCGTAGCAAATCGATCTGATGGTCCGTACAGGCATAGCTGTCCGACAGGGTCTGCACCCCGTTCATTGCCATAAAAGGCTTGCCATCACCGGTCAGAACGTCCAGCCCATCCGGATCGTCTTCGCAGGCAAACTGGCAATTGTCTTTGCTGCGCCCATGCAACCGCGCGTGATAGCAGCGCCCGGAAATGGCCAGCGGTAATCTCCCGTGCCCCCATACTTCGACCGCGACGCCCAAGTCCGAAGCAACCTGTGTCAGCGCTTTGACCGACGCGATGGGCAATTCAGGCGGAAGACAAATGCGGCGGGCACCCTGTGCGGCCAACCACTTCAAAGTACCTTCGTTGTACACGTTGACCAACGGGCCAACGGCAAACGCGCAGTTTTCAGGCAAATGCGCCAGCGCGGTCAGATCGTTGATCTCAACCATAACGCCCATAGCCGCAAGATCTGCCGTCAGTTTGCGCTCGCGTTTCAGGGTCACCAGGGCAAGGCTTGTCAGTGCGACCTCTTTACCCGCTTCGACCAACCGGGAAATCGTCTCAGGGATACGATCCTGATAAAAGGGCAGACGCTTGGAACAGACCAATTCTCCGACCACGACGCGATCGACGAGGGACTGGGCCAGATCGGTGTAAAATGCGGCCCAGGTTTCGGCAGACCAGAAGAACTGGTTCGGGCCAACGGTCAAGTCCATCCTGCTATCTCCATGTCTTTTTGTAAGCGCCGGTAGTCATGGCCTGCCCTTCGGATAAACGCGCCAGCATTCCTTCGGGCATTGGCTGCCCTGCATCCAGCGCATCGACAGCGGCGCGAAAATACCGAACGACTTGTGCAACATAGGATTTCGACCGTTGGCGCCCTTCGATCTTCAAGGCCGTCACACCAGCTTTTTGCAATTGCGGGATCAGTCGTTCTGCATTCAGGCTGACGGGATCTTCGAACAGGTGCCCGGTCTTTTCACCTGCGGAAAAACATCCCTTGCACAATGTCGGATACGGCGCAGGCTCGTTCCGTTCCACATGGTGGATCAGATAGCCGCCAAGGCGCGCGTTCAACGCGCCTTGATCGTTCTGGTACTCCACATGGCTGGCAGGAGAGCAGACGCCGTTCATGTTGGGGGACAACCCGGTGGCATAAGAAGACAGTGAGCAGCGACCTTCAGCCATTACACAAAGACCACCGAACACAAAGACTTCGGTTTCGACTTCGGTTTCCGAGTTGATGCCAGCAATTTCTGGCACAGACAGTACACGCGGCAAGACCACCCGTTTGACACCGAAGGTTTCGGCATAGAAGTTGATAATATCAGCATTGGCCGCCGCGGCCTGCACGGACAGGTGCCTGCGCAACCCGGGATGGCTGCGCGCGGCATAGTCTAGCAGGCCCAAATCGGCGAGGATCACGGCATCTGCACCACAGATTTCGGCGTCCGCCACTGCCCGTTTCCAGATTGCCTCGCTGCCCGCTCGCGGGAAGGTATTGATTGCAACCAACACCTTGGCTCCGTGATCGTGGGCGAACGCAATTCCCGCCCGCATTTCTGCCCGGTCGAAATTTAGACCGGGAAAGTTGCGCGCATTGGTTTCATCATTGAACCCGCAATAGACGGTATGCGCCCCGGCTTTGACAGCCGCACGCAGGGCGGCAGGCGTTCCTGCCGGGCAAACGATTTCCATTACCATTGGACTGCGTCCTCGGGCCGGGTCAGACATAGGCCGGTTCGGAGTTCGACAAACGCGATGAGCTGCTCGAAAGGTCGTGCAAGCGGGCCGGAAAGCGCTGCCGCTTCGTGCGCAAGATCCAACTCCGCGTCATCGATTGCGTTGCGCAGGGCCAGAGCCGCGGCTGTGTCACCTTCGATCACCAGATCGCGCGAGAAAAACAGGGCATCGCCGTCAAACGCACCATGAACCAGCCCCAGCAGCGCGGCCAGCGGACCGGAGATTCGCGCAGCCCCTGCCACGCGCCTACGACACAGCCTTATCCTCGGCGCACCACCATTCGGTTCGAGGAGAACGACAACCGGTAGATCCGTTGGGTCGAGCACAAACGCGACCCGGCTGTATTCACCGAGCCGGTTGAACAGGTCCGGGTGCTTCCGGGTTATCTTCCTTGAAAACGCCGTCAGTGATACTGACAAAGGTGCAAGCGGAACAAACCGCAGGGCGGTTGCCATAACGACTGGGCATTGCGGTATCGGGTTTTGGGGATCGGACAAACAGACCTCCTGCTGTCTCAATAAAGTGAACCGGTGGGGCATTCCTAAAGCCGCCCCGGCATCAAAGACTTGACGGTTGTCAATTCGACCCGCCCCTTTCGTTGCTAGAGGATGAGCACCACCGCCGGAGCAAAGCCATTCGCACCCTGCCGCAATATCCCAGCCTTCGACATTTTCTGAAATGGTGTGAAGAAACAGGACAGTTCAGGCGCATTCCTGATCCGGTTTCGGTGTGCCACCAAATGACAGCCGTCCACCGCGCTGTGCTGGAAGCTACAGGCCCGGTGTTGCAGTTCGACCAGCCGACAGGTGCATTCGTTGGTCGGTTTGATATCCCGGTTGTCGTAAATCTATTTGGAACCACAGAACGTGTTGCTGCCGGGCTGGGCGTTTCACCCGACGAGTTGGACGATCTGGGTGCTTTTTTGGCCGCGCTGCGGACGCCGACGCCCCCGAGCGGATTGAGGGAAGCGTTGTCCCGATGGCCGATGTTGAAGGCGGCATTGTCTACCCGACCGAAGCTGGTCAAGACGGCCACCTCCCAGCATGTTTGCCATAGCGGAACTGACGTCGACCTCTCTAGGCTGCCGATCCAGACACACTGGCCTCAAGATGCAGGGCCGTTGATCACTTGGCCAGTTGTCATCACCCGGCCCCATGGCAGCGAACCCGACGCGGCACAGGCCTACAATGCCGGGGTCTATCGCGTACAGGTGCTGGATCGAAACCGTCTGATCATGCGCTGGCTACCTCATCGCGGCGGGGCCGCTCATCATCGTAGTTGGGCGCAGCGCAACGAAAAGATGCCGGTCGCAATTGTTCTGGGTGCGGATCCTGCAACGTTGTTGTCGGCAGCTCTGCCCCTGCCTGAAACCGTTTCCGAACTAGCGTTTGCCGGTGCCCTGAACCAGAACCGGCCGCGCTTGAGTCCCGCTAAATCCGTCCCCTTGCTGGTTCCCGCAGATGCCGAATTCGTCTTGGAAGGCTGGGCCTCGCCGAGCGAGACAGCTCCTGAAGGGCCTTTTGGGGATCACACCGGGTATTACAATCCCGCCGAGCCTTTTCCGGTGATGCATGTCACTGCTATAACCCATCGCGAGGCGCCTTTGTACTTGTCGACCTATACCGGACGTCCACCAGACGAACCCTCCATTATTGGAGAGGTGTTCAATCGTCTGGCACTGCCAACCATTCGGGCGCAAATTCCCGAAATTCACGATCTCTGGCTGCCACCTGCCGCCTGTTCTTATCGCATCGCTATCGTCGCCATCGACAAACGATATCCAGGGCAGGCCCGACGTGTGATGATGGCCCTGTGGGGGATGCTGCCGCAATTCAGCTATACGAAGATGATCGTTGCAGTCGATGCCGATATCGACCCCCGAAACTGGGATGACGTCGCCTGGGCGCTTGCCACGCGCATGGACCCGGGTCGCGATGTGATGGCTCTTGACAGAACGCCTATGGACTATCTGGATTTTGCCTCACCCGAACCCGGTCTGGCCGGCAAGATCGGTATCGATGCAACGACAAAGATAGGCAGCGAAACGCTGCGAGAATGGGGGATCGTCATGCGCGAAACAAATGCCGATCACGCTTTCGCGGAGGACCTTGTAAACAGATTGATGCCGGAGTTGAGAGCATGACAAGAACCCGTGTTGTATTGGGCGTATCAGGTGCTTCTGGCGCGGCATTGAGCCTTGCAGTGGCACGACGGCTGGCGTCGGCGGATATCGAGACCGACCTTGTGGTCAGCCCGGCCGCCACTTTGACACTTGGGCAGGAATGCGGCCTGGATGCTCTGGGTGAATTGCGGCAGTTGGTGACCCGTCATCACGCGACCGCGGATATAGGGGCCAGTATCGCGTCCGGTTCGGTGCCGATATCCGGGATGATTATCGCGCCCTGTTCCATGCGCTCGCTGGCTGCAATTGCGCATGGTCTGGACGATAACCTGCTGACCCGAGCGGCCGGCGTCCAACTCAAGGAAAGACGGCCCTTGGTTCTGCTGGCGCGCGAAGCACCGCTGACATTGGCTCATCTACGCAATATGACAGCAGCTGCGGAAATGGGCGCCATCATCCTGCCACCTGTGCCAGCCTTCTATCTGAAACCAAACAACATGACCGAAATCGTGGAGCAGATCGCGGCGCGCGCGGTGGACTGTCTGAAGATTTGTGACGCGGTGGCGAGACAGTGGCATCCCCGAAACGAGACTGCAGATTCCTGAACTTAAGACGGAGTTTTTGCTTTCGTTGTTAAAGGAGAACTCAGAGTCCGCTTGCATGAATCTCATTCATCAAAATCTACAAATAATGGAATTGAGCTAATTTTTTAACCTTCCTAAGATGCTGTGGAAAATTCCTCTCCACGGACGTGTTCATGCGGCGAACAAGAAACAAAAGGCTCGCCAATCCCGCGACGCCAAAGATGTCAGCTCCACCATTTGGCGGACGCTTCAAACCGTTGGATAACGGCAAGCTGACGCAAATCACGAATACGGCTTTCGACATTCTGGAGCGGATCGGTGTATCCGGCGCACCCAACGATATTCATAATCTTGCCCTGAAAAACGGTGCCTCAGCGCGGGCAGGCGGTCGCATCACCTTTTCGCGCGGTCTGGTTGAAGATGTGCTTGCAAGGGCCTGTAAAAGGGTCGAATTGCCTGGATTCAATCGGGATCGAGGAATCGAAATCGGCGGTGGCCGCGTGCATATCGGCACTGGTGGGGCCGCCGTACAGGTTCTGGATGCGGCCACAAACAGGTTTCGCGACAGTACATTGCAGGACCTGTACAGCCTGATGCGCATCGTCGATGCCTGCGACAGTATTCACTATTCCCTGCGCCCAGTTGTGGCACGTGATCTCCAAGACCCGCTGACGCTGGATATTAACACCGCTTTTGCCGCGATGAAGGCAACCTCGAAGCCAATTGGCACCAGCTTCTTTGAGCCAGACAATGTAGAACCCGTCGTCGGGATGTTCGACCAAGCCCTGGGGGGCGAAGGCGCGTTTCGCACGCAACCTTTCTGCTTTGCCTCAGTCTGCCACGTGGTGCCGCCCCTGACACTGGCCGAAGAGGCCTGCGGCGTGATGCGAGAATGCGTGCGGCTGGGGATGCCGTTGCAAATCTGCTCGGCGGCACAAGCGGGCGCGACCAGCCCAGCCTCACTGGCCGGTGCGCTGGCCCAAGGTCTGGCAGAGTCTCTGGCTGGTCTGGTGCTGGTCAACATGATGCAACCGGGCTTTCCCTGCATTCTAGCTTTCCTGCCTTTCATCTCGGACCTGCGCACCGGTGCGATGACCGGCGGGTCGGGCGAGGCAGCGGTGGCCAATGCCGCCGCCGCGCAGTTGCTGCTGAACCTTGATCTGCCGTCGACAGTATCGGCGGGCATGACCGACGCCAAAACAGTCGATGCGCAGTCGGGTTACGAAAAGGGATATACTATCGCACTGGCCGCCCAAGGCGGGGCTGACATGATCAATCTGTCAGTCGGAATGCTGGGGTCGATCATGGCCGCCAGTAAAGAGGCTTTGGTAATCGACAATGATATGTGCGGGGCCATCCTGCGCACGGTGCGTGGGGTCGAGATGTTTGAAGACTCTATCGATCTGGACATGATTGAAAAAGTGGTGACCGGTGAAGGGCATTTCCTGGGCACTGCTCAGACGCTGGACCTGATGACGAAAGAATACGTCTATCCCTCACTTGGCGACCGTCAGAGTGTCAATGATTGGCTTGAAAGCGGCGCACAAACGGTTTGGGATCGCGCCATCGCCCGCGTTGCAGAGATCGAAGCGCAGCCTACACCCTCTCATCTGCCCACCGGGGTCGAAACCGCCCTGCGCGCACGCCTGCCCATTCATCTGGAAAATTAAGTCGATGAAAAATCAAGCCAAAGTAGTAATCATCGGGGGCGGCGCTGTTGGTGTCTCCACCCTGTACCATCTGGCCAAGGCAGGCGTCGCCGATACTTTGCTAATCGAAAAGAACGAATTGACCAGTGGCTCGACCTGGCATGCAGCGGGCAATATCCCGACTTACGCCAACAGCTGGAGCGGGATGCGGGCGGGCAATTATGCATGGCGACTCTACAAGGATCTGGCTTCAGAGGTCGATTACCCGATCACCTACCGTCATACCGGCGCGTTCTGGCCTGCCCATACGCCGGAACGGATGGACTTGTTCCTGCATCTGGTCGGCATTTCCAAAGGGCTGGGCTATGACATGGCGATGCTGACCCCGTCCGAAATGGATGACATGCACCCTTACTTCAGTTCGGGCGACAGCATCATCGGCGGCATCCTCGACCCCTACGAGGGTGACGTGGACCCGTCGCAGCTGACACAGGCATTGGCAAAGGGAGCTCGTGATCGGGGCGCACAGATTGCGCGGTTCACCAAGGTCACCGACATCCGACGCCGCGCTTCCGGAGAGTGGCTGGTCCAAACAGACAAGGGTGATGTGACCTGCGAAATCGTCATCAATGCCGGGGGTTATTACGGTCGCCAAATCGGGGAAATGGTCGGCCAGAAGCTGCCCGTCGTCACGTTGGAACACCAATATCTGGTCACCGAGAACCTACCAGAGCTTGAAGCCAACCCCGAGAACTTCCCTCTTATCCGCGACCCGGACATCATGTACTATCTGCGGCGCGAGCGGAACGGATTGCTCTTGGGTTCTTACGGTCACGAAGGTCGCCCGGCGTGGCTGGACGGGCTGCCGGATTGCTTTGCCAATCAACTCTATCCCGACAGTGTCGATGACATCGCCGAAATTCTCGAGGCCGCGTTGGAACATGTGCCGTTGCTGGGTGAAGCTGGGGTCAGCCGATTCGTGAACGGCCCGATCCCATACAGCCCGGATGGCGCGCCGCTTTGCGGTCCGGCTTTTGGCCTGCCGAACTTCTATCACGCCTGTTGTTTCCCGGTAGGTATCACCCACTCGGCGGCGGCAGCCAAAACGTTGACCGAATGGATCACGGAAGGCGAACCCGAATGGGACATGTCGATGTGGGACCCGCGTCGTTTCAGCGAGGAATGGGCGACCTTCGACTATACCGTCAAACGGGCCAGCGAGCTCTATGAGCATCAGTATGCGATCCCCTACCCTCATCGCCTGTGGAAAGCGGGACGCCCGGTACAATCCACACCGCTTTATGACAGGCTCAAGGCCAAAGGCGCGGTTTTCGGTCAGATCGCAGGGTGGGAACGCGCATTCTGGTTCCAGACGGACCAGATCAAGCATGACGGCCAGCTGAGTTTCCATCACGAGGCTTGGCACGATGCCGTCAAAGCCGAATGTGAAGGCGTGCGCGACAATGTGGGCGTGATGGACCACGGTGGGTTCACACGGTATGAGGTTGAAGGACCAAAGGCGACTGAGTTCCTCGACCATGTATTCTGTGGCGCGATGCCTCCGGTTGGCCGGGTCAAACTGTCCTATATGTTGACGCCCAAGGGTAAAATCTGGTCCGAGGCAACCATCGCGCGGCTGGACGAATACAAATATCTGCTTTGCGGACCCACACTGGCCGATCAACGCGACCATGACTGGTTATCACAATACCTGCCCGATGAGGGCTTGACCCTGATCCGTGGCTCTGAATTTGACGCCGCATTGATGGTCATGGGTCCGAAATCCCGCGAGGTGTTGCAGCCACTCACACAGGACGACCTGTCGAAAGACGCTGCCCCCTGGATGTCGGTGCGTAAAATCACCGTCGCCGGTGTGCCAGCCGTTGCCCTTCGGGTGTCCTATGTTGGCGAACTGGGATGGGAACTGCACATTCGCAGCGCCGATTTGGTTTCGGTCTACACCGCAATCATGGAACAGGGGGTTGAAAAGGGTATGGTCGAATTCGGCTCCTATGCACTGAACGCCATGCGGCTTGAGAAGGGTTATCATGGTTGGGGCGCGGATTTCGGCATCGAATACACCACGTTTGATGCAGGGCTGGACCGATTTGTCAGCAAGAAGAAAAACCATTTTGTCGGCCGCGAAGCGTTTTTGGAGCAAGCCAAACGGCCTAAGGTCTATCACTTCACCGCCTTTGTTTTGGATGGTCACGGCGCGGATACGCTATCTTCGGACCCGATCTGCCGCGAAGGCAAACCTGTGGGCTATGTCAGTTCCGGTGGAACCGGATTCCGCATCGGCAAACGCATCGCACTTGGTTATCTGACCGAGGCGGCACAGCCAGGAGATGTGTACCAGATCGAAGTGCTGGGCGTACAAATCAATGCGACTGTGACCGCTGTGCCATTTTATGATCCCGAAAACGAGCGGCTGAGGGGGTAGCTCCATGGCAAAACCTCATCCCAACCACGTTCAGGTTGCGGTCATAGGTGGTGGCATCGTCGGTTGCGCCATCGCCTATCATCTGGCGAAAGCAGGCTGTTCAGCAGCCCTGTTCGAACGCAAGAAATTGACATCAGGCACCACATGGCATGCCGCCGGGCTGGTCAGCGAAACACAGGGCGTGCCGGTCATGTCTGCCCTGGCGAAATACGGCCTCGACTTGATGGAGAGCCTTGAGGACGAGACCGGCCAGAGCACAGGTTTCAAGCGCAACGGTTCGATGACGCTGGCGTTGACCCAAGCCCGAATGGAAGAGCTGCGCCGCAAGGTGGATTATGCCCATGGCTGCGGCCTGCGCGCGGAAGAGATCAGCCTGGCCGAGGCTCAGGATCGATGGCCGCTTTTGTCGACCCAAAACGCGAAAGGCGCATTCTGGTTTCCTGGTGATGGCTATACCAACCCCATCGACACGACAATAGCGCTGGCCAAGGGCGCGCGGATGCATGGTGTGCAGGTTTTTGAAGACACGCAGGTGACCCGTGTGGTTATCGAAAATGGCCGCGCTACCGGTGTGGAAACCGAACAGGGCTTGGTCCGGGCAGAGCATGTGGTCAATGCAACCGGCATGTGGGCGCGTGAATTTGGTTTGACCCATGGCGTGCAAATTCCTTTGCACTACACCAACCACTATTATGTAGTGACGGACCCGATTGAAGGCGTGACCGGCGACCTGCCGGTTCTGCGGGTGTTGGACGAATACGCCTATTACAAAGAAGACGCAGGCAAACTGCTGATCGGCTGCTCTGAACCCAATGCCACTCCGTGGTTGCCCAAGGGCGGCTTGCCCGAAGCTTTCGAATTCGATGAGTTGCCCTGCGATGAAGAACACCTTCACCCGATACTCGAAGCAGCGATGGAGCGAGTTCCAGCGCTGGCGAGCTCGGGCATTCGCAAGTTCTTCAACGGACCGGAGTGCTTTACCCCGGATGCCAAGCCCTATCTGGGGCCGGTCCCGGAAGTGTCAGGTTACTGGGTCGCTGCCGGTTTCAACTCGACCGGTATTCAGAATGGACCGGGAGCCGGAAAAGCGCTGGCCGAGTGGATCTTGAACGGTCACATGACAACGGACCTGACCGATGTGGACAGCCGCCGCATCGTGCCGGGTCTGAATGCACGCAGTTATACGGCCACTAAAGCGGCGGAAACGCTGGGCCATGCCTATGCGATGCATTGGCCTTATCTGCGCAAAACCAAGGCGCGGCGGCTGCGCCGGACGCCCTATTATGCCCATTTAAGAGGCGCAGGCGCACAGTTCGGCAGCGCCAATGGATGGGAACGCCCCCTTTATTACGGGCGCGAAATGACGGATGGTTTCGGGAACGAGCCCTGGTTCGACGATTGGAAGACCGAGCATTTGACGCTGCGCGGGGATCTTGGCTTGATCGACCTGACCTTTGGTCGTTTCATTGTCGACGGGCAAGACGCGCAGACACAGATGCAACGGCTATGCGGTGCCAACATGGCCGTTGCGCCGGGCGTTTTACTCTATACCCACATGTTCAACCGACAAGGCGGGATCGAGGCGGATGTGACTGTCGCCCGCCTGACCGATACACGTTACATGATCATGGCCTCTGCCAGTGCCGAGCCGCAAACCGAATACTGGCTGAAAACGCAGTTACTTGGCTCTGGAACTTCGGTCGTGAACGCAACGTCGGCCGAGACGACGCTGGCGGTGATGGGTCCACGCGCGAGAGAGTTTTTGACGGACCTGACCGATACTGACCTGTCGAACGACGTCTTCCCGTTTGGTACCTGGCAGGCGCTGCATATCGGGCACGCGCCGATTCGGGCGCAGCGGATCACCTATGTCGGTGAGTTGGGATGGGAATTGCATGTGCCTTCCGAGTATGCCCAGCATGCATTCGAGACGATCATGGCTGCACCGAATGCACCGCGTTTGTGCGGCGGGATGGCAGTGGATAGTTGTCGGATCGAAAAGGGTTTCCGGCACTGGGGACATGATATTGGCCCCTTTGACAGCCCAGTGGAGAGCGGCCTGACTTTCGCCTGCGATTTTTCGACCGAATTTATCGGCAAAAGCGCAATCGAGGCCCGCAAAGCGACAGGAGCTTCAAGCCGCTTGCTTTCCTTCAGGCTGGACGACCCTGAACCGCTGGTCTTCGGGAAAGAGCCGATCTTGTGTGACGGTCAGATCGTCGGACGCCTGACCTCGGCCAGCTATGGCTGGAGCGTTGGTGGAGCCGTGGGTTTAGGATATGTAACCCGACCTGAAGGAATGGCGATGACCGCGCTTGCCGCGCGATACTACCGAGTGATTGTCGCCGGACAAGCTGTTCAGGCACAGGCAAGCCTGCGTCCGCTATACGATCCGGGCAATGAACGGATGCGCGGCTGAGGTCTACAAGCCTTGAACAACGTGTCAGCATTCCTTACCCAGCTCCTTGATCGCAGCCAGCAGACGAGCAATTTCCTGTTCGGTGTTGTAATGGCAAAACGAGATGCGGATGCAATCCAGCAGACCTAACGGATCAAGAACGTTACCCGAGTAATGATCGGCCTTGCGGGTATGTGTGCGGATGCCTTGCTGATTCAGAACGTCGACCACGTCTTCGGATGCTCTGCCCTCGACCACGATGGACACCAGCCCTTCTCGCGCAGGGTTGTCAGCACCAGCCAGAATAGTGACATGATCCATGTCGCACAGCCCAGGCAGGTTGCCGGTGCCATTGATGGCGGTATTGGTCAGGTGTGTCTCATAGGCGTGAATGGCGCGACCTGCCGCCTCGATCCGTTTGCGGTGATCGGTCTCGTCGGACACTTCTCCGCCCAGCCAGTCGAAATAAGACACCACATCCGACGCGGTCGCGTAAGACCCGGCGTCGCGCGTGCCGAATTCCCAACCCGTCGCAGGGGCGTTGATCAGCATATCATGCGGCAAAGCGCTTAGCTTATCCGATATCCACGCGATGCCGTAGCCATGGCGCGAAAACACCTTATAGGGCGAGATTGCATAACCATCGACGTCATAGGCATCGATATCCATCTGTCCGTGGGCCGCGTGTTGGATGCCATCCACGATGATAAGGCAATCCGGTGCAACAGCGCGGATTGCCGCCGAAATTGCTGCCACATCCATGCCCATGCCCGTCACGGGTGAGGCATGAAGAATCGTCGCCACCGCGACATCCGGGGTCATCAGCTCGGCATAGTCCTCGGCCGTGACCAAGCCTGTGTCATCATCATGGGGAACGTTCACATAGTCCAACTCTGCAATCTCGGCCCAGCGGCGCGCGGCACTGCGAGTCGCCGGGTGTTCGATGGACGACCCGATCACCTTGGTGCTTTTGGGGGCAACTAGGCAAGCTGTGCGGATCATGCGGAACAAAAGCTCGGTGCCGCTTTCGCCCGCAAAAAATTGCCCGCTTGAGGCGTTCATGAAAACGGCCAGGTCCTGCTTGGCCTTGTTGATCACGTTCTGTGTGCCTTGTCCTGCCGGGTTGACGCGCCCCGGATTGTCCGGGATCGCGGCATAGAAGGCCGAAGTTTCGGCAACCGACTTCAACGTCAGTGCGCCGCCAGCGTTTTCGAAAAAGATACGCTCGCCCTGAAACGGGCAGTTGTCCACATGCGCGAACCGGTCACGGATGGCGTCTATCAGGGCGGAGTTATTCTGGATCATTGGGGTGTCCTGTACTTAGTCAGAGCGCGCGGCTTACAATCGTGCGGCAAAGCTCGGTCACCGCAATATGGCTTTGGCGCGGGAAACCGTCGACGCTGTCGTCGACGATGCCATGCGTGGAATTGATCAGGCCATTGGCGACCATAGTGTCCAGCAACAGAGCCTCGCGTTCCGGAGTGTGAAGCAGTTTTTCGTCACCAGCACGGGCGGCCATGGCTGCCGCAATTGCGGTGCAGCCCCAATTGGAACAGGCCGCCGTCACCAGCACGTCACAACCGGTTACCGCGCCTATCCCACCACCGCATCCGCATTGGCAAACATCGCCATAAGGCACATGGGTTTTAACATGGTCAGCAACCCTGCCCATGCCGATCTCATTGCCGCCGTCCCCGACGGCAATAACGGGAACGCCGCGTTTCATTGCCAAATCGAACAGGGCATCGACACGCGCGCGTCCCATCCCATAATCGATACCACGCATGGAGTGATAAACACCGAGCTCATTGCGCCCCACCCTTTCGGTCGAAAACAACAGGTCAGGTTTCAGGTTTGACAGAAGTGCTTTGGCCTGCTCCTGCCCACTTTCATCCTCCGTAGCAAAAGGCAGCATGACAATCGTAGCGAGGCTTTTGTCCGTCTTCGCGACGGTAGCCTGCTCCAGCGTCACCGGGAACAGCCCGGCTGCCTGACAGGTGTTGCGGATGGCGGGCAACAATGTCTCTTCGCACAGCATCACGCAAGTTGCGTTACGCGCCAGAACCAAAGCCCGCGCTATCGCCGCCGCACCTGAAGGGCCATCATTCTCGCCCAGTTCAGGCGTGATCCATGCGCGCGAAACCGAGCCGGTGGTCATTACCACCATCCCGCCTTCGGGAACAGCCAGTAATGCGTCAGCCGCCGCGCCGACCAGCGACTCGCCCTGCAAGGCGCGGGCGGCCTCAAACAAATGCTCGACACCGCGTTCGCCGATATCAATATTCACTAAATGGTCCAGCCGGTTGTCCAACCGCAAAATCAAGGCAGAGTTGGTCATTCACAATTCTCCAAACAGAGTTGCTGAGATCCAAGCTTTGTCATGCAGATGATCCGCTGTTTCTTGCATCGCCGACACCAGACAATCTGCCAACGCAGCAGCGCCCCCCGCCCGTGCCACCGCGCCCGAGGTCGGTTTCAGCCGGATCGAGACCCGCCCGCCAGGTTGGCCATGGGTGTTGACCGTCACAATCCCTTTGTCACGCAACATCAGCATACCGATTACCGCGGTCACCTCGGCCGGGACCAGATTTGTATTGTCAGCGGCAGCCATACTCAGAACCACCTCCGTCGCGTCCTGTTCGTCAATCTTCGGACCTAAAGCCGAACGCGTGATACGCGAGACCCCAAGCGCGACCTCAAGCGCATCAGCCAGATCCCGACCATCCTGGGCCTCTTGCAGCAACAGATCGGGCGTGAAGCCCTGCAGACTGCGCATTGCGCCAACGGCAACAGGGGCGCGGGCTTCCATTCCCAACTCACTGGCTTTGGCTTGTACCGGGATCAGCGCCTCGGTTTCCCCGCAGAGCACCCCAGCGCGCGGACCAGACAGTCCGGCCTTGTCGGCGTTTGTTATGACCAGATCCGCGCCAAGCGACAGCGACGGCGCACCGCCCATCAATACCGGACGGAATCGCGCACCATAGGCGTCGTCGAGAAACACCACACACCCCGAGTTCTTTCCTGCTGCGGCGGCATTTCTGATCAGGTCATCGTTCAGCACAGAAAGCTCCGAAGTCACCGGGGTGATCACGAACAGCGCCGGGTTGTCCTCAACCAATGCCTTTTTCACTGCGGCCAGATCATAAACCTCACGCACTGACACGCCCGCCAATCGCGCTCCGCGCAAAACCGAAGCATGGCTGCGATCACCTGGTGCCACAAGGGACAGAACTGGCGTGGCATCACTGTGGGCCAGAACCGTTGCCACGATACCCGCACTTGTTCTGTTGATCACTGCCGCCGCCTCGTGCCCTTGCCCGCCTAGATGAAAAATTGCCGCCTGACGTAGCTCTTCACCAAACAGGCCCGGACCGATCCATTCTTCACACAACACGGTCAAATCGTCCGGCTTGGCGGGATAGAACCGCAGATTACCTGTGCAGATGGCGATCTTGTCAACGCCGTTTTGGGCGACGAAATCGGCAGCAACGCGGCCAGCCTGGGCCAGCCTGCGCACTTCATCCGCTGAACCTCTCAGCAGTGTGCCACGGGCATAACCCACGCTTGGATCTATTGCATTACCGAAACGGTCCGAACTCACGTGCCATCCTCGATATTGATGGTGACGCATTTGCGGTACGTATAAGACTCAAGCGCGCCTTCGATTGAGTATTCGCTGCCCATACCAGATTGCTTGGTGCCGCCATAAGACATGCCGGGGATCTGCCCGCCGCCTTGGTTAACCTGAATCCAACCAGCGTCGATGGCGCGGGTCAAGCGGGTGACCCGGCTGATGTCACGGGTAAACAAAAACGCGGCCAGCCCGTAGTGAGTATCGTTGGCCATGGCAATCACTTCCTCTTCGGTCTCGAAAGGGATGGCGACCATGACCGGCCCGAATACTTCTTCCCGCGCGATCCGCCAATTGTTGCCGATTCCAGTGAGAATAGTAGGATTGGGACAGAAACCATCCGGGTCTTCGTTCGGGGTTTCTCCGATCAGGAATGTCGCACCTTGTGCTTCCGCCTCGGCCACATAAGCGCGGATTTCGCCATACCGTTCGGCATTAACGACCGCACCCATGTCCACGTCGGGATCCAGCGCATCGCCGACCTTCAATGCCGCTGACTTCTCAGCCACTTTGGGCATTAATACATCCCAGATATCCTTGTGTACGAACAAACGCGACCCGGCGGTGCAGCTTTGACCCTGACGGGCAAAGCGCATGGCGTTGGCCACCTGTTGCGCGGTGCCATCCAGGCGTCCATCCGTGATGGCGTCCGGGAAGACGATGGTCGGAGATTTACCGCCCAGCTCCAGAGTCAACTTGGCGATACGGTCGGCAGTGGCCTTGCCAATCAGCTTGCCAACTTCGCTTGAGCCGGTGAAAGACACCTTGTCCACGCCGGGATGTGCAGCCAAGGCCGCACCCGCCTCTTCGCCCAGTCCGGTGACAACGTTGAACACACCCGGCGGGACCAGCCCATCAGCCAACTCAGCCAGTTTCAGGATCGCCAGCGGCGCATCTTCAGCCGGTTTCAGCACCAGGCAATTACCGGTCGCCAGTGCCATCGAAATCTTCACTGCACCCAGCTGCAGGGGCGAATTCCACGGGATGATCGAGCCCACAACACCATGTGGTTCTCGGGTGGAATAGCTGAACAGGCCGGGTCCAAGCGGCAGGGTCTCGCCTTTTTGCTCGACCGCGACACCCCCATAATATTTCAAAACCCCGGCAGCCCCCATTGCCTCGCCCCGCGACTGGGTCTTGATGGCATTTCCACTTTCCGCTGCCAAAACGCGGGCCACTTCTTCGGCGTTTTCTACCAGACGACGGCCGAGTTCCGTCAACAGCTTGCCACGCTCGCTCGCGGCCAATGCGCGCCACGCTGGCAGCGCGGCTCGGGCGGCAGCAACGGCAAGGTCCACTTCGGTTGACGTGCCGCGACCGACCTCACAAATCGGAACGCGGCGCGAGGGGTTTTCGACCACCAGCCGCCCTTGGGGCCAATGCCAGGTACCGTTTATGTAACTTCCAGCCAGACCCGCATCGGGCAGTTTCGGTTCCAGGTGTGTTGTCATCCCTGTTCTCCTCGGCGAACTACAGGTCCAAAAAACGCGCCGCCTGAGAGGGGGCCTGCGACGCTGGGATGGGATGAGAGCGTCAGCCCGACCCCAAAAAAACGATCAGATCTTCGTGCGAACCACCGCCCAGGCATCATCCAACGCACCTTTGAAGCGTTCAGTCGCGATATCGATCTCATCCTCGTTGATGATCAGCGGCGGCATAAAGCTCATCCGGTCGCCAATCGCCCGCAGGTAGAGACCCCGATCATGAGCAAAGTTCTGCACAAGCTCACCCACTTTCCAAGAGGGATCGAACGGTTCACGGTTTTTTGCGCCCTTCATCAACTCAAATCCACAGAACAGCCCGACACCGCGCACTTCGGCCACAAGCGGGTGGTCAGCCATAGAGTGGCATTTTTCGAGGAACCGCGTGGAAACCTTGCGGACATGGCCGACCAGATCGATCTCATCATAGATATCCAGCGCTTCCAATCCCACAGCGGCCCCGACCGGGTGGCCCGCATATGTATAGCCGTGACCAAAAGTACCGACCTCGTCCGAGTTCTTCATCATGTCGGCATACATCTCGTCCTTGAACATCAGGGCCGAGATCGGGAAGAACGCGGCCGACAGAGCCTTGGCGCAGGAAATCATGTCGGGTTCGAGTCCCCAGGTCTGCGACCCCCACATGTTACCGGTCCGGCCAAAACCGCAAACAACCTCGTCGGCCAGAAACTTGATGTCGTATTTGCGCAGAACCGCCTGCATCTCGCGCCAGTAGCCTTCGGGAGGCATCAACGCGCCACCCCCTGAAATCGCTGGTTCGGCAAAGAAGGCCGCCACGGTCTCAGGGCCTTCGGCGAGGATCAATTCCTCAAACTTTTCCGCCATCCGGGCCGAGAATTCTTCTTCGCTCTCGCCATCGATATGAAAGCGATAATAGTTTGGTAGCTCGGTGTGTTTGAAATCTGGCAAAGGAAGTCCAAATTTCGCATGCATATGGGGCTGACCCGACAGCGACACAGTCGCAACCGTGTTCCCATGATAGCCCCGCACCCGACCAATGATCTTGCGTCGGTCCGGCTCGCCACGAGCGGTATTTGTATACCACAACAACTTGATCGCGGTGTCATTCGCCTCGGACCCCGAGCATTGGAACATCACCCGGTTCATGTCGCTGCCATCTTTCGCCTTGGGCGCCATGCCGATCAGGCGCTCACCCAGTTCCGCGACGCGCGGGTGAGAGCGGTTGTAGAAGGTGGGCGCAAAGGGCAACACATCCATCTGCCGTTTCGCAACATTTGACAGCCGCTCATTGTGATAGCCCAGCGACACACAGCCCAGGCCAGAAAATCCGTCAATGATCTCACGCCCTTCACTGTCGTAGATGAAGACCCCGTTGCCATGGGTGATCATGATCGGACCGTTCTCGGAATGCTGTCGCAAATTCGATTGAGGATGCACGTGATGTGCCTTGTCCTGTTCGATGGCGCGTCTGGCGTCAACGTTCATAAAGAGTGCTCCACCTAAAAACCTGGTGCGATTTCACATTTATATTGACTGAATTTCAATTTCGAAGTTTTTTCGATTTCGTGAATTTCCTTCAGGCTAAAATCCCATGAAACCTCTGCTTGACCTGCGTCACCTGCAACTGATTCAGGCGATCAATGAAACCGGTCGTATCACCGATGCGGCCAAGAAGCTTGGGGTGACGCCCTCGGCCTTGTCCCACCGCCTGCGCGAAGCGGAACGTCGGCTGGATGTGCCTTTGTACACCCGGATGCACAAGAAACTGCGCAAGACGCCGGCGGCCGATTACATGGCTGTTGTGGCCGAGCGTATTCTGACTGATCTTCATCGCGCCGAAGAGGACGTGCGCCGCATGAATGCCAATGTGCAGCACGTCGTGCGCCTGTCCGTCGAAGCCTACAGCAATTACCGCTGGTTGCCGTCTTTCATCAAGTTCATGAAATCACATACCGACGGGATCGACATTCAGATCATGGCCGGTGCGCGAAGCGATCCACTGACCGGATTGCTGAACCGGCATCTCGACATTGCGATCACGTCCGGCAACGTTTCGCAGGCCGGGTTGAAAACCATGAAACTGTTCGAAGACCCATTGCTTTACATCATGCCGCCCACACACCGACTGGCGGGACGAGAATACGTTGAAGGCACCGATGTCGCTGGTGAGCCCTTCATCACCTATACAAAAGTGCCCGAACCGGATCGCGAATTCGCGCTGCTGTACCGCCCCACTGACAGCTATCCGAAATGGGCGGCCACAGTCGAACTGCCCGAAGCGATCGTTGAACTGGTTGCCTCAGACCTTGGCACAAGTGTTCTGTCAAGCTGGGCCGTTCAGTCCGCGCTGAAGGAAGGTCGTATCGTTGGGGCCAGTGTGACAAAAGACGGAATCTCAGTTCCATGGCATGCTGTTCTCAGGTCTGAGGATGTGGAGGAAGGCGATCCAATCTTTCAGGTTGCGCAATTGCTGTCAGAATGGTGCAAACTGCCCGAAAGCGGGTTTCACATAACATAGCCGCAAATCCCGAATTGGGATCTGCGGCCATGAACTTAACTTGTGATTAAGCGCACTCAATTCACGCCTTCATTTCAACAACGCAGCCTTCCGCCCTTAGGATCGAAGGGCGGTTCAGCCAGCACCCGTGCTTTATGTGGTTTGCCGATCACCTGGATCACCACTTCATCGCCGGGCTGTGCCACTTCGGGGTTCGCGTAACCGATGGCCAGCGACTTACCCACCGAATAGCCATAGGCGCCCGAAGTCACGCGGCCCACTGATTTGCCATCGGAGGTAAAGATCGGCTCGCCACCTGTGGCGTCGGCATCCTCGGTCACCTCAATCTCGAAGATCGACAGCACCTCGCGCGGGGCGTTGTCTTTGACGGACAGATAGGCGTCCTTGTGCAGGAAATCCTTGTCCAGCTTGATCAGACCGGCCAGACCGACCTCTTGCGGCCAGTACTCCTGAGAATATTCCCGCCCCCAGGAGCCATAGCCCTTTTCGATGCGAAGAGACCCCAGCGCCCGGCCACCGACCGGGCCACCATTCAGTTGCTTCGCCGCATCCAGCAGTGCGGTATACAGCCGGGTCTGATCCGCTTCTGCACAATGCAGTTCCCACCCCAGATCACCGGTAAAGGAGACACGGATGGCCAGGCAGGTCACGCCAGCGACGTCGATAGTGGCCGAGCGCATGAAACGGAACGCTTCGTTCGACAGGTCGGCATTTGTCAGGCGTTGCAACAGATCACGCGCTTTCGGGCCCGCGACGTTGAAGCCTGCGATGCGGTCGGTCGCAACCTCCAGCGTAGCGCCTCCAGGCATCTCGACCATGTTGAAGAAGCGCTGATGATAGCGCTCGGCCATGCCCGAGCCAATCATCATGTACTCGTCATCGGCAACCTTGGTGATGGTGAAATCACCCGCTACGCCCCCGCGCACCGAAATCAGCGGTGTCAGGCAGGACCGTCCGATTTCGACGGGCACACGATTGGCGACCAGCCGGTCCAGCCAGTCATACGCGCCCGGCCCCTTGATCACGTAATTGGCGAAGTTCGAGATATCGATCACGCCTACATGCTCGCGCAGCATCTTCACCTCGCGGCCCACCGGATCAAACCAGTTCTGGCGGGTAAAGCCAGCGGTCTCTTCGATGCCGGGTTGGTCGGCGAACCACAGCGGGTGTTCCCAACCGCAGTTCAGGCCAAAGAC
This sequence comes from uncultured Ruegeria sp., assembly GCF_947497005.1. Lineage (GTDB taxonomy): Bacteria > Pseudomonadota > Alphaproteobacteria > Rhodobacterales > Rhodobacteraceae > Ruegeria. The sequence continues at coordinate 100,641 of NZ_CANMFF010000013.1, read as the reverse complement.
ACAGCCCATCTCTTTCTGCATCTCATAGGCGGGGCGAACACGGGCGGGACGACCCGCGCTGCGCTCTTCGTTCGGGAAATGGATGGCGAAACGGTGGGTATAGGCATCCTCGACCCGGGCCTTGGTGAATTTCTTGTCGGCCCAGTCGCCAAAGCGCGCCAGATCCCAGGCGAACATGTCATATTGCGGCTCGCCTTCGATCATCCATTGCGCCGCCAGCAGACCCAGCCCCCCTGATTGCGAGAAGCCGGGGATCAGACCGCCGCACAGGAAATAGTTCTTCAGTTCGGGCACCGGCCCCCACAGCATGTTGGCATCGGGCGACCAGATCATCGGCCCGTTGATCACCCGTTTCACCCCGGCTGTGGCGGCAACCGGCACGCGCTCGGTCGCGCGGATCACGTTTTCCATGATACGGTCCAGATCGTCGGGGAACAGATCATGGGCAAAGTCCAGCGGCGTGCCTTCTTCGGCCCAGAACTTCATGTCTTTCTCATAAGCTCCGATCAGCAGCCCGTTGCCTTCCTGTCGGAAGTAGTATTCACCGTCGCGGTCGGCGATCGAGGGCAAACGGCGGCCCAGATTGGCCACTTCGTCGATCGTTTCAGTCACGAAATACTGGTGTTCCGTCGGTTGCAGCGGCAGGGTCAAATCCGCCAGCGCCGCCACTTCGCGGCCCCAAAGGCCGGCAGCATTTACCACCCATTGGGTGTGAATGTCGCCCTTGGGTGTGCGCACGATCCAGCTGCCGTCAGGCTGTTGTTCTGTCCCTGTAACCGGGCAGAACCGTTCGATCGTGGCACCCATTGCGCGAGCCCCTGCGGCATAAGCATGAGGCACGCCGGATGGGTCCACATTGCCGCCATCGGGTTCGTACATGATGCATCGGATGTCATCGAACTGCGCCAATGGATGCAGTTCCTTGGCCTGTTCACGGCTGACCTCGTGGAAGTTCAGGCCATAGAAACGCGCCTTTGCCTCCTGCAGGCGCAGCTGCTGCTCGCGCTCTTCGGTTTGCGCCAGATAGAGCGAGCCGGGCTGGAACACGCCACAGCTTTGGCCGGTTTCCTGCTCCAGCTCTTTATACAGGTTCATCGTATAGTGCTGGATGCGGGTGATGTTGTTGTTGTCGTGCAGCCCGTGAATATTGGCGGCCGCGTGCCAGGTCGAGCCGCTGGTCAGTTCGTCGCGCTCCAGCAAGATGCTGTCGGTCCAGCCCAGCTTGGCCAGATGATAAAGGATCGAACAACCGGCAAGCCCGCCGCCGATCACAACTGCCTGTGCATGCGTTTTCATGAGGGAGTCCTCTTCCTGTGAACGCCTTAGGCGGCGATGGTTTTCATTGCGCCCAGAAACTGCGCAACTTCGGCGACGCTGTTGTAGTGACACATCGAAACGCGTACGCAGCTGTCCATACCAAGCGGCGTCAGGACGTTGCCGGAATAGTGATCCGCCTTGCGCAGATGGGTGCGGATGCACTGTTCGTTGAGCTGTTTGACCACATCCACCGAAGGCACGCCGGCAACACGCAGCGATACCAGGCCTTCGCGCGCCGGGTTGTCGACGCCGCCCAGAATGGTCACTTTCTCCATCTCGGCCAGACCCGGCAGGTTGCCGGTGCCATGAATCATCGCATCGGTCAGCGCCTTTTCCTGCGCATGGATTGCCTCACCCGCCGCCACGAATTTGGCACGGCGGTCAGTGGCGTCGCTGACCTGACTGCCTAGCCATTCAAAATAGCCGACCACGTCCGACATTGTGGCATAAGCCCCGGTATCGCGGGTGCCCATTTCCCAATTATCCGCCGGGCCGTCGATCAGGGCATTATGCTCCAGCCCGGTCAACCGGCCGGAGATCCACGCAACGCCGTACCCATGGCGCGAAAATACTTTGTAAGGCGAGACCACGTACCCGTCGACGTTATAGGCCGTCAGGTCGATCCGACCATGCGCTGCGTGCTGGATGCCATCAACGATAATGAAACAGTCCGGAGCCACCGCGCGAATGGCCTGAGAAACGGCTGCGACATCCACACCCATGCCGGTCACCGGCGAGGTGTGCAGGATCGTAGCCACCTTGGTATCGGGCGTGACAGCAGCGGTATACGCCTCGGCGGTGACCGTGCCGGTCGCATCATCGTGCGGTATCAACACATGGGTCTGCCCGGAAATGCGCGCCCAACGGTCACAAGCCGAACGTGTGGCCGGATGTTCCAGAGTTGATCCCAGAACAACGCCCGCACCCGCTCCCAGACAGGCGTTCATGATCAACCGGAACAACAACTCGGTGCCGCTTTCACCGACAAAGAACTGCCCTCCCGGCGCATTCATGAACACCGCCATGTCTTCTTTGGCCTTGTTGATCACGCGCACCAGCTCGTGACTGCCGGAATTCTCGCGCCCCTGATTGTCAGGGATCGCGGCATAAGCCTGCGACGTGTCTACGACTGTGTTCAGCGTCAGCGCACCGCCTGCGTTTTCGAAGAAGATACGCGGGCCCTGCTGCGGGCAGTGATCGACCTGAGCAAACCGGTCGCGGACTTGCTCGAGCAGTAGAGAGTTGATTTGGGCCATCTAGTACCGTTCATGCAGATGTGTCAGTTCGCCAAGATATATGCGGCTCGCTGCAAAATTTCTCACAAAAAAAACGGGGGCATTGCGGCAGAAATTTACACGGATCTGAGGTTATGTCGCAAAATTCCAGAATGGTTGAGAATTGCTCACTCTTTGGCGCACGTATCCAGCAAGTGTTTTCACCTTAACCATCTCTTTGTTGTTCGGATGCAGATTTGGACGCAGATTACATTGATGAATTCATCGTCAGTCAGTTCAATACGCCACTGGTTTCGTCCCGGGATCATCGCATACGCAGCGCGGGATTGAAAGCTCTTGCGAAATTCCCCGGTAGTGGCCCATCAAATTCCGGCTGCTGATCGCTTGAATCGTGCGGCAGCGGCACCGCCGTCTAAGCGGAGTCTGACATCGGGATGATGTTGTCGCGAAAATCTCTGGTCGCACATATTGGCCGTTGCGCTACCGGATAAATCGTCTTGGCCTAATTCCCAGGCGGATCATCACGGACAAGTTGCGCTTGAATGGTATTGCCAAACGAAATGTTGCCCCGGACCTGGATCTTTGACTGCACAATGCCTCAATAACTGCATCGCAAACAGCCACTTTCCGTTTCGAAAGCGGAAATGGTCGATGCAGGGATATCGGTCTCCGGACGGTTTACAGCGGAGGAAATTTGCTCGTCAGCGGCGTTCCGGTCAGGATACCGGCATTTCTTACCAGAACCGAGGGGTACCGAAGTCTTCTTGTGCCATATGAACCAAATCCGCGCCCGAAATCGCATCCGGGACGTCCAGCTTTAGCCAGTGAAACCGGTCATCCCTGCCCGACTGACGGTCATCAGTCACAAAGCACGCGCCTGTCACTTGCATGCACCCTGCGATGGCATTGGCAATTTCAAACGACTGAGGCAACCGCCCCGGCGGAATCGAGGTGCGGGTGAGGTTCACCACCTCGCCCTTGCTGGCACAACAGGCAGCAAGACCTGCGCGCCCGACCAACCTAACAGTGGACCCCAGATTTGATGATACTGCCGCCACCCGTCCGCCGCAGGGCAGGAAATGCCGCGCGGGACATGAAAAAACCCGCCAGAGGCACTGACCGACACCACCAAGTTCCAATCGGTGTCCGAGGCTCGTCTGCGTTCCCCCGGGGTAGTGGCCCCGGCTACATTGGCCAGGATGTTCAGCGCACCCAATACCTTTTCACGAGCGGTCACCTTTACAGGTGTGACGCCAGCTGTCCCACAGGCCAAGGATATCCTGGCGCAGATCGCTTGCGCGGCCTCTTTCCTCTGCCCGGCCGCCGTCACCTACTGGTTTTGAATCCCGACCCTGGAAAATCTGCCCGCCAATTCCCTACTTGGTACACTCAATTTTGCTTGCAATAGAAACTTTCAAGGTCGCAGGGGTCTGACCTCGGACAGATCTGGGGCAATCAATATCATTTGTGAGAGCATCAGCTTTTGCTTTTCGCTCTTACCTGAAATTATCCGATTTGGGGCGATCGTTGCCGCAGCAAGCGCCTCCTGAAACGGGATCCCCACATGTTCCGAAAGAACCCTTACTGCTTGGGTCAGGCACAAGTCTGCCCCTGCCAAAGTCCCATCCTGTAAAGTCAGCATGCCGTTTTCCCGCCGGATCGGGCGGCCTTCCAACTGAAACTCAGTCTGCGAGGTTCCGGCGACTGCCATTGCGTCGCTGACAAGAAAGATTTGCCCCGGTCCGCGCTTGGCCGCCCAGGCGGCTCGCATTGTGTCGGGATGAACGTGGATGCCATCGGCGATCAACCCTGCCGATAGCGATCCGCAGGATAGTGCCGCGCCGACCAATCCCGGTTCGCGGCTTCCAAGTTGGCTCATCGCATTGAACAAATGCGTTACACACTGCGCCCCTGCTTTGGCAAACGCCAAGCAAGTCTCAAACGACGCGTCCGTGTGGCCCAGAGAGACGATCACTCCTGCGCGTTTCAAGACTTCGACCTGTTTCAGAGTGATATTCTCCGGCGCCAGCGTGACCATCAAGGCAGGCAGGTGTTTTGCGGCGTTAGTTATAATTTCCAGATCGGTTTGCTGCATCGGGCGGATCAAATCGGCATCATGCGCCCCTTTGCGTCGCTCGGACAGGTGCGGACCTTCCAGATGCAGACCCGCGATACCTGGAATACCTGATTGAACAGCTTCCATCGCGGCATCAACAGCAGCCTTGGTTTTCTCGACCGTATCCGTGATCAGCGTTGGCAGAATGCTAGTCGCACCCATCGCCCGGTGTGCCCTGGCGATCCGCGTCAGAGTTTGAACGGATGGGTCGTCGTTAAACATAACGCCACCGCCGCCATTCACCTGCAGATCAACATAGCCAGGGCTAAGGATATTCCCCGACAGATCTTTGATCTGGTCATCTCTCTTTGTCTGAAGCTCGGGCACTATCGCATCCAACACTCCGTTTTTGAACCGCGCGGCGTATCCGTCGCGCAGTTCTGCGCCATCAAAGATCGGACCGCCTGTAAAGGTGATCGAGGAACCGGTCATACCGTTTCCGTCACTTTTTTCAGATGGCGCGGTGTGTCGGGGTCAACCCCGCGTTGCGTGGCCACTTTCTCTACCATTCCATAAAATGAGGCGATTGTTGGTATGGGGTCTGTCATCCAATGCGACGTCCGTACATGCGGAAGAACCGTCGCGCGTTTCACACGGCTGGTCGTGGCAAAAACATCGGCCCCTTTGGAAGTCAGTTCATCTGCAACCTCGGCCAGATTGGCCTCTGCTGCATCCCCGGACGACAGAGTAAGCACAGGAAAGCCGTGATCCACGATGGAAACAGGGCCGTGCAGAACCTCGGCCGCCGAAAAACTTTCCGCGTGAATCTGGCAGGTTTCCTTGAATTTTAATGCGGCTTCGTTGGAGATCGCCAAAGACATGCCGCGCCCCAATGTAAAAAGCGAGCGCCCATCAACGGCATCTGCAACGGCGCTCCAGTCACAGGCGATTGCCTCTGACAGACTGTCTGGCAAGTCATGGATTGAGCGCAACAAAAGATCATCACGCTTCACTTGCGCAATCAACCATAGCCCTGCGACCAGAGAGGTTACGAATGTCTTGGTCGCTGCCACGCTCAGTTCAGGACCCGCATGAATTGGCAGTGTCGCGGTCGCCGCTTCGGCCAAGGCCGAGTCTGTATTGTTCGTGATGGCAACCGAATATGCTCCACCGGATGTAAGCGACTGAACCAGCTGTACAATATCCGGGCTCTGCCCCGATTGCGAAACCGAGATACAGATTGCGTCCTCGCATCGCATATCGACGCCATAGATGGATTTCACCGACGGCCCGACCGACGCCATCGGCAAACCAAGCAGAAGCTCGGATGCGTATTTCAAGAAGCTGCAGGCATGGTCCGAGGATCCCCGCGCCACCGAGATCAGGAACCGCGGATCGCGGGTCCGGATTTCGTCTGCGGTTTGCGCAATCAAACCTGCGCCCTCAGTCAACAGGCGATCTACGGCGTCAGGTATCTCATTGATCTCTTGCCGCATTTGGGTGGTTTTGTCAGACATTTTCCAGGCTTTCAATTTGACAGACGCAGCTCAGCCACAAAATCGTAGGCATCGCCGCGATAGATTGACCGGGTCAATTCAGCGACCCGCCCGCTTTCCAGATAAGATGTGCGTTGAATCCGAAGCCCGGCCGTACCTTCGGCAACATCCAGAAGCTCCGCTTCAGGTGCTTCTAGGTTGATGGCCGAAATTTTCTGGATCGCACGCACAGGTCTGAAACCGGTTTGTTCGAGAACAGAATAAAGCGAACCTGTAACTTCCGTCGGGTTAGGCAGGATATCGAGCGGCAGAGCGGCCCTTTCCAATGCCATAGGGCGACCTCCGGCCTGACGCAAGCGGTGGATTCGGGCGACCTGTTCGTTAGCCGACAATCCCAATGCCATCATTTCCTCCGGCGATGGCAGAAAAATTCCACGCTCCAACCATGTAGAGGTCGTATTGAGGCCACGCCGCTCCATATCTTCGGTGAACGAAGTAAGGTGGGATAACGACTGTTCGACTTTCGCCACAGGCTCCCGAACAAAAGAACCAGAGCCCTGCCTCTGCTCGATCGCGCCCTTGCGCACCAATTCCTGAATGGCCTTGCGCACGGTCACGCGCGACAGGTCGGTTAATTCAGCGATTTCTCTCTCGGGAGGCAGCGAACTGTTGGGCGCGAGGATACCGTCCTCGATCCCTTGTTCAAGGCGCTGACGAAGCTGCACGTACCGTGGCCCTGAGTTTTGCCCTAACCATCCTTCAGGTCGCAGGAAATCAGTTACGTTCATGTTCGACTTCCTCCCGAAAAGCTTGTGCCAATGCAAGTGCGCCGGACAGTGGATCGCCTGCAGGCTGGACCAAAACAGATTGCATGTCCAAAGGCAGATACGGTGCGTAAAGGGGCCCAATTCCCCCTGTCAGACAAATCGGCAATTCAGCTCCCCACCCCATTTTTTTCATCATGTCAGCAAGATAGTCTGCGCCATTCTGCAGAATGGTCATGGCCAGTTTATCACCGCGACCGGAAAACCTGGTAACCAGCGGAGCGAGGGTTCCAAATTCAGAAGGAGTCATCTCAGCGGCCGATCGTACAACTCCGGCGGCGCCGCCATATCGGGACAACAGATCTTGCGCCAATTGCGAAGGTTCGGTCACGTCATCCGTGAACTCCAGCGCTTTGGACAGCGCACGCTTGCCAACCCATTGCGCAGATGCCTGATCGCCGAGAACCGGGCCCCAGCCACCGGCAAGCCGTATCAATCCGCCCTTTTGCATCGCAACAAAAGACCCGGTGCCGCAGTGAGCGACAAACCCGTCCTGTGGCCCTAATGCACCGCGCAACGCTGCCGCCCGATCATCTTCGATCCGAACATGTTGAAACGGCAAGGCCGCCGCGAGCTTTTTGGCAATCGCGTCGCCCGTGATCCCGGCCAAGCCCAGATAAGCGGGCGTTTGCGCTAGCTCGCCCGCAGAAATACCCGACTGAGAAGCAAGAGCTTCCAGGCCGCGTTGCAATTCGATGCAAGCAGCCTCGAAATCAGTAGACACGTTTGCCGCGCCAACCTCGACCCTATGTGTTCCGCTGCCAACATAAACGGCAACGCGGCAACGCGTTCCTCCCCCATCGGCAGCCAGAATCAGAGGTTTTGATGACTTAACCATGTAGAGACCTTTATAATACCTTTTCCGAATTTAGAAGTCCTAAATATAACCAAATCGCAGATTTCCGCGTCAATATCTCGAAAAATAGGGCGAAAAAATAAATGGTAGACTAATGGTATTTAAAAGGTATGATATCGAAAGCTCTTGGGGGAGAATCACGTGATCACGCCAGCGACAGAACAACTGCATCAAGAAGCGATCGGGCTCGATACCCGCCCGCTGACAGAAGTAGCGAACCTGCTGGCACAGTCACAGGCGTCAGCAGCAAGGGCTGCGTTTGGCGCTCTTGCGCCAATCTGCAGCGGAGCGACCGCTATGGCCAACACGATCCGGACAGGCGGCAAGCTTCGATACCTTGCGGCCGGGTCTTCCGGGCTCATGGCTGCATCCGACGCATTGGAGCTTGGCGGGACATTCTCTATTTCCTCAGAACAGATCCGCATTCATATGGCGGGCGGATTGCCGACCACTGCAGAAATGCCTGGCGATGTAGAGGACGCAATTGATGGCCTTGCGCAGGAATTGGCGGATATGCTCACAACCGATACGCTCATCGCAGTCTCTGCCAGCGGCACCACACCCTATACTGTTGCCGCCGCGAAATTGGCCCGCAGCAAAGGAACGCCTGTTATTGGAATAGCAAACAACGCGGATTCGCAATTGTTGCAGCTAGCGGATCATGCCGTGCTGCTGTCCACTCCTCCTGAATTGATTTCGGGCTCAACCCGGATGGGCGCAGGCACCGCCCAGAAAATTGCTCTCAACATGTTGTCGACGCTGATGGCAGTAGAGCTTGGCCATATTCAGGATGGCATGATGATCAATCTGCGGGCAGATAACGACAAGCTACGCGCGCGCGCCAACGGAATTGTTTGCCAACTGACCGGTGTGACACCTGAGCATGCAGATGGTGCATTGAAGGCTGCGAACGGTAACCTCAAATGCGCAGCGCTTGTCGCCGCAGGTGCCAAGTCAGCAAGTGACGCGCAAGCGCTACTGAATGAAACGAGTGATCATCTGCGCCCTGCGATGAACCGGCTGAAACAAAACAACGAAACTATCAACCTGGGAGAAAACGAATGAAACGCAATGTCCTGAGCCTTGCCCTGATGAGCACGGCGTTGGTCGCAAGTGGTGCATATGCACAAGACGCCACCCTGACAATTGAAAGCTGGCGCAACGATGACCTCGCCCTCTGGCAGGACAAGATCATCCCGGCCTTCGAGGCGGCAAATCCCGGTATCAAGGTTGTTTTTTCTCCGTCGGCTCCCGCGGAATACAATGCCGTCCTGAACTCTAAACTTGAAGCAGGATCAGCCGGTGATCTGATCACCTGCCGCCCGTTTGATGCCTCGCTGGCGCTTTTCGAGGCTGGCCATCTGACCGACCTGACCGATTTGGATGCAATGAGTAACTTCTCGGATGTTGCCAAATCCGCATGGCAGACCGACGATTCATCTGCCAGCTTCTGTGTTCCGATGGCGTCGGTGATCCACGGCTTCATCTACAACAAGGACGCGTTCAATGAGTTGGGCATCGAGGTTCCCGCCACCGAGGCCGAGTTCTTCGCCGCACTGGACAAGATTAAGGAAGACGGCACCTATATCCCCATGGCGATGGGCACCAATGACCAATGGGAAGCCGCGACTATGGGCTACAACAACATCGGCCCGAACTACTGGAAGGGTGAAGAAGGCCGTCAGGCTCTGATAAAGGGCGAGCAGAAACTGACCGACCCTCAGTGGGTTGCGCCTTATGCCACTTTGGCGAAATGGGCCGACTACTTGGGTGACGGATATGAGGCGCAGACTTATCCTGACAGCCAGAACCTTTTCACATTGGGCCGCGCCGCAATTTACCCGGCAGGCAGCTGGGAGATCGCCGGCTTCAATACACAGGCCGATTTTGAGATGGGTGCCTTTAAGCCGCCGGTCCAGAATGCCGGTGATACTTGCTATATCTCGGACCACACTGACATTGGAATCGGTCTGAACGCGGCCAGTGAAAACCAAGAGGCCGCCCGAACCTTCCTGGCCTGGGTCGCCAGCCCGGAATTCGCCAGCATCTTTGGCAACGCTGTTCCCGGGTTCTTCCCTCTCTCCAACACGCCGGTCGAGCTGGAAGATCCGCTGGCCAAGGAAATCGTCGGTTGGCGGGATGAGTGCGAAAGCACGATCCGATCGACCTATCAGATCCTGTCACGCGGCACGCCAAATCTCGAAAACGAGACTTGGGGTGCGTCGGTTGCAGCCATTAAGGGCACCGAGGCCCCAGAGGATTTGGGCCAGGAGCTGCAGAACGGTCTGGCCAGCTGGTACGCCCCGCATCAGTAAAGCCTGATACTTGAACACTTCCGGACGCGCCTTGCGTCGCGTCCGGCACTTTATCCCCGGAGATTCCCATGCAAACCCGCCGCATACGCTGGCACATTGCCGTTTTCCTCGCCCCTGCGGTGCTGGTCTACACGGCAGTGATGATCTTCCCCTTGTTCAACACGCTGCGTCTCGCGCTATTCACCGAGGTCGATCAAAACCGCATCTATGTGGGTTTGCAGAATTTCCGCACCCTGTTCTTCGATCCGATCTGGTCTGAGCAATTCTGGAATGCCTTGGGCAACAACTTCTGGTTCTTCCTGGTCCATATGCTGGTGCAAAATCCAATCGGCGTTGCTCTGGCCGCGATCTTGTCACATCCCAGGCTGCGCTTTGCCGCGCTTTATCGGTCGGCGATTTTCATCCCAACGATCCTGAGCTTTGTGATCGTGGGCTTTGCCTGGAAACTGATCCTGTCTCCACTTTGGGGGATTGCACCTTCGATGCTGGATGCGGTTGGCCTGAAGTCGCTGTTCGCGCCGTGGCTGGGAAAGGAAGAATACGCACTGACCACACTGGCACTTGTTTCGGTCTGGCAATTCGTTGGCATCCCGATGATGCTGATCTATGCCGCCCTGCTTTCAATCCCCGAGGAAATCCTTGAGGCCGGAGAGATCGACGGGATCACCGGGGCTTCCGCCTTCTGGAAGATCAAACTGCCTCTGATCCTGCCGTCGATCGGGATCATATCGATTCTGACATTCGTGGGTAATTTCAATGCGTTCGACCTGATTTACGTGTCTCAGGGTGCACTTGCAGGCCCGGACTTCTCAACTGATATCCTCGGCACCTTCATGTATCGCACTTTCTTCGGTTTCCAGTTGCAACTGGGCGACCCGCACATGGGGTCCGCCATCGCTGGTGCCATGTTCGCCATCATCCTTGTAGGTGTCTGCATCTACCTCTTCGGCATCCAAACCCGGATGCGCCGGTATCAGATGTGAGGGTCTGACGATGAACAAAGCTCGCTCAAACCCGTTGAACACCGCCGCCATGCACGGGGCGCTGATACTCTATACGCTGATCGCGCTGTTCCCGGTCTTCGTGATCATCATCAACAGCTTCAAGACACGCCGCGCTATCTTTCGCGAACCGCTCGCTTTACCCGACGCCGAGAGCTTTTCTCTGATCGGTTACCAAACGGTGATGAAGCAGGGGGACTTTTTCCTCTATTTCCAGAACTCACTGATTGTCACCGTAGTTTCGCTGGCGTTCGTCCTGCTTTTCGGTGCCATGGCCGCTTATGCGTTGAGTGAATACAAGTTCAAGGGCAACACTTTGATGGGCCTCTATCTGGCGCTTGGTATCATGATCCCGATCCGCATCGGCACGGTCGCGATTCTGGAAATGATGGTCGCCACTGGTCTGGTGAACACGCTCTGGGCCTTGATCTTCGTCTACACGGCACAAGGGTTACCATTGGCTGTGTTCATCTTGTCTGAATTCATGCGGCAGGTCTCGGACGATCTGAAAAACGCGGGCCGTGTCGACGGATTGTCGGAATACACGATCTTCTTCCGGCTGGTCCTGCCCCTTGTCCGCCCTGCCATGGCGACGGTTGCCGTATTCAACATGATCCCGATCTGGAACGACCTCTGGTTCCCACTGATCCTCGCCCCGGCTGAGGAAACCAAGACCCTGACGCTGGGCAGTCAGGTCTTCATCGGTCAGTTCGTGACCGACTGGAACGCGGTACTGTCGGCGCTCAGCATGGCGATCCTGCCGGTGTTGGTGCTCTACGTCATCTTCTCGCGTCAATTGATTCGCGGCATCACGTCAGGAGCAGTCAAATGACCCGTGTTCTGATCGCTGGGCTTGGCAATATGGGCTTGAGCCATGCACTGGCCCACCACCACCACCCGGACGCGCAGATTGCAGGGCTGGTCAACCGGTCCGGTCACGTGGATCATCCTGATCTGTCGGGCTACCCGGCCTATTCGGATTTTCAGGCTGCATTGGCAGAGACGAACCCGGATATGGTGGTCGTCGCAACCTATTCCGACAGCCACGCCGACTTTGCATGCGCCGCGATGGAAGCAGGCGCGCATGTGTTCGTCGAAAAACCACTCGCTACGACTGTGGCAGACGCCAAACGCGTGGTGGCAAAGGCAGTCGAGACAAACCGCAAACTGGTGATCGGGTACATTCTGCGCCACCATCCCTCGTGGATGCGACTGATTTCTGAAGCGCGCGACCTCGGTGGGCCGTATGTCTTCCGTCTGAACCTGAACCAGCAAAGCAGCGGAGCTGAGTGGAAGACGCACAAGGCCTTGATGCAGACGACGTCCCCGATCGTCGATTGCGGTGTGCACTATGTCGACGTAATGTGCCAGATCGCGGACTCGGACCCTGTGCGCGTGCACGGCATGGGCCTGCGTCTGAGCGATGAGATCGCCGAAGATATGTATAACTACGGCCAGTTTCAGGTGATCTTCGAGGACGGCTCGGTCGGCTGGTACGAGGCGGGTTGGGGTCCGATGATGTCCGAGACAGCGTTCTTCGTGAAAGACGTCGTGTCGCCCAACGGTTCGGTCTCAATCACAGACGGCAACAAAGGCGCGTCAGCGGATATCGATGGGCACACCAAGGTCGGCGGCCTTCTGGTCCATCGCCTTGATGGTGATCAGCAGATCGACATGCCCGATGAACCTGGCCATCAGGAACTCTGTGACGCCGAACAGGCCTACATGCTGCGCGCCATCGCCGAGGATATCGATTTGACCCGCCATATGAACGACGCCGTGCAATCGCTCGCCATCTGTCTGGCTGCTGACGAGAGTATCCGCACCGGCCATCCCATTTCGCTGAACGAGGCTCGCACATGACCGCCCTGACGCTTACGAACGTGAACAAATCCTTCGGCACCGTTGAGGTTCTCAAGGATATCAACATCGAAGTTGACGAAGGTGAGTTCGTCGTCTTCGTCGGCCCCTCGGGTTGCGGCAAATCCACCCTTCTGCGCGTGATCGCGGGGCTGGAGGATGTGACTTCAGGTGAGGTACGTATTGGCGGAGAGCTGATGAACCTCACACCACCCTCCAAACGCGGTATCGCGATGGTGTTCCAGAGCTACGCTCTCTATCCCCATCTAAACGTGCGCAAGAACATGTCACTGGCTCTGAAACAGGAGGGCCAGAGCAAGCAGGTCATCCAAGAGCGTGTTGCCAAAGCCAGCAAGATGCTGAACCTTGAGCCCTATATTGACCGCTTTCCTTCCGAGCTGTCAGGCGGTCAGCGCCAGCGCGTTGCCATCGGTCGCGCCATCGTACGCGAACCAAAACTTTTTCTGTTCGACGAACCCTTGTCTAACCTGGATGCGGCCCTGCGTATGAACACTCGGCTTGAGATAGCTAACCTGCATCAACAGCTCGATGCTTCGATGATCTACGTCACCCATGACCAAACCGAGGCTATGACGCTTGCTGACAAAATCGTGGTGCTGCGCGACGGGCGCGTGGAGCAAGTCGGCAGTCCGATGGACCTTTATAACAATCCCGCCAACCAGTTTGTGGCTGGCTTCCTCGGTGCGCCGTCGATGAATTTCTTTCCCGCCAGTATGATTGGCGAAGGCGCAAACATTACCACCGGCATCCGCCCCGAGGATCTGTTTCTGTCTGATGACGGCCCGGTTACCGCAAACGTCACCCATGTCGAGCATTTGGGCGGCGACACCAATGTGATTGCCATGATGCAGGATCACCAGATCACCGCGCGCCTGTTCGGTCAGCATCAGGTGGATGCAGGTCAGGCCATCCGGTTTGGATATTCACCAAGCAGACTCTATCGCTTCGATCCCCAAGGGACGCGTCTGGAGTAACAACAGGTGAACCCCGTCTTCGTTTGCCCGTCCTTGAATTGGAAAACAGCCTAACTCTAAATCAAGGGATTTCAGAGAGACATGTCATATTCAGAGTCGAAGCACCGCCTATTCAGATCCCATCATTCGATTGTGTCTGGTGAACATGAATTGTTCGGACGGTATATCTGATCTGAAATCAGCCGCGCGACCAGGCAGAGCGCGATAAAACTGGCGTAATCCCGGCTCGACATCCTCGACCACATTTTGGCAGCGCTGACACAAATGCTCGATGCTGCTCTGAGATTGTCGAGTTGCCATCGCCGAAATCAACTCACTATGTCGAGCAACGAGTTCCTGAAAGGCCACACTTTTGAGTAAGGAATGATCTCCCACAAGAACAAAAACGGGTTCCGGGTTGGCTTTACCTTTCAGGTCGACAAAGCCGGCCTCTAAAAGAGCCAGGTCATCTTGCCCGGATTGATGGACTCCGTTTGAGACGACAATGTCATAGTCAACCGTTCGACAGCATTGTTCGATCCGCGCCGAGACATTCACGACATCGCCGATAACTGTATAGTTGAACCGTTTCTGCGAACCGATGTTACCGACGCAAGCCTGACCCGTGGCAATCCCTGTTGCCAGCGCGATGGGCTGACGGTTCAGCATAATGTCTGATGCGTTGAATTCTGCCAAAGCATGCCGCATCCTGAGCGCCGCAAGCGCCGCGCGGCATGGATGGTCTTCAACGGGCAAAGGTGCGTTCCAGAAGGCCATGATTGCGTCACCAATAAACTTGTCGATCGTCCCCCTTTCAACCAGTATTTGATCCCCGATCTTGGAAAAAAGCGCGTTCAACAAGGAAACAAGCTCTGTGGCCGACACGGACTCGGACAGAGACGTAAATCCTCGGATATCTGCAAACATCACAGTTATTTCCTGGGTCTCTCCACCCAATTGCAACTGGTGGCCCGAATTTTCCATTTCATCCAGGATTTCCGGTGCCACGTAGTGGGAAAAAACCTTTCGGATCTCGCGCTTTTCACGCTCGGACGATACGAAAAGATAACCCGCCAGCAGACCGAAATTTGCCATGCCGCCGATAAGAGGGAACGTGGCATCGAACAATACGGATTGGTTCTGGAATACCAGCCAACTGATAATAAGAACTGCGGCCGCCGCGATACCTCCGGCGAAAAAGGAAGCCACGGCCCCAAAGCTGGACATGACAGCAATCACGACAAGCCCAAGAAAGGCAAAGGCAAGCAACTCCTGCGCCGCTGTCACATCAGAACGACTGAGCATTTCATTGGTCAGGACCTGTTCAATCATCTGCGCATGAATTGAAACACCAGGAACGCTTTCACCAAGGGCCGTTTGATGAATATCGAACAAACCTGCTGCTGAGGTTCCTATCAGAATAATCCGGCCTTCAATTTCTGCCCGCAGATCTGGGTCCGCCGAGCCGGTCATGACCTCGTTGGCAGAAATATACAGATCGGGCGTGTCCCGCCGGTATTTCAGCCAAAGCTCACCATTCTCTGTCGTTGGCAACCGGTATCCCCCGACCTCAACTGCCAGCAAGATGCCCGCTTCGTCCGACGCACCCTCGGCAATAATATTGGTTTCTCCCAAGGCGATCCTGAGGGCCTCAATGGACAGGCTTGGCATCGGCCCCTCCGGCCCATTCCAAAGAACCGGCGCGCGACGGACGATACCAGTCCCTCCGATGGGAGAGACATTGACCCCGCCGATACCCGCTGCAGTTCGATCCAACGGTGATGCGATTGGCGTCCAATATGGAACAGAGATCAAACCTGCTGAGGGAGATTCACCAAACTCAACAATGCCCGCTTTGCTGGCGATATGCTCGCCTTCCTCCGACAAACGCGCGGCCACGCCAAGAACTACGGGCCAGTAGGCAATTTCCGTCGCAAGCAACACATCATTGTCCAGTTTTCTGGCATGGTTTTCCACTGTCAGAACTCCCTCCAGACTCGGATCGTTCAGAAGGCGTGATGGCGAATACCGGTCAGGCTCGGCGAATAGCATATCGAATGCGATGGCCGCGGCACCGTATTCACCCAGGTTCTGAACCATTTGCGCCACCACAGTTCGCGGCCAGGGCCATTGCCCCAAATTGGCCAACGAGGCTTCATCGATGTCTACGACGCGAACGGGGAGTTCGGGATTGAACTCTCTGGGAGACAACCTTTGCAAAACGTCGAAATAGATCAGACGGCTCATTCTAACGGGATACGGATCCAAGACACGGATGAAACAACCCAAAAGGACCAGGCCCAGCCCCACCAGACGGAAGGCCCATCGCCCGTTCTTGGTTTTACGTGTCTTTTCTTTCACACCTTCCTCCGGGACAGAAGGACAAGGTCAACTTCATCCAAAGCGGTCCCCGAACGTTTCCTTTTCCGGTTCTTCCCGCTCTGGTTCTTCGCGTTCGGGTTCCTCTTGCTCTGGTTCTTCCCGCTCGGGCTCCTCGTCATCAGGCTCCTCGCGCTCCGGTTCTTCCCGGTCGGGCTCTTCTTGCTCTGGCTCTTCCCTTTCCGGTTCACTTTCTCCCGAAGGCGAAGGACCTGAAGGAGGTCCCGAGCTCGCCGTGCCCGTTGCTTCTTGCCGCTGAGGAGGAGATGACCGGGGTTCTGACCTGTCTGGTTTGACGCGCCGTACAGGTGCGGCTTCCCCGGAACAGCCTTCAACTCTTACCTGCAAGGGCGGCAACAGGCCCTCCTGAGACTGAATAAATGGAAACCCGTTTTTCAGCGCTTGGTCGTATTGTGCCTGATCGGCTGGCCGTCCGACTGTTCCGTTTCCGCCAGTGGCGTACATGCTGCACTGGCGTCCGGAAGACCTGCAGGAACCCTGAGTTCCACACATACGGACCGTTCCCTGCAGAACAAGCATCGCGCTCTGCTTGTCCGATACGACCCACATGTCGAAAGTCGTACCGCGAACGGCCATCGTCGCTGATGGTGTCTTGATCGAATAAGCCCTCTTTCGGCTCTTTCCCGAGATGAACCGAAAACTGCCACCCAGGGCCTGGACAGCAAAGCTTTTGGCTTTGCGATTGCCACGCAGCATGGTCACATCCAGCACCATGCGCGCGTTGGGGCCGATCGCGATCTTGGTCTCGTCCACAAAGACGATTTGGATCACACCAGTCCCATCCGTGGCAATCGCGTCCCCCGACGCGACCTCCATCCCTGAATATACCGGCTGTGCTTTTCCCGCACGAATGAGTTGAGCGCCCTGCTTGGCGCTGATAACTTTTCCAATATTAGCAATCGTTTGCGACGGTATGATCACAACAACGCAAAGAACCAACACAATCTTTAACAAAGACAAACCCGAGCCCCTTCCCCCAATGGGTCCTGATACGTGCAAGTCGCACTGTGCTCGATGTTTGCCCCTCAAAAGCATGTTTATTGTTGTTTTAATTCGCTAAAAATATGGACAAATATGCATTAGTTTTAGCACGCTTAGCAAGTTTTAAGTGAAAGGTTCGTGCCGGCAGGAGTTTTGAGGCGTTTGAATGAAAAAGTGATCAGGTGCTTTTTTGCGCTTGTTGCCGCGTTTCACGCCGCTCTGAAAGGTGGCGATCCATCAAACACAACGTGCAAATATCCGCCTCGTTTTGCGGGTGTGATGAGTGATACCGCGCAGAGTTGAAAAACCTGTTTCGCGTCGTATGTCTTATCTTGAGGGTATTCACATCAACGCGCGCTGACGATCCTTTTACTTCGCCACCCATCGCGGCTCTTTTAAGTGACACATACCTCGGATAGAAACTCAGACGGGTAAGCTAGCAGTCGCTGCCCTGTTGATCCAGCGCTGCAACACGGAGTCCGGTCATGCTATTTCGTCGCATTATTGTAGCAGCCATATTTTTTGGCAGTCTGGCCTCCGCCGCGTTTGCGCAATCTGGCGACAAACCGGAAGCCAGATTACTTGTCGAACTGAATTCGGTTGAGGATGTTGCCGGGTCGTGCAAGTTGACGTTTCTGGTCAAGAATGAAACCGGGCAGTCGATCGATGGCGTAGTGTTTGAAACCGTCATTATTGACGCCGAGGGCAGTGTATTGAACTTCTCACTGTTCAATTTTCGCGACTTGCCGGCCGGTCGGCCCCGTGTACGCCGGTTTAATCTGCAAAACAGAACATGTGACTCCGTCGGGCAAGCCATAATCAATGGCACAAGCTCCTGCGTTGTAGGCGGTTCCGAAAGCGACATATGCGGCAAGACCCTGACGCCGAGCAGCCGGGTAGAAATGGAACTATTGGGATGAGCCCGTTATCCGCACTTCGTGAGATTTTTGCACTTGGCGGGCCGGTCGTCGCGATCCTGATCGCCATGTCGGTTCTGACACTGGCTGTCACTATTTACAAACTCTGGCAATTTGCCATTTGCGGCGTCGGTCGACACAAGGTGCTGTCCGAAGCGCTGGCGGCCTGGGATTCTGGAAACCGCAGCGCTGCACTTGCCAGATTAGCGGATAGCAACAGTTATCTCGCGCCCATTGTTAGCGCGGCGATGGACGCATCAGACGTTCCGGGTGCCGATGACCGGCTGGACGCCGAAGCCGGATTGGTGCTCGCCGGGTTGGAGCGCGGTTTTCGTTTACTGGACACCGTTGCGCAGCTTGCCCCCCTTTTGGGTCTTTTTGGTACGGTTCTGGGCATGATCAGCGCCTTCCAAAGTTTGCAAGCCGCAGGATCATCGGTTGATCCATCGCTTCTTGCAGGCGGGATCTGGGTGGCTTTGATAACCACTGCTGTCGGTCTGGCTGTCGCGATGCCGACGTCAATGGTCTTGTCCTGGCTCGAGAGCCGAACCGCGCGCGAACGTGTTTTTGCAGACAAGGCTCTGCGCACGATTCTGATTCCAGGCCCCTCGATCCAAAGCGCCGCGGGGGCAGCACAGCCCCCGGCCGCCCCAGAACATGCGTAACACCGCGCCTTTTGTGCGGCGGCGCATGTCGATGACGCCTCTTATCGACGTGATCTTTCTGCTTTTGCTGTTTTTCATGCTGTCTTCGACCTTTTCGCGCTTCAGCGAGATTGAGCTGAGCAGTGCACCCACAGGCGGAACAGCCCCAGTGGCACCGTCCGAGCGCTTTTTCGTGCAAATCGGCGCCACGCGTGTCGTTCTGAATGGTCGATCTCTGACGCTTGATGACTTGGCTGATCAGGTTCAATCCGGTCAGGTTCTGGTAAGCCTTGATCCTGATACGTCAGCGCAACGTCTCGTGGATCTTCTCGTTCGATTGCGCGGGCGCGACGGCCTTACCGTCAAGGTGTTGGAGTAAGGCAATGATCCGTTACATCCGGCCAAGTCGAAATCGCGATTCCACTATTCCGCTGATTAACGTCGTCTTCCTGATACTGATCTTTTTTCTGATCACAGGTACGATTGCGCCACCATTGGATCCCAATCTGGATTTGGTGAATACAGCGGATCTTGAAGGCCGGGAACCTCCAGACGCACTTGTTCTTCATGGGGACGGGACGCTGAGCTTTCGTGGCACGCCAATCGACGCTGAAGCTTTCATGGCCGCGCATGGATCGGGACCCGTACGGATCGTTCCAGACAGGAATGCGCCTGCACCTCGGCTAATGGCGATCACAAGCAGTTTGCGCCGGTTGGGTGCACCATCTGTTTTCCTGGTGACCGAACAGGCCCTGGAATGATCAGGCGGTCTGTTTTCGTTGCAATCCTTGCGATTTCGATCTCGGTTCTCGCACATCTCTGGGGCCTGAGCGTCACCGTATCAAACTTGCCCAGTCAGTCTTCAAGTGAAAACCGCACTGACACAATCGAACTCAACAACACGTTCGAAGAGTTTGCCGACGCCGAGTTCGAACCCGTCCAGCCCGAGCCGACCGAGGCACAAAGCCCTCCGGTGGAGTCGACAGTAGAACCGGAGGAAGTCGAAATTCCAACGAGCGATGCACGCGTCGCATCGCCCAACCCGCAGCAGACTTTCGCGCCCGATACCGGCGAGTCGACAATCGTCCAGCCAGAAGCACCTGACGAGGTTGTCGTCGAACCTGTGGAACAGGACCTGGATGACGCAGATGAACCCGTTCAGGCTGAAGGGGCGGCAACCCTCGAGCCGGAAACTGTGGCGGAAACGCCAGTGGAGGCATCTGACGATGCAGCCACCACGGTCGAGCCCGCATCTGTCGAAAAACCGGTCCTCAATGAGCAGCAACAGCTTGCTGCCCTACCGGACGAGATATCCCCGGTTGCCCCGACTAACACTCAAACAGTCGAACCAGTGATACCTGTTGAGATCTTTGAGCCCTTAGAAGAAGACACCGAACTGCCCACAGCTGATGCAGAATCTGACGAGTCTGAACAGGCGTTGGTTTCGTCGCTGCGACCACGCCTCCGCGGCCTTAGTCCAAAACCTGCCCTACGCGGAGCATTGGACCCATCAAGCAGTTTCGAGAACTTGCGATTTCCCGAACAGACAATTGAATCACCTCTCACGACCTATCAAAGACAAGGTGTAGATGTCTTCCGGCAAAGCAGCGGCGCTACCCGATCTGGTGGGCGGGGTCCGGGAAATTCTGATACGACGAACTATGCCGGTCAGGTTCTGGTCCATTTAAATCGGGCACCAATCGTCTATGTTGCAGCCAGCGGGTTCGCGCGCGTATTTTTTCAGATCGACCCCGACGGTACTTTGGCTTGGGTTGATATTGTCGAAAGTTCTGGCTCACCCGACATTGAACGCGCTGCTAAAGAGCAGGTCCGTACTGCTGCACCTTTCCCACGCCCGCCTGGAGGTGTCAGCCGAAAGCTTTCGTTCTACTATCAGATAAGATGATCTGGCGGGTCTTGCTGGAAGATCGCAGTTCGAGGCGGGCATGGGATTTTCGCAATCCAGATACCAAAGCTACAATCGCTTTCTGGTCATAGATTGAAACAGATCTTCTCTTGTTCATTGAACTCAATACCCAAACCTTCGACAAAGGCATGTAGAAGCTGCGATTGGGTGCTGGTGCCAAACTTGCGTAAGCATTGCCACCTCAACTCTCAGAGAGTTGCGGCGCTTCAAAATCCACTTATGCGTTCTATAAGCCAGTACATTGACACCGAACCGATGCCATATGCGGTAACCAGCGTTGCCATTTGACTGATCGGAAGCGCAAGAGATCTCCAGACTATTACCAGAAAAGCCAAAGCCCCGACAAAACTCAGTTGCCCGGCCTCGACACCAAGGTTGAAGGCAAGCAAGGCTGCTGGAATATCGTTGGAGGGTAGTCCAATACCGGCTAAAGCGCCTGCAAAACCAAGACCATGCAAAAGCCCAAACCCGAAACAAACGATCCAGGGTTTCTGTTTTGAAAGCCGGAACCGACCTTCGCCGCCCTTTACGATTTCCATCGCCAGAAAAACGATAGAAAGTGCGATAACGGCTTCGACCGGCGGACCGGGAACATTCAAAACACCGAGCGTGGCCAGCGCCAGTGTTATTGAATGGGCAAGAGTGAAGGCTGTGACTGCACCTACCAGTCTCCAGGGATCACGGACCAGAATAAACAGCGCGAACACAAACAGTAGATGATCCCAACCTTCCAGTATGTGTTCAAAACCCAACTGGAAATACGCGGAAAAAACAGACCATGTCGTCTGTTCTATAGGTATGTTCTGGACGGCTGAATCCGGGGTGAAACGAAGCGTCGATGGCTCAGCCAGCAGGGGCTGTACACGGACCAACACGTCGTTCCTTTGGGCCGCCAGACCTTCAATCTGGATGGGTTGTCCCGCGATATCCGCGCGGCACTCGACTACCCAGGAAGATACCCACGCTCTGCCATCGGAAATTGGGGCGGGGCCGCGCCCCGGCGTGCAGCCATCCGGTAGCACAGCGTCAATTGTCATTGGTTTGCCATTCACATCGGGTATTCGCCAATGAACGCTCCAGGTGTCGGAAGTGATTTGCCGAACTTCCAGATATCCCGGATCAAGCGCATGCGCTGTAGCGTCACCAGCGATCCACGCGAACAGCAGAGCATACAATAAGCAGAGTATGGATTTCATTTGGACTGGTCCGCGAGATCTGGCGCTATGATTTGGTAATTGTCAGCAAGAGTCTCATATTGCGCCCGCGCCAGATCTTCGCTCATGGCGCGACGCCAATCCCGCAGCACCTCACTGTGTATCTCTGGCAAGGGAGGTATCTGACTAGGTTCGACGTCCAACACCTGAACCAGATGGACCCCATAACCCGACTGGATCGGCCCCATCCACTGACCTTCTTCGAGATTGGTAAGACCTTTGGAGAACCCAGTTCCAAAGACCGAGTCGATTACCTTTGTCGCAGTCAAGGGCATCGATGCAGGCAGCAGTGTTGCGCTCTGCCAGTCAGAATTCTCTTGTTTCGCGCGCAGGGCGACCAGTGCCCCTTCAATTTCGACGTCACTTGGCTCTTCACCAAGAAAAACCTGAGTGAAAGCAACCTTGTTGGGTGTTGCGTAGCGTTCCGAGTTTTGTTGGAGAAAGGCCTCCAGATCTTTGTCTTCCGGAACAATAGACGTGGCGATGGCTTCGGTCAGAAAGTCCATCTTCTGGCTCAGCCGAGACCTGATCACACTATCTCCGCGATCCAGGCCAAGCTTTCTCGCTTCTCTAACCAGAACCTCTTCGCGAATTGATGCATCGACCAAGGCTTTTAGTTCGGCATCGCTTGGCTGGCGTTTCCACCTGGCTTCGAATTGTAAAGCTAACAGCGCGGCATCGCTTTCACCTATCGCTATCGTCTCTGGATCCACGACACCGTCGGTTTTCGGGGAAACAATGTGGAACCAAACGAATATGGCAGCTCCGATCAAGAAGAAATGGAACAGAGGTTCTTTCACTACTCGCATGAAGGCTCCTGCGTGAAATGCGATCCGGCTATGTGTACTGATGCTGGCATCGGTCAGCTGAGTATTGCAAGAAACTGTAACTCAGAGCGTTTCGCACGTCAGTTCAAAGTGCCGAGGCAGAGAGTCGCCACCTCGGTCTCTAAATCTGCGCGCAGAAAGAGTCACTCTGCAGGCGTGTACCAAATTGGAGAGGAATACGCGCGTTCCTGATGCGTAAGCACCGCATCCTCTGGCAGGTCCGCACCAAACCTCAGTTTGTCGTACAGCACCCAACGCGGGGTTGGGATTTCGATGGCGCGCACATAATAAAATGCCCGCGCATCTGGATCGAAATCCGGATCGGCCCAAACCGCGACAAGTTCGGCAGTTCCAATTGTGTTGGTCCAACTGGCGGTATCTATGTCCACAGTATTCCCAACGGCTGGGATCTTGCCACTTTGATCGGCAACGCGGTCATCCGACCAAGCCACATCGTAGACTTTCTCTTGCAATGCGCCTTCAGAATCGAGCCAACCTTTCACCACCTGAACGCGATCCAGATTAGCACCAACTGGATCGCGCAGAGCGGCAATCAGGAACTTGGGTGCACCTTCACCTTTACGAGGTCGCAAGTCCGAGCCCATCGGAACGCCCTTGGTATACCCTACATCCGCAAGGAACCTGGTTTCGATATCAGAGTCACTGAAATCCCATCCGCCAAAGAACCGCAGTCCGATCCTGGGGCCGGTTGTTGCATAAGTCTCGCGTCGCTTGAACGCATCGAAAATCGCAGTGCGCGTATTCTCGGTGGCCCAAACCGCAGTGTATCCCGATGCAACAAGAAGGTCGCCAGGAATCTCACCAAGATCATTGGCGATGAAAGGATGATTGACCCGTGAGGAAGAGGGTTCAACACTAACGGATTTTCCAAAAAAGTTGTCTTCTTCGGCAGTCGCCAAAGAAGTATGGCTATCGGTTGCACCGCCCATCCCGAACTTATATGGATTCACGCCGAACTTCTCTTCCAACATCAGGCCGCGCTTCAATGCTTCTCTGGCATATTCGCCAGCCAGCATATCGTCTGTTTTAAGTTCGGTTATGTCGAGGTTGCCGACGTCCCAGTTTTCGTAATCCGCAAACTCATCCTCAGGACTCAAGAATGGGTGTGCTTCGCCATCGCCCTTGATCTGAGTGACTTCGTAGTGGGGCTCCCATTTCGCGCGCGCAGCCACGTATTCCTCGTCGACCTTGCCGCCGTGGTAGGTATCCTCGGTTGGAAACATCCATCCATTCGATAGGTTTCCGTTATGGGCAAAGGCAACTGCACGCCCCCCCGTTTTTTCCTGGTATTCCTCAAGCCAAGCATAGAGCGCCTTTGGGTCCGTGTCGCCATAGGGTGGTTGCGTCACCGGAGGCACCATCTGAAGCGCCCTGATTGGCCCGTCACGCAGCATAACGTTCCGATGTAAATTGAAACCCTTCGGTACAGAGGTCCACTCGAACCCGATGAAAGCTGTAAAACTGCCGGGGTCGTTATGCTGTTCCGCGGCCAGAACGATTTGTTCCCATGTAAAAGAAAATGCGTCTGCACCCGGGCTGTAAGAATCAAGCAATGTTTCTGGCAGGGTCATTTGCGAGAAATTGGTAATGATATCGAACGCGGCTTTCCCGGCCTCGGCACCACCTGCTTTGTAACCTTCGTACCATTCCAAACCTTTTGGATCAGCAAGAACGCCTGGTTTTCCGGCCTGAAGGTCTGGGGCAAATCCCATCAGGTCAGTGTGGTCGGTGAGGACCATCCAATCCAATGGCCGTGCCAGCCTTACAGATTGGCCTGTTGAAGAAATAACCTGCTCACCCTTTGCAAAACGCCAGGCCTCGTCTGGTAACAGGGTGTTGCCAAAGGCGCCTGCGTCCAATGAAAGTCCTGTGTGAAGATGCGTGTCCCCCCACAGAGGGCGTTCAGGGAAGGTCCTGTTGGCATACGGAGAATAAGGCTGTTCTGAAAACAAGCCTTCAGCAGCCTGTTCGCTAGGAACCGCGTCGGCGAGGACACTCGCCGGCGACAATGCCAATGAGATTAAGCATACAGATTTCCGAAACATAGTGGCCTCCCAAATCAATTTTTACTCGGCGGTGTCGATGAATTACATCGCGGCAATAGAACATTCATATTTTTCTATATCACATCAAATTTCTTTTTTTGAAAAATTCCTAGCTCACGGTCTTGTCGCAAGGATTCCAGTCGGAAAATCGGCTGAAGAAACCCACCTGAAACGAAACACTGGCGTCGGAGAGATGCGGCTTCGAGGACCCATAGATCCCATTGCGGCTTCCCAGAAGCAGACATTGAAAAGCGTTTGTTGAAGACTGAACAGCTCAAGGCGCAGCAAAGAGTAGATTATACTCAGGCGCAGTCGCAGACTTATCTGAGAAACATACGCATTTCCCCATTTTCGAGAACAACAGAATAACGAGAATCATGCATTGCGGTTTGAAGCATGGCATGAGCCAGTTCAACGGATGTCACGCCGATGGACGGCACCAGCCTTTGGAGCGGTTTTAAGAGGTAGTTGGTCGCAGCCCGAAGCGGACATTTCCAACCAAACCTTGGAAATCCCAATAACGGGACGGACCCGACTTTTGCTCAAGCAGCCATTGCTGACGCAGCATTCGTTCGCGGGAGCAGCACGAATAACGCTGCGTTGCAACTAACGTCGCCAGAACGGTCATTCTCGGCCGCGGTGAAGCGCAGGTCAAAAGCCGCCTCTTTACTGCAACCAAGGTCGAACATTAACCATTGCACAGGCAAGACCGATGGCGTCGACCGAGCCGCCTTGCAAATCTGGCACTAAATGATCTCAGGTGTTAAATCCTATCGTCAAAACACTAGGGATGAAGTCACGCCATCGGCGCGTTTGGCGATGTTGATTTAGCACAGCCTGAAAGAAAATGTGTCATTGGAACTGAATGCAGTACCGAGGAAACTGTGCAGCCAACAATGTTAGTTCGACGCTTTAAGCCTCGGTCAGGTGTTTCCTGACAGTTGGATCGATCTTATTGCTCTGGATTGGGTATATACCACAAGCGGTTATAGCCTCGCGCGCTGATACACGCTCGTGCAAGCGTTTCCAGATTGTTTTGGCTGCGTAGGGATGCGGGTAAGGGCGCCATGCGACGCCCATAGTCATTCCTCGCAGATACTTCAATTGTTGACGGTGCGCCGAGTACAGGATCGTATTGGCAACGCTGCCTTCGCGCGCGAGCTCGTGTTCAGTCACAAATATCCTGTTTCCCCGCATTGTCACCAAGCCAGCATAGCGCGAAATCTGATGCGTGCTTTTGTCTGGGGATGTGGCAATTTCCCGAGAGCGGATCGTGATAAGCCCTTCAACTTCCTGGATGCGTATTAGCGAGCAGAAGATCTTTCCTTCCCAAGAGGGCGTGCAAAAATATGAATGGTAGAAACCTACGTAACGTCTGAGGTTTTTCTGTTGATCCAGAAAGGGATCCAGAAACGCATCTGTGGGTGTTTTGCCAATTTGTGGCAGGACACCCTTTAGCATGCGTTCAAAGCTTGTTGTTTCCGCGAAGAGTTCAGCCTCGGTCAGATCGAAATGGCGTGCAATGCGGCGCATGTTGTGGGCCGAAGGCAGGCTAGAGCCATTCAGGTAACGATTGAACTGCTGTCTGTTGACGCCGATATCGCGGCAAATCTGCGAAATACTGCCGTGTTCTGCACATAAAGACTTTAGGTTTGCAGAAAAATTCTCTGACACAGGCAAAACCTTTCGCGTTCTGACGCTATCTCGCAACAAATAGCATCAATTCACGCAAGATCGCACAATTTGTTTTCCCTGCAAACTGGTTTCTTCTTCAGCATCAGCTCGCAACAAACAAGCCCGCAAATGCCATTTGAAACCATCGAAAACACATGGATCACACTCCCCGATGGGCGGAGGCTTGCTGCGCGTCTTTGGTTACCTGACACCGGTCCAGCCCCGGCTATTCTGGAATACCTGCCTTACCGCAAACGTGACGGCACTGCGCCACGAGATGAAACAACACACACGGTATTTGCTGAAGCGGGCTATGCCTGCATCCGGGTCGACATTGCGGGCACCGGGGACAGCGAAGGGCAATTCGACGACGAGTATTCCGAGCAAGAATTGCGCGATGGTGAGGAGGTCATGGCCTGGATCGCCGCGCAGGATTGGTGCGACGGCCATATCGGGATGATCGGAATATCGTGGGGTGGGTTTAACGGTTTACAACTGGCCTTCCGGAAACCACCAGCTTTGAAAGCGGTGGTCAGCGTTGCCTCGACCGTAGATCGCTATGCGGACGACATTCATTTCATCGGTGGGTGCCTGCTGAGTGACAACATGAACTGGGGCAGCCAGATGTTTGCTTATCTGACCCGTCCTGCTGATCCGGACCATCGTGCGGATTGGCGTGAGGACTGGCTGACCCGGCTGCAAAACGTACCATTCTCAGCCGCAGATTGGCTGCGCCACCAGACGCGAGATGCATTTTGGCGGGACGGCTCGGTTTGCGAGGATTGGTCCGCGATCCAAACCCCCGTTTTGGCCATCACCGGCTGGGCAGATGCATACGTCAATGCGCCCCCGGCTTTGACGGCCAATCTGACGGTGCCAACCAAGGCCATCATCGGGCCATGGGAACACCGTTATCCTCATATCTCGAAACTCGATCCTGCAGACTTTCATTCCGAAGTGATTGGCTGGTTTGACCGCTGGCTGAAAGGGCAAAAAAATGGGGCCGAGGACCTGCCTGCGTACCGGACATACATGCAGGAACATTTTAATCCGACAGCGCACAATTCTGCCCGGCAAGGTCGTTGGATCGCCGAAACCACCTGGCCGTCGCCGCATGTGTCCGAACAGATCTGGTATTTAGCGCCCGGTGGGTTTTCCCAAGAACCGGCGGCAGGCACGGTCGCAATAGCCTCGCCCAGCCATGTCGGTGGGGAAGGCGGGTATTTCTGTGCAGGCATGCGGATCGACAATGAACTTGCAGGGGATCAGGCAAGGGATGATGCCCTGTCGGTATGTTTTGACAGCGCGCCGCTGCAAGCCCCGTTGGAACTGCTGGGCCGCGCAAAGCTGAGGTTTCGATTCTCGGTGGATCAGCCCGTTGCCCAGCTTGTCGCAAGGCTGTGCGATGTCTCGCCCGAAGGTGTATCGCAGCGCATCAGCTATCGTCCGTTGAACTTGTGCCACTACCGCAGCCACGAAACACCCGAAACCCTGCAACCGGGTGAAATCTATGAGGCCGAAATTGCCCTGAACGAGTGCGCGCATCATCTGCGCGAGGGTCACGTGTTGCGGCTGACGCTGTCGACGTCGTACTGGCCGATCGTCTGGCCAGCACCGCACTCGGCCGAGGTGACATTGCTCTTGAGTGATTGCGCCCTGCATCTGCCAGTGCGCGAAGTAGCGCATGAGATTCAAGCCTCAGAACCCGGCCCGGCGCAGGATTATCCGGTTCTTGCCGCTGAACAATTGCGCCCGCCATCCGCGCAATCCGAGCGCATGGTGACCGACGATGGCCGGGTCGTTTTGGAGACGTTTGATGACTACGGCAAAACGCGTGACCCCTACCATGACCTGATTGTCGGTAGCGATGTGCGCATGCACTACGGCATTCACCCCGATGACCAGGCATCTGCGTGTTTTGAGACCGCCTGGAATTTCACTTTTGAGCGGACGGATTGGCAGGTCGCCATCTCGACCGAATGCCGGATGACCTGCGACGCGCAGAATTTCTACCTTTACCGCAAACTACGCGCCACAGAAGGCGCAGATGAAACCGAAGTTCTGACGAAGGAATGGTCCGAAACCGTTCCGCGCGGACTTCTATGAGCTTAAATCCAAGGGAGGATATTATGAAGATCGAATGGACAAAGGCCAATGTAGGTCGCCGGAAATTTCTGAAAGGCGCAACGGCGCTAGGGGCGGCCACGACGCTGCCGATGGGGTGGGCAGACCGTGCGTTTGCAGCGGATGATGGTGTACTGCGGGTGCGGGCCTATGGCGACGCACAGAACATGGATCCGGCCCATTCCGTTGGTGTCGTCGAGGAGGAGGTTCATGCCTCGATCTACAACAAGCTGATCCAGTACAAACCGGGCGAGGAATGGGGCTGGCAGCTGGATGCCGCCACGATGATCGAGCAGGTCGATCCGACCCATATCAAGTTCGCACTGCGTGACGACATCGGGTTCACCAATGGATTCGGCGCCATGACCGCCGAGGACGTCAAATTCAGCATGGAACGGATCGTGGACGACGCGACCGACAGCCCGAACAAGCCCGATCTGGGGCCTTTCAGCCATGTGGATGTGACCGGTGAGCGTGAAGGCACGATTGTGCTGAACAAACCGTTTGCACCGATCTGGTCGATTGCCCTGCCGTATATTACTGGCAACATTGTCTCGAAAGCGGCGGTCGAAGCCGCCGGTGGCCGGATCGGTGCTGATCCGGTGGCAGAGTCCGGCCCGTATCTGCGTGACAGCTGGTCGCCCAAGGAAAAGACTGTTCTTAAGCGTAACCCCGACTGGAATGGGGATGCCCCCACCTGGGACACTGTCGAAATCTATCCGATTGACGATGAAAACACCGCCGAGATTGCGTTCGAGGCCGGTGAACTGGACGTAACCCGCGTGTCGCTGGGCTCGGTCGAGCGCTATCGCGCCGGGGTTCCCAATGGCGGATCACTGGTTGAGAAACCCTCGCTCTACTATGTCTGGATGGGAATGAATGTTGAACATCCAAAGCTGCAAAATCAAAAGCTGCGGCAGGCGATTCAACACGCGGTGGATGTACCCAGCATTTTGGAGGCTGCATATTTTGGTGCTGCTGAACCAGCAACCGGCATCATCGCACCGGGCCTTGCCGGGCATCGGCCGTCTTCGCTTGTGCCGCCCGCCGCGAATTTTGAGAAAGCGGCGCAATTGCTTGCGGAATCCGGTGAAACCAATGTCACGTTGACCCTCGACACGCTGAACAAGACGACCTTTACGACAACCGCCCAGATCATTCAGGCGACGCTGGCGCAGATCGGGATCACGGTTGAGGTCAACGTTCTGGAATCCGGTGCATTCTGGGCGTCCGGTGACAATGAGAATCTGCAGCTTGTTCTGAACCGGTATTCGATGACTCCGGATCCGTATTATGCCACCTCGTGGTTCACGCCCGAGCAGATCGGCAAATGGAACTGGGAACGCTTTAATAGTCCGGAGTTCAATGAAATTCATGAAACTGCGGCAGCTGAAACGGATATCGCGAAACGGGCGGAAATGTATCAGCGCGCGCAGAATCTGATGGAAGAAAGCGGCGCGTATCGCTTCATCACCCACGAGGCAACGCCGGTCATTCACAGCGCGCGGGTCATTCCTGCTCTGCGGCCAGATGGACTGTCGTTGCTTCGCTATTTCGGCAAGGCGACCTGACCTCCCAAGGTCGAGCAGGTACGGCGGGCGCGTGATGCTCGCCGTGCCAAATTGAACGCCATCAAGCCATAAGGAGCCAGTTGGCCATGCTGAATTTCGCAACCCGTCGCTTCGGGCTGTCGCTGCTCATCCTGTTCGTGGCGGTCACCGTCATGTTCCTGATGATCCGCGCTGTGCCTGGCGATCCGGTCCAGATCATGCTGGGCCCGCGTGCCACGCCCGAGCTTCAGGCCCAACTCACCGCAGCGCTGGGGCTAGATCAACCGATCTGGAAACAGCTTTTGATCTTTTACGGGAATCTTCTTCAGGGTGACCTTGGAACCGATGTCTTTTCGGGTCGTTCCGTGACGGACATCGTGTTCCAGCAATTGCCATACACTCTGGAACTGATTTTTGCGTCGATCCTGTGGTCTGCAAGCCTTGGCATTGCACTTGGTGCCTATGCGGCGGCGCATCCCAACACGCTGATCGACCGGATCGCCGCAGCAATATCCGTTAGCTTCGTGGCTGCCCCGGCCTTTGTTGTCGCTCTTTTAGCGCTGCTAGTATTTGCCGTGCATTTGCAATGGTTTCCCGCCATCGGTGCCGGAGAGGGGTTTTGGGATCGACTGGACCATCTGGTCCTGCCCGCCTTTGCTATCGGCCTCAGCTGGGTTGGCTACATTGCCCGGCTAGTACGCGCCTCCATGCTCGAGGTTATGGGCGAAAGCCATGTACGCACGGCGCGGGCCTTTGGCATCGCCGAACGTCGAGTGGTCATGGTCTATGCGTTGCGCATCGCCATCTTGCCGGTCGTTACCGTGATAGGCGTTGGCATGGGCTTTCTTCTCAGCTCGGCCGTTTTTGCTGAGATTGTCTTTGCCCGACCGGGTCTGGGTAAGTTGGTTATCGACAGCATCACGACCCGCAACTACCCGATTGTCATGGGCTCGGTCCTCATATCAACGGCGCTATTCGTGGTGTCGACGGCCTTGGCAGACCTGATCAATGCGTTGCTCGATCCACGTGCACGCACGGCTCATTGAGGAGAGAGGCACATGGAAAAATCTCGTTCCGAACTGGGTCAGATCATCGTCGGCGTTGCCCGTGACCCGCTTGGCCTTATGGGGTTAATCATCGTCGGTGTAATCGTGTTTTGCGCCATCTTCGCCTATTGGATCGTACCCTATGACCCGATTGCGATGGATATCAAGTCTCGTATGCAAGGTCCGTCTGCTGCGCACCTGCTGGGTACCGACCAGCTTGGCCGCGATACGTTTTCTCGGGTTATCGCCGGGGGTCAGGTCGCGCTCAAGGTGGCGTTGCCCGCCGTGTTCGGCGCGATGGCGATTGGCCTGACGCTGGGCATGATTGCCGGGTATGGGCCGAAATGGCTGGATAACCTTCTGATGCTGTTTTTCGACACCATCAGGTCCTTTCCGACCGTGATGTTCGCGCTGGCAGTTGTTGCCCTGGTTGGGCCCAGCTTGCAGACGGTGGTGTTTGTGGTCATGGCGACCTCGATCCCGACCTATGGGCGCGTGGCGCGGACCCAGACACTGACGTTGCGCAACTCCGAATTTATTCTGGCCGAACGCTCTATGGGGGCCAGCATGGCGCGGATTCTGGGTGTGCATATGCTGCCCAACATCATCGGCGTTCTGGCGGTTCTGGCGGCGATGGATATCCCCACGGTTATCGCGCTTGAGGCTGGCCTGTCCTTTTTGGGACTGGGCGTTAAACCCCCGACACCCAGCTGGGGAGCTTTGCTGAAGGATGGCTATTCGCTGATCCGCCAAACACCGTGGCTGGTGGTGGGCGGGGGCCTGCCAATCATTCTGGCAACGCTTGGGTTCACCTTCCTGGGTGAAAGCCTTCGCGACGTGGTTGACCCGAAACTGAGGAAACAGCGATGACCGACACACTTCTGGAAATCGACCATCTCAGCGTCGACTACGAAACAGGCCGTGGCGATCTTAAGGCCCTGAGGGACATCACTTTCAACGTCAACAAGGGCGAAATCGTCGGTATTGTCGGGGAATCCGGCTGTGGCAAATCCACCCTGATCTCATCCATCCTGCGCCTGACTGCCCCCAATACGCGGTTCCGTGAGGGAGAGGTTCGGTTCAAAGGACAGGACCTGTTGAAGGCGTCCGAGCGCCAGATGCGCGACCTGCGCGGTGCGGACATATCCATTGTCTTTCAGGATCCGATGCAAACGCACAATCCGGTTCTGACCATCGGGCAGCAGATGCTGGACATTCAGCACCGCTCCAAACAGTCAAAGGTGGACAAGTTGACCCACGCGGCCAAGATGCTGGGCGCTGTTGGCATTCCCGATCCCGAAGCGCGCCTGAAGCAGTATCCGCATGAATTCTCGGGCGGGATGCGCCAACGGATCGCCATCGCCATGGCATTGATGTCCGAGCCCGATCTATTGATTGCGGATGAACCTACAACTGCGCTGGATGCAACTCTTGAAGTACAGATCATCGAGCGTCTGCAAGAGCTGCAGCGCGAGTTTCATTGCGCCATCCTGTTCATCTCGCACCACTTGGGAGTGATTGCGGAACTCTGCGACCGGGTGGTTGTGATGTATGCCGGTGCGGTTGTCGAAAGCGGGGACGTGCGAGAGATTTTCCACAATCCCAAACACCCTTACACACGCCGCTTGATCGAGTGTGACCCAGGTCACATCAAGGAACGCG
The DNA here is from genome assembly GCF_947497005.1 of uncultured Ruegeria sp. Classification (GTDB taxonomy): domain Bacteria; phylum Pseudomonadota; class Alphaproteobacteria; order Rhodobacterales; family Rhodobacteraceae; genus Ruegeria. Next base: position 67,675 of record NZ_CANMFF010000013.1, on the reverse strand, counting down.
CCCGCGTTTTGCCGACCATCCCAGGTGAAGTGCCCGATCTGGCCAACCTGCCGGGGGGCTGCATTTTCCGGGATCGTTGTGATCAGGCGATGACGCGCTGCGCCACTGAAGTACCGCCATTGGATCAATTGAAAGAAGGCCATCACGCTGCATGCTGGCTGAACCACGAGGAGGTCACATCATGAGCTTGCTGAACGTTGTGGACCTGAACACCAGCTATGGGCCGGTCAATGTGCTGGCAGGTGTCAGCTTTACCGTAGAACCCGGCGAGACCTACGCGTTGGTAGGTGAAAGCGGTTCTGGCAAAACAACCGTTATTCGTGCCATTGCTGGGCTTGCACCTGCGCAAGATGGCTCGGTTACTTTTGAGGGTCAGGAAATCCGCGGAGCGCCGGAAAGTGTCATGCGCCCCCTGCGCAAAGATATGGCAATGATGTTTCAAGACCCAGTCGGAAGCCTGTCGCCACGCCTGACAATCCGCAGTCTGATCACCGAACCCTATCGCATTCAGGGCATGAAGGATCGCGATCTGGATGCCGAGGCGAAGCGCCTGTTGGAAATGGTCAACCTGTCCACGCATTTTGCGGATCGTTACCCTTATCAGCTGTCAGGTGGTCAGGCACGGCGCGTGGGCGTGGCACGAGCGTTGGCGTTGGAACCCAAGCTGATCCTTGCGGATGAGCCGACCGCAGGCCTCGATGTTTCGGTACAGGGCGAGTTGCTGAACTTGCTCAACGATCTTCGCGAACGGCTGGGGCTGGCGATGGTGATCATTACCCATAACCTCAGCGTCGTGCGCCACGTGGCCGACAGAATGGGCATCATGTATCTGGGCCGTTTGGTCGAGGAAGGCTCAACCGAGACGATTTTCAACGATCCGCGCCATCCCTATACGCGGTGCCTGCTGAGCGCCAACCCAGAGCCTGATCCAGATGCGCGATTGGAACGGATTGCCCTCAAAGGGGAACCACCCAGCCTGCTCAAACGGCCTTCGGGGTGCGAATTCCGCGAACGCTGCCCCTTTGCCAAGGATATCTGCACCCAGACTCCACAATGGGAAGTGGACGGCGACCACGGGCTGCGTTGTCTGGCGCCGTTGTCGTAGTAGGAAATTCAATGCCAAGCACACTCTATTTTAATGGCACAATCCTGACGATGGATGGGCAGAACTCGTCACCAGAGGCGGTTCTGACTGAAGGAAACCGAATTCAGGCAGTGGGCACTGAGGCTGATCTGCGCGTACGCATGACGGCGGACTCTCAGGAATACAACCTTCAGGGTCGTACTTTGATGCCCGCGTTTATTGACCCACACGGGCATTTTCCGGATCCGGGGTTTATCCGTCTGTTCCGTGTTAACCTGTCGTCACCTCCGTTAGGAGATTGTAGCCAAATGGCGCAGGCGCTGGACAGGCTGCGAGAGAAGGCCGACGCAACGCCCGAGGGCGAATGGGTCATGGGGGTGTCGTTCGACAATACGTCCATACTCGAGGGTCGAATGCCGACACGGGCCGAGTTGGACGCTGTTTCACAACGCCATCCGATTTGGGTTATTCATGCGTCCGGACACAATGGTGCAGCAAATTCTCTTGCGCTTGAGAGGCGCGGAGTAAACCGTCAAACCCCCGACCCGGAAGGCGGCCGTTTTGGCCGTGACCCCGAAACCGGAGCCCTGACCGGATTGATCGAAGGGCTATCGGCTATGGGTGAAATGGGCGACACGGACTTCCTGATCGACCGCGAAAGATTTTGGCAGGGCTTTGACGCTTGTCGTGACGAATACCTGTCGCACGGCGTGACCTATGCCCAAAATGCGTGGGCGTCGCAAACCATGTTGGACCACTTTGCCAGCCTGCCGGCAGATCAGGATCCGGGAATTGACATCGAGTTGCTACCCGTTGGAAGCTTGGAGCCAGAGCTAAGTACGCAATGGATCGGCACGCATTGGCCAGGCAATCCGCATTTCACACTGGGCCCGCGCAAACTGTTCACTGATGGCGCCTTTCAGTTGCAAACCGCGTATTTGTCTGCCCCGTATTTCAAGCCGGCCAATCCGGATCACCCTTGTGGGATGGTGTATACCTCGCAAGAACAGTTGGATGCCGACGTCAGCAAGCTTCATAGCCAAGGTTTCCAGATTCATTGCCACTGCAATGGTGATGCCGGCGCAGAGATGTTCATAGATGCAGTGAAAAAGGCACTTATAGTGCACCCACGCCAAGATCATCGTCACACTATTATCCACGGCCAGGCCCTGCGGGACGACCAACTAGAGCGTATGGTTCAGCTTGGACTTACTGTCAGCTTCTTTCCCGCTCATGTGTTTTTTTGGGGGGATCGCCATTACGACACCTTCTTGGGGCCTAAGCGGTCTGAGCGGATATCGCCGGCGGCGTCGGCAGACCGGTATGGCGTGCGATACACGATCCACAATGACGCCTCGGTCACTCCGACGCGCCCGATCCATCTGGCCCATTGTGCAGTAAATCGAAGAACCGTTTCAGACCGCGTGCTGGGTGAGGGTCAAAAAATCAACGTTCTGTCGGCTCTGCGTGCACAGACCATCAACGCCGCTTGGCAGGTATTCAAGGAGGGCCAACGCGGATCAATCGAACCGGGTAAAGTTGCGGACTTTGCTGTTCTTTCGCGCAATCCACTGCACGAACCGGACCGCCTGACAGATACACGGGTGCTCGAAACAATTCGCAACGGCCAAAGTGTATTTGCCGCCGCAGATACCGAACAAGAAACCGAGCACACGAAATGACAAACAAGCGAATTGTGATCGCAGGGTTTCAGCATGAAACCAACTGTTTTGGTGTGACAAAAGCCGGTCTGCACGAGTTTGAAATGGCGGATTCCTGGCCCGGTATGTTGCACGATGGACGGGTTATCTCGGGAACCGAGGGCATGAACCTTCCTATCGCTGGATTTGCCGCAGCAGCAAAGGTGGTGGGGTTTGAGGTCTTTCCGGTACTGTGGTGCTCTGCCGAGCCATCCGCCCATGTAACGGATCATGCGTTCGAAACGATTTGTGCGATGATGTTGAGCGGAATTCGGGACGCAGGGCACATTGATGGCGTCTACCTAGATCTCCATGGGGCGATGGTCACCGAAAGCCTTGCTGACGGTGAAGGAGAAATTCTGCGTCGTGTACGTGAAGCCGTCGGTCCCGAAGTTCCAGTGATCGCAAGTTTGGATCTGCATGCCAATGTTTCCGCCGAGATGGTCGAACAGGCAGACTACCTGTCTATTTTTAGAACCTATCCTCATTTGGATATGGCTGAAACGGGCGCACGATGCGTTCCTGTCCTGCAGCGCTTGTTAGCGGGCGAAACACTATACAAGGCATTCCAAACGGTGCCTTATCTTGTCCCCTTGCATGCACAGCATACAGGTTCTGCGCCGTTCAACGAAATTTATCAAATGCCGGCAAGTTTTGAACAGCAGGAAGTCCTGGCTGAAATTGCTCTTGGTTTCACAGCGGCGGACTTCCCCGACACCGGCCCGTCTTGCGTTGTCTACGCATCCAAAGCCGAGAAAGCCGCCGCTGTCGCTGAAGAAATCGTCAACGTGTTTATGTCCCGGGAAGTCGATCTCGATTGCTCGATGTTATCTCTGGAGGAAGCTGTTTTGACATGTCGTCAAAGGCGGGAAAAACCCGTTGTCCTAGCAGATGTCCAAGACAACGCTGGTGCCGGTGGGACCTCAGATACTACAGGGTTGCTGGCGGCACTGATTGAGGGCGGGACGAAAAATGCATTGATGGGTTTGTTCCACGATCCGGAAAGTGCAAAGCAAGCTCATGAAGCCGGTGAAGGTGCATTGGTCAAACTAGCCATCGGCGCAAAGTCCGACTTGGCGGGAAATGTTCCGGTCAAAGCAGAGTTTGAAGTTCTGGCTTTGGGGGACGGCACTTGCCGCTATATCGGCGAAATGTATGGCGGTGGTGTAGCAACACTGGGCAAGACGGCAGCGCTGCGTCTGGTTGGACACGAGGCCGAGATTGATCTCATCGTCACAAGCATACGTAACCAATGTCTGGATCGCGCACATTTCACGCACATCGGGCTGAATCCGACGCGTTATTCGGTGATTTGTGTCAAGAGCACCACACACTTTCGAGCAGACTTCGAACCGATTGCAGGAGATATATTTCCGGTCTCTTCGCCAGGTGCTTTTCTCTGCGACCTGGAAAAAGTTCCTTACAACTGTATAACCAGAAGGTTGCCCTACACTGGCGGCGCTTCATTTAGCCAACACAAAGATATAGGCCCATTGAATTCTGAACATTCCATTCTGAAAGCGTTGCTTCCTTAGTTTTCGAACACAACCGCTTGGCGCTAAATGTTGGAATATCAATTTCGTTCCCCTTTTTCGCTAGCCAGTCATAGAGAACAAACTCGCGATCTGGAGGGTTCTGTTCGGTCACTTGATTGCGTTATAACTATGTAACAGAGGGCGGTCGCCCAGGACGTATTCCCTTGAGTGAGAAAACTTTAACGCAAGCTCAGTTTGTCAGCGACACATAAATTTGATCCTTGTTATTCACTTCAGACATCTTGAATGACCGTTCTATACGCCGCGTGGCAGCGCCAATAATGATGCAGCCGCAGCTATTTTGTCGCTGCGAGTGCGTGCACCGACAAACCAGAAGGAACAGGTTGGGCTCACTGCCAACTTTCTCTGCGACGTGCCCGAGCCGGTGCGTAAGAGCTCTGAGCCGCCATTTCTTAGGAATCTGAGTTGCAAGCGCATTCGTTGGGTTGGCCACCAAGCTGCTGTTCGCCGCGTCAGCAGCACTGCGCCTCACGAGCGGCGGCTATGCGCAGAAAGCGGACCTTGCAAAGTCAAAAGATCGGTCCAAAGCCGACACTTGCTTCATTAAACAACGCTGTAATGCGGCTTCCGCAAAGTAATCATTGAGGCCTGGTCGCACTCATTAGCTCACGAAGCAGTTTCTTTTGCGTCACTCCCCTCATCTGGCTCACGTTGAAGCGCATAAACGAATTCTTGGACTGGGTCGGGCTGAAGACATTTCCCGGGGCAAGCACAACGCCTTGTTTGAGAGCTTCCCGTGCCAGCATCGCCGCCTCCCTTCCGTCTGGCAGCTCACACCATAGGTAAAATCCGCCCTTGGGATTCACGAAGGGCTTGATGTCCAGGGTGTCCAACTCATCGATAGAACGCGCGCGGGCGCGATCCAGTTTGGCCCTCAGCGCGTCCATATGTTTGCGGTAGCCCCCATCGGTGAGGGCTGCGTGCAGCAATTCTGTTACCATCGGGCTCGGCCCACCAAAGCTGATTGCGACCTGAAGGTCGGTAAGGGCGGCAATCCAGCTAGGCCGGGCAGCTATGTATCCGCATCGTAGCGACGCCGAAAGCGTTTTGGAGAAGCTGCCAATCGTAAGAACACGGTCCAGCCCATCCAACGCGGCCAGACGCGGAGACAAGTCCGGCTCGAACTCGGCAAAAATAGCGTCTTCCACGATAAGCAGATCATGGGCCTCGGCCAGAGATAGCACGCGATGCGCGGTCGCTGCTGAGAGCGTCGCGCCAGTTGGATTGTGCAATGCCGAGTTGGTCAGATAGAGGCGGGGACGCTCTTTGCGTAGGACGCTTTTGAATATCGTGAGATCGGGACCATTGGGCGTGTAGGGCACACTAACAAGTGCGACCTGGTGCGCACGCAAGAGGGCTTGAAAATTGAAATAGCACGGATCGTCCAACAGAACTGTATCACCCGGCTTGAGCAGCAATCTGCAGATCAAATCCAGCGCTTGTGACCCAGAATTTGTAAGCAAAACGGTGTTTGGGTCGACGTCTATGTTTTGATTGCCCAACATGCGTGCCACGTGTTGGCGCAGGCCCGCATGCCCCTTAGCATTGCTGTAATCGGTCAATACATTGCCGTTGCTCCGTGCCACATTGCGCATGGCCCGACGCAGTGACTCCAGAGGCATCCAGTCTGACGGCATCCACCCGCATCCGGGCTTCTCCATGCTGTCTTCTGCATCAATGGATTGCCGAGCGACCCAAAGCGGATCAATCTCTCGCTCAAGTTGTGGCCCGGTTTGCGACACGACAAAGGGCTGAACGCGGTCGGAAACAAAGAAACCAGAACCGCGTTGCGCAAAGATAACGCCCTCAGCGGCCAAGACGTCGTAGGCCTCAACTACGGTCGAGGGCGAGACGCCCAATCTACGCGCGAGCACCCGGACAGACGGCAGCTTGGTGCCTGCGCTATATGTACGAGACCGTATCCTGCGTGTGATAAAGTCCATCACGAGGGTGCGACGGGTCGCTTTGGCCATGGTACAATCAATCTGTTTGGGTTCATCTATCGTTACAGTTCGAGTGAACTGTACTGTTCTGTATCTGCATTTACCACATCGCTTCCACTACAAGTTCTAAAAAGGATTATGTGGCGATGACGTCTTCATTATCGGGTTGGGGCAGTGGATTGATCGGTGTGCTGATCTTCAGTGGGTCCTTGCCCGCGACACGAGTGGCCATCAGTGGATTTGACCCTCTTTTTCTGACCTCGGCTCGTGCCGTGCTGGCGACAGCTCTGGCACTGTGTTTGCTAGTCTTATTCAAAGAGCTTAAACCGTCGCTGGCGGATCTGGGATCCCTGATAACAGTGGCCTTGGGCGTCGTGATCGGCTTTCCTCTGCTGACAGCCTTGGCCCTTCAGCACATCACGGCTGCGCATTCAATCGTCTTCATCGGACTTTTGCCCTTGAGCACCGCTGCATTTGGCGCGTTGCGCGGCGGCGAACGTCCGGCCGGAATGTTCTGGGTGTTTTCCGTCTTGGGGAGTGCGGCCGTCGTTGGTTTTGCCTTCACGCAAAGTGTAGAAGTGTCCCTTATTGGAGACCTGTTTATGCTGGCGGCCATCGTCGCCTGCGGATTGGGCTACGCCGAAGGGGCGCTGCTCTCGCGTCGATTGGGCGGCTGGCAGGTGATTTCTTGGGCGCTTGTCTTGTCATCACCGTTCATGGCGATTCTCGCAATCTTCACATGGCCTGACACATTTGCCGATTTGAGCCTGCCTGTCTGGCTTAGTTTGGGATACGTCTCCATTTTTTCGATGCTGGTTGGATTTGTGTTTTGGTATCGCGGTCTGGCTCGCGGGGGCACAGCGGGTGTTGGGCAGCTACAACTGCTTCAGCCGTTTTTCGGCTTGATCCTTGCAGCGGCCTTACTAGCGGAACCGGTCGCGCCTTCGATGATCGGGGTAACGGTTTTCGTCGTGATTTGCGTGGCCGGTGCAAAGCACTTCGCGTAACGGCCCAGAGCCGACCTTGGACCAGGAGTCACATTGCTGCGGTTGTGTTCGTCAAAGCTGCCGTTCGTGCTTAGTACAGCATTTCTGTAGTTAGAATATTCGTAACGCGGATCGACCCGGCATCTGAGTTGAACAGAACATCTATTGTAAAGGAATGCTCTAAACTCAAGGGCGGTCTACTACAAAGTTCGGTACTATCCCTGCCTTCTTGATAGCTGCTTCAACATCGTGCCCTGCAAAAAAACCAAATCCTGAGATGAGTGCCGAAACTATTCCGGCATTTCGTGCTCCCAAAATGTCGGTGTGCAGGCTGTCGCCGACCATCAGAACTCGGGACTTGTCGATGCACCCGAGACGTTCGAAAACAAGATCATAAATGTTGCCAAAAGGCTTTCCAAAGAACTGAGGAGCGACACCTGTTCGATCTGCCAGTCGGTGGGCAAAAAGACCGGGCTCCTTGGAAAATCCGTACTCGCGAGGAGCGACTATGTCAGGGTTGCCGACCATTATAGGGCGGGGACGCTCTAGCAAGGCGGTCTCCAACATGGCTTGACGCGTTTCGGTCCAAGCGGCTGACCCGATCATCAGAAACCCGTCGGCAGTTTTGTAGGGTGTCGGATCATCCTCCAGATAGGATAGCTTCAGCCCCTCCAAATCGCGAAGACCGGCACTGGGAGTCGCCATCAATCCCCAATGAAACTCACTTTGGCTGTTTAGTTCAGACAGCAATGTGGCCCGACTGGTGATCACGTCCTTTGGTGCAAAGTCGTAACCAAGCCTTATATATTTCTCCAAAAGAGTGGCGTGCGGAAACCCCGCGGCGTTTGACACGACCAGAACACGTTTGCCGGCTGCTTTCAGTGTCCTAATCCGATCTGGTGTATCTGGGATCGCCGTATCACCAATATTGAGAACTCCGAAGGCATCAAGGAGGAATACGTCGAATTCATGAGCTATGTCCTCCAGAGTCTCTACTCGACGATAGTTCACTTCAGTTGTTCTGGTTTCGGGAAGGCGATGTCGTACAGCCTCGTAGGCATTGAAAGCCTCTTGTGCAGAGAACTCGGTCAAATGATGGCCCCTCGTACTTTCGCCGAAACCCATTCGCTGATCATAACGGCGACGAGAATGACAATCAGGATCAGGCTGACTTGTGGCCACGCCAGAACGTTGAGAGAGGCTGACAGTTGCAACCCGATGCCACCGGCACCAACCAGGCCCAGAACCGTGGACTCGCGGATATTGATATCCCAACGAAATACTGAAATGCCGGCAAACGCGGGCAGGATTTGCGGAACGATCCCGTACGCCATGATCTGCCAACGCGAAGCACCGGTCGCCGTGATCGCTTCGACCTGAGTGTGATCAATTTCCTCGATCGCTTCATACAGAAGCTTTGCACAGAACCCGATCGAACGAATAGCGATCGCTATGACACCAGCAAAAACGCCCGGACCTATGATTGCGATCAATAGCAGCGCCCAGATCAGCGAGTTGATGGAGCGGGTTGAGACAATGACCAACAGGGCAATGGGCCGGATGAACAAAGCTGACGGGGTGGTGTTGCGTGCCGCTAGAAAAGCCACCGGTACAGCCAAGCAAAGCGCGATGATCGTACCCAAGGTGGCGATGTTCAGCGTGTCCCAAATCGGGCGGCCCAACTGGGTGATGTAGTCCCATTTGGGAGGCGTTGCCCGAGTCCAGATATCGTTGGCAATGCGGGGCGCATCCCAGACGAAGAACCAAGTCGTCGATTGCGAGATAAGCTGCCAGCAGTAAACAAAAACCGCGACACCCAAAAGCCAGCCAAACCAGCGAACAAGGCTTTGACCCATCGTCCGCCTGCGCCAGATCTGCGCATCGTCACGTTCAATAACCGGCATTACTGAACCCTCGCGCGGATAATTCCCGAAAGGTATTCAAGTGCCATGACGATCCCAATGATGAGGATTAGAATGGCTGCTGCCGTGTCGTATTCATAGCGATCAAACGCAGTGTTCAGCGTTGCACCAATGCCGCCAGCCCCTACCAGGCCGAGAATTGCACTTTCTCGGAAATTGATGTCGATCCGATATATGGAAAGTCCCACAAGTCGGGGCATAATCTGTGGTTGAACTCCATAGTTGATCCATTGTGGCCAACGCGCGCCAGACGCCTTAATGGCCTCGGCCTGAACCTTGTCCATGGCTTCGATATCTTCGGCCAGAAGTTTAGAGAGGAATCCGATGGTCGCGAAGGAAAGCGTTAAAAACCCGGCCAGCGGACCAAAACCGAAGATTGCCACTAGCAAAATGGCGACGATGATCTCTTGCAATGCCCGACTGATGGCGACAATGCCACGGCAAATCATGTAGATTGGCAATGGGGCGATATTGCGTGCAGCCCCCAGTCCAATCGGGATCGAAATCAAAATGCCCACAACCGAAGCGGTCACGGTCATAACAATACTCTCCAGCAGGCCGCTCAAAATGTCTGACCATCGCGAAATGAAGTCCGGGCTGGTAAACGCAAGTACGAACGCCCACCCCCGATCCAGCCCTTCATAGACCCGCCCCCAATCAACATCGATGGTCATGAAGGCCGCGATTAGGTAGGCAAAAAAACCAAGAAATAACGCCCAGCGGAGCAAGGGATTTTTAACAAAGGCTGGCTTGCGCCAGCCTTTTCCAAGCATGTCATCCAGTTCTCGATAGCTCATTCTGCAGCCTCGACATCTTCATCTTCGTCCACTTTTTCGATGGTCGCTTCCCAGTCCTCCTCCCCATAGATCTCAGTCAGCTTCTCGGGGGTTAGACCGGTTGGAAGACCATCATACACAATTTCGCCAAAGCGGAGGCCGACGACGCGCGGAACAAACATCTGGGCAAGCGCCACGTCATGAATATTGATGATCGCCGCTAATCCCCGCTCCTGACATAGTTCGGTGATTAGCCGCATGATCTGACGGCTGGTTTTCGGGTCCAGCGATGCAGTCGGTTCATCGACCAACAACAATTTTGGATTTTGAATCAAGGCACGGCAAATGCCGACCCTTTGACGTTGACCCCCAGACAGTTCATCGGCCCGTTTGTCAGCCATATGTAACAGTCCCACTCGGTCAAGCAGGCGGAAGGCCTCGTCCACATCCGACTGCGGATACCGACGCAAAAAGCTGCGCCAGAACCCCACATACCCCAGCCGTCCAGATAACACGTTTTCCATAACCGTGAGACGTTCGACCAAGGCGTATTCCTGAAAGATCATGCCCATCTCGCGGCGTGCTTTGCGCAAGGCGCCCGACCCGAGATTGGTCAGGTCCACATCTTCCAAAAGGACGCCCCCGCTTGTGGGTTCAACCAACCGGTTGATACAGCGGATCATGGTCGATTTGCCCGCGCCCGAAGGCCCGATCAACGCAAGCACCTGTCCTTTAGGCACTGCGAGATCAATGGCCTTTAGTGCCTGATCCCCGGTTTTGTATGTTTTCGTCAGCTTTTGAAGACGCAGCATAAAAATGCCTCTGATACGGGTGAACAGCGGGCCCGTTCAGGCCCGCCGGATTATTGCAATATCACTGACAGGCGTAGGAAACGCCATTTGCTGCGTCGATCTTTCGAATGACGTCCCAGAATTCCTGATATGTCATTTCAAGGAATTGGCCCTCGTTCGACTTCGAGAACTCAGCCTCAAGTGTCGTGCCTTCCCAGTCAAAGCTGAAGAAAGCATTGCGGATTTTCTCCTGCAACTCGGGCGTGAGGTTGTAAACAGTGCCAAATCCCGTGGTTGGGAAGGTCTGCGATTTGTAGATCGTAATGACATCTTCTTCGTTGATCACGTCACGTAAAATCATCCGCGATTTTACCGAGTTCGCGATTGAAGCTGCCAGGTAGTCCTTGTTGGCAACCCCCAGGATCGAGTTGTCGTGCTTGCCCGAGTAAACAGGTTCGAAATCGCGTTCGGGCAGGAGATCAAAGTCGCTTTTTAGGATCGCCGATGGTGCCTTGAAGCCTGAATTGGATGTGGGCGATGTAAATGCCAGTTGCTTGCCCTTGATGTCTTCAACCTTTTCGATGCCCGAGCCTGGATAGGTTATGATCTCCATTTCATAGCCGAAATTTCCGTCTTGCGAGGCCATGATCGTAAACGGCCGGAACCCGGCGCAGTTCACCGCCAGTGGGTTGGAACCGGTGTTGAAACCCGCGATATGCAAACGCCCCGAGCGCATCGCTTCGATCTGGGCGGCGTTGTTCTGAACCGGGAAAAAGACGACGTCCTTGCCGGTTTCAGCTTTCAAATGCTCAAGAAAGTCCGACCACGCAGTTTTGTAAACGGCGGGGTCTTCGACAGGCGTATAAGCAAAAATCAAGGTGTCAGGATCCATTTGCTCGGAGGGGTCTGTGGGAATATCTGCGATCAAATCCCCGTCGGCGTCGCAAAACCGCTCGTCCAGGTCACCGCGTGGACAATCCTGCGCCGAGGCAGTCCCAGAAAGCGACAATAACGCAATTGCGGATGCCCCAACCAATAGTTTGATGTCGATCTTCATGTTTTCCTCCCAATTATATGCGGTTTATGTAAGCCGCTGTTAGTCATTCCTTTTCATTCTTACCCGGCGATGAGGATATCGACCTCGGCACCGTCAATTATATTAAGCAATTCTCCTGTCGGTTTTGTGTCGGTGACTATGGAATCCAGCCCGGTAAGATCCCCTACCTGAGCCAGGCCTCTGCGCCCAAATTTTCCTGAATCAATGAGAAGGTGGCGTTTCGCGGCACGTGTCAGCATCATCCTTTTTACTGCTGCAAAACCTCGCACTGTCTCAGAAGGACCTTCAGCTGAGAAACCTGATGAACCGATCATGCACCTGTCGACGTTGAAACGAGACAGGAATTCCAATGTCTCGGTTCCGATCGTTGCAGATTCAGTCGCCAAATATTCTCCGGGGCAGAGCAAGACTTGGGCGGGGCTATGCCCGAGGGTCATTGCTATGGGAATTGAATTGGTGATCACCGTGCACTGGATGCTCAGATACGCAAGCGCGCGCGCCATCTCGATGGTCGTCGAGCCGGAATCGACCATGACGGTTTCGCCGTCCTGAATAAGTCCTGCCGCGCTAATGCCGATCCTCTCGCGCTCTTCGATTTGCGCGCTGGTTCGTTCTTCCAGGCTTGGATAGTGGCCTTGCATTGGGGCTGATGCCCCGCCATGCGCGCGCGCGATCAGGCCTTCGTTAGACAGGGCGTCAAAGTCCCGGCGCACTGTCTCATTCGAGACATTGAAACGCTGTGCTAAATCGTTGATGCGGACGTGAGGACGAAGTTTCAATTCCAGCAGAATCTGCTGGCGCCTGTCGGACTTTTTGACCCGACCCTGACTCTTTTCAGATTTTTTGCCGCGCGTTTTTGTTTTGGACATTCAACGACTCGAATATTTTCAGAATTTAATTCTGTGGGATTTCGGGCATTTTGCAATAATTTTTGTTGCATAATCCTCAATCCGTTGTGAAAATTCACAAGACATCAAAGATTTCAAGGGACAGAGCAATATAGGCAGGCTGATAAATTTCTTAAAAAAGACCGGGAGCGTCGCTGGTTTCTCTTGGCGAAGTTGGCGGATGCAAAAGACCCGACGCATTATCCAAAGGTTTTGACAGACGATCAGGAAGCCCCGACTGTCAAAGAGAGATTTCGTAAGGCTGCACGAGGACGGGCATTGTAGAACCGGGAAACCCGGACGCATTAAACACTAAGGGAGGAAGAATAATGAAGAAAGTGACATCCACTGCCGTCGGATCGATGATTGCCCTGGCGGCGTCTTTGTCGGCGGCGCAGGCGGAAAAGTTGACCTTCTATTGCTCGGCTCAGGAGGATTGGTGTCAGCTTATGGCGCGCAGCTTCGAAGATGCGACAGGGATCGACGTAAATATGACCCGGAAGTCATCGGGCGAGACCTTTGCGCAAATCCGTGCCGAAAGTTCGAACCCAAAAGGTGACGTTTGGTGGGGTGGTACCGGTGACCCCCATTTGCAGGCGGCCGAAGAAGGCCTGACGATGGAATACGTGTCGCCAATGCGTGACCAACTTCATGATTGGGCGATTTCTCAGGCCGAAAGTGCTGGCAACAGGACGATCGGCATTTATTCGGGTGCGCTTGGATATGGCTACAATGCCGACCTTGTTGCCGCGAACAATCTGCCCGAACCTGCCTGCTGGAAAGACCTGTTAAAGCCGGAATACAAAGGTCACGTTCAGATGGCGAACCCGAACTCGTCAGGGACGGCATATACGACGCTGGCTTCAATGGTGCAGATATTCGGTGAGGATGAGGGCTTTGATTTCATGAAAGGTCTGCATTCGAACATCAACCAATACACCAAATCAGGCTCGGCTCCGATCAAGTCTGCCGGTCGTGGTGAGAACACCATCGGCATTGTCTTTATGCACGACGCGGTAAAACAAGCCGTCTCGGGGTTCCCGATCAAGGTTGTGGCACCTTGTGAGGGCACTGGTTACGAAATTGGCTCCATGTCGATTATCGAAGGTGCCCGCAACGAGGAAGAAGCCAAGAAGTTCTATGATTGGGCGCTTTCGCCCGAAGCTCAGAACCTTGCCTTGCAGGTCAATGCGTTCCAGGTGCCATCGAACAAAGGTGCTGAAACATCTGAAAGCGCCCCTGACATGAGTCAGATCAAACTGATTGACTATGATTTCAAGAAGTATGGCTCGTCTGATGAGCGCAAGCGGCTGCTGCAGAAATGGGATGAAGAGGTTTCGGTTCTGCCGCAATAAATGACTGACAAAGCAACAAAAATGACCCATCCGGTCCTGATATTCTGGATCATCGCCGGGTGGGTCGGATTCTGCCTGCTGCCTTGGTACATGGTCGACGGGGGCCTCTGGTCGTTTGAGTGGCTTGTGGACGGATATCCGTTTGACGAAGACTATGCGCCTGCGGCTTTTCTGATCGGACAAGGCGAGAAACTCTGGCTTGCTCCGCTTCTCATCACCCTGTCCCTGCCACTCTTGGTACTGCCGCGCGCCAAATCTGACCCATTTTTTGCCCGCATATTGATCCTGTCCGGCGCGCTCGGCTTCGGCTGGTTGATCGCTCAGGGATTCAGTATCGGTATCAGAGGCTTCAACTTCGCTTGGTTGGAGGCGGTGTTTGGCGAACTTGGCGACCGCCAATTTGGGATGGGCTACGGCGCGATGATCTGCGCAACCAGCTTCCTGTTCCTGCTGACCCAAGGCATCGCCGCGCGAGGTGCCATCAACGGAGACGTCTTTGTCGTCAGCGCGATCGGCGGCGTAATCACCATTGTCACAGCCTTTGTCTTTTTCCCCATCGCCAAGATGCTGTTTGCCGCCTTCGTGACCGAAGACGGGGCCTATTCCGTTGCGGTTTTCTTTTCAAAGTTCTTCGATGACAGGCTTTGGGGCCTGGGTTGTTTCTGGGGTGCCAAATGTGGGGCAGCCTGGAATTCACTGTTCCTCGCCATCCTTGTTGGCTTCATCACAACAGTTTTGGGGTTGTGCTTTGCGCTGGTCGTGACGCGTTCGGGTATCCGCTACAAGCGCGCGCTGCGGGCTTTGACCGTCCTGCCGATCATCACGCCACCTTTTGTAATTGGCCTTGCACTAATTCTGCTTTTTGGTCTGTCCGGTTCGGTCACCCAGTTCTTTGCCGAGCTTTTTGGCACGCAGCCAACGCGCTGGCTTTATGGTATGCCCGGTATTTTGATTGCTCAGACGCTGGCATTTACGCCTATCGCCTTCCTCGTTCTGATTGGCGTGGTTGAAGGTGTCTCACCTTCGATGGAAGAAGCAGCCCAGACGTTACGGGCTAGCAGATGGCAGACCTTCAAGACCGTTTCGTTGCCTTTGATGCGCCCAGGATTGGCCAATGCTTTTCTTCTGGGGTTCATCGAAAGCATGGCGGATTTCGGCAACCCCCTTGTGTTGGGGGGCAACTTCGATGTGTTGTCGACCGAGATTTTCTTTGCCATTGTCGGCGCTCAATACGATCAGGGGCGCGCTGCGGTTCTGGCCATGGTGCTTTTGTTCTTCACCCTTTCCGCTTTTTACGCGCAGCGCATTTGGCTGGGTAAGAAAAGTTACACCACCGTCACCGGTAAAGGCGACGCAGGCGTACACCCTCTGATGCCAAGCGGCCTTTCTGTGCCTGTGCTGGTTGTGGCCCTAGGTTGGGGTTTGTTCACGATTATCGTCTATGCGATGATCGTCTATGGCAGTGTCGTCGAGCTATGGGGCGTCAACAACTCACTTACGCTCAAACACTATGTCACGGCTTTCTCCGTTCGCTTCGAAGAAGAGGGCATTCGCTGGACCGGAGCAGCTTGGGACAGTTTCTGGACTACCATCACCATCGCTGCCATCGCCGCACCCTTGACCGCCGCCGTTGGGCTGGTAACGGCCTATCTGCTGACCCGGCAGAGTTTTGCCGGCAAGAACGCTTTTGAATTCGGCACCATGCTGTCATTCGCGATCCCCGGCACTGTGATCGGCGTCAGCTACATCCTTGCCTTCAACGTTCCGCCAATCGAAATCACTGGTACAGGCGTTATCCTGGTTGTCAGCTTTATCTTTCGCAACATGCCGGTCGGCGTCCGTGCGGGTATCGCCAGCATGTCGCAGCTTGACCGTAGCCTAGATGAATCTTCGCTGACCCTAGGTGCGAACTCGTGGCAGACGTTTCGAAATATCATCCTTCCACTTCTTCGTCCGGCGATACTGGCGGCGCTTGTCTACAGTTTTGTTCGCGCCATGACGGCGATTTCCGCCGTCATCTTTCTGGTCAGCGCGGAATACGACATGGCGACCAGCTATATTATCGGGCGGGTCGAGAATAATGATTACGGTCTGGCCATCGCCTATTCGACAACGCTGATCATTGTGATGCTGGCGGCCGTCGGACTATTGCAACTTCTCGTTGGCCGGGTCCAGATCGGCCGACGCACGCTGCTGGGAACGGAGACTTCGCCATGACCGACAGAAAAATCGGCTCAAAGGCCGCCCCGGTTCGCTTTGAAAATGTGTCGAAAGTGTTCGGCAAGGATGTCGTCGCGGTCGACAACATCAATCTTCATGTCGAAGCAGGAAAACTTGTCACGTTGCTTGGCCCCTCGGGCTGCGGGAAGACAACGACACTGCGTATGATCGCTGGGTTAGAGATGGCAAGTTCGGGCAAGATCTTGATTGGTGATCGTGACGTCACAAAGCTGCCCGCAACTGACCGGGACGTATCAATGGTGTTCCAGTCCTACGCACTGTTCCCGCACATGAGCGTACTGGAGAACGTGATGTATGGCCTCACGTTCTCGGGCTTCGCTAAGAACGAGGCCCGCAAGCGCGCTTCTGATGGGCTGGAGTTGGTTGGCCTTAAGGGGTTCGATAACCGTCTGCCGTCAGAGCTGTCCGGCGGCCAGCAACAGCGTGTAGCCGTCGCACGCGCACTGGTTCTTGAGCCGCAAGTACTGCTGTTTGATGAGCCGTTGTCCAACCTTGACGCCAAGCTTCGCCGTCAGGTTCGTGAGGATATTCGGGCAATCCAGCAAGACCTCGGTTTAACAGTTGTTTACGTGACCCACGATCAGGAGGAGGCACTGGCGGTCTCGGATGAGATTGTTGTCATGCGCAACGCAGCGATCGCTCAGATGGGCACTCCACGCCAACTTTATGATGCCCCGAATGACCGGTTTGTTGCCGATTTCATCGGTGAGGCGAATCTTTTGAACTGCCAAATCGTGGATACAGATGGCGACATGGCAACCATCGAAATCGAAGGCTACCGCCACTCGCTGCCACGCCGCGGCTTGTCCAAAGGGACCGCAACCATCGCCGTGCGACCCTCACGCCTGGTGATCGGTTCAGATCAAGGTATTCCAGCCAAAGTGGCTAAGGCGACCTATGTTGGCGTTCGGATGGAATACACGCTGATCGGTGCATTCGGTCAGGTTTTTGCCGTCCACGATGATGTCGATGCGCCGCTTGAACCTGGCACCGAAATCAGGATGGGCTTTGCTGACAAAGGGCCCGTGCTTTTGCCGGACTAAATGCCGAAACTTGTGCTCATCACACATCCCGAGGTTTATATCGATCGGGTCGTCCCGATAACAGAGTGGGGCTTGAGTGCGACGGGCCGCAAACGCGCTACTGAATTTGCATCCAATGAAGTCTTGTCGAAAGTCGCACAGATTTGGACCAGTGGCGAGCGAAAGGCCCGTGAAACAGGCGAGATCCTTGCAGCACCACGAACGCTACCCGTAAATTACCACTTGGGTCTTGGTGAAAACGACCGCAGCGCCACCGGTTATTTGCCTCGGGACGATTTCGAGGCAGCAGCTGATGCATTCTTTGCTCAGCCGGAAATGAGCTATCGCGGTTGGGAAACAGCTGTCGAGGCGCAGATACGCATTCATCGGGCAGTAACAGAGATTGTCCAGATGCATGGTGCCGGGGATCTTGCAATTGTTACGCACGGAGCGGTCGGCACGTTGTTGTGGTGCGCACTTTCGTATTGCTCGATTGACCGCAAATACGACCAGCCCTCACAAGGCCATTTCTGGCAGGCAGATTTTTCGACGCTCAAACCTGCTTCACATTGGATTTCGTTTGCGTAGACGTTAAGCGTTCCAGGCGTTTTCTGCGATTTCAAGCAACGTCTCGAAAACATCCGGAGTACCCACTATTACGCGCCCACCTTCTCGGATCATAGCATCGGCGTTCTGATCCTCAACAACGCCACCCGCTTCCGCGACCAGCAATTGTCCAGCCAGACAATCCCAGGCGTTCATGTGTTCCTCCACATAACCCAAGAGGCGTCCGGCAGCGACGTAGGCCAATGAAAGCGCTCCGCTGGCGTTTCTGTGAAACATAGCACCATGCTCGATCAGATTCTCGACTACAGGTAAAACATGGCGGGTCTTGACCCGGTTCGAATACCCTACGGCGACTGTTCCGTCCCGCAACGCCACCCCTGACGCGACTCGCATTGGTGATCCGTTGAGTGTCGCTGCTTCTCCGCGCGTTGCCACAAAAGTTTCATCCGCATTTGGATCACGGATCACGCCGACCGCTGTTTTCCCTTCGGTGACACCCGCCAGGACAATAGTCCATGCAGGTATGCCGTTGACGAAATTAGTCGTTCCATCGATAGGGTCAATCACCCAGTCAAAGCCACTCTCGCCTGCTACCGCGCCGTGCTCTTCACCAAAAACCCCATCTTTGGGCCACACCTCCGCAATCCTTTGACGAATGAATGTCTCGACATTCCTGTCCGCCTCGCTGACCCAGTCCTGAGCGCCTTTTTGATCAACGACAAGGTTACCCCGATCCGCGAAATACCTTTGGGCTAATACCCCAGCCTCCTCGCAGACCGCGACAGCAAAATCTTTGCGTTCTGAAAGTCGAGACATGGATGGTCCTCTTAGGATTGGAGAATTGCCATGCAACATTGCAGGCTAAGCGAATGCCTTGCAATCACAGAGTCGTACCGCTTCTGTCCGGGAGCTATTTAGGTGCCGCAAACTTGGAAAGTTTAGTCTTAACGATCTCTTCCGCAATCGATCTCCAAGTCGATAACTCAGTATTTTGTCTGCATTTAGGTTCAGAACCAACTGGCGCTGGGGCAATTTAACCTCTGAAATGCCCGCCGTTTGAATGTCGGCTTTCTTGCTGGCGCCTACATCGGTTCGCGCTCACAGCGAAGGTCAGCTTTGCCGCCCTTGCTGTTTTTCGCTGCTGTCGCAAAGCGTCCAAAGCGGCCTTTCGTTCTGAAAGGGCAAGGGCCGTTTTGTCTCGCATTGCCACCATTACAACTTGTCGCAGCGAAGGTCCGAGTCGCATCTTTCACGCCCAAAATATGTCTGATTAACCACCAGCCACCCAGCCTCACTCCCCGAACTCAAACTGAGACGATCTCGGTTCCACGTCTGCCCAATGCCTGTTTTCCGGCAGTTTTTTCGCCCGTCGCGCAACATCATCGAAGGTAACGGGTTTGAAGTCCCAGACATCAACGCAAACACTCACCGAGTTCCGCGTGCCACGCCAGTTGTTATGGACATGACCAAAGAACTGCAACGCCCCTCTGCGGGCGTGGTTCTATGTGACCATTGGGTAGTGGCAAAGTGTATTCAACTGGTTTTGCGGGCCGTCTCGAAGTTCCTTGTAGTTCGAAACGGAGTCCCAGGGTAAATCCAGTGTTGGCTCCAAATCATGGTTCCCAATCACCAGATGTCGCTCTGCTCCTGGAAGTTGAGTGAAGATTGTCTCGACGTATGCGCTGTCTTTCGCCTTCGCGCCAAAGGCAAAGTCTCCCAAAACGCATAGGTGATCGTCAGGTTTGACCAGATTCCACAGGTTTTCCAACAAGGCCGCATCTATCTGGGAGACGGATGAGAACGGACGATCGCAGAAGCGAATAATGTTCTCATGGCCAAAATGGGTACTGGCAACGAGGCATCGAACCGATCTGGGCAGTCGTCGGCACCAATGGAAAATGTCAGGGCAAAGCCTTTGTCGACTTCCAGCATGACGTCAAAATCAGCGACATCGACCAGGCCCACCTCGAAGGCTATGTATCGGTTGAGCACCTGAAACGGTACACTACGACGGGGATGGCGACCGACCAAGGCAAGCTTTCTAACGTCAATGCGCTGGCGCGTATGTCAGAGCTTCGGGGAAAGAAAATCCCAGAAGTCGGAACCACAACCTTCCGGCCTCCGTTTACTCCGATCTCAATGGCTTCTTTGGTTGGCCACGAACATGGAAAGCACTTCCAGCCAACGCGGCTTTCGCCAATACACCACTGGCATGTCGAGAATGGCGCCAAGATAACCGAAGCCGGGGCCTGGATGCGGCCTTGGTACTACGCGGAGGCAGGCGAAGGTCTCGACGAGGCCTATATTCGCGAAGCAACTCATGTGCGCGAGAATGTTGGGATGGTTGATGTCTCGACCCTCGGAAAAATCGCTGTTCAAGGCCCCGACGCTGCTGAATTCCTGAACCGGATGTATGTCAACGGATGGAAGACATTGCAGGTCGGACGCTTGCGCTACGGCGTGATGTTGCGTGAAGACGGTTTCGTCATGGACGACGGGGCCACGGCGCGTTTGGGTGAACATGACTACTTCATGTCGACCACCATAGCGAATGCCGCAAAGGTCCCGGCTTTTTCGGAACATCTTCTGCAAACCGCCTGGAAAGACCTGAAAGTCCATGTGACCACTGTAACGGATCAATGGGCTGCCATCGCTGTGGCAGGCCCAAAATCCCGCGACTTGTTGTCGAACGTCTTCAAGGGTGCTGATCTGAGCCGTGAAGCACTGCCCAACAATCACTTTACTTATGCCAAGCTTGATGGGGTCGAGGTCCGAATTCACCGGATGCCGTATTCTGGTGAGCTGGCTTATGAAGTGTACATCCCGTCGGGCTATGCTCGCGCAGTTTGGGAAACTCTTCATGAACAAAGCCAGAAGTATCGGATCAAGCCTTACGGCACGGAATCCATGAGCGCGCTGAGGATCGAAAAAGGGCACGTTGCCGGGCCCGAACTTGAAGGCCGGACAACGACGAAGGATCTTGGCCTCGAAGCGTTTGCATCATCGAAGAAGCCGTTTGTTGGCTTGATCTTGCGGAAACGTCCGGTCTTGAAAGATCCGGAACGTCCGACCTTGGTTGGTCTTGAAATCGACGGTGCTACGGGTACCAAATCCGGTTCCATTCTCTTCCCGGAGACGGGGGAGACAAAGGGGCATGGCGATGGGCGAGTCTCTTCCACCACCTACTCGCCTGCTCTGGGAAAAAACATCGCCCTTGCCCTGTTGAAAAACGGCTCATCCCGGAAAGGTGAAACTGTCCGTGTGGTGAACTTCGTTGGCGATGAGACACTGACTGCAAAGGTGGTGTCGCACCACTTCTTTGATCCGAAAGGAGAGCGGCAAAATGCTTGAGCTAAAATCCTCCCTTAACACAAAGCTTCAAGCAGGCCGCCTCGGCGCACAGGGCGACACCGGCATTACGCTGGGCGAGCGCCCTGTGCGCGATCTGTGGCAGATCGCCGGGTGGCAGGAGTTTGAGACCGCGGCTATCAAGGTCCTGTCGGATCTCGGTCTTGGCGGGCTTGGAAGCTATTCTCTTGCGTCAATGGCAAAGGGCCGAACCACATGGCGAATTGCGCCCGACAAAATCCTCATCGAAAATACCGGGAATCTGTCTGACTACATGTCCGCAGATCTCGCGACGCTTGATCTATCGCACGCTCGGACGGTGATCTCGCTTTCGGGACGTAAGTCTCGGGATGTTCTTTCGCAGCTGATTGCGGTCGACGTCTCAGATGATGCCTTTCCCGAAGGGCGGTTTTTGCAATCCGGCATTCATCATGTGGGCGAGCTGATCCAATGCGTCGGTGACAACGCATTCGAGATCTATGTCCCGGTTAGCTGGGCAGAAACGGTGTGGGAAGCCATCTGCGAAAACGCGATGCCCTACGGAATTGAGATTATCGCCGAATAAGTGATCTTGAATGGTCTCGCCCAACGGGCGGGGTCAATTTTCAATTTGTGGTTCTAACCACGCTGAATTTTTGAGGGGGCCGATATGGAAACCGTCGAACTGCGTCTGGATGAAATTGAAGACCTCGCCCGCTCGGTTTTTGAGCGGAATGGGTGTGATGCCGACAACGCAAACGCACTTGCGCGCACGGTAACGACTGCCGAAAGAGATGGCTCAGTTTCCCATGGGCTGATTCGCATTCCCGGATATGTTGCGTCATTGCGAAGCGGCAAGGTGAACGGAGCGGCAGTGCCCAAAATTTTTAACCGAACTCCCGCCATCATTTCCGCAAATGGGGACAACGGGTACGCGCCGCTGGCCATCGAACGGGGTATTCCGAAGCTTGCCAAAGCCGCAAAACAATTGGGTGTTGCGGTTATGGCACTTACTCATTCTCACCATTTTGCCGCGCTATGGCCTGAAGTTGAAGCTCTGGCCGATCACGGGTTGGTGGGTCTGGCCTGCGTGAATTACACACCTGCGGTCGGACCTTATGGATCGAGACAACCGTTATTTGGTACCAATCCGATGGCATTCGCCTGGTCACGTTTGAACAAGCCACCTGTTGTTTTTGACATGGCGACGGCGTCAATGGCGATCGGTGACGTAAAAATAGCGGCAAGGGATGGGCATGCCGTGCCATCGGGGACATGCCTGGACAAAGAGGGAAACGATACGACCGATCCGAACGCTATTTTGGATGGGGTACTCCTTCCGTTTGGCGGTCACAAAGGATCAGCTATCGCTCTCATGGTTGAGTTACTGGCCGCAGGTGCGATCGGGGAGCGCTTTAGCTATGAGGCTGCTGAAGCCGACAACGGTGATGGTGGCCATCCTCGCGGAGGGGAGATTTTCTTGGCTTTGTCACCAGATCTGCTCGCGGGACGCGATTGGCAAACCCATAGCGAAAAATTCTTACGCAAGTTTGAAGCGGCCGATGGCGCTCGCCTCCCCGGCCAAAGACGCCACCGCATGAGAATTTCAGATCAAATGCGTCTGGTGAACACGGCGCTTCTCGAAAATACTCATGCACTAAAGTGAGACAATCGGATAAGCAAGGATGCTCACAAACGGCTTCGCATCCGTTCTCGTCACCGAGCGCAACACTTGCCATGACTGCTGCGATATCCTTCTTGTTGTTGGCCTTGCGACAAAAAAAACCGTTCTCGACGACCAACCTCCCGATCTCGGCGTGCAGCTCTTTTACCTCCGCTTCGCTCGGGCCGTCAGGTTTGCCGCCCCGAGCGAACACATCCGCCATGCCTTCGACTGCCTGGCGCTTCCATGTGCTCACCTGGTTCGGATGCACCTGTTGCCGCGCTGCGATCTCCTGGATCGTCTTGTCGTCACGCAGCGCCTCAAGCGCGACCTTGGCTTTGAACTGATCTTTAAACTTCCGGCGTTTCACCATCTCGTATCCCTCCAAAAGGTACGGGATACACCCTAGCCAACTGTCCGGATTTCCAAGACTATTTCATTCCGAGATATCGGACAGCCAGCAACCCATTCTCAGTCCCACAAGCTGAGGTGTCAGTCAGATCAAGTCTGAAGTTTTACAGCTCAGCTACTGCTCTGCGATTCTGCCGAACCCTAAGTAAATCGCCGGCACTTTGTCAGTGAGCCAAACGCCATTGTCGGCACAAAAGAATTCAAAACCGTCCTCGAACATGCGTTGCGCATCAACACGCAATACGATGGGTCTTCCGTGTCGTTGCCCAACGCGTTCAGCTGTATCCGGGTCCAGCGAAAGATGAACCTGCTTGCGGCGTCCGGGGTTCAACCCGTCGGAAAATATCGCATCCAAATTTGCGCTGGCCGTGCCGTTGTATAGTTCGTCCGGCGGACATTGAGGTTCTAGTCCCAGATCCACATCAACTGAATGGCCCTGAGCTGCTCTGATGCGCTGGCCATCATCAGACAGGGTGAAGCGTTTCTTATCGTTACTCTCGACAAGCTGAGTGAGTTCGTCGCGGCTTAGCTTGCGATTGGCTTTTTTCAGTTTCCGCAGCAAATCATCAACACGGGCCCACCCGTGCTTATCAAGCTGGAGACCGATCTCTTCAGGTTTGTGCCGAAGCACCAGACTCAGAAATTTGCTTTCTCTGCTCATCTCAACACCTTCACAACTCCGGCCAGGCAATTTCATCATGCGAGAGCGGCAGGCGATTGGCCAGTTCTTCCATGCCGAAGAGCACCTCACTCCGCCTGAATATGCGTCCACCACACTCTTCCGGCATTTGGATAAACGGAACTCGCTCAATTGTGAGTTGGTCGCCGACTTTCCGCGTGCTGCCCCCAAGAAACTCAGCATAGTGCTTTGCAGGAACATAGCGCTCAATAAACTGATCGACGGCGTCATACGACACCACCTGCACCGACTTCCGGGACACCGGATGACGCGCTCAAAACAGTTTCAGATGACCTGTATCCACCAGATAGCGGAGGGCAGATGCGTTGACACCAAGGAACCCCGCCAGAGTCGATCGCAGATAGGTTAAGCCTGTCCGCTTTGGGCTGCGACCTGCCGAATGCGTACGCAGCGACCTGTCGGATCAGAAATGACGGCTCAGGGCTCAATGCAGACATTGCCTCCCTGCCCTTCCTGTATCAAAGTTGGCGGAACAGGCTTCCAAGAATGGTGCCAATGACGGCTTTGCGGACTTTCCGGTTATTCAGTCTAAACGTATGAAGGCAGAAGAATGGAACAAATCGTAAGATGGGCAATTTGCTCGCAGTCACAATGGGTGTTGCAAGAGCGAACCAGGCTGAACCTGTTCAATACACGTAACCATCGAACTGAAGCTTGTCACACGAACCATAAATAGTGGCCTCAGCAATTCTCAGAGCTTAAGCGCCACTATCAATCCAAATAATACTCGACCAGTGACCACCAATTCGTGTCTGGATCATAGGCAGAAATTTCAGCTACAATTCAGAGTGTCTCCGGACCAAAATCTGCCTTATAAACTATGCCGTTTTCGCCAACCAGAAAGGAATGAATACCAGTTTCTCCGTATTCTACCGTTATTGCCAGCAAGGCATGTCCTGCAACGAAGTGATCCCCGACATAATAGGGGTAGGCAACGGGCGCAACCTTGGTCATCGTTTCACCTTGTATTCAAGGTCCACTAGCCCGGACGGGAATGGGGTCGACGTCACCAGCTCCAGATCAATGTCCGTGTCATTGGAGTCAAATATCCGAATGCCGTCGCCGAGAAGGATCGGGACGACGGTTATTTTCATTTCCTCGACAAGACCCGCCTGAATAAATGATCGAATAACCGCGCCGCCATCGACATATGCCCGTTTCAAACCACGCTTATCCAGCGAGCCCATCAGGGCTTTGGGCTCAAGTTTTGAAACCTCGACCCTGCCGCGCAGATCCTCCGGAATATCTTCGTCAGTCATTGTGCGGCTCATCACGATGCAGGGAATAGTATACGGCCAGTCTCCGAAACCCAGCACGGTACGAAGCGAACCGGATCCCATGATGATCACATCCATGCGGCCCTGAAACGCGGCAAAGCCGTGATCTTCGCCCTGTGTCGCTTGCTTGTTCAGCCAGTCGAGCGAGTGGTCGGGTCTTGCAACAAAACCGTCCAGGCTCATGGCCATCATGATGTGTCCGGTTGTCATATCGGTGTCTCCGTGACTCTATGTTATACGCCGCATAAAAATCGAGTCGATGATGTTACAGCCAAATGTGGTCAGGATTGGTTGGTCAGCCATTCCGAGAAGGCGGCCACGGCCTCCGTCGCAACGGTGTTATGTGGCTGAACAAGAAAGTATCCGTAGTCGGGCAGTTCGATGTCGGACAACCGGAACAGCCGTTGCGCCTCTAGATCAGCAGACACGAGGTCATCCATCAAGGCGATGCCCTGCCCGTCGATGACGGCTTGCACGCGAACATTGGGGTCGAGGACGATCAACACATCTTGACGCACATGCTGAGGCAAATGTGCGGAGATCAGCCATTCGGACCAGGCGTTGCCGTTGTCCCGATCCCTAAGAAACGTAAGCTGTGATATGGCGACATCCATTCCCAACTCCGCAACTATTCGAACCACGGAGGCATTTCCAACGGGATAGGGCGGCAATGGCATGAACGGGGTCACCTTGCCCTCGCTCCAATCCCCTTTTCCCCATCTGATCGCCAGATCAACATCCTGCATCTCGTGATTAGAAAACTGGATCATCGGCTGAATGCGCAACTGCACATCCGGGTGGCGTTGCATGAACGTCATCAGGCGCGGAGAAAGCCAGCGCGCCGCAAAATAGGTCGACACGCCAACGGTCAGGGATCGCGAGGTTCTCCCCTTCAACTCCAGAATACCGGCTTCAATTTCTTCATACCTAGACTGGCATGCCACCAACAGTTTCAGCCCTTCCTCCGTCAGGGTAACACCATGCGTCGTTCGGCGGAACAGGACCATCCCCAGGTCAGATTCAAGCGTCTTAATCTGATAACTGATCGCGCCCTTGGTCATGTTCAGCGCTGCGGCAGCGTCCGAGAAACTTGGATGTCGGGCAATCTCGGCGAACAGCCGCAGGAGATCGTGATGATGAAAGTGATGGCGCATATCCCTGTTGTATAAAACATTTGAACGCGACGGCCAGAATTCTTCATTTCCAAACACGCACGAACCACCAATCCTGTCAGGGAACAGATAATTTGGAGCTACGCATTTGAGTGCTTTGAACGTCACCATGGAAACGCAAATACCGACAGTGCGCCGCAGCCGGTCCCGTTGTGATCGGTCGTCGTGTCTTGACACGATGTCCCCAGGCGCTCCGTTCACGACGCGAAAGATACTTGCACACGAATTGCTGAACGACGCGGTCTTGACGCGGATCGAAGACCAGGCGGACTAGATTCTAACAAAGATAGGCGTCGAATTCCGGGGCGATCACGAAGCGCTCGAATTGTTTGCCGCGCCCGGCGCCCGTGTCGACGGGGAGCGCGTCCGTTTTGAACCGGGCCATGCGCGCGCGCTTTGTGCCACGGCACCGCCCGAATTCAGACTGCACAGCCAGGATCCGGCCAAAACTGTGACCCTTGGCGGCGACAACGTTGTTCTGATGCCGGGATACGGGTCGCCCTTTGTCAGCGATCTGTCCAAGGGCAGGCGATACGCAACGCTCGAAGATTTCCGTAACGTTGTGAAACTCACTTACAGCTCCCCTGCCCTGCATCATTCACGTGGAACCGTAGTTGAGCCGACGGATGTACCCGTGAACAAGCGACATCTGGATATGGTGTCGGCCCACCTCACTATGTCGACCAAGCCCTTTATGGGATCGGTCACCGCGCCAGACCGCGCGCAGGACAGTATCGAAATGGCGCGATTGGTCTTTGGGCACGATGTGATGGAGCGCGACGCCGTGATGCAAGCCAATATCAACGTCAATTCGCCGCTGGTGTTCGATGACACCATGTCGTCGGCACTCCACATCTATGCAAATGCGGGTCAGTGCGTATGCGTCTCTCCAGCGATCTTTACAGGGGCCAAGGCAGCCTACCTCTGCGCTCTGATCGATCAGGGCAGGATCGCCGACGATGCCATCGTGTCGAACAATGGCGACAATGAATGGATGATTGTGCACTGCTCCGGCGACACCATGGCGCTGCTGGAAGCCTCAGCGGCAGGGCGCGACGTCCAGATCAACTTTATCGACGATCTGCATGACCTTTCGGTGCATGGCCCTGCTTCTTTGGAGATCCTGAACGCCCACACGGATATCGACCTGGCCGAATTGGCTTATTTCGATCACACACCGGCAACACTTTTTGACCATCCCTGCCGCATCTCGCGCACCGGCTATTCTGGCGAACGTGGTTATGAGATTTTTGCAGATGGAACGGTGATCACGGACATCTGGGGCAAGCTCGTGCAGGTGGGCGTCATGCCCTGTTCCTTTGCTGCTCTGGACAAGGTGCGTATCGAAGCCGGGCTGTTGTTTTACGGCTATGACATGACCGCGGAGAATACTCCATGGGAGGTCGGCCTCGGCTTCACCGTCAGCACAACCAAGGCCGATTATCGCGGAAAAGCAGCTGTCGTGGCGGCAAAGGGGGCCGAAAAAGTAAACAATGTGTGCTTGGACATAGATCACCCCGACATGGTGCCCGGTGGTGAAACGCTGTCACTGGATGGTGAACCTGTCGGCGTAATCAACAGCCCCTGCTACTCACACCGGATGGGTAAATCCCTTGCCCTTGCGCATGTTGTTCCAGGACTGGCCGTTGGAACGAAGCTGACCATGTCAGGCGGCGGCCTGAACACGCAAGCAACCATCGCAGCACTCCCTATCTACAATCCAACGAAACTTCGCACCCACGAGTAAGACGATCGTTGCGAGTTGCTGTAGAGCGCGGCCCATTCCGGACATTCAGCGCACGCCAAATCTGGCAACCCCGGCATCCCGAAATCGGCCATTCACGCGCGGCGCAGCAATTTCGAGAAGTTAACGGCTGTAACGCAGGACTAACGGCCATTACCTTTTAAAACATTAACGTCCATATTACCCTAGAACGTCACAGAAAAGCCCTGCTAGAATGTTGCTCTATTCAACTTTAAGAAAATGGGCTGGCGAAGAACGCCAGCTCTACGCAATTGGTGCGAGGATCGTGAGAATTAGCCAAGCGGTTTGTATACGACCGCGTCAATCTCGACCTTGGCGTCTACCATGATTTGTGAACGAACCGTGGAGCGTGCTGGGCCTCCGTTGGGAAAATAGCTCGCATAGACCCGGTTGAACGTCCAAAAGTCGCGTGGATCATCCAGCCAGACACCGACTTTTGCGATGTCATCCAGGGTGCAGTCAGCCAGCGCCAGAGCCGCCATCAGGTTCTCCATCGTTTTCCGGGTTTGCGCTTCAATACCGCCCGCTTCGATTTCGCCGTTTTCTTTCATCGCAACCTGTCCGGAAATGAACACAAAATCTCCGGCTCTTACCGCAGGTGCAAAGGGAAGCGGTTGCCCGCCTGCTCCAGTTCTGTCATCGCCCAAACGCGCGATCTTTTTCTCAATCATTGAAGTGCCTTCCTTCTGTTAGGGTTTTCCGTAAGGAATTGGATCCACGGCGCCATAGCCCGTGGTTGATAGGGCTGCTCCCCGGTTCGCGAGCTCAGCTGATTTCAGGACATCTTTGCTTTTCAGGTAGGCAGACAGGAATATTCCGTTGAAACAATCTCCGGCACCGGTGGCGTCAACCGCTCGAACCACTACACCGGAGATAGTGTGTATGCCTTGCCCCTCAGACACAGAAACGCCGTCCGCGCCAAGTGAAAGAGCAACAACTTCAGGACCCAGATCATGGTAGAAGCTGATGATTTCCTCAGGGCTGTGAAGACCCGTCAATTGGCGGGCATCATCGAGCCCTGGCAAGACAATGCTGCACTTGCGCATTGCTTCGTGGGTTATCTGTCGCGCCTTGTCCAACGGCCATAGAGCCGTGCGTAAATTGGGGTCGAAGGCAATTTGAATACCTGACGCTTGCGCGGTTTGGATTGCATGTTGGGTTGCTGACTTTAACTCAGGACTTACCCCCAAGCTGATCCCAGAAGTATAGAACATCCGGGCATTGAGGATCACATCATCTGGAACCTGAGCAGGCAGCATCCGGCTCGCGGCAGAGCCTTTCCTACGATAAACAAAATGGTGCCCACGTTCATCATGAAAGACAAAGTATAGCCCGGTATCTTCGCCTAAAGCGGACTGCACATGTTCGTGGTTTACGCCTTCTCGGGACCACAAACCCCTGAGTTTCTCACCGAAATGATCACCTCCGATGCATGCGATCAAAGCGACGTTTGTCCCTTGTCTTGCAGCAGCCACAGCAACGTTAGAGACATCGCCACCGAACCCGCCTTTGAACGAGCCATTCGGGCAAGCGGTCAACTCGAAGAGGGGCTCTCCCAAACATATGAGGTCAGCCATAGTGCACCTTATTGATACCCGTCGCCTTCAGAAACTATGGGCAGTGTTTGCGTCAGCTATTGAACTTTGCCACGTGCCGCGACGGGAACTTGTCCCAACGCGTGATCTCCACGAATGGTTTCAATCTGGTCCACCATGTTAGTGACGACACAGGCATGATTGGGAACGATCCGGACACGCTCGCCAACTTTCAGGTCGATTTTATCTGCCACCAGCACGCCGTGCTCCTCGGACAGGCCCTGAACCAAAATATCCGGCCGACCAATCACGTATCCATGGCCTTCCAGTCCCAACAGGTCAGAGGTCAGCACCTTTGATCCCGCATCGATAACGGCACGATTGTTTGCCGGGACCGAGATCACCGTGGCAAGAACGCTCAATGCACAGTCCTCCCAGGTGCAAACACCCCGTGCCTGCAATGAACGGTCGTTATAGATGTAAGTGCCAATCCTGTATTCGGTTGCAACGGGAGCATCCTGCGCTTGCCACATGCCCGGCGAACCACCATGGGAAACGACGCGTACAGGCAGCCCGACCTCTTCGATTTCATGTTTGGCCTGGGTGAGCCATTCCTGTACCTTCGCCTCCTGTTCTACAGGCGGATAGGTCATAAGGCCGAGAAACGAGACGCCCGGCTGGGCATCGATGTAGCGCGCGAGATCCCTTGCCTGCTCAGGCGTGGTTACGCCACATCGTTCCGCGCCTGTGTCACATTCAACCAACACTCCGAGCGGGTTTGGAGCATCCGCAAAGAACCGCGCTAACCCGTCTACAGTTTCTTCGTTGTCCGCGACAACAGAAAGGCTCACCTTTTCGGAGAGGGTGCGCAATCGCGCCAGTTTGGCGTCGCCGAGAATGTTAAAAGTAATCAGCACGTCATCAATGCCGCCGTCAGCAATCATTGCCTCGGCCTCACTCACTTTCTGGCATGTTATGCCAATTGCACCAGCCTCTAGCTGCAGTCGCGCCAGCATAGGAAGTTTGTGGGTTTTGATGTGCGGTCGAACGCTGAGTCCGTGTTTCGCACAATGCTGTTGAAAGCGGTCGATGTTTGCTTCGGCAATATCTAGATCGACCAGGACAGCCGGTGTGTCGATACCGGCAAAAATCATTCCACAACCTCCTTGTGAGGGTTTTTGACGATGGGCCAAATTGGACGTGTCAGGTTCTTGTAATGTGTTTTGGTGGGATCATTCGGATAGGGGCCTTCGACGGCGGCATAGATAATCTCAGAAGCGACGTCGGAGAACGCGCCGTGGAAGTGGTTTGTGGACTTTACGACCAGTATCTTCTTGTCAGTGATATCGATGCCGAGGTTGGTGAACAGGTCTGGCGAAAATGCCTGACTTCGGTTTGAATTCAGAACAACCTCGATCCCACCCAAACGTATGACAGAGCAGTCTCCCATCGGAACAACGGATGCACCAAAACTCTGAACCGCATTGCGCTGGTTGCGAACCACCGTAACCGTAGCGTCAATTGGCTTCCCCGCCAGAGCTGATGTCTTACCGCCAAAGCGAAGGTCGAACACTGCACCTTCACCGGCTGCATGGCAAAGGCGAACCGCCATAGGATCCCAAATCGTGCCGAATGCAACGGATGTGAGTTTCTGAGCAATAGCTTCTTCAATAATGAGCGTTGAATCCCCTGCTACGCCTCCACCGGGATTGTCCCAAACGTCCGCTACGACCACTGGTCCGCGCGCAGTTTTCTGAGCCTCACACAATGCCTCAGTGGGGGTCAGATAGTTCGGCTTTGTCTGCCCGCGAAAAGAGAACAACTCAGCCCCCAGTCTCTGAGCAATGCGATCTGCCTTGGTCTGGTCATTGTCGGTCAGTACGACGATCTTGGCACCAAGGTCGGGGGAATCCCCTGCCATGAACCCATGAATGACGGAAGCAGAGAGAACCTCACCATTTGCCTCCATATGCTTCAGTAGATCGACAAATCCGCGCATGGGTTCCTGACTGGTCGGCAGAATATCCAACATGCGCACGTCAAAAACCGAAGTGACGGGCCGGATTTCGCCTTTGATAGTTCGCAACGTCAGGTCGACGCAGGCCTCTCCTGCTTCGACAAAATCAGTATGTGGAAACTCTTTGAACACAGTGATCACGTCAGCGTTGGCTACTCGTCTGTCGCTGAGGTGGCTGTGAGGATCGAAGCTCGCTCCGATGACAGATTCCGGCCCGACAATTGCTCGAATTGCTTCGATCAATTCGCCTTCGCAATCCAGACAATCCTCGGAGATCATCGCTCCATGCAGGCCTAGGACAACGCCGTCCAAGGGCATAGCAGTCGTTACCTGATCCAGCACCTCTTGTTTCAAGCGTGCCCATGTCTCGCGATTCAACAACCCACCGGGCTCTGCCCATGCAGCGGTTCCCTCAATCAACTCCAGCTCATTCGACTGCGCCCTTTTCCTCAATGCAGGAAATACTGCACTGCAAAGCGTTGGGGTTACGGGGTGCTTGCCTGGAGGTGCATAAAAGCTCTGCTCAAAATCGGAAAAGTCCGTACGCAGGGGAGAAAAGGTATTCGTTTCGGTTGCGAGGGACGCACAGAAGACCCGCATGTTCAATCCAATTTGTTGCTTGGGTCGGAGACCAAAAGTTGGTCTCCGACGAGTTGTGCTGCCAGTTGGTTCCAGCAGTCAGGGAGGATCAATCGAGGTAGGACGCGTTATTGGCGTTCTCTACCGCGGCCTTGAAGCTTGCTAGAAGCTCGGCCGACTTTTCATCAAGGTTTTCCTGAACATGTGCTTCAAATGCAGGCTGCGTTGCAGCTGCCATGGAGCTTCGCTGTTCGTCAGTTAGAGCAGTGACCTCAATCTGATCCATCAAGCCCGCAAGGCCGCGATCTGACGCCTCAATGATACGCGACAAGCCACGGCTGGCCGTAACGCAGTTTTCAGCGGCTGTGCGGATCGTCGCTTGCTCTGCCTCTGACAGGCTTTCATAAAAGGCACGATTCATCATGAAGGTGTAGGGTGAGAACAGGTGATTGGTCAGCGTCATGTATTGCTGAACCTCTGCAAAATTAGCGAATGAGATGATCGGTACAGGATTCATCTGACCGTCAATCACTCCGGTTTGCAGCCCGGAATACACTTCACCCCAGGACAGTGGATAGGCTTCCGCACCCAACGCCTGAATGATCTTCTGATGTGACGGCAAGGTCATTGTGCGAATGCGAATGCCATCAAAATCCTTCAAGTCTGCGATGGGGCGTTGCGAGTTGGTTACCGCAAAGAAACCACCGGTGTCCGGGAAGCCCAGAACCACCACATCGCTCAACTCTGCCTCGATATCAGCGGCCAGTGCCTCACCGAACTCGCCATCAAAGACCTTGTAAGTTGATGCGTTGCCGTTAAATGCAAAGGGCAGGTTCAGCACGTCGATACGCGGGTAGTAGCTGGCCAAGGCACCAGTTGAGGTCAGGGTTGCCTGAATGATCCCGTCCCGCATCTGTTGAACGTGTTCTGCTGCGGAACCCAATTGGTTGGACCCGAAGACCTCAACAGAAACACTACCATTGGTGCCCGAGTTTACAAGATTTGCAAAGACAGCCGTGCAGGCATGAGCTGGGTTTTCAAACGGGTCAGTTTTGTTGTCGTGGCCAAATTTTATCACCCCACCTTCAGCCAATGCGCTGCTAGCAAGCATGGTCGCAGTCAGCGCCGCACCTGTCAGAATTTTTTTCATGATACTTCTCCTGTTGATTTGGTTTTTGTGGCGAAACTACTGGGCAAAGCCCAACATCCGGGGAAGCCACAGCGCTGCGTTCTCCCAGAAAGCAAAGACGAAAAGGATCGCAATTTCTGCTATTAGAAACGGGAACAGTTTGATTGAAATCCGTTCCAGCTTTTCGCCGGTCACGGAGGATAGAACAAACAGGCAGGCACCCACCGGCGGCGTCATCAATGAGATGTTCAGAGCCAGCACAAATATGATGCCGGCGTGGATCGGCTCCAGTCCGACTTGCTCTGTCAACGGTACAAGGACAGGGGCAAGGATGATCAGAATGGCTGTGATATCCATCACCATACCGACTACCAGCAGCAAACCAATGATGATCGCGATTACAGCATAGCGGTTGTCAGAAAGACCCAGAACGGTTTCGGCAATCAGTTGCGGAATGCGTTCAAAGCTCATCCACCAACCGAGGATTCCGGCAAAGGCGATTATTACGAAAATTACCCCGGTGATGCGCGCGGTACGCACCAGCATCGCGTAGAAACCTTTGAAGGTCAGCGAACGATAGACGAAAACCCCGATAAACATGGCATAGGCCACAGCAATCGATGCTGCCTCCGTCGGGGTGACGATACCGCCCAAGATGCCACCCAAAATGATCACAGGCATTGCCAGGGCGGTCAGAGAGGAAACGAACGTATCCCAGATCTCGCGCGGGGTCGCTCCGCGCAACGCTTTGGGTAGGTTTTCCCGTTTGCCGCCAATTGCGATCACCGCCATGCAGACCATGCAGATCACTAGGCCTGGCAGAACTCCGGCTGCGAACAGGCCTGCAATGGAAACGCCCATTAGCGACCCGTAGACAACCATTAGCCCCGATGGCGGAATGGTCGGGCCGATGATGGACCCCGCGGCCGTGACCGCGCAGGCATAGTCGCGTTTGTAGCCCTCTTTCACCATTGCTGGCACAAGCGTCCGGCCAAAGGCCGCCGCGTCCGCTGTCGCCGAGCCTGTTAATCCGGCAAAGAACACTGACGCCAACATGTTAGTATGGGCCAGCCCACCCCGAAACCGTCCGACCAAAACCTGCGCAAGTTTCACCAAACGACTGGTGATACCGATATCATTCATGATCTCACCGGCCAGAATGAAGAACGGCATGGCGAGAAAGGGAAAGATGTTGAGGCCGTTGAATATCTTACTGGGACCAATCGCAAGAAACTGCGTTCCTCCCATATCGATCAACCCAACAACGCCGGCAAGGCCAATAGCAAAACCAATAGGCATTCCACACAGAATGAGTGCAACAAATACGATTGCGACAATCACAGTGTTTCCTCCGCCTTTACGGCAAAGGGCGGTTCGTCAATGTGCGTACCCAAGTCACGAAACAGGACAAGTATCAGCTGCACAGATGACAAGGCCGCTGCGACGGGAATGGCCGCGTAGAACGGTGCAAGGCTTGCCCCAAATATCATTGCTTGCCTTGGCGCTCCGCTTTCCACGAAACTGATCCCAAAGAACGCAACATACAAAAACAAAGCCAACGCCAATACATCCATCGCGATAAGAAGAGCTCGCCGTAAGCGAATTGGGAGCATCATGACGAATGCCGTGAGACCGATGTGATCTCTGCGCGCAATACCAGATGAAACCGCGAGCAGCGCGGCCCAGATCATCAAATAGCGGGCCAACACTTCTGGCCACGGGAGTTGCCAGTGGAAATAATAACGGTCAATAACGCCAAGCCAGACATCCAGAACCAGAGACAGCATCAAAGCTGCGACAATGCCTTCAACGACTGAGTTTATCCTTGAACTTGCGCTGGCGAACCAGTCCGACATTCGTATTCCTCCCCAGGATCCGAATCTGTAACTTGGTTACACAATGCGTGATACTTGGTGAAATATCAACGACAAAATGTAACTTAGTTTCTCTTTACACCGCAAATAGGGGATTTCATGACGAACTTCTTGCCCATATACATCAATTTATGTAACTAAGTTTCATGACCAGTCATAAGGAAATTACCAACTTGCCGAACGAATCTCGCCCCGTATCAGATGGTAGTGCCCCTCCACTTAAAGGCAGAATTGGAGCAGTCGATTTGATTCCGGCACTGCACAATTCAGAAACTAAACTGGCAGTTCAGGAGCAGAAGGTCGCCGATTACGTAAAGGACCACCTCAACGAAATCAGCGCCATGACCATCGGGGATCTCGCGCAACGCTGCTCGGTCAGCAAGCCAACCGTGGTTCGGTTCTGCCGCAGCCTCGGCTGTGAGGGATTTCGAGATTTCAAACTCCGCTTGGCTCAAAATGTCGCTGTAAGCGCACAATATCTGTATAGAAACGCCAATGACGAAAGCCCTGACGCAGATACCGCGATTGACCAAGTCCTTGGGGCTTTGTTTGCGACCTTGGACGTAATGCGCGGTCAAATCGATACGGCAAAACTCGAAGAAGCGAAGAACGCCTGCCTGGGTCGACGACAAATCCTGTTCTCAGGAATAGGTGGGGGCTCATCGCTCGTCGCCCAGGAAGCTTCTAACCGTTTTTTTAGACTTGGGATTCCATCATTCTTTGTGAATGACAGCTATGTCCTACAGATGCGTGCCGCCGCGCTCGGAACCGAAGACGTACTCTTCCTTGTTTCGGCGAGTGGTGAAGCCGACGCAATCGTTAGTGCGACCGAAGTCGCCAATGGTTATGGCGCCACCACAATCTGCATCACAAAGCCCAATACGAGGCTATCCGACATATCCAAAATTGCTCTTCTCACGGAATTGCCTGAGGACAGTGACATTTACAAGCCTACAGCCTCGCGATATGCCCACCTCGCCATTGTAGATGCATTAGCCATGACCGTGGCGCAGGAGATGACCGGTGAAACAAAAGAGAATCTGCGGCGAATTCGAGCATCGTTGACGGCTTACCACGGAAGAACTGGCCCACAGCCTTTGGGTGACTAATCTAAGAACGATTAACTTCAGATCAGAGCAGACCAGACATTGGTGCAGCCCGCAGCACCGGTCAAAATGGGTTTTCCGATAACCTTGGGGGCAGCGCAGCATCAAGCGAAACCACTGGCCGCCTCGCCATCATGCACGGCCCAAAGCGGAACTTGGCTGTCCGCCCGAATGCTGCGGTGCGGCTTCTGCTTAGCAGACTTTCATGAGTTCTAAGTCAACACGCAAAACAGGTATCACTGACGCATCAGCAGGGAATTCAGAATAAAATCTTCAGTACACCCAATGACCCTGGTCATTGGTATTTCTGACAGCACACTACGGTATGCGCTGCCTTCCAGAACCTCTATCACCAGCTGTGACGCCTGAAGCGGATCAGGAACAGCGCGCAAATCACCGTCTGTAATCCCTCGTCTAACAACCGTCTCCAGAGCGTCAGTCAAGCTGGAGCGGTTCTCGACAAACAGCCGCGCGATGTCCGGTTGTCGAACGGCTTCACTCGAAATCTCCAACGTGAGAATAACATTTTCCGGCGCAGCCAGGTATTTGGCGTAGGCCCTGATGAACTTTTTCAACACTTTGGGAGCGGGCGTATTTGAGTTCAGGATTTTCAAAAACGGTTCCATCTCGCGGCGTTCAAGCATTGCGATTTCCACAAGCACGTCATGTTTTCCGCGAAAATGGTTATAGAGGTTTCCAAGGCTCACGCCCGCCCGCGTTGCGATATCGCGGACACCAGTCTGATGATAGCCGCGCTCAAGGAAACACATCACCGCGGCCTCCAGAATCTGGTTGCGACGCTTGGCTGTTGCCTTTTCCCGGATTGAACCCGGCTTTTTGGTGTCTTCGGACATTTTATTTTTTCATATTGAACGAACGATCGTTCATAATATATGACACTTTACCGCATACCACAAGGCGCAATGGATTCGGCGGCACGGGAAAGACAGGACTATGACGGACAAAACCCTGGACACTAAGCAAAGGCCAGCCCGACGATGGCTCTGGATTGGACTATCGCTGGCACTGTTTGTCGCAATCGTCGTCCTGTTGTTTGACACCGAAGATACAATTGCTGTTCAGGCAACAAACACCTCACCTCCGCCACCGACCGTCTCTGTCGTCAGTGTTGCCCCGGAAACCGCGCAGGCGCGGGTTTCGGCGTTTGCCGAAGTGCTCCCTCGGTGGGACGCCGAGCTACGATCTGCCGTGTCCGGGCGCATAACCGCAGTGCATGCTGCCGCTTTGGCCGGCACACAGGTGGAACGGGGCGATCCTTTGTTTTCAATCGAAAATGCACCTTATCAAAGTGCTGTTGCTACGGCCGAGATGGAGCTTGAGCAAGCGGAACTGGCATTATTGCGCGCGCAGAACAACGTAACCGTTGCACGACGACAGTTCGAACGGGATGAAACAGAACCGCCAAACGAGCTGGCTGTGAACCTGCCGCAATTGCGCATCGCCGAAAAAACCGTTGCGGCGGCGCAGGCACGCCTGAACGCAGCGCGCAATGAGCTGAAGGACGCGGAAGTTGTTGCCCCGTTTTCGGGATTTGTCACCCATCGCTTCGCCAGCCTTGGCCAGACGGTCAACCCGGGCGATGCCCTGATACACCTCTCGGACGACTGGCAATTCGAGCTGGTTGCAGAGTTCAGTCAGGCGGATTGGGCGCTTTTGGATCACCCGATTTCTGGCGCCACTGCTGATCTGATACAGCGCTCGGGCGGATCCTTAGGGCAGGCTCAAGTCCGACGTGGAGGAGGGTTTCTGGACCAAAACACACGGCAAGTGCGCGTCTTTTTGGACATCAAAAACCCCGGTGAAGGCATTCTCGCCGGAGATTTCCTGCGGGTTCATATTCCCGGACGCCGGATTGCAGACACCGTGACCCTGCCGGAAAGCGCCCTGACCCGTGCGGGGTACATCTGGTTGGTGGATGATGAGGACCACTTGCAAAGGCTCAGCCCGAACATCCTGTTCCGCAGGGAAGGTACAGTCACAATCGTAGCCCCCGATGGGACCGGCCCGTGGCGCGTGGCCAGAACACCGCTGGCTTCATTTCTGCCGGGTCAGCGCGTGACACCGCAAACGAATGAGGGCTGAGCTATGCAAGCGCTGACATCCTGGTTTATCCGTAATCCAGTCGCAGCCAATCTGATGATGGCGCTGATCCTGCTCCTCGGGGTGCAGACGCTGCTGAACATCAGGATCGAAGGCTTCCCGCGCATTCCGCCGGAAAGCGTCACAATCGCGATCGAGTTCCCTGACGCAACAGCGGAGCAGGTCGACGAACTGGTGACGCAGAAGGTCGAGCAGGCGCTTGAGGGACTGGAAGGGGTGCGCAGTGTCACCTCGCAGTCGCGAAACGACCTGAGCGTGGTCACAGTCCGCCGTGCGGGTGGTCAGAAACTGCAGGCCGTTCTGGACCGGGTGCGCATTCGGATCGACGGGTTGACCGATCTGCCTGAAACCGCGCGCCGACCGGTGATCGAAGCTTCGGGGTTTAATTTTCCGGCGCTCTATCTGAACCTTTATGGCGAAACGGACCCGGCCACGTTGCAGAGCCTGGCACAACGCCTCAAGGAAGAGTTGTTGGCACAACCAGAACTGTCACGACTGCAGATTTGGGGTCTGATCCCGCGGGAATTGCGCATCGAAATCGATCCGGCGCTGCTGCGCCACTATGGTCTGACCGTGTCGGATGTGACCCGCGCCATCGAAGGGAATTCGTTGTCATTTCAGGCAGGTCGCCTGCAGACCGAGGGCGGCACGATCTATCTGCGGGCTGATGATCGGGCAAAATACACGCCTGAATACGCGGCCCTGCCGATCATTGAACGCGACGACGGGTCCTTTGTGCCTTTGGGCGACATCGCCAAAATCGAAGACGCATTTCAGGACGGCGAATACCTGTTCCGCCTGAACGGCAAACCAACCGTCGGGATGGAGGTTCTGGTCGGGCAGAAAGAGAACCTGCTGGAAATCAGTGATGTTGTGCGCAGCACGGTTGATGAGTTCGACCGCCAGTTGCCGTCGCAGGTTCAAGTCGAGGTCTGGGGGGACAGCGCTGGCTATATCTCGGATCGTCTGGCGCTGTTGCGGTCGAATGGAGTGCAGGGGTTGATCCTTGTGACTTTGATGCTGTCGGTGTTCTTGAACGTGCGCTTGGCCTTCTGGGTCGCTATGGGCATTCCCGTTTCGGTCATGGGGGCGATTGCGGTCTCGGGCTCGAAATGGGTGGATTATTCGCTGAACGATGTGACGACTTTTGGCCTGATCATCGCCTTGGGTATTCTGGTCGATGACGCCGTTGTGGTCGGCGAAAGCGTTTTCGAAGAACGCCGCAAGGGTAAAGAGCCGATCAAAGACACGGAACGTGGCGTGCATCGCGTGGCCGTCGCCACCGTCTTTGGCGTGCTGACCACAATTGCGGCTTTCGCTCCAATGCTGCTGATCGACAACCCGTTGGGCAAAGTGCTGGCCGGGTTCTCTGGTATCGTGATCCTGACGCTGATCTTCTCGCTTATCGAAAGCAAACTCATTCTGCCCGCCCACTTGGCACAGGTGGCGATGCGGCAAGAGCGCAGCTATCTGCTGACCCGGCTCTGGGGTCGGGTCCAGGACGCGGCTCAAGGTGGGTTGTATTGGGTCCGGGACCACATTTACCAACCGATGCTCCTTGCAGCAGTGCGCCAGCGCTACGCCGTCCTGATCCTGTTCATTGCCGCTGCAACGCTGGGGCTTGGCCTGATGTACAAAGGCAAGGTCAGGACCGTATTCTTCCCCGAAGTACCCGGGCAAGTCATCACCATGAACCTTGAAATGGACGCCCGTGCGCCTTTCGCGCTGACCCGCTCGAACGTGAACCGGATTGAACGCGTTCTGAAGGATCTGAACGCAGAGCTTGCCGATAACGCAGGCATGGCCACGCCGCCCGTTCCGACGGTGTTCACAATCATAAACAGCGCAGGTAGCGCACAAGTATATGCGGAGATGATTCCGGTGGCCGAGCGCCCGGATGTCCCGATCCTCTCCGTTGTCCGCGAATGGCGCGACCGGGTCGGTGAGGTCGAAGGCGCGACCGAGTTGGAGTTCACAGGGTCAGAGACACTTGCCGGGGGGTTCCGCATTCGACTGGCGTCAAGGGACGAAGACCTGCTGCAACAAGCCAGCGCCGAAATGAAAGACTTTCTGTCGAGTATCGAAGGCGTGGCGAATGTTCGGGATGGGCTGGCGGGCGGCCAACCCGAACTGAAACTCCGCCTGCGCCCGGACGCGCGGCACCTTGGGTTCAACGCCGAGGCCCTGGCCAGACAGATTGGCTATGGGTTTGGCGGGGCCGAGGTGACCAAGGTCCGGCGTGATGGGTCCGAAGTCCGCGTGGTCGTGCAGAACGCGCGGGAAAACCGCGATACGCTCGCCGATCTGATGCAAACCCAGTTGCGCAGCGCGTCTGGCGCTTGGGTGCCGCTCGAAACGGTTGCCGAAATCGAAGGCGCGTACACCTCTGACACCATCGATCGCCGCGACGGCAAGCGTATGAACCTCGTGGCCGCGTCCATCAACCGCGATCGCATCGCACCCGAAGAGGTTGGACAGGCGGTATTTGAACAACTGGTCCCGAACTTCCGCGCCAAATACCCAAGCGTAACAGTCCTGCCCGCCGGTGAACTGGAAGAGATGGCCGATATCAGCGATGGCCTGAAACGTGCGTTGCTGCTTGCGGCTGTGCTGATTTATGTCCTGATGGCCGTGCCACTGAAAAGCTATTGGCAGCCCTTCGTCATTCTGGCCATAGTGCCCTTTGGTTTTATCGCGGCTGCGGTCGGGCACCTGATCATGGGTGTCTCTCTGTCGCTGTTTTCGTTCTTCGGCATGCTGGCTCTGACCGGTGTAATTGTGAACGACAGTCTGGTCATGATCACCCGCTACAATCAGGCGCGCGAGGAAGGTCGGCCCGTGAATCTGGCGCTGAACAGCGCAGGCATCGGACGTTTCAAGGCGATCTTTCTGACCACCGCGACAACGGTGATCGGTTTACTGCCTTTGCTGACCGAAACCTCTGAACAAGCGCAGTATCTGATCCCTGCGGCAATCTCTCTGGCTTTTGGGGAACTGTTCGGCACAGCCCTCATGCTGCTACTGGTGCCTGTGCTGATCGCCATCACCGAGGATGTTCTCGCCGTTTTCAAGCCACCCCTTCCGCAGCCCTCTGAAGAAAGAACAAAGCTATGACAAGGACCCTTCTGGCCCCCGCCTTCGCCCTGATGGCGCTGGCGACGCCTGCCGCTGCCGATGGTCTGAACGTGACCGTGGATGGCATTCGCAATGCCAAAGGAAACATCGTGATCCTTGTGTTTGATGATGCGCGCGGCTTTGACAGTTTGGATGTCTGGAGCGCCATTGACTACGTCCAGGTACCGTCACGCAAGGGCAGCGTCAGCCACGAGTTTGCTGACCTGAACGAAGGCCCATATGCAGTGCTGTTGTTTCATGACGAAAACAAGGATGAAGACCTGAACATGACTGCAACGAAACTGTTGGAAGGTCTCGGATCAACCGGTGCTCCAAACCCTCAGGATGAGCCTGATTTCACGGCCGCCTCGGTCTGGCCGGGCGATGTCCGCGTTCGTATCCACTATGATCAGTGATGTTGCATGCTAAGGGGCAGAAAACTGACAATAGGCACGTTGCTGAACGTGTTTCGGTGGCGGGTCGGAATCACCTGGTTTCTGATCCTGGCGGAAACGGCATTAACTGTGTTGATCCCGCTGTTTATCGGCTTCGCCATAGATGGACTATTGAGCAGAGAGTTTCAGCCCCTTGTGCATTTAGGCACGCTCATGGTCGCCCTCACACTGATCGGTGTGATCCGGCGGATTTACGACACGCGTGTCTACGGAACGATCCGCGTCGAACTGGGCAAGGCGCTTGCCGCGCGGTTTTCGAACCTGCCAATTTCAACTCTGAACGCCCGGATCGGAATGGGGCGTGAACTGGCCGACTTTCTGGAGGAGATCCTGCCTTCGGCAATTTCGGGGGTCGTGCAATTCGTCGTATCGGCAGTTTTGCTGTTCTACTTCTCGCCGGCACTGGCATTGTCAGCCTGCGGGGTTCTTGTCGGAATGATATCCGTCTACGCCCTGTTTCATTCGACGTTTTGGCGCTGGAACCGTGCGCTGAACGAGCAAATGGAGCATCAGGTCAGCGTACTGGAGCAGCGCCGCGACCGCCCGGTGCTTGCCCACTTGAAAAAACTGCGTCGGTTCGAAGT
This sequence comes from uncultured Ruegeria sp., assembly GCF_947497005.1. Lineage (GTDB taxonomy): Bacteria > Pseudomonadota > Alphaproteobacteria > Rhodobacterales > Rhodobacteraceae > Ruegeria. Next base: position 24,959 of record NZ_CANMFF010000013.1, on the reverse strand, counting down.
AAAGCTCTCGGATACCGAAGCCATTCTGTACGGCGTGATCTTCGTTTTGTTGATCGGTCTGATCCTGTTCAACCTGTGGTTCGCAACGCAAAACTTGGATGCGACACCGGGAATGATCTTTTCGATTGTCAGCTATTCATGGGAGTTTGCTGAAGCCGCGCTTGCTCTGCCAGTCACATTCCAATCCTGGTCTCGGCTGTCCGAAATCACGGTCCGATTGCAGAGCAGTTGATCAGAATGCCAAACCATTCACTGATTGGAATGGTATTGGTCTATCAAGAATAAGTCGGCCCATAAGAGACATTCACCACCTAGCCTCGATGCTGTGATCGTAACCCGCATTCCGACCGTTCGCTACGGGAGCAAATTCGAGCCATTGGTGAACGGGAAGTGTGCGGACAATGCGGCCGCTCAATGGTAACCGGCGCAACGACCGCTTTCTTTCGAATGCAATCTTGGCCTTCTTTCCAACATAGATTGTCCAGACGGAGACTTTCCACAAAATTGGACCGTGCCTCAGCGACCCGCTACAGTGGCCTGATAAGCGTCAAGCTCAGTGATCAGCTCAGTACCTGTAGGCGCGCCGTTTCTGGCGCAAAATTCAGACCACACCGCTCCGTAGGGCAGGTCCTTCAGTTCCTCTGTCACAACAAACCGGCTTGTGAAATCCAGCGCGTCCTCCGCCGCTCGCAAGCGATCCCAGGGCCTCAGAAGCGCCTGTAGAAGCGCCTTTTGCATGTTGCGCGTGCCGATCACCCAAGCGGCCGTACGACTGATCGTGGCGTCGAAGAAATCAAGCCCGATATGGGTCTTGCCCAACAGGTCGCCGCTGACCAGTTCATGTGCCATCGCCAGGATGTCATCGTTCAGCATGATCACATGGTCGCTGTCCCAACGCACAGGACGCGACACGTGCAGCAGAAGCTCATCCAGAGACAGGGCCACGGCGCTCAGTTTGTCGGCGATATTCTCGGTCGGGTGGAAGTGCCCCATGTCGAGGCACAGCAGTGTCTTGTTGCGGATCGCATAGCCCATGTAGAACTCATGGCTGCCCACCGTGCAGGCCTCGACCCCGATGCCAAAAAGCTTGGATTCGACCGCATCCAGCATATCCGTTTTCGCCTCGGCCATCATGGTGTCGAGCGAGGCCTCAAGCCGGGTCCGTGCCGCCATACGGTCGATAGGAAGATCCTTGAACCCATCCGGAACCCAAATGTTGTTGATGCAGGGTGAACCAAGCGCGGCTCCCATCTGCGCCGCAATGTCCCGCGTGCGTTTCCCATGTTCGATCCAAAAGTCCCTGATGCCCTTGTCGGGGTGCGCCAACGTCAGGTTGTCGTCGGCCTTTTTATGGGCAAAGAAGGTCGGGTTGAAATCCAGCCCGATGCCGATGCCTTTGGCCCAGTCGACCCATGGCGCGAAATGGCGGTACTCGATCTCATCCCGGTCCGGGGTATCGTCTGTGTCCATGTACATCGCGTGCAGGTTCAACCGATGTGACCCGGGGATTTTTGCATAGGCAAACTCAAGATCCGCCCGCAGTTCGTCGGGATTGCGGGCTCGGCCCGGATGGTTTCCGGTTGCCTGAATGCCCCCGCCCGAGGTGCCGGTCTGGTTTTCGAACCCGACCACGTCATCGCCTTGCCAACAGTGAACGGAAATCGGGATGTCCTTCAGAGCCTTGATCGCAGCATCAGTGTCGACGCCCCAGTCAGCGAATTGCGCTTTGGCGCTCTCATAGCTCATGGACCGTCTCCCTATCGCGTGAAGGCCTGAACGTTGCCCGCATCAACGTTCAGAATGTTGCCCGTGGATTTGGCCGAAATCTCGGCGGCGAAGAAATAACAGGCCTCAGCGATATCTTCCGGCAGGACTGAGCGTTTCAGCATGGATCGGTTGCGGTACATCTCTTCCAGCCCCTCCTTGTCCGTGCCGTAGGTCGAAGCCCGCTGATCCAGCCAATCGCCTTCCCAGATCTTGGAACCCCGCAACACCGCATCCGGGTTCACAACGTTCACCCTGATCCCGGCCTCAGCGCCTTCCAGCGCAAGGCAACGGGCCAAGTGGATTTCCGAGGCCTTCGCCGTGCAATAGGCCGCGGCATTGGGCGAGGCGGCAAGCCCGTTTTTCGAGGCTACGAAAACGATAGATCCGCCCATGTCCTGCACCCGCATGATCTTGAAAGTTTCCCGGCTGACGAGGAAATACCCCGTGGACAAGATGTCCATGTTCTTGTTCCAAAGGTCGAGGGACGTTTCCTCAACCGGGGCAGAGGATGCGATCCCGGCGTTCGAGACAAGGATGTCGATGCCGCCAAATTCGACGGATGCTTCAGCCAACGCGTGGGCCACGGCATTTTCATCCGTGACGTCCATCAGGACGGTGCACACGACGTCCTTGCCGAACTGCTGGGTCAGGACCCCTTCCGTCGCGGTGAGGCTTTCGGGATTGACGTCGGCCAGCATGACACAGGCGCCCTCGGACAAGAAACGTTCTGCCGTTGCCGACCCTATGCCACCGCCGCCGCCGGTGACCAGCGCGACGCGACCAACCAGCGATTTTGGTTTCGGCATGCGCTGCAACTTGGCTTCTTCCAAAAGCCAGTATTCAATGTCAAAAGCTTCCTGCTCTGGCAGGCCGCAGTATTCGCTGACGGCACTTGCCCCGCGCATAACATTGATCGCGTTGACGTAGAATTCGCCGGAAATGCGGGCTGTGCCCTTGTCCTTGGCAAAGGTGATCATGCCGACCCCGGGGATCAGGTAGACAACCGCGTTGGGGTCCCTAAGCGCAGGCGAGTTATCGTGTTTGCAACGGTTGTAGTAGGCCGTGTAGTCCTCACGATAGGCCGCGACTTGCGCGGGCAGGCCTTCGAGCACTGCGTCGATGTTGTCCTGGGCCGGGTCGAAGCCGGCGACCAAAGGCCGGATCTTTGTGCGCAGGAAATGGTCGGGGCAGGACGTACCAAGGGCCGCCAGCGCCTCCATGTCCTTAGAATTCACAAACTCAAGCACCGAGTCGCTGTCGTTGAAATGCCCGACCATGTGCTGGTTGCCACTGACAAAGCCACGGATCGCGGGCATCAGCCGGGCGGCAACGGCCCGCCTACCTTCCGGGGCGTGGCTCTCGTGGACCGCTCCGCCAAAGGCCGGAACATCGGCGGTCTTTTCGGCCAACCACTTGGTCGCGACGTTGATCACGTCGATGGTGCTGTAATAGCAGTCTTTCGCCGTGTCAGCCCATGTGAACAATCCGTGACTTTCAAGGACAACGCCATCGGCATCCGGATTTTCCAGGCAGAACTTTTCAAGCCACAGGCCCAGTTCATACCCCGGCCGTTTCCACGGCAGCCAACCGATCCGGTCACCGAAAATTTCCTGGGTCAGCTCCTTCGAATTCTTCGACGCTGCGATCGCAATAATCGCGTCGGCGTGGACGTGATCGACATGTTTGCGCGGCACATAGGCGTGCAAAGGCGTGTCAATTGAGGCCGCGCACGGGTTCAGTTTGAAGGTGCAGTGGGGCAAATAGCCGACCATTTCATCTTCAAACTCGACCCCGCGATAAAGCCCCTTCAGCGCGTTCAGCTTGTCCATGTATAGCGTGGCGAAGCCGTCAAGCTTCATGGACCCGATGTCACTGCCGGAACCCTTGACCCAGAGCACCTCGACCTCTTTGCCGGACAGTGGGTCGGTTTCCATGACCTTCGCAGAAGTATTGCCACCGCCATAGTTTGTGACGCGCTTATCCGATCCCAGCGTGTTGGAGCGATAGAGAAGCAGTTCCGATTCGGACATGCCTCCTGCCACAGCGTCATCCCAGCGGTTCTCAAGAAGCTGATTTTCGATGGATTTCAACGTTCTGCCCTCCTCACGATGCAGCGGTCGGTACTGCACCATCGCGTTTAGGCTTAGTAGTGTGCATCGTTATGTCAATCAAAAACAATCACAAACAGTCATTCTGCAATGCAGAATGATTGAAAGTGATCGAAAATGATTGACAGCTGCGACGAATATGCGCAGCGTGGAGTGAATGGGAGGTGGCTTTGCACGAAAAAGAACGCCATAGGATCATCATTTCAGCGGTGCAGGATCGCCCCGTCGTGACGGTTGGGGACCTGTGCACCTTGACCGGCGTGTCCGAAGCAACCATCCGACGCGACATTTCAACACTTCACATGAAACAGAAGGTACGCCGTGTTAGAGGCGGCGCTGAGGCCATAACGCCACCGCAGTTCGCCGGGCTGGCGGGCCGTCCGTTCGTCGTCAACGAAACCATGAATATCGCAGCGAAGCAGGCGATTGCGCGCGCGGCGGTTGAGATGTGTGGCGAAGGTGACAGCATCATCATCAACGGGGGCACAACGACCTTTCAGATGGTGCATCCGCTGGCCAACCGCAGGATGCAGGTCTTTACCAATTCGTTCCCGATTGCCGAGCACCTGCTGAAGCATTCGAAGAACACGATCATGTTGTCAGGCGGCGCGATCTACCGGGAACAGAACATAATCCTGTCGCCCTTTGACAACGACGTGACCCGCAACTTCTATGCAAAGCGCATGTTCATGGGGGCGCAGGGGCTGGGCCCCATCGGCCTGATGGAGGCCGATCCCCTTCTGATCCAAGCAGAACAGAAACTGATCGGACAGGCGGATGAGCTTGTCGTTCTGGTAGACAGTTCGAAATTCGCGCAGCGCTCCAGCCTGGTGCTTTGCCAGTTGGACCGGATCACGACCGTGATCACCGACGAAGGAATTCCTGACAAAGCGGCGGCCATGCTTGAGGCTGCCGATGTGAATCTAATCGTTGCCCAGTCGGGCAGCGTTCAAGAAAACGAGGTGGCCTCTTGACCGCCTCCGAAACCCGAGACCCAAAGATGACTTTCTGGGAGGAACCATCATGAAACGTCGTACTTTCACATCTCTTGTCGCAGGGATGAGCCTTGCCGCCAGCATGTTTGGCTCCACGGCGATGGCGCAGGACAACATGCGCATCGCTCTGGTCGTAAAAGCGCTTGGTATCGGCTTCTTTGAAGCAGCCGCCGAAGGCGCTGAAGAGGCCGCCGGAGAGCTTGGCAATGTCGAGATCATCTACACCGGCCCGACCGACACCACCGCGGAAGGTCAGATCGAGGTCATCAACTCCCTGATCGCGCAGGGTGTCGACGCCATCGCGATTTCGGCAAACGATCCTGATGCACTTGTGCCGGCACTGAAACGCGCGATGGACCGCGGGATCACCGTGATTTCCTGGGACTCAGGTGTGGCTGAAGGCGGACGCCAGATGCACCTGAACCCATCCTCGACCCCGCTGATCGGCAACACGATCATCAAGCTTGCCGCGGATCACATGCCGGATGGTGGTGAAGTTGCGATCCTGTCCGCGTCGGCCACGGCAACCAACCAGAACGCCTGGATCGAGGCCGCTAAAGAGGTTCTTCCGAAGTATGACGGCGTCGATCTTGTGGCCACCGTCTATGGCGACGACCTCAGCGACAAATCCTACCGTGAAGCACAGGGCCTCATGGCATCCTACCCTAACCTCAAGGCGATCATCGCGCCAACGACCGTTGGTATCCTGGCGTCCTGCCAGGCGGTGACCGACGCGGGCAAGATCGGTGAGATCAACGTGACCGGTCTGGGCCTCCCGTCCGAGATGGCAGGCTGTGTTGATAGCGGTGCAACCAAGAGCTTCGCGATCTGGAACCCGATTGACCTTGGCTACTCGGCCACCATGCTGGCGCATGCAATCGCCAACGGTGCTGAAACCGGTGCCGGTGCCGAAATCCCGATGGGCCGCATGGGCTCGGTGACGCTGGATGACACCGGCTCGGCAGCCATGGCTGATCCGTTCACCTACGACAGCTCGAACATCGAACAGTTCAAGTCGATCTTCTAATCTGCACGACGTGTCGGGGCGCGGGCGATGACCCGCGCCCCGACACCCTACTCTTCCCACATCCAGAAACAATGTCCATGCAGTTGGAATTGAGATCAGACGTGTCGAACGCCGCCCCTATTCCGCTTCTGAGCCTGTCCGGCGTGACCAAGACATTTCCCGGCGTGCGGGCCCTGTCAGATGTTTCGCTGAACCTCTACCCGGGCAAGGTCACGGCATTGGTGGGCGAAAACGGTGCAGGCAAGTCCACCGTGGTGAAGGTTCTGACGGGCATTTATCAACCCGACGAGGGTGACATCCGGATCGATGGCGAGGCTCTCAGTTTCCCGACACCGCAATCCGCCGAAACCGCTGGCGTAACCGCCATCCATCAGGAAACCGTCCTTTTCGACGAACTGACTGTGGCGGAAAACATCTTTCTCGGTCATGCGCCAAAGGGGCGATTTGGCCTGATCGACAAACCCGCCATGGCGACCCGCGCGCGCGAGATTCTGGATGGAATCGGGGCCAAGATTGATCCGGGCGCGACGCTCAAGGACCTTGGAACCGCAAACAAGCACCTGGTTGCCATTTCCCGGGCGCTGTCCATCGACGCGCGCGTTGTGATAATGGACGAACCGACCGCAGCCCTCAGCCAGAAGGAAATCGAAGAGCTTTACGAACTCGTCGAAAGCCTTAAGGCGCAAGGCAAGGCGATCCTCTTCATCAGCCACAAGTTTGACGAGATCTTCCGCATCGCCGATTTCTACACCGTCTATCGCGACGGCCAGATGGTCGGCGAAGGGGCGATTGTAGATGTCAGCAAGCCGGAGCTGGTCAAGCTTATGGTGGGCCGCGACGTCAGGCAGATTTTCCCCGAACGCGACCACAACGTCGGCCACGATATCCTCGAAGTCGCCGGGTACGACCACCCGACCGAATTCGCGGACATCGGTTTCACGCTCAGGCGCGGCGAAATCCTCGGGTTCTACGGGCTGGTCGGCGCAGGTCGGTCCGAATTCATGCAGGCCCTTTTCGGGATCACCCGCCTCTCGGGCGGAGCCGTGAGGATCGACGGGGCACCAGTTTCAATTGCATCGCCCGCCGACGCGGTCGCAAGTGGCATCGTCTATGTCCCGGAGGACCGGGGCAAACAAGGCACAATCGGCGCGCTGCCGATTTTTCAGAACGTGTCGCTGCCGTCACTCGCTCGCACCTCGCGCAAGGGGTTCATCAAGCTGGCCGAGGAATTCAAGCTGGCACGGGAGTATACCGAACGTCTCGACCTGCGCGCCGCTTCGCTGGACACCGATGTCCGCAACCTTTCGGGCGGCAACCAGCAGAAGGTCGTGATCGCCAAATGGCTCGCCACCAAGCCCAAGGTCATCATCCTGGACGAACCCACCAAGGGCATCGACATCGGGTCCAAGGCCGCCGTACATGAATTCATGGCGGAGCTTGCCGCGCAAGGGCTCGCCGTCATCATGGTCAGTTCCGAAATCCCCGAGATCGTGGGCATGTCGGATCGTGTGATCGTCATGCGCGAGGGGCGCATCGTGGCGGAACTGGCCCGCGACCAGATCACGCCCGAAACGCTTGTCAGCCACGCCGCAGGGATCAGGGAGGCCGCGCAATGAAACGTATCCTCGCCTCCCGCGAACTTTTGCTGCTGGTCGCCATCGCATTGGTGCTTGGCATCATCTCAAGCCGCTTCCCGGCGTTCATCACGCTGTCGAACCTGGCTGCCGTCTTCAACGACACCTCGCCGCTGATACTGCTGGCCATCGGCCAGATGATCGTGATCTTGACGAAGTGCATCGACCTCTCGGTCACCGCCAACCTCGCGCTGACCGGCATGGTCGTGTCCCTGATCAATATCTCGGCACCAGGTCTGCCGATTGTCGTAACGCTGGTCGTGGCCACCGGGTTCGGGGCGTGCCTTGGAATGTTCAACGGTATCCTTGTGTGGAAACTGGACATCCCGCCTATCGTGGTGACGCTTGGCACCATGACCATCTTCCGGGGTACCATCTTCCTTCTGACCGAGGGCAAATGGGTCAACAGCCACGAGATGAGCGACACTTTCAAGGCATTCCCGCGCACCGAGCTTCTTGGCCTTCCGGTGCTAAGCTGGTTTGCCATCGCGGCGGTGATCCTTTTCACCATCGTCATGACCCGCACCACCCTGGGCCGCGCCTTCTACGCTGCCGGGGGCAACCCCCATGCCGCGACCTATGCCGGGATCAACGTGGGCCGGACCCAGTTCTGGGCCTTCACGATCTCTGGCGCGCTGGCCGGTCTGACCGGCTACCTCTGGGTCTCTCGCTTCGCGGTTGCTTACGTCGATGTTGCCGGTGGGTTTGAATTGACTGTCGTGGCGGCCTGCGTCATTGGGGGCGTGTCGATCATGGGTGGCATCGGTTCGGTCCCCGGCGCGCTGCTGGGCGCGCTGTTCCTCGGCATTATTGCCAATGCCCTGCCGGTCGTGAACATCTCTCCCTTCTGGCAGATGGCCATCTCGGGCGGCGCGATCATCATCGCGGTTGTTCTGAACGCCCAGGCCAACCGGACGAAAGGTCGCATCATCCTCAAACGCGCGGAGCACGCGACATGACCACGACGACACGCTCGATCCCCGATCGCCTGCGCTCGCCGCTGGAGCGGAACCTGAAAAGCTGGGAAAGCCTTCTGATGCTGGTCGCAATCGGCATCTTCATCGCCAACAGCTTCGCCTCACCCTATTTCCTGAACGCCTGGAACCTCTCCGACGCGACCTTCAACTTCACCGAAAAGGCGATGATCGCCTTTGCCATGGCCCTGCTTATCATCTCTGGCGAAATCGACCTCAGCGTCGCCGCGATCATCGCACTGGCCTCGACCGCCATGGGCGCCGCCGTGCAGGCGGGTGTCGGGACAGAGGGGCTGGTCCTGATCGGTCTGGCCGTCGGTCTGGCCTGTGGGGCGGTCAACGGTTTCCTCGTCACCGGCCTTGGCCTGCCATCCATCGTCGTCACCATCGGCACGATGAGCCTTTTCCGCGGGATCAGTTTCATCGTGTTGGGCGATCAAGTCTACAAGGGCTATCCAGCCGATTTCGCCTTCTTCGGACAGGGCTATGTCTGGTGGGTGATTTCCTTCGAATTCGTCCTCTTCGCCATCATTGCGGTGATCTACGCGGTCATCCTGCACATGACCAATTTCGGCCGCGCGGTCTATGCCATTGGAAACAATGCCACTGGAGCGCTGTTTTCGGGCATTCGGGTGGGCCGGGTGAAGTTCACCCTGTTCCTGCTGACAGGCCTGATGTCCGGGGTCGCCGCCGTCTGCCTGACATCCCGCCTCGGCTCGACCCGACCCTCCATCGCCTTCGGGTGGGAACTTGAGATCGTGACCATGGTCGTCCTTGGCGGGGTCAACATCCTCGGCGGCTTCGGCTCCATCCCCGGCGTTGTGATCGCGGCCTTTGTCATGGGGCTTGTGACTTTCGGACTTGGCTTGCTGAACGTGCCCGGTATCGTGATGTCGATTGTTATCGGGGCGTTGCTGATCTCGGTCATCGCGCTGCCCCGGCTCTGGTCGATGTGGAGGGGCTGACATGGAAAAATACGCCTTCAAGATGAAACTCAACCCGGGCTGCAGGGATGAATACGAAAAGCGCCACGATGAGATCTGGCCAGAGCTTGCCACGCTGCTGAAAGACGCAGGCGTGTCTGACTATTCGATCCATCTGGACGAAGAAACGAACATTCTTTTTGGCGTCCTCTGGCGCACCGACGACCACAAAATGGATGCCTTGCCCCGCCACGAGATCATGCAGCGATGGTGGGCGCATATGGCGGACATCATGGAAACCAAGCCCGACAACGAACCCGTGGCGGTGCCGCTGACGCCCGTCTTCCACATGCCATGACCCCCCGGCACGTCGCCGTCATCGACATCGGCAAGACCAATGCCAAGCTTGCGCTGGTCAATGCGACTGACATGTCCGAAGTGGAGGTGCTGACTCGGCCTAACATGGTTCTCGCCGCTCCACCCTATCCGCACTTTGATGTTGAGGCGATCTGGCGCTTCCTTCTGGACGGGTTGGAGCAGTTTCAGAAGGCGCACGGCGTAGATGCCATTTCCATCACGACCCACGGGGCGTCTTGCGCCCTGATCGCGCCAGACGGCGCGCTTGCTGCCCCGATCCTCGACTATGAGCACACGGGCCCTGATGATCTGGCCGCGGCCTACGACGCCATCCGCCCGCCCTTTGAGGAAACCGGATCGCCAAGGTTGCCGATGGGTCTGAACCTGGGCGCGCAGTTGCATTGGCAATTTGAGCAGGACCCCGCGCTTCGCGAACGCACCGCCACCATTGTCACCTATCCGCAGTACTGGGGGCGTCGCCTGACAGGCGTGCCGGCCAGCGACGTGTCGTCCCTTGGTTGTCACACGGATCTGTGGAATCCGTCCATGGCGCACTATTCTTCGTTGGTCGAACGGTTGGGCATATCTGAAAAAATGGCGCCCGCGCGCAAATCTGCGGAGGTCCTCGGACCCGTGTTGCCGCAGGTCGCATCGCAAACCGGCCTGCGCTTTGACACGCCGGTGCACTGCGGCATCCACGATTCAAACGCATCGCTTTTGCCACATGTACTGACCCGAACCGGGCCGTTTTCCGTCGTTTCGACCGGGACATGGGTCATTGCAATGACCATCGGCGGCGAAGAAGTAACTCTGGAACCTTCGCGTGACACGCTTCTTAACGTCAACGCACTGGGTGCCCCGGTACCCTCCGCCCGTTTCATGGGGGGACGCGAGTTCGAGTTGGCGATGAACGGTCAAACCACTCAATGTGCAGAGCAATTCCTTGACCTGGTCGCGAAAGACGGCCCCATGCTCTTGCCCGCAATGGTCCCGGACAGCGGACCGCTTCAGGGGCAAAAACACAGCTGGATGGGGTCAGAGCCTTTGCCCGGAACCCAGGAACGCGCGGCGGCGGTGAGTTTTTACCTCGGATTGATGACCGCGGAATGCCTGTCGCTGACCGGACACAAGGGCCCCATTATCGTCGAAGGTCCATTTGCCAGGAACAAAGGCTTCGCCAGTATGCTCGCCGCGGCGACAAACTGCAGGGTCGACGCGACCGTCACCGCAACAGGGACGAGCCAGGGAGCCGCCCTCTTGGCAACAGGCGCACTCCCCGAGCGCGCGGCCTTCGACGTCGAAACCTATTTTCACAAGACCTACGTGAGCTACCAACGTTACGCGAACAGTTGGCACAGAGCCGCAAAAGCAGGCCTGGAAGCACGCCCATAGGATACCCTATAGCGCCGCGAGTTCAGGGTGGTGATAGGCCTCAGGGTACGACATTGGCTTGAATGGCCCGTTGGGCACAACGCTATTCCAACTGCGCCCAAAATACCCCTGGCGGCAGTGTACAAGAGACCCTGCCTCCGCAATTCCGGGCAGCGCATATACACGGCAAAGCCAACGCCACAAGTATGGGTAATCCAGGATCCTCGCACCGTTGAGCTTCATCCGCACATAGTAGACGGGATCGTGGCGATAGAGCGTCGGGAACAGGCGAAGATCTACTTCTGAAAAGTGGTTGCCTGTCATATAGCGCCTGCCATCTGAGAGATGCTCCTCCAAATATTCGAGTGTCTCAAAATAGGCGTCAAAGGCCGTTTTGTAGATCGTTTGATCAGACGAAAACCCGGCCTTGTAGGCACCATTGTTAATCGTCGTGTAGATCCGTTCGTTCAAGTCGTGGAATTGTTGATGCAACTCTTCGTCTGGATAAAGCCTGACGCGTTCCGCTGCCGGGATTGTGCTGCCAAGAGAATCCGCTGCGGCGTCCAGCATTCGAACAATTTCAGCGCTTTCGTTATTAACAATAAGTCCTTGTATTTTGTCATAAAGGATTGGAAGGGATTGCTCTTCAGAGCCTTTGGCACGATAGATCTCTTTGGCAAGGCGCAGCCCTTTGCCGGTGCCGGTTTCACTGGTGCATTCCGGCAAAGTCTCACCAGTGAGAGATGCAATCCGGTGGGGTGCAAACTCCCACAGGTTTGGCGCCTCTGGATCGTCGTCGCTGGTGCGGTTTGGAAATGCAACATCCATTGTAATGCTGGTTTGCAGACCCAGCACATTGCGCGCCAGCGTGACCCTGTGACACCACGGGCAATTCAGTGCCACGAACAGGTGATAGCGATCAGGTTCTGTCGGAAACAATGGATCGCCAATGGCGTGGCGAAAACCGCTGACACCGCGCACGAATTCACCCCGTGCGCGGCGCTCGTTGACAGCAGTTTGGTCTTCTTCTGTAGATGTGTCTGTCATGACTTCAGCATCATCCTCTGAGCCGGTGATGCAAGATGATTGGCACCGCCAATTCTTCTTCATCGCTGAGATGCCGCTTCAGGAACGCTTCAATCGTATTACTTGTCGCATGGAGATCTCCGGCCTCATCGTAAGCTTGCGCCTCATCAAGCGCGGATAGCTTAATCACACGGTTCGCTGTCCGGGTGAAGTCACTCAGTACCTTATCCAGATTGAAGTGGTCCTGTTCCAGTAACTCAAGTCCCAGATCAAAGCGTGGATCCGCAGCTGACAGTTCAGGGAAATAACTGTGATCTTCCCAGCCGTGATGACCTTGCAGGTTCCCAACCAGGTTGCCGCCATAGTAAGACAGCCGCCCCACGTAGTCGTCCAACCCCACCTCCTTGCTCAAAACCCCTTCTGTATCCAGGCGAATACGTTCCGCAATACGACGGAACATCTCATGCGCGCCGAGCCAATGCTTGGTTTTTTCTTTGAAACATGGATGGGCTTCCCAACTGTCGCGGGGGTATTGGTCCAAGAGAAACCGCATTTCCTGAGGCATGTCGTCTTGGCGGATGGCATATGTGTCGAGCATCGGTGGTCTCCTTTCAGGCCAAAGATGGGAGGTCGGACATCTGCTCGCCAGTAGCGAGAATGCACAGTCACTATGCGGCAGCGAACCCCCGCGAAGTCGATGCTACGCAAACCAGCTGTCGCGCGATTCAAAGTTGGGACGTCTTGTCGATTGAACCCGGGCAGGCTGTCACGACCAAAGGAGCGAGTTAGGCCTGTAGCAGCCGAACACTTGCGTATGCATCGCGTAAGAGCGCGGGCGATACTCCCAGCATCGCGCATGAGTGGCTGCTCGGCTGCCCCGAAGCAGACTTTGTACCCAGACTGCATTTGCTGTCTCGTTTGCTCCGAGCCGCAGATTTCAGAGAACGCGGTTGTAATTCGGTTTCAAAGTCTCCGCCACTAGGGTTCGCTCCAGATTTGCCGATTCCGTTCCCAAATTTTCTCACCTATCAAGCAGTCATAGGCATTGGTCGAATTGTATTGCGCAGATCTGACGTATTCGAACGCCGGTGCCGACGCGATTTCCAGCACCAATTTTCGGCGCACAGCCTCTGCGAAATCCTGCCAGTCAAGCACCGGAATCACAAAAGAGCCAGGCCCGCCCGTCACGCAATTCTTGTAATAGACATCGAGGTCGTCGAGATGCCATTGGCTGCCCAAACCCTCGCGGGTCATCAGCGGTAACCCGTTTATGGTGATCAACTTTGATAGCACGGTTTCACGGGCTCGGAGTACCGGGCGCCCCAGATTGTTAGGCCCGTCGCCTGAAACGTCGATCACCTTGCGCAGGCCTTGGAATTCGTTCTCTTCAATCATCGCGGCACCAAAGATCAGCGCTTCAGAGATTGAAGTTCTGCGCAGTGCGGGATCGAAACGCGTGGTAAGGGCGCGCGCAAACCCTTCAAGATCAGCTCGCATTTCCACAAGTCGCCAGTCAACAACCACTTTTTGCGTGCCGGCCCACTCTACATATGTCACAGCGATCCTTTGCAATAGGCCCGACTGAACGGCCGCGAAAACCTCGTCAGACTGCAAGGCTGCGGCATAGCCCTGTCTCTGAATCTCGAGTTCTCGCTTGGTCATGGATCGAGAGACGTCGACTAGAAGAACAAGCTCTAAATCAACTTCCGTCGCCTGTGAGACGGCAGGTATGCCTAAGAGAAATGCAGATGCGAAAATAGTCAGGAGTGTCTTTCGTAGCATCTTTCAACGGGTGGTGCGCTGGATCTTTAAGTCAAGCCACAAACGCATGAGGACGTGGTTGATTAGGAAAAGTAGATTCAAAACTTGAGGGAAAACGTCTGCCATAACAAGCATCAAAGCCAATCACGGCGAAACTACGATCTCAGCCCCAACCGGACATTCAAAGCAAGACTTTGCAATTCCGGCTTCGCGGACAAACCGGTCGTTCAAAAATGGTAGGTGAGCGTCCGGATTAACGCGTCGATGATAACGTGATTTGCCGGCGGAAGCCAGCAGGTGAGAGGCCAATTTCCCTCTTGAAAACGCGTGCAAAAGCAGAATCCGATGCGTACCCAGCACGTTCTGCGGCATCCGAAACAGAACTTGATGGGTCAGTAAGACACTGCTTGGCGATCTCCAGCCGCCAAGCTGTAACATACTGCATTGGCGACATCGCCATCTTTTTCTGAAACTGAACCGCAAAGTTTGTTCGTGACATGCCTGCAATGCGCGCCATTGTTTCTATTGTCCAGGTTGCGCTTGGATCCTTGTGAAACGCGTCAAGAGCCCGGGCCAGATGGTGATCAGAGAAACCGTTCAAACCCCATTTCGCGGATTCGTCACTTTCCACAAACGAGCGTATGGCCTGCGCAAGAATGGCTTCTGACATCTTCAAAGCAATGAGATCGCCGCCCAGTCGAAGACCCCCTGCCTCATCTCCGATCATGCGCAGTGTCGCCTCCATCCATTTTCCAGCGGTTTCCCCGTAATTCCTGAGGTGAATGATCGGTGGCAGGCGTTCTAACAGTATATGTTTTGCATGAGGGTCGAATGAAAAATGGCCGCATATAAGTTGCGTGTCACGTTCATCCCCGTCGCCGCCGTAAACCAGAACCCCAGTGCCTGTGTATCCCGACCGTTCGATGACCGTGTCCAGAGGCAAAACCGCATCTCTTGTTTCAGCCGCGCAGTACAACTTGTGTGACGTGCCATGCGGAATAATCAACAAATCGCCCTGTTCCAGCGCCACCACTTTTTCATATCCCTTAACTTCGACCAGGCAATTGCCTCTATGGGCAAAATGAAATCGGGCGACGTTTTCGAACTTGGGAACTTCAATCCCCCAAGGGGTGGTCAGCGAAGTTCGAAAATAGAGCGCGCCTCGAACAGACAGTTTCGTGAGGATATCGCTAAGCAGGTCAAGCATACATTTCCATGGCAGTATTTAGCGCTTTTGTACAGTAGCTTGAACGATCTGCACGACAAATCGTACGTCCCCGCATATATCTCACTTCCCGGTTCGGATTACTCCTATTGCCATCGTAACACTCAGTGGAGTCTCCGAAATGAAGAAACTGATTTCCGCATTTGCTGTGGCACTTGCCATGACTGGCGCTCAAGCCTCTGCGCAGGACGTCGCCGAGATGAGCGATCTTGAATACGCTCACATTGCCTATACGGCCGACAACATCGACATTCGATATGCCTATCTGGCGCTGGCTTTGTCGTCGAACCCAGACATCCATGAATTCGCAAACACGATGATCCGCGACCATACTGCCGTGAACGAAGCGGCCCTGGGCTTGCTCGACAAATTGGGCGCGTCAGCACAGGACAACGCGTTCAGCCAGACGCTGAATGCCAATGCCGAAGAGATCATCGATGGCTTCGTCAAGCTGCGTGGCGCAGAATTTGATGCCGCTTATGCAGCCAATGAATTGGCCTATCATCAGGCGGTGAATGATCTGGTGGAGAACACAATGATCCCCAACATCGACAATGCCGAGGTGAAGGCTCTGTTCGAGCAGGGTCTTGAAATATTTAAAGCCCATGAAGGCCACGCCGAAATGATGGTCGAGGCGCTACAGTGATGGGAAAAACCCATTCACGCCGTCGTGTGATGGTTGGAGCGGCTGCATCGGCAGCCGCTTTCGCTTTAACTCGAACACGGGCCCGGGCGGCAGAACCCGTAGTCCACGAAGTCAGGATCAAGGCATTCGCATTCACGCCAAAGCTTCTGAACGTTTCTGTTGGTGATACCATTCTATGGACCAATGAGGATCTGGCGCCCCACACCGCGACAGCCGATGAGTTCGGGTGGGACACTGGGGAGATAGTGAACGGTGTCAGCGCCAAAATTGAGGTTACTAAAGACATGGAAACAAAATATTTCTGTGTTTTTCATCCACACATGAAGGGAGCAATTGTGATTATGTGATTTGGCTCAATGGATCGGAATATGAACGAAAGCGGACATTGATGCAGATCGCAGCATATGGCACATCGGGCTCTTTCCAGACCTCAGGGACGGCGCAGAATCTTGCTATTATGTGATCGGGTCAACGTCGGGTTGTCGCTCCGGGAGGGAATGGCGGATCGGAGGATCAGTCATGGAAACACCAAACTTACCGGCCATTCGCGCTCTTCGTCTGGCCTGGAACCAAGGCCGCATTGTCGGCCAGAAGTGACCGCTTAAACCGAAACATGTCTGGGCGATCCGGGTCCGACTTGAGTTAGCCGAAAACCATCGCGACCTCGCACTGTTCAATATGGCAATCGATAGTAAGCTATGCGGGTGCGATCTGGTAAAGATGAAAGTCATCGATGTCATGGCGTCAGGTCAAATCAAGGAGCGCGCTTCGGTTCTGCAAAGCAAGACACAGAAGCCGGTGCGTTTCGAGATCTCCGAAGGAACGCGGGCTTCTGTCAAAAGATGGATGGAGGACGAGATCATGGTCGGTTCGGAATACTTGTGGCCAGGACGTTTCCATGAACGACTGCACATCTCTACCCGTCAGTATGCCCGGATTGTTCGGGATTGGGTGACGTCCATCGGTTTAGAGGCGAGTGCGTATGGCACGCACTCGATGCGGCGGACTAAGGTTACACAGGTTTACAAGAGGACCGGAAATCTGCGCGCGGTTCAGCTCCTTCTTGGACACACTAATATGGACAGCATTGTTCGGTATCTCGGCGTCGAGCTTGAGGACGCCTTGGCTATTGCTGAAGCCATTGAAATCTAAAACTAATGGGCCGCATTCACTGGCGGCCTACAGCCGACATTCAGCAGCCAACCGAGATGCTGCAGGTGCCCCCGCTTTGCCGCCATTCGCTGCACCGGCAAGTTGGGAGGCCTGTCAAACTCAAAGATTGCGGAACCAAGCAGCTGTTTATCGCGGCCCTGCTAATGGCCGCTTTGGTGAAATCTTGGATACATGAAGTAGATTCAGCGTTGAAACTCACCGTCGGACAATTCTCGAACGCAGCTCAGTAAGGCGATCGAGTATCGCGAGGTTTCGTCTTTCAACCGAAACAACGGCACGGATACGCTGACTGCGGCAATTGGTTGGGCGTTTTCATCAAGGATGGGCGCGCCAAAACATGCAATTCCGGTTTCGTTCTCCTGACTGTCAAAAACGAACCCCTGCGCACGACATTGCTCGATTTGGTCGCGCAGTTTGATTGGATCCGTGGTTGTGAACGGGGTGATAGGCTCCAGAGTCGCATTTTTCAGGAAGGCGGCAAGTTTTTCTTCCGGCAAAGCCGAAAGGTAGGCTTTGCCGACTCCGCTGGAGTGAAGCGGGACAAACGTGCCTATGGTCGAGTTCATGCGCACTGTCTCAAGGCTTTCGATCTTGTCAATATAAACAAGCCCCTCACCACTTGGCACGGCGAGATGTACGGTTTCGCACGTCTGATCCCTGACGCGAACCAAGGCATCCCGCGCCCTGTCACGAATGTCAGACTTGGTCAGCGCAGAACGGGCAAGATTGATCAGGCGCGGGCCGGGTTTGTAGCTTTTGTCCTTTTGCTGCACGATCAGCCCTTCGGCTTCCAAGCCATTTAACAACCGATAGAGCGTTGGGCGCGTAAAGGCGCATTCATCCAGAAGTTCGGCCATAGTTGGCGGGTTTCTGCGGTCGCAAATATGCTGCAACAGTCCGATGCTGCGCGCAAAGCTTTGGGTTCCCTGGACCGGTTTTGCCATTCTTACCTCTCCGATTGACGGGGCGTCTTGACAGTGTATCTTCCATATGTTGAGCACAGTGTCCATATTGTGGAATTGATAAAATGATCGCAATGGGTAGGAGTCGAAATGCCACTGACCGAAACTGACGAAAATCCGCGCGTGCCATACAAGCATCCGATGCCGCAGGATGCCTTACCCGAGATTGTGATCCCTGACGCGCTGGCCGAAGATGATCCGCGCATGTGGGTACAACAGGCTGAGCACGTTTTTTTCCGCCCGCTCTGCCTGAATGTCTCGCAAGGTTACTGGATGAACTTGCTGAAAGTCACCAAATCCGGTGTTTTGTCGCGCCACCGCCATGCCTGCCCGGTGCATGGTTTCGTGCTGAAGGGGCGCTGGCACTATCTTGAGCATGATTGGTTTGCCGAAGAGGGCAGTTATGTATTCGAACCGCCCGGAGAGACCCACACGCTTGTTGTGCCCGATGATGTCGAGGAAATGATCACCTATTTTCAGGTTAACGGGGTGATGTACTACTGCGATCCCGACGGAAATCACCTGGGCTATGAGGACGTGTTCACTAAGATCGATATGTGCCGTGCGCATTTCGAAAAGGTTGGCCTTGGCGCTGACTACGTGAAAAATTTTATCCGGTAAGACATCATGAGCAATGTAACCTATGACTTCGCAGGCTGTACCGCCGTTATCACCGGCGGGGCAGCCGGGATCGGAGCCGAAATCGCACGCCACTATGCAGCTGCCGGCGCCAACGTGGCGATCTGGGATCTTTCAGAACCAAATGACGCCCCCGAAGGTGCAATCGCTTGCAAAGTGGATATCAGCCAACCAGACCAGATTGCCTCAGCAGTTGCAGAGACCAGAAAAGCCTTCGATGGCATTGATTTTCTGTCTCACAATGCGGGTTTCTCCGGTCCAACACTTCCGGTCGTGGAAAACGATCCGGCGGTCTGGGCCCGCGTAATTGAGGTCAATCTGACCGGAACTTTTTACTTGGCTCATGCCATCGTTCCCGTGATGCAGGAGACTGGCTTTGGTCGGATCGTCAATATGGCCTCGCTAGCAGGCAAAGAAGGCACGCCTAACGCCTCGGCCTATTCGGCGTCCAAGGCAGGCGTCATCGGTTTCACCAAGTCGCTTGCCAAGGAGTTGGCGCAGACTGATATTCGCGTCAATTGCATCGCTCCTGCTGCCATCAAGACGTCGATCCTGGATCAGATGACGCCAGATTTCGTGCAGATCATGATCGACAAATCCCCGATGAAACGCCTCGGTTGGGTTGAAGAGGCCGCGCGCATAGTGATGTGGCTAAGTTCCGAAGATTGCACATTCAACACTGGCGCAGTCTTTGATCTCTCAGGTGGAAGAGCGACCTACTGATGGCGCACGTTCGCAATTTTACGCCTGGCCCCGTGGAAGTGGCTGCAAATGTGTTGGCGGCACAGCATGGCCCCCAGGGCCTGCATGTTGGTCCCGAGTTTTCACGAGCTTACGTGCGCGCGACTGAAAATCTGAAGCCTGTTTTTGGAACCAGCGGGTATGTCGGGATCATCCCGGGCTCTGGCACATTGGCCAATGAAATGGCGATCCGGGCGATGCTTGACGAGGGACAGACGGCATTGATCCTGGATGCGGGCTATTTCAGCAATATCCTGAAAAAATCTGTTGAATGCGGTGGGGCGACCGCCGTGTTGATGCCTGTGCCCGAAGGGCAGCCGGCGGACCCAGAGGCCGTGCGTGCGGCGCTGTCTCAGCGGAAATACGACCTCCTCTGTTTTACCCATGTGGAAACTTCAACCGGATTGCAGCAACCGGTCGAGGCCCTCGCCAAAGTCGCCTCAGATGCGGGCGTACCCGTTATGGTCGATAGTGTCAGCGCACTTGGCACATCTTCTGCCCAAATAGATGACTGGGGGGTGTCGGTGATGACGGCGGCCTCGCAGAAAGGGTTGGGCTCTGTACCGGGGGTCGGGTTGATCGCCGTTGCAGATGAAGCCTGGGATCGGATCGAAGCGAAACAGTCGCCGCGCGGTGGCTTCACGGATGTAATCCGATGGCGGGATCAATACGACGCCGCAAGAAATTGGCATCCAAGCCTGACAACCATGCCTGTGGCGGTTGTTCATGCGCTGGACGTCGCGCTGGATGACATGCTGAACACCCGCTACGCCCGTCACGCCGAGGCACGCGATTTCTTATGCAACGGTTTGAAACGTCTCGGTCTGCGAGCGCAGATCCAAGCAAACGCCCGCGCCGCAGGAGTCACCGCGATCAAAACCGGCGACCGCTTCGCGTCATCCGAACTGGTGACCTATCTGATCGCCGAACATCAACTCCGCATTGCCGGAGGTTTTGGCACAAATAGAGAAGAAGTGTTCCGAGTGGCGCATATGGGCGAAAACGCACAGATCGACGCGATGAAATCTGTGATTTTGGGCATCGAAAGCTTTTTGTCTCAGCAGGTTTAGAGACGACGTAGAAATCGGCGAAAGCCTCTTTAACCCTTCCATGATGTACACTGAAGCCGTTATTCACACACACTGCGGCGTTGGTTGCTCTGGGCCCGTTACGGCTATCGAGTACATTGCAGTATCGACCGAAAGGTCGACCCGCGCAATTGTTAACGACGGCCCAGAGCCGACCTCGAGCACGGTCTTCAAATGCTGCGGTCGCAGCCCGCATTCCGGATTTTAGCTGCAACCGCAAAATCGCGATCAATTTGGAGGTCTGGACCGCGGACAATGCTGACGTCTTTCGGCCCAGATGAATTATGTAGAAATGGTCAAACCGAGAACTCTACTGGTTTCAGCGCCAAGCCTTGTAGCAACTAACTTCATTGAGCTGTCCGGCGCTCTTTTTCCGGCCAGAATTCATCCACCACGACATATGCGATGATTACAAAGAAGGCGGCGCTGGCAACTTGCAATACTCGAGTGATGCTCTTGACGTCAGCCTCGTCTGAAAACGGTGCAACCGACCCGCCATATACGATCAGGGCTGTTGTAATAGCAGAGCCGGCAGCGGCGGCGAGCGGGGCTTGAGATTTACCGAGTGCTCCGAGTGTCAGGCAAAAGAAAAAACACAGCAATATGGGCGTCAGAATAACCGGAGCTATTACGTTTATTTCATAGCAAATGATGGATACTGCCGCCCCAAGCAGGTTTGCCGTCAGCATAGCTTTTGCAACCGTTTTACCCGCGGCAGGCATCGCTGCAAGTTGTTGGCTCAGCAGCGCGACAAAGAACAGAACAAGCAATGCAGACGCGCCGGAAACAAAAAACGCCATAGCAAAAGGCACTGTGACAAGAGACATCCTGACTATTCGGCGATGTGGGTCGAAACTCGGCTGTGATACAGCTTTTTTTTGAGCCGCCGTTTGAGGCTCAGCGGGTATCAACACGAACATCAGTGTCGATGCGAAGCCTGCGAACAGCAGGTTCAACGGTATCCAATACACGAGCACCAAAGCCAGGTCCTGTGATTGCAAAACCAGGTTCGGAATCATCAATGCGCCCATGAGAGCTATGACACCGGGTAAAACTCCGGCGCCCGAAACGGACCATATGAAAGACAGGATTATTCCAATGGCCACCAGAATGAGAAACACAAGCGGATATGGTGAGAAAATTGACGACAACAGGAACGAAATGAACATCAATCCAATAGAGAAGACAAACAGCTTAGCAAATGCTGCCATAGGCAATGCAGCAGGTGCTTGTAGGAAAAGGGCGGCGAACACTGCCCCAATGACGGCGAGGGGCCACCCAAGAAACAGGCCCAGTGAAAAGACGCCGGTAACACCCAGCGCAAGCCGGGTAACAGAGCGTTGGTCCTCAATACGCATAGGACAGAATTGAAACCATGCGGATGTAGGTACGGCCTACGAGGTTCAGCAACGAGTTGTCGCTTAGGTACATGATCACATCGGCTTGTCCATTCAGTTGAAAGCGAAGGTCATCTTCGGTGCTTCCGGCTTCATAGCCAGGTAAAACGATCCTGACTGGGAACCTCTCAGGCTCGCGCAAAAAACCTTTAGTGCTTGGCGGGCTCGCCAATTGCCCTGGCACATCACCGCCGCTTAAGGATACGGCAGCACTAAAGCTCTCAATGACGCCCGGAACAATTTGACCTGGATGCATATCTAACACCACGTCAACCGGAGAACCTATCGAGGCTCTTCCAAGGTTGTTCTCGGTAAAATAGGCCTCGATCCAGACGTCAGTTGCGTCCAGAAACGTCAACAGATCCTGACCAGATCGCGCATATGTTCCGGGTGCTATCAGCAAATTAGAGATGACACCTGTCGCCGGAGCACGCAGTTCAGTCCACTCAAGGTTAAGCTCTGCATCCGCCAAGGCTGCCAACGCGCGCTGGATTTTAGGGTTTTCAATCCCGTCGTCACCAAGCCTCTGTTTTGCTTTTTCTAGATCCGCTTTTGCGTTCTCATAGTTTGCCTCGGACTCTGCCAGTTGCCCTCGGGCGTCATCGGCCTTTGAGACGGCAATCAATCCTTTCTTTTCAAGCGCAAATACCCGTTCCGTTTGGATGCGCATCGTATCCAGATCGCTCTGCGCCCTTGCGAGCTTGGCTTGTGCCGCTCTCACCTCTGCCGAAGATGCGCCCACTTCTTGAGTAGCTGCTTCCAGGTCAGCTTCCGCCTTGTCGCGCTGAATCTCATAGGGTCGAGGGTCGATCCGAACGAGGACATCTCCGGCTGAGACAATCTGACCATTTTCGACCAAGACTTCTGTCACAGTTCCGGTCACCTGCGGAACGATCTGGGTCGCCACGGCTTTCACTCTGGCATTTCCCGTAAACGGCGTTTTTCGATCAGCAACTAAATACCACACAAGAAAAACCAGAATGACAGCCA
Source organism: uncultured Ruegeria sp. (assembly GCF_947497005.1). GTDB lineage: Bacteria > Pseudomonadota > Alphaproteobacteria > Rhodobacterales > Rhodobacteraceae > Ruegeria. The sequence continues at coordinate 2,155 of NZ_CANMFF010000013.1, read as the reverse complement.
GTGTCGACCAAATCGTTTTCCTCATTTTGCCGCTCCTTCAACGGCGTCATCGGCTTCTGGTGAAACGTCGATCCAGACCTTGAACAATTCATAGAAGACGGCAAACAGAACCGGGCCCATGAAAATTCCGATCAAACCATAGGCCATCATGCCTCCGAGAACACCAATGAGGATTACAAGCATGGGTGTCTCAAGGCCCTTCGAGATGAATACAGGTCTTAGGAAGCTATCCATTATGGTCACTGGAATTGCCAGTATGGTGAATATCAACGCTGCACCACCGGACATGGAGCTCCAAGCGTAGATGATCACCGGCAATAGAACCAAGCCTGGCCCGATCTGGATAATTGAAAGGATCAGGCAGATGAAAGCGAGCGTGGCGGCCGAGTTAATCCCGAACAGCACCAGCAAGATCCAAACGACGACCGCCTGAATGGCAGCCACCCCAATCACGCCTTTTGTCACATTGCGGATAGTGGCACCCGCCAACGTGACGAATTCACCACCGCGAGGAGCAAATACGCGATTGGCGAATCGTTGGAGGCCTTGGACCAGGCTTGGCCCGGGGCTGAACAAGGCACCCATTATCAATACGGACAGAGCAAGGCCGAGCAGCCCAATTCCGATTCCGAGTACCTTTCCAAAGAGGGATTTGGTGATCTCAAGAATTTGCGCGCCGTATTTTGCTAGCGCACCATCCAGGTTCCGTTCAAACATTCCCCACACGTCGGAAATCTTGCTTCCGATCAGCGGTAATTCCTTGAGACCCTCGGGCGCGGGTGGAATTTTCAGTTCACCCTTGTCTGCCTGTTCCGCAAACTCGGCACCTAATTCTGCAGCTCCAGACACCGCAGTTGCGACTGGCCCCAGGGTCAGAACAAGGCCCAACAAAACGATAATTGTTGTGGCAAGTTTCTTTCGTCCTCCCAGCTTGGATTGCAGCCAATCAAATGCCGGGTAAAGCGCGACGCTGAGTATCGTTGCCCAGATAACCACACTTGCAAGCGGGGCCACCATGACCAAGGCGCTGTAGAGGAATAATCCGAGAAAGAGCAATCGTATCGCAAGGTCGACAATCTTCGCGTCTTGGGTCTTTTCCATTCCATCCCTCCACTACATGCTTTCCGAACATTACACTCAAGAAACGCAATATGTATATACTCTAGAACTTATGGCGGTCATCTATCAGCTTGAAGACACGAATGAATCCGGGCTAAGTTTTGTGGTGCCCAGCCAAATCAATGCCTGTACATGGCCTCAGTTGGCTCAATTGGGTAATAACTATTTGTCCGCTTTTTTGTCGTCTTGGGACAAGATTGTATCTGCCACTGTGGTCGCGGCGGTCACGAATACGCCGAGCCCCACAATGATGTATACCATCGTAAAGATCTTCCCCGCCGCGGTTTCAGGTGAGAAGTCACCAAACCCCACGGTCGAAATGGTCACGACAGAAAAGTAGATTGAGTCGAGCCAACTCCAACCCTCGACGAAGTGGTAAAAAACCGAGGCCCACAAGATCATTCCAATTGTGAAGGCAAGAATGCCTTTCACTCTACCGTCTTTGAAAGCGATGCCCATCCCACGTGTTATTCTGGTTAGTGAGTTCATCGTGTCCTCATCATTTAAAGAATTCACATATAGCAGTAATTGTATGAATGTAGGAAATCGAAAAATTCGGGCCACCAGTAGTTCGAGAAGTGCTCAATGCCGAATAGTTCACCGCAACCGAGCAAGCCCAGATCGTCATCAACCGCTGGCTCAAGCTGCACAATCATACCCGCCCTCACCAGGCACTCAACATGCGTCCACCAGTATCGGGAACCATATTAGAAAAACGCCAAACCAGTGGCGCAGATACAGGGGGCTAGACAACTATGCTTCCGAAAAGCGGCTTCTGCTTTGGGCTCGGGATATGCTCATTACCCCTGTACGTGACTGTCGCTTGTAGTGTCGCTAAGAATTGTCATTTTAGATGAGTCGGGTTTTTTACCTCGGGAGGTGACATGTCGAAGAACAAACAAGAAGAGCCGTTAATTCTGTTAATTGACAAGTGTTGGTATGACAGACCTATTGGGGGTTGACCTGCCCCCCGAAACTTCCCTCGCTCTGATGTAGAGTTTGCTCAACTTTTCGAAGGAGCAAACGAATGCGAAAG
>NZ_CANMFF010000012.1 GCF_947497005.1 uncultured Ruegeria sp. | reverse complement strand
TGACGTCTTTGCCCGTAGTTCGTGATAGCTGACAGGTTGTGGCTCAAGTACGTTCTCAGATCCATAGCGCGTGAGGCGACCGAGAGCGCCGCATCGTTTGACTGACCATGGGTGTGTTCGCGCACGCGCATCGCGAAGCGGAACAAGACATCAAGCGTATCGCGCGCTCGGTCTGTCTGGCCATGCCATATGCGCCAGCGAAGTGTCTCAACAAGGGCAGCAATCTCTGCGCTACTTTCGGTTCCAGTGTGTGATGCCAGCGTTTGAAATGTTGTCTCCACATGTCGGTTGCGCGCCGATATATGCCACCAATCTAGTATGTGACGAACATCGGCACCCGTTGCGTTTCTGACCAAGCGAGGCAGCGCGGGATCCCCATCAGAAAGAACAGTGACTGCAACGCCATCCTCCCAACCAGCGGCTTTCAGGCTGGACCGCAGGTGTTCAATCGGGTGATCGGCACCCATCTGGCTCAATCCAAACCGCCGTTTTTCAGCTGTTTCGCTTTCAATCGACCCCACAATGACTTCGAAATTTCGCCTTTGATATTCGAGGCGTGAACGAACATATGCGCTGTCCAGAAAGACCGCCACCTCGGTAGGTTTTGCTTGAATGGCCGTATCCGTCGGTTCTTCGCAACAGCGATCTTCCAGGGCCTTGGCAACCGACGCAAGCCGGTTCCGGATCGTTGCATGGTTCTGGGTGGCGCAAGGTGTGAGCTCGTTCAACAGACGCGCGGCTTCCCGAAAACTATGCCGGGCACCCAGCTCGGCTTGAAGCCTCCTAAATTCGGGTGTGGCATTGTCTTTCAAAATCCGCGTGAGCGGAGAATACGCTGCCTTGAATGCAGGTAAGCCCGGGAAGCCGCACATACACATCCGGTCCCGAGGCGCTTCGACAGTCACACGACCGAAATGAGTATCGACACGTCGCTTACGACAATCATGCACAGGCAAATACGAATGGCAGTGACGGCATACCCGCGCGACTTTGCTGATTTCTTCCACTTGATCCTGGAGAACAGCGCGCTGGACTTCTTTCAAGATCGATTTGCCCTCAGCAAGGCTGATACCAAGGCCGTCTTCCGACGGATCGATAGAACACCGCTCAATGACGCCAATATCATGGGACCGGCACTCGCCCCACCCAAACTCCGTTTCAATCCTGATCCGAACTTTCACACCAAATCCTCCTGCGACAAAGCCATCAGGATAGACCAAGATCAATTTAGGCCCCCAAGGTTTTTCCACTCCCAAAGGCGGTCGACAAGGTCGAGGGACATATCTCGGACGCGGTGTCCAAGTGCGCAACCGTGACGCTGGGCGGCAAACGCTCTGGCCTCGGCGGCACGTTCTTTGAACCGACCGTCCTGACCGGCGTCACCAAGGACCGGGTTTCGCACAAGCCCGGTCCTTTTTTTGTCTGGTCTCGGGCAGGCCCGAACTCAGGTCGCCAGCAACGCGAAATGCGAGGACGCAACCGCCAGCTTGGACACGCTTAACGCGCCACCCGAGCGCAGTTCGGCAATCAGCCGGTCCGTGCGTTGCACCAAATCCCCGTTCTGATCCACCCAATGGGCAACACTTTCCTGGCCGGAATTCGCCCCGGACAGCACCAGCGCAGCGGCAGCAATGTTGGACTGATGCACCCGGATATCCGACATCAGACGGGCAAGCGCGACCCGTTCCCAATGATCGCCAACGGCAACACTTCTGGCACGCGACCGCAACCAGTCGAGGCTGAACCGGGCCCCAGTTGCGAAAAAGCTGGCAGCCACATCGCGTACCTCAAGCTGCAAGCGTTCCGAGACTTCAAAGATGTCCATCGCGCCGCCCAGCAGCTCAAGCGTCGCAACTTTCGAGGCCAGATCGTCCGGAGTGCCCTTTTTAAGCAATTCGTCCGTCCGCTGCTTGAGCCGTTCCAGTGAAAACGCGCTGACCGTCGCCTCGGCCACTGACGCGATTTCGGCGATCCCCGGCTGATAGACTGAGATCGCATCGCCAATCGAACGGGCATTGTTCTTGATCAGCCGCTGGCACTGAGCGGCGAGCATCTCTGACAGCGCGCGATGAATCTCGATCTGCACATCTGCCGCAAGCGTGTTATCCAGCGCATTAACTTCGGCTGCGGTTTCGGCAAGGCCAAAAATCTCGCGGTCAATGATAAAGGCTTTGACGATCTCACCCACGGTCGCGCCGGTATCTTCGCGCAGGCGCGCGCAGAATGTCGGGCCGATTTCGTTGACCAGCATGTTGACGACCACGGTGGCAATGATCTCGCGCCGCAGGCGGTGGTTGCGCAGAACCTCAAGATGCGCGGTACGCAAGGGGGTCGGCATATATTCGATCAGGAACCGTTCCATATACGGGTCGTCAAGAACATCCGACTTCACCAGATCCGAGAAGATGTCGTTCTTGGCATAGGCCACAAGCACGGCGATCTCTGGCCGGGTCAGGCCCCGACCGGCGGCGCGGCGATCGGCGATTTCTTCGTCATCGGGCAGATACTCGACCGCGCGGTCCAGTTTGCCTTCGACCTCCAGCCCCTCCATGAACCGGACATGGTTGTCCAGCAGCGCGGGGGCTGCGGCCTCGTCCAGCGAGATTGCGAGGGTCTGATGGTAATTGGTCTTAAGCACCAGTTCGCTGACCTCGTCGGTCATCTTGGCCAGCAGCGTATTGCGCTGTTTTTCCGTCATGTCGCCCGCATCGACGACTGCGCCAAAGGCAATCTTGATGTTGACCTCGTGGTCTGAACAATCGACCCCTGCCGAGTTGTCGACAGCATCGTTGTTAATTTTGACACCGCCCTGAGCCAGTTGAATACGGCCCATTTGGCTGACGCCAAGATTGGCACCCTCGCCGATCACCCGCACCCGTACTTCGTTGGCGTTGACCCGGATCTGGTCGTTGGCCCGATCGCCGGTATCGGCGTGGGATTCAGCGGCACTTTTGATATAGGTGCCGATCCCGCCGAACCACATCAGGTCGGCCTGCGATTTCAGCAAGGCACGGATCAGTTCAAACGGTGTGACAGTTTTGTCGTCCAGCCCAGTCAGCTTTCTGATCTCGGGCGTCAGCTTGATAGACTTGGACGACCGCGAGAATACACCGCCACCTTTTGAGATCAGCTTAGAATCATAGGATTCCCAGCTAGAACGCGGCAGTTCGAACAACCGCTTGCGCTCGGCAAAGCTGATCGCCGGATCAGGGGTGGGGTCGATGAAAATGTCACGGTGGTCGAATGCGGCAACCAGTTTGATCTGATCCGACAACAGCATCCCGTTGCCGAACACATCCCCCGACATGTCCCCGCAGCCGATGACCGTAAAGGGCTGCGTCTGGGTGTCGTGATCCAACTCGCGGAAATGGCGTTTCACGGCCTCCCACCCGCCCTTGGCGGTGATCCCCATGCCCTTGTGGTCATATCCGTTCGAGCCGCCCGAGGCGAAGGCGTCGCCCAGCCAGAACCCGTATTCCGTGGCCAAAGCGTTGGCATAGTCTGAAAAAGTCGCCGTTCCCTTGTCGGCGGCAACAACCAGATAAGGGTCGTCGGGATCGCGGCGCACAACGGCGTTGGGCGCGATGATATCGGAACCCAAAATATTGTCGGTGATGTCCAGCATGCCGGACAGGAAAATCCGGTAACAGCGCACCGCCTCGGCCATCACCTCTTCCCGGGTGCCACCGGCGGGCAGGGTTTTGGGCAGGAACCCACCTTTCGAGCCGACCGGCACAATAACCGCATTCTTGACCTGCTGCGCCTTTACCAGCCCCAGCACTTCGGTCCGGTAGTCTTCCTTGCGGTCGGACCAGCGCAGGCCACCGCGCGCAACCGAACCATAGCGCAAATGCACCCCTTCGACCGAGGTCGAGTAGACAAAAATCTCGCGCCACGGGCGCGGCAGCGGCAGTTCGTCCAGTTTGGAACAATCGAACTTGAACGACATGTAAGATTTGTCGCGACCATCAGCATCGGGTTGGAAATAGTTGGTGCGCAGCGTCGCCTGAATGGCATTACGGAACCGGCGCAGGATCTGGTCGAAGTCGAGGCTGGCGACTTTCTCCAGCATGGCTTCGATATCCGCCGAGATTTTTTCTGCTGCCTTCTGACGCGCGTCGGCATCCCCTGCGGTGGCCGGGTCGAACAAGGCCTTAAACAGGGCCGCCAGCTTACCCGAGATGCCGGGGTTTGCGATCAGGGAATCCTGCATATAGGGCACCGAATACGGAATTCGCGCCTGACGCAGGTAACCGCCATAGGCCCGCAACAGCGCCGTTTCGCGAATGGACAGGCCAGCAACCAGCACCAGCCGGTTCAGCGGGTCGTCATCCGCCTCTTGCGCCCAGAGGGCAGAAAAAGCGTCTTCAAGATTGCTGCGGACGGCAGTGACGTCGATACCCTGTCCGTCCGACGACTGCATGTGAAAGTCATGAATCCAAATGGTTTCCTCACCTCGGTCAATCCGGAACGGATGCTCGGCCAGAATGCGAAAACCCAGGTTTTCGAGAATTGGAAGACAATCGGACAGCGGCACGGACTGCCCGCGCTTGTACAGTTTGAAACGCACGCTGTGCTCAGGGTCTTCAAGCCTGCGGTAGAATATCAAGACAAGGTCGGTTTCTCTGTCCAACTGCTCCATCTTGTCAATGTCGGATACGGCGGTGACGGCCTGAAACTCGTCCCGATAGGACACGGCAAACCCATCGCTATAGAGCGCATGCAGCCTGTTGCCTTCGGATTCACCCTTGCGTTCAACCAGCGCGTCATGAAGGTGATCGCCCCAGCTGCGCACCGCGTCGATGATCCGCGCCTCCAGAGCGGCAGCCTCTTCCTTCGAGGCAACCTTGCCGCTGAGCGCGATGACATAATGCACCCGTGCCAGAACCTCATCAAAAGCGGGTTCCCATGTGGCCACACGGCCATCGAACTCTTCGGCGAGAATATCACCGATTTTAGTCCGCAACTCGGTATTGTAGCGTTCGCGCGGGACGTAGACGAGGCAGGACGCGAACCGCCCGAAGCGATCGGGGCGCAGCAACAGCCGGGACCTTGGCCGGATGGTCAGATGCAGAGCGTTGATGGCGTTCTCAAACATCTGATCATCAGAACTCTGGAACAGCTCGTCACGCGGATAGGTCCCCAACACATGCGTCAGGGCTTTGCCGTCGTGGCTGTCCGGGGTAAATCCGGAGCGTTCGATGACGCGCTCGACCTTTTGCCGCAAGAGGGGGATCGACTTGGGGCTGCGGTTATAGGCAGCGGCGGTAAAATGTCCGATGAACACATGCTCACCGGTCTGTTTTCCTTTCCCGTCAAACTGCTTGACCCCGATCAGATCAAAATGAGTCGCGCGGTGAACGGTCGAGCGGCGGTTCGCCTTGATGATCATCAGCGGGGAGATGTCGCTGGCAAAGGCATCCATCTCAGGCGAGCGGTCGGTGAAATCGCCCTTTAGGTCGCGCAGCACGGTGAATTCCGGATCGCGCATCAAGCCAAGCGCTGTTTCTTCGACCTGACGCATTGCGCCAGTTTTGCTGTCAGCGGCATATTCGCGGTATCCCAGAAACGTAAAGTGGTTTTGCGCCAGCCAATCAAGGAATTCGACAGCCTCAGCCGTGACCGCTTTTGATTTCTCGGGGGCATTACCCGTGAGCATCTCGGTCACGGTCCCCAGACGTTCCATTATGGGCTGCCAATCCTCGACCGAGACGCGCACATCTTTCATGATCTGGACGATCTCTGCCTCAAGCCGATCAATCTGCGCTTCGCCCCCGATCTGATCAATCTGAACTTGGATCATCGACTCGACCAGACACCCTTCATCGGAAGCGTCGGGTGCAACAATCCGGGTGCCGTCAGTGGCTCGTTTGACCCACAGTAGCGGGTGTATCAGAGAGTGTATCGACAAACCCTGCCCGGCCAGAAAAGACGTGACCGAGTCCACAAGGAACGGCATGTCGTCATTGACGATTTCCAGAACCGTATGGGCGCATTCCCATCCATGTTCCGCCATACGCGGGTTGTACATTCGCACCCGTGCCTCGCCCGACGGCTTGTGTGCCGTAAATTTCCAGAGCGCCAGAGATGCGCCATAAACGTCTTCCGCTGTCCGGCCCTGAAGATCTTCGAACGAGGATCGACCAAACAGTAAATCCAAGGCGGTTAGAAAACTGTTACAATCCGATTTGTCCAACCGCGCCGAAGCGACGGCACGGACATCGTCCATTAATTGATCGAAAGCGGGGTTTTCAGCCTTTGTCATTGCACTCTCCCAGCGGCAGTCGCCCGCCATTCAGTTTCTGTCGGCCGTCGATTCAAAATACAGATACGTCGGCTACCATAATCCTAGTGCGCACAGCCCATCAGGAGCGTTAAGACATATTCGAGACGACCTCGCTGAGCGTTTCCGCCCGGCGGATCAACTCGATCGACAGCTCGCCTGACTTGGTACTGACACCGTAAACGGCGATGCGCGGCAGGCTGTTATAGTCGAAATGGTTGCTGAAATAATACGCGCCCGTATCATAGATCGCTACATAATCATTAGGATCGAGTCGGGGGATCAAAACATCCTTGGCCACCAGATCAGCAGCGAAACAGCACGGTCCGGCCACATCTGTCTGCACTTTATCTTCGGTTTTTAACAATCCGTCAGGCGTATAACCTTCCACCCGGATCGGCCATGCCGCAGGCAGGAACGCTGTGCGCGTCATGATCTGCGCGCCTGCATGCGTGGTCACAATGTGGCGACCTCCGGCATTTTTGGTGTATTCCACGCGAGTTGCCATGAATCCGTTCTTGGCGGCAATCGCGCGGCCAAACTCAGTCTTCACCGAGTATTTCCCGGTGAACAGTAGTGGCACCTTGTCGCGCAGAATGTTCGAATACTCTTGAAAGGTCGGCTTGACTTCGGGCGAAGCGAAGTTGACCGGCAACCCGCCCCCGATATCCAACCGGGTGATCTGCTGTTCCCCCTTGCGGGTATTGATCTCTTCAGCGATTGCGACCAATTCGCCGATACCCTGCGCCATCAGTTCCAGCGGGCAGCCTTGCGATCCAGCATGGGTGTGGATCGAGGTCAGCCGCGGGTATTTCAGATAATACTCGATCAGCTTCTCGCGATTGCCCGCGTCCCCGATGGGATAGCCGAATTTCGACGTGTTGGTCGCGGTACTGGTCGATGAAATAGCACCCGAGCCGATCTGCGGATTGATGCGAAAGCCGATGATGGCCTCGGAATTGGGATAGTCCTCGATCAGCGTGGCGACACGTTCCAGTTCCTGTTCATTGTCCAGATTGAACGCGATGGAATGTTTCAGGCACTGGCGCAGATCATCCATCGTCTTGGCCGGAGAATCGAAGATGATCTTGCGGACATCGAACCCCGCCGCCTGCGCCATGGTCAGCTCTCCGGGGCTGGCCACTTCGGCGCCGATGCCGCAATGCGAGATTTTCATCAGCACATGGCGCAGTGAGTTCGCCTTGACCGCAAAGGTGTGCTGGAAGTTGTCGGGAAAGGCCGCGATCAGATCGTCGATGGATTTGGCCAGACCGTCCAGATCCATGAAACCTACAACCGTGGTCTCGGCCCCCAGAAGCCGGTCCTGAATGGCGCGTTGCAGAATTTGGTGCTCTCGGTTCATGGGGCGGGCTCCGGTTTGGATGAAATTGCTTGGCGTGAAATGAAAGCGGCGGCTCGGTTGAGCCGCCGCGATCTTGTTTGTTTGGGTTACTGACCCAGCGCCACACCTTCGCGGCGGGGATCGGCGGCCCCGATCAGTTGACCATCCTTGATCAGGATCGCATGCAGGCCTGAGTTCAAGTCGACAACCTTGACCTCATGACCCTTGCCAGTCAGCGCCTCGGTAAAGTCTGCCGCAGCAGTTTCCTGCTCTACGTCCATGCTGGACCCATTGCGGTGCACGAAGTGACCGGTTTCGATGGCATCCTGCGGGTCCATGTCCCAGTCTAGGATCGCGATGATGGTCTTGGCCACATAGTTGATGATGCGGCTGCCACCGGGCGAGCCGATCAACAGATAGGGCTCGCCATCCTTCATCACGATGGTCGGCGACATCGAGCTACGCGGACGCTTGCCGCCTTCGACCCGGTTGGCCACCAGACGATCGCCATCCTTGGGGGCGCGGTCAAAGTCGGTCAACTCGTTGTTCAGCAGGAAACCCCGCACGAAGACGCGGCTGCCAAAGAAGGTCTCGATGGTTGTGGTCATCGACAGCGCGTTGCCATACTGGTCGCGGATCACGATATGGCTGGTGCCGGGACGATCCGGGTTCTGCGACGGAGCAAACAGCGCGGTGTGATCACGCGGCGGCTCACCGGCTTTGCGCTTTTCACTTGCGGCGGCCGGGTCGATCATCTCGGACCGCAGTTTCAAGTAGTCCTTGTCCAGCAGGCCCTTGACCGGCACGTCAACGAAATCGCTGTCGGCCATGTAAAGCGCACGGTCGGCATAGGCCAGCTTGGCGGCTTCGGCGTACAGGTGTGCCAGTTCGGCGTTCCAGCCGGTGCCTTTAAGGTCAAAGTTGTTGAGGATACCCAGAATCTGACCGACGGTCAGACCACCCGAAGTCGGCGGACCCATACCGCAGACGTCATAACCGCGATAGTCGGCACAGACAGCGGGGCGGACCTTGACCCGATAGGCGGCCATGTCTTCCAGCGTGATGTTGTTTTCCACCTTGGACGTCGAGTCCACCGCAGCCACGATATCCTCAGCAATCGGGCCGTGATAGAACGCATTCGCACCCTGATCGGCCAGAATACGCAGGGTCTCGGCGAAGGCGGGGTTCTTCAGCAGGGTGCCTTCAGTCAGCGGGCTACCATCTTCATTGAAGAAATATTCCTTGGCACCGGGGAAGACGTTCAGATAACGTTCGCGGTCGATGGTCGACTGGATCGAGTTCGCCATGCGCGGCGAAACCTCAAACCCGTTCTCGGCCTGTTCGATGGTCGATTGGAACAGCGAGGCCCAGCTTTTCTTGCCATAAAGGTTATGGGTCACTTCCATCAGGCGCAGGATGCCGGGCACACCCACAGCCTGACCGCCCGAGATCGCCTCAGCAAACGGGATTTTCTCACCTTCGGCGTTCAGAAAGCGTTCCGGCGTGGCCTTGGCGGGTGCTTTCTCGCGCGCGTCAAAGGTGGTCAGGTTCCCGGATTCCGCGTCCCAGTACAGCATGAAAGCACCACCGCCGATGCCCGACGATTGCGGTTCGACCAGGTTCAGCATCAGCTGCACGGCGATCATCGCATCCGCAGCGGTGCCGCCCGCGGCCAGCACGTCATAGCCCGCCTTGGCCGCAATCGGGTTGGCAGCCGAAACCATGAACTCGGTACCGATGACCGAATTCTTGTCCTCCCACCCATAACCATATTCCGGCGCAGGATCCTGCGCGCTGGCTGCACCCGCGATGACCCCCAGGGCCAGTGCCGCGCTGGTTCTTAGAAATGTCCTCATCATTAAATCCTCCCGGTGATGATTGACGGTGTTCCAGTTTGTTCTGCTCTTGTGATTTTCTTTACCCTAGTCGGTCTTGGGCTAGGCCCCGGCTGTGACTGAGCGCACTACATAGACCGACACATCCGAGTGCCGGACCACGCGGGCCGCATTCGGACCCAGCAGATAGTCTTTGAGATCGGGCCGATGAGCGCCGATGACGATGAGGTCGCTACCGGCCTCTTTCGCGGTATGCAGGATTTCCTGATAGGCGGTGCCGGTGGCCACGACGTGGCGGATTTTGGCGTTGCGTTCTTCGCCCAGGACCGATTTTCCCAGTGCTTCAAGGGCTTCCTGGGCTTTGGCCACAGCCTGTTCGTGATGCCCGGGCTCGAAGAAGCTGCCGACAAAGGATTCGCCATAGTCAGGCAGCACCGTGACCACATCCAGCTGTGCGCCATCCAGATCGGCCAGCACCGCAGCCCGTTCAAGAACGCCCGAATCCAGATCATCATTGCTGATATCCACGGCACAGAGGACGGATTTGATCATGATGTCACCTCTTGTTCGTTGGTGCGGGCTGCGCGGCCCCTTTGCAGGAAGGCAATGAGGCCGAGGAACAGCAGCGCCGGGATGAAGATCAGCTCTTTCGGCGGCTGGCTCTGCGGGGCCTGAATGGCCGTGATGCGAACCGCCTCGTCGGCGTAATAGTCGAACATGTCCAGCTCATCCGCAACCGGCGTGCCAAACAGCGGCTCTTCCAGTTTCATCAGGCCGTCCTCGTCCAGCGGGATCAGGCCCAGAGCTTCGACACGGGTCGCGCCGTCGGCCTCATCCCCGATGGTCAGGACCACGGTGGTCTCGGTCATGTTGCCGGTATCAAAATCCGGCCCCGCCACTTCGATCCGCATGCTGCTGCCCGGCGCGGCCTCACCCACGGCCTGCTCCAGCTGCGCCGGTTCGATCTGCGCGAAGGGCGGCGCGATGCGGTTCATGAAGAAGTCCGGACGGAACAGCGCAAAGGCAATCAGGATCAGCGCCACGCTTTCATAGATGCGGTTCTTGGTCAGGAACCAGCCCATGGTACCGGCGGTGAAGATCAGGATTGCGATCGTCGCTGACACAGCCACCAGAATGCCCTGCACCCAGCCGACATCAATCAGCAGCAGATCGGTGTTGAAGATGAACACAAACGGCAGCGCCACGGTGCGCAAGCTGTAGAAGAAGGCGGTAAAGCCCGTCTTGATCGCATCCCCGCCCGACACGGCAGCAGCGGCAAAGCTGGCCAGACCCACCGGCGGCGTCACATCGGCCATGATGCCGAAGTAGAACACGAACAGATGCACCGCGATCAGCGGCACGATCAGACCGTCCTGCGCCCCCAGCTCGACAACCACACCGGCCATCAGCGAGCTGACGACGATATAGTTCGCCGTGGTCGGCAGGCCCATGCCTAGGATCAGGCTGAGCAAGCCCACCAGCGCCAGCATAGCGATCAGGTTGCCGCCCGACAGGAACTCGACCAGATCGGCCATGACCTGCCCCACACCGGTCAGCGTCACCGTGCCCACGATCACACCCGCGGTGGCGGTGGCCAGCGCGATACCGATCATGTTGCGGGCACCGTCGATCAACCCGTTCCACAGGTCGACAACACCGTCGCGGAACGCATTTGCGGTGTCACTTTCGCCGCGAAAGATCGACTTCATCGGCTTTTGCGTCAGCAGGATCACAAACAGCAGCGAGGTCGCCCAGAACGCCGACAGGCCCGGCGATTTCTGCTCGATCATCAGGAAGTAGACCAGCACGATAATCGGCAGCAGGTAATGCAGACCGGCCTTGTAGATCTCGGCGATCACCGGCAGCTCGACCTCTTTGGCGTTAGGATCATCAGGCACCAGATCCTCGACGCCCGCCGCCAGCTTCAGCAGGAACAGATAGGTAAGCACGATCAGGGACGACAGCACCAGCCCCGACGCATCCGGGATCAGCGCAATGATCGCCTTGATCGGGTACTGGATGCCATAACACAGCCCGGCAAAACCCACGAAGAAGATCGCCATGCCGCCGATCGTGCGCCCCATCGAGACAACGCGGTCGCCCAATGTCGGCATGTTCCGCTTCACCGCCTCCAGGTGCACGATATAGACCAGCGCGATATAGGAAATCGCCGCCGGCAGAAACGCGTGCGTGATCACCTCGACATAGGAAATGCCCACATATTCCACCATCAGGAAGGCCGCAGCCCCCATAACCGGCGGCATGATCTGACCGTTCACCGAACTGGCCACCTCGACCGAACCCGCCTGCTCGCTGGAAAAGCCCACCCGCTTCATCAGCGGAATGGTAAACGTGCCGGTGGTCACCACATTGGCAATCGACGAGCCCGAGATCAGGCCCGTCGCCGCAGACCCCACCACAGCCGCCTTGGCCGGGCCGCCGCGCAGGTGACCCAGCGCGCCAAAGGCCATCTTGATAAAGTAGTTCCCTGCCCCGGCCTTATCCAGCAACGCGCCGAACAGGACAAACAGGAACACGAACTTGGTCGACACACCCAAAGCGATGCCAAACACACCCTCGGACGTGATCCACATATGGCTCATCGCCTTTTTCAGGCTCGCACCCTTCCATTGGATCACCTCTGGCACCCAGTCGGAGGAGCCAAAGAACACATAAGCCAGGAAAATCGTCGCAATGATCGCCATTGCCGGGCCAAGCGCGCGGCGCGCGGCCTCGAACAGCAGCAGCAACCCGCCCAGGGCCACCCATTTGTCGACATCATCGGCCAGCAAGCCGTTATCGACCAGTTTCTCATAGAAAATATAGCCGTAAAGCGCGATGCCCGCACCCACCACGCCCATGATCCAGTCCTGAATGGGGATGTAATCACGCGGGCTGGATTTCAGCGCCGGATAGGCCGAAAAAGCCAGAAAGATCGCAAAGGCCAGATGAATCTGGCGCGAGTTGTTCACCACGCTGCCCGGCAGCAGCACATTCGACAAGGGCGAGGCCAGCACCACCTGGAACACCGACCACAGAACCGCCACAATGGCCAGAAACAGCCCCACATTCCCTGCCGGGTTGCGGGCCCCCGCATCGGACGAGGCCACCAGATCCTGCAGCTCTTCCTCGGATAGCGGGCGATTGGATTGTGTGTCGGAACTCATACAGCGTCTCCCCGTCGCTCTGCGATTAGTTGGGCCCTGTTCTTACGGCCTCTTTCACTCCGGGTTTTCCCGGATGTGCAAACGGGGCGCCCGTCACAGGCGCCCCGCATCAGGTCCGGCTTACTGCAGCCAGCCTTTTTCCTTGTAGTACTTCTCGGCACCCGGATGCAGCGGCGCCGACAGGCCATCCGCGATCATCTCTTCCGGCTGCAGATTGGCAAATGCCGGGTGCAGCTTCTTGAAGTCGTCGAAATTCTCGAAGACCGAGCTGACAACCGCATAAACCGCGTCATCCGACACATCCGCCGAGGTCACAAAGGTCGCGCCCACACCAAAGGTGGTGGTGTCACCGTCCGAGCCGCGGTACATGCCGCCCGGAATGGTCGCGGTGCGATAGTACGAGTTGTCATCGATCAGACCCTGGATCGCATCACCGGTCACATTGACCAGAACCGAGTCACACGCCGTGGTCGCCTCCTGAATCGAGCCCGACGGGTGACCCACGGTGTAGATCATCGCGTCCAGCTGGTTGTCGCACAGAGCCGACGACTGCTCGGCCGCTTTCAGCTCGGAGGCCAATTCGAAATCATCGATGGTCCAGCCCATAGCTTCCAGAACGACATCCATCGTGCCGCGCTGACCGGAACCGGGGTTGCCGATGTTCACACGCTTGCCCTTGAGATCCTCAAAGCTGGAAATGCCCGCATCCGCACGCGCCACAACCGTGAACGGCTCAGGATGCACCGAGAACACCGCGCGCAGGTTCTCGAACGCGCCCGCGTCCTCAAACTTCGACGTGCCGTTATACGCATGGTACTGCCAGTCAGACTGCGCCACACCAAACTCCAACTCACCCTCGCGGATCGTGTTGATGTTGTAAACCGAACCACCCGTCGATTCCACAGAACACCGAACTCCATGCTCCTTACGGCCCTTGTTAACCAAACGACAGATCGCACCACCCGTCGGATAATAAACACCCGTCACACCACCCGTCCCGATCGTAATAAACTCCTCCGCATACGCAGCAGGCGCAAGAAAGGCGGCGGTTACAGCCGCTGTGATTGAAGATTTATTGAGCACTTTGACACTCCTGTTGTCAGTCTTTTTTGATCCTTATGAGAATGCCTGATCGACCCAATACACGGTATTGGAATCAGCCACCCAGATGCAAAATATGAAAGCGAAACCAATCGGCGCGTGTCTATACGGTAGATTACGTATAGGCTTTTGGACCAAGGCGTGGGCATCATAACCCGAGCCTATCCGCAACCGCCATCTGGACAGAAGATTGGACACCACAGCGCAACAGGATTTCCGCCGGGATCAGGCCGAACCCGCCCGCAGGCGCAGGTCGCTGCGCGCGACGCTGGCCCTGTGTCTGGCGGGGCTGCAGTTTGTGGCGGTGCTGTCGGTGACATTATCGACCTTTGTCAGTTCGGAAAACGCGCTGTTGCGGCAATCCCGGATTTCGCTGAACGAGGTCAGCGTCAATGTCATCGGTCAGGTTAAGAACTTTCTGAACCCGGCGCGGCAGGTGCTGGATGCAACGCGGCGGCTGGCGGAAAACGATGTGCTGGACATCAACGATATCGCCGCGCTGGAAAGCCATTTCTTTCAGCAATTACAAGTGGCCCCGCAACTGGCGGGGATTTATCTGGCCGATGACACCGGGCGATTTGTTTATGTCATGCGCACTGAGGAACCCGGTCGTTACCGCACCAAGGTCATCCCACCCTTTGCGCCCGAGATCACCGAACACCCTGCGGATTTTCAGTGGCGCAACGACCGCTTCACCCTGCTGGACACCGCAGAGACACAGACAGACACCTACGAGGCCCGCACCCGTCCGTGGTTCAGACTGGTCGATGCCGCAAAGGCTCCAATCTGGACTCAGCCCTATATCTTCTACACCACCCGACAGCCGGGGATCACCTATGGCGTGCCGGTGTTGGACGACGCAGGCGAAATCCGCGCCATCCTAGGCGTCGACATTCAGATTGACGCGCTTTCGGGTTTTTTGCTGGATATCTGGTCGGAACAACGCGGTGCGGCACTGGTGTTGAACGAGGACGGTTCAGTTCTGGCGCATCCGACGCTGGTTCTGATCGAGAAAGACGCGGATTTCAATAATCCGGAACTGCCCATGGTGGACAAGATTGATGACCCTCTGGCCCAACAGGCCTTTGGTGCGCTTGCTCAAATCGGCAAGACCAAAGTCGAAGGCCCGGTTCATTCAGATTTTGAAGTGGATGGGCAGGACTATGTCGCCATGCTGATCGAAGTTACGGAACCCGGTCTGCGCTGGTTGATCGGGCTCTATGCTGCCGAGGATAATTTCATTGGCGAAATTAAGAAGAACCGGGTGCAAGGTATCTGGATCGCGCTTTCGATTGCCATTCTGACCGGCGCGATCGGCCTGGCGCTGGCCGACCGGATCTATGCCCCGGTGCGCACATTTGCCAGTCAGACGCAGCGCCTTTCCAGTGGCGAAATCACCGCACAGGAAGGTTTGCACAGCCCCTATCGCGAGCTTGAAGATACTGGCGCGGCACTGACGCAGGAAGTGCGTCAAAGGCAACGGTTCGAGACCGCATATGGCCGCACGTTCGATCTCGCTTCGCGCGGGATGGCACAAATCTCGCCGGAAACTGGACGGTTCCAGCGGGTGAACGAACAGCTTTGCGATATCATGGGCTATCAGCCCGGTGAATTGGAGAAGATGACGCTTGCCGATATACTACCCGATGACGGTCAGCAGATCGCGGTAAAGTTCCGCGAAACGCTGCTGCAGGATTCCGAGTTTATTGCGGAGAACCAGTTCAATCGCAAAGACAGATCATCCACCTGGCTGCGGGTGAATGCAATTTTAATCCGTGATGAAAACGGCGTGCCCGACCACGCCGTTGCCATTGTCGATGACGTCAGCGAACAGAAACAGGCCGAAGCCGAAGCCAGCCGCCTGAATCGCGATTTGTCCCATGTCGCACGGGTCAATCTGATGGGCGAGATGGCCTCGGGGCTTGCGCATGAGTTGAACCAGCCACTCAGCGCGATCTCCTACAATGTTGACGCGGCTAAGATCACACTGGAGGAGATCGGCAATCCCGAACCTGAATTGACCGAAATCCTTTCGGATATCGACCGGCAGTCGCGTCGAGCAGGTGATATCATCCGCGCATTGCGCGAAGTGGTGCGCAAGGATCGAGGGCGGCAGACTCCGTTCGAATTGGGTGGCCTTATCGGTCAGACTGTCAGTCTTATGGAATCCGAGGCCAAGGTGCATAACATCCGGCTGGTCTATAACGAGGCCACCCAGCCCCCCGTTATCGGCAACCGGACGCAGATCGCGCAGGTGCTGGTCAATCTACTGCGCAACGCCATTGACGCGCTTGCCCGCGATTCAGATGAGATTGGCCAGATCACAATCACAACGCAGGTCGCTGAAGGCCATATAGAGGTTCAGGTCAAAGACAATGGGCCGGGCGTCAGCGCGGATGTAACTTTGTTTAATACATTCGACACCCAGAAATCGGACGGGATGGGGCTGGGCCTGTCGATCTGCCGGACCATCGTCAAAGCCAATGGTGGCCGCATCTGGCATGACCCGACCGAAGCCATCGGCGCGTGTTTCTGCTTCACCTTGCGCCGCAGCGACCAAGCGGAGAACAATACATGACACCAGAGCCGCTGACCGTCTTCATCGTCGATGATGATGATGATGTGCGCGTCGCCTTGTCCCGATCGCTCAGCAAGCGCGGAATGCGGGTCGAACATTTCGCCGCTGCGCTGGCCTTTCTGGAACAAGTCGGTGAGGATGCCATTGGCTGTTTGATCCTCGACTATGGCATGCCCGTCATGGACGGGTTGGATTTACAGGATTACCTGGTCCGGCACGATTCGACCCTACCAATCATCTTTATCTCGGGTCACGGAGGCATCCCTGAGTCGGTGCGGGCGACCAAGGCCGGAGCCATCGACTTTCTGGAGAAACCATTTGACTTAACAGTGCTGATAGAGCGGATCGATGCCGCCATGCACGTAGGCGAGCAACTGCGCAATGAAAAGTCGCGGCGACAGAAACTGGCGGACAAGCGTGGCTTGCTGACCGAGCGCGAGGAGCAGGTATTGCAGTATATCCTGACCCATCCAGCCCGTACGTCGAGTAAGGAGATCGCCGCCCAGTTGGGGATCAGTCCCCGCACGGTTGAAATCCATCGTGGACGCATTCAACAGAAGGTCGGAGTAAAAACCACGATCGAACTTTTTGAACTATTTGCCCACCCATAGTGACTCTTGGTCGGCTTTGTTGCGAAGTTTTTGGCCGACCGTAGAGATCACTCCTGCCGCGCGTCTTCGGCGGCAACCGCTAGTCGTGGACGGTTCTGTTGCAGAGTTTAGAGGGCGACGAGCTATCTCAGTGATCGCTTCGAAGTTAGGTGGCCAACTCGGCGAATTGTTTGAAAGGACAGAGTCCGGGCGTGAGTTGACCCTTGCGGATCATGTGCGACACTTCGATCCCGTCGAGCGTTGCCGCCGCTGAAGCGAAGGCCTTGAACTCCAGCATTGGCCGAGTGCGTCTCTTGATGAACCGATGATCCTGTTCCACGATGTTGTTCAAGTATTTCCGCCTGACCATCTCTATTGGAATCGTACAACCAAAGCCCTTGAGCATCTTGTTGATGGCCTTGATACCAGCTGAGTTGGCGCCGCTTTTGTCGATCACAATCTTTCTCGGAAGGCCATTGGTCTCCAGCGTCAGGGCGAAGAACTCTGTCGCAGCGGGTTTGTTTCGGCGCTGCGAGAGCATAATATCAAGTGTCTTGCCGTGTTTGTCGACCGCTCGGTAGAGATAGACCCAATGGCCTTTCACTTTTATGTAAGTCTCATCCATTCGCCAGGAGCGGTCGCATGGTCCTTTGCGTCTGCGCGCTGCATCAACAATAGCGCCGCAATATCGTGTGACCCACCGGTTCAGCGTGGTGTGGTCCACTGAAACGCCACGCTCGAGCATGATTTCTTCAAGATCACGATATGAGACACCGTAGCGGACGTAAATGAACACTGCGAACAGGATTACATCCTTCGGATATTGCGCGCCTTTAAAGGAAATCTGATCAGCCCCACCTAAGTGGTCCAGTTTGAATGTTAGTGCATGATCGTCCTGGGTTCCATCGGGATGATGGTTTCAGGGGCCGGCGGACGGTAGCCCAAAGCACTGTGTGGTCGTTTGGTGTTGTAGTGTTTCCTCCACTTTTCGATCAAGATTTGTGCCTCTCTTAGCGAGTAGAAGACCTCGCCATTCAGCAGTTCATCCCGAAGCATTGCGTTGAAGCTTTCGCAGTATCCGTTTTCCCAAGGCGAGCCGGGCTCGATGTAAGCCGTCCTGGCTCCGACCGCCGCAATCCAATCCCGAACGGCCTGAGCTATGAACTCCGGGCCGTTGTCCGACCTGATGTAGGCTGGAACGCCGCGCAAGATGAACAGATCCGTCAAGGCATCGATGACCTCGGTCGAGTTCAGCTTGCGTTTCACCCGGATCGCAAGACACTCCCGGCTGTGTTCATCCAAGATGTTCAAGGTTCGGAATGCCCTTCCATCATCAGTTCTGTGATGAACGAAGTCATATGACCAGACGTGATCACGATACTCCGGCCGCAGTCGTACACACGAGCCATCGTTGAGCCAGAGCCGTCCTTTCTTCGGCTGTTTCATGGGCACTTTGAGCCCCTCACGTCGCCACAGGCGCTCGACACGCTTGTCGTTCACCAACCAACCTGCATCCCTCAGCATTGCTGCAATCCGGCGATACCCGTATCGACCATATCGGCGCGTCAGCTCGATCATGTCGGCAACCAGGCGGTCTTCGTCAGCACGTCCAACTGGCAACCGCCTCTGCGTGGATCGATGCTGACCCAGAACACGGCAGACCCGCCGCTCAGACACCCGCATCTCGTTGCGAATGTGAACAATGCAAGCCCGGCGACGTGACGGGCTTAGTAGTTTCCCCGTGCGGCCTCAGACAGGATCAACTTGTCCAACGTCAGGTCTGACACGGCTCGACGCAGCCGATCGTTCTCCTTCTGAAGCCGTTTGAGCTCCTTCAGTTGGTCGGTCCCCATGCCGCCATATTGTTTGCGCCAGCGGTAGAAGGTCTGTTCCGTGATCTGAACCTGTCTGATTGCATCCACACGCGGCATCCCTTGGCCGCATAGCACCTCAACCTGCCGTAACTTCGTGACAATCTCTTCTGGCTTGTGTCGTTTGATTCCCATGTTTGATCCTCCGTTTCCTAACTATAGGGGCGGACCACTTCAGTGGGGGAGGATCAGTTAAACCCTACGTGAAGCGCGGAAAGACGGACGCAGCCGACGCGGAAGCGATCTGCGAAGCAGTTCGGCGACCAACCATGCGCTTTGTCGAAATCAAGACCGAAGACCAACAGGCAGTACTGGCCATCCATCGAGCGCGGGATCTGGTCGTTAGGCAGCGAACCCAGGTCGTCAATATGATCCGCAGCATCCTCTGGGAATTTGGACACATCCTGCCGACGGGTATCGACGCTGTTTCTAAGTTCGCTCGGGAACACGGCACCGAAGATCAGTTGGAAATGCCCGAGATCGCGGACGGCATCCTCGGCGTGATGTGCCATCAACTGAATGGGCTCAATGCGCGGGTTGATGGGCTTACCAAACTGATCGAACAACACGCATGGCTGGATGCCGATGCGCTACGTCTGATGAGAATGCCGGGCGTGGGACCGATCACCGCTTCGGCCGTTGTCGCCACCATTGGCGATGCAAAACAGTTCGAGACCGGACGCGATTTGGCGGCTTGGCTGGGGCTGACACCGCTGAACAAATCCAGCGGCGGTCGAGAGCGCCTCGGGCGGATCACAAAGAAGGGTGACCGGTACATCCGAAAACTTCTGATCATCGGAATGACGTCGCGCGCGCTCATGGCCAGGAACAGCCCAGAGAAAGCCGACACCTGGACTGCGAAGCTTCTAGACGAAAAGCCTTTCCGACTGGCGACAGTCGCGATGGCGAATAAATCCGCCTGGATCATTTGGGCGTTATTGACGAAACAAGAGGAATACCGGCAGCCGATCTGTTGATCCTTCCCAGAGATGCAAGACGTTTGATGTGATGATGCGAACCGAAGTCACCCAAGAGTAAGGACACTCCGACCAATGTCGCGGCTTTCAGAGGTCGTATTCCCGATAGGAACCTTACTTGCGGAACTCATCAGATGGGGTGGTTGCCGCCCTCCCTCGACGGCATCGCAATGTGCCAAATTAGTGGTGTTACAGCCACTGAGACGAAAGGACGGCAACCATGACAAAAGATATGATGATTGGAGTGGACTTGGCAAAGAGTGTTTTTCAGCTCCATGGAGCATCTATGGACGGTACCGTGAAGTTCAGAAAAAGCTCAGCCGACCTCAGTTCCTGCAGTTCATGTCCAAACAAGCCCCTTCTGTCGTTGCAATGGAAGCGTGCGGCAGTGCCAATTTTGGGCCCGCGAGTTAACTCACCTTGGTCACGATGTGAAACTGATCTCGCCGCGATACGTTAAACCGTTCGTCAAACGGCAGAAGTATGATGCCGCTGATGCCGAAGCGATTGTCGAGGCAGCGCAGCGTCCGGAAATGCGTTTTGTTGACCCCAAAACAGAAGATCAGCAAGCTCGGGCCATGTTGTACAGAGTCCGGGAGAGATTGGTCTGTCAGCGGACAGAGCTGGTGAACGCACTCAGGTCTTATCTATACGAGTTCGGGCATGCATTCCCACAGGGCATTGCGCATCTGAAACGGATTGAAACCCTTGTCGATGATCCAAACAGCAAATTGCCCGAGCTCGTTTGCAATGAGTGTCGCGATCTTCTCATCCAAATATCTGAGATATCGGAACGCATCGACATCAAGACGCGGCGTATCCAGGACCTGGCGGCCGAAACCGACACCGCCCGGCGATTGCAAACAATGCCCGGGGTCGGCCCAATAACGGCGCTGGCAGTAGAGGCGTTTGCACCATGCATGACGAGCTTCAAACGCGGAAGAGACTTCGCAGCCTGGTTGGGGCTCGTTCCGCGCCAGCATTCGTCAGGTGGAAAAGAACGATTGGGACGTGTCTCAAAGGCCGGGCAGGCTGATATCCGCAAACTCTTAATCATGGGGGCAATGTCACGGCTGAACTGGCTGGGGCGGAAAGCTATCCCCGATGGGGTCTGGCTGGCGAAACTGATGGAAAGAAAGCCCAAGATGCTGGTCGCAATTGCTTTGGCCAACAAAATGGCACGCGCTATCTGGGCAATGTTGACAAGAAACGAAGACTACCGGGAACCGGCTTGCGCAGTCGCAGCGTAAATGGACTGCTGCGCACGCGACAAAAGCCGGTGAAAGGGAGGTGAGAAGTCGACGACTGCATGGGCAAAATGATCGTTTGGATCTGGGACAGGGAAACCAGCGCTGGCCTTCGAGCGAACAAGCTCGGTCATCAGATTTGGACCTGTTCCGCGGATCACCATACCGGCCAGCGGCTTCTGACAGACCGCACTGCAATGGCCTTACAGAAGACCGCGCTCGATCACCAGCACACGCGCCAGAAACTTCTTGCATAATCGGCGGCAACCACAGAAGGGCCAGTGGCAACTGCCACGCAAACAGGCCGGACACACATGCCGTTGGCGTACAATTGGTAATGTTGCGCTGCAGCCCCGTCGAACCTGCCGTTCGCTGCGGACGCGAATTCGAAAGCCAGCCGAAATCACAAGTAAGAGAATAGGCTGCCATTTCTTCAGTCATAGGGAATGATCGCTGGCCGCCGAATGTAATCATATGAAATGTTGTAACAATTCAATTGGCTGGGTACTTTCTTGTCAAGAATTTCGATTTCAGCATCCAGTGAGTAGGAGTGCGCCAGTAGCGCACTCCTTGCATTTGGTGGTCTCCGTTACTGCCGCTTCAGCATCCGCTTCGCAGCAGCTTCCATGCTTTCATAGCTGTCTCCGGACACAGACACGGCCACTTTCTGGATCGTGCCACCGGTAAACTCCCCCGGGGTGCTGTACAGCTGGCTGACGGCGTCACCGCTGTCATATCCGATACACAAACCATCCCCAGACAGCGTGAACTTGCCAGATTGCGTGCGCATATCGCCTGAAGCCACCTCCTGATCATCGATGTAAAGCTTCATCGAGCCTAGAACCTCGCCATTGTCACCTGTGCCAGTGGCATCGAATTCCATTCCCAACGTATACACGCCCGGTTCCAGCTCAACGTTTGATTCAAATGTCTGCTCCGGTTGGATGCCCAGGAAGTTGTAGACGTAGTAAAGCTTCTTGTCCTTGACCAATAGCGAATGGCCACCGAACCGCGAGCCATGGGCGAATATGACGCCATTGGTGTCTTCATCCTGAATCTCAACATTGGCAAGGATCTTATAATCCCGTCCACGTACATTGACGGCTACACCTTCCGGCACACAGGTCGTGTTCGGATAGTAGACATAGGTATCACGCGAAGGCTCGGCAGTCGGACGCTCGATTCCAAGGATTTCAACTGCGCTTCGGTCATCAAGGGGCAGTACATTGTTCTTTGCGGCCTCATCAAACCAAACCTGGATCAGCTCTTGCAGCTTTTCAGACTCCTGTTCGGCGAGGTTGTTTGCTTCAGAACGGTCCACATCGACGTGGTAAAGTTCCCAAGCATCCTTGTCGAAATTGCTTGCCCCGGTCAGTGGCGCATGAACGGCGACGGCTTTCCAGCCATCTTTCCAGATGCCGCGCGTACCAAGCATCGTGTAGTATTGGACCTCTTTCTGGGTGGGATCGTCCGGTTCCGCGTCAAAGGTGTATGCCATCGACACTCCGGATAGTGGGTATTGTTCGACGCCATTGTTTGTCGTGGGCATCTCCAGTCCGGTGATCTCCAGAATGGTCGGAACGATGTCCACCGAATGGTGATACTGGTGCCGGATTTCACCTCCCTCGCTGATGCCGTTTGGCCATGACATGACAAGCGGATCATTGGTTCCACCTGCATAATTCGAATAGCGCTTGAACATCTTGAACGGAGCCGAGAAGGCAGCGGCCCAACCTGTTGGATAGTGGTTGTAGGTTTCAGGGCCACCCAGCGTGTCGAGATATTTCATATTCTCCGCGAGCTCATCCGGGAAGCCGTTGAAAAACTTATTCTCGTTCACGGACCCGTTCGGTGACCCTTCGCCAGAGGCTCCGTTGTCAGCAGCATAGATGATCAGAGTGTTCTCATACTGCCCAGTTTCTTTCAGGTAATCGACAATTCGTCCAACCTGGCTGTCAGTATATTCCGAGAAACCCGCATAAACCTCGGCCATGCGAGCAAACAGTTTCTTTTCGTCGTCATTAAGACTGTCCCAAGGGCGAATGGTATCATCGGGGTTGGCGATCCCTTCAGGCAGAAAGTTCAATTCCGTATTGACCGTGCCCTCAGGTACAATTCCCCGTTCGATCATGGCTTTGGTGATTTCCTCACGATAGACGTCATAACCCTCATCAAAGACGCCTTTGTATTTGTCCGACCATTCCGTCGATGCGTGGTGAGGGGCGTGATTGGCCCCGGGATTGAACCACATGTACCAGGGTTTTGACGGGTTGGTTGCTTTCTGGTCGCGCAGAATCGAGATGGCTTTGTCTGCCAAATCCTTGGACAGGTGATAGCCTTCTTCCGGACCATAGGGTTGCTCTATGAATTGATTGTCTTCGACTAGGTCAGGATACCATTGATTGGTTTCACCACCCAGGAAACCATAGAACCTGTCGAAGCCCTGGTTCAAAGGCCAGTCGGTGCGGCTTGCGCCCGAAGCGACGTCCTGCTCCGGGACGTTGTGGTTCTTTCCAATCCAGAATGTACTATAGCCGTTGGCCTGCAAAACATCTGCGATCGTTGTTACTTGCGGAGGTAACCGTCCGCTGGCCCCTGGAAAGCCGTCGGCGGTTTCCGTGATCGCAGCCATCCCGTTGAGATGATGATTGCGGCCTGTCAGCAGAGTTGAGCGCGTCGGTGAACACAGCGCCGTAGTATGCCATTGAGTGAACGTCAGCCCCTGCTCAGCAAGGTCATCCATTGTTGGCATATTGATTTTTCCACCGTAAGGTGACCACGCACCCAATCCGGTGTCGTCATAAAGGACAAACAGGATATTAGGTGAACCTTCTGGTGCTGCCTTTGGTGTGAACGGCGTCCAGTCTGACTGGGAGTCTCTGACATCTAACTCGATCTTCCCGTTGAAACCCGGATAGCCAAGAGGCTCTTTCATAACAGGGGCATCCTGTGCCAATACTGCAATCGGGCTTAGGGCAATAATCATCCCCAAAGTGGCTGTGCGTCTCACCATCAATCAAACCTCCAAAAAAATGTGAAACAGAATAGCAAATGCATTTCGTTCTTTGCATTCATCTTATCGATGCAAAGTTCTCTATCAACAGTTAGGTTTAAAGGTATTGCCAAGTTGTTGGCGTTAGAATGTGATTCATTGACTATGGTTGGATCATACGGCCATTTCTGCGGTGGACTCGACCCAGAGGCTGAACGCGTCGTTGCGGACGTGGCGGTAAGAAGTCTCGGTGAATTGATAGCGGCGAGGACGGAAAATCAGGTTGATCTGGTCATGCGCGGATAGTCACCTCTGAGCGTGCCTATGAGATTAATACTGGTCAAATAATTTCTCTCGCTTTCTGCGCGGCCACCAACGGGTTGTCTGTGACCTTGACCGGTTTTATATAGCTACGTAAATTGTCGGTTATGACCAACCTCGGCTCGTCAAACCTGACAACCAGCCTTCTGAAAAAGCGTTCTGCCGCATTGGTATTTCCGTGAAGCTGCACTAGAATATCGAGAACTTCTCCATTGGCGTTGATCGCATGCCACAGCCAGTGATTCATGCACAGATCATGATAACGACTTCACCCATGTGCCATTTGTCGTACGGCCGTGGGCGATCCCGCCTGATGCAATCTGCAAAATGTTTGCCATAGCGATTGGTCCACAGCCGGAGCGGATTCCGGCCGACAATCACGCACTGCGCTGCCAACAGGTCTTCAACATCAGCCGTACTCAGTGCTAACTAGTGGTGCGCCCAGACATCGTACGCAATGGTCTCACGAGGATAGCGGAAGCCCTTCAGGCGTGACATGTGGCTCGGGATATTCATGGCATCGAAAAGTTTGCTCAACTCGGGCAAACAACTTGGCAATACCAAGTCACGCATAACGTTTGCGTCCTGCGCTGAGCCCCAACAACCAGTCTTCTACGATACGTTGTTCTGGAAACGCCTTATGTGTCGGACTTTTAAGCAAGTAATACCCTGATTGCGTTCGTAGTGACGCATTCTGAATCGGCCGGACCAATGCGCCGCTTTCAAGCAATGGGTCGACTAGATGGGCCCAACCCAATGCTATTCCCAAGCCATCGACGGCTGCCTGCACGGACAACGGATAGGTGTTGAAGGCAACTGAACGTTCCATCAATGATGATGAAACGCCATTGCCGCTGAGCCATGTGCGCCAGGTCATCCATTCCGCATGACTGCTGGTCACTTCAATCAGGTCCAGTTCTGGCAGTGCGGTCAATTCTGCCGCTTGCGGGTTGCTCTTGAGATATTCTGGGCTGCACACTGGAAAAACGGTTTCCCCGAACAGAAGTTGAGCCTCATATCCGGGCCAATCCCCATCGCCACGCAATATTGCCAAGTCCATGTAATCCGACAAACATTCTGCATCACTATCAGAAGACACAAGTGAGATACGAATACGGTCGTTGGACCTGTTGAATTTGCGAAGCTGTGGCATAAGCCATAGGGACGCGACAGAGTTTGTCGCAGAGACCGAAACCGTGTTGGATTGATGTTTTGCCAACATGTCACGGCTGACATCCCGCATCAGATCCAGCGATTTTTCTACGGTTGCCAACAAAATGGCACCCTGCTGCGTCAAGGACACAGACCGGTGACCTCTTACAAACAGCGGCACATCATAATGTTGTTCCAGCAACCGGACTTTGCGGCTGATTGCGGTTTCCGAGATATTAAGCACCTTACTGGCCTGGGTGAAACTCTGCGCCTTTGCGGCGGCCTCAAAGGCCAAAAGATAGTCGAGCGGCGGAAGAATTTTCCCGGTGATTGGCGCTTTCTTTGGCATTTCAGGGTGGATTCCCGCGCTGGACGTGTTCGCTATCAAATTCATTGCCCGCATCAGTTGATATCCGATCGAACAGCTACCTGTTAAGATATCGAAAATCCGGATTAGCCTCAAGATTTTATGGCCAAAGCCTCTCAAATCTTTGTTCTCAGACTTGCTTAATTTTCGGCAGAACGCTGAAAGGTCGGCGGATAAGATCTGGGTAGACCGAAAGGTGATGATAGTCTGTTGAGCGCGCCTCAAAGTAGAAATGCTGAATTCCAAACAGCGCCTCAGACAAATGGTCCGGGCCGGCTTGATCGAAGTGGTTGATTTGGGTGTGGGTAAATTCCAGACTAGGTTGAGCATCCAGTCCGTTAACACGCGACCACTCCCGCGTAATGTCTGCCGCTTTGAAAGCGTCAAAATGTGCTTTCAGCGTTGAGTGTGTATGTCTGATCGGCTGACGTAATTTCCTACCCTCGTCGTCGTTGCGCGCCTCCGGGGGTTGTACTTAGGTTCTCAAGGAAGAGCGCAGCTTATTTGGATCAGGTGCCGCACGTTCACGTATCAATGAATTGAATTGCCGATCACTGAGAGGGGAGTTAGTCTCCCCTACTGTGAAAGCTATGGTTCTATTGCTAATCCTTGCGCTCCCTCCGCCAGGTTCCCGCGCCTGCGAAATTGCGCTGGTCATTGCCCTCGACGTGTCGCGCTCGGTCGACAAATCCGAGTATGCGCTGATGCGAAACGGTATTGGCCATGCACTTCTTGATGATGAAATTACAAATTTGATTGCCTGGATGCCTGGTGGTATGAAAGTCACCGTAACCCAATGGGGCGGCACTGGTCAGCAGCGACAGCCGATTTTCTGGCGTCGCCTGTCGAAGCGGCAAAGCGTTGTTGAATTCGTAGAACAGCTGATCATGGTCAATCGAGGATTTTGGTATGCAGATACCTCAGTCTCAGAGGCATTGCTTCATGCCGAACTAATGTTCCATCAACTTGATCACCCCTGTCGCCGTCAGGTGATTGATGTGTCGGGGGATGGGATTTCGAATGCGGGGCCTGAGGTCTATCCGATCTCGGATACTATTGCCGCGAGGGGGATCACTATCAATGGTTTGGTGGTAGCGGGTGCTCGCCCCGATCCGGTCGCCTATTACCTTTCCGAAGTGATCCGCGGGCCCCTTGCCTTTTTAGAAGTAACGCGCAGCTATGAAAATTACGAACATGCAATGAAGCGGAAGCTTCTGCGCGAACTGGCACCAAACCTCTCCCTCCTTGACTGAGCGCCCCACTTACCGCGTTTGTATCAGAAATACACTACTTATCCTGCGTGCTGCTGCCGAAGGCCGGTGTCAGTTAAAAGTTTGGAAACGCGATCGACCGCTGATGCGGCTCGCCGGCAGGATGACGCAATAAGATATAGCAGAATTTCAGAGTGCTTTTGAACGTCGAAGCTACAAAGATACTAAAAATTGCTCCATCAGCCATATTGCGCCACTGCAAAATGTGATCGGAAAACCGGTGGGTTGAGCTCAATTTGCTCATTCGCTGTGTGATCCACGAATGGCTGGTTTAGGGATATTGTACCTTTCGCTGCACCCCGCATTAACTGGTTAGATGTGGACGAAGCGGGTATTCATTTCGCTTCAAGCAATGTCCAATTTCAACGGATTACTTGTAGAAATCCTGACGGCGGTCACCTCACAGCACTCGACGGATGCAGTGCTGCTTTCATTGCCCCCTCGATATGAACTTCGAGGGTATTGCCAAGTTGTTCCGACGTGGAGATCTCGCGAAGTCGCGCTTATGCACATCCCAACGACTATGTCGCGCCTCAAAGGTTTTCGCTTTCCTCGTGAGATCATTGCCTACGCGGTTTGGGTTTACCGTCGCTTTGCGCTGAGCACAGCTGACGTCGACGATCTGTTGGTTGCTAGGGGCGTGATCGTCAGCCAGGAAACAGTCCGGCTTTGGGCCAATCGCTTCGGTCAACACTCTGCAGGTTGCATCCGCCGTGATCGTCCGTTGCCACGCGACAAGTGGCACATGGGCGAGGCAGTGATCATAATTCGAGGCAAGAACCACCGGGTGTGGCGCGCGCGCCGCAAATGGCGATGTGTTCGACCTTCTCGTGCAAGCGCGCCGAAGCCTCAAAGCGCTACTTCAAAGGACTGGTTGCCCAACCTAGCGAACCCAGGTTCGTCATCACCGACAGATTGCGAGCTATATCAAGCCGATCAAAACACTGGTACCGGGCGCTGACCACAGTGCCCCTTAGGGCCTCAGCGCCGCAATCGAAGTGTCGCCCGACCGACCCTAATTCGAGAGCTGGTAATGGGCCGGTTAAAGTCTCATCGGCAGTCTCAGAGGTTTCTGTCTGCGCACGACCAGATCAACTTGAACTTCCGTCTCCGCCGATACCAACTCACTGCAACCTCATACCGCCACGCTCGCTCTGATGCGTTTATACTTTTGGGGAGACTACACCGCCGAATTGGCGGCCTGAACCTGCCTTTGCCATTGCCCCACAAGCTCACGTCAACGACTTGGGAATACCCATATCTGGCTTCCAAGTCGTGGTAGTTGGCTGCGCCGTTGCCAGCGCAGCCTTTTGATCGCAATCGCGTTACTTGTCGAAGTGAATGACGGTGCGGATGCTTTTGCCTTCGTGCATCAGGTCGAATGCCTCGTTGATGTCATCAAGGCCCATGGTGTGGGTGATGAATTCGTTCAGCTTGAATTCGCCTTGCATGTAGCGTTCAACGTAATCCGGCAGTTCCGACCGGCCCTTGACGCCGCCAAAGGCGGACCCGCGCCAAACACGGCCCGTCACAAGCTGGAACGGACGGGTGGAGATTTCCTGCCCTGCCCCGGCGACACCAATCACCACAGATTCACCCCAGCCCTTGTGGCAACATTCCAGCGCTGAGCGCATAACATTGACATTGCCGATGCATTCGAATGAGTAATCGACGCCGCCATCGGTCAGTTCGACAATCGCATCCTGAATCGGCTGTTCATAGTCCTTGGGGTTGATGAAATCCGTCGCACCCAACTTGCGGGCGAGGTCGAATTTGCTTTCGTTGATGTCAATCACGATGATCCGGCTGGCCTTAGCGATGGTCGCGCCGATCACGGCCGAAAGGCCTATGCCACCCATACCAAAAATGGCGACTGTTGCGCCTTCCTCGACCTTGGCAGTATTAATTACCGCGCCCATGCCGGTGGTGACACCGCACCCCAGCAGGCAGACTTCTTCCAGCGGTGCCTCAGGGTTCACCTTTGCCAGCGAGATTTCAGGCAGAACGGTGTATTCCGAGAAGGTCGAACAGCCCATGTAGTGCAGGATCGGTTTGCCGTCCTTAAAAAACCGAGTGGTGCCGTCGGGCATCAAGCCCTTTCCTTGTGTTTCGCGGATCTTCTGACACAGGTTGGTCTTACCGGATTTGCAGAATTTGCACTCGCCACATTCTGGCGTGTAAAGCGGGATGACGTGGTCGCCCACCGCGACGCTAGTCACGCCTTCGCCGATGGATTCCACAATGCCGCCGCCTTCGTGGCCCAGCACAACGGGAAAGAGACCCTCTGGGTCATCGCCGGACAGGGTGAAGGCGTCAGTGTGGCAGACGCCGGTGGCAATGATGCGAACGCGGACTTCACCGGCTTGCGGTGGCATCACGTCGATTTCTTCAATGGAGAGCGATTGTTTCGGCCCCCAGGCAATGGCCGCCTTGGATTTGATGATGTCGGTCATTAAAGACTCGCTTTGCTGTTGGAACGGTTGGTTTCCCCGACCTGCCGCCGGGCTCGACTGCGATGAAGGGGATTTATACTATTCCACCTAGGGGTTAATTGGCGCATTCTGCAAATCACTATTACAGATCTGCAATAACGCGAGCGAGTGCGCAGAACTGACTTGTGAAAGGATACCAGGTGTTCAGTTGGGAAGGTGTCAATGAATTCGTGGCGGTTGCCGAGGCTGAGAGCTTTACCGCCGCCGCCAACCGTCTGGGGATTTCCATAGCACAGGTCAGTCGCCAGATTAGCGCACTGGAAACCAGGCTCACGGTCAAGCTGTTTTACCGCACCACACGCAAGGTCACGATCACCGAAACCGGACAGATATATTACAATCATTGCCGACAAGTACTCGACGGATTGGCCGAGGCTGAACGCGCTATCACCGACCTGCATCAGACGCCCAAGGGCCGATTGAACCTAACCGCGCCAGTGACTTATGGCGAAAATCGGATCGCGCCACTGATCAATGATTTTGTTGCCCGTTATCCCGATTTGGAGGTCAACCTGACCCTGACAAACCAGATGCTAGACCTCGTGGCCGAAAGCTTTGATCTGGCAATCCGGCTCGGGCAGCTTGAAGACAGCACCATGATAGCAAAGCGGCTGGCGTCGAGAACGCACCATGTCTGTGCCGCGCCCTGCTATCTCGCGGCGCACGGCATACCGCATACGCTGTCTGAGTTGGACCAGCACAATTGTCTGCAAGGAACGCTAGATTTCTGGCGGTTTCAGGAGCGGGGAAAGCCCCGACATATTCGCGTCTCGGGCAGTATCCGGTGCAACAGCGGATGGTCACTGGTGGATGCAGCGCTAAAGGGCATCGGTATCATCCAATTGCCGGACTACTACGTTCAGGATCGGCTTGAAGTGGCAGAATTGGTTCCGGTACTGGACCGTTACCGTGCGCCCGACGACGGCATCTGGGCAATCTACCCACACAACCGCCATCTGTCTCCCAAGGTGCGCCTGTTGCTGGATCATCTCAATACAGGCCTGAGTTCGTCAGTTTCAACAGCAAGCGCCCCGAAACGTGCCTAGAGCATCTACCGCAGTGGCTTGGCCTAGTTGTCGGCATTTCTTCACACCAGCCGTTGCCGTCATGCATTTTCAAACCTGTGCTGTCCACAATGAGGGTAATCGGCTTATCTAAAGCGCACCGGTGTTGGGTGATCTTCAACCTCTTGCTCCGCCGCGACAGCGTCGAGAAATCCGGCACCACAAGATCCAAACCCAAAAGCTTCGCAATCGACCGTATGAAGCCCTGAGTTTGTCTCAACGCAAGCCGGAACACGACCCGCATCGTGACGCAAATCTCGATCGCCAAATCAGAGTAGACCGCTGGCTGCCGCGGGTCGTACGGCGCGGTGATGCCTATTTCCGTGCCACATCATCTGAAACCAAAATGGTCAATTTACCGCGACCATCCGATCCATGTAACACGCCCACTGTCCTCCAAGGCTGAAGGCAAAAGGGACGGCAATGCGCTTTCCGGTTGGGCATGCACCGAGTCCAATGTGCCAACAATCAAGAGTGCCGTTCCGGTTGCAGCAGGTAGAACCCGCGCGGGCAAGGAAGCCAGTGAACCCGTCCTTCCTGCCATCTCGGCTAAGTCGTGTTGACAAAAGGGATTCACAGCGACCTCTGATCGTGATTCAAGCCGGTATCTGCGATGGAGACCGGCTTGGCACGAAACCTAATGTTGGACGAGGAGTGGTTGTTTTTTGAACTGGTCATCCTTTTGGTCCGCGCCCCGAACGGGCGCAAACCTGCGAACCACCGCCTTGTTCTTGGTGGCGTTTTCTGAATTACACGCACAGGCGCGCCGTGGCGAGACCTACCTGAAGAGTTCGGGAAATGGTCGAGTGTCTATCGACAGTTCCGGCGCTGGACCCTTTCAGGGCTATGGGAACAGATCCTGGAGGCGCTGACCGAAAGCAGGATCGTTCCCGACACCCTTCAAATGGTCGACAGCACCGTGGTTAGCGCCCATCATCAGGCAGCGGGCGCAAAAGGGGACTCCGCGACAGGGTTTTGGCTACTCAAAAGGTGGCTTCACGACCAAGATCCACCTTCGGGTAAATGCCGCAGGACTGCCGATGAGAACTGATATTACACCCGGCCAGACATCGGACTATCTCGGCTTTGATCGGGTCATGGACGACAACGTGCCAGAGCCGATCGTGCTGCTAGCCGACAAAGGTTACGATGCAGACCGTATTCGCGCCAAACTGCACAGCCGGGGCATTCGACCGGTGATCCCAATGCGAAAGTCCCGAAAGAGGCGCGTTGGGTTGGATTGGCCTCTCTACCGGCTGAGAAACCTGGTCGAGAGATGCTTCAACAAATTGAAGAACGCGCGGCGGGTGGCAACCCGCTATGACAAAACAGCCGAAAGCTTCCTCGGCTTCGTAGATATCACTTCGATCCGCCGCTGGATCCGCATTTGTCAACATGACCTAATCCAATTGAAATTTTTTCATTTTATTATACAGCGTGCGAGGAGATATGCCCAGATATCGGGCCGTTGTGCCCTTGCGAAAATTGTGTTGTTTCAATGCCGCCGCGATCCACTCTTTCTCGTTGGCTGGTTCGGCGGGGTCTTCGGAATAGGCTGACTTTTCTTGTTCTGCAACCTTTCTTGAGCTTAGAAAGCTAACGTCTCGTGCGGTAACACGCCCGGAAGAATTCAGCGTCAAAACCCGTTGGATCACATTCTTTAATTCTCGGACATTTCCTGGCCAATCATGCTCAAGAAGAACCCTGAGCGCGGCGTTGGTAAATTGTACGTCGTCGCGGCGTGTGAGGCTTCGTGCAAAAAAGGCAGCAAGCTCTGCAATGTCATCTCGTCTTTCGCGCAGGGGTGGCACCGCAATTTGAAACGCGTTTATGCGGTGGTATAGATCGCGTCGAAACACATTAGTCTCTACGAGATCATCTATGTCCCGATTACTGGTGCTGATCAAACGGGCATTCACCGCCCGACCTTCAAGCGCACCAATGCGCTGAACGAAGCCCGTTTCGGCGAACCTTAGGATTAAGCCCTGTAGTTCCGGATTTAGCGCTGAAACCTCTTCAAGGATGATGCTATTGCCGTGCGCTGTTTCCAACGCACCGCGTGTCAAAGGGACATCGCGGCGATTAAGCCCGGCCACTTGCCCCATTAACTGAACTGACCCGATTTCGTGTGAAAGGCTCGTGCAATCCACAACAACCGGGCCGCGCTTTGATGTGTTATGTTGGCTGTGAATATCTGCTGCCAGCAGGCTCTTGCCTGTGCCGGTTTCGCCCGTGATCAACACTGGCAAGTCGCTTGGCGCTATGTCTTCCACCAGTTTTCGTAAAGTCTGCATCGCATGTGAACTGCCGCTGAACGCCGAAGGTTGGGCAATGTCGCCTTTGTTCCCGCGACCCATTTTGGAAATAACTTTGTACGATCGTGCCACTTCTTCGATTGCCTGCTCCAAAGGCAAACGATCAATCGTTGATCCCGCGATGTAACCATTTACTCTGCTCAGCCGTGTGACGGTCAGCGCATCTTCGGGTGACGTTATGGGGCCACCTTCGATCAAAGTTTCGACACTGGCAGGGATGCCTTCAAGCACCTGATTGGCCAAATCTGCCGCCGCCTCCAGAGTTAGGCTGGTCGAAACACCGGTGCCGCCACCTGTAAAGCCTACAACAACGCAGATACGTTCGGCACCAGCCTCTAGCATCATGCGCGCTTCACGGTTTGTGCAAACATACGCCAAGGTCTTCATGCCGCGCTCAGATGCGGCACGTATCAGTTCACATTCTTTGCCAAACCCAATCCCTTCTGCCTCCATCAAGTGGCGCAGTTGTCCTTCAAGCATCGCCGCAGAAGGAAAATTACACACGCCCGCGAAACCGAGCTCTTTTGCTTTTTCGACAATTTCTATTGGGTCAATGGCGGGGTCACGTACGTTCAGCCCCGCCAAAACTGGTGAAACGCAACGATGCAGAATTTCCTCTTCTGCTATTTCAAAGACCCATTCATTTGCTGGACGTAGCGGTAGGTATGACGCTAAGGATGAGGCCCCCCGCATCCGAAGTCTGCCCGCATTTAGGACCAGCAAGAAATCCGCCCCTGCGCGATCTACAGCAAGCGCGGTCAGGCCCGATCCAACAGCGGCACCAAAGATGAAAGGATTATTCTGATCAGTCATGGGGTGGCCATGAAGGTCACGGCGCCGTCAGCACCCACATCGGTTGCCTGAACAGCTTCGTTTAACCCGACGTGTTCATAAAGAAGAATATCGACGTCGCCGACTTGATGCCGCAGTTTCTCGATCAGGTCGCGCAGCGAGGCAATCAACAAATCTGGGGGCCCACCCGTGGTTTGCGGGATCAGTCCAGGGTGCAACACCAATTGCCGTAATCCCGCGCTCAACGCCGCACGTCCCTGTTCCAAGGAACGGAAAAAGGCAAGAGATTGAAAGCCATGACGTTGTGCTCCGGCAAGCCAGGCGTATTCAAGCTCTGGTGTTGCAGGCATTGAGGCCATCATCCTTTTTGTATGGCCCTGAAATAATATCGCTGAAGGCCAATTACTTACCCCGACATATCCATGATCAGCAAGGCGGCGGAGGAAACTGTCAGCAGTCCCAAAGGGGTCACAGGTCAGAACGCCTGCATAGCTGGACCCCTCAGTAGGACGGGTATCAAAAAGAGCCCTATTGTTGTCCAGTCGTGGCATCACCATAGCCAGATCCGCCTGACGACCATTTAGCCCGTGCAAAGTCGGGCAATAGATATGCGTTGCATGTTCAGAAATCAGATTCGGAAAGCCGGATAGTTCGAAATGCTTCATCGGCAAAGTGTATCAGCAAAAATCGGCAATAACAGGCAATAATTGCCGATTTTCTGTTTTTTAGGCGGCGCGCGAAATTTAACATATTGTTTTTATTAAAAATTTAATTTTCGCTTGGTCGACCAATCACTTGTGATGCCGTTACCCATTGCTGAAAATGCTCGAAACACTGGGGAGGTTTCATGACGTTCTTTCTGATCGTCACGCTAAATGGTCTGACACTCGCGGCACTGTATTTCTTGGCCGCCAGTGGGTTCACTCTGATTTTTGGCCTGATGCGCACCGTAAATATGGCTCATGGAGCCCTGCTATTGCTGGGTGGATATGTCGGCTTTGAGGTGGCAAAAACCACGGGTTTCTGGCCGCTGGGCATTCTCGGTGGCGGACTGGCCGCGGCCTTTGCGGGCGCGCTTATTCAGTTCGGAATCCTTGGTAGATTTCAGGGGGACGAACTGCGCCAGACTCTGGCCTCCATTGCCCTTTCAATCATCATGGCTGACCTGATGCTCTGGTATTGGGGTGGCATCACTTATCAGGTGGCTTTACCAGATGCGTTGGCTGGTGGTTTCAAGCTGCCGTTATTGGGCGTCGGCTATGCCTCGATACGCCTGGTGCTTATTATTTTTGCTGTTGTCGTCGGAATTACGCTGTGGCTTGTCATCGCCAAGACCCGACTGGGCGCAATCATTCGCGCAGGTGTTGACGACCGCGAAATGCTGCGCGCACTTGGCTTTGATGTGGCGAAGATCTTCATCATCGTCTTTGCGCTTGGCGGATTGCTGGCCGGGATGGCCGGCGTTGTCGCCGCAAGTGCTCTTTCGATTGCACCTGGGACCGACCTTCAATTCCTTCTGTCATCCCTTGTGGTGGTCATTGTCGGTGGCATGGGAAGTGTTGGCGGAGCGGCACTTGGTGCCCTTCTAATAGGTCTGGCCGAACAATACGGGCTGGCATATGCGCCCACATATGGTGTGGTCTTTACCTTCGCAATCATGGTGTTCGTGCTGGCGGTCCGTCCACAAGGCTTGCTTGGAAGGTCAGAAACATGAAATCTGCGCTCTTCCTTCTTCCATTCGCTCTGGTTCCATTTTTCGCAAACGATTTTTGGCTGGTGCAGATATTCGGACGTGCATTGATCCTTGGTATCATTGCGCTGAGCCTGACATTTCTTGCCGCCTACCTTGGCGTTGTGTCCTTTGCTCAGGCCACTATGGCAGGTGTTGCCGGATATACTGTCGCCTATTTCGGACCCAACACGGTCGATGTTGGACGAGAAATGCCGTTCTTCGTCGTTCTTCCACTGGCTATGATTATGGCCACCCTCTCAGGGGCGATCATCGGGCTGATCGCACGGCGCAGTCAGGGCATCTATGCCATCATGATCACACTGGCCATTGGCGTCGCGTTCTTTTACTTCACCCGCCAGAACTACAACTACTTCAATGGCTGGACTGGTTTTTCAGGGATACGTGCGCCCGAGATTGCAGGTACGAGCTTGCGTGAACCCTTGCCGTTCTATCTGTTGATTATCCTGGTCTCCGCATTGTGTTTGTTATTTGTTAATGGGTTCATCAAATCACCACTTGGGCTGACCATTCAAGCAGTTCGCGACGCGCCCAAGCGTGTGCTGGCGATTGGCATCCCGACAACCCCTGTCATTGTTTCAGCTTATGCTTTTGCTGGGTTCATCGCGGGTTCCGGCGGTATTCTGAATGTCTGGTACCAGGAGCGGATTTCATCCTTCTCGGTTGGTCTTGGCCCAATTGTCGACATTCTCGTCATCGCCGTGATCGGCGGGCTAAAGAACCCGATCGGGGCGTTTATCGGCGCGCTAGCATTCGTTCTGCTCGATACGTTCGCCGTCGATTTCATTGATCGTGAGCGGTTCAACACGCTCATCGGTCTCGTACTTCTCGCCATCATAATGGGGGCCCCCGACGGCCTGCATGGATTGGCGAAATCTTGGCTGTCTCGTTTCAAAAAACGACCATCCGAAAACCAGGTGTAAACAGGGAGGAAACTATGTTTACCAATCTAAAGACTATTACGATGACTTCGGCTCTGGCGCTTGGTGCATTCGCAGCACCAGCGTCAGCTGAAGATATCAAAATCGGCGTTATTTCGATCTTGGAAGGGGCATTCGCTGCCCTTGGGCAGGACGGCATTCGAGGGGTTGAGCTTGCGGTTGCTGAAGCAGGTGGCGAAGTAGCGGGCAATGAAATCGAAGTCATCGTGATGTCCTCTGACGCAAGCCCCGACAGCGCTGTGAACGCTGCACGAAAGCTGATCGAGCAAGACGGCGTCGACATCATTGTTGGTCCATTGTCCGGCTCTGAAGGTCTTGCATTGCGCGACCTTTCCAAATCATTCCCTGCCGTGACGTTCCTGAATGGTTCATCCGCAGCACAGGACACCACATTGCGTGACGCATCCGACAACTTCTTCCGATTTGGCGGCGACGGTGCGCAATGGATGGTAGGTGTCGGCAGTTTTGCACATGATGATTTGGGATACGAAAAAGTCGCCGTTGTGGCCGAAGACTACTCTTTCCCATATACACAAGTTCTTGGCTTCATGACTGAGTTCTGTGCAGCAGGCGGTACGGTACCAGAAAAATTCTGGACCCCGATCGGCGCTAAAGACTATTCATCGATCGTTTATTCAATCCCGTCGGATGTCGATGCTGTTTTTGTAGCCCTTGGTGGTGCAGATGCCGTTAACTTCCTGACCCAATACAATCAGGCAGGTGGCGACAAACCAATCATCGGCGGTTCGATCACCATTGATCAATCCATTCTTGATAGCGAAGGCCCGTTCAAACAACAACTGATCGGTGCACCAGCGGGCACACCAACCGTCAGCGACTACGATGGAGCTGAATGGAAAGAGTTCACCGCCAGCTACACAGGGCAGTTTCCCGACGGATTTTCTGCTCCCTCCATCTTCGCGCATCACTACTACATGAGCGCGCACGCGGCCATTTTGGCTTTGGAAGAGGTTAATGGAGACTTGTCAGGTGATCAGGCGGCGTTCCGCGCTGCTCTGACTGATCTGGAGTTTGTAACGCCAACTGGTGGCACCATGCGGCTTGACGAAAACCGTAACGGTATCGTTGATAACTTTGTCACTGAAGTGTTCGAACGTGAAGATGGTACACTTGGCAACCGCGTTGTCAAAGTTGTGCGTGACGTTGATCAATCCCTTGGTCAGGATCCAGCGGCCTTCTTGGCACAGGGCCCCGTCAGTCGGGACAATCCTTCGTGCCCATAAACCACGATCATAAAACAGCCAATGCCCTGGAAATCCAGGGCGTTGGACGCCGTTTCGGCGGGTTTTGGGCCGTCAAGGATGTATCCTTGTCTGTCCGGCCCGGCGAACGCCGTGCGGTTTTGGGGCCAAATGGCGCCGGAAAAACCACCCTTTTTAATGTTTTGACGGGCGATTTGGCGGCCTCTGCGGGCACTATCCGCATGGATGGAGCCGATGTAACCCAAACACCCATGCATAAACGCATCAAAGGCGGGCTGCGTCGCACCTATCAACACGCCCATCTATTTGATGGGCTGACAGTTCGAGAAACACTGTTTCTGGCCGTAAGCAGTGTCGCAGGTGGATGGCAGCGGTTTATGCCACTGAAACCATCCGATGGCGCGATTGGTAAAGCTGAAAGCCTTGCCCAGATGTCAGGTCTATGTTCTGATCTGGGTCGGGAAGTAGCCAATCTGTCTCATGGCCAGCGACGCCAACTGGAAATTGGCATGGCGCTTGCCGAAAATCCAAAAATGTTATTGTTGGATGAACCGGCTGCGGGGCTATCCCCCAGCGAACGGCCGCGTTTGGCTGAGCTTTTGTTGTCGCTTCCCAAAGACATCACAATTGTTCTGATCGAACATGATATGGACATCGCTCTTCGAACTTCAGACAGCGTA
Organism: uncultured Ruegeria sp.; assembly: GCF_947497005.1. Classification (GTDB taxonomy): domain Bacteria; phylum Pseudomonadota; class Alphaproteobacteria; order Rhodobacterales; family Rhodobacteraceae; genus Ruegeria. The sequence continues at coordinate 132,570 of NZ_CANMFF010000012.1, read as the reverse complement.
TCCGTCTTGCACAATGGTCGCCTATTGGCGGAAGGCTCGCCCGAGAACATCATGTCCAACGAAGCCGTGCACGATGTCTATATGGGAGGCGCACATGGGCATTGAACCTTTGCTGAGCATCCGTGACTTGCAAGTTCACTACGGCACAAGCCATGTTTTGCATGGCGTAAATCTTGATGTTGACCAAACTTCACTGGGGATGCTGGGCCGCAACGGAATGGGCAAGACGACGTTGTGCGCTGCAATCATGGGATTGGTCCCCATATCAGGTGGATCAATCCATTTTGACGGCCATGACATTACCAGCTCAACCCCCGAGAAACGGGCGCGATTGGGGATTGGTTATGTCCCGCAAGGGCGACGGGTTTTCCGGTCCCTCACGGTCGAAGAACATTTGCGCATGATGCAGCGCAAAGGCAGTGAGTGGACCATTGAACGTGTGTTTGACACCTTTGTGCGCCTCAAAGAAAGGCGCCGTAATCTGGGTGATCAGTTGTCCGGAGGTGAGCAGCAAATGCTGGCGATTTCGCGCGCACTGATGCTTGATCCCAAGTTGCTGGTTCTGGATGAACCGACCGAAGGTCTAGCCCCTGCAATCGTATCGGACGTCATCGATCTTGTCGTCCGCCTATCCACCGAAGGTATGGGGATCATGCTAGTGGAGCAGAACATTCATGCCGCCTTTGCCGCCGCGCAAAACGTTGCAATTATGGTCAATGGTTTGATCGTTGAAAAGCTGCCAACCGCCGTGCTTGAAGGCGATATTGAACTTCAGAAACGTCACTTGGGTATTGAACCGGGCCAGATCACAGCAGAGGAAGACCTCGTATGAGCAAAGTATATGTCATTGGAACCTGTGACACCAAAGCGCCCGAATTGTGTTTCGTGCGAGATCTTATTCGTGCCACCGGTGTTGAGACAGTTCTTGTCAATGTTGGCACCAAGGGCGGCGAAGAGGTGGCAGATGTACCCGCATCTGAAGTGGCGATGTGCCACCCGGATGGGCCTGCGTCCGTCTTTGTAGATGATCGTGGGCAAGCTGTTGTCGAGATGTCCCGCGCGTTGCGGACCTTTATTCTGGAGCAGGCAGATGTTGGGGGCGTGATTGGCCTTGGCGGATCTGGTGGATCAGGCATCATTGCGCCTGCGTTGCAGGCCTTGCCGATTGGCGTGCCCAAGGTGCTGGTCTCAACGCTCGCATCGGGCGATGTGTCGGCTTATGTTGGTCCGTCCGATGTAAACATGTTCCATCCGGTCACAGATGTGTCGGGTCTCAATCGTGTGTCGCGCAAAGTTCTGGGCAATGCGGCCCATTCCATAGCTGGTATGATGACCTGGCAGCCGCCTGTTGTGATTGATACGCGTCCACCCATTGCTCTGTCCATGTTTGGTGTGACCACGCCTGCCGTTCAAGCCATCACCGACACGTTGCAAAAGGACTACGACTGCCTCGTCTTCCACGCCACCGGAAGCGGTGGACGTTCCATGGAGCAGCTTATCAGCCAGAGCGACATCTCAGGCGTTCTGGACATCACCACAACGGAAATCTGCGATCTGCTTGTTGGCGGCGTGTTAAGTGCCGGTGAAGAGCGTTTGGACAGTATTGCCCAAACCGGTGTGCCGTATGTCGGCTCTTGTGGTGCTTTGGACATGGTGAATTTCTGGGGTCCGGACTCTGTGCCGGACAGGTTTTCGGATCGGCTGTTTTACTACCACAATGCCCAAGTTACTTTGATGCGCACAACAGAAGCAGAGTGCGCCCAAATTGGAGAATGGATTGGGCGAAAACTGAATGCGTGCGACGGGGCCGTTCGATTTCTTGTACCACTAAAAGGTGTGTCAACACTGGATACCGAGGGTGCGCCATTCTGGGATCCGAAAGCTAACGCCGCACTATTCAGAGCACTCGAAGACACAGTTCAGCAGACGGAAAATCGCCAACTGATCAAGCTAGATCATCACATAAATGACCCGGAATTTGCGGCAGCAGCGGTGGCTCATTTTCAAGAAATTACTGCAGCTTAAGAGGATATCATGCCACATCTTACCCGAACCGAAATCCTCAAACGATTGCGTGCCAAGATAGCCCGCGGTGAAACGCTTGTTGGCGGTGGGGCCGGAACTGGCTTGTCCGCAAAGTGTGAAGAAGCAGGTGGCGCCGATCTGATTGTTATCTACAATTCTGGCCGTTACCGGATGGCGGGCCGTGGGTCGTTGGCGGGCTACATGTCTTATGGCAATGCAAATGAAATTGTGATGGAAATGGCATCCGAGGTCTTGCCTGTTGTGCAGGACACGCCAGTCCTTGCGGGTGTGAATGCGACCGATCCGTTTTGTCTGATGGATAAGTTTCTGGATGATTTGAAGACATCTGGTTTTACCGGCGTGCAAAACTTTCCCACGGTCGGCCTTATTGACGGAAAGTTCCGCCGTGAACTAGAAGAAACTGGCATGTCTTACACAATGGAAGTCGATATGATTGCGCGTGCTCATGCCAAAGACATGCTCACATCGCCATATGTGTTCAACAAAGACGAGACTGTTGCGATGGCCAAGGCAGGTGCAGACATTATCGTGGCGCATTTTGGGTTGACTTCGGGTGGAGCGATTGGCGCGACGGATACGCCAGCGATCGACGCCTGTGCAGCGCAATTCAACGACTGGGTCAAAGCTGCCAAAGCGGTGCGCGATGATCTGATTTTCATCTGCCACGGCGGGCCGCTTGCCGAGCCGGCAGATGCTCAGGCGTTCTTGTCCCTTTGCCCTGATTGCCACGGATTCTATGGCGCGTCTTCAATGGAACGCTTGCCCACCGAACGCGCAATTCGCGAACAAACGGCAGCCTTTGGTAATCTAAAACGCGCCATTCATCCGCAAAAGGAGCTGCAGAATGATTAAGGTTTTTTCGTCCACCATAGTTGATGTCCCCGTTGATCAAGTCTGGGAGCGCGTCAAGGACTTCAATGGCTTGCCCAATTGGCACCCTGCCGCAACCGACAGTCGAATCGAAGACACCCATGCGCCGGGGGCTGTTGGCTGTATCCGCAATTTTGCCCTGACCGATGGTTCTGGTCGTATTCGCGAAACCCTGTTGGCGATCTCTGAAATCGAGCGGACTCTGACCTATAACATGCTACCTGGCGGGCCGTTGCCATTTGTCGACTATGTCGCCGTTATGCAATTCGCACCGATTACGGATCGCAACCAAACATTCGCAACATGGTCTGCTGAGTTCATCGCAGGCGACGGCCAGACAGATCATTGGCGAAACTTCGTCGCTGATGATGTGTTCATTGGTGGGTTCAGGGCGCTCGAACAAAGCTTCCAAACTTGAATGAGGTACCGAGATTACGATAATTTAGACTGGTTGAACTGTACCCACCTCGGTTTTGATAATCTTGAAACCTTACATGAGGTTAATAATGGGATTGTAATCCCTACCGAGGCGGGGCTGTTTTCTAGGGTCAGAATTCATAACCAATAGATGACGATAGCCGTGAGCGCGATGGCAGATAGGAACACCTTGGGACAGCGGTCATAGCGGGTTGCGACGCGTCTCCAGTCTTTGAGCCTGCCGAACATGATCTCGATCCGGTTGCGGCATTTGTACCTGCACTTATCGTATTTGACTGGAGCCTTGCGCTTCTTCCGGCCAGGGATGCAGACGCGTATCCCTTTGTCTTTTAACGCATCCCTGAACCAGTCGGCGTCATAGCCGCGGTCTCCGAGCAGCCAGTCGACTTTTGGGAGGCTGCTGAGCAACGCCCGTGCGCCGGTGTAATCGCTGACCTGCCCGGCAGTGACGATTAGATTAAGCGGTCGCCCCTGGCTGTCGCAGATGGCGTGCAGCTTCGTGTTCATGCCACCCTTGGTTCGACCAATCAGACGTCCACGTCCCCTTTTTCGCGGCCATGCTGGTCGCGGTGCGGTGGGCCTTTAGATACGTCGCGTCGATCATCACGGTCTTTTCCTCGCCATGTTCGGCGGCCAAGCCTACCATCATCCGCGCGAAGATGCCTTTCTCGCTCCATCGTTTCCATCGGCTGTATAGCGTCTTATGCGGTCCGTATTCCTTGGGAGCGTCGCGCCAGCGCAACCCATTGCGATTGATGAAGATAATCCCGCTCAGTACTCTCTTGTCATCAACCCGAGGCTTGCCATGCGAATTCGGGAAAAAGGGTTTGAGACGCGCAATCTGCGCGTCAGTCAACCAGAAAAGATCGCTCATGTCACCGCTCCATTTTCGGAGCCGTGAATCACGTGGCGCGGCGGAAATCAATGCATCATGACCCTAAGGAGTAGACTATGAAAAGAAGAGTATTTGGCAAGGGCCTGATGGCTGCCACCGCGCTCGCAACCTCGTTTTCAGCCTCGATGGTGCTGGCTGCTGACAACTATGTGATCGGTTTTTTGCAGGTCACCACAGTTGAGCCCTGGCGTGTCCAGTTCAACAAAGACCTGCGTGCCGAAGCTGACCTGCACGACAATGTCGAACTGATCATCGCGGACGCGAACGACCGCACTGAAAAGCAGGTGGCCGACGTCGAGAACTTTATCCGCCAGGAAGTTGACGCGATCCTGATCTCGCCCAAGGAGTCCGCTGGTTTGACCGGTGTGGTCGAGCAGGCAACCGACGCGGGCATCCCTGTTTTTGTCCTGGACCGAATCGTAGACACCGACAAGTTCGTTCAGTGGGTCGGCGGCGACAACGAACTGATCGGCCGCGAAGCCGGTAAGTTCGCGCTGGAGCAACTCGGCGGTGCGGGTGCAGCCAAAGGCACTATTGTCGAGATCTGGGGTGGTCTGGGCACGCAAGCCGCGCATGACCGCGCCAATGGTTTCCACGAGGCCTTTGACGGCGAAGAAGGCGTGACCTTCCTGCTCGATCAGCAGTCTGGGGATTGGAAACAGGATCAGGCTTACGACATCACGTCGACCGCCCTGCGCAACTATGAAGACATCACCATGGTTTATGGCCACAACGACCCGATGGCCTATGGCGCTTATCTGGCTGCCAAAGACGCGGGCCGCGCAGATGACATCATCTTCATTGGTGTTGACGCTCTGCCAGGTGAGGGTGTGACCTGGGTTGCCAATGGTGAACTGTCGGCCACCTTCCTCTACCCAACCCCGGGTGCCGAAGGTCTGCGTCAGGCTCTGAAGCACCTGAAAGGTGAAGAGGTGCCAAAGTCGGTCGTTATGGGCACCGAGACAATCACTGCCGATAACGCAGGTGAAGTCCTGAAGAAGAACGGTTTGTAAAGACCGATCAGGCCGGTTTTCTTTCTCCTCCCTGTCGGGGTGGCCGGCCGGACACGCAGGGGCTTGCGCCCCTGCTGTGTTTTTTAGAAAGCTTCAAAAAAGGTGCCGCCAATGTCCGAGCAAAAAACGAAACTCCAAAAGTACTCCGCTCCCGCTTTCGAAAAGGGTCTGGATATTCTTGAGTTTCTGTCTCTGTCGGATACAGCCCCTACCCTGTCTCAGCTCGCGCAGGGTATTGGCCGTTCGAAGAACGAAATCTTTCGCATGATGATCGTGCTGGAGGAACGCGGCTACATCGATCGTCAGGAACGTGACCTGTTCAAACTGACCGGAAAGCTTTCCCTGTTAGGCGGAGACCGGACAGATAACAACAAACTGGCCGAGTTGGCCGAGCCTTACATGAACCGCTTGGCCGAAGAGATCGAACTGTCCAATCACCTCTGGGTGCCAAATGGCAAGGACGAACTGATTGTGATCAACAGCGTCTCGTCGTCTCAAAACTACGGTGTCACTGTGCAGGTCGGCTACACAACGCCTGTGTATCCGACATCGGCCGGGGCGTGTTTTCTTTCGGAAATTGCCTCACACGAAGATCGGCTGGCATATCTTCGCAAAATAGCATCGGAGGAAAACCCGGATTCTCTGCAAGAGTTTTCTGATCTGGCGGCAATCTGTGCCGACCAGAACTACATCTCTCTCGTCAGCCCGGAGAGCAACGCCATAGGTGAGATTTCGGCACCTATCCGGCATGGCATGGGTCAATCCGTGATCGCGTCACTGACGATTCCGCATTTCGCTTCCGCTCTAATCGTGTGAATCCCGGAGACAAAATGGCCACTGAATCGGTTGGATGATCTGACCGTCGCGGAGCAAAATTCCGCAGTCTGACACCTGAGGCGAACGAGCTGAGGGTGGGGAGATGTATTCAGTGGAACTTTATAGCCGGGTGCGGCGGGCGTGCCATGTTGACGGGATGAGTAACAGCGCTGCGGCGCGTCTGTTTGGTATTGATCGCAAGACCGTTGCGAAGATCCTGAAGCACTCAGTTCCGCCTGGTTACCGGCGTGAAAGCCCACCAATTCGCCCCAAGCTTGATCCGTTCGTTGCGATCATCGACCAGATCCTCGCGGACGATATGAGCCGGATCAAAAAGCAGCGTCACACGGCGAAGCGTATCCATGAGCGCCTGCGGGATGAACATGGCTTCACGGGCGGGATCACCATTGTCACGGATTATGTGCGGGAGAAGAAGCGTCGGGCCCGAGAGGTGTTTGTGCCACTGTCGCATGCGCCGGGCCATGCCCAGGTGGATTTTGGGGAATCTCTTGGCGTGATCGGCGGCATTGAATGCAAGTTGCATTATTTTGCGATGGCCCTGCCACACTCGGATGCATTCTTTATCAAGGCGTATCCGGCCGAGACGACCGAAGCTTTTTGTGATGGCCATAATGCAGCGTTTGGCTTCTTTGGCGGCGTGCCACTGACGATCCTCTACGACAACACCACGATTGCTGTTGCGAAGATTTGCGGCGACGGGAAACGGGAACGGACCAGAACCTTTGCCGAGTTGCAGTCGCATTACCTGTTTGATGACAAGTTTGGCAGGCCAGGAAAGGGGAATGATAAAGGAACCGTTGAAGGTGTGATCGGCTATGGGCGACGTAACTTTCTTGTTTCCGCGCCCCGGTTCGACAGCTTTGGTGCCCTGAATGCCTGGCTCGAAGAGCAATGCCTGAAGCGCCGGGGCGATACCGTGCGAGGTCATGCCGAGCCCATCGGCGACCGCCTGATGCGCGACCTGGATGCGCTGATGGTGATGCCGCCCACACCCTATGATGCCTGCGAGAAGGTCAGCACGCGGGCGACATCGATCTCCATGGTCCGCTATCGCAACAACGATTACTCGGTGCCCGTCGCTTATGCCCATCACGAGGTTCAGGTTCGAGCCTATGTCCATGAGGTTATTATTGGCTGCGGCGCTGATGTGATTGCGTGTCACCGTCGGTCTTATGAAAAGGCCGATATGGTGTTTGACCCGATGCACTACCTGCCTCTGCTGGAGCAAAAGGTTGGGGCCCTGGATCAGGCTGCGCCGCTCAAAGACTGGGACCTGCCAGACGAGTTTGCGACCTTGCACCGGCTGCTGGAAGCGCGAATGGGCAAGACCGGCAAACGGGAGTATGTGCAGATCCTGCGCTTGCTGGAGACCTTCGAGATCGGCCATGTCCATGCGGCGGTCAAACAGGCCCTAAGTCTCGGTGCCATTGGTTATGATGCCGTCAAACATCTGGTCCTTTGCCGGATCGAGAAGCGTCCACCACGATTGGACCTCGACATCTATCCCTATCTGCCAAAAGCACTGGTCGAAACGACAAACCCGGCCAGCTACAAGGTGCTGATGCCTGGAACGGTGACATGAGCGACACCCCACAGGTGCTGTTGCAGCATCATCTCAAAAAGCTCCGCCTGCCAACCTTCCACAGCGAGTATGACAAGCTGGCCCGGCAATGTGCGACCGAGAACAAGGATCACATCCAGTATCTGCTGCGGCTGTGTGAACTGGAGCTGATCGAACGTGAACGTCGGATGATCGAACGGCGGATCAAGGCTGCAAAGTTCCCGGCGACCAAAAGCCTGGACAGCTTCGACTACAAGGTCATCCCGTCGCTGAACAAGGTTCTGACCATGCAACTGGCGCGTTGCGAGTTCGTGGATCACCGCCAGAATGTCATCGCCCTTGGGCCGAGCGGAACCGGCAAAACCCATGTCGCACTGGGGCTGGGACTGGCGGCATGCCAAAAAGGTCTCAAGGTCCGCTTCACAACGGCCGCTGCACTGGTTCACGTACTGATCGAGGCGGTTGGCGAGCGGCGCTTACAACGCCTGCAAAAACAACTGACCAGCCAGGACCTGTTGATCATTGATGAACTCGGCTTCGTTCCTCTCAGCAAATCCGGCGCCGAGTTGCTCTTCGAGATCATATCGCAACGCTACGAGCGTGGGTCCATCATCATAACGTCCAACTTGCCATTCGACGAGTGGACCGAGATCTTCGGATCAGAACGCCTGACCGGCGCCATTCTCGACCGACTGACCCATCACGTGCATATCCTGGAAATGAACGGAGAAAGCTTCCGGTTACGCCAGAGCCGCAAAGCCCAAAGCTGAAATCCAGCTGAAGAAGGAGAAATGCTGGCCTGCGGCCAGCGCGCCCTGGCACGCGTCAGCTATATGACAAGCACACGTGCCAAGGCGCCGACAACTCCTAAGCAAACTGTTCAATATTACGCCGGGAAACTGACCCTTTTTGTGCCGGGATTGACAAACATTGCCAAAACTCGATTGATTGATCTCTCGAACTGCGAATCTATCGTGTTTCAGGTTCGAATGGTAGTGTCGCAAATCTTTTGGAGCGACCATAGCCAGCGATATGCTAGACGCAGTTATCCTGCTATCTCCGCTAACATTCGAAAGCCGGAAGTCGTATCACTAGAGAATTGCTTCTTCCGGATCATGTTGGCGACCTCGATGCCGTCCAAAGTGGCTGAAGCGGATTCGAACGACTTAAACCCACACATGTGCCGAACACGCCGCTTTATGAACCGATGATCCTGTTCGATCATGTTGTTATCCGGCATGAATAGGCCTGACGCTCCGATCGGAGGTCCCGAAGACCTCAATGTGGAATACTATTGTTCTACCGAGATTGGGGTGTTGGGAGCACGAATGGCGGGCAGGCCGAAGTATTTGATGAGCTGCGAGCTCGAGTTGTTATCTGGCCGCCCCTTCGACTTGCCCGGTTGTGCTGCGAGCGCGAATCCGTAGTTGTCGTGTGGCCCGCTAGCTCCCTTGGTTACTGACCTTGGAAAGGAGCCAGTCATGAAAATCATTGCCCTTGATGTGCATCGAACCTTCGCTCAGGTGGCGATCCTGGAGAATGGCAAGATACGGGACGCAGGTCGCCTTGAGCTTGAGAATGAACACATCCTGAGTTTTGCAGAACGGCTGAATGTCGAGGACGAGATCGTCCTGGAAGCGACGGTCAACACAAAGGCCATATTGTGGCTGCTGTCGCCTTTTGTAAGCCGTGTCGTCATCTCAAACCCACTGCTCGTTCGTGCTGTCGCCTGGGCCAAAGTCAAAACCGACAAGATCGATGCAAGTGTTCTGGCGAAGCTTCACGCCAGCGGCTTTCTGCCAGAAGTCTGGATGCCGGACGAAGAAACGGAACGGCTGCGTCGGGTCGTTGCTGAGCGGGTGCAGCTGGTTTCCCAGATGACCCGTCTCAAGAACAGGATCCATTCGGTGCTGCATGCCAATCTAATCCCGCCGTACAATGCGTCTCTATTTACAAAGCGTGGGAGGAAGTGGTTGGAGGACCAACCCGTCGCGCAAGACCAGCGCCGCGTCATCCTCCGCCATGCTGGCGAGCTGGACCGCCTCGGTCTCGAGCTCAAACAGATCGATGAAGATCTCGCACAAACGGCGCTTCAGGAGCCGCGCGTGAGGCCGCTGATGACAATCACCGGCGTAAACATGATCGTCGCGCTAAGTGTTCTGGCCGCAATTGGTGATATCGAGCGTTTCTCCTCCCCAGAAAAACTCGTCAGCTATTTCGGTCTCAATCCCCGCGTTCGGCAGTCCGGTGACAAAGCAGCCTATCATGGCCGCATCACAAAGCAGGGCCGGTCGCACGCGCGAGCGATGCTGGTGGAGGCGGCTTAGTCGGTCTCTCGTATGCCCGGACCGCTCAGAGCTTTCTTTCGGCGGGTCAGGGAAAAGCGCGGCAGTCAGATCGCTGCAGTTGCGACAGCAAGGAAACTGGCAGTGGTCATCTGGCACATGCTTTCCAAAGGTGAGGAATACATCTGGAGCCGTCCCGCTTTGTTGGACTGGAAGCTGAGAAAGCTGGAACTGACTGCGGGCTATCCCTCACACCGTGGTGGCAGGATCAAGGGACCCGCTGCTGACTACAGCCTCAAATCAGTAAGAGATCAGGAAAGGGAAGCGGTTGGTCACGCCGAAGAGGTTTACCGGCGTTTCGTAACCAAGTGGAAACAGCCGTCACCAAAGGCAAAGCCGATTTCACCTCAGTAGATCACCCAAAGCTAAGGGTGCGGCACCTGAAAAAGTTCTTGTCAAATACATCCGTCAAATATTTGGACCTGATCGTCTGTACTTTGGCTGGGCATCCGAACCGCTTCAGAATCCTGTTCACTTCTCGAATGCCAGCTGCATTTGCGCCACTCTTGTCTTTGACGATTTTATTTGGGATCCCGTTTGACGACAGTGCTTTGGCAAAGAAACTGGTGGCTTCTGGACGATTTCGTCGCTCAGACAGCATGAAATCAAGGGTATTTAAAGCTTTGTCGACTGCTCGATAAAGATACATCCACTTGCCGCGCACACGGAGAAAGGTTTCGTCCATGCGCCAGAAACTCAGCGTTGGTCGCTTCTTCGATTGCGCGCTCACGGCGATCATCGACGAATACTTAACAACCCACCTGTTGAGAGTAGCGTGGTCCACCTGCACGCCGCGTTCGTCCATGATCTCTTCCAAATCACGATCCGACACTGTGTAACGCAAATAGAAAGAGGTGGTCCTAGTTTTTCGACCAGTTTGCAGCGTTGTTAAGGTGGATCAGGGTTTCATTTCAGGCTGCTGATCTCATCGGTTCTGTTTTGTTGGCACAGGCCTCATCGGGGGTCAAGATGCCGTGGGTCGAGTGCGGTCGTTCGGCGTTGTAGTAGGCCAGCCACTTTCCGATGCCGATCTTTGCCGACAAGCTCCAAGTCCGCCATTTTTCTAATCTCCTGATGGTTTCCATCTCCAAAACCTAACAGATGAGAGATCAGGGGATGTCCATTCCATCAGAACCATTTACAATCTAAAAGCATTAATCGGTTTGCCAAACACTCTTGTGAAAGAGCGTCTAAGTGCAGAAGCACAGGAAAATCCGCATCTGTGCGCAATTTGCTCGGTGCTTGATCGGGTTTCCTGTACGAGGTACCGGGCATGTTGAAGACGGTACAGCTTGTAGTACTTTCCTGGCGTCATACCCAGTTCATCGGAGAAGGCGCGGCACAGTGTTCGTTCCGATAAAGAAACGCGCTCAGCCAGTTCGAATGTCGTCAGCGGGGTTTCGACATTTTCCGCAATGATGTTGAGCGCTTGTAGCAATTTGGGTGATCCGCGGTCACGCAGTCTCGCGGCACCACGATTTCCGCTTTTCTGTCGCGCAGGATCAAAGATGAACATGCTTGAGGCATCAAATGCAGCAGCCGGGCCAAATATTTCCTCTATGAGTTCGAGGATCATTTCCAACACCGTGCTGGCACCTCCACAGGTCATGAATGGCCCCGAGCTAACGTAACGCGCGTTTGAGGTGTCGACGTTAGGAAAGGCCTCTGTGAACGCATCCAGCTCCTGCCAGTGAATGGTTGCTCTGTGGCCGTCCAGAACCCCGGCCTCGGCTAACAGCCAAGAGGCAGTATCCAGGGCCAGCACCCGTCGGGCATTGCGGGACGCCAGCCGGACCATCGAAACCAGCTCTCTGGTGACCTGTTCGCGTACGCTGTAACCGGCCACGATGACAAGTGTGCTTTTGGTCTGCTCCGGGTCGAACCGCCTGTTTGGCGACAGTCCAAGCTTGCTGGAACTGGTGACAGTTGCGCCGTCTAGCGTTGTTACTTCCCAGTCCAAATCTGCGAAGATCGAACGCATTTTGACATCGCGCAGGGGTTCCAGCGCGCTGGCCAAAACCATGTTCGAGAACCCGTCCAGCAGCAGGAATTCGAAACTTTCGTGCAAATTTGACGACCTTTATCACTATCCTGCCGATTTATGTATCGTGTTCGTTTGGATATTGAAAGTACCTTCTTGTCACTTCGCAGTTCAAAGACTCTCAACACCTGCCATTCGGAGGCCTATTTCACCATGTTGGTTTCTGACCTTCTCTGGACACCCAGTGCCGAAAAAATCTCACAGACACGGCTTGCCGCGTTTCGGAGCGGCGCAGGTGATCGGGCTGGGAGGTTATTCGACACCCACGCCGATCTGCACCGTTGGTCTGTGGATCAGGCGGATACATTCTGGCGACTGGCGTGGGAATTTTGCGGTCTTGTCGGCGACGCCGGAGACACAACACTGATCCCCGATCAAGATCCGCTGAATGTCAGATTCTTTCCGAACGCTCGGCTGAACGTCGTCGAGACCTTTCTGAAGAATCCAGACGACCGCGATGCCATCATCTTCCACGGCGAAGATGGCCGCCGCCTGCGTTGGAGCCGTGCCGAACTGAAGCATGAGGTCGAGCGTCTGGCCGCTGCGCTGAAAGTTGCGGGTATTGCCGCAGGGGATCACGTCGTGGGATATGTGCCGAACATGCCGCAGACCGTTGCGGTCATGCTGGCTACGGCGTCCTTGGGGGCCGTTTGGTCCTCTTGCGCACCGGAAAGTGGGCCAGACGTGGTGGTGGACCGTTTCGGTCAGATTGCGCCGAAACTGATGTTCGCGGCAGACGGCTATTTCTACAACGGCAAGCGCTTTGACACGCGTGAAGCCATCGCCACCGTTGCGGCCCGCGTGCCGACCATCGAACAGGTCATCGTCTGGCCATACGCGCAGGACGGCACTGGCCTGCCCGAGGGAATGACGGAATATGACAGCTTCAAACTGACCGCCACGCCAACGCTGGACTGTCGCCCGATGGGGTTCCGCGATCCGCTTTATGTAATGTTTTCGTCCGGAACGACCGGCAAACCGAAATGCATCGAGCACTCGGGCGGCGGCACATTGCTGCGCATGATGGTCGAGCAGCAGTTGCATTGCGATCTGCGCGCCGGTGACCGGATGTTTTATTACACAACCTGCAACTGGATGATGTGGAACTGGCAGGTTGCTGCACTGGCCTCTGAGGCCGCGATCGTTCTGTTCGACGGAAACCCGACCTATCCGGGCATCACCCGCCTGTTCGATCTGGTCGAAGCAGAACAGGTCACGCATTTCGGAATCTCCGCAAAATTCATTGATGCCGCGCTCAAACGCAGTGTTCGGCCGGTCGACAGTCACTCCCTTTCATACCTCCGCGTGGTGCTGTCGACCGGTTCGCCCTTGTCTCCGGACGGGTTTGACCACGTGTATCAAGACTGGAAAGCGGACGTGCAGTTGGCCTCGATCTGCGGCGGCACGGATATTCTGGGTTGTTTCATTGGCGGCTGCCCGACGTTGCCGGTGCATAAGGGAGAGATTCAGGCCCCAATGCTGGGGCTGGACGTAGCCACGCTGGATACAGATGGCAATCCGGTGGCAAGAGTGGCCGGAGAGCTGGTGTGCCGCAATGCCCATCCGTCGATGCCGACCCGCTTCCTGAACGATCCGGGGCAGGCACGCTATCGGTCCAGCTATTTCGAGACCTACCCGAATATCTGGCGGCAGGGCGACTTTACCATTCAGACGAACAATGGAGGTTATGTCGTGCTGGGCCGATCGGATGCGACGTTGAACCCAGGCGGCATCCGGATCGGCACCGCCGAGATTTACCGGCAGCTTGACAAGATCGAACAGGTCGAGGACTCGGTCGTTGTCGGGCAGAACATCAACAACGATGTGCGTGTCGTTCTGTTCGTGACCACCCCCGACGGCTTGTCTCTGGATGGCGAGCTGGTCTCGCGGATAAAAACCGAGATTCGCACCAACGCGTCACCGCGCCACGTTCCCGCGAAAATCATCAAAGTCGCGGATATCCCGCGCACGAAATCCGGCAAAACCGCCGAACTGGCCGTTCGGGATGCCGTGAACAATCAACCCATCCGTGACCTGACCGGCCTGATCAATCCCGGCGCGCTGGCCCAGTTCACGGACCATCCTGACCTAAAATGCTGACAGAAGGACGCCAGCCATGCCTCTCACAATGAACCGTGACGTTTTCATCACCTGCGCCGTGACCGGTTCGGGCGGTACTCAGGACAAATCTCCGCATGTGCCGCGTAGCCCTGAGCAGATTGCCAACTCGGCCATTGATGCGGCCAAGGCGGGTGCCGCCGTGGTCCACTGTCACGTGCGTGACCCTGAAACCGGAGCGCCGTCGCGCGATCTGGGCTTGTATCGCGAACTGACCGACCGTGTACGCGAAGCCGAGGTAGACGTGGTTCTGAACCTGACTGCTGGCATGGGCGGCGATATCGTGTTCGGCTCGACCGAAAGCCCGTTCCCTGTCAACGAAGCGACCACCGACATGATCGGCGCGACCGAACGGATGGCGCATATCGCGGAGTGCCTGCCGGAAATCTGCACTCTGGATTGCGGCACCATGAATTTTGCCGAAGCCGACTATGTGATGACCAACACCCCCGGCATGCTGCGGGCGATGGGTCAGATGATGACCGATCTGGGCGTGAAGCCCGAGATCGAGGCGTTTGATACCGGACACCTGTGGTTCGCCAAGCAATTGGTGAAAGAGGGCATCCTGGAACCCAACGCGCTGGTTCAGCTATGCATGGGTGTGCCGTGGGGCGCCCCGAACGACATCAACACCTTCATGGCGATGGTCAACAACGTACCGTCCGACTGGACATGGTCGGCGTTCTCTCTTGGCCGCGATCAGATGCCCTATGCTGCGCAGTCGGTTCTGGCAGGCGGCAACGTCCGTGTTGGCCTGGAAGACAACCTGTTCCTGGACAAAGGCGTTCTGGCTACCAACGCACAACTGGTTGAGCGCGCCGCGACGGTGATCGAGAACATGGGGGCCAAGATCATCGGCCCCGATGCCGTGCGCAAGAAGTTGGGCCTGACCAAGCGCGCACCCGTCGCAAAGTGTGCCGCAGCATGAGCGCCTTGCAAAAGGCAACCATCGTCGGCGGCGGCGTGATCGGCGGCGGCTGGGTTGCCCGGTTCCTGCTGAACGGTTGGGACGTTTCTGTTTTTGACCCGGACACCGAAGCGGAACGCAAGATAGGCGAAGTGCTGGCCAACGCCCGCCGCGCGTTACCCGCGCTTTATGACAAGGCGATGCCCGCCGAGGGTACTTTGACCTTTCATGACGACATGCGCGAAGCGCTGGCTGGCGCGGCTTGGGTTCAGGAAAGCGTGCCTGAGCGTCTGGACCTCAAGCACAAGATCCACGCGCAGATTGACGAACTGTCACCCGCGGATGCGGTGATCGGCTCCTCGACCTCGGGGTTCAAACCGTCCGAACTGAACGAGCGTGGGGGCCGCGTCGTCGTCGCACACCCGTTCAACCCGGTCTACCTGCTTCCTCTCGTCGAACTGGTCGGCGCCGCTGACACCTGCGCAAGAGCGTCGGACATTCTGCGTTCGATCGGGATGTACCCGTTGACAGTCCGCAAAGAGATCGACGCCCATATTGGTGACCGTCTGCTGGAGGCGGTTTGGCGCGAAGGCCTGTGGTTGATCAAAGACGGGATCTGCACCACCGAAGAGCTGGACGAAGTCATCCGCATGGGTTTCGGCCTGCGTTGGGCGCAGATGGGCCTGTTCGAAACCTACCGGATCGCCGGTGGCGAGGCGGGCATGAAACACTTCATGGCACAGTTCGGCCCCGCCCTTCAGTGGCCCTGGACCAAGCTGATGGACGTGCCAGAATTCACCGAAGAATTGGTTGACTTAATCGCAGGTCAGTCAGACGCACAATCCGGCCATACATCGATCCGCGAGCTGGAACGTCTGCGCGACAACAATCTGATCGGCATGATGCGTGCGCTGAAGAAAACTGGCAGCGGCGCGGGTGGTGTTCTGAACGCTCATGAAGACACCATGCCGGAACCTTCGGTTGAGGATTTGCCGTTTACCGTGGACCGCGCCATCCCACAAAGCTGGACGGATTATAACGGCCACATGAACGAGGCCCACTACCTTGAGGCTTCAGCGCAGGCAACCGACCGTTTCATGGAGATGATCGGAGCGGACGCGGACTATGTCAACGCGGGCAACAGCTATTTCACCGTCGAAAACCACATGCAGTTCCTGGCCGAACTTCACGCGGGTGCCCGGCTGAAAATCACCACCCATGTTTTGCGTGGCGACGGCAAGAAAATGCAGCTGTTCCACCGCCTCTATGGCGAAAACGACCAACTGGCTGCGACGGTCGAAACCCTGCTGATCCACATGGACTTGAATGCACGCAAAACGTCGCTCCCGTCCGAGGCCGTGGCCTTAAAACTCGCGGCCTTTGCTCAGGATCATGCCCGGTTGCCGCTACCCAAGGGCGTTGGCCGCCACGTCGGTCAAAGGGATTGAGTATATGATGCGCCGTCATTTTTTCCCCTCCGTTAAAGAGACGGCACAAACTGGCGGGTCGGGTCAGTCTTACCCGATCCGTCCTTTTGTCACTCCGAATTTAACAGCCGACGACATTCGTTGTCAGAAAAGGAAGACCCAATGAACAGGCGATACGCTGAATTACCAGAACCGGATGGCGCAAGTTGCAAAGTCGGTCACGTGTAATCCGACGGAATTGAAGTAACGAACAACAACTTTTTGCCCCCGTCAATGGAGGGCACTGTCTCTGGAGGTTGGAAGGGTGTCTGTTAGCTGTTTCTAGAGCGCCGGGTAGTGTCTTAACTCAGATCATTTCCGGAAATCAAACCCAAACTTGGAGGAAATTATGACCAAAGAACTTGTACCAAAAAAGGGGCTCGTTTCAGCTATTGCACTTATGTGCGTGGCTTCGGCGCAGCCAACATGGGCGCAGGACAACGTAGTCAACCCAAATACTGAGATTACGTTTGTAAGTTGGACAGGTCCTTACATGCGAAGCCAGATGTTGGGTTTCGTGCGACCATTTGAGGACCAATACAATTCGCGGGTTAACGTCGAACACTATGCCGGCGGCATCGAAGAAATTCGCGACCAAGTTGAATCTGCAAACGTAGTTTGGGATGTTGTTGACCTGACGCAGGCGGATTCACTGCGCGCCTGTGAGGAGGGATTGCTTGAAGATCTTTCCGGTATCTCCCTCCCGGCAGGAAAAGATGGAACCCCGGCTTCGGAAGATTTCGTCGAAGGTGCTCTTAATGATTGTGGAGTAGGTGTAATTCAATGGTCCACGGCTTACGCCTATTCGGAAGCCACCTTTGGCGACAATCCTCCCTCAAGCATTGCTGATTTCTTTGATACCGAATCGTACCCGGGCGCGCGCGCGATTAGAAATGATCCCACCGTGATTATGGAATGGGCGCTTATGGCGGATGGCGTTGCACGCGATGATGTGTATCCAACTCTTGAAACTCAGGAAGGTGTTGATCGCGCATTGGCCAAGATGGATGCCATTAAGTCCGGTCTTCAACTGTGGTCATCAGGTCTTGGACCCGTTCGATTGTTGAAATCAGGAGATGTCGTAATGTCATCTGTGTGGGCAACTACAGCAGCATCCGCAGCATCTGAAGACGATGCAGATTTTCAAGTCGTTTTTGATGGCCGCGTCATGGAATTGGATCTTTTTGGAGTTCCAAAAGGCAGCCGCTACAAGGCAGAAGCATTGGAGTTTATCCGATTTGCTAGTTCGACTGAGTCGTTAGCCAACATGGTGAACTATCTTCCAAATGGCCCGACCCGACAGTCATCTATGTCATTGCTATCGGACGAGACACTGGCACTGATCCCAAACAGTCCTGCATACTCTGAAAACCTCAGCATCGTTTCGGATGCCACTTGGTGGGCGGAAAACCATGGACGGCTTGAGGAGGCTTTTCAGGCCTGGATAAGCGAAAGTGGACTGCAGGGCCCATCCGGCACAACGCGATAGTAGGGGAAGATAATGTCTGATACCCATAACAAATCTTCGGAAAATCTGATCGCACAATCAGGTTGGTTTTCCGGCATGAACGCCTTTATGGCAATTGCATCGATGCTAATGATCATTGCTTTCGTTGCATATACTATTTTCGATGTTGAGAAATCCTCGGCCGTTTTCGCGGCTGGCAAAAATTTCATAATCGGAACGATGGACTGGTTCTATGTGCTGGTCGTGAATGCGGCACTCATCTTCTCCGTTTGGTTAATGTTCTCTCGGTTTGGCGATGTGAAACTGGGCAAAGAAGACGATGACCCAGATTTTTCGACCTTTTCTTGGATAGCAATGCTGTTCTCAGCTGGTCTTGGCTCAGGGTTGATATATTGGGGCGTTGCCGAGCCGATGTATCACATTCAAGGCAACCCCTTTGCAGACGTGCTTGGACTTGAGGCTGGTTCTACCGAAGCGGCCGTCAAAGCGGTGACAATTACAATCTTCCATTGGGGGTTTCACGGCTGGGGTCTTTATGTCCTTGCAGGGATGTCATTGGCTTACTTTGCCTATCGTCACGACCTGCCTTTGACGCCTCGCGCTGCCCTCTATCCCATCCTGAAAGACAAAATATACGGTCCCTGGGGACACCTGGTAGACTTGATTGCAGTCTTCGGAACGATCTTTGGTATTGCCACCTCTCTCGGGCTAGGAATAGTCCCGATCGGCGCCGGAATCGAGCGGCTGGGCTTGATGGAAAATACGGTGTCCAATCAGTTGATCCTTGTTGCCATCATCACAGTGCTGGGAACAGCATCAGCGGCATCAGGTGTCGGTAAAGGAGTTCGAATTTTGTCGGAAATGAACGTCATGGCCAGCTTAGGGCTTTTGATCCTGTTCATTGTTCTGGGGCCAACCGCCTTCATCCTTGGCATTACGATTTCAGGAATTGGCGATTATCTGTGGAACGTCATACCTATGGGTTTCCAGATCAACGGCGATCCTGAAAATCAATGGCAGAGCTGGTGGACCATCTTCTACTGGGGCTGGTGGATTGCATGGTGCCCATTTGTAGGCATGTTCATCGCCCGGGTTTCCAAAGGTCGAACAATCCGCGAATTTACCCTCGCTGTGCTCTTCGTACCGGTTTCTGTGGTGATGATCTGGATGGGTGTATTTGGTGGTGCCGCAGCAGGTGTTGATCTTTTCTATAACGCCGGTGTCGCGGAAACCGTCAACGAGGATTATGCACGCGGTGTTTTCGCAACCGTAGCTGGATTTGGCTACGACTGGCTAACATTGCCAATGTATGTGCTGATCACCGTGTTGCTGATCTCTTGGTTTGTAACATCCTCGGATTCCGGCACATTGGTGATGTGCACCATGCTGTCAATGGGTGACGAACACCCGCCTGTGAAGTTTCGGATCTTCTGGGGCTTGACATCCGGTATCGTGGCTGCGGTTTTGATGTTGGCGGGTGGTCTCAGTGCGCTTCAGACTGCTTCAATCGTAGCCGGGTTGCCAATCGCAGTTATTGTTCTTCTTATGATCTACGGGATGATAAAAACGTTGCATGAGGAACATCCACTACCCGATTATGAAGACAAACGTGAAATCGAGTTCTTGAATCGATAAGTTGCCGTCGGGTGGAGCCCTTAGGGGCTCCACATATTCGTGGCAATTTTGAGGTGTGTGTTGGCGTATTACGACTGTGTTCCACAAATCATCAACAGTTCGTTTCGAAGAAATTAAACACACCGTCGAACAGGCTGAAGAACAGACTACGAGGTTGGGTTAGGTACTTAGGCGGCAATACTGGATTGGCGCTTTGCACCGGTCGTCGATGCACTGCGCAGTGTGAACACGACGATTGCGTCAACTGTCGTGGCCGAGATCGGCGACATGACGCGAATCGACAATCAGCGACAACTGATGGCCTGGCTCGGGTTGGTAACGAGGGCTCTATTGCGAAGTTTTACTTGGCTGAATAGATCACTCGAAACTGCGTGTTAAGCGGCCAATTCTGTGAATTGCCGAAATGGACAAACACCTGTTGTAAGTTTAGCTTTACGGATCATGTGGGTCACTTCTCAGCAGAAATCAACAATGAGCAAACCAATCAGCCCGCCGTCTCCTTACCTTGGCATGGCGGCGCTCGGAGGCCACCAGCGACTTTTTTTGTGCGTGAAGCCGAGGCGCTTGAGCAGCGAGGTCGATACCGATGTCCGTGTAATCCAAGTGTTGCTGGGTCATGCCAAACTGACGACAGCCGCGCGAAACACCCATGTGGCCACCAAGACGCTGCGCAACGTTGCCAGCCCGTTTGAGAATATCCGGGATGTGACCTGAAAGAGGGCCCAGCGTGCCAAGGCGCGTGCTGGAAGTCGCTGACATCTTCCGTGCTCATGGACGTGCATATCGGCAGGCCAACGCAGGCCATTTGAACCTTTCTCAGCTCAAGGTCATGTCAGCTATAGAAGCCTGCCGGACAGAGGCTCTCGGCGGGCATGTCGCCGTCTGCACAAAGTGCGTTCACCATCACATCGCATATAATAGCAGCAAGAACCGACATTGCCCGAAGTGCCAGGGGCCGGCCGCACGCGATTGGATGGCAGCGCAGGCAGATGACCTGCTGCCGGTGGAATATTTCCATCTGGTCTTCACCGTGCCAGCCGAGATCGCACGGATCGCATACTGGAACAAACGGGCCATTTACGGCCTTCTATTCCGGGCACCCGTGGCCTCGTTGGCAAATATGTGGACAGCTATGAATTCCAGGATGGAACGCTGGAATTCCGGACAAAGGGTGTTCCACCGCCCTACTCTGCTTACGACAAAGATCAACGTGTGAGCCACGCGGCGATCATCGGGAACAAGCGGCTGAGCGCAGTGCTGGAACACATCAAGCAAGAGCAGGATAAAACACCACCGAAGAAGCGCCGCGTCGGCACTCAGGCCACACGCTACAGCTCAACAGGTCGGCGCAACAACGGCTGGAACTCAAGGCTTGCAAAAGTGGCGAAAGAGAAGCGGGAAGCCAGCCAGGGCTCCGATATTTGAGGTCTCCACCCTGTCAGGCTGCACCACCGTTCCGCGGCAACTGGGACATTTGTACTTTGCAGACCAAGTGACATTTCAACTTGATTGCAACACGAAAAGCGATGATAGGCCATCGAGAAGTGACCCACCTTTGTTTATGTCTCAGCGGTTATGTTGTGGTCAATGTCGGCGTTTCCTTTCTCGTTTTCTGTGCAGCCTCAGAGCTGGCCTTGAAACGGTAGCTGTCGTTGACGGTTTAGAGGATGTGGCAGCGGTGCGTGAGGCGGTCGAGTAGCGTGGGTGTCATCTTTGCATCCCCAAAGACCTGCGCCCATTCAGAGAAGCTGAGGTTAGTTGTGATGATGACGCTGGTGCGCTCACAGAGCTTTCTGATCAGGAGGAACAGAACCTGACCGGCGGTTTGAGCGAAGGGCAAATAGCTCAATTCATCCAGGATCAGGAAGTCGCGTCGGGAGATCAGATCAGCTGTTCAACCCTGGCATTCTGCGCGGGCTTCGGCATCGAGCTTGTCCACCAGATCGACGACGTAGAAGAAGCGGCCCCGGCGCCCGGCTCGGATACTGGCACGAGCAATACTGACGGAAAGATGGGTCTTTCCGGTGCCAGTTCCGCAGATCAACACAAGGTTGCGCTGTTGGTCCAGGAAATCACCCCGGCCAAATCACGGATCAGGGTTTCGTTAACCTCGGCCGTCTCAAAATCGAACTCTTCCAGCTCTCTGACCGCTAAAGACAGCCTTTGTCGGCCGCAACAGCAGTTTTCGGCGAAGGCCGAATGGTCACATAGACGATATAGCAGAGCATCAGCGTCACAATGATCAGGATCGTCGCTGATATCGGTCGTTCCACAAATATCATCAGCCCGTCGCGCGAAATCAATAATGACCTTCTCAGGTTGTTTTCCAAGACCGGCCCAAGGATTATACCAATGATAATTGGTGCCAGCGGGTAATTTCCCTTGCGCAGAAGGTACCCGGCAACCCCAAAAAAGAACATCACCCAAAGATCAAAGATCGAGTTTTGCAGGCTGTAAGTACCCATCATCGAGAGTAGCAAAACTGCCGGAAGGAGCCACGCTTTCGATACTTTCAGCACTGCACCGAAGAACGGAACCAATACGATACCAGCAACAAACAGGACTGTATTTCCGCAAAGATAGGCAAGAAAAATACCCCCAGCAATGTCAGGATTATACCGAAATAGCTCCGGCCCCGGAAAGAAACCCAGAAGAAACAACGCTCCAAGTAGAACTGCAGTTGACGCATCTCCAGGGATGCCGAGGGAAAGAGTTGGGATCAACGCGCCGCCGCAGCATCCGTTGTTAGCGGCTTCCGTAGCCACAACGCCACCCTCAGCGCCTTCGCCGTAGCCCTCTTCGGGCTTGGACAGGCGCTTGGCAGCGGCGTAGGACACGAAGGCGCTCACATCGCCTCCTGCCCCGGGAATTGCCCCGAGAAATGTGCCTATGAGTGCCGAGCGTACGACATTGACTTTATGCTTTGCGATTAGACGGAGTGCGCGGAAGGAAATTACCAGTTTCTGAATTTCCGGACGTTTCAAAAAGTCGCCGCTCTCGATCTGGAAAAACAACTCGGAAAGCGCAAATAGCCCGACCACAATGGCGACGATATGAGGACCACTGGTCAAGTTGAAGTTTCCAAATGTAAATCGGTAGGCATTTGTAAATTCATCGGTGCCGATCGTGGCAAGGATCAATCCAAACCCACCAGCGATCAGGCCTTTGATGGCAGAGCTTTCTGAGACAATGGCAATGGTCAGCAACCCGAGAATAGCCATGGCTGCGTATTCTGGTGGCGCGAAGTTGAGGGCGAAAGCAGCCAATATTGGTGAAAACATAACCAAGACCAAGCCGCCGATAAGACCTCCGATCGACGAAGCGGTGATTGATAGTCCAATTGCGTCCTGGCTGCGTCCCTTTTGAGCCAGCGGGTAGCCATCGAACAGAGTGGCTGCGGCCAGTGGTGTACCCGGTATCCTCAGTAGAATTGCGGAGATTGATCCACCTGCAGAGCCACCAACTTGGATTGCGATGAGCATTGCCATCGCAGGAATAGGCGGCAAATGGAAAGCCACGGGCAGCATAAGCACAATGCCCATCAGTGGACCTAGGCCGGGCAGTACACCGATCAGCAGCCCTGCAACAACCCCAACCACGGTGAGGGCGAGTGATGCAAATGTGAAATATAGTGGTGCGCCTTCGCTCAGCAATTGAAACATGTCGAATTTCCTATCCGAACAAAGTGAATTTGAGCGCGCCCAATGGCAACACGACGTTGAGAAGACCCTCAAAGATACCAGCCACAACAATGGTCATCGACAGGGCACCGACGATGCTGGACGCCCAACCAAGGCCGAACATGCGCAACAAAGACGCGAGAAGAATTGGCGTGGCTGCGTAGTAACCGACCGGCTTGAGCGCAATCAGGTATGCCACAAAAACGACCGTGGATACCAAGGCAATACGGGTTGTCGGCGTGCCTTCAATAGGGGAGCGTTTAGACACCCTGCCACCCAGTATTCGAAATAGATTGATACCAGACAATGCAACCATCAACCATGCAACGATCCGCGGAAATATTGCTGCGTTCTGCAATGGCCCGCCACTGGCCACCTCTTGTTCCACCAGCGAGGTGGATATTTGCCAAAAAATGATTAACGGTACGCAGAGCAACATCGCCCATGCGACCCAGTCAAATCCAAACTCCTGAATTCTCATGTGCCCCTCCCAAGTGGTTTGGCCGACCAGTCTGCCCGGTCGGCCCAGTTCTCAATTGCTAGGGTCTTTTACTGCCCGAGCTTTTCTTGCTCCCAAGCAATGGCATCGATGCCGCCTTGAATTTGGTCAGCGATCGGACCCACGGTTTCAGTATAAACATCAGGGCCGAGCAATGTGGGCACATAGCCCATGTCGATCAGACGAGCTTGAATGTCCTCACGCGCCAATGCTGCACCCATAGCGTCCTGCATTTGGGCAACGATATCTGCAGGCGTATCCTTGTGAACCAACCACCAGTTCCAACCCATTGTTGAAAGGCCGGTCATGCCGGTGTCAATTCCGTACTCTGATAGCAACGGAGCCCCGCCATAGGTTTCAGATGCAGCCCCGAAGTCAGATAGCACGACGAGGATATCGACATCCTCTTTGTTGATTTTGTAAACACCGGTGTTGATCACCATGAAATCAAGGATACCCCCACGCACGTCACGAGCGGCGGCGTCGATTTCAGGGTACGGTACGACCTGTGCATGAACGTCGGAAACTTGCATGACTTTAGCTGCAGACATGTGCGGCAATGCCCCAGGAGAGCCCGGTGAGTAGCGCAGCTCACCCGGCCGCTCTCGCATGTATTCAATAAGACCCGGAAGGTCAGTGAACCGGTCTTCACCCTTGCGGACAGCGATCGCAAACGCATTAGCTGTGGCCGACCAAAGCGGGGTGAAATCTTCATAGGACCACTCTGCATTGCCCTGCATCGGCTGCAAAACTAACGGCGCGACGTAGCCGTCAAAGATGGTGTAGCCGTTGGCTTCGCGCGACAGCGCCGTTTCAAATGCTTTCACGCCCCCTGCCCCCGGTGTGGAAACAACCGAAATATTGACGCCAAGCTCCTCACCCATGGCATCGGCAATGACTTGGCTCGCCGCCATAGTGACACCCGGATTCCATGGGTAGATGTTCTCGATGTTGCGCTCCGGGTATTCCGCCAATACAGGTCCTGCAATCAGCGCAACGCCCAATGCGGCGGCGACCAGATTAATTGATAATTTCATGGGTTTCCTCCCTGTTGTTCTCCCGTAGATGACCAAGCCCATACCAGCGGAAGACTTCTTCTGGTGTGTCATGGGTCTGAAGAACCCGGACGGCTTGCCGCAGCAATCGATCCGCGATTCCTGAATTCTCGAGTTGGTTTTTCTGCTTAGGATCAGCGACCAGATCAAATAGTCGCGTGCCGATATCTTGGAACGCCAACCCGTCGTTCATCGGTACTCGCTTGGCTCCGGGAAGGGCTGCAATCGACAGCACGGGAACACCTTTCGTAAAGTCGAATCCCGGAGATAAAGTGGCCGTCTTAAGCTCTTCGAAGGTGAAAAACTCGTCCATGTGGGCTGGGGCCAGAGTGTATTCCCGCAGACCATCCGCATAAAGATCCGGCGGATAATGGTAGAGCGCGTACCGTCCATCGGTGACGCCTAACGGGCCACCAAACAGACCAAAGAGTGCTACGTCGCGACCAGTCTGGTTCTTGCCCGAAATGACATCCCCAAGATCGATGGACCTGACCTCGATAGGCACGGCAACTTCGTGAAAGCCAAGGAGAGTTGGCATAATGTCGGCAGTCTGCGTGAGAGCATCGGTTCGGGTACCCGCCGCCTCAGGTGTGCGCGGATCATGGATCAACAACGGGATGTGGCTGATTTCTTCATAGTAAGGCATTCGCATTTTGCCCCACCAATCATGTTCAGACAGCAAGAAGCCATGATCGGTTGTTAAAATGAGAGCCGTGTCTTTCCACAGATTATTCTCGTCGAAGTGATCGAGTAAACGACCGAAATATTCATCACACATAGCGACCAATGCAGCGTAATTTGCGCGGATTTCGCGCATCTCGACTTCGGACTCGCTGACTTGCTCGTAGCGAGGCCAATCCAATATCTTGCCGTCGTAGCCGCTCTGATAAGCGTCTTTGAATCGGGGGGGTGCACGGAACGGCTCATGTGGGTCGAAACATTCAAGCATGAGCAGCCAATTGTCGGCATCATGGTTCCGTTCTAAAAAATCTAATCCTGCAGCAAAGCACTGTGGACCAGGAAAGTCAGCCTCGTCGCGAATGACTTCGCGATTGACCATGCCTTGAAACCGCTTGTTCGATTTCTCAAAAGGATAATGCCTGCCTGAATACTCTTCGCGGAACCGTTCAACAGGCGGCTTTACCATCGCGACCCAAGGATCGTGCTCCTGCCCACGAATAAAATCCCACGTCGAAAAACGTGTGTGAAAGCCTGTCCCACCGTCTTCGAAGTAATGAAGGTGGTCGCTGATGAGATGGGTGTAAGTGCCGCTGTCCTTCAGAATTTGCGCGAACGAATTGTCAAACGGTTCGAGTGGTCCCCACGAACGGTGGGTGAAATTCAAGCGCCCGGAATGCATGTCGCGGCGCGCGGGCATACAGGGCAATGAGCCGACATAGTGCCGATCAAAGGTCTTGGACCGCGCCGCAAACCGATCAAAGTTAGGCGTCTTTACCGAAACACCACCGTATACGCCCATTGCCGACCGATTAAGACTGTCGAACAAAACAAAAACTGTCTTCATGTGTCCCTCCTGTGTAATGAGAATGGACTTCTTGGTGCGATAATGTAAAATTCAAAAAACTACCGCTAAGATAATTTGGATTTATCGTATGAGTGCGTTATTCATGAACCGCCGCATTGAACAGTTTCTGGCGGTGTATGAAGAAAAAAACATTCACAAGGCTGCCGAGGTGCTGGGAATTAGCCAGCCAGCGCTCACGGTTAGTTTGAAAAACCTTGAAGAAGCCTTGGGTGCCAAATTGTTCACCAGGTCTGTGAAAGGCATGTCACCGACCCCTGCTGCTGGGGTCCTTTACCGATTTGGAATGACGCTCCATCAGTGCGGCAGGTTTGTCGATGAAGAGATTCAAGGCTTGTCAGGTGGGATAACAGGCAGGCTTCGCGTTGGAGCGGGTGTTGCATGGGCAACAACCGTTTTGCCCGATGTCATGAATAGAATGCATGAGAAATTCCCCGCTTTATCGATCGATTTGATCACAGGTGTGGGTGATCAACTTGCCACGCGATTGATAGATGGTGAGTTAGATGTTGTTGTTGCGGCCGGGTCTGTACAGAGCCTCGCCTCACCAGAATTCCACTGTGAGCCAATGATCAACCTGCCCATGAAAATTGTGGCGGATCCAAAATCGAAGCTGGCGCAACAGTCTGTTGTTTCTCCCGAGCAGCTTGCATCGGTCAAGTGGGTGAGTTTTTATGAAGATGAAAGCATGGTGCAATTCTCAAACCACTTTCTCGCCCTACATGGATTACCGCCGGCCAAATTTGTCATGCGAACCAACTCGCCCACTTCATTGACATCTTTTCTCAAGAAAACCGAATTTGTTGCCATTTTGATTGCTCCCCTGGCGGGATCGACGACGATGGCATCAGGGTTGATCCAACTGAAATCGAGTGTTGCTCTCTGGGAACTGCCAGTTGCCATCTATTACCGCAAAATAGTTGAAGGTTCTGAAACGATCGCCAGTTTCAGGAAACTGACCAAGTCAGCGATGGAACAATTCCGCGAGTGAAAACAATAGTCGGTATTACCTGTAGTAACAACCTACTGCACCTCAGAGGATAGCATTGTCCCATATGTTGGGTTTGACAATTACGAGGCAATCTTTGAAGTTGCACAGCATCTGATCGAACTCGGACACCAAAACTTCGCTATGATTGCAAGCATGAACGAAAGTAATGATCGTCAGCGAACGCGCATTGAAACTGCCAATATGATCCGCAAGTGGCAGCTTGGATATTCGAAAGGCGGATTGTATCAATTTGCCGAGCTCGCTGGATAGATACAGCCGATCAAAGCGATAATTCGATCAACGCCAAAGTTTACGGCATGTATGGACATCCCCCTTTGGGCAAGAAGAATCTTTGGTTGGTAATTCGGGTAGTCGGGTGCTGACATGTATGCGGCCTCATAGTGCGGTCTTCACATGCCGCGGGCCGTTCTCTGATTGCGGTCTTGTCAAGTGGAGACTTGGATAGTCCGTCCGGGGACATGGTTCTCTTCGAGGTCAGCCAGTTCGCGCCTCATTTTGGTATCCGGTGGTGGTCGTCTCAAATGTATGGATAGGGTTGTGCAGAATGATCCACATCCCATCGGCCCAGCACGAGATCGACCAACCTCCGCCCCTTCGGGACATAGCTCCCCGCCGTCTGGGGCGGGAATTCCGCTCAGGCAATGGTTTCCTTTGTCCACTTGAACTAGGTTTCTCTCTTCCACAGCGTCAGCATCAGCACGGCGCGTTCGGTTTGGAAGCGCAGGATCTTGTCAAGCGCCTGAACGTCCGTTTTGCCATCCTTTCGGTTGGAGCGGTCAATGCTGAGATGGGTTTCATGCTGCATGATCTGCAAGAGGCCAATCTGGCGCGGCTTGCTATTGATAACGCTCAAATCCGCGTGGTGGTCGCCGATGGCGAAAAACTGGGCAAACGCGCCCCGGTGACCCTGGATGCCCTTGGAAAGATCAACGTCTTGTTCACCTACGCCAAGCCAGATGCATCGATTTCCAAGATGTTGTCGAAAAACGAAATCGACCATGTTTGCGTGAACAAATCAAAACAAGTCCGGTCGATCTGCCAAAACCCACGAGCACCCCCGCCGACGGAACGGGGCTCTATTCGCTGGCAACAGACTGTAAATGGCATTGCCAAGTTATCTGACGGGATGTGTCGCAAATTATGAGGTCCAATTGACGAACATGGGTGCGCGCTACCTTCAATTGCGACTCCTATTAGAAAACAATGAGTTATCTAATGAGGAGATTGTGCCATGGGAGCCGTGTACAAGCAACTGAGCATTGAGGAACGCCGTAAAATCGAACGCTGGCGACATGCAAAGGTCCCTGATCGAGAGATGGCGCGCGTCCTGAAGCGCTCGAAAGCGACGATCCATCGCGAGATCAAACGAATTTCTTCTCCGACGAATGTCTGCCCAAATGTGATGGCTACTACAGTGCCGCCGCGCATCTGATGGCGGCCGATCGGCGCGCGCGGCAGCGGAAACTGGTCCGGCACCCACACTTGCGCAAACGCGTTGTCGAACGGCTAAAGAATGGCTGGACGCCCGAACAGATCGGCAATCGGATGATTTTCGAGCGCGCCGGGCTCAGGGTCTGCCGGGAAACGATCTATCGTTACATCTATTCCAAAGAAGGCATGGCGGATGACCTGTGGTGGTATCTGCCAAACCATCGCAAAGCGCGCAAACCCCGGCGCGCCAGAAAGCGCGTGCCGCCGAAGTTCGATCGCGACGTCAGCATCCTGTTCCGCCCTGACGATGTTGCTCACCGCCGCCAGTTCGGACACTGGGAGGGAGACCTTATGCTGTTCAAATAGTGCCTTGGGCAGTCCAATGTGACATCGCTGGTCGAGCGTGTCAGCCGGTTCACGGTGCTTCTGAAGAATCCGAACAAGCGCACGAAACTGGTGATGGGCAAGATCATGAAGGCCGCACGCGACCTGCCCCACCTGGCCCGGAAATCCATCACCTTCGACCGCGGAACTGAGTTCGTTAGCTGGCCGCACCTGCAAGCCGAGATCGGCACACAGACGTGGTTCTGCGATCCCTCCTCGCCCTGGCAGAATGGCACGGTCGAGAACGTCAACCGACGCGTCCGGAGATGGCTGCCCTGCAGGCGCGACATCACGGCGGTCGCAGATCATTTTCAATTCATGATCTGAGACCGCCTCAACAACACGCCGCGCAATTGCCTCGGGTGGAAGACGCCGGCAGAGGTCTTAAGAGAAAAAATGATGGCGGAGCTGGGCCGATCCCCCTACCCTAGGAGACAATGGGAGTCGCAGTTCAACTATCGCTCACATGCGTGATCTGACGTTTGTTCCCGTCGAATAGATTTCGAACAGGTTTCAACATGATCTCACCGAAAGGCTGCCATTTCCCCAAGGATGCCGCTACCGTGGCCGAGTATTGCTCCGCCGTTAACACATTTTCTGGGTACATTCTCTTGTGAGCCGTGATTCTGGTGATAACTTCGCGCGTGTAATTTGACGCTGTAGTCGATTGCAATGGAGAGAATTGTTGGGACGCGTTAAGATTTCTGACATCGCTAAGGTCGCAGGGGTTTCCAATGCAACTGTGTCATATGCGCTAAGCGAAACCGGCAGGGTATCCACCAAAACCCGTGAGAAAATTCTGCGTATATCCAAAGAAATGGGTTTTCTCCGCGATGATACGGCAGCACAATTGCGAACCGGAAAGTCTTCTCTTATCGGGGTTATTCTAAACACGGTTGTTAACCCGTTCTTCAGCGAGTTGGTCGCTGCTTTGGAAATGTCGGCATATGAGGCGGGGTACCTAACCTTGCTGGCCACTGCTCAGAATGATCCTGTACGCCAACAAAAATTATTGGCGTCCATGATCTCGCAAAGCGTCGCGGGAGTTGTCGTCAGCCCTGTCCACATTCTTGGGCCTGAATCTTTGACAGAATTGACCGCCAGAAATATTCCTACAGTGGTGTGCGTGCGCGATGTGCCGGGATCCGGGGCAATTTTTGTCGGTGCCGACGAAGAGATGTCCGGTTACCTGGCGGCCAGTCATCTGATCGAATACGGCCATCGGTCATTTTGGTTTATGGGGGGATATGAGAGGACAACAACCTGGCAAGGCCGGAGAAACGGGGTTCTGAAAGCTCTGGCCGAATCTGGACTTCCCGCCGAGGTCTGCACTTTGGTTCCTGGATCACAAGTGCCGGACTTCGTTTATCAAAAACTTGTTGGCGCCTATGGAGATGTGAATTTTCCAACGGCGGTTTTGTGTTTCAACGATGACCAGGCAACTGGCGTTTACAAGGCGGCGAAGCACCTGGGAATTCGCATAGGCAAGGATCTGTCAGTTGTAGGAATTGATAACATCCAGCAAAACGATTCTCTCAATCCTGGCCTGACATCTGTAGATATTCACCCTCAGGACATCGGTCGAATTTCAGCGGAATTGGTGTTGAAAAGCATGCGTCTGGACAAGGCTAATATAGATCCCGTGATCCTGGAGCCAGAACTCGTCATCCGGGACTCTGTCGCGCGTTCGGGTTGACTAAATTCCTGGTCTCATGTGATAGTTAGTAACTATATGGTTACTAACTATCACATGAGGTTGGGCGAATGCGACAGAAAAACTACGACTATGTGATCGTGGGCGGGGGGTCGTCAGGCTGCGTGATGGCGGCCCGCCTCAGTGAAGATCGGGATGCCAAAGTCCTGCTGATTGAGGCCGGTGGGCGTGATCGAAGCCCACTTTTCCATATGCCCGCCGGATTTGCAAAAATGACAAAGGGCATCGCGTCCTGGGGGTGGTCCACGGTTCCTCAGAAAGGTTTGAACGGACGTTCTCTGTGGTACACCCAAGCACGCGTGGTTGGGGGCGGGTCCTCGATTAACGCACAGATTTACACGCGTGGCAATCGTCTGGACTATGACAATTGGGCTAGTGACCACAGCTGCGACGGTTGGAGCTATCGCGAGGTTTTGCCTTATTTCAAACGCGCCGAAGGAAACGAGAGGTATGAGGACGATTTCCATGGGGGAGAAGGCCCGCTGGGTGTTTCCATGCCGCGCGGCGCTTTGCCCATCTGCAGCGCGTTCCTTCGGGCGGCCCAACAATGGGGTCTGCCATATAATCCGGATTTCAATGGTAGACAGCAAGCAGGATGCGGATTCTATCAACTGACTCAGAAAGATGCACGCCGGTCTTCCACATCACAGGCCTACCTTAAATCAGCTGAGCTGCGGCCGAACCTGACGGTTATGACGGGCACTCAGGTTCATCGAATCATTTTTGACAAAACGCGTGCCGTTGGCGTTGAAGCCTCGAAAGGGTCTGAACAGATCACGCTACGAGCGGATCGCGAGATTTTGCTGACCTCCGGTGCAATCGGGTCTCCGCGTCTTTTGATGCTGTCGGGGGTTGGGCCTGCCGATCACCTTAAATCTGTTGGTCTTGACGTCATACATGATTTGCCCGGCGTCGGCTCGAACCTGCAGGATCATCTGGATCTTTGTACAATCTCGGAATGCACCGGGCGACATACGTATGACGGGACCGAGCGAATTGACCGGACCATTCTGGCCGGGCTGCAATATTATCTGACCCGGACCGGCCCGGTCACGGCGTCACTGTTTGAAACAGGCGGGTTCTGGTATGCCGACGAAACGGCAGACGCGCCCGATATGCAGTTTCATTTTGGTCAAGGATCCGGGATCGAAAAAGGGATCGTCAAGGTCAATGGCTGCGGCGTCACTCTGAACAGTACATTTGCGCGCCCCCGGTCTCGGGGCACCGTCAGGCTGGCATCAGACGATCCGACCGCCGCGCCGTTGATCGACCCAAATTTCTGGGGCGATCCCTATGACCGCGAAATGTCCCTGCGCGGTTTGGAAATGGCACGGGAAATCATGCGGCAACCGGCGTTAGAAGATTATGTGCGGCATGAGATTCTGCCCGGCCCCGGCGCATCAGAGACCGAAGTGCTGGATTATGCCGTCGGAATCGCCAAGACTGACCATCACCCGGTTGGGACCTGCAAGATGGGGCATGATGACATGGCGGTGGTGGACACCGAACTTAAGCTACGCGGGCTTGAGGGCATCCGTGTCTGCGATGCATCCATCATGCCCGCGATCAACTCGTCAAACACGAATGCGCCAACAATTATGATCGGTGAAAAAGCTTCGGATATGGTTCGGGGACTTGATCCTCTGCCCGCAGTCATTTTCGCGGAAGAGCGGAACTCCAAACGCCGAGAACTGGTTTAGACATTGTAAGTGCTCAATCTTTTGGAAGGATAAAAGTCCTCTTGACTAAGTAACTGAATAGTGCGTTAATCGTTTCATCAAATGACAGGAGATGGCTGTGCACACACTGGGTTTGCATCATATCGGATTCACCGTACCTGACATGGAAGAAGCCGTGGCGTTTTTCACCGACGTATTCGGCGCTGTCACAATCATGGAATGCAGCTCGGTCGATGTGGATGATGACTTTATGCTGACCCGACTGGGTGTTCCTGCAGGGTGCAAGATATCCGATCAAAGGGTTCTGCAGATCGGCCGGGGCGGATCGCTGGAGGTGTTCGAATATTCCGGTGTGACCGATCCGACGCCGATCAAGCACAACGCTGAAGTTGGCGCGATGCATATAGCCTTCGAAGTCGACGATGCTTTTGCCACAGCTGAACGGCTGAAAGCCAAGGGCGTGGATGTGTTGGAGGGTCCTACCCTGATCGAAGGCGGGCCAATGGACCGACTGGTCTGGATGTATCTGCGCGCACCCTGGGGCCAATACATCGAGATCGTCAGCGCAAAAGGGCCACTCGGCTACGAGGCGGAGGCCTCTGAGCTGCTCTGGACCCCGTCCCAGGGCAAATAATTGACAATAGATTAAACGTTTCACCAGAGACGCGACAAGCGTCAAGCAGCGGAGGAAAAACCATGAAATCACTAAGACTAACCGCATTTGCGTCAGCCGTGACGATCACGGCAGCGACAATGGCGCACGCAAAGGATTTTGACGGCGTTGAACTCAAGATGCTCGCCATTGGCGACACGTCTGTGACCCGCCTTGCGCCGATCGTGGACGAGTTCGAGGAACTGACCGGCGCGAAAGTGCAGATCGATATGTTCCCCTATCCCGGCCTGATCGACAAGATCGTGATAGAGGCCAGCGCCGACAGCCCCTCCTATCAACTGATGTGGGTCGACAGCCCCTGGGTCGGCGTTCTGGGTGAATCCGGCGCGCTGGAGGATCTGACGGATCTGGTCAAACGCGATGCCGAGGAAATCCACCTGGACGATATCTTGCCCATCCAGCTTCAGGAAAACACATGGCAGGGCCGATTACTGGCCTTCCCGGCCTCGGGCATGATCTGGCATCAGAATTACCGCAAGGACCTGTACGGAAACGCAGACGAGCAGGCAGCGTTCAAAGAGAAATACGGCTATGATCTGGCCCCGGCGCAAACTTGGGATCAGTATATCGACATCGCTGAGTTTTTTACCCGCAAGGCGGGCGAAACGCTGGCTGGCGAAGCGCTCGAGAAAGACTTCTATGGCAATGCGCAGGCCTATAGCCGTGTAGCCGGTGCGATCACGCACGACTTTTTCCCGATCATGCGCAGTTTTGGCGGCAGTTATTGGGATCCTGAAACTGGCCTTTGCGCCATGGACAGCGAGGCCGCCCTGGCAGCTGCCGACGTGATGAAACGGCTGGTGGCGTTCAACCCGCCGGATTACCTGGGCCTGATGTGGGACATCCGTACCGGCTATATGGAACGGGCCGAGGTGGCCCAGTCTAGCTATTGGTCTGTGCGCACCGTGCGCCTGACCAATCCGGAAGAGGCGGTCCTGCCCACCGTTGGTGAAGCGGGCTATGCCGCCAGCCCGACCGGGGACGGCACCGCCCAGCCCACAATGACCGGCGCACTGAGTTTTGGCATCAACTCCAAGGCCACCGATCAGGAGAAAGAGGCTGCGTGGGAATTCATCAAGTGGGGTACATCCCGCGACATGATGCGCCGCTTTGCCGAGGAAGGATCGGGCGTCAGCCAGTTCTACAAGTCAATCCTGTCCGACCCGGATCTGCAGGAAAAATACCCGTATTATAAGGTCCTTCTTGAAACGCAGGACAACGCGCGCCGCCGCATCTTTCACCCGTTCTACGCCGATGTGGAAGAAATCTTTGGTGTTGAGTTGAACAAATACATGGCAGGCGAGACGGAAACGGCCGAAGAAGCGCTGGCCAACGCTTGCACCAAGATCAACACGCGGCTCAAAGTCTTCCCCGAGGACCTGCGCCTGCGGTGGATCAACGACGCACCGGCTGAAATTTTTAATTAAGGCCGGCCTCCCTGCTGCCCCGGGACCCATGTGCCGGGGCAGCGTTTACCTTTCAAAGACTGACGAAAGCCTCGCTTCATGGCGTATATCCGCAAGCGCAACAGATCAATCTTCCTGATCTTTCTGCTGCCAGCCATCCTGGTCCTTTTCCTGACGACCATTTATCCGATGCTCTATGCTGGGTATCTGAGCTTTCGGTCTTATGATCTGGCCAAACCCTTCGTACCCCGCGTTTTCGTTGGGTTGAGCAACTATCAGAACGTGCTGACGACAGGCGATTTCCTGCACGCTCTGAAGATCACTTTTCAACTGATGGCGATCACGCTGAGCATTCAGTTGTTCATCGGCGTTGGCCTTGCGCTTCTGGTCACGCAGCGTCTGCCTGGAATGAGTATTGCGAGAACCCTGCTGTTAATCCCAATGATGATCTCCCCGGTGATCGTTGGTCTTGTCTGGCTGTTTCTGTATTTTCCCGAGTTGGGCTATCTGAACTATTTCCTCAGCTATATTGGCATCGGCCCCATTTCGTGGATCACCTCGCCGGACTGGGCCCTGTGGGCGATTGCGATCGCCGATATCTGGCAATGGACGCCGTTCATCATGATGGGCACCGCTGCCGCCCTGACCAGCCTGTCGCCCGAACCTTACGAGGCCGCGAAGATCGACGGAAACACGCGCTGGCAGGTGTTTCGCTATGTCACCCTGCCCCAGTTAAAGCCTGTTCTGGTCAGCCTGCTGTTCCTGCGCGCCATCGACGCCTTCAAGATCTACGACATCATCTTTGTCCTGACCAAAGGCGGACCGGGCGATTCAACGGAGGTGCTGTCGCTCTATATCTACCGCCAGTCCTTCACATTCTGGCAGATGGGAGTCGGGGCGGCGGCTTCATTCGTGTCGCTGATCATTATCGTGGTGCTGATCACCTTCTTCTTCAAATCCCTCAACCGCGATCCGATGCAGAGCTGACGGTGACGATATGAACAAACCAAGCACTCAACAAGCGATCCTGGTCTACACCCTGCTGGGGATTGCCCTAATCGTCTTCATGACGCCGATCTATCTGATCGCCTCGTCCTCGGTAAAACCCAGCCCGATCATGTTCCAGAAACCTCCGGCGATGATCTTTGAGCCGACTCTGGACCACTACCGCGATCTGTTCGCGATGCGGCCCTTTGGCAAGTTCATCGGCAACAGCCTAATGGTGGCGTTGGGATCGACTGCGTTTTCGGTCTTTTTCGGCAGCATCGCGGCCTATGCGATCAGCCGGATCAAGCATAAGCGGATGAACGATGTCGCGTTCTGGATTCTGTCGATGCGCATGTTCCCTCCAATTGCCGTGGTCGTGCCGTATTACATCATCTTCAAAACCGTTGGCTTGCTGGACACACCGATTGCGCTGATCATCGTCTATTCCACAGCGAATATTCCGCTGACCGTCTGGCTGATGAAAGGCTTCTTTGACGAGGTGCCCACCGCACTGGAAGAAGCCGCAGCAGTTGATGGGCATGGGCTGATCTCGATCTTCTGGAAGGTCACGCTGCCGCTGGCCGCGCCCGGCCTCGCCGTTTCGGCGGTGTTTTGTTTCATCTTCTCTTGGAACGAGTTCCTGTTCGCCCTGATGCTGACCGGTTCCAACGCGCAAACGGCGCCGGTGGCGGTCATGTCCTTCTGGTCATCCGACGCGGTGCAGTGGGGCCGCATCATGGCCGGTTCTTTCGTCATTCTCATTCCCGGTGTCGTCTTCGTTCTGACCTGCCAGCGTTGGCTTGTACGCGGGCTGACGATGGGATCGGTTAAATAAAGGAAATTCTATGTCTGAAATAACCTTGAGAAATGTCATCAAGCGATACGGAGCGGTTGAAGTCGTCCACGGCATTGATCTGGATGTAGAAGAAGGCGAATTCGTCGTCCTGCTGGGACCATCGGGCTGCGGCAAGACAACTACCCTGCGCATGGTTGCAGGGCTTGAGGATGTGTCGGATGGTAATCTATCGATCGGAGAGACCCGCGTGAATGAAGTCGCGCCCAAGGATCGAGGCGTGGCGATGGTGTTCCAGAACTATGCGCTCTATCCGCATATGACCGTACGCCAAAATATGGAATTCGCGCTCAAGCCACTTGGACTTTCCGCCAAGGAAGTCGCACGGCGGGTTGACGAAATTGCCAATATGCTCGGTCTGTCCGAACTAATGGCGCGTCGCCCGGCCCAGCTTTCTGGAGGGCAACGCCAGCGTGTTGCGATGGGCCGCGCCATGGTGCGGACACCAGATGTGTTCCTGTTTGATGAACCTCTTTCCAATCTGGATGCAAAGCTGCGAACGCAAGTCAGGCTTGAAATAGCCAAACTTCACAACCGTCTGGGTACAACGGTCCTGTATGTCACGCACGACCAAGTCGAAGCGATGACCCTTGCTGACAAGATTGTCATTATGCGCGACGGTCATATCGAACAGGTCGGCACACCCGAACAGGTCTATAGCCAACCCGACAACATGTTTGTTGCCACGTTCATCGGATCGCCCCCGATGAACATGATCCCCGCGCAGGTCCGGGAGAGAGAGCTGCAGGCAAATGGCCTGGCCCTCAAAGTTCCGCCCCGGTTTGAGGGGAGACTGGCGGAGGGGCAGTCCGTAACTATCGGCATACGACCGAACGGATTGTCGCTAGCCGGGGCTGAGATGCCAAACGCTGCTCCGGCGCGCGTCGAAGTTACGGAATACCTCGGCAATGAAGCGCTTCTGGACCTGCGTGTCGGACCGCATGAATTGATCGCCGAAGTTCCCGCGTTAGGGCGACCAGCCCCAGGGACCGAGATTTCCGTACAATTCGACCCGGATGCCATCCATCTGTTCGATACCGAAACCGGCGCAAGCCTGTCACGCTGAAAGAAGGGCATGAACGATATGCCGAAGGAAGTCGTCTTTCCCGCCAAGAATACATTTATCCTATCGGATTATCAGGATGTCCCCCTTGGCCCTGACGAGATCCGGGGCCAAACCATCGCAACGCTGATCAGTCAAGGCACAGAACTGGCCTGGGCCAACGGAGACGACTTTCCGATCCGCCCGGGCTACGCCGCCGTCTTTCGAGTGGATGAGATCGGGACGGCGGTTCAGGGTATCTCTGCCGGGGACCTGCGCTTTTGTATGGGGCACCACCGGTCGACGCAGCAATACCCGGTGCGCTACACTTTGGCGGTGCCGCAGGGAATGGAGGCTGAAACTGCCTTGCTTGCCCGGCTGATGGGCGTGTCCATGACCACGCTGATGACCACAAGGGCGCGCCCAGGTGACAAGGTGATTGTGACCGGGGCCGGCCCGGTCGGCCTGCTGGCTGCACACAACTTCAGCATTGGTGGATATGAGGTCAGTGTGGTCGAGCCTGACGCAACGCGCCGGGCCCAGGTTCAGCAATCGGGCATTAGAACGGCATTGCCCGCTATGCCGGTGGACGATCCCAAATACTCGCGGCAGGTTGCCCTGGTCGTTGATTGCTCTGGCCATGAGGCTGCCATTCTTGACGCCTGCCGCATCGCCCGGCCGGGCGGAGAGGTCGTTCTGGTTGGGGTGCCATGGCAAAAGCGGGCCGAAATCCCGGCCCATGACGTCCTGAAAGAAGTCTTCTTTGGCTATGTCACCCTGCGCAGCGGATGGGAATGGGAAGTGCCGATTCACAGTCGCGACTTTGTTTGGGAAGAGCTGCTGGAAGGATACAACAATGCCCCGCAAAGTGTGTTCTCGGGCTTTGAAAAAGCCATGAAGTGGCTGGCCAAGGGGCGTTTGGACATGGGTGATCTGATGGCTCGGCGTCCCGTTGACAATATCGGGTCTGTCTACTCGGATATTGCCAGCCGGACACTTGCGGAGCCTTTGATCGTTCTGGACTGGGCCGAAAGCTGAACGCCAGAGGAAAACAGCGCTCAAAGACCGATGGCTCGCAGCCCTGCCTCGGCACATTTGATATCGTCAGGACCGGCAGCGCCGGATATGCCAATTGCGCCGATCAGGATACCGTTTTCGTGGATCGGAATCCCTCCGTCCCAGGCACAGAGCCTGGGGCGATTGACCATCCCGAGTTGCAATTCGGGGCTGGACAACATGCGCTCGGCGAAATCGCGTGTCGGCTTGCCCAACACCGCCGTTTGCGCCTTGTCCTGCGCAAATTCGGCCACGGCCGCTGGGGTGTTGTCCAACCGTCCCGCGGCAAGCATGTGGCCGCTTGCATCCACAACCATCGCCGCAACCGCCCATCCGTTGTCTTTTGCGTAAGACAGAGCGGCCTGAACCGCAACGTTCGCGGCCTCCTGCGTGATCATGCGCTTTGTGATTGATACCTTCATGGTTCCCTCGTTCATAAGTCGAAAATCAGTTCGTTTGTGCCTTGCTGCACGCGCATTTCGTCCTGATTGAATACATCGAACCGAAAAGAAATGATGCCGCGTTCAGACGAGGTCGTTGTCCGTTTACTGACAACTGTAAGTTCTGCCCGGATCGTATCCCCGGCAAAGACTGGCTTCTCGAACCGCCAGTCCCAGCCTAACGAGGCCAGCCCCTCAGGTTTGGCCTCGGCTTCAAATTTGAGTCCGTCGACAACCGACAGAACCAGCAACCCATGCGCGACCCGCGCCTTGAACCCACGCACCTTAGCGGCGGAATCGTCCAGGTGCAGTTCGTACCTGTCGCCAGTCAG
Organism: uncultured Ruegeria sp.; assembly: GCF_947497005.1. Lineage (GTDB taxonomy): Bacteria > Pseudomonadota > Alphaproteobacteria > Rhodobacterales > Rhodobacteraceae > Ruegeria. The sequence goes on along the minus strand of NZ_CANMFF010000012.1, from coordinate 93,144 downwards.
CGCCGCGAAGTCCGATATGAGATTCGCTGAAATCTCGGCAGACCCTGTTTTTATTACGTCGCCGACGCGCAGGTCGTGAAAGCCGTAGGTTCCAGCCTTCAACGACTCTGTCACTTGGGAACCGGAGCGTCTTCGCGCAGCAGGCCCTTGGCCTTTAGGTCAACCCAGAACTGAGTGGGGATCTCGTGGCTGAACCAAGTCAAATTCTGATCCAGTTGTTCGACCGTCCGCGTCCCTGCCATGAAGGTTGGAACCGCCGGATGCGCGACGACAAATTGCAGCGCGGCAGCTGGCAACGGAACGCCATATTCGGCGCAGACCGCCTCGATCTTGCGAACCTTATCCATGATATCCGCGGGGGCCGGAGCATAGTTGTACTTGGCCCCTTCCTTGGCACCGGTTGCCAGAATGCCCGAGTTGAAGCCACCGCCAACAACAACCGCAGCACCGCGCTCTTCGCACAGCGGCAGGAATTTATCCAGCGCGTCCTGTTCCAGCAGCGTGTAGCGGCCCGCCAGCAGGAAGCAGTCAAAATCGCGCTGCTCAAGTGCGGCATGGCACACTTCCCATTCGTTCACGCCCACGCCGATGGCCTTGACCAGACCCTGCTGTTTAAGGCTTTCCAGTGCCTTCCACGCGCCATCCATCGCCTGTTTGAATACTTCGGGCTGCTCGTCACCACGGGTGAACACGTCGATGTCGTGGATGAAACAGATATCCACCCGTTCCAGCGCCATGCGCTGCAGACTGTCTTCGAACGAACGCATCACACCATCATAGGAATAGTCGAAATGCATGGTGAAGGGGGCGGCGTTGGTCCAGGGCTCGAAATTGATATCCTGACGACGTCCTGGTTTCAAAACCCGGCCCACTTTGGACGACAGGATGAAATCACCACGGTCCTTCCAGCGCAGGCTGTGCCCTGTCCGCATTTCCGACAGGCCGTGCCCATACATCGGAGCGGTGTCGAAATACCGAACGCCTTTGTCCCAGGCGTGCTGGATCATCGCGTCAGACGTTGCCTCATCGATCTCGCGGAAAATGTTGCCAATGGGTGCCGTCCCAAAGCCAAAGGCAGACACCTCAAGATCAACGCGGCCAAACTTGTTTCTCGTGTTCGGATTCATGCGAACCTCCCTATGTGCAAGGTAAAGAATGGGCCAATTGCACGCTAAATAGTAACTGTCTGGTTATTTACTTCGAATCCGAAATCCGATCAACCCACTTGACGAAGGTTGGTGTATTTGCATATTAGTAACCGATTAGTTACTATATGGGACACATGCCATGTTTCTGACAGAAACCCACATCCAGGTCCGCGACATGACCCGCCAATTCGCGCAGGATGTTATCCGCCCTGTCGCAGAAGAATTGGACCGGGACTCGCGGTTCCCGGCAGAAATCTACGATCAGATGGCGGAGCTTGGCCTGTTCGGCATCGGCGTGCCCGAGGACATGGGCGGCCCAGGATTTGATACGTTAACCTATGTGTTGGTGATGGAAGAGCTGTCCCGTGGATATGCCTCGATCGCCGATCAATGCGGCTTGCTGGAACTAGTCACGACGCTGCTGGTGCGCCACGGAACGTCGGAACAGCGGGACAAGTGGCTGGGCGGCCTGCTGGCGGCCAAACTGCGTCCAGCCTATTGCATCACCGAACCCGAAGCGGGAACCGATGTGTCGGGCATCCGCACTACTGCGGTCCGGGACGGCGACGGCTGGGTTCTGAACGGCGGCAAAATCTGGATTCACAACGCACCGGTCGCTGATCTGGGCTTTGTGCTGGCCCGCACCGATCCCGAGGCCGGGCATCGCGGCATGTCGATCTTTGTGGTCGACCTGCACGCCGACGGCGTGACCCGTGGTCCGAAAGAGATCAAGATGGGTCAGCGCGCCAGCCAGGTCGGCCCGCTGTCTTTCGACGATGTACGCCTGCCCGCCGACGCCCTGCTGGGTACCGAGGGGCGCGGCTTCCACATGATGATGAGCGTTCTTGACAAAGGCCGTGTCGGCATCGCAGCGCTGGCCGTTGGCATCGGTCAGGCCGGACTTGAAGCTGCCACCGAATACGCCCAGCAGCGCAAGCAATTCAACAAACCGATTGCGGATTTTCAAGGTGTGCAATGGCTGTTGGCTGACATCGCCAAGGATGTAGAAGCCGCGCGACTGTTGGTACATTCCGCTGCGTATAAACTGGACACCGGGCAAGACGCGACCAGAGCCTGTTCGATGGCCAAGTGCTTTGCCGGGGATATGGCGGTGCAGCGGTCGTCGGACGCGGTCCAGGTCTTTGGCGGATCAGGCTATATCCGCGGCTTCGAAGTCGAGCGCTTGTACCGGGACTCCAAGATCACCCAGATCTACGAAGGCACAAATCAGATTCAGCGCATGATCATTGCGCGTGAGCTTTTGTCGAAGGGAGCAGAAACATGAGCCGACAAGTCGTACTTATCACCGGGTCCAGCCGTGGCATCGGACTCGCAGCTGCGGTCGAGCTGGCCAAAGCCGGTTTCGATATTGCACTGAACGCACGGTCGGACAACGAAGAGCTGGACAATGCGACCCGGACAATCGAGGAGTTGGGGGTAAAGGCTTTCAAAGCAAACTTCGACATCAGCAAAATCAATGAACACACGGGCGTGCTGGATCGGATCGAGGCGTCGTTGGGTCCGATCACGACGCTGGTCAACAATGCCGGTGTTGGCGTGATGAGCCGGGGGGACCCTCTGGACGTTACCGAAGAAAGCTATGATCGCTGTCTGGATGTCAACGCAAAGGCGTTGTTCTTCCTGACTCAATCCCTGGTCAAGCGCTGGCTTTCCCGTGATCGCGATCCGGACCTGCACTATTCGGTCGTGAACGTGACATCGTCAAACGCAAGTGCCGTTGCCGTACCGCGCAGCGAATATTGCGCCTCTAAAGCGGCGGCAGCCATGATTTCCAAGGCGTTTGCCGCGCGTCTGGGGCCCGAGGGCATTCCGGTTTTCGACGTCCAGCCCGGCCTGATTGCAACCGAAATGACCAAACCGGTGATCGCCAGTTATCAAAAACGTGCCGAAGAGGGCCTGTGCTTGTTCCCACGCGTTGGTCAGCCCGAAGAGCTTGGCACCGTGATTGCCTCGCTTGCGACAAACCGCATCCCCTACACAACCGGACAGGTAATCTCCGTCGATGGCGGTATGCTTGTCCCCCGTTTCTGAGGTCGTCCATGAAGATCCAACTCCCCGATGTCGCAGGCAAACTGCATAAATATTCTCTGGTCGGCACCCCGGTCGCATCGCCGAATCTGACACCCGACTCGGCCCGGGTTCTGTATTCCGCCGCCCATGTTGTGTCCGATCCGTTCGGCGATCATGACCCGACTGGCCTGGCCAATGTGGACTGGGCTAAGACGATGGAATTCCGCCACTATCTAGCGGGCATGGGCATGGGCATCGCCGAAGCGATGGACACTGCGCAGCGTGGCATGGGGCTGGACTGGAACGGTGCGCTGGAATTAATCCGCCGCACCAAGGAAGAGCTGCCGGATGCGCTGGTCGCCAATGGCTGCGGCACCGATCATCTTGATCCCGCCGATGCGCACACTCTGGACGATGTGCGCCGCGCTTATCTGGAACAGGTCGAAGCCATCCAGAAGGTGGGTGGTCGCCTGATCCTGATGGCCTCGCGCGCGCTGGCGAAGGTGGCCAAAGGCCCCGAAGATTACATCGCCGTGTACCGCGATGTTCTGGCCGCCTGTGATCAACCTGTGATCCTGCACTGGTTGGGTGAGATGTTTGACCCGCAGCTAGCTGGCTATTGGGGATCGGACAGTTTCGACACCGCGCTGGAAACGGCCCTTGCGATCATTGAGGAGAACGCCGCCAAGGTGGATGGTATCAAAGTCTCGCTGCTGGAAGCGGAGAAAGAGATTGTCATGCGCCGTCGCCTGCCCGAGGGCGTCAAGATGTATACAGGCGACGATTTCAACTATCCCGAACTGATCGAAGGCGACGATCAGGGCTATTCGCACGCGCTGCTGGGCATCTTTGACCCGCTGGCACCTGCGGCGGCCTATGCGGTCAGCAAGCTCAGCGAGGGCGATGCTAAATCCTTCCGTGAGACTCTGGATCCAACGGTGCCGCTAGCGCGCCATATCTTCCGCGCGCCGACGCAGTATTACAAGACCGGCGTTGTGTTTCTGGCTTGGCTCAACGGGTTTCAAGACCATTTCATCATGCTGAACGGCGCACAATCGACTCGCTCGCTGCCCTATTTCACCGATTGCTTCAAAATGGCCGATGAATGCGGCCTGCTACGCGATCCCGATCTGGCGGTCGAGCGCATGGGGAACATGCTAAAGCTGTACGGGGTCTGATTGGCATGCGCGATTTTTCGAAGGACCATTCCGCGCTGGCGCTGAATACCGCGACCCTGGGTCATAATCTTGATGGGCACGGGGCCGGTTGGTCGCCCGAGCGCGTCATTTATGCCTGCGCCGAGCGGGGATACGGTGGTGTCACCTTTTGGCGGCGCGAGCTGGACGGGCGTGAAACCGAAATCGGTCAGCGTGTTCGTGACGCCGGAATGCAGGTTGTCGGTCTGTGCCGCACACCTTTTCTGACCGGCCCTTTGGCTTTGCCCTCCGATCAGGAGATCATGGACGATTTCCATCTGTCCATCGATCAGACTGCGGCTTTGGAAACCTCGGTGCTGACCATCGTCACCGGCGGCCCCGAGCCGGGGACAAAAGGTGTTCTGGAGAGTCAGAAAATTCTGGCCGACCGGGTGGCGCGCGCTGCGGCTTACGCCGCTGAACGCGGTGTCAAACTTGCACTGGAGCCGCTGAACCCCGCAACTGCGGGAAATCGCACTTGCCTGATGACCGCTGCAGATGCACTGAATGTTTGTGACGCGGTGGGTGCAGACAATGTGGGCGTCGCAATTGATGTCTATCACGTCTGGTGGGACACGACGCTGGCTGACACGCTTGCGACCCGCGCCAATGGACGCATTCTGGGCTATCACCTGTGCGACTGGCTGGCCGACACTACTGACGTTCTGCTCGATCGCGGCATGATGGGCGACGGCGTCGCCGACCTGCCCGCCCTACGTGCCGCTGTTGAGGATGCGGGGTACACCGGCCTCTGCGAGGTCGAGATATTCTCTGCCAACAATTGGTGGAAACGCGACCCGAATGAGGTTTTGGACACAATCGTTGACCGCTTCAGATCCGAGTGCTGACGAGAAAGTCTATTCATAACAAGAGAAAGCGCTACAATGAAGGTACTTGTGCCTGTCAAGCGCGTGATTGACTACAACGTGAAAGTTCGTGTTAAGGCGGACGGGAGCGGAGTTGATCTCGCCAATGTAAAAATGTCGATGAACCCGTTCGACGAAATCGCAGTGGAAGAGGCAATCCGCCTTAAAGAAGCCGGCAAGGCTGACGAAGTTGTTGCCGTTTCGATCGGTGTGAAACAGTCGCAGGAAACCCTGCGGACCGCACTGGCCATGGGTGCCGACCGCGCCATTCTGGTAGTGGCCGCCGATGATGTTCATCAGGACATCGAGCCGCTGGCCGTTGCCAAGATCCTTGCCAAAGTGGTTGAGGAAGAGCAGCCGGGCATCGTTCTGGCGGGCAAACAGGCGATCGACAACGACATGAACGCCACTGGTCAGATGCTGTCGGCCCTGCTGGGCTGGAGCCAAGGCACTTTCGCGTCCGAGCTGGACATCGAAGGCGACACCGCCAAGATCACCCGTGAGGTGGATGGCGGTCTGCAGACTATCAGCGTCAAGATGCCGACCATCGTCACCGTTGACCTGCGCCTGAACGAGCCGCGCTACGCGTCGCTGCCCAACATCATGAAGGCGAAGAAAAAGCCGCTGGATGAGAAAACCGCCGCCGATTACGGCGTCGATGTCACGCCGCGTCTGGAAGTCGTCAAGACCGAAGAGCCGCCGGCACGCGCCGCCGGTATCATCGTGGGCTCGGTTGATGAGCTGGTCGAGAAACTCAAAGAAGCGGGGGCTGTGTAATGGCTGTTCTTCTTCTCGCAGAGGTTAACAATGGTGAGCTGTCGGTTGACGCCACCGCCAAGACCGTTGCCGCCGTCAAATCGCTGGGCGACATCACCGTTCTGGCTGCAGGTGGTTCCGCCGCCGCGGCTGGTGAGGCCGCTGCCAAGATCGATGGCGTATCAAAGGTTCTGGTCGCCGAAGGTGCCTCGCTGGGTCACCGCCTGGCGGAATCAACCGCAGCCCTGATTGTGGGTCTGGCCGATGGGTACGAGCATATCGTTGCCCCTGCGACCACCGACGCCAAGAACGTGATGCCGCGCGTTGCAGCCCTGCTGGACGTGATGGTGATCTCGGACGCGTCCGGCGTGGTCGACGCCACGACCTTCGAGCGTCCGATCTATGCGGGTAACGCGATCCAGACCGTGAAATCGAACGACGCCAAGAAAGTCGTGACCATCCGGACCGCCAGCTTCGATGCGGCGGGCGAAGGTGGTTCGGCGGCTGTCGAGACCATCTCGGTTGGCGACAACCCGGGCCTGAGCTCGTGGGTCGAGGACAAGGTAGCCGAAAGCGACCGTCCGGAACTGACCTCGGCTAGCGTTGTTGTCTCGGGTGGCCGTGGTGTCGGCTCGGAAGAAGACTTCAAACTGATCGAAGGTCTGGCTGACAAGCTGGGCGCCGCCGTTGGCGCATCGCGCGCTGCCGTTGACTCGGGCTATGCCCCGAACGACTGGCAGGTGGGTCAGACCGGTAAGGTTGTTGCCCCGGACCTCTATGTCGCTGTCGGCATCTCGGGCGCGATTCAGCACTTGGCCGGTATGAAGGACAGCAAGGTCATCGTTGCGATCAACAAGGACGAAGAAGCGCCGATCTTTCAGGTCGCAGACTTCGGACTGGTTGCAGACCTGTTCAACGCCGTGCCGGAACTGACCGAAAAACTCGGCTGATATCTGCCAAATAGCTTTAATCACACATATGACCTGCTGAAAGGCAGGTCATTGCTCCGAGAGGAATACACCCATGTTGCGCGAAGTTCATTTTCAGCAATTGGTTGAAACCCTGACAAACGTCATCGCGCGACAGGAAAACGAAGCTTGCGCTTCCGCAGTGGGCATGATGCTCCGGCTGGACCGAGACCAGATACAGCCCAGCACTCAGCCACAAGAATTGCGAGCCCTCACTATCCTGCTGCAATTCGCCAACCTGATGCAGGTCACGGCGCCGGAGGATTCCGAGCACGCCGTCCGGAAACTGCAAAAAGATCTGACAAAATTCCGCGCATCCGATCCTGATCTATTCAAGGACACCGTGAAAAATGTGTGTCTGGAGCTTGTTCTGACCGCTCATCCCACGGAAATCAAACGGCAGAGTATCCAGAGGATCGAGCGTGAACTTTACGATACGCTGCTTCAGGACCCTACGGTTGCAGATCCGCAAAAACTGTATCGCTCTGTTCTGACGCTCTGGAACACCGCGCAATCGCGCGGCTCGAAATTGTCGATTTTCGACGAGATAGTGAACGGCGTATCCGTATTGCTGCACTCGGTTCTGCCTGCGGCGGTTGGTTTAATGAAAATTCTGGACCGCCATCCGACCAGCGGTCTGGTTCGTTTTGCGAGCTGGATCGGCGGTGATCGCGACGGCAATCCGTTTGTCGATGCAACGACACTGGAATTCGCGGCAGTTGAGCACGCGACGGCTATTCTGGCCTATTACATGGTTCAGGTTCGAGCACTCGAGCGGAAACTGTCGCTGGATGACAGTCTGATAGATGTCCCTGAAACTGTCAAAGCGCTGGTGGCGGAGACGATTGATGTCCCGCAACATTATGCAACCGAGAGCTTCCGCCTTGCGCTGTGCGGTATTCATCAAAGGCTTGCCGGTTTCAGCCGGGTCCTGAAGGGCAGCGGACCGAAGGAGAGCACCGATTATTCTGCGTCCCGATTCCAGGCTGAATTGCAAATAATCTCGGATGCCCTGCACGCTCTCGATCTGCGGGAATTGTATCAGGACGAATTGGATCTCCTGATTGCCACGGTGGATGTGTTCGGGTTCAGGATGGCATCAATCGATCTCAGGCAGAATTCCAGCAAGCACGAAATACTCGTGGCGGAATTGCTGAGCAAGGTCGCGACCCCGACGGATTATGCCAGCCTGAACGAGAAAGAGCGCGTCCGCCTCCTGACCGGGATGCTGGAAAATGCGCGACCGCTCTGGGTACAGGGCATGGATTTGTCCGAAGAGTCCCAGTCCGAGGTTGCCATCTTCCGTATGGCAGGCAAATTGCGAGATGAGATTGACTCCGAAATCATCACAAACAGCATCATTTCCAACACCGAAAGCGTGTCAGATATCCTGGAACTGGCCGTTTTGCTGCAGAACTTCGGCCTTTTGAACGAAACGACGGCCATCGCCGTATTGCCGGTGCCACTGTTTGAGACCATCGACGATCTTCGGCGCGCACCGGGCATAATGGATGAACTGCTGTCGATCCCGGCCTATCGCCAATTGGTTCAGGCACATGGCGGGTGTCAGCAAATCATGCTGGGTTATTCCGACAGCAACAAGGATGGCGGCATCGTGACCGCGCGGTGGGAGGTTTCCAAAGCTGAGACCGAATTGGCACGGACGATTTCTCGCCACGGCCTGTCCGCTCGTTTCTTTCATGGCAGGGGCGGGTCGATCGGACGCGGCAGCGGCACCGTCGCCGAGGCCATAGCTGCACAACCCAAGGTTCCTTCGTCACTCAGGTTTCGTGTGACAGAGCAGGGCGAGGTCCTGTCCAAGAGGTTCGCCAACCCACAGCAATCCACCGTGCATCTGTGCGAGTTGATTTCGGGCGTCACAAAGTTTGGGATGTCCTTTGGTGAGGACAGGCAAACCGTGGCCGACGCTGACGGATTGTTGGAAGGTTTGTCTCAGAACGCCTATCGGAGTTACCGGGACCTGGTTCAGAAGACCCCCGGCTTCGTCACGTTTATGCGTCAGGCTACGATTTTGGATTACATCGCATCGCTTAATATGGGGTCGCGCCCCGTTTCGCGCGGACAAATCGATAACCTGTCCCAGTTGCGCGCAATTCCCTGGGTATTCAGCTGGGGCCAGAGCCGGTTCATGCTGCCGGCCTGGTACGGGTTCGGCGCGGCGGTGGATCAGATGAACAGCGGTGATCGCGCCGACCTGACCAGGCTTTACCAACACTCGGATTTTTTCAGAGGCATGATCGATGGCATGGCCCTGTCGATGAGCAAGGTCGACATGGATATCGCCCATCAATACGCCCAACTTGTCGAAGATGCCGCCATTCGCACCGAGATCTTCGGGAAGATTCGTGATGATTGGGCTCTGTGCGTCGGCGCATTGGGTGACATCCGGCAACAGGCACTGAAAGACACCAACGCGGATTTTGCATCACGCAGGCAACTCGTGGCGCATTTGAACAACTCACAGGTTGTGCTTCTGGGTCAATTGCGCCGGGATTCTGAAAATCCCGATTTGCAGAACGCGCTGAAACTGACCATCAATGGAATAGCTGCGGGGCTTCAATACACGGGTTGATCAGTACTGCTCAACCCGATGAAATCGCCCCGTAAGGTGATCTGTACCAAACAGATGCATCCCGCTAAGTTACAAGGATGGCGCGGAAATCGTTTACGTTGGTTCCGGTTGGACCGGGCGAAAACAGATCTCCGACCGCCTCGAAGGCGGTGAAAGCATTGTTGCCGGTCAGATCCGCTGTCGGGTTACGACCGGCGGCGCGCATCCGGGCGCAGCTTGTTCCATCCACAAAGGCGCCGGCGTTGGCTTCCGAGCCGTCGATGCCATCGGTATCCGCCGCCAGCGCGACAATGCCGTCAATACCATCAATTTCCTGCGCCAGAGACAGCAGGAATTCGGTATTGCGCCCGCCTTTTCCCTTTCCACGCAGAGTGACCGTGGTCTCTCCGCCCGACAGGATCACAACCGGCTTTCTGAAGGGCCGGTCCTTGCCCGCCACCTCGCGGGCGATCGCAGCGTGCACACGGGCCACGTCCCGAGCCTCGCCCTCGATGGCGTCCGACAGGATCACGGCGGGAACACCCTGCGCTTCGGCAGCGCGGGCTGCCGCGTCCAAAGACAACCCTGCCGAGGCGATGACACACACCTCGTTGCCGGAAAAACGCGCATCCTCTGGTTTAGGGGCTGCGGCGGAGGGTGTATTAAGGTGGGCCATCACCGACCCGGGCAACTCGATACGGTGATCCGTGATCAGGCGCAGTGCGTCATCGCGCGACACCCTGTCCGGCACCGTTGGGCCCGAGGCCACCTGTGCGGGATCGTCTCCTGGCACATCCGAGACCACAAGGGAAACCACCCGAGCAGGATGCGCAAGCGCCGCCAGCCGGCCGCCCTTGATGCCGCTGACATGCTTGCGAATGGCGTTCATGACCGAGATCGGTGCCCCTGATGCCAGAAGTGCCTGGTTGAGGGCCTGTTCATCCGCAAGCGACAACCCGTCGGGCGGGCACGGCAGCAACGATGACCCGCCGCCGCAAATCAGCGCCACCACCAGGTCATCCGGTCCCAAGCCGGACACCGTTCGCATCAAAGCCTGGCTGGCTTGTACCCCGGCTTCATCGGGAACCGGATGAGATGCCTCAAGCACCTCGATCCCGGAACATGCGGCCCCATAGCCATAACGGGTGACAACCACACCGGACAATGGACCGTCCCACAGAGTTTCGAAGGCCTGCGCCAGTTGAGCTGCGCCCTTACCTGCGCCGATCACAACGGTGCGTCCCTTGGGCGGTCGGGGAAGTTGGGCTTTCAGCGCCGCAAGCGGGTCGGCGGCTTCGACTGCCGCGTCAAACAGCGAGGTCAGAATTGCAGCGTTTTTCATTCACATCTCGATGTCGCAGACAAAGACGCCATCCGCGCCGCCGTCCAGCTTTTCAACGATGCGTCCGCCGATTTCCTGATGGGCGCTGTCGTTCAGATAAATCTCGCGCACTGCCACATCCCGAAAGTCGAGCCAAAACATATCGTTGAAATCCCGTACCAGCGGCGTTTCGATCGAGACGTTCTTGCGATGCTGAAAGTCCAGTATCCCGTCGATATGCCCGGAAAGTCCGGCCAGATCGGAATACAGCGCCGCCTTCTCTGCATCGCTTGTGTCTGCTTTGAAACGCAGGTGAACAAGGTGACGTATCATATTGGGCTTCCCTTTCAGCGAGGTGTTACCAGAATTTTGCTTTTTTGCGGTCCTTGAAGGCGGATAGGCCGGTTTTCAGCTCGGGCTGTGCGGCAGCAATACGACCGGCGAGCGCCTCAAAGACACGTTCGCGCTCTTCTCCTTCGGCGGCATTGATCAGCATTTTTGCCAGTTCAATCGCAACAGGACCGCGATGGCGCATCCGTTCGACGAGGTCATCAGCCGTAGCCATACCCCGGCCCTTTTCAACCACCTGATCGACGATCCCTGCCGCCAGCGCCGCTTCGGCCGAAAACTCTTCGCCGAAGATAGCCATGCGCCGCACGAGCTGGGCGCCGAACCGACGCACCGCCCGCTGAGTACCAGACCAGCCGGGGATAATACCAAGCGCGGGCTCAGGTTGCCCGATCCGGATATGGGATTCTGCGATGCGATAATCCGCGCATGCCGCCAGCTCAAGCCCGCCGCCCAAAACATGGCCGTTGAGAACGGTGATGACCGGTTGCCGCAAACGCGTAAGCGCGTCCAGCGCCTGATGCCCATCCCGCAACCAGTGTCGGCCAAACCCGTCGGGAGAGCGGCTTGACCAGGCATCAATGTCACCGCCCGCGCAGAACACCTTACCCGCACCCGTCAGGATGACAACATGCGCATCATCGGCGTGTTCGATCTGTCGGCAGATGGACATAAGATCATCCATCATGGCTTCGTCAATTGCGTTCAACCGGTCGGGCCGGTTGATGGTCAGCCGCGCGACTCCATCTTCGATTTCCAGCAGAAAGTGCTCCATCATGCTATCTACAATTGCAGACCCATGGGGGCCGGATCAAACAGTTCTGCGTCCATCGTCACCAAATCATCCGCCACCAACAACGGGGTCGCCGCCTGATCCAGAACGTCCTTCTGCAGGTCCACGCCTGGCGCGATCTCGGTCACCATCAGACCACGTTCTGTTAACTTGATGACACAGCGCTCGGTCACGTAGGTCACGTCCTGCCCTTGCGCTTTTGCACGCGTGCCGGAAAATGAAATCTGGTCGACCTCATCAACGAATTTGGCAACCTTTCCTTCCTGCAGGATGTTCAGTTGACCATCTTCAATGGTCATTTTTGCCCCGGCATTGAAATTGCCCGAGAACACGATTCTGCGCGCCCGCGCGGTGATGTCGACAAAGCCGCCCGCCCCGGCAGTGCGATGCGGGATCGCCGACAACCGGGACACATTGACCGAACCGTTTTTGTCGACCTCAAGGAAAGACAGAAGCGACGCATCGAACCCGCCCGCCTGGAAGTAACAAAACTGATGCGGCGATGGGACGAACGCCTCGGCATTGGCCGAGCAGCCGAATTTGAAATCCAACAGCGGCACACCGCCGACGGCCCCCTGTTCGATCATCCATGTGACCGCGCCATGCAGCCCCTCTTCGACCAGAATGCGCGGGACATTGGCCGAAATGCCAAAGCCGATATTGACCGCCCATCCGTCTTTCAGTTCCTGGGCGACACGGCGGGCAATCACTTTGCCCACGTTGAATTCCGCCTTACGGAAGCTGCTGAGCGGGCGGGTCAGTTCACCCGATATCGCCGGATCATATTCGGTCGCGGTGGTCTGTAACTGGTCCGGAGCCTCGACAATCGCATCCACCAGAATACCCGGCACATGCACGTCATGGGGCCGGATGCTGCCCGCTGAGGCAATACGCTTGGCCTGCGCAATCACAATTCCGCCGTTGTTGCGCGCGGCCAGAGCCATCTCCATCGCGCCCAGATAGGCTCCCTCATGCTCAAAGCTCAGGTTGCCCTTCTCGTCAGCAGTTGTGGCACGGATAATGGCGACGTTCGGAGCCATCGACTTGAAATACAGCCACTCCTCGCCTTCGAACTCCATCCGTTTGACGATAGGTTCCGCGCGGGCGGCGTCATTCATCGCACAGCCCTCGATATCGGGGTCTACAAACGTTTCCATCCCGACCTTGGTCAACACGCCCGGTCGTTTGGCTGCGGCCTCACGCAGCATATCAAAGATGATGCCCGACGGGACGTTATAGGCCCGCACCTGCTCGCTCGTAATCATCTGCCAGACCAGTGGCGGCTCGGCCTTGCTTGGGCCTGACGGGTACGACCCACCGATAATCCGGGTCAAAAGCCCTGGCTTGGCGATATGATCCACCCCTTTGGTGCCGAACATATCACCTGCGGCAATGGGATGGATTGTCGTCAGGTTCTGCGGCGCAGCTTCGGCGTCAAAGCGCTCGCCAATGCCCTTGAGAACCGCATCCGGACAGCACAGACCGCTTGACGAATTCACGGCAACAGTGGCCCCGTCTGGCACAAGATTTGCCGCTTCGCGCGCCGACATTTGCTTGGTCATGCGATCCTCCAGTAAAGTAACTAACTGGTTATATTATATGCATTGCGGACGGCGAAAAAGCAACAGGAATTTAGCTCGGGACGCAATTGACCTGACACTAAGTAACCAATAGGTTACTTTCAAACTGAATCTATGGGAGGAACACTATGAACATCTACTTTCAAGGCACAAATCAACGCACATTCGGCACTTTCCCCCTGACCGCAAGTGAATTGCGAGATGCGATGAGGATCGCGGCAGAGGTTGGGTATCGTTCTTTCGATACCGCTCAGATGTATGAAAACGAACAGGAAACCGGCGATGCATTGGCTGAGCTTGGACTGTCGCGCGACGAGATTTGCGTCACCACCAAAGTTCATCCTGACAGTTTCAGCGAAGTGGCTTTTTTGTCGTCGGTTGAAGAAAGCCTGAGGAAACTGAGACTGGATTATGTTGACGTGTTGCTTTTGCACTGGCCCCCAATTGGCGGCGACATCGCGCCTTCCCTGAAACTGCTGGAGCAGGCACATTCGCATGGGCTGACCAGGAACATCGGTGTTTCAAACTACACGGCACAGATGATGCGGGACGCAACCAAAATCATCGACACTCCGCTAGTAACGAACCAGGTCGAGTTCCATCCGTTGCTAAATCAGGATACCTTGCTCGCCGCAAGCAGCGAAACCCGGATTCCTCTTTCGTCTTACTGTTCGGTTGCGCGTGGTGAAGTCTTCAAGAATCCGGTCTTTGCCGAAATCGGTGAAGGCTATGGGAAGACCGCAGGGCAGGTCGTGCTGCGGTGGATTCTACAAAAAGGCGTATCGATCAACACGATGTCCACCAAGCGCGCCAATATCCAGGCCAATTTCGACGTAATGGACTTCACCCTGTCCGGCATCGACATGGACCGGATCGACGCCTTGACCCATACCGGCTACAGGATCGTCACCGAAGATCTGGTGCCCTGGGCCCCAGAATGGGACTGAAGAAAAAAAGGGCGGTGCCAATATTCGGCACCGCCAGTCAGGGGAGTTATCCAAGCCTTTGAGAGCGGCCTGCTCAGTGATTGCCCCTGATCATGTCAGAAGCTTTTTCTGCCATCATTATTGTTGGGGCATTGGTGTTTGATCCGATCAGGCTGGGCATGGCCGAGCTGTCGCAGATCCGCAGGCCGTCAATCCCGTGAACCCGCAATTGCGGATCGACCACCGCCATCTCGTCCACACCCATCTTGCAGGTACAGGTTGGATGGTAAGATGTGCGGCCATATTTGCGCGCATAGGCCTCAAACTCAGCCTGCGTTTTGACGCTGTCATCGGGAAAGCGGATCTGGCGGATGTATTTCTGCAGGCTTTTCTGCCGGAAAATCTCAACGCTGTGTTTCACGCCCTCTACCGAGATTTTCAGGTCATCCGGGTGCCCGAGGAAGTTAGGATCGACCAGCGGCATGTCTTCCACCCGGTTGGACCGCAACCGCACTGTTCCCCGTGCTTTGGGCCGCACGGTATACGAGTTCAACGTGATGCCAGAACTGCCTTTGGGAACGCTCGGCACCCCGGCCTCAGCCCCGGCTCCGGCAAGGAAATGGAACTGCAGATCCGGCACAGGTGCGTCGGGATCACCGTACCAAAAAGCCCCTCCTTCGACGACATTCGATGTCACCGGGCCCGAGCCGAACAGATAATACTGCATCCCGGCCCAGACAGACCAATGCAGCTTATTGTATTTGTCCAGACTTTGATGGCCGTTAAGCTCGGCTACAATGTCAATGCCGAAATGGTCGGTCAGGTTTTCGCCCACGCCCAGCAGGTCATGCTTTACGTCGATCCCGTGCTCACGCAGATGCGCGGCAGGTCCGACACCTGACAGCATCATCAGTTTCGGTGTGCCAATTGCACCGGACGTCACCAGAACTTCCTGATCCGCGGTGACGGTACGTAGCTGCCCGCGCTTTTCGAACGCGACACCCGTCGCACGCCCGCCCTCGATCACGATGCGCTGAACCTGACAACCGGTTTCCACCGTCAGGTTTGCACGCGAAAGGACCGGTCTCAGATAACCCACAGCAGCGGAACAGCGTTTCGCGTTCCACGTCGTTGTCTGATATACTCCTGCCCCTTCCTGTTTGGGGCCATTGAAATCGGGATTGTACGGCAGGCCGGCCTCCTGACAGGATCGAACAAAGGCACGGGTCATTTCCTGGGGCTGAGGAACATTGGACACACCCAACGGGCCTTCGGTTCCATGCCAATCACCGGACAGGATGGCATTGCGCTCGGATCGAACGAAATACGGTTTGATCGCATCAAAAGACCACCCTTTGCAGCCTTCCTCATTGGCCCAGCGGTCATAGTCGACTGGGTTGCCGCGGGTAAAAACCTCGGCATTGATCGAGCTGCCACCCCCCAGCACCCGCCCTTGCGCATAGGGGATTTCTCGGTTGTTTGCGTGTTTCTGCGGGACCGTGTTGAAGCCCCAGGTGTGCGGTCCGTCGGTCATCTTGGCAAAGCCCACGGGCATGTGAATCAGCGGATGGCTGTCCTTGCCGCCCGCTTCGAGCATCAGCACCCGAACGTTGCTGTCCTCAGACAGGCGGTTGGCCAGAACACACCCGGCCGAGCCGCCGCCTACGATCACATAGTCATATCCCTTTTCCGCCATCACGCGATCCAATGCGAGCGTTTGCCGATCTCAACATGGATCGACTTGACCTGTGTATATTCCTCGACCCCGTGCATCCCGGCCTCACGGCCCCAGCCGGAGGCTTTGAACCCGCCGATGGGCAGTTCAGGGCCACCTGCCAAAGTTGTGTTCACCCAGAACCGCCCGGCCTGAACCCGGCGCGAAATCGTCAGGGCCTTGTCGATATTCTTGGTCCACACGCTAGCGGCCAGACCGTATTCGGTGTCATTGGCAATCGCGATGGCATCCTCGATCGAGTCAAACGGGATTACAACCAGAACCGGCCCGAAAATTTCTTCCCGCGCGACCGCCATATCGGTCGTCACGTTTGTAAAGACCACCGGATCGATATAGTGCCCGCCGGAAATCTCCGGCGTGGTGCCGCCTGTCAGCAGGGTTGCGCCCTCTTCCTTTCCTTTGGCAATATAGGACAGGATCGTGCGGTTCTGCGCATCCGTAGTAATGGCTCCGGCCTGCGTGCGCTCGTCCAGCGGATCGCCGACGCGCACCTTACGCAGCTTGTCCGCCACCATTTCCGAGAATTTCTGCGCCACTGACCGCTCGACCAGCAGGCGTGCGCCCGACACACAACACTGGCCGGTATTGAAGGCGATGCCAAAGGCCACGCCATCGGCGGCATCCTCAAGGTCGGCATCCGCGAACACGATCTGCGGGTTCTTGCCGCCCAGCTCCAGCCCCAGCTTCTTGAAGTTGCTCTGGCCCGCAGCCGCGACCACCGACCGGCCCACAGCAGTCGAGCCGGTAAAGGACAGCATGTCGACATCCATATGCTCGGCCAGTTTCTGGCCAATCACACTGCCCGAGCCGGTGACCACATTGAATACCCCATCGGGCAGCCCGGCCTCGGACAGGATTTCGGCAAGGATCAGCGTCGTGGCGCTGGTCACTTCCGAGGGCTTGGCGACGATGGTACAGCCCGAGGCCAGGATATAGGGCACCCTCTCGCACAGGATCAGGAACGGGAAGTTCCACGGGGTGATCAGGCCGACAACCCCCACCGGCTCGCGCGTGACGATACCCATTGCGCCGTCGCCGCTGTTGTTGAAGCTTTCGCCATGCAGCGCCCGCGCCAGTCCCGAGGCGAACTCGAACATGCCAACACAGCCCTGAACCTCCGCCCGCGCCTGCGTAATCGGCTTACCGTTTTCCAGCGTCTCCCAATAGGCGATCTCTTCTGTTTTTTCGCGGATCAGCTCGGCGGCTTTCAACAGGACAGATGCCCGATCCGCCCCGGACAGGCCACACCAGCGGCGATCATCGAAACCAGCGCGGGCCGATGCAACCACGTCGTTCAGATCGTCTTCGGTGCAACGCGGTATACGCGTGACCGGCACACCATGACCGGGCGAAGACCGCTCAAACACGTCGCGATCCCCGGCAGGCACCGATTGACCGTTCATGAAAAACCCGAACTCGCGCGGTTCGGAGGGCGGGGTCAGAATGTGGCTTTGTTGATCCATCGGTAATGCTCCATCAATGCGTTGCGTACTGGACCCCGGGCCTTGCGGTCACGGCGATTGGCTCTGCACGCAAAGACCGCCAACCCAAAGTCCTTTTGTGTCCGTCAGGTCAGAACGATCTGCGTTTTCAGATCCCCCGGACGATCGGCAAAACTGTCAAAAGCGTCCTGTATCTGCTCCAGCGCGTAGGAGGCGCCGGTAAAACGGTCGGTTCTGATCCGTCCATGCGTCAGCAGGGTCAGAGCATCATGCATGTCCTGCCCCATTCCAGCAACGGACCCTTTAATCGAGTTTTCCTGCAGGATCACCTGCAGGATATCCACGGGCAGGGTTTCGCCCGCACTGGTAATCCCGAAGGCCGCGATATGCCCGCCTTTGCGGATCAGCCGGATCGCCTGCTGGTACAGCACAGGCAGTCCAACGCTTTCGATCACCACATCGGCACCGCGACCATCCGTGTGTTTCAGCACGGCTTCTTCCAGCGTGGCCGGATCGGTGACACCCACATCAGCGCCAGCCTCCAGTGCCATGTTCACCCGATCGTCGGACAAATCCGCCACGATGATCGGGGCGGCACCGATTGTGCGAAGCAATTGAACGTGCAGATTGCCGATGGGTCCCGCGCCCAACACCACGACGGACTGGCCGAAGGTGATATTGGCCTTGCGCGCGCATCGCACCACGCAGGCCAGTGGTTCGGTCAGGGCCAGAATCTCGGCGGAAACATCATCAGGGGCCCGGATCACCAGCCGAGCGGGAACCGAGATATATTCTGCGAAGGCCCCGTCCATGGTGATACCCGTCTGCTGCATCTCCGGACAATTCAGGATCTCATTGCGGCGGCACCAGAAGCAGGTGCCGCAGCCGATATTCATGTCGACCACCACCGGCGCGCCCAGGCTCAGGCCGGTGACGTCTTCGCCCAAAGCTGCGATCGTGCCGGTGAATTCGTGCCCGGGAACCATCGGCAGATTTTCTGCCGCGTAATGGCCGTTGAAGATATGGATATCGGTACCGCAGATCCCGACACGTAATATACGGACCAAAACCTCGTCCCGGCCGGGTTCAGGGCGCGGGACGTCCTGCACCTCGAACTGTCCCGGCTTGACCAGCACGGCTGCTTTCATGGTCTGCGTCATTTCACAACCTTCAACTTGGTCCGGTCGATGGTCAGCGCAATCGCTCCGATCAGGATCAGGCCGAACACCATCTGCTGCTGGGTCGCATCAACTTCGAAATACAGCATCGAAGACCGGATCACAGCGACGATCAGCGTGCCAATCAATGTGTTGACGACCCCGCCTACGCCCCCGGTCAGAGGCGTGCCACCGACCAGAACGGCAACGATTGCAGGCAGCAGGAACCCGTTGGCCAGTGTGGGAGAACCACCGGACAATTTGACCGAGAACAGCAGGCCCGCAATCGCCGCCAGCCCACCGGACAGGGCAAATGCCATGATCTTGATCCGGTTGACGTTGAGGCCCGAGGCCACGGCCGCGGGTTCCCCGGCGCCAACCGCCTTGAGTGCCCGCCCGAAGGTCGTGCGCGATTGCAGGAACCACGCGCCCAGAACCAGTACGGCAGCTATGATCAATTCACTCGGCAGGCCAGCGACCGAGCCGGTCATCCAGCCAAAGCTCGTTTCCCGCATCGTGGCGTCCATGAACAGAGCGCGTTGACCGGATAGGTATTGCGCGACGGAGAAGGCGATACCGCCAACCGCCAGGGTTGAGATGAAGGACGGCACATAAAGCCGTGTCGTCACATAGCCCGAGATGCTGCCGAGCACGACGCCGGACAGGATGCAGATTAGTGCCGCACCAATGCCAAACGTCGGCAGCGCAATCGTGGCAACAACCGTCGTCATGTTCGCAATCGACTGCGCCGACAGGTCGATGCCACCGATATAGATCGCGAAGGTCATGCCAAGTGCCATGATGAACAACGGCACGATATCCGCCGTCATCGATATCAGGTTGGCAGGCCGCAGAAAGTTGGAATCCGCCGCGCCGACAACCAAAACAAGAAACAGCAGGGTGATCCAGGGCAGATGGGGTTTGATACGTTCAAAACTCATGGGTTCGGGCCTCAGATCATGTGGTGGACAAGGTCATAAAGCGACGGCTTGTCCCCCGGGCTGCAATCGAAACGTTTCTGCGCGACACCGTCTTTCAGAACGATGATCGTGTGGCTGAGGCCAATGGCTTCTTCCAGCGTATCCGCGACCAGTATGATGCCGACGCCATCGTTCGACATTTCGCGCACCATGTCGTAGACATCTTCCTTGGCCCCGATATCCAGACCGCGCGTCGGGTGGTCCAGCAGGATGATATCGGACCCGGCAGACCGCCATTTCGCCAGCACAACCTTTTGCTGGTTGCCGCCTGAAAGCCCGCCGCAATCCTTGTAGACATCCGGTGTCTTGATCGCCAAACGGTCGATCCACTGTCTGGCAAGCGTCTTTTCCTCGCCAATTCGCAGAACGCCGGACCTGGCGTAGTTTCCCATCTGGCTGAGCGTCATGTTCTCATAGACATTCATGCCCGCAACAATACCCTCGACCTTGCGTTCACGCGGGATGTAGCCAACACCACGAGACACGCCGGACTGGGCCGTGAATTTGGAAATGGCATCCCCTTTGAGTACAACACTGCCCTCGGACGGTGTTTCCAGCCCGAAAATCGTGCGCAGAATGGCCTCGCGCCCCGAACCTTCGGTGCCAACCAGGCACAAAACCTCACCCGGGTGCAGGTCAAGCGAGATGTCCGAATAGCTGCCATTGACTGAGACATTCTTGAGTGACACCAGCGGCTTCGCCTCGGCCTGATAGGCCTTTTGCTTCTGTTCGCGGTAATATTCCTTGTCGACGTCGCGACCCACCATCTTGTGCTGGATTGCATCCACCTTGGCGTCGCTTTGGGCGACGACGTCTACAACCTCACCATCTTTCATCACGTAGATGCGGTCGGACAGGTCCAGAACCTCATCCATACGGTGGCTGACAAAGATGAACGACGCACGGTTGGTGAGTTCGCGCACCAGGCTGAACAACAGCTCAACCTCTTCCTTAGCCAGCACGCTGGTCGGCTCGTCCAGCAGAATGACCAGGTCGCCATCAATCCGCTCTTCCAGCGTCAGAACCTTGGCCAATTCGACCAGTTGCCGCTGCGCAAAGGACAGTTTCGAGGTGATCATGCCCGGATCGATATCCAGTTTGACCTTGGCCAGCTGCTTGCGCGCGGCATCGGCCATGGCTTTCCAGTTGATGACGCCATAGCTGACAAACTGCTGCTCGAAACCCAGAAAGATATTCTCCATCACGGTCAGGTTGGTAATCAGGGATTGTTCCTGAAACACCATACCGATGCCGTGATCCATCGCCTGACGCGGGTTCTGGAAGCGGACCTTGGTGCCGTCGATGGTGATGTCACCGCCATCAGCCTGATAGGCGCCATAGATGACCTTCATCAGGGTGGATTTGCCAGCGCCGTTTTCACCGACCAGCCCGACGATTTCGCCGCGCCCGATCTTGAAGTTGACGGATTTCAGCGCGTGAACGCCGGGGAATTTCTTGTCGACATTAGTTAGTTCATACATTTGCCCGCCCCTATTTCACGAAGGTTACGGATTTACGGTCGGTCGACAGAACCACCGCAGCAATGACCAGAACGCCCAGAACACCGTCTTGCACGTAGCCCGGCAGTCCAATCACAACCATACCGTTGTTGATGACGTTCACTATCAAGACGCCGATCAAAGTGTTCCATACACCACCGATCCCGCCCCACAGAGCCGTACCGCCCACGACGACCGAGGTGATCGAGACAAACATGAAGTTCGAACCGGTCGCGGTTTCTGCGATCCCGATCCGCCCAACGGCCAGCAGCGCACCGACCGCATAGAATACACCCGCAAGCGCAAAACCCATGATCCGCACACGGTTCACATTCAGACCCGAGGCATGAGCCAGTTCTTCACCGCCGCCCACGGCATAGAAGTTGCGCCCCAGTGTGGTGCGCGACTGGATGAACCAAGCGATCAGCAGGAACAGCAGCGCCACGTAACACATGATCGGAAAGCCGAACCAGCGCTCGGTCAGCAATGCGCGGAACAGGTCGTCTTCGACCCGGATCCGATCCCCGCCAGTCAGCAGCAATGCAAAACCGGTGCCGACAAAGCCCATGGCCAAAGAGGCCATGAAAGATGGAATCTTGAGAATGACATGGACAAGTCCGTTTACCAGTCCAATTGCGGCACCGACAAGCAATGCAAGCGGTAGGGCCAGCCATGCCCAGGATGCCAATGTGCCCCCAAGCCAGATAAAGGCAAAGGCAAACGCAACCGCGCAGACGGAAACAGTGCCCTCCATCGACAGGTCAATCGACCCCATGATGATGATGAAAGTTACGCCGATGGCGACCATCAGTGCCGGCGTGGACGAGATGCCGATCCGCGCAAAGTTGCGCAGCGAAAAGAAACGCGGCTCCATCACGGTAAAAGACAGAACGAGGATCAAAAGGACGATCAAGGGCGCCCATTTGATCAGAACATCCCGTGTCAGCACATTGCTCACGTGCTTCCTCCCACTGAGTGAATTATTCAGGTCGTCTGCCGGTAAGGTCAGACTTCGATTGACGGACCGGGGCATAGCCCGGTCCGCTGGGGACTTTATTTGTACTGAATCTGGCCGTTGGTCGGGCCCCAGAAATCCTTCCAGTCATAGGCTGGAACGCTGTCCAGATACTCGGCCTTGAACGCCTGCGCGTCTTCCGGACGGATCATGATGGTCGGGCCATAGAACTCACGGCTCGAATGCGGTTCGTCTGACGGCTTGAAGTGACCGGTGGCCGCGTAGTAGGCCAGCGCCGCAGTGATACCACCACCCCAGTGCGGGTTGGTGAAGACGGTGGCGAGGATCTTGCCCTCGGCGACCAGTTCGACCGCCTGCGGGTTGCCGTCATAGGATACGATCGGCATATCCTCGATACCTTCGGCCCGCAGAGCCTCCAGAACACCGTAAGCGATGGTATCGTTGGCACAGTGTACGCCTTTGATCTCATCACCGTACCGGGTCAGGAACGCGCTCATGACCTGATTGGCTTTCTGGGTGTCCCAGTCTGCAGGTTCGGCTGCCAGAAGTTCGACATCCGGGTAATCGTTCAAGGCGGTCTTCAGGCCGGCCAGACGCTCAATTGCAGGGTTGTTCGAGGCGATACCACCCAGATGCACAACACCACCGCTGCCGCCCATGGCGTCCAGCAGGATGCGCGCAGTCTGCTCGGCCGGACCTTCATCGGACCAGGTCATGTGGCTGACATAGTGATCGCCAAAGTCCCACGGATGCAGATCGTCAGTCTTGTTCCAGATAGTCGAAACATACCCGCCGGCTTCTGCAACGGCCTCGACAACCGGGCGGGCGTTCGGCGCGTCATTGGTGTCGATGGCCAGCGCCAGTTCGCCATTGGTCTTTGCCAGCAGCGCCTTGACGTCCGCCAGCGATTTTTCGGACGAGCCTTCGTTGATCAGGTGCGTCAGGAAATCCTTCGGCTTGCCGAGGCTTTCCACAAACGCCTCACCGCCCGAAACAATTTCGTTCCAGTACGGGTTGGTTCGATTGCGGTACGACCAAGCAACTGTCGGGTCAGTGATCGCCGCGCGCGCCATGCCGCCCAGCATGCTCGATGCAGCAGCACCACCGACACCATAAGCTGACGCCAGCAGGAAGTTGCGACGGGTGATCGTCTCCTGCTCGATGAACTTCTTGATAAATGACATATTGTCCTCCCATTACGTTCAGCATGCGGGTCCAAGTGAATGGACTGTGCCCCTCCCCTGGTGCGAATCCAGCTTTGCCATTTCCGCACACCGCGAATGCACTAACTAGTTACTTCTTTACGGAAGCGCCTGTCAAGTGTTAAGAACAGGGAACTTATGCTATAGGCGCGACCGATTGCCCTAACGGGAATCGTCGGCACAACCGGGAATAGCCATTTGGGCAGTTTCGTGAATAGTTCAGACCTGACAGCTGACGATTGAACCGAGGACTAAGCAGTGACCGAAATTACCAAGAGCAAAAAAAAGCGAGATGCCGAGGCGACCAAAGCAAGAATCCTTCAGGCCGCGAAGAAGGAATTCGCCAAGCATGGGCTGGGTGGCGCACGCGTAGATGAAATCGCCGAACGCGCAAATGCCAACAAGCGGATGTTGTACCATTATTTCGGTAGCAAAGAAGATCTGTTTCGCACCGTTCTGGAAGCGGCCTATCTGGATATCCGTAGCGCCGAGCGCAAGCTGAACCTGGAAAGCTTGTCCCCGACAGATGCGATGGAATCCCTGGTCCGGTTTACCTGGAAATACTACCTCAAGAACCCTGAGTTCATTACACTGGTGAACAGCGAAAACCTGCATCGGGCGCGTCACATCAAATCTCTGCCAAACCTGCCCGAAACCATGCACGGTCTTGTGGGTATGGTCGAAGACATTTTGAAACGCGGTCAGGAAAGTGGTGAGTTTCGTGAAGGTATCGATGCCACACAGCTCAACATCACCATCGCGGCAATAGGCTACTACTATTTGACCAACCGATTCACCGGCTCATACCTGTTCGGGAAGAACCTGATGACTGAACAAGCCCTCGAGGAACGGCTGGATTTCAATGTGGACAGCATTCTCAGAATTGTTAAAGCTGAGCAAAACGCTTCAAAATGATTCAGAGAGTGAAACTCGGATTCACCGATATCCGATACCACCCCTTCAATCTTTAGACGAATTTCCATATGACGGCCAATTTGAGACGATTACTTGACTCACCCGGCGTATGACCTTCTATGTTTTGTAACCTTACGGTTACAATGATGCCAACAGGGAGGAAGGCATGAACAAGATAATCAAAACGCTGACGCTTACGACAGCGGCGATAGCGCTGTCCGTCACGGCGGCTCAGGCTGAAGATGTCGAGGTTCTGCATTGGTGGACTTCGGGCGGTGAAGCTGCCGCGCTTAATGTTCTGAAACAAGATCTCGAAGGCCAGGGCGTTGGCTGGCAGGACATGCCTGTTGCCGGTGGTGGCGGGACCGAGGCCATGACCGTGCTGCGCGCGCGGGTCACTGCAGGCGATCCACCCACTGCAGTCCAGGCATTGGGATTCGACATTCTGGACTGGGGCAATCAGGGCGCGCTGGC
The DNA here is from genome assembly GCF_947497005.1 of uncultured Ruegeria sp. Lineage (GTDB taxonomy): Bacteria > Pseudomonadota > Alphaproteobacteria > Rhodobacterales > Rhodobacteraceae > Ruegeria. The sequence continues at coordinate 68,259 of NZ_CANMFF010000012.1, read as the reverse complement.
CAATCTCAACGAGCTTGCTGCCAAGGAAGGCTGGGATGAGGTCGTCCCCGAGGCGCTGCAGTTCTTTGCAAAGGTTGACGGCAAATGGATCTCTGCCCCGGTGAATGTACATTCGACCAACTGGGTCTGGGCCAACAAGTCGGTTCTGGATGCCAATGGCATCGCGGTCCCTGAGACATGGGAGGATTTCGTCGCCGCTGTCGAGACTCTCAAGGCGGCAGGCATCACGCCCATCGCACATGGCGGCCAGGCCTGGCAAGACGCCACTGTGTTTGACGCAGTTGCGATGTCTGCAGGTGGTCCCGATTTCTACAAAGCCGCCTTCATCGACCTTGACGAAGAGGCGCTGGGATCGGACACCATGAAAGAAGCGTTCGACCGGATGGCCTTTATCCGCGACAACGTAGATGACAATTTCTCAGGCCGCGACTGGAACCTTGCGACGGCGATGGTCATCAACGGTGAAGCCGGTTTTCAGATGATGGGGGACTGGGCCAAGGGTGAATTCCTCAACGCAGGAAAAACACCGGGCGAGGATTTCCTCTGCTTCCGCTTCCCCGGCACGCAGGATCAGGTGACGTTCAACGCTGACCAGTTCATGATGTTCGATCAGGGAGGTTCGGTTTCGACAGAACAGGCCGCACTGGCCAGCGCGATCCTGTCGCCCTCGTTCCAGATTGCCTTCAACAAGGTGAAAGGTTCAGTGCCTGCACGGACGGACGTTGACGGCAGTGAACTGGACGCATGTGGCCAGCAGGGAATGAAAGACCTGGCGGCTGCGGCCTCATCGGGCAACCTGTTCGGTTCGATGGCGCATGGTCATGCCGCTCCGGCTTCGGTCAAGAACGCTGTTTATGACGTGGTCACCGCCCATTTCAATGGCGAATATGACAGTGAAACTGCTGTAACAGAACTCGTCGACGCGGTGTCGATCGCCAAGTGATCTGACGTGAAGGGCGGCTTTGGCGCCCTTCACAACCACTCAAATCGCTCTCACCGTCATCTGGAGGGACGTCATGGCTTCGGCTGCCGAGACGGATTTCAAAACCCGTCTGCAACACTGGATTCCGAAACTCGTCCTGTCACCGTCACTGGTCATGGTGTTGGTGTTTGTTTACGGGTTCATCCTGTTCACCGTCTTTGTATCGTTTACCGACAGCCGCATCCTGCCATTCGTCGACAAGGATGGGCAGCGCACATTCGACCTGATCGGGCTGTCGAACTACGAAAAACTGTTCAGGCTGTCCCATTGGGAAATTGCACTGACCAATATGGCGGTCTTCGCCGGTCTCTACATCGTGGTGTGCACGATCATCGGCCTGACGCTTGCCATTCTGCTAGATCAGAAAATCCGCGGCGAGGGCTTTCTTCGCCCGCTCTACTTGTACCCGATGGCGCTGAGCTTTATCGTGACGGGCACCGCATGGAAGTGGTTTCTGGATCCCGGCATCGGCCTTGAAAACATCGTGCAAACCTGGGGCTTGACCAGTTTCGAGTTCGACTGGATCAAAGACCGTGATTTTGCGATCTACACCGTCGTTCTGGCGGCGGTCTGGCAAACGTCCGGCTTTGTCATGGCGATGTTTCTGGCGGGCCTGCGCGGCATCGACAACGAAATCCTCAAGGCGGCGCAGATGGACGGCGCGTCCAACTGGAACCTCTATCGTCGCATTATCATCCCGCAGCTCAGACCCGCATTCCTGTCAGCTTTCGTGATCCTTGCGCATCTGGCGATCAAGACTTTCGACCTTGTAATCGCAATGACCGGAGGCGGACCCGGTCGGGCAACCGAATTGCCCGCAACCTTCATGTATTCCTACACGTTCAGCCGCAACCAGATGGGGATCGGCGCATCCTCGGCCGTGATCATGCTCATGACCATTGCCGCCATCATGATCCCGTATCTCTATGCAGAGCTGAAGGAGAAGAAGTGATGGCGATTGCAAGCTCTGACACCGCCATCCGCACGGGTCGCTTCACCCGCACCCTGATCTACGTCGTGCTGATCCTGTTCGTCCTGTTCTACATGCTGCCGCTATATGTGATGCTTGTGAACTCGGTCAAACCGCTGGGAGAAATCACCGGCGGAGGCATGATGTCCCTGCCCACTGCCTTCACTCTGGAACCCTGGGCCAAAGCATGGTCCACCGCACAAATCGGCGTCGAACCCACGGGTCTACAGCCGTATTTCTGGAACTCCATTTCCATGGTGGTGCCCGCTGTGGTCATCTCGACAACTCTGGGTGCACTCAATGGCTATATCCTGACCAAATGGCGGTTCCGGGGCGATACGATCCTGTTCGGGCTGATGCTATTCTCGTGCTTCATTCCGTTCCAGATCGTTCTGATCCCGATGGCAGCCATTCTGGGCAAGCTGGGCCTTTCGGGCAGCACTGCGGGGTTGGTGCTGGTTCACGTGGTTTACGGCGTCGGATTCTCGACCCTGTATTTCCGCAACTACTATGCCGCATTTCCAACCGAACTGGTCCGTGCGGCACAAATCGACGGGGCCGGGTTCTTTCAGATTTTCTGGCGTATCCTGCTGCCATCGTCGGGTCCGATCATCGTGGTCTGCGTGATCTGGCAATTCACCAACATCTGGAACGACTTCCTGTTCGGTGCCTCCTTCGCCTCAGGTGACGGAGCCCCCATGACAGTCGCTCTGAACAATCTCGTGCAAAGCTCAACCGGGGTGAAGGAATACAACGTCCACTTCGCCGGAGCGATCCTTGCCGCCATGCCAACCCTGCTCGTCTATATCGTCGCCGGACGTTACTTCGTCCGCGGCTTGATGGCCGGCTCTGTTAAGGGGTAACCGATGGGTTTTCTCGATATCAATAACGTCACCAAATCATATGGCACAGTCGAGGTGCTGCACAGGGTTAACATCGCGGTTGAAGAGGGCGAGTTTCTGGTGCTCGTCGGGCCATCGGGCTGCGGCAAGTCCACATTGCTGAACATGATCGCGGGACTGGAAGAAATCACATCCGGTGATATCCGGATCAAGGATTCGGTGATGAACGGGGTGCATCCTTCGAACCGGAACATTGCCATGGTGTTCCAGTCTTATGCGCTCTACCCCAACATGACAGTGGGCCAGAACATCACTTTTGGGCTTGAGATGCACGGCGTACCGAAACCCGAGCGTGAAAAAGCCATGGCCGACGTTGCAAGACTGCTGCAGATCGAACAGCTTCTGGACCGTAAACCGGGCCAGCTGTCCGGTGGCCAGCGCCAGCGCGTCGCCATGGGGCGTGCCCTTGTCCGCAACCCGGATGTGTTCCTGTTCGACGAACCCCTTTCGAATCTCGACGCGAAACTGCGCGTCGACATGCGCACCGAGATCAAGAAACTACATCAAAAACTCGGGACAACTATCGTCTACGTCACCCATGACCAAATCGAGGCGATGACACTGTCGACCCGGATTGCCGTTATGAATGGTGGATATGTTCAACAACTCGGCACACCGAAAGAAATTTATGACACGCCCGCCAACCTGTTTGTGGCAACATTCATGGGCTCTCCGTCGATGAACCTGATCAATGTTACTGTACAGGTCGACGGAAATTCGGTCTATGCGAAGACTCAAAATGACCAGGGTAAAGACCTTCGCCTTGCTCTCTATGAGCCTTCGGAGGCGTTGAAAGCCTTTGACGGCAAAGACGTGATACTGGGCGTGCGGTCCGAGGCGCTGACGGATGTCGAAGGTGCCGACCAGCGATCATCCCATGTGGAGGTCATCCGAAACACGGTAACCGTAACCGAGCCTGCCGGCTCAGACACTTTCGTAGCGACAACCGTCGGAGGTGCCGAATGCGTGGCTCGGATGCGAGCCGACACAGATGTCTCACCGGGTCAACAGGCCGAATTCGCCTTCAACATGGAAAAGGCCGTCGTGTTCGACCCTGAAACAGAAAATCGGATTCAGTAGAAGACCTTCCTCACGAAGATACCGTTACGTGCACTTGGACTAAGGGAGCATTTTCGACGAGACAGGCTTCGTTGCGGAGCATGTCGCTTACGGCGATGATGGCAGATGCGCGGGCTGCGCGACTACGTCGTTTTTGCCGTTTGTGCCCTGCAATATGAACTGTCACTGAACGACTACCGACTGGCGTCGGTAGGATCGGCGATGTGGTTTTCGAGGTATTGCAGCACGATGTCTTCGGTAATGGCTCCGTTGGTGGTTGAGAAATACCCCCTGCCCCAGAACCGGCGACCCCAATAGCGCCTGCGCAGCGCGGGAAATTCCCGTTGTACCTTGTGAGACGAACGCCCCTTCATCTTGCGCACCAGATCCGAGATGGCGATCTTCGGCGGCACCGACACGAACACGTGGACGTGGTCGCTCGACAACACCCCGCGCAAGATGTCGACTTCGTTCTCGTGGCCAACCTGACGGATGATGGCGCGCACCCGCAGGCGCACCCCCCGAGAATTGCCGAGTTTCCACCAATTCGGAACCTGATCCAGCGCTCTAGAGATTGCTGTGCGAAGGGCTGAGCAATCGAGGCAACTGTAGACTTGTTCGGTACGAGTACGATTGCGAGCTTGATCCATGTTCGCCAAATCGTGAAGGACTATTTGTACAGCTAACTGCAGAATCCTGCCGGGCTCGGCGTCGCTCCGGTCTGTGCCTTCAACGCTATACAGGATGAGTGCAGAGCAGAACTCAGCGGCAAACGTGAGGCACCATCAATTGGTGATAAAAAAATTCGGCAAAAGTGTAATAATCTGTGGCACGGCGATCATGACACCTATCAATACAATCAACATGAAAAAGAACGGCAACGTCGCCCAGAATACTCTGTCGATCGGCAGCTTTGAAACCATCGCCACGCCATAAAGCGCCACGCCGACCGGCGGGGTGATCAGCCCGATCACGCAGACGATGCAAAACAGAACACCCAGATGCAGCGGGTCAATTTCATACGCGGTCACCAATGGCATGATCGCGGGCACGAGCATCAGGATAACCGGCGTGGCATCCATGAAGAACCCGAGGATCAGCACCAGAACCAGGATCAGGATCATCACCATGATTTTGCTGTCGACCAGAGTGGTCATGCTGTTGGCCAGCATCATCGGCACCTGCTCGCGGGCGATCACCCAGGCATCAAGACCGGAAACGGAGACGACAAGCATCAATGCGCCAACGGCCGTGGCGGTGCCGACGACCGCTCCGTAGAACGCCCTGAAGCTGATCATCCTGTAGATGATCCCCAGCAGGATTACGTAGACCACAGCCGTCACCGAGGCCTCGGTAGGGGTCAGGATACCTGAGAAAATTCCGCCAATGATGATGACAGGGGTCAGCAAAACCAAAATGGCGCGCCAAAAGGTCTGCATGACCAGCCGAATCGAGAACGGGTCGCCTTTTGGGTATCCGCGCTTCCAACTGATGATCGAGACCAGCGCCATCATCGAGATACCCATCAAAAGCCCCGGACCGATACCGCCGATGAACATCTTGCCGATCGATACATTCGCCGTTGCCCCATAGATGATCATTATGATCGATGGCGGAATGACCGGCGACAGAGTGGCCGATCCAAGCGTGACGGCCGCGGCGAAACTGGGATCGTAACCGCGCGCGCGCATGGCCTTGACGGTGATCGTACCCACGCCCACGGCATCTGCGGCGGCAGAGCCGGACATCGCCGAAAATATCATCGAGGCAACGACCGACACATAGCCCAGCCCACCCCTGATCCAGCCAATGACCGCCTGGGCGAAGTCAAAGATACGCTCGGTTGCGCCGTAAAGGTTCATCAGGCGGCCCGCCAGCAAAAACATCGGCACGGCCAGCAGGATGGATTCGTTTACCGTTCCCAACATCCTCTGAGGGGCCAGCGCAAAGGGCACGCCTTTAAAGTGAAGATACCCCAATGCGGGCAAACCGAGCGCAACGAAAATCGGGGCCCGCATGAGCAGCAGTGCAAAAACCGCTAAAAGAACGAAGGTAATCATCGAACAGCCCTATTCCACAAACGCATCACCCTGTGGGTCGCCGACATGCTGCCGGCGAAAGAGGAAGCCAACTGCATGAATTGCCATAAGAAACATGCCCACCGGAAGCGCCATGGTTTGCATGGATTTCGAGACCTGAAGCACCGGCATGATTTGCGCGGCACCCTTGATCGACGCCTGAGTTCCAATCCAGATCAGCATCATGATAAATACGAGCGTGGCCAGATCGACGATGTACCCCACCACGCTACGCGCGGTCCGGGGCAAAGCGTTGTAAACAGCATCGACAAGAAAATGCTGTGACAAGCGCATGGCGCGCGCCGCACCAACAAACACCAGCCACGCAAACAGCAGACGCGCAATTTCCTCGGTGAAGTCCAGGGGCTGATTCAGAAAAAACCTGAACAATACCTGCATGGTCAGGATGACGACCAAAGCGCATAGCACTACGAACAGGATGACACCTTCGAGCATAAACGCGAAGTCATCGACAGTTTTGACCATTTTGCGCATGAATGGCTCCTTTGGTCGGGGCCGCTTGGGGAGAGAAGCGGCCCCGGAGTTCTGGTGCTTTATTTCGCATTCATAATGCGTTGCACCAATTCCTCTCCGTATTGCGCAGCGTATTCATCCACGACTGGCTTTACGGCTTCGATAAAGGCTGCGCGATCAGGCTCGATGACTGTGACGCCGTTCTCCTTCAGCCAAGCAAGATCGGATGTAAAGTTCGTCCGGAACAACTCTCGTTGCAATTCAGTCACCTTGGCAAAGGCGGCGTCGAATTCGGCGCGCTGTTCAGGTGTCAGCGCCGCAAGCGCGTCCTTGTTCGCGATGACCGGCTTGTACAGGAAGAAATGTCCCGTCAGCGAATAATATGGTGCCTGCTCGAAGAACTTTACGTTTCGATAGCCTGAACTGTCGTTCTCGGCGCCGTCGATCGCGCCGGTTGCCAGACCCGTGTAGACCTCGCCATAGGGCATCGGCGTTGCCTTTGCACCAAGGGCGTTGAACGTATCGATGTAAACCGGGCTGCCAATGACGCGGACTTTGAGGTCTTTCAGGTCGTCGAGCGACTCGACTGGTTCTTCGCGGGTAAAGACATGCCGCATACCCGCCGACCACCAACCAAGAATCTCTACATTCGCCTCCGCTTCGATCCTGGCCTCAATCTCAGCCCCGATCTCGCCATCAGTAACAGCCCAGGGATGTGTGTCGGCATCGCGGAACAGAAACGGAATGTCGTAGACCCCCGCACTAGGTGCAAACGCGGACAGATTGGCGTTGGCCGCCGTTGTCATACTGAGTGCCCCGAACTGCACTTGCTCGATGGCGTCCTTCTCACCGCCGATCTGACCTTGTGGAAAGGTGGTCATGGTGATGCCGGTTGTTCCCTCGTTCAGCAACTTTTCCAGTTCCGCGAACGCAACGTTTGAGGGCTCTCCGGGCGGGTTCACATGCGCCGCGGTCAGTTCGGTCGCTTGTGCGCCGCACAAAGACGCGACAATCGCAAGCGCTGAAAAGACACCAAGTCTGGCATTCCTGTTCATAGGTTCTCCTCCTTTGAAACCCTGGTTGAAGTCTCGGAAATTCCTGCCGTGCCTCCGTCAGTCGGCAGAAGCCTGAGAAATTCCATCATTGCTTCCGACTGGCCGTTCAGCGTGGCATACCCCGGCACGGTCTTGCATCCTGCAGCGCGCGCTGCCTTGAGAAGCGAGGTTTCGGCAGGCTCCATGACCAACTCCGCCACCACTTGACGGGGCTCCAGCAAATCGGCGTCAAACGGTATCTCGCCCTTGCCGTGCATTCCGACAGGTGAGGCATTGATGACGATATCTGCAGTCGGCAGGCTTTCCGCGCCTGCTGCGAATGTTGTGCGGATCCCCGACCCGGACAAACGCGAGACCAGAGCCGCAACCTTATGCTCGTCGATGTCAGAAATCCGAACATCAGCGGCACCAGCCCGCGCAATCGCATAGGCAACAGCGGCACCTGCCCCTCCGCCTCCGAAAATCTGAACACTCCGATCAGTGGGGTCCACGCCTGCCGCCTGCAGCCCGCGTACGAACCCCTCCCCATCCAGAATGTCCGCGATCCAACGCCCATCCGGGTCAACCCGGACAACATTTATCGCTCCGACAGCTTTGGCCGCCGTTGAGACCTCATCAACAAGCTCAAGAAATGTGGGCTTGTGTGGAATTGTAACAACGAAACCGGCCAGATTGCGCAGTTGGCGAAGCCCTTCCAAGGTGACCCCGAGATCAGCGGGGTGAATGTCCGCCGGTACAAATACGGTATTGCTCCCGGCTTGCGCCGCCCTGAGGCTCATCAATGCCGGAGATTTGGTTTGAGACGTGGGGTGCCCGATCACAAGAACGAGACGTGTTTCACCCGAAACAGATATGCTGGTCTGTTCGATGTCCATCAGAATTGGTCCATCGAGAGGCTGCATTTCCCCGCGGGCAAACCAAACCCTGCTTTGGACACAGGATCGTTGCAGCCCCCCCGGCCCGATGTGTCACTAGCATTAGGTAGCATGGCATTCCCCCTTGCTTACACGTGTAAGCAAGGTTGCGTGATTCGGTCAACCGCGGTATTAACCAATCAGTTACTTTTTTTACTTGTCGAACCTCGAACCACCAGGGCAGGCTCCAGTTTGCTGACGGGTAACTCCTGTTGCCAATTCGCAATCTGGCTCAGCAGAAGCCTTCCTGTCTCGACACCGATTTTTCGGTGCCGCACGTCCACAGTTGTCAGCGGCGGATCGCAAACCCGCCCAAAGGTGAGATTGTCAAATCCGGCCAGTCCGATTTCAATTCCGGGGATACGGCCGGCATCGCGAACCGCGCGCAGACATCCAAACGCAACCAGATCGTTGTGGCCAATCACCGCATCTAAATGTGGGCCCTCTTCGAGCAGGCGACGCATTTCCACAAATCCGAATTCTTCCGAAACCGGGCCTGTGCAAACGGCTGCGGGCTTCGTCCCGATTTTTTTCAACGCGCCCTCAACACCTTCCAGCCTATACTGGAACGTGCTTGTTCCCCGATAGCCACCGATCACGGCAATCCTGCGGTACCCCTCGGCCAGCAGGTGCTCTGCCAAAAGCGCTCCGGCAGCTTTGTCATCCAGTGAGACCAGCGGAAGCGAGGATCCGGCAACGCCTCTCACATAGAAGACTGTTGGAATCTGGCGTTTGGTCGGGATGTCAAAATCCTGGGCAGTGGAACCTTTGCTGGGGTTGACAATAAGGCCCGCCACACCAGTGCCGACAAGCTCGCTCAGCAGTTTGGCTTGCCGGGTCTTGTCGTCATAGGATTGCCCGAGAATAGTCGAATACCCGGCAGTCGACAGAAATGACTCGAGATCCGAGATGACGTTTCCATAAAATGGATTGGAAATGTCCGTAACCAGGACACCGACAAGCCGGGATTTCCCCGTCTTCAGCGCAACAGCGCCCTGATCACGCACATAACCGCTCTCGGCCAGTTGCTTTTCGACACGGCGGCGCGTTTCCTTCGAGACCCGGCCTTTTCCGTTAATGACATTCGACACGGTGGCACGCGAAAGGCCAAGCAACTCGGCAATCTTCTTGGTATTTGGGACGTGTGACTGCACGAAGCCTTTCCTGAGACCAAACCTGTTCGACTTTGCAAACGAAAGACCTAAACGTCCAGGCGGCTTTCGTCAAATATCGTGCGCCGCGTGCGGCACCGGGAACCGATAGGATCAGCCAAGACCATTCCTGTCCAAACCTGCCAACACTCTACGTCTGATCAGGCAACAGATGGTCCGGTGAATTCTGATAACAAACCGGCCTGAGGAACCGCCGGATCGACAATGTTCCGACGCTTGTTGCCCCAAAATTCGTCGAAGCGGGATATGGTCCGCCGTGAACCATGCTGCCCGTGACCTTAACACCAATTGGGAAGCCATTGAACAGAAACCTCCCGGCCATGCGTTCGAGGATCGGCAGCAATCTGGCCGCGGCAACTAAGTCCGCGCCATCCATATGGATTGTCGCGGTCAGTTGCCCCATCATTGCACGCGCCAGATCATCGAAGTCACTGACGCTTTGGGTCACTACAACAACTCCTAAAAGCCCAAAAACCCCATGAGCCAAAGCGGGATTGACAGCAAAGGTTTCAACAGTCACTCGATATAGGAAGGCGCTGGCAGTGCGATGCTCCGCGATGCCCTCATATCCGGTTTCCACACCCTCTACGGATGCGATACGGTCGCGCCCTTCGTAAAAGTCGTCCGCAATGCCACCAGACAGCATCGTTTGCGTTGAAGCATCCGCGAGCGCAGCCGCCGCTTCTGCAGAAAATACTTTGGCCGCTGATCCCTCTGGCAGGAAAACAAGCCCTGGATTGGTGCAGAATTGCCCTGCTCCCATGGTCAGCGAAGCCGCCCAGCCGCGCGCGATATCCGCACCACGAGCGTCAACGCCTCGGGCAGCAGGAACATCGGGTTTACCGACCCCAACTCACCAAAGAGTGGGTTCGGTTCTTCGCGAGCCGCACACAGATCGAACAAAGCGCGTCCACCGCGCTGGGATCCGGTAAAGCCCACGGCCTTGATGAACGGGCTTTGGACCAAGGCACCGCCCATGGCAATACCGCCGTCATGGACAACACCTTCAGATCCTAACGCCGATCATTCTGGATTGGCCCGAACGCAGGTTTGCAGCGGCCGCATTTCGAACGAAACTAAGACCATCTGCCGCCTTCAGGACTAAATATCTGGTCTTGCCGGAAACACGGCCTTGCCAGCCATCACGTAAGATGCTGTTGTAACGGACACGCCTGACCTGGCGACAACATCCTTCTAGCCAAAATACCTTCACAGGCAGATAGCTGGCCAGTGCGTCGCAAGTCGGAATGTTTACAGGGAAAATCCGCAGCCGAATTCAAGCGATGTGAGCAGCACAAGAGCGGGACGCCTTCAGACCGTTACCAGGCGGGCAACCAGGCCATTGTGGGCAGGAATTGTGTCCACGTTGATGATGGCAACAGCAAGCGGCAAGAAACGCCAGAAACCTTCAGCTTGGACTATCTGCATCGCTTTTCGCTGTCCCTCATTCTTGCCTCAACGCAACGCGAAGCCGGTGCGCCGTGTCGCTTAGCAAACCATGTTCATCAAGTTCACGAGCGTCGCTCGATGAAAGTGCAATTACCCCAAGTCTCAAGGACCCGAATTCGCGCTCTACAATGTCCTGCAGTATAAGGAATTCCATCTTGCTGTCACGATCTTGGGCTTCGAAGGTGTTTCCCCCAAACACGCCGCTTGTTGAGACAACGTATTGCCCACCAGCTGACAGCGAACGGAAGCTCAAACCTCTACTTGCCGAATAAGCGATAGCCTGCAATTTTCGGTCGGTCAGAACACCCAAGAAAGACGTCCTGCGAGACTGGATTCTCAAATAGCGCACAGTGGCGGCAGCGAACGGGCTGACATCTCCAAAACCCCAAGCCGAAAACCCAATGCGCCAGCCCAAATCACTGAGTGTGATGTCCCCACTTGGCGCTCGGTTCGTGATCCGGAGCTGTTCCAACGTTTCAAATTGCCGGTATGCGGTACTCCTTGGAAGTTTGGCCCGAATGGACACCTGGTTAACACTCGAACCCTTTGCCGCGCTCGCACCATCTAACAGATCGGAAAACCTGGCGACCGCCCGATCATAACTGTTCTGGATTTGGTGGGGGAGCTGGCGATCACTCATCTTTCATTTTCTCACGACAAGAGCGCATCGTCAGGTAGGTCCCACCTCGTGTGATCTTCAGCCCAGATGTCCGCCTTAACGTTTTTTGTCTCATATCCCTTTGTCAGGATGACAGGCGTAGGAGCTTCAATGCGCCGCGTGGTCGATTCACCTCGAAGCAAAGCGATTGCTGTATCAATTGCCTTGGCTCCCATCGAAGATGGATAGTCGATCGCACACAGAGGAATCCGGTTTTTCAAGGCAGCTCGATAGATACCGTTGACGTCGCCGCCAGTATGGGGAGGAATTGGTACGCGGGCGGTCAAAAAGGCGTCGATTGACCCCAGCCCCTGGAGGCCGCTATCCGACCAGACTCCATCCGGAATCTGATCAGATCTAGACAGAAGTTCTTCAATAGAGGAACGCCCTCCTTCTCTCGTCCATGTCGTATAGCGGTGAGCAGTGATGGCCACATTGGGCAGTTCTTCAAACACGGACAATGCAGCTTTCAGCCTGCGTTCTGTTGGGCTTGCACCACGCAGGCCAGACAAAAGCCATACGTTCCCTTCGCCCTTCAGATGTTCGGAAAGCCAAATAGCACTGAGCCGCCCAATCAGATCATCTGACGCGGTAACAAAAACGGTGTAGCAATCATCGCGTACAGGCCTGCGGTCCAATGCGACGACAGGCAAGCCACGTTTCATGCATCGACGCAAACTGGACGTCAACTTGTGATTAGTTTGTGGCGATGCACTGATGACCAGAGCGTCGATGCCGAGAGAAACCAACTCTTCAAGTTGGCTCGCCTGCTGTTCGGCATCGTCTTCGGCATTCCTGACAATGATGTCCGAAATCCACGGCGAGAGGCGAGCGTGTTTTTCCGTCACACTGCGTTCCAATGCCACGCGCCAAGGGTTTGACCGCGACGCATTGGCGAACCCAATCTTCCATGGTGGCGAGGAGCCGATGGGCGGCAAGGAAACAAGGTCGAAGAGTTGAGGGTGCATTTTCAACCCTTCAGGCGCAGCGATCGTGGTCAGGGGACCGGCGCGCAAAGTTGCGCGATCCTCAACGCGGTCAATTGGCGCGAAAGGCAGATCTCGGCTCGCTGATCCAAGACGGTAGCCGCCCTCCACCTTTTCCAAGTAGCCTCTGTTCGTGAGCGCTGCCAAAAGCGCAAAGCCTGTAGATCGAGCAACTCCACTGCGGGTCAGAATATCCATTGGCTGCAACGGCCGATTTTTGTGATCAAAAGCGGATAGGATAGCGACAATGCGTTCAATGTTGGGTGAATGTGTCAAAGGCCAGCTCCGTGATAGCCAACACTAGGCCCGATTGATGGGCGGTACAAACACGGAGCTGCGATTTCAGTCTTCGACGGATACCATTTTTCGTACGACGAGTGGCGTCGCCTGAGCGGCCTCCATGCGCGGTGCCCATTCGCTGAACCAGTCCATTGCAAGATGCTGATCCAAGGCTTCGGCAGAAGACCACACTTCGATGATGGTCATTCGCGATGGATTGTCTGCCTCACGCCACAATTCGTATTGTTCGCACCCAGCTTCCTTACGGGAACGGGTCATGAATTCTTCGCGGAACATCTCCACAAACGTGTCCGCTTCATCTGGCGTTACATCCAGTTCAACAAGTAGTCTCGCTTTTCCCATTAGTCTGCCAGCTCCCAGAAACGTTCGTATTCAGCTTTCAGGGGGTGCAGGTCCTTACGGCTTTCCATGTAGTAACCAACCCATTCAGCAAGGCGGCGACCCGCGCGACGACAGACTTCCTTGGCGGGATCGGCACGAGGTTCCCCCGCGACGACAGCACCGTAATGGAGACTCTCTTTCTTGGCGACGTAGTCAGTGATGCCAAAGACGAAATAGCCCATGTTCATCATCATGATGCTCATCGCCATACATGCCAGCTCGCCGCCCCCACCAAGGCTACCGGCCGAGGTGAAGGGTACGGCGAATTTGCCGTCGGTCTTGAACCAGATATCGGGTGTGCGTTCGTCCCACCATTGCTTCATTTTCCATGAAACGCCACCAAGATGAGTTGGACAACCTATCGCGATGCCGTCGGCCCAGAACACGTCTTCGGTTTCAGCTTCATCGACATGTTTGACGCGGATCTCCATGCCGGAGACTTGTTCGATTCCCTCCTTGACAAAAGGTACGGCGGTTGACGTGAACTTACGGTCGCTTTCGCTGTCGTAGATAATCAGGATTTTAGCCATTTGGTCCTCCCATTGGTTGCAACTTCAGAAGGAGCGTTTTTAGATCATCCATTCAATCCCAATAAACTGTCAGACTTCCCATATTTTGGACTCGCGAGAATATTCACATGAATACGTAAGATGCTGACAAAAAAGGGCATTGCCAACTTGTATGCGCGTTCTGAACTGGTTGCCGCTCACGCATGAAGATACTGCCCACAATGCCGCGCCTGAAGGGCTTTCGTTTTCCGCGCGAGATCATCGCTTATGCCGTCTGGGTCTACCATCGCTTTGCGCTTAGCACCGCGGATGTTGAAGATCTACTCGCGGAACGCGGTGTGACGGTCAGCCGGGAAACGATCCGGCAATGGGTCAACCGCTTTGGCGGCCATTTCGCGAATTGCATCAGGCGTGACCGGCCAGCCGCGGCCGACAAATGGCATTTGGACGAAGTGGTCATCCCGATCAACGGTCGGAAATACTGGCTCTGGCGGGCCGTGGATGCGAACGGAGATACTCTTGATATCCTCGTCCAACCACGGCGGAGTGCTAAGGCAGCCCGGCGCTTTCTGAAGCGGCTGATTTCGCAATTCGGCGAACCCCGTGTTGTGATCACGGATAAGTTGCGAAGCTATTTCAAGCCGATCCGCGATCTCGCGCCAATTGCGGATCACCGAGCACACAAAGGGTTGAACTATCGGACGAAGGATCACACAGACTCACTCGAAAGCGAGAAAAGCTCATGGGAAGCTTCAAGTCGCCAAAGCAAGCGCAAAGGTTCCTTGCCGCACACGACCAGATCAACACCGTCTATCGACCCCGCCGCTATCAACTCTCCACCGTCTCATACCGTCACGCCAGAACCGAGACTTTCGGCCTCTGGGACGGTTACGCTCTCGAAATGACCGCCTGACAGACGCAGGTCAGACCGCCGTCAGCCGCGTGCAAACAAGTTGGCAATGCCCTTTAATCCCTCGTCGCTAGCCGGACAGCAGTCAATCCTTTCCACAACCGGCGTGATGGCATGACCAACATCATGTCGTCGTAGGGTGTAGTCACTGCCCGGTCGCCGTCATAGCCGATCAGCGTTCCGGCCCGCTGAATGATCTCGCCACCCGAAAAAGCCTCGGCAAAGGTGAACCCTGTCTCGGACTGAATGGTCACCGCCTCTTCGACCGTGAAATATTGTTGTTCATCGGAGGGCAATGCAAATTGGTCGACTAGGTCGAGGTCAATTGTCCCCAAGGCAGCGAGGAAACGGATCGAGGATTCCCGGGCAAGGATTCCGGCACCAGCAGACCAGTGCTGCCCACATTCAATAAGCAATGCGGTTTTTTCTGAAGCCGGGTCATCAAATCCGCCATAGTCGCGCATCCTACGGCCATTGGCATGCCCAAAATCGCCCACGACGCGTTCCGGAACACCTACTTGCGCGGCTAACGCCTTTGCCTTTTGGTGCTTACCGGTCATCATCAAAGGCGGCGAATAGTGCTGCATCGTGTGGATGTCGAGCAAATAATCGATGTCTTTCAGCGCCGGGCGCACCTCGCGTGCGCGCCGAAGCTCAATACTGTCGCGTTCGCCCTCCAGCACGCTACTGTCCCAGACACGGTTCATGTCCTCGTCCACCCACCGACTGGCATTGGGATCATTGGGGTCGAAGGCATTGTAGGCTTCGATATTCATGAAGGCCAAGGTAAGTGAGCCCGCAATGGGGCGAATGTCGCTATTGAGTATCCATTCCAGCGCGATGGCGCCACTGGGTTCATTGCCGTGAATGATCGCCGAAATCATTGTATTGGGGCCGGATACGTTGCTGTCGAAACGCCAAACGTAGGGGATGCCAGTATTGCCAGCCTCAAAGGCAGAAATGTCCGGAGGAGTCAACTCGACGGGATATTCATTTGGTGAACTGGGGGTCGGCATGGCGGTTCTCTCACATATGTCAAATTGAAGTGGAATAGGGATCAGGCGGAGTCGTCAGCTTGACGTAGCGCATGAACTGACGGGCAATTTCCGACGGGGTTCGCCCGGCAGGCATGACGAAGCTCGATTCATAGACGATATCGGCGTCGAAAGGGCGCACGCAGATGCCCGGAAACACACCGGTCAATAGCGGAAACGGATTCAACAATGTCACTCCCAGACCGGCCTTCGCAAGTTGCAGCGCAGCAAGGCTGGTGGAGGTCTCTGCTACCGGATAGGTGGTCACCCCAGATCTTGCGAGAATGCGGTCTGTCAGCGGGCGTGTTCCAAGACGGTGCGACAGTGTAATGGTTCTTTCCCCGTCCAAATCCTCAGGACTAACCGTGTTCAGCGCGGCAAGTCGATGGCCTTCCGGCATCGCACAGATGATCTGAGAGCGTCGCCAAGATACCAGTTGGACGCCTGCGTGGTGGATCATGCCAGTGGTGATGCCCAAATCGTAGCGCCGATCGAGAATGCCAAGCACAAGGACATCGGTGCTCTGGACGTCTAAGTGAATCTGTTTTGACGGGTTTTTTTGGAGAAACCCCGCGAGTCTGGAGGTTACAAAATTATGCGCCAGTGTAGGTGGGACCACTAGCTTGAGCGGCTGATCCGCCGGATCGGCCCAGACGGATCCGTCGATTTGCGCCAGCGTCTTGAAGATAGGGTCGAGCATCCCATCAAGCGTAAGTGCCTCCTCGGTCGGTTCAATTCGTCCAGAAGTCCTGACAAAAAGCGAGCGTCCGACGCGCGCCTCAAGTTGCGACAAGCATCGACTGACAGCTGATTGCGAAATACCCAATCGCTGCGCGGCACCAATTGTAGTGCCGGTGGTCACGAACGCACGTAACGATTCAAGTTCCTTCAATCTATGCAGTTGCTTGCCCATGCCGCGCAGTCTCCCTGTGTTTTGCGATCATCACCATCCACCCAATGCGAATTGCTTTATGCATTTTTGCATAGCTTCTTCTGTTGTTAATGAAAAAGCTACTGCCTAGCATCTCAAATTGAACGAGAGACTACTCATGACGACCGAGAATATCGGAAACCGCCAATAAATCAGGGAGATGTTCACATGAAATTCTCAACTATACTGCTGGCTTTGGCAGGAGGCGCGATCACCTTCGGATCCAGTCCGGCTTCGGCGGAAAAACTGACCTTCGGCCTCGCCTCGGAAACAACATCAATGGACCCTTATTTTCACAATGTTGGTCCGAACAACGCGCTTTTACTGCACATCTACGACCGTCTAATCCGCCAAGACGAACGTCAGCAGCTGAGCCCCGGTCTGGCCCTGTCCTGGAAACCCATCGACGATCTGACATGGGAGTTCAAGCTGCGCGAGGGCGTCAAGTTCCACGATGGCACCGACTTTAACGCCGACGACGTTGTTTGCTCGTTCGAGCGGGCGCCGAACGTCCCCGATTCGCCCTCCAGCTTTGCGACCTACGTAAAGGGCAAGTCGGTTGTGAAGGTTGACGACTACACCGTCCACTTCAAGACCGAGACCCCTTATCCGCTGATGGGGAATGATGTTTCAACCGTGGCCATCGTGTCGGATTCAGTTGGATGTGGTGCAGCCACAGCCGACTACAACTCCGGCGCGGCCGCCATCGGAACAGGGCCTTTTATGTTCGGAAGCTACACACCAGGCGAGTCGGTCGTACTCAAGAAAAACCCGAACTACTGGGACGGCGCAGCAGAGTGGGACCAGGTGGAGTTCCGACCTATCGCCTCGAACCCATCTCGTGTCGCGGCGCTGCTGGCGGGTGATGTGGATGTGATTTCCGGCGTGCCGACCACCGATATTGTCACACTCAGAAACAACGATGCGGTTGAGTTGCACCAAGGGCCGTCGAACCGAGTGATTTATCTGCACTTGGATCAGTTCCGCGAAAACTCGCCCTTTATCAAGGCGCTGGATGGCAGCGACATCAAGAACCCGCTGCTGGATGTGCGCGTACGCAAGGCGATCAGCAAAGCGATCAACCGTGATGCCATTGTCGAACACGTGATGGAAGGTGTCGCTATTCCGGCAGGGCAGTTGATGCCAAGCGGTTTCTTCGGTGTTTCCGAAAACCTTCAACCGGAAACGTATGATCCCGATGGTGCCAAGGCACTGCTGGCCGAGGCCGGCTATGGCGACGGCTTCCAGATGACGATCCATGGGCCTAACGACCGCTATATTAATGACGCCAAGATCGCCGAGGCCATCGGTCAGATGCTGACCAGGGTAGGTATTCAGATGTCGGTCGAAACCATGCCACGCTCGGTTTACTTCAAACGCGCTTCGTCCGGTTCACCGGAAGGCACTCCGGAATTCAGCTTTATCCTCGTTGGTTGGGGTGCAGGATCGGGCGAGGCATCTTCACCGCTAAAATCTTTGATCCACACCTTCGACAAGGAAAAAGGGTTCGGTTCCTCCAACCGCGGGCGTCATTCCGACGCGGCAATTGACGCGGTGATAGAGGAAGCGCTGGCCACTGTCGATGATGCAAAACGGCAGGATCTTCTGGCCAAGGCCACGGAAATGGCTATGGAGACCCAGGCGATCATCCCGACCCATTTCCAAGTTAACACTTGGGGTACACGCAAAGGCCTGTCCTACATCCCGCGTACAGACGAGTATACGGTTGTGATGAGCGTCAAAAAAGACTGACAAATTCTGAAACGGGCCGCAGACGATTAGCGGCCCTTTCGTTTTAGCGGTCAGGAGAGGACGAATGTCCACATTCATTATTCGCCGTCTGTTGCAGGCCATCTTGGTAATGGCGTTGATGTCGGTCATCGTATTTTTCGGCGTCAACGTGATCGGAGACCCGGTCCACATGCTGGTCAGTCCAGAAGCCGATCAGGCTGAGATCGAAGCGGCAATTCGGCGGCTTGGGCTGGATAAGCCAATCTGGGAGCAATATCTGCTTTTCGTCAAAAACGCCATGCAAGGCGATCTAGGAAAGTCCTTCATCTTTGGTGAACCTGCGCTAAAACTCATCTTTCATCATATGCCAGCAACTCTTGAACTGGCCTTCAGTGCATTATTCCTAGCGGTGCTTATCGGTATTCCCCTGGGTCTTTTTGCAGGGTTGAACCCCGACAGCCCCATCTCTAAGGGGATCATGGCCGGGTCGATCTTCGGTTTTTCACTTCCGACATTCTGGGTCGGACTGATGTTGATATTGGTCTTTTCCGTGGAACTTGGCTGGTTGCCTTCGACTGGGCGTGGAGAAACCAGGTCTGTCTTGGGATTTGAGACGAGCCTCGCGACCGTCGATGGGCTCAAGCATATCATTTTACCCGCACTCAACCTTGCACTGTTAAAAATATCACTGGCAGTCCGGCTGACCCGCGCGGGCGTGCGCGAGGCAATGGGGCAGGACTATGTTAAATTCGCACGCGCTAAGGGGCTATCGACCAACCGCATCATCTTTGTCCATGTCCTGAAGAACATTATGATCCCGGTAGTCACGGTGATGGGGCTTGAATTAGGCAGCCTGATTGGCTTTTCCGTGGTGACTGAAAAGATCTTCGCCTGGCCCGGCATGGGCAAACTGTTGATCGACGCGATTCTTCAGCTCGATCGGCCAGTCGTCGTCGCCTATCTCATGATCATCGTTGTGTTCTTCGTTCTTATCAACATGATCGTCGACATTCTTTATTCGATCCTCGATCCGAGGGTCCGCTTGCAGGATCAGGGCGCATGACCGATATGACCGCAGCCAAGCCCGCTGTCCGGGTAGAGACACCGTTTCAGCGGTTCCGTGCGGAATTCTTTGAAAGCCGGATCGCAACAGCCGCACTAATCGTGTTCAGCTCTATCGTGGTGCTGGCGCTGCTGGCACCTTGGATTACACCGCAGAATCCTTACGATCTGGGGCAGGTTGATGTGTTGGACGGGCGCTTGCCACCGGGTTCGGAGGCTTTTGCCGGTTACACTATGTGGCTCGGCTCGGACGGGTCCGGGCGCGATCTTTACTCCGCCATACTTTACGGGCTGCGCATTTCCCTGTCGGTAGGAGTGGCATCGGGGATTATCGCGTTAGCGATTGGCATGATGATCGGGCTTATAGCCGCCTATATGGGCGGGCGCATCGAGGCTGTGATCATGCGGCTTGTGGACCTGCAACTGTCCTTCCCGGCCTCGCTGGTCGCTTTGATGCTGGTAGCGATCCTGGGCAAGGGCGTGGACAAAATCATTCTGGCTCTGGTTGTCGCACAATGGGCCTATTACGCGCGTACTGTTCGCGGTACTGCGCTCGTCGAGCGGCGCAAAGAGTATGTCGAGGCCGCGCAATGCCTTGGCCTGTCGCAGACACAGGTCGTGTTCCGGCATATCTTGCCCAACTGCTTGGCCCCGTTGATTGTCGTTGGAACCGTGCAGACCGCACATGCGATTTCGCTGGAGGCTACCCTGTCCTTTCTTGGCGTAGGATTGCCTCAGACCCAGCCGAGTCTTGGCGTGCTAATCGCCAATGGATTCGAATATCTTCTGTCGGGCCGCTACTGGATATCCGTCTTTCCAGGGCTGGCGCTGCTAACCACCGTGATGTCGATAAATCTGGTGGGTGACCATCTGCGCGATGTCTTAAACCCGAGGTTAAAAAAATGAGCGCCGTACTCGAAGTCAACGGCCTCAAAACGCATTTCTTCACCCGGGCCGGTGTGGTCAAGGCCGTCGACGGTGTCGATTTCTCGGTAAGCAGCGGCGAGATAATGGGACTTGTCGGCGAAAGCGGATCGGGCAAATCCATCACCGGGTTTTCCATCCTCGGCCTGATCGACTCGCCGGGACGTATCGTCGAAGGTTCTGTCAAGTTTGACGGAACCGAAATCGCCGACGCGCGCGAAGAAGCACTCAAGCAATTGCGCGGCAACCGGATCGCGATGATCTTTCAAGATCCGATGATGACGCTCAACCCGGTCCTGCGTATCGACACGCAGATGATCGAAGCGATCTTGGCGCATGAGAAAATCGACCGGGCAACCGCGCGCGAACGCTGTCGCGATGCGCTTGGCCTCGTCGGCATTCCCTCGCCAGAGGAGCGCCTGAACGCCTATCCGCACCAGCTTTCCGGTGGTATGCGCCAGCGCGTGGCGATCGCCATCGCGTTTCTGAATCGGCCCCGATTGATTATCGCGGATGAACCGACTACTGCGCTCGATGTCACGATCCAGGCGCAGATCATCCATGAGGCACAGAAGCTGACCCGCCAAACCGGAACCGCGATGATCTGGATCACCCACGATCTTGCCGTGGTAGCGGGGCTGGCCGACCGGATTTCGGTTATGTATGCGGGCCGGATCGTTGAGCAGGGCGAAACCGACGACGTTATCGACCGCCCGCGACACCCCTATACGGTGGGACTGCTCGGGTCAGTGCCATCGGCCAACAAACGCGGCCAGCGGCTCTATCAGATCGAAGGCATGACACCGAACATGCTGGCGCTTCCGCAGGGATGCGCTTTTGCCCCCCGTTGCACCCGTGCCAGCGATGAATGTAAAACCGCGCCGCCTATCCAGAAAAGCGGCGGCAGCCGCATCCGGTGCTTTCATCCCTTTGGCGAGGGAGGCCGGGCATGACTAAGCCAATTCTGGAAATCCGAGGTGTCTCCAAAAGGTTCTCTAAGAAGCTTGATATTGCGGGCCGTCTGGCGCGCAGATTTGGCGCTGCCATCTCCGAAGAAACCGTTCACGCGGTGGACAATGTCGACCTCGATATCGCCAAGGGCGAGGTCCTGGGCCTTGTCGGCGAATCCGGCTGCGGAAAATCC
This sequence comes from uncultured Ruegeria sp., assembly GCF_947497005.1. Lineage (GTDB taxonomy): Bacteria > Pseudomonadota > Alphaproteobacteria > Rhodobacterales > Rhodobacteraceae > Ruegeria. The sequence continues at coordinate 46,634 of NZ_CANMFF010000012.1, read as the reverse complement.
ACGCTGGGCCGGGTTGTGGCGGGCATTCATCCCGCCAGCGATGGCGCTTTGCTCTATGAAGGGCGCGTCATCACAAAGAAGCGGTCCGACAAGGCGGCGACGCTGGCCATCCAGATGATTTTTCAGGACCCATTCGCCAGCCTCAATCCTCGGATGCGGGTCGAGGATATCATCGGTGAGGCGCCGCGCCTGCATGGGCTGGTCGCTGCTGCAGAAATTCCTGCCTATGTCGATGACGTCATGCGCAAGGTGGGGCTCGACCCAACGCTGAAGAAACGCTACGCGCACCAGTTTTCAGGCGGCCAGCGACAGCGGATCGGAATAGCCCGGGCGCTGGCGGTGAAACCCGACTTCTTGGTCTGCGACGAGGCGATTGCGGCTCTTGACGTGTCGATCCAGGCCCAGGTTATCAACCTTTTCATGGATCTGCGCAAAGAACTGGAGCTGACCTATCTCTTCATCAGCCACGACCTCAGCGTGGTTGAACATATCGCCGACCGCGTAGCGATCATGTATTTAGGACGGATCGTCGAGATCGCAGCGACCGAAGAGATTTTCGCCGATCCCAAACACCCCTACACAAAGGCGCTTTTGGCCGAGGCCCCGCGCCTCGATCAGCGCAAGCGAGACTTCACTCCGGTCAAGGGCGAAATTCCCTCCCCGCTGGATCCCCCGCCGGGATGCCATTTCAACCCACGCTGCCCGATGGCCAATGACAAGTGCCGCGCCGAGCGTCCGCAACTGGAAGAAATCAGTCCAGTCCGCGCGGTGTCCTGCCACCACTGGAGAGACGCATGAACGAATTTGTCCGAGTCGAGCACCCTTCCGGCACCCCGCTGCCAGTGGTATTCGACAGCCCGCATTCTGGATCAGTCTATCCTGACGATTTCGGCCATGCACTTGACCGTATGGTCCTGCGACGTTCCGAGGACGCGCATATCGAAGAGCTATTTGCTCATGTCACCAAACAGGGCGCGACGATGGTTCATGCGCTCTTTCCGCGCTGCTATATAGACCCGAACCGAAACGAGGACGATATCGACCTTGACATGATCGACGGGGACTGGCCCGGGCCGGTCAACCCGAGCGCCAAGACAATTGATCGCGGCGTTGGGTTGATCTGGAAGAAAATGCGGGTTCAGGGCGCTGTCTATGACCGAAAACTCTCGCCTGCCGAGGCCGCAGGACGAATTAAAAACTACTGGCGACCCTATCACGAAACGCTGCGTCAGCAGCTAAATGAGGCGGTTGCTGCCCATGGTTTTGCAATCCACATCGATTGCCATTCGATGTCCGGCATGGGTGACGCCGAAACCGAGGACGGCGCAGTGCAGCGTCCGGACTTCGTGATTGGCGACCGCGACGGTACCACCTGTGCGCCAGAGGTGACCGCCTGCGTCGTGGAGGTTCTGCGGGACCTGGGTTATTCGGTGGCCGTCAACTACCCCTACAAGGGTATGGAGCTTATCCGCCGTCATGGGCGGCCACATGAAAACCGCCACGCGATCCAGATCGAAATCAACCGGAGCCTCTATATGGACGAAGGGACAATGGCAAAGACCGAGGGATTTCTTGCCCTGCGGCGTAATCTGGAAACACTGACCGGGGCAATCTGCGCACTCTGCGACACCCTGCGCGAGGAAAGAGCGGATGCGCAGTGACGGCAACACATGAGATCCTCAACCGGCTGATTGCTTTCGATACGGTCAGCGCCAACAGTAACCTGGATCTTGCCGCCTATGTCGAAGCTTATCTGGCAGACCTTGGCGTCACCTGCGACCGGGTGCCCAACGGGACCGGTGATAAGATCGCGCTGTTGGCCAGCATTGGCCCGACCCGGCCAGGCGGTGTCGTCCTGTCAGCGCATACCGATGTCGTGCCCGCCGAAGGACAGTCTTGGACCCGCGACCCCTTTGCGCTGACGTTCGAAGAGGGCCGGGCCTATGGGCGCGGGACCGCCGACATGAAAGCCTTTCTGGCCTCGGTGCTCGCCGCCGTACCACAGCTTGTGGCCGCCAATCTGCAATCGCCGGTCCATCTAGCTTTTTCTTATGACGAAGAGGTCGGCTGCGCCGGAGTCCAACCGCTGATCGCCCATATGCTGGACCGGGGCCTTGCGCCCGGCGCCTGTATTGTCGGCGAACCGACAGGCATGACACCGGTCACGGCTCATACCGGCAAACAGATATTTACCTGTACCTTCAAGGGCACGCCAATGCATTCCTCGCTGTCTCCTCGCGGCGTCAATGCCATCGCCGAAGCAGGGGAGGCGATTGCCCGTCTTAACGATCTCTCCCGCGAGTTGCTCACAGAGACAACCAACGACCTTCGCTTCCCAATTCCCCATCCCACCATCAATTTCGGCACCATCGAAGGCGGCAAAGCCACTAATATCGTCGCCGAGGATTGCGCCTTTGTGATCGAATACCGCTATCCGCCGGGCACGTCCCCGGATCTTCTGCGGCGCGCGCTCGAAGGGCTTGGCGATCGCGATCCGGCGCCGCAGGTGACAGAAGTAGTCTCCTATCCCGCTTTCACCGCACCAACCCGGTCGAAAGCACTAGAGCTTGTCACCGGCATCGTCGGCACAAACGCCACACTGGCGGTCAATTACGGAACTGAAGCAGGGCATTATTCCAGCGCGGGCATCGACACAGTAGTCTTCGGGCCCGGCGATATCGCTCAGGCGCATCAGCCCGACGAATTCATCACTCTGTCACAGCTTGACGCCTGCGACCGGTTTCTCGCCGGGCTTTGTGACGCGTTGTCCCGAGGAGATTAAGGGCTTGGTGCATGACATCCTCAGAGCGGGGAGTCTCGACGAATTCGCGAGCGCCGCCGCCGCGCATCCCCAGATCACCTGTGAAGCCGAGACAGAACCGGCCCGCGCAGCCATTGCCGATACCATTGCTTGTATGATCGCCGGGCAAAGTGACCCCGCGACGCAGGCGGTTTTGCGCGCGCTTCCTGCAGGGACGGCGGGATTGTCGTCGGTTTTGGGCCATGCCCAAAAGCTGAGCGCGGAACAGGCGGCGATGGTCAACGGCACGGCGGCCCATGCGCTCGATTTCGACGACAATTTCCTACCTGCGGTCACGCACGCCTCCGCAGTTCTGGTTCCTGCTCTGCTGGCTCTGGGCGAAGAGACCGCGGCCACGGGCGCCGATTTGATCGACGCCTATGTCATCGGCTTGGAAGTGCAGGCCTGGCTCGGGCGACGGATGAATCCCGACCATTACCGCGCCGGATGGCATGCTACCTCGACCATCGGTGCGATTGGTGCGGCTGCTGCCTGTGCCCGGCTGCTGCGGCTGGGAGACGAGCCGTTTCGCAATTCGCTCAGCATCGCGTGTTCGCTTGCGGGCGGATCGAAAATCCAATTTGGCACTATGACCAAACCGCTGCATGCCGGGCTGGCAGCTCGATCCGGGATTCTGGCCGCAAATCTCGGCCACGCCGGAGTGGAGGCCAACCCGGATCCGATTTTCAGCGAATGGGGATTTATCCACCACCACCATGGGCATGGTCGTACCGATCTTCCCGTGCCACATGCGTTGTCCATCGCATTGGACGGGCTTGCCCAGAAACGCTTTCCCTGTTGCGGTAGCGCGCACAGAACGCTAGACGCTATCATCGAAATACGCGCGCGCGAGGGGTTCGCGGTCAACGACGTAGATCGGGTTGAAACCGTCATACCCGATACGAATTACCGAAATCTCCGCTTTGAAAACCCGCAAAACGAGAAAGAGGCGCGCTTTTCCATGACCTATTGCGCCACGCTGGCGCTGCAATATGGTGAAGTTCGGTTGGCCGATTTCACCCCGGAGGCCATCTGGCGCCCTGAATTACGCGCAACTATGCAACACATCAAGATGCGTGAGGCGAAAAAGACGTCATCCGCGGAGACCGATATCTGGAACCGCCCAGCATACACTTGTGTCCAGCTCAAGAGCGGGACACGGTTCGAGATGAACGTCCTAAACCCAGTGGGCACTATCTCGGTCCCATTTACGCCCGAACAGGAGGTCACGAAATTTCAGGACTGTATCGGATCCCGCCTATCCGCAGATCTGCTCAAGGAACTCCACGCGACGTTGAACAACCTCTCAGGCCAGGAGATTAGAGATTTGATGGCGTTGCTTGTCCCACAATAACGGGTTCCGAAGGTGTAGACGCCTCCAAGATGTTTGTAAAATTCATAATGGCACAACGAGGCAAGCGGGCGACGTCTACTCCTATAGAACCAATATGCTGCACTAATAGAGGTCCAATGCGAGACCGCCCTACTCTGCACAGAGCCGGACACAATCCCAACACGTCGAAACTGCGCGCTTGTTGACGTATTATCTCGTACGTGGCTCTATTCAAGAACGTTGGGCTCCACGGTTTTACGAAGTCTCGTCGCACGTTCTGGCGAGTTAGTATTGAAAACCAAAAACTTCTGAAACTGAGATTTTAGGAACTTAAGATGGCAAGCGAAATTGCCCTTGAATTGACAGTAGAATCTATTGGCCTAAATTTCCAAAACTGGCGGCTCTTGAGCCTTCTGTATCTCGAGTTTGTTAACTTGACCCCGTCAACCGTCTTGGCCGAGGTTGTTGATGGGGTGGTGTATGGCGTCTGAGCCTTGAGGTTTGACCACGTTCCCCAGCAAGCCAGCACCGTCTCTCTTCATCGTTTCGGACAGTCGCATATGGCCGGTCAGATCAACGGATCAGAAGGAAGAGGGTATAAGCAAAGTAATACAGGCGTCAGTCATCGGAACCGATGTCAGCCGCGATTGGCTGGATCTTCACTGCCTGCCCGATGGTGAGCGCTTAAGGTGGTCAAACACCGCTGATGGTCACAAGCAAGTTGTCAAACTGACCATGTCGCAGGATGCGCTCGTTTGTTTCGATGCCACTGGTGTACAGTAATGGCGACTATGGGCCGCGTTGGATGCAGTGGGTGCACCCTTAATCGGAAACCGCGACTGCTCAAAGTCGAGATAAGGCGCCATTTCACGCAATTCATCGAGGTAGACCAGCCGCGCATCGTCGCCCTGAACCAGCATCGAATTGCCCCGCCGCGCTGCCGTGTCGAACTGCCCGTCCGAATGCAGCAAGCTCAGGATACCGCGTTGCGACAACATCACGTTATAATTGAGCTCCTGCTCTAGGTTTTCCCAGAGTTTCAGCGAGTGGGAATAGAACTCCGAGTTGCCGGGCAGGAAATAGTTGGCGCGTATGATCGTGGTATTGCGCCCGATATTGCCGCTGCCGAGCCAGCCCTTTTCCAGCACCGCGACGTTTGTGACCCCATGGTTTTTCGCCAGATAATAGGCCGTGGAAAGGCCATGACCGCCGCCGCCAATGATGATGGCGTCATAGCTTGGCTTCGGGTCCGGGTTGCGCCAGTGCGGCATCCAGCCCTTGTTACCTGTCAGCCCCTCTCTCAGGATGCGTAGTGCGGAAAACTTCATTTGCTTTCGACTTTCAAGTGTGCGGGCGTCATGGTGGGCACATAAGTGGAGCGGTTACGAAATCAGGAAGACTTTAGGGCCGTAACCTCGATTTCCACCTTCAAATTCGGTTTCGGCAGACCCGAGACAACCAACGTTGCCGCTGGCCGGATAGCATCGAATTTCTCTTTCAGAACCGGAATAACCTCGGGCGCATGGCTGTCGGCGGTCAGGTAGTAGACAGCCCGCACCACGTCCGAGAGCGCAAACCCCGCTTTGTCCAGAACCGCCTCGATGGAGGAAAAGCAATTGCGCGCCTGCGCTTCAGCACTTTCGGGCATGTCGCCGGTTTCCGGATCCACACCCGTAATGCCAGACACAAAACACCACGGACCCTGCACAACAGCCCGGCTAAAGGCAGCAATATCTTCGGCGGGCGAATTCATCGAAATGTTTTTTCGTTCCAAGGCTGAATTCCTTCAATTGGTCAGGGTCGCACGATTGGCTGTCACTATTGAAATTGTTGGCGATAAGCGAACAGCCCAGGTGCGCCGCCTGTATGTAGAAAGATGACGCGCTCATCAGAGGCGAACCTACCTTGTCGAACATAGTCTACCAGTCCCGCCATGCCCTTGCCGGTATAAACTGGGTCCAGCAAGATACCTTCGGTGCGAGCGGTAAGTTCAATGGCCTCAATAGTTGAAGCGGCCGGGATGGCATAACCTTCTCCGACATAGTCGCTGTTTGTCAGGACCAACTTTTCGCGGTCATGCGCGGTATGACCAAGTAAGTCCAACGTCTGCTCCAGCAGGGATTCGACAATCGTTTTCATCATCTCCCGCGGTTTACTAACGCTCATGCCATGCACCGGCAAATTCAACCCGGCGAGCGATATCCCTGCCAACAACCCAACCTGCGTACCTGCGCTGCCCGTGGACATGACAAGATGATCAAAGTCCGTGTCCAATTGAGAAATCTGGTTGATGAGTTCATGGGCACAGGAAACATACCCCAAAGCCCCGATCGCATTTGATCCTCCAACCGGAATAAAATATGCCGTTCGCCCCTCGTCAGAAAAACGCCGCATGGCGGCATCAATTAAGGCTTCCATATCCGCATCCGCAGGCAATACCTCACTGGTAGCGCCGACAATACGATCCAGCAATGCGTTGCCGTTTCCGAGGTATTCCGGCTCTGAGGAGCCAAGGCCGTTTTCAAGCAAAAGATGACAATCAAAGCCAAAACGTGCGGCGGCAGCAGCGGTCTGCCGGGCATGATTGGATTGCACCCCGCCTGCGGTTATCAGAACGTCAGCCCCTTTGCTTTGCGCATCTGCAATCAAGAACTCGAGTTTTCGGGTCTTGTTTCCACCGAATGCAAGGCCCGTGCAGTCGTCACGCTTAATCCAGATTTCAGGTCCGCCCAAGGCGGCGCTCAGCCGAGGTAAGTGTTCCAATCGCGTCGGCGCATGCACGATGTCGCATTTTGCGAAATGGGCAAGACTGTAGAATTGATCTGTTACGCTCAAGGTTTCAGTCATCATTCCTTTTGTCCTCCCGCTCCTGCTGGTTTCACTCAAACCCTACTATCAACCATGTTGTAGAGCCTCGTGCCGAGTTCGTAATAGGCGGCGCGAACATTGCGCCAGCTCTCGACCCGCACTTGTTTGAGCGGCAAAGGGAAATCCTTGATCGACCCACCCTGAACAAGGTCTGCACAGGTTTTCCCTATGACTGTTCCGGGGCCAATGCCGCGACCGTTATAGCCGATCGGTACTGTCAGTCCCGGTGCGGGCTGAAAAACTCGCGGAAGGTGGTTGTCGGTAAAGCCCATCTGGCCAGACCACCAAAATTTCCATTCCTGCCCCTGCAGTTGCGGGAAAAGGCGATCGCGGACGCGCGTTGCCCAGTTTGTCCGCAAAGAACGCCCATCACCTGTCATGCGGCCCGCGCTGCACACGATGTATCGTCCGGCGTCGTCGATGCGAGACGAAATCATCGTCTTGCGCGTGTCGAACAGCCCATTGCGGCGCGGCGAAATTGATCCGGCAATATTGTCGGAAAGCGGCCCCGTCGCAGCCTGGAACATGAAGACCGGCACAGTGGCGTTCCTGATCTGTGGCAGGAAATGGTCGGTATAGGCGTTAGTGGCAACAATGACCTGTTCGGCTCTGACAGAACCCCGCGCTGTTTGCGCGGTCCAGCGATTGCCTGTCAGCGTTAGGCTCTGCACCGGGCAATTCTGATGGATCGTGGCTCCTGCACCGAGTGCTGCCCGCGCGAGACCCCGAGCGTAGGACATCGGCTGGATTGTACCCGCGCGTGGGTCGAAGACAGCGGCGTGACGGTAGACTTTTGAGCCGGTCATCACTTGAAGATCGCTGCCTGTTATTAGTTCGACCGGCAAGCCGAGCGAGGCCATCTGCGAGTGGCGATCCTTGACCCACTGCACTTTCGACCGGGCATGTGCCGCCTGCAACATACCGTTACGTTTGGCTTCGCAGTCGATCTCGTACTTGTCGATGATCGAAAACACCAGATCGGGAGAGTTCGACAGCGCTGCGTTCAAGCGCCCTCCCGCCTGCTTGCCCAACTGTTCCTCAACCTCGTTCGGCAAGAGCCAGACGCCGGGATTGACCAGACCGGCATTGCGCCCCGACCCGCCATGTCCGACTTCTTGCGCCTCCAGTACAATGGAGCGTACACCAGATTCACCTAGATGCAGCGCTGTTGAAAGCCCGGTGTACCCGCCTCCGATTATCAGGACATCCGTGTCCAAATCGCCTGCGAGAGCTGGTGTTTCCACCTGTGGACTGGCAGAATATTCCCAAAGAGAGTTGTGGTGTTTTTCGACGTCTGCCATTGGATCTGTCCGAAGGTTTCCGTTGTTTTGATTTGCCTAGTCTTCCTTGACTGGAACCGTATAGCCAAGGGCTAGTCGGCCGCCGTCAATGTAGATTGTCTCGCCCGTGATATAGCTGGAATAGTCACTTGCCAGATACAGCGCGACATCCGCGACTTCAGAAGGTTCACCCAATCGACCGAGTGGGGTGCGCGACAGGATTGCCCCCTTGCCATGCGGGTCTCTTGACAGGGCATCGGCCAACATTTCGGTGCCAATTGATCCAGGGCCGATCGCGTTGACACGAATGCCTTCGGGGGCAAGCCGGATCGACGCAGCTCGAGTCAATTGGGCAAGCGCCCCTTTGGACATGGAATAAGCCAGCTGATTGGGCAAGCCCACAACCGAGTTAACCGAAGACATGTTGATTATGCTGCCCTTGGTGCCGGCCTCGACCATAGCACGTGCGGCTGCCTGCGCCATCAGGAAGGCTCCGCGCACGTTGACGCTGAACACGTGATCAAAACCGTCAGCATCCAGATTTAGAATGTCGCCAGCATGTACAACACCAGCATTGTTGACCAGCACGTCGAGCTTGCCATTTGCTGCGATTGCATCCGCGACGAGCTGGGCGCAGTTTTCCGGTTGTCTGACATCAGCCACAAAGCAAGCAACCGTGCCATCGCCAAGAGACTTGAGCGTATCCAGAGCATTCGAGCATCCATCAGCATTGATATCCGCAATCGTTACATTGGCGCCGTGTTCGACAAAGGCCTTTGCACAGGCAAGGCCAATTCCCTGCGCACCGCCGGTAATCAAAACATGTGTGCCTGCAAAATTCATGCGATTTGCCATCTCGTTCTCTTTCGTTTTTAGGCAGATGCGTCGGCGCGCAGCCGCGCGGTTTCCGCCTCATTCACCTTCAGATCTTCGTACAATACGACACCGTAATCCCGGGCAGCGGTGTCTATGGTGATGAAACCAAGCCGCACGTCTTCGACGACGTAGGCCGGGTCGCGTTCGAATGCCGCCCCATATCCGCCACCACCGGGCGTCTTCAGCACCAAGCGTTGCCCGGCAGGAATGACCTGTTTTCCTTTGACCCGCTGTTGCGTACCGGTCGAGCTAACCACTTCGCCGGGCAAACCCATGCCACCATCTGCCCTGCCGCGAGGAGGGTTGTTTACCCTGTCAAACATTGCGGAAAAGGCAAAGGCATCCTCCGAGCGCAGCGATGCTTCGATGATCTGGCCCGCGCCGCCCCGGAACTTGCCCGGGCCACCTGAATCCTGACGGAAATCCTTTCGCCAGAGCACGATAGGGGCCATGGTTTCACTGATTTCGACAGGCACGTTGCGAATACCGCTGGGAAACGCCGTGCAGTTGAGGCCGTCCTTGGTCGGGCGCGCGCCGGTGCCGCCGGTGTTGAACATGGTGATGGTGAACTCGCCAGTTCTGGCGCCGTTTTCGGGCGCATTCATCAGGATCGGTGCCCAGATGCTCGATGTGCCCTCGGCCGGCGCCATACCCTCCACAGCCTGATGCAGGCAGCCATAGACGACATCCGGCAACATCTGACCAATTACGTGGCGCGCGCAAACCGCGCGCGGTGGCCGTGCGTTGACGATGGTGCCCAGGGGTGCCGTGACCTCGATCGCGCCCAGCGATCCCGCATTGTTCGGAACCTTGTTCCCGATGACGCAACGCAGACCAAAGGAACCGTAGGCCTTGGTATAAGACAGCGGCACATTGATCCCATAAGACGACTCGCCGGACGTGCCATCAAAGTCTATTCTGATCTTTTCGTCTTCAATGGTCAGAGTTGCACAAAGCGTTACATCCGCTTCATAGCCGTCTGTTGTCATCGACGATGTCCAGCTCCCGTTGGGCAGTTCGCGGATCGCGTCCTGCATAGCCTTGCGCGAGCTGTCGATGATCATCTGGCCCAGATCCTCGATATCCTCCAGCCCGTATTCGGTCATCATTTCCAGCAGGCGGCGACCACCAGCTTCGTTACAGGCGGCCAGGGAATAGAGGTCGCCCTCGACCTGTGCAGGTTCGCGCACATTGGCGCGCACGAGCCCCAGAAGATCGTCATTCATTGTACCTGCGCGGGCCAGGAACATTGGCGGGATATAAAAACCCTCTTCATAAACTTCGCGCCCGTCCGCCACGAAACCGAGGCCGCCTATATCTACGACGTGGGTGGTGCAGGCGAAGATCGCGATCGGCCGGCCATCCCTAAATATAGGCGTCACAACGGTGAAATCGTGCAGATGACCCGTACCCTTCCAGGGGTCGTTTGTAATCAGAACGTCACCCTGCGTTAGTTCGTTCCAGGCAAAATCCGCCACGAAATGCTTGACCGATTCAGCCATGGCGTTGACGTGTCCCGGTGTGCCGGTCACAGCCTGCGCCAGCATGTCTCCGCTCGTGTTGTAGACACCGGCTGAAACGTCCCCGGCTTCGCGCGTACTTGTCGAAAACGCAGTGCGGATCAGTGTCTGTGCCTGCTCCTCGACCACCGCGATTAACCGGTCCCACATGATCTGAAGTTGGACCTGCTTCATTTGGTCTGATGGTTTCATGCCTCGTCCCCCTGATTGCGGCGGATGTCGATGTAACCAAGACTGTTCAGGGTTGCCCTGAAGTTCTTGGACAGGATCGTTGTGGTTTGTTCCTCGACAATGGCAGCGGGTCCGGTCATGATCTGACCTGGCGTGACTGCGTCACGGTCGTAGACCTGGGCAGTCAGATAGATACCACTTTCAGCGTCGAAAATCTTGCGAGTTCCGATTGTGGGTGCCCGAGACCCTTCGTTGAATTTGGTTTGACCAGTTGCGTGCAACGCTTTGTCGGCGACTGTACGCACGGTCAGTGTCCATGTTAGCGCCTCTACTCCCATAGCGGGAACCGAACGACTGTAGTTGTCTTCGTAGACCTTGTCGAAAACCTTGATCATTCCGCGGAGTTCGTCGGCGCTCATTTCGTGTGTCGGCACTTTGATCAGCAATTCATGCCCCTGTCCGACATAGCGCATCAGTGCGTGGCACTCCTCTTCGGTTTCAACACCTTCGGCACCCGCATGCACAACAGCCTCTGCCTCGGCACGCATGTCGGCGATCATTGCGTTGACCGCATCTGCATCCGGTTCATTCAGCCGCACGTGATGCGAGCGCACCACCTCATAGGCCACTGGTGCCCGCAGGAACCCGACGGCCGAACCGACACCAGCGCCGGTTGGTACGATAACCCGGTCAATCCCCAGCTTCTCAGCCATACGGGACACGTGCATCGGCGCACCGCCGCCAAAAGCCACCATTGTTCGGGTGCTGACATTCTTGCCCGCTTCGATCGCATGAACACGTGCGGCATTCGACATGTTCTCGTCCACGACCTCCCGCATCGCGAAAGCAGCGATCTCGGAGGTCATGCCCAGCTTATCGGCAATGTGAGTGCCGAGGGCCTCATTCGCATTATCAACGCTCAATTTCATCCGGCCGCCGGCAAAATTATCAGCATCAAGATTTCCCAGGACAAGGTTGGCATCCGTCACGGCCGGGCGGGTGCCGCCCAGATCATAGCAGGCAGGCCCCGGTTCGGACCCCGCCGACTCCGGGCCGACCTGCACCCGGCCCATCTGATCGATATGCCCGATGGAGCCACCGCCCGCGCCGATCTCGACCATTTCGATCACAGGGATACGAATCGGCATGCCCGAGCCCTTCATAAACCGGTACTGCCGGTCTACCTCGAAGGTACGCGACATTTTCGGACGCCCTGAATCGATCAGACAGATCTTCGCTGTAGTTCCGCCCATATCGTAGGACAAAACCTCGTCCAGGTTGCATTCCTGCGCAACCTGCGCTGCCAGGATCGCGCCGCCCGCCGGCCCGGATTCGACCAGTCGCACAGGGTACTGGCTGGCCGTTTCGACGGTTGCAAGTCCGCCGCCCGATGTCATCAGGAACAGTGGACAGGTCGCGCCCATTTCTCGCAGCGCCTGATCCAAATTTCCAAGATAACCAGCCATCTGCGGTTGCACGTAAGCGTTGGCGACTGTTGTGCAGGTGCGCTCGTATTCGCGGATTTCCGGCGCAATCGCTGATGATTTACTGATCAGAACGCCGGGTAATTCCTCGCGGAATATAGCTTCGACCCGATCCTCATGCCGACCGTCGACATAGGCATGGAGCAAGCAGATCGCGATGCTTTCAACACCCATCTCGCGGTATTTCGGAACAAGCGCACGGACGCTGCCTTCGTCCAATTCGATCAGGGTGTCCCCGTTTGCCGCTAAGCGTTCGGTCACACCAAATCGCTGGGAACGGTCCACCAGCAGCTTGGGTTTCACGACGTTGATATCATACTGCTCGAAACGGTTTTCGTAGCCCATCTCGATGACATCAATAAACCCTTCGGTCGTAACCAGCACCGTGTTGGCACCATTGCGTTCGATCAGGGTATTGGTTGCGAGTGTCGTTCCGTGAATGATTAGATCAACATCGCCGATGTCGACATTGCCAGCCTCTAGTACGACGTTGATCCCTTTCAGAACACCCATTTCAGGCGCCTGATGAGTCGTCAGGACTTTCCGTGCATATTGTTGGTCCGACGTTTCAAGGACAACGTCTGTGAAGGTACCGCCAATATCTGCTGAAAGCCTGATTCTTCCTTTTGTAGCTTTTGTCATGATCTGCTCTCAACTATCAGGCAGAAGTTTCCAATGAAGCGACCCAAGCATCATATTCCGCGCGGGTTTCTTCATTTGGTGGGTAGGTACCCAGTGTTGGGCGCCCTTGTTCAACAAGAGATGTCAGGAAGCCCTCGAGCCTTTCCTGTTCGGCACCTTCGATGGCAACTGTTTCGACGCAGGCACGCGGCACGACAATGACACCGTCCTCGTCACCGATCAGGTAATCACCCGGAATGATCGCGGCGCCACCACACCCAATCGGCACCTGGTAGTCGGCGCCGTAATGCATTGTGATACTTGCAGGGGCACCAGTGCCATTGCAGTAAATTGGAAGCTTGCCGTCCGACAATTCTCTAGCGTCACGCACAGCCCCATCGGTGATAACCGCTGCACACCCACGCTGATGCAAGCGTAGTCCGAAAATACCACCAACAACACCCACATCAGTGACACCACGCGCATCAATCACCAAAGCTGACCCCTCGGGCACCGTTTCGATGACTTTGCGCGGGGCATACTCCTGATCGCCCAAAATCTCCGGGCGGCTCAGGTCCTCGCGATGCGGTATGAAACGCAGTGTGTAGGCTTCGGCACAGATTTTCCCTTGCGCGGGGTTCAATGCCTTTACACCGCGCAGATAACAATTCCGTATCCCGAATTTCTTCAGCAGAATTAGTGTTGCCGTTGCGCTTGGGACGGTTTTCAGTTTTTCCAGAACCTTTGGCGCAATCGGTGCAAGTGTTTTGTTCATATCCCTACTCCGTCACTTTGAATGACAGAGAACCAAGTTGCTGAATCTCGGTTGAAACGGTCATTCCTGCTTTTAACTCGACAGCGGCAGTTGCCGCGCCAGCTAACACGATGTCACCCGCCTTCAGTGTTTCACCCGACTGTGCGACCATCTTCGATGCTGCGGCAAGCGACCGCAGCGGATGGCCAAGAATAGCGGCGGATGACCCAACCGCGACAGGCTGGTCGTCAATCGACAGCACCATGCCGAGGTTGCCGATATCAAAATCCATAGCCCGCGCCGGCCCCATCAGATATCCCGAGGAAGAGCAATTGTCCGCAACGACATCGCAGAGATCGAATTTGAAGTTTTCAAAGCGCGAATCGATGATTTCAATTGCCGGCGCGACGCATTCCACGGCTGCGGCGGCTTCCGCGGTGGTCACCGGGCCAGCCAGATCTTTTTTCAGAATGAACGCTATTTCCGGTTCCGCGCGCGGGTGGACATATCGAGACATTGAGGTGCTGCCGCCGTCTTCGACATACATGTCGTTGGTCAATCGGCCCCAGATCATCTCATGTACCCCGACCTGCTCCATCTTGGAGCGACTGGTCAGGCCCATCTTGATCCCGACGCGGCGTTCTCCGCGTTTTAGCCGCTCGGCAATCGAGGCGGCCTGGATTAGATAGGCATCGGATACACTCAGGCCGGCGGCTTCGGAAAACTGAGCAATGGCCGTCGCCTCCTGCGCGGCTCTGTCCACTCTGCGGGCGAGGTCGATGATTTGGCTCACGTTACCTGTCCTTCCTTATTAGTCGAGCGTGCCAGATCCAGCGCGACATCAACGATCATATCTTCCTGGCCACCGACCATCTTGCGGCGCCCCAACTCCATCAGGATGTCGCGCGTGTCGATCCCGTATTCCGCGCTGGCTTTCTCGGCATGGCGCAGGAAGCTTGAATAGACACCTGCAAACCCAAGCGACAGGGTTTCGCGGTCAACCTGAACCGGGCGATCCTGCATCGGGCGCACAATATCGTCCGCGGCATCCATCAGCGCATAGACATCGCAGCCATGGGCAATGCCGGCGCGCAAGGCGGCCACCGCAAAGACTTCCAGAGGGCAATTTCCTGCCCCTGCCCCCATACCCGCAAGTGAGGCATCGACGCGTTTCGCCCCATACTGCACAGCAACCAGCGAATTTGCGACGCCCATGCCGAGGTTATGATGCGCATGGATTCCCATCTCGGTTTCCGGTTGCAGCACGTCGCGGAACGCTTTCATCCGCGCCACCACATCATCCGGCAAAAGCGCGCCGCCCGAATCGGTGACATAAACGCAATGCGCGCCGTAGCTTTCCATTAGCAAAGCCTGCTGCGCCAGCTTTTCGGGTGGGTTCATATGCGCCATCATCAGGAAGCCCGACACATCCATGCCCAGTTCGCGCGCCCGGTTGATGTGCTGTTTTGAAACGTCTGCTTCGGTGCAGTGCGTGGCCACACGAACCGAACGAACCCCGGCAGCATGGGCCGCTTCCAGGTCCTTGACGGTGCCGATACCCGGCAACAGCAACGTGGTTAATCTCGCGTGGTTCACGACATCGGCAACCGCTTCGATCCATTCCAAATCTGACTTCCGGCCAAAACCATAGTTGAAGCTGGTCCCATTCAGCCCGTCGCCATGGGACACCTCGATTGCGTCAACCCTGGCCCTATCCAGCGCCGAGGCAATCGCAACCACGTCATCTATCGAATACTGGTGCCGGATCGCATGCATGCCGTCGCGCAGGGTAACGTCCTGCACGTAGATCCGGCTTTCCTGAGATACATTGCTCATGCCAGAAGCCTTTTGATTGCAATTCGTTCGGCCGTGGCGAGCGCCGCAGCTGTCATGATATCGAGATTGCCCGCATAGTTCGGCAGGTAGTCACCGGCGCCTTCGACCTCCAGAAACACCGTCGTTTTCAGACCGCTCTTAAGTCCGATTTCAGGCAGGTTGACTGGATTATTGTCGCCAATGACTTCGAACTGAACTTGCTGTTTAAGCCGGTATCCCGGAACATAGCTTTGCACCTGGGCAACCATGTCCGCGACCGCAGCGCGAATTTCGTCCTGATTGGCATTGTCGGTCAGCGTGAACACCGTGTCACGCATGATCAGTGGCGGTTCCGCCGGGTTGATGACGATGATCGCCTTACCCTTCTTCGCACCGCCAACAATCTCAATCGCCCGCGAGGTCGTTTCGGTGAACTCGTCGATATTCGCCCGAGTGCCCGGACCAGCCGAACGGCTGGAAATCGAAGCGACGATCTCTCCATAATGGACGGGGGCAACTTTCGAGATTGCGGCGACGATCGGGATGGTCGCCTGACCACCGCAGGTCACCATGTTGACATTGGACACGTCCCGCAGCGCATCAAGGTTGACGACGGGCACGACAAATGGGCCGATAGCCGCCGGGGTGAGGTCCATCATGCAGACACCGTGGGGCGCAAGCGCCTCTGAATTGGCCCGGTGCGCTCCGGCGCAGGTCGCATCAAATACGATTTTGATGTCAGTCATTTCGGGCATGCGCAGCAGACCCTCAACACCCTCGTGGGTGACCGGTACACCCATTTCAGCGGCCTTTCTCAAACCATCTGAATCCGGGTCAATGCCGACAAAGGCCACACATTCAATCGGTCCGTCAGACCGCTGGATTTTTTTCAGCAGATCGGTTCCGATATTGCCAGACCCGATGATGGCCGCCTTGATTTTTTTCGCATGCGCCATTCTTCAAGACCCTGCAAAGACGGCACGAACCGAACCGAGGCCAGAGATATTCGCCTCATATGTCTCGCCGGATTTTGCTGGTGCCATTGGCCCCAGCGCGCCCGACATAATGACGTCACCGGCCCGGAGGCTCTGACCAAGTGAAGTCATTTTCTGCACCAGCCAGAGTGTGGCATTGAGGGGGTTCCCAAGACAGGCCAGCCCGGCGCCGGTGGCGATGGGCTCACCCCTGTTCAGCATCGCCATGCCACATAGCCGCAGGTCAAGCTCGGACAGTTTCCGTGGCGTTGTTCCAAGCACGCAGAGCGCGCCCGCGGCATTGTCTGCCACGGTGTCGGTAATCCGGATGTTCCAATCCTTTACACGGCTGTCCACGACCTCGATCGCGGGCAGCGCATGGTCAATTGCATCCATCAGTTCAGTAATCGTGACATCGGCATGTGCGATGTCACGGCCCAGAACAAATGCTATTTCAGCTTCGACCTTCGGGGCGATCAGTTGGGACGTATCAATATCCGAAGTGTCGCCCAGCATCATATCTGCGTAAAGAACGCCGTAGTCTGGCTGGTCTACGCCAAGCTGCTTTTGGACCGCTTTGGCAGTTAGTCCGATCTTGTAGCCAACCTGCCGCCGTCCGGACGCAAGAGCGTGTTCATGATTGATGCCCTGAACTTTGTACGCCGCGTCGATGTCGGTTTCGCCGATCAGGTCTCTTATGGGCGCGCAGGCCTTGCGGGTTTCCTGCGCTGTGCGGAGCAGCTCCGCTGCTTCGGCTATCTCTGCATTTTCAGACATGTCTATTTCCTAGTTCAACTTGGCGACGGAGGATTTGATCCTTTTCATCGCTTCGGCCAACAGCTCGTACGAAGTGGCAATCGAAATCCTGAAGTAGTTTGGCGCACCGAAAATGATCCCCGGTACAATTGCGACTTTTGCGTCGTTCAGAATGTATTTGCAGAAGTCATCGTCGTTGTTGATCACACCGTCAGCATGTTTGCATCCGACCAGCCCTTCCATGGAGGCGAAGGCATAAAATGCGCCCTCCGATTTGGGACAGCTCAATACGTTTGTCTCGTTCAGTTCCTTGACGACCAAGTCCCGGCGGCGCTCATATTCGCGGCATTGCTGCGCAACCGTTTCATCGGTGTCGTCCAGCGCGGTTATCGTCGCGGCCTGTGCAATCGAGCAGGCGCTTGTCGTGCTCTGGCTTTGAAGGGCCGCCATGGCCGCGATCAGTTTGGCAGGGCCTCCGGCATATCCAATCCGCCAGCCGGTCATCGCCTGTGCCTTGGATACACCGTTAACCACCAACATCCGGCCAGCGAGGTCTGGTGCCGCGTCCACAAAGCTCACAAAAGGCTTTCCGTCGAACACAATCTTTTCATAAATCTCATCGGTCAGGATCCAGACTTGCGGATGGCGGCGAAGTACGTCTGCTAGTGCCGCTAGCTCTTCACGGGAATAGACAGCGCCGGTTGGGTTGCTGGGGCTGTTGATCATCAGCCAGCGCGTGCGCGGTGAAATCGCCGCTTCAAGCTCAGCAGCGGTAACTTTGAACCCATTTGCCGCTGAAGCATGCACCATGACAGGCGTGCCGCCGGCGATTTTTACGATTGCCGGATATGAGCTCCAAACAGGAGAAGGAATGACAACCTCATCTCCGGCATTGAGTGAAACCACCAGCGAATTGAAGAGAAGCTGCTTAGCACCAGTGGAAATTGCAATTTCATCGTCGCTGTAAATGATCTTCTGGTCGCGTTCAAACTTGCGCCGGACCGCAGCTTTGGCCTCGGGTATGCCGTGAACTGGAGTATATTTCGTGATGCCGTTCTGAATTGCCGCGATCCCGGCTTCCTTGACATTCTGAGGCGTGTCGAAGTCAGGCTCTCCGGCACCGAGCAGGATAACGTCATGGCCCTCCTTCTTCATCTTGCGTGCCAGTTCGCCGAGCGCCATGATCGGTGACACACCGGTCTTTGCAAAGACCGCATTAGGCTCAAAGACTTTCTCCTCGATTTCACCCTGACCGGCAATTTGCATAAGACGTCCTTTTCACTTCTTGAGTGCCCCGAAGTTATTCTGGTCACGCAGGAGAGGCCAATGAGTTCCACGTAAGCTTTATGATAAATATCTATGTATATCGCGTCGTATCATGAGTGGATTCAAAGACACAAATCCTACTTATTTATTGTTTTACATAGTAATTATGCTCTTTTACTCACCAGTTCTCGCTTTGCCTCATTGATCACGATGCTTTCGATTGATACGGTTCCTCAACATTTCTTTTGGGATGCCTTGGCGTGACGACAAGTCGAAACCGTGACTTCTTACCTACGCGCGAAGCGATCTTCGCATTCGATGCAGTCATGCGTCTAGGAAGCTATACCCACGCCGCTAAGGAGCTTGACATAACTCAGGCGACGGTGAGTTGGCATATCAAAACACTGGAAGAGGGATTGGATGTTCTGCTTTTTAAACGACACGGACGCAACCTGCGTCCTACCGATGCCGCAACCGCCTATCACGAAAAATCCATGGCGGCGATGCGACTTCTTCGCGAAGCTATTATGTCCCTAGACACAAAAAATGAGAAAAAGAATATTAGGGTAGCGGTACTGCCAACGGTCTCCAGCCGGTGGTTGGTGCCTAACCTTGCGCGCTTTCTCGAAGCTAACGACGATATCACGATCAGCCTCAGTGTAGAAACCAAACCCTTCAACTTTCGAACAACCGGATACGACGTCGCAGTCCACGCGGGTTACGGCGACTGGCCCGATGCCCATTCCGAGCTGTTGTTTCCCGAAGAAGTGATGGTTGTCTGTAGCCCCCAAATCCTGAAAAAGTATCAGGTCGCTTCGGAAACAGATCTTGCAAACATTCCTTTGCTGGTGACCGAGGTCGTCGGCCTGGGTTTTCTGGATCAGTTTCAGGGAAGGTCAATCCCCACTCCCAAAAACAAGGTCATCGAATTCGAAGCTTTCGGTTCGGTAGTGCGCGCTGCGGTTCAGGGAATGGGTATTGCAATACTACCTGTTTTTCTGATCCAGAGGGAATTACGCACTGGCGAACTCGTCTGTGCGTGGGGCGGTATGTTTAAAACCGGGCGTGGGTACTATCTTGTTCATCCACGGGACAGGCTCGATTTCGATTACGTAACCCGTTTTCGGAACTGGTCATTGGCTGAATCGGCCACGCTCGTGGTGTCAATCAAGAATCAACTTTCAAAACATCAAAAGCTGCAGCCTTTTTTGACTCGCGAATGATCCAGGATCGCAAGTTGCGAAACAGGGCAAAATCCAACTTAGTTTTGGAGTAGCAAAAGTAATAACCACGAGAAGTTTCAGCCAATAATCCGTCGACGGGAAGGAGTCGTCCTTTGTCAATATCTTCGTGCACTGTATGGGATGGAAGGAATGCAAGGCCGACGCCTTTGCGTGCGGCTGCAAGCACCGACTCATCGGGAACGCGTAGGTAACTGGTCGTGTGATCCAGTGTCAAACCAGCGGCTCGTGCCAGTTCGTCCCAGCCCAAAAAACCAGTGTCGGATTGCGCCGAAAGGTGAGGTTCGATCAAAGTGTGTCCGCAAAAACCTTTATCCGGGTTAGCAGGCTTGTTCGCCAGCAGATCTGGCGCGCCAACTACCAAACATGCCTCTTCGAATAACAGTTCGCTCCGGTAACCGGGCCGTTGGTCCGCGCTCAACGTGACTTCTGCATCAATCTGATCGTCTGCCTTTGTGCCGGATCGGACTCCGTAGACCGTGGCAATGGACGTATCAGTATGTGCTTGCAAGAACTCTGGCAGCGCATTTGTAAGCCAGGACATTTGTAACGTTAACGGAAGGCGTAGCACAAACTGCTTCTGACCATTGGTAAGTGCTGTCTCTCGCGAAGCAAATCGCAACTCACTCAGCCCTTCTTCCACAAGAGCCGCGAACTCTGCGGCATAACTCGCCAGTCTGATCTTGCGCCCGTCCCTGAGGAAAAGCCGAACGTTCAGAAATTCTTCGAGCCGCATAATCTGGCGACTAACAGCGCTTTGGGTAACCCCCAATTCCTGTGCGGCGCGTGAAAAGCTGCCCGTTCGGCAGACTTCCTCGAACACAACAAGAGCACGCAGGGAGGGTAACTCGCTCATTTTCTCATCTTCTGACGCCAGGCCACGCTGACGGGACCACCATTTCCAGCGTAACGGTTTGACGACGAACTACAAGATTTGACATCGTAAAAGCGGGGTAGGATTCAGAATTTGTCCCTGAGCTAAACGACATTTACACTAGGCTTCTCCGATACCGCCACTTCCAGAAAGGAAGAATCGTTTCCAAAAGCCTGATTGTTCAACAGATCGAGGAAGCGTTGGCTGTATTGGTGTCAGCCCATGTGGACCAAAACTTGCAGGACCAGACCGAACTTGAGCCTTTCCGAATTAAATTCGAAGAAACCCAAGATCAGCCGGGAGAGAGCTGATTTTCAGTGTTGCAAAATCTGGCTCAGGAATTCTTGGGTGCGCATATGTTGCGGATTGTCGAAAAAGCTATGGGGGTCGTTTTCCTCAACAATTTGACCCGCATCCATGAACACGACCCGGTCTGCGACCGCTTTGGCAAAACCCATTTCGTGGGTTACGCAGACCATTGTCATACCCTCTCGGGCCAGATGAATCATCGTTTCCAGCACTTCGCTTACCATTTCCGGGTCGAGTGCCGATGTTGGTTCGTCAAACAACATAACCTTCGGATTCATGCAGAGCGATCTCGCAATGGCGACCCGCTGTTGCTGTCCGCCGGAAAGTTGCCCAGGATATTTGTCTGCCTGTTCAGGGATACGTACGCGCTCAAGGAAGGTGCGCGCAGTCTTTTCGGCATCCGACCGATTTACCTTACGCACCCACATAGGTGCGGCCATCAGGTTTTCCAGAACTGTCATATGGGGGAACAGGTTGAAGTGCTGAAATACCATCCCGACATCCATCCGCACTTGATCGATATTTTTCATCTTGGCGTGCAATTCGACGCCGTTCACCTCGATCTTGCCCACTTGGTGTGCTTCGAGCCAGTTCAGCGTACGAATCATGGTGGATTTACCCGACCCGGATGGACCGCAAACTACAATCTTGTCGCCTTGATTCACCGAGAAGTTGATGTCTGTCAGAGCTTGGAACGTACCATACCACTTGCTGACACCGGTCATTTTTATAATTGGTTCGGCCATAAATCAGCTCCTTTAATGGCTCTTGGTACGAAAATGGCGTTCGATCTTGCTCTGAATCAACTCAAGACAAATCGACATCGCCCAGTAGATCAGCGCGGCCGTAACCAGCATTTCCAAGTGACGGTAGTCTTTTGAGCCGAGCGTGCGAGCGAGGAACATCAATTCCCAAACACCGATGATTGACACCAGCGAACTATCCTTCAGCATAGCGATAAACTGGTTTCCGGTGGGTGGAATAATAAGAGGGAACGCCTGAGGTAGAATGATCCGCTTCATCGTTAGACCAAAACCAAACCCGAGAGAGCGCGAGGCCTCCCACTGCCCTTTGGGAATGGACTGAATCCCAGCGCGGAAAATCTCGGTCATGTAAGCGCCGTAGCAGAGTGTCAGCGCCAGGATGCCAGCAGGAATTGCATCGATGACGTATCCCAGCTGCGGCAGACCAAGATAGATCAGGTAAACCTGCATCAGCAAAGGAAGCCCGCGAAAGAATGACGTGTAAAAGCTGGCAATCGCGTAGGCAAATCCATTCGACGATAGCTTTGCTACCGCGCCAACTATTGCAACCATGGCGGCCAAAGTGATTGAGAGCGCCGAAACATACAGCGTCGTAACTAGGCCCTGCGAAACCATGAACCATATCTTCGACCGAATAAATTCAAAATTTAAGTCAAAGCCGTAAAAGAACGCCATAAAGAGGATGAACAATTCAGCCCAAACGATCAGGACCTGTATGCGAAACCGTACAAACCCGATGGCTACGACGTTGATTGTGAGTAACAAACCAACTAAGAACCCTACTGACAAGCTGCCCAAAAAGCCCGCTTCTGATGGCTCACCGATCACCGGACGCATTAAGTGGCCGAATAAAGACTCTGTCAGATCAAATAGTGTGAAAAGCGCCGTAAATATCAACAGCATTCCAACTACAAAACTGGGCTTGTGGACTAGCGTTTCGCTCTCCACCGTATCCGCGTACAGCATCCTGGCAACTCCTATTGAGGCCATCCAGCCCGATTGAACACCGGGCTGGTCACAATTGTCTTAGTAGCCTTTGGTGAAATCGTGGTTGAACCACTTCAGCGAGATTTCGGTGAGAGTCCCATCCTCATGCATCGCCTCGATAATCTCAGCCAGCTTGTCGTTGAATTCCTTATCGCCTCTGTCGATAGCGACGGTCAGCGGTTCATAAAACAGTGGATCACCAACGATCTTAATCGGGTAACCGTCTTCGATCGCCTTCACCAGCGGCGGGAAGCCAGCAATGATCCCGTCCAAGCGAACACCGTCACCTAGGCGAAGGTCGTCAAGACCAGGAGCGGTACTCGGATAAGAACGGATTTCACCCGGATCGATTTGGAAATTAATATCCTGACCATCAATGACGAGGCTGTGATCTAGGTAGTAGTAATAGGTCGTGGCTTCCGTCGCGCCCACAACTTTGCCGCTCAGATCGGATGGCGTCGTCGCCGTACTATCTTCATGAACTCCAAGTGAATTGGGCGTATAGTAGTAGACGGCCGGGAAATCCAGGACCGTGGCACGTTCCTTGGTCGGGGTCATAGAGCCTACGGAAATATCCCAGCGCCCATTCCAGCGACCTGCGGTGATCACACCCCAGTCAGGCGTGACAAATTCGATGCCCACACCAAGACGTTCGGCAATTGCACGGGCAACGTCCACGTCAAACCCATCCATTTCGTTGTTTTCGTTAACGAAGCTTTGCGGCGGCCAGTTTGCGTCAGTTGCCACTTTCAGCACGTTGTTCGACATAACTCGGTCCAAGGCTTCACCAGCGAAGGCCGATCCCGCAATTGCCATCAGCGATGCAGCGGCGGCGCCCATAAGGTAGCGTTTCGTAATCATGGAGTTCTCCCTTTGTTGATTGCTACTTTGTGATCTCTTGTTTGGATTACCCAGGTTCTTGCGCATCCAATTCAGCGACGTTCAGGTGCAGGCCAGTGCGCGCCAGAACACGTTCGTATTCCGCTAAAGTGAAATTATCGGCGACGGGCGATGGTGACCGGATGAAATCCGACGTGATTATGCCCATCTTGTTGTAAACATGCTTGCGGAACGACAGTCCCAAACCGGGTTGGAACTCGTAGCGAAAAACCGAAGCATAGGTATCAAAAACCCTGTTCGCTTCATCATGGTTGCCGCTCTCAAACAGGTTGAATATCCTTATTAGAACCTCAGGAAACGAGAAGCCGGACATGATCCCATTGGCACCGCGCTCCATTTCCTCGGCCATGTAAACTGCGCCTAAGCCGCCGAAAATGCCGATCCTGTCGCCAACAAGACAACGCAACTTCGAAGTCTTCGGACCGACTGGCTCATCTTCCAGTTTAATGTAGGGTGTGATTTCGTCGTCGACCAATCGCTTGATCAATTCGGGTGAATGTTTGATCCCCCCGAAGATTCCGGGATAGTCGTGTATGGCGACAGGAATAGATACAGCTTCTGATACACTCTTGTAGTGCTGATATTGCGCCTCGTCATTTTGGACTGGCAGCGGAGCGACATAGACTGCATCAATTCCATAGGCCTCGGCTTCCTGGGCCTGCTGCACTGCGCCAATCGTTCCAAGCGCTCGAATGCCCGACCAGAGGACAAGCTCCTTACTCTTGTTGTCTCGCGTGGCAGACAAAATCTCTTTGCGTTCCGCATCGGATATATTGTGGGCTTCACCCATGAACCCCAAAACGCATACGCCATGCACCCCGGTGTTGTTGTGGTGCCGGATCAATCTGGCTTGGCTTTCAACATCCACTGCACCGCTGCTGGTGAACGGCGTAGGCAAGATGGGAAAGACACCTCGATATAGTTCAGACGAAACCGACAATTTTTTACTCCGTTTGCAGTGGAGGGTGCGGATTAACACCTCCGTGCAAACTCCAACAAAGCTCACTGGACAGGCAAACAACTAATCTTCACGATGCATGACTTCTATCAATGGAAAAAGCTCGGTCTTTGCATCGAACACATCGCAGAACGCGTTCTACCCCTTTCCAGTTATTGGAGATAGGATCGTGAAGAAAAAATTTTAAAATAGTTATTTATCAATGCGATATATTCAATCAGACAGAGAGAAATACACAGCAGCCGAAACATCCCCCAAAAGTCCGTGCGGTTGATTACGCCTAACAAACCCGTTTGAAGACAAGTGGTTTCATTGCTTTCTGTCACATGGTTTGGGTTGCAATTCCGTTGAAAATCGATTTCTTCCTGAGAAAAATTCCTATGCACAAGCTATGAAATATCAGCAGATAAGATTGGTGAGGTAGATGGATTTTGATCAGGTTGTCGATAGGCGCAATACTTTTTCAAATAAATGGGACGACATGAAGGCGGTATACGGTATCTCTCCGGATACCGGCATCGCAATGTGGGTTGCGGACATGGACTTCCGTTCACCGCGCTGCGTTCAGACAGTACTTAGTAAAGCCGTTGATCATGGCATTTTTGGATATATGAGCAATAGCACAGGTTATCTCGAAGCAATCTGCTGGTGGATGCACAGCCGACACGGATGGGCAATTCGACCTGAGTGGATTCAGACGACCAACGGTCTGTGCAACGCGATAGCGCTTATTCTCGATACCTTCACGCAGCCGGGCGATCATGTCATACTCTTCAACCCGGTGTATCATGCGTTCGAAAAGACCATTCGGTCGGCCGACCGCCAAATAACCCAGTGTCCGTTGGTCAGGGTGGGTGATACTTACAGGATGGATTGCGACAACTACGATCAGTTCCTGACCGGCAAAGAAAAGGCCGCCATTCTCTGCTCTCCTCATAATCCTTCGGGACGTGTATGGCACCCAGAAGAGCTTCGCAGCGTTGCAAGATTTTGCGAAAGAAACGACTTACTTCTGATCTCGGACGAGATTCATCAAGATCTCGTTTACTCAGGTAACAAGCACACTCCCCTTCCCGTCGCGGCGCCTGACGCAATTGATCGCATCATCGTTCTCTCCTCCGCGTCAAAAACCTTCAACATTGCCGGATTGCATACGGGTCAAGTCATCATCCCGGATGAGACGCTGCGCGCACGCTTCAATAACCGAGTGGCTGCACTGGCAATTGGGTCGAACAGCGTGAGCGTTAGAGCAACAACGGCGGCATATAGTCCGAATGGAGCGAAATGGGTTGATGAATTAGTCAGCTATCTTGACGTGAATAAGGCTATGTTTGAGTCCGGCGTGAATTCCATTCCCGGTGTACAGGCGATGCCTGCCCAATCTACTTATCTGTGCTGGATCGATTTCGCCGGAACCGGATTGTCAATCAAGGAGGTCGAAGACAGGGTTTTCCGCAAGGCAGAGATTGCGGCGAATGCAGGCCGCACATTCGGCCCGGGTGGTGAGAACTTTATGCGTTTTAACGTCGGCATGCCACGCTCTCAGGTTAACGAGGCGATAGAGCGCCTCAACTTTGCTTTGCGCAGCTAGTTTGCTTCCTGAAAATGTGACGTCGATGCTAATATTTCGTAGCTCCATTGCAGACTTATTGCTACAGCCGGGGCATGGATGGATGGCCATGTTCACGCCTTTGCCTCCTTCGGCCGTGTCCCTCCCTCGGTCCATTTCGACAATGACAGTTGCCGGATGTGTCGCAAACTTTTGACCTGGATTGACGAGCGTATAGATTTCGACTTTTGGTGTCCGCGCATTGTTCTCCAACAGGTTTCAGCATGATTTCCTTGAAAGGCTGCCATTTTCCCAAGGATGCGGTTTTGTACGCCGTTTACTTCTACCTGCGGTACACGGTTTCTTATCGCGATTTGGAAGAGATCATGGCTGAGCGCGGTGTGCGAGTTGACCACGCCACATTGAATAGGTGGGTTGTGAAGTTCTCGCCGATCGTCGCAGCTCGCGCGCAATCGAAGAAGCGCCCAACGCAGAGTTCATGGCGTATGGATGAGACCTATATTCGTGTTCGCGGGAAGTGGATGTATCTCTATCGAGCAGTCGACAAACACGGCAAGACCCTTGATTTCATGCTGTCTGAGCGACGAAATCGTCCAGCAGCTACTAGGTTCTTTGCCAAAGCACTGTCGTCAAACGGGATCCCAAACAAAATCGTCATGGACAAAAGCGGCGCAAATGCAGCTGGCATTCGAGAAGTGAAAAGGATCCTGAAGCGGTTCGGCTGCCCAGCCAAAGTACAAACGATCAGGTCCAAATATCTCAACAACCTGATTGAGCAGGATCACAGATTCATCAAGCGACGCGTGCGGCACATGTGCGGGTTCAAGTCGTTCAGATCCGCGTCGGCGACATTGGACGGCATTGAGGTCGCCAACATGATCCGCAAGCAGCAATTCCCCAGCACTACCACGTCGGGCTTTCGGCTATTTGCCGAGATCGCAGGATAGGTGTGTCCGGTAGGTCGCTGGCGCTGGCTGTTCTAAATGTTTGCGACACATCCCCTGAACGCCGATGACTGTCGCGATGTGGCTCTTGCCAGAACCGGGGCCGCCGATCAGGACAACGTTCTCTGCATTTTCCATGAACTCTCCGCGGTGCAATTGCCGGACAGTGGCCTCGTTGATCTCGCTGGATTTGAAGTCGAAGCCTGCGAGGTCTTTGTAAGAGGGGAAGCGCGCCACCTTGGTGTGATAGGCGATTGGGGTATGGCGGGGGCTATTTTGATCGCACGTTAGCGGTGCTGGACCCGGCCTTGTTCAAGATTGGCATTGGCTATGCGACAGCCAAGCTGCCGACGATCTATCCGCAACCACATGACATCGCGATGGACCTCATTGTGACCGAAGCAGGTGTCTTGGAAGATTGCGTCGTTCGATAAGTTCAGTCGAAACCCATATACAACGTCGTGTTCAATTGTATTTCCTTCGCCGAACGATCCAAGTTCGCCGAGAAAAACGCGGACACCACGCCCGCCACAAAAACGCTCATCTGGTCTAAGGGCATAGCGGTCCTTCACGCTTAGCGCAGAGAATGCGTCGAGCGAGCCCATAGTAACGGATGCTGCAAAAATCCAGATGGTTGCTTTATTGCGGTGCCGCGGATCGCTGCGTTCAGAGTACCAAATAATGTTACCTATCGGCGTATTTGTACGAGGCAAATGTATCCAAGAAAAGGCGAACTCTTGGCAGCGTTAAGCGTCGGGTCGGCATCAGCGCAAAGACTTTTAGTGGCTGACATTCGTAGTCAGCAAGAATGCGTTTCAAAAGCCCGGCATCGACTTCGTTCTTGCAAAACGTCGATGTTACCCGAAATATCCCGACACTTTCCACGGCTGCGCGTTTGCGAAAATCGGCATTAGCACTAATCAGGCGTGGCTGACCAACATCAATATCCAGCGGTTCACCTTCACCATTTGCTGGTGTAAACCGCCAGGTTTTTTCGTCCACCCCACATAAAAGTGGAAGTCCCGTCAGATCCTCGGGCGTTCTTGGTTCTGCGTAATGGCGAAGAAATTTCTGTGAGGCGAATATCCATCGATCCAATTCAAATACGCGTTTCACGACGATAGTGGAATTGGGTAACTCCCGATCTGTCATCGAGAACACGATGTCGTAGTTGGTGTCATAAAAATCGACCAATCCATATTTGATATCCAGAATAATCCGCAATTCGGGGTATACGGCCATCAGGTGTGCGGCAACCGAAGACAGATGATGTGCCCCAAACTCATAAGGAGCGGCTAGCTGCAGCGTGCCGGAAATGGATCTGCCTTGCGTTTGCGCGGACAGCATCAGGTCCTGCAGGGCATCCAGATGCTCTCCGCTGTCATTGTAAAGATGCACTCCTGCGTCGGTCAGCCTGATGCGCCGGGTTGAACGCTCAAGCAGCCGAAGCCCCAGATGTGCCTCCAACCGAGACACCGCTGTGCTGATGCTCGACTTTGGCCGCCCAAGATTGCCTGCAGCTTTTGTGAAAGATCCATCAGCTGCGACCTGTCGGAAAATGTTCAAATCATCAAAGCTCATTGTTCAAATTATCGAACAAAGTTTTCATGAATCAAGACTATTCGAATGATCCCGCCCATGATTGAATAAGTTTTGCGAACAACTCTGCGTCAAATAACGCCGCCACCAGACTCCTGAAAACCGAAGGAATATGGCGAAAGATCACCAAACACGCAGGCCATAACATCAAATGCATAGGCGTGATCCTATGTGCGTTGGGGGGACAGCATAATGCGGGCGATAATTATCGGGGCGGGAATGGGCGGGTTGATGACGGCCCTGGCGTTGCGCCAATCCGGTGTCTTTTCATCTGTCGATGTCTTTGAGCAGACGGAAAAGCCCAGCACGGCGGGGGCCGGTTTGAACATCCCCCCTAACGGCGCGCGGCTCTGCCGGTGGCTGGGTGTGGATCTTGATGGTGGTGACCCCAAGGGGCCGGATGGTGCCGTTGATGGTGGCCGGGCGGCCATTCTGAAATCGACACGCCAGTTCAACACCGACGGCAGTGTAACGGAGCGGCCCTTTGATCATGACACTGCGGTGGGGGACGGTGCCGGGTTTCATCACATGCACAGGCTGGACCTGCTGATGTGTCTGTATAAACGGGTGTTTGAATTTGGCCCCGACAGCGGCGGACCCTGCCCTATTGCGGTGCATATGGACAGCAGGCTGACCCAGTTGAATCAGACCGCCGACGAGGTGACGGCAACCTTCTCGAATGGGAAAGTTGCAACCGGCGATATCCTCGTCGGAGCTGATGGGATCAACTCGGTTACCCTGCATCTGGCATGGCCGAACCCACGCCCCAAGCGCTGGACCGAGGTAACGGTTTTTCGTGGCCTCATTCCTCGCGAAGATGTCGCGGCACTTCGTAAGGCGGACGGCAGTCCGCTGGATCACAATCCCATCGATTCTTTCAGTATGGACCGCCACAAGACAGACACCAGCGGGTTGACATCATACTGGGTTCGGGGCGGCGAATTGCTGAATGTCTGGATTTCGTATTTCCAACCCAATTCAGCCGAATTTGAACAGGAAGAAGGCGATTGGTTTCCTGTCAGCAAAGAGGAAATCATCCGCGACGTCACCCGCGCCTTTGTGGAAAGCCCCAATCGCGGCGATCTGATCGCCCTTGCAGGGGCAATTGTGCGCCCTACCAAATGGGGGCTTTATGACCGTGATGCTCTCGAAACCTGGGTGCAGGGTCGCGTCTGTCTGTTGGGTGATGCGGCGCATCCAATGCTCCCGACCTTTGGGCAGGGCGCCGCACAGGCGTTCGAGGATGCGGCCGCTCTTGCCGAAGTGTTTTCCCTGCACGGCACCGATATCACGAGCGCGATGCTGCACTATGAACGCGTGCGCCATTTCCGCGCCACGCGCTTCCAGCTCGGTTCCAAATTTGCCTTTGAACATCTGAGACCCAAGGATACTGCCGAGCAGAAAGCACTTCTTGAGGGCGTAGACGAGCGCGTCAGTCCGACCTTCTCCCACGACAAGGAACGAGGTGGCGAGGATGAATCGTGGATCTATGCCTATGACGCGCGCAACATTGGCACCAAACTCCCGCGCAAGAAACTGGGGCCGTGGGACTTTCGCAAATCCACCGAACTGCGCTATGCGGCAGCAAAGCAACAACTCTGGACGCCGGAGACATCGGCCAACGGAACCCGCAAAGTTACTCGTGAAGAGGTTGCCCAACACAATACCCGCGAGGATTGCTGGGTCATCATCTCGGGAAAAGTCTATGACATCACCG
Source organism: uncultured Ruegeria sp. (assembly GCF_947497005.1). Taxonomy (GTDB): domain Bacteria; phylum Pseudomonadota; class Alphaproteobacteria; order Rhodobacterales; family Rhodobacteraceae; genus Ruegeria. The sequence goes on along the minus strand of NZ_CANMFF010000012.1, from coordinate 16,253 downwards.
ATTGGGCACCACATCACCCGGGTGGCGCCGGAATAGCGCGCATGTATGCCGGCAAGGACGGGACAGCCGAATTCGGGGACTACCACAGTGCGAAAGCCGTCAGGCACATGGCGCATTTCTGCATAGGGGAGCTCGTCGAGCGCGCGTCGTAACCCCAGCCCCAACTTGACAATCCGGGCAGGCAAGTCGCCAGTCTGATACCAGATTTCGATCCGGGCACGCCCGGTGCCGGACTGACAGAAACGGATGATGGTGCTGCGACCATCATCCGAAGGTTGTTATGCAACCACCCGCAAAGATGCTTTCATATGCGGATGATAGATGCAGAAATAGTCGCGCGTACCGACCTGGTCGAACGTCACGCTGGCCTTCTGGTTTTTTTTCAGCGCGCCGGTATCCCAGCTCTTGTCAACGCTGGTCGCCGTGTGTGGTGCTGCATCTTCATTCACCCATTCGACCGTGTCACCGGGCCTGATCTCCAGTTCCGGCGGTTCGAATTTGAACCGTTTGATCCGGACGACATGGGTTTTTGCAGAACCCGCCATACCGCCCGTGCCGATCAGGCCCAGCTGAGCGGCCAGCAGAACACCGAAGCTGCGCCGATTGAGGACATACATCAATTGGCGCATTGAAGCTCTGCAACCATCATTTCCGCGTGTTTTTCATGTTGCTGGAATGTGGCCAGGGCATCTTTCAGCAGTTCCGCCAGCGGCTCAACGGTAACGGCCGGAATAAAGCTGCCTTCGACTGTCGAGTTTACCAGTTGGTGATAGGCCAGTTCATTGGTTGCATAGGCGCAATCGAACGCATCACCACTCAGACCTGCAAGCTCGGCCCGTTTAGCTGCGGCCCCGTCATTAAGCGCCTTTGACAAATCGTTATCCTGCGGGGACACGTCCAGTTCGGTCAACAAAGCCAGCGCAGCTTCATTCACGGCATTGTGGTCGCGCAGCATCGTGGCGGCGAATTCGATGACAGCAGGATTGTCCGAGAGAGCCGTGGCAAGATGCGCGTAACGAACATCAATCGCGCCAGCCGTATAGGCCGTATGTGCGATTTCAAGGTCATTCATCGCCTCTTGCGCCAATGCGCCGGTTGAACACAGGCCTGCGACAAGGATGCTGGTCAGTTTCAGATGTTTCATGATGGGTTTTCCTTCTTGGGGTTTCGTGTTGGTTCGCCCTGCGCACCGGGCTTCTGTGTCAGGTTATTGCGGACTTCTTCCGAGGGTGTCTGGCGCGGGTTGCAGGTCGGGATGGTAGTGATTTCATATTTGATAATGTTTGTCATTTAAAAACATTACAAAGTTGCGTCAAGAGAAAACTTCCTTTATGTCGAAGGGAGTTCGATAACAGGTGCGGCCCAAATGCTTGGAAACAGTCAGACGGAAATTCTCAAAACCCTGCTATATGCGCAGGAAGCTGTGAATATTGACGCGATGTCGCAACATTTGGGCATTTCGCGAAACGCCACTTATCAGCACATAAAAACGCTGGAACGCGATGGGTTGATCGCAGGCCACAAGATTGCGCGCACAAAAGGGAGGCCAAGCCAGACCTATCAACTGACACGCGCAGGGCGCGCCACGTTCACTCAATCCTATGCACTTGTTGCAACATCGCTGATCGATGCGTTGAAAAAAAAGATGACCGAGGCAGAGCTGAAGGACCTTCTGGAGGATCTTGGTGGCTCGCTTGCCGCCGGTGTGAACGAAGACCTGACGTCAATGCCATTGCCCGAGCGAATATCGAGAATTGCGGACCTCATGGAAACTCTGGGATACGAAACGGAACTCGAAGGCGACGAAACAGCGTCGAAAGCACCGCCCGAAATCGTCGCGCATAATTGCGTGTTTCATGACGTTGCCGAAGAACATCCAGAGGTCTGTTCTATGGATTTAGCTCTGCTCGACTCACTTTCGGGATGCGAGGTTGAGCACCGCGAATGTATCGTGCGCGGTGAAAACAAATGCAGGTTTGCGTTTAAGGAAAAAAACTAACCAGGCCCAACATCGGTGTCCGATAGCGGCCATTGGCGCGGCCGCAGCGAAAGAGTGCTGTGTCTAAGATTTTTTGATGCGGGCCAGTGCGTTAGGTTTGGTCTTGTCCCGGTGGCCCGCATCAAAAAATCTTAGACAAACCCGCCGTTAGCCCAATCTATCTCAATGGCAGCTATACACCTTAGAAATTTGCAAACAAGAGTTTCGATAATTGATAATTTTCAAAGTCCCCCTGAGATTTTCACGATGTACAGGTGCACCCGTCCATCGCGAAAATTATGTCTCCATCCCGGATTCATCGAGGCCGGTTTTGTTGGAAAATATCAGAATTCGACCAACTGGCGATAGATTTCCGGATCCGTGGCCCCTTCAGACCCGATCAACAACACGCGAGAAGTTTCCGATAGATCCAACGCTGTTTTGAGGTCGGAATTCTGGCATGCAGCATTGAGACCAGAAAGTCCGTAGATTGCACTTTCACCCGCGACAATTTCCGGATCACCCTCAATCGGGCGGGCGAGCAACCGCATGGCTGGGGTTCCGTTGCAAACTTTTGGCCATTGACGCTTTCGGAATTAACGAGTGAATGACTCGTCGGTCGTATCAAGTCGAAAGCGAGCTCATGATCTCTTTTAAAGGTGCAAAATACCCGAAAGATGTGATCCTATTCGCAGTATTCTTCTACGTTCGATACGGCGTTTCCTACCGCGATCTGGAAGAGATCAGCCGCCCGGTCGCGTCGAATGTCCATTCCATCACTACCTCTCAAACTAAAGGCCGGACGCTTTAGGAGACGCCAGATTTTTTGCCTTAGTAAGTTGTGACCGTCACTTAGGGAAAGGATAGGCCTTCTTCGAATGCCCAAGCCCTTGTGATAGTAGACTGTCAAGCACCTGAACCGTCAGAGGCAGTGGATCAATAACAGGAACGGGATAGTCGATTTCCTGCAAATAATGACCAATTTCCTGGCCCATTCCTGTCCAGCCCGTGCACCCCAATACAACCACATCCGCCCGCAACTCTTCAACCGCTCGACGCGCAGATGCTTTCACCAAGGCCACAGATTCGGCTGGATCATCGCCAAAACTCAAAACTGAAATAGGCACAACTTCGGTTCCGGCATAACGGGTTTCCAGCCCGTATTTGCGCACAAGATCTTCCATCATCGGACGTGTGCGATCCAGCACAGTCACCAGCGAAAACTTTCGTCCAAGCGTGGCCGCGATCCCCATTGCGATCTGGGCTGGCCCAAGCACTGGAATGGATAGCACTTCGCGCAGAACATCCAACCCGGGATCCCCCATGCAGTCGATGACAACGCCATCAATCCCCGCCTCCTGGGCTTCTTTCCCGGCCCGCAACAAACCCGGTACACACCATGTTTCTTCCCATAAGCTTTCAATGGACTTTGGCCCCTCATCGATCAGGGTGAAATCTACATTAAGATTGTCGCCTAACAGCTCTTTCGGTGGGAAATTCAGCGGACCAACGATCGGCGTCAGAATACGAATGTTATTCATTCTTGATTCCTTGCGTGCTTTACGAGGCCCGTCTCCAATTTAAGCGTTGATAAGCTGCTCCGTGTATTCGTGGGCCGGGTTGGCGACGATTTCATAAGTCAGACCAAACTCAATTTGTTCACCGTGTCGCATGACCAGAAGGTTATCGGATGTGTGCTGAACAACCCCCAGATCATGGGTTACCATCAGCATCGACAGCCCCAGGCTTTCTTTCAGCTCGTCCAACAGGTTCAGGATTTGCGCCTGCACCGAGACATCCAGCGCCGATGTGGGTTCATCGAGGATCATCAACGTGGGTTCCAGCGCAAGTGCACGGGCAACAGCGACCCGCTGGGCTTGCCCCCCCGACAGTTCCCGCGCCCTGCGTTTCAAGTAATCGGCAGGCAACCCGCATTGTCCAAGCAGCATTTCAGAGCGATCCGCGATTTCGCTTTGGCTCAGATCGCCACTGGCAACCATCGGTTCTGCAAGGATCTTCGCAATCGAAAGCCGGGGGCTGAGCGATAGAAACGGGTTTTGTGACACAACACCGATACGGGCCCGCTGTTTACGCATTTCGGTGCCTCTAATGGCCAACCAATCCTGCCCGTCCAGTTTAATATGCCCAGATTCCGTTGGGATCAGGCGCAAAATAGATTTCAGAACGGTACTTTTTCCCGAACCACTTTCCCCGACAATTCCAAGAGTTTTGCCCTGTTCCAGCGCAAAAGATACCCCATCAACCGCCGGTTTCGGTGGGGCCGAAAAGAACGAACCTTTGCTGTATCGAATAACAAGATCGGACACTTCGACAATTGCATTCGTCATTTGGAAACCTCCAGATGGCAGGACCAGGAATGCTGGGGAAGCTCATGTTGTGGCGGTGGGGTATCGGCGCAGGCAGGCATGACACTCGGACAGCGATCTGCAAAAGGGCACCCGGCGATGCGTTCGTTGGGTTTCGGGGGATGCCCCTTGATCCCGGCAAGTTTCTGCCCCTTTGGCACCGACCCCGGCAGCGCATTCATCAGCGCACGGGTATAGGGGTGCTTCGGATTGTTTAGCAGAGCTGCCGTCTGCCCGTCTTCAACCGTTGTACCAGCGTAAAGTACGCTGGCACGCGTGCAACAATATTCAATGACATCCATGTCATGCGTGATCATCAGGACGGTCAGGCCACGGGTTTCCACCAATGACTTCAATACGCTCAGCACCTGCTTGCCAACGGTTTTATCCAGCGCGGTTGTCGGTTCATCCGCAATCAGGAAATCGGCCCCAGTCGCCAGCGCCTGTGCAATCACAACACGCTGTTGCATTCCGCCTGACAGTTCATGAGGGTAGCTTTTAAGAACCTTTACTGGATCCGGCAGGCCGGTCGCGGCCAACAGCTCTTTTGCGCGTCCATACCGCTGCTTTTTGCCCCCGGCGCTATGGATTTTCAGAACGTCATCCAATTGCGTGCCAATTGACAGAACCGGGTTCAACGCGGCAGCCGGATCTTGCGAGATCAGGCTGATTTTGTGCCCCCGCAAGCTGTCAGCCACTTCACGAAGATCTTCGCCAGCGTATTCAAACTGCTCGGCTTCAACACGAGCTCCATCAGGCAGCAAGCCTAGAAACGCCATGCCAGTGATGGATTTGCCGCAGCCGGATTCACCTATGATGCCATGGATTGTTCCAGCTTCTACAGACAAGGACACATTGCGAACAGCGCGCAAGGCTCCGAAGTGAATACTAAGTCCTTTTACTTCAATGATCATGGCTACCGCTCTTTTCTGCGTCGCGAACCGCATCGCCAAGCATACTGAAGGCGAGTGCGATGATAAAGATTGTCAAACCAGGCATCACGGCAATCCACCAGCGATCCGGGAAAACGGCCCGGCCGGCATTGACCATTTCGCCCCAATCCGCTGTTGGCGGCCTTACGCCAAGTCCCAGGAACGACAGCGCCGATCCGGTCAGAAGCGCCGGGCCGAAGTCCAATGCGCCCTGCACGCTGAGCGGGCGGAATACTGCAGGGAGGATGTGGCGAACCAGAATGACAGGGTGCGAGACACCCATAACCTGCGCCGCTTCGACATAGGGTTGTCCACGCAGCACCAGAACCTCGGATCGAGCCATACGTGCGTACCATGGCCACCAGCTGATCGAAATTGCGATGATACAGTTCCACATGCCCGCCCCAAGGGCCGCAGCGACCAGAACTGCCAGCAGCAGGGCCGGGAATGCCAGGAAAACGTCAGTAATTCGCATCAGCGTTTCATCGATCCAGCCACCCGAATAACCTGCAACAATGCCAACAGGCAATCCGATGCACAGCCCAATGATTACAACCGTCACACCGATGGTTACGGACACGCGCCCGCCATATATCACACGCGACAGGATATCCCGTCCAAAGGCATCGGTACCCAGCCAATGCTCGGGCGATGGGGGTAACAAGCGCGACGCGATATTCGGATCTCCTACCCCTTGCTCTGGGAACGGGGCAACATATGGGGCAAAAATGATGGCCAGCAGGAAGAGGCAAATAACCCCAAGCGCAATCGAGCCTGCCACTCCGAGTCTTGAAATAGCTGTATTCATGATACGGTCACCCTTGGATCGATGAAGGCCTGGGCGACGTCAATCACCAGATTCATGAAGACGTAGCAGATCGTCACAACAAGTGCCGATGCTGCGATCACCGGGAAATCCTTGGACAAGATCGCTTCGGAGATGTAGCGCCCAAGCCCAGGCCAGGCATAGATGATTTCAACCAGCACGGCACCGGTCAGCGAGAAGGCAAAGCTTAGCCCGATGATGGTCAGGGCGGGGCCAACGGCATTTGGCAGAGCATGGCCAAACAGAATGCGACGATGCGAGAGACCAAGAGCCCGTGCGGCAACTACGTGTTTACGCTCAAGGATCTCGATCATGAGCGACCGGGTCAGGCGCATAGCAATGCCAGTCGGATAAGCGGCCAGTGTCAGGGCCGGTAAGATAAGATGTTTGATCGCATCCCAAAAAGCATCGAAACGACCAGTCAACAGCGAGTCGATCAACAAAAAACCCGTTATCGTTTCGACTGGATCAAACAATGAGATGTCGCGGGAAATTCTGCCCGACAGGGGTAGAACATCAAGCCATTGTGCAAAGACCCACTGCAAAAGCATGGCCAGAAAAAAGCTTGGCATCGCAACAGCGGCAATAGAACCAATGCCTGTGGACGTATCAAACCAGCTGTGCTTCCAGTCTGCTGCAAAGACGCCCAGCGGGATTCCGATGACCAGGGCCAAACCGGTCGCAAAAAGTGCCAGTTCCAGCGTTGCAGGCAGGAATGATGCCAGATCGTTCCATATCAATTGGCGTGTTCGATAGGAAATGCCAAAATCTCCGACCGCCATCGAGGTGATAAAATCTGTAAATTGCACCCAAAGCGATTGATCCAGCTTTAGCAATTCACGGGCAGCGGCGATCTGGTCTGCCGTAGGGCGTGGTCCGGCGAACAATGTCGCCGGATCCGATGGTACAATTCGTGATGCCACGAAAACAAGGAAGGCAACGCCCAGCAACACAAAAGCCGACATAAACAACCTTCGAAGAATATACATCAATAGCTGCATGGTCCTGCCTCCCTTTCTGTTACTTGCTCAGTTCATCGCTGAAGACGACATGCGCATAGGCGGGGTTGTCGACATAGCCTTTGATGTCCGAACGAACGACATGAACATTCGGCAGATCCATGATGAAAACTGCCGGATAATCAGCGATCAGCATGCGCTGAGTGTCACGGAACATCTGTTCGGATGCAGCCCGATCTGATGCAGAAAGCTCATGCGCCGCATCAAGGTTGGCGTCAAATTCTGGGTTCGAATAGTACCCCAGATTGTAGATCGGTTCATCTTCGGAACGGAACATGTTGAGCAAATAGTCGTAGGGCGTGACATAGGTTGGCCACCAGTAGAACATGAAAATGTCCTGGGCATTTGCCGGGTCAGACTTGGCAAGATCCCACTGCGCTTCCCAACTCATGGGTTGCAGGTTCATCTTCACACCAATCGTGGCAAGGTTTGCACGCCACAGTTCACTTGCCAGCGCCTCGAGCTTATCACCGTTGAAATAGGTCAGCGTGAGCTCAAGATCGGTGACACCGGTCGCTTCCAGAATGGACTTCGCTTCTTCCAGATTGGTCATCGCCATTGGCGCTTCCGGGTCATGGCCCCAGATACCAGGCGGAATTGCACCACGTGCTCGGCTACCCAAACCATTGGTGCCTGCGCCGACGACATCATCGTACGGGAAAGACATCGCCAGCGCGCGCCGGACGTCTACATTGTCCAATGGGGCCTTCTTCGTGTTCATGAAACCCACCAGGTTCTGGAAAGATGGGTTTACAACAACATCCAGATCCGGGTTGCTTTCCATCCTCTCCAGGTTTTCGTATGGCAAACCATAGGTCCAATCCGCCTGCCCGCTTTCCAGCATGCTTTGCGCCAGAACCGGATCCTCGCTGATTTCCAGAACCACATTGTCAAAGCGGTCTTCATCACGGCCGCCCCAATAGTTTTCATTGCGCGCCAGAATACAACGCTGACCCGGCTCATTGCGCATGATCTTGTAGGGGCCTGTGCCGCCGGAATTGCCTGCATTGAACCATTCGTTGTCCTGCTCAACAGCAGCCGGGCTTAGAATCCAGGCCGCATAGCCAGCCGAAACCGTAACGTCCATCGGCTGGGCATAGGCCAGCTTCAGAACAACAGTCATGTCATCAGGTGTCTCAATCTGTTCGACAGCATCCCAAATAAAGGACGCACCGCCAGCAAGCGTTTTTGTGCGCTCGATGGATTTTTTGACCGCTTCAGCATTCAATGGCGCACCATCGTCAAAGGTAACTCCCGAACGCAGGTGGAACGTCCATGTGCGCCCCTCATCTGCCGATTCCCATTTTTCGGCCAGCAAAGGTGAAACCGTGCCTGATCCGGTTTCAGGATCCGGGATGTAACGGGTCAAGGTTTCATAGCAGTTCGCCATGACGGCGTTGTCATTCGAAAATGAGGTGGAAGGATCTAGACTGGGAAAGCTGGTCGGATATGCCAGCGTCAGCGTTTTCCTGCCTTGCGCGGCAGCAAACATCGTTGACGAAAAATATCCGGCGGTCGCCAGCCCCGTGAGTGTTGCTGATTTAAGAAAATCACGACGTTTCATTGTAGGTCTCCTTTGTCGGTTAAGTCTCTTCAGTGATTGATTTCGCTGTATTTTTGTAGAATTTTACTGGTGCAGGGTCGTAGGGCTCATCCATTGGGACGAACTCACAGTCATACCCGAAGGCGCGAGGTCCCATGACGTCCAGCGCCGCGTCGCTGCGTAAATAGCGGGGGGCAGGCAGACACAGAACACTGATGCGCAACCCATAGCGCAGTTCTTCGGTCTGGATTGGTTTGCCTGTTTTACTGTCTACGATGCAGATCAAATCCGGCACCATTACCAATGGCTCATCGTTTTCACGGGCAAAAATGAATTCGTTCTGGATGTCGATTTTCACATTGCGTCCGGTGTCATCCCCCAGCCCCGCAACATTCAAAAGCCCGCGCGCAAAACCGCCCGAAAGCGTGCGCTCGATATCAATGATCTTGCCCCGGATCAAAGGTCTGCCGCCCGAAGTTGCCAAAACAGCATCCACGGGATCCGTCTTGTCGTCTTGTGCGTTCAACACTGCATTGCCCAATTCCCAGGCAAAACTCACTGTGTGCCGAATGCTGTGTTTCTTGATGAACGCACCCGTCATCGGCGCGGTGGCCATGAAAGCGGAACATCCCATGGTGATCGTCATCGACCGCATCATGCGCTCAAGCTGCACGGCGTCCTGTACTGCGGTTACGACCATCGCATTGCCATGGGTATCCGTCAGTGCCGCTGGAGTGGTCGCCTGCCCACCCACAAAGAACGATGTCATCTGGGTCTCGGGAAAGGCGCGGCCCATGCCATCGGCATCAACAATCGGCAGGCCGCGAACTGCGGCGGGATTCATCGGGGAAAGCCCATTGCCACCGCCGATCTCATCGGCAATCAATGCCGCAATCTTCAGCCCTGTCGCCTGCTCCATGGCATCGATGATCCGATCACCTTCGAAACCCTCTTCGATTTTCTCCAGGCCAACCGTAGGTGCGCCGATGGCCCCAACAGCCAGAACAATGGCATCATCGGGCAGATCATCGGGCTGAATGATTTTGATTTCATGCCCCTGACGCAGTTTTTCGCGGGCCATCAGTTTTGCAAGATATGAGTTGCCACCACCACCCGTGCCAAGGATGCCGGTCCCGATGGCGATACGCTCAATGTCGCTTTCTGTAAGTGTCCAGGTCTTCATGCGCTCAGATCTCCTACGACTTTGACCGAAATGCGCACCGCATTGCCCGGCAGATAGGCCAGCGGTGTTTCGGAAATGTCGGTAATTTCGATATTGCTTTGGGAGGCACCGGCTTCGACCGCGCGTTTTGTTGCCTCGCTGATCACGTCTTTCAGAGCGGCATCGCGAGAAGTGCCATCAAGGGAAACGATGGTGTCCATTTCACCCGACACCTGCGCGATGGCCGCACCGATCGCATTCGCCGATCCGAAATGTTCGGGCTTGAGAACCTTGCTCACGCCCTCCAATTCGCGGCCAACCAGGATAGAACCACCACCAACCAGAATGGCCGGGATCGGTTCCTGGCTGGGTTTCATACGATCAATCACATCTTCGATGTCGGCTTTCATCCTGGCAACGGCTTTGCTTACCAGTGCAGGATCAAGATCCGCAACGCGCGATGCATCACCAAGCGTGGCCAGGCCAGATGCCACGGCAATATCGGAAGATGTTAGGACATCGCCGCCAAAAATCCGGGCCATTTGGATGATTTGATAGCCAACTGATTCAGGGCCGATTTCAAGTGCGTCAGCGGTACCTTGAACAATACTGCCACCACCCAGACCAATGGAATAGACATCCGGCACGCGGAAATTTGTTTGCACATCTGCGATCTTGGCGCCTTCGCCTCGGCCTCGCGGGAAGCCGCCGACCAAAAGGCCGATATCTGTGGTGGTCCCACCAATATCAACCACAGCCGCATCGTCCAATCCGGTCAGGAATGCCGCACCCCGCATTGAGTTTGTTGGGCCAGACGCAATGGTAAAGATAGGGAATCGCTCGGCAAAATCGGATGACATCACGGTGCCATCATTCTGCGTCAGATAAAGCGGACAGGTCATCCCCAGCCGTGCAAAGGCCTCGCGGAAGGCTGCAACCGTACGAATGCCAAGGTCCGTCAGGCTGGAATTCAGAATAGCGGCACTTTCACGCTTCAAAAGGCCGGTGTGACCAATACGGTGCGACAGGCTGATTGCTGCGCCGGGCAATTCTTCGGCCACGATCTCACCAGCGCGCCGCTCCATTTCCCCGTCAACCAGCGCAAAGACTGCGCAGATTGCAACGGCATCGACCCCGCGGCTTTTCCAATCACGGCATTGGGCCCGGATCGCGTCTTCATCAAGCGGCGCCAGCGGGCGCCCATCAAATTCAACTCCACCACCGACAAGGGCCACGCCTCCGTCGACCACTTCACGCAAGGCTTCGGGCCAGTCCACCATGGGCGGCAACGAACGTGTCGCAGGACCACAAAGCCTGAGCACACCAACTTTCTGAAGATGGCGGCGCTCAACGACGGCATTCAGAAAATGCGTTGTACCGATCATCACGGCTTCAACGTCTTCTCCGGTCACTCCCGCTTTATCAAGGACACTTTTAATTGCATCCACGACGCCATCGTCGACATTAGCAGATGTTGGCCGTTTGACAGTGGCCATCACCGTTGAGCCCTTTAACAGAGCCGCATCGGTATTTGTGCCTCCGACATCCACTCCAATTCGCAGGATTTCATTCATCTACTCTGTTCCTTTTACAGATGCGCCTGCTTCGCTGCTTTTGCTCAGGGCTGTTGTGCGTGTTCCAAAGACCTTGTAGAAACGCAGAACAATTCTGACATCAACGCGGCGCACGCCTTCTGTCTTGGCCATTCGTTTTTCCGTGAAGTCGAAAAGGGATGCGTTATCGGCGGCAAAGACTGATGCGCTCAGCGAGTTTTCCCCCGTTGTGGCTGCCAGAAATCCAACTTGGTCAAATTCACCCAATCGTGCAGCAACTTCGTCAATCCGACCCGGATCTACGTCGATCATTACTTCGGCATGGATGCCGGGATCATCAATTGAGGGATCCGGAATTGCGCTTATGACGATCTGACGCGATTGCAGCAAAGAGGCGATTCGGTTTCGGATCGTACGCTCTGTGACTTTGCCTATTTTTTGTGCAATTTCCGAAGCGGAAGCACGCCCATCCTGCGATAGATACCGAATGATGTCTCGATCAATATCGTCATGTTTAACGCTCATCTCCATTTCCTCCCGCAGCAATCAATAGCAGATTTCCGAAAAAGTTCAATATTTGTAGCTTTGTTTCCCTTTCGGAAGCCATAACTTCAAAACCTTGCCTTTTAGGTTGCAGATCTAAACATTATTCCCTTCCGACAATCCTTGCGGCCACCTTCTAACCGACGGATTGGATGCCCCTCCTGCCGGTTCAAAACGGAACCACCCGAGCCGGGACAATTTGGGAAAAATGCAGGGGGACAATTGCAAAGGGGGCGGAGTATATCGCACGCGAAGTCGGGCCGCTACGTCACGAAGGCATTTGGGAAGTCGCATGCTCGGACATTGCGTTCGTCGTACATGGTCAGGTGGGCATCAAGGAAAAGTGATATTTCTGGGTCTGCCATGTGTCGCTGACGCCTTGACATAAGCTTTGATAAAGTTCGCCCATCTGCGGGGCACGATCCTCCTTTTAGCCATTCACGATAGTTGTGCTTGCGTCCTGACAACCGGGAAACTGTCAATCGGCCGCGATGACGTGAGAATGGCGGTGAGAAAGTCGACCACGGTAGCGGCGGGATGACCCTGCTGCGGGCGGCGTAAAAGTCGTCCATCTTTGCCCTTCTTTTCGTAACGGAGGGGGGGCGGGAGGATCTTTTCCGTGGATTTGTATCGTAAAGTTCGTCTGGCCTGTGCCGAGGGCATGAGCCAGCGAGAAGCGGCCCGGCATTTCGGGATATCTCGTGACAGCGTTCGCAAGATCTTGGCGTTTTCGGTCCCGCCCGGCTACCGGCGGTCAGCACCGATCCGGCGGCCCAAGCTGGATGGGTTCACCGGGATCATCGATCAATTGTTGTCGGAAGATCGGCAGCGACCGCGCAAACAGCGGCATACGGCCAAGCGGATCTTCGAACGCCTGCGCGATGAGCATGGCTTCGAGGGTGGCTACACCATCATCAAAGACTATGTTCGGGAGCACTGTCGACGGCATCGGGAGATGTTCGTGCCGCTTAACCATGCACCCGGCCATGCTCAGGCCGACTTCGGCGAAGCAGTGGTGGTGATCGGCGGCATTGAGCAGAAGGCTCACTTCTTTGCCTTGGATCTGCCGCACAGCGATGCCTGTTACGTTCGAGCCTATCCAGCGGCTACGGCCGAGGCCTGGATGGACGGGCACGTCCATGCCTTTGGGTTCTTCGGGGCGGTTCCGCAGTCGATCCTGTACGACAACGACCGGTGCCTTGTGGCGAAGATCGAGCCCGACGGAACTCGCAGACGCGCGCGGCTGTTCAGCGAGATGCTGTCTCATTACGTGATCCGGGACCGCTACGGACGTCCAGGTAAGGGCAACGACAAGGGGTCCGTCGAAGGGCTGGTTGGCTATTCCCGGCGCAACTTCATGGTGCCGGTCCCGAGTTTTCCGACTTGGGATGCCTTCAACAACTGGCTCGAAGAGCAGTGCCGGAAGCGCCAAAACGACAAGCTGCGCGGGCACAATGAGACGATTGGAGAGCGACTTCAACGCGATCTGGAGATCATGGCGCCGCTTCCCGCCCGGTCCTTCGAAGCCTGTGACCAGGCAACGGGCCGGGTCAGTTCGCTTGCGTTGGTGCGCTACAAGACCAATGATTATTCCGTACCGGTTGCCTTTGGACACCGCGATGTCTGGATCCGCGCCTATGTTGACCGAGTGGTCATCGGATGTGGTGGTGAGGCCATCGCGCGGCATGTTCGCAGCTACAACCGCGAGGACATGGTCTTCGATCCGGTTCATTACCTGCCGCTGATCGAGAAGAAGATAAACGCTTTCGAACAGGCGGCTCCGCTGGCCGGATGGGAGCTTCCCAAGGCGTTTGATACTCTCCAGAAGCTAATGGAGGCACGCATGCTGAAAGCCGGACGGCGCGAATACGTGCAGGTCCTACGGCTGCTCGAAAGCTTCGAGATGGAGGAGGTTCATGCTGCCGTGAAGACGGCTCTTTAGATGGGTGCGATCAGTTTCCCCTCTCATTGATTGCTGTGCAATCAACTGCCGGGCAGTGGATGCCGTGAAGCATCTGGTGCTGTGTCGGGTGGAGCGGCGACCGCCGAGGCTCGACTTGGATGTCTACCCGTTCCTGCCACGGGCCAAGGTGGCGACGACATCTCCGGCCAGCTACATGTGCCTGACAACAGGTACCTCAACATGACGGAGACGCCACAAATCCTGCTGAACCACCAACTCAAAAAGCTGAAGCTGCCGACCATCCTGCGGGAATACGACAAGCAGGCCCGGCTCTGTGCCGCCGAGGGCCGCGACCATGTCCAGTTCCTGTCCCGTCTGATCGAGCTCGAACTCATAGACCGGGAACAGCGGATGATCGAACGCCGGATCAAGGCCGCGAAATTCCCGGCGACCAAGAGCCTTGATAGCTTCGATTTTGCCGCGATCCCTTCTTTGAACAAGATGCAGGTCCTGGAGTTGGCGCGTGGTGAATGGATCGACCGCGGAGAGAACGTCATCGCTCTCGGCCCCAGCGGCACCGGTAAGACCCACGTGGCGCTCGGCCTCGGTCTGGCCGCCTGCCAGAAAGGCCTGGCGGTTCTGATCAGCCCCACCTGAGTGGTCCAATTTGATTGTTAGTGCATGATCGGCCTTTGGTCCATCTGGACGATGGTTTCCGGGGCTGGGGGTCGGTAGCCCAGAGCACTATGAGGGCGTTTCGTGTTGTAGTGTCTCCTCCATTCTTCGATCAAAATCTGCGCCTCGCGCAGGCTGTAGAAGACTTCTCCATTAAGGAATTCATCGCGGAAGCGAGCGTTGAAGCTTTCGCAGTATCCGTTCTCCCAAGGTGAGCCTGGTTCGATGTAAGCCGTCTTGGCTCCAACGGCTTTGATCCAGTCCTGTATGGCCTGGGCAACGAACTCTGGGCCATTATCCGAACGAATGAACGTCGGCACGCCGCGCAGGATGAACAGGTCGCTCAGCGCATCGATGACATTGCCCGAGTTGAGCTTACGGTCCACACGGATGGCCAGACATTCCCGGCTGTACTCGTCGATGATGTTCAGTGTCCGGAACGCCTTCCCGTCGTCAGTCCGACAATGCACGAAGTCATAGCTCCAAACATGATCGCGGTGTTCAGGCCGTAACCGAACGCACGATCCATCATTGAGCCAGAGCCGCCCTTTCTTTGGTTGTTTCATTGGCACTTTCAGCCCCTCTCGTCGCCAAAGTCTTTCGACGCGCTTGTCATTCACATGCCAGCCTGCATCTCTCAGCATCGCTGCGATCCTATGGTAGCAATACCGGCCGTATTGCCGGGTGAGCTCGATCATGTCGGTTACCAACCGCTCTACGTCAGCACGTCCCATGGGCAATTTGCGTTGGGTGGATCGGTGTTGTCTCAGAACGCGGCATGCACGGCGCTCTGAGACCTTCAACTCAGCGCGCACACGATCAATGCAGGCTCGGCGGCGAGCGGGGCTCAGAAGTTTCTCTTGGCCGCCTCCGCAAGGATGAGCTTGTCCAAAGTCAGATCCGAAACGGCCTTTCTCAGCCGTTCGTTCTCTTTCTGCAGGCGCTTCAATTCCTTCAATTGGTCCGTGCCCATTCCACCGTATTTCTTCTTCCAGCGGTAATAGGTTTGTTCTGTCACACCAATCTGCCGGATCGCATCCAGACGCGGCATCCCTTGCCCCGTCAGAACCTCAACCTGCCGCAACTTCGTGACAATCTCTTCGGGTTTCGGTCGCTTGTTGGCCATGTGTTTCCTCCGTTTTACTAACATAGCGGAGGACCACTTCAGTGGGGGAAGACCCGTACACGAGTCTGAAGCCGCCAGAGACCTCAGCCAAAACGATTGCTGTTATCAACGGCACGCTGAGATAGGCCGCAAAATGTAGCAACTCTGTGGGGATCAACGAAACCTGCATACTCAGATACCTATACAAACAAACATGGGATTATTTCACATCTGGTCCAGCGACCCGAGCACTAAAACCGATATGAAGCTGAAGGTAGAATGATCAGCACCCACTGACCGACGCTGTGAGTAGACGAGAGAGACATCGGTCAGTGGGGGTTGCCGAGTGTTGTTTCGCGAGGGGGTCGGCTGAAACAACTGTGTCGGCATCGGGTTTGCTTTTCCTGGCTGGATCGTGAGTGGTTTGGGTCAAATTAGCGGTTCGAGAATTTCACTTAATGTAACTCAACTATAGCACGAGTTACGTGGGGTGAGGAGGGCCTCAATTTGGTACTTTTCCGTACAAAAACAATGATTTGTTCAATTAATTGAGAGTTTGGCAGCTCTATAGCTAGGCTCCAGACTCATTGATTTACAGCCAGAACAAGACGGTTGCGGCGAGAGCTATAGCGGACAGGAAGACCTTGG
>NZ_CANMFF010000011.1 GCF_947497005.1 uncultured Ruegeria sp. | reverse complement strand
AGCGTCAGAAAATCCAAAGCAGCCCGTTCAGACTACAATTGATCCACTGGATCAATTGCTTAACGTCTTCACCTCGACAGGCTCATAACCTGAAGGGTGAGGAAGAATAGAGATCGATCCAGTGGATCGATCGCCTGACGAACGCGCAACGCGCAGGACCAGAGGTTCAAATCCTACTCCCGCAACCAAATATAACCTCAGAAAACAAACACTTAATCCTGTAACCCAAGGGAATTCTCGCCTTCACCCAGTGACCCCAGATGCAGGGGGAAGAAAGCGAAGGTGCGTGGGTTCGTTGCGCAGAACGAAGTCGAACTTCTTGGGTGTTGCTACCACAATATCGCGTTCGCAGATCGCGTCTTCGTCAAACCCACGGACCCAGACGCTGCGGTGGCGCGCCATGATCGTTATCCTAAGTGGACCGAACGTCATTTGTAGCGTGGTTTCCGTTTGGGCAAAGAAAGCACGAAGAGGTGTGACAGAAACCACCTGTCGTCCTGCGGCATGACAACGTAATATGCTGAGCTCCGCTGTGCGCGGTACTCCGGCGCTTGTCGGCAGAGACACAATAAGATCGTCAGATTGATCAATCGCATGGACGGCTGCCTCGATTTGCGATGGCAGAGGTCGATTTCGGATTTTGGTCGCTGCTGAAACGACGCTATGAACATCTCTCGGAGACCTCGCCATTCAACAGCATCGTCGCCTACTGGTTGGAGTGGCACCCTCTTAGGAAAGAGGCTCTACCAAAGGTCTGTCAGCAAGTGAACAGTAACGCGATGAGAACACCATTGCGACAGACGGTTAGGCGCCCCCACACAACAAAGCTCTTTCTGCTGTCAGACGCTCCGCGCCCATTTCTTGCCCCTTATATTAAATGTCGCGACACGAGGTTCTTCATCAATGCGCCGGTTCCAAAGCCCCAGGGCGGACATTCTGTCGACAACCGGACTGTGTTGGAAAGCGTGCCAAGCTCGGGATTGCATATTTCCACGACATCGCCCAGCTTATGGGTGAACCCCTCGCCAGGGGTGTCGCGATCTTGAGTCGGGGCGAAAAGTGTCCCGAGCATCAGGAAGAAACCATCCGGATATTGATGATGTGCACCTTGGGCTTGACCCACAAGATTCTCGGGATCGCGGCTGATCTCGGACATGGAACTGGTGCCGTTCAGCACAAAGCCATCTCCCCCGATCACGCGCAGGGTCAGCTCGGCGCGGCGTACGTCATCAAGATCAAAGCTTTCATCGAACAACCGAAGCATCGGACCAAGTGCGCATGAGGCATTGTTGTCCTTTGCCTTGCCCAGCAACAGCGCTGAACGCCCTTCGACATCGCGCAAATTGACGTCATTGCCCAGAGTTGCGCCTTTGATCGTACCGGTACTGTCAATCGCCAGAACCATTTCAGGCTCGGGATTGTTCCAGGTGGACACCGGGTGCAAACCGACACTGGCCCCAAACCCGACAGCTGACATGGCCTGCGATTTGGTAAAGACCTCGGCGTCGGGGCCGATGCCAACTTCAAGGTATTGCGACCACATGTCTTCGGCGATCAGCGCGTCTTTGAGGGCCATGGCCTTGTCCGATCCCGGTACAACCGAACGCAGGCTGTCGCCCAGGATTTCGGTGCATCGCGCACGGATCGCGTCGGCTTTGGCAGGATCGCCCTTGGCCTGTTCCTCTATCACGCGTTCCAGCATTGATGACACAAAGGTCACGCCGCAGGCCTTGATCGGTTGCAAATCTGAAGGCGCCAGAAAGCGAGGTTTGGCGGGATCCGGTGTTTCGGTCGAGTTTTCAGCGATATCGGACAGGCTCCCAATATCGGTCCCTTGCGCGTCGCGGGCCACTATCGCCGGATTGTCGTGCTCCAGCAGAGCTTGCATGGTGGGCTGTTCTGGCGATGAAATGTCAACCAGACGGTCGCCTCGCCTTGCCACTACAGCAGGGCCTTGCACATCAGGCAACCAAATGCGCCCAACGAAAGTTCCCGTCTCAGGAAGGTTCAGTGTCATTCGGTATTTCCCAAAGGTAAGAGTTTGGCCAGTAGCGCGGTGGCCCGGGTACGTTCCAATGTAAACCATATATGATCAAGGCCTTGGATCACAAATTGGCTCGCGTCTTGTGGTTGCGACACCAAAACACCACCATGGGTTAACCAGCCAGTCGAGCAATACCAACCGGGCAGCGCTTGTATGACTGACGCAAGCACGATTTTTCGCAGCAACCCGTTGGGGTTATGCCGGTCTGAACTGTAAAGAAACCGGGTGAGATGCGACTTGTCCGGGTACCCCGGGAAATAAGTCAATTTTAACGACGAACCTGTGCCTGTCACTAAGATGTTCTTTGGCCACGTGAGAACGACGGTGAAAAAAGCGGCCGCGATGGCGGTTGATTTAACCTGCTGCGGGCTGTGCAAAAGCCGTTCATCCATACGCTTTCTTTTAAGGGAAGGAGGGTGGGGCGATCCTCATCGTGGATTGATTTTACAAGGTTCGCATGGC
This sequence comes from uncultured Ruegeria sp., assembly GCF_947497005.1. Classification (GTDB taxonomy): domain Bacteria; phylum Pseudomonadota; class Alphaproteobacteria; order Rhodobacterales; family Rhodobacteraceae; genus Ruegeria. The sequence continues at coordinate 182,200 of NZ_CANMFF010000011.1, read as the reverse complement.
GTGTTTCGAGGGCATGAGCCAGTGAGAGCCCCCCCCGGGCATTTTCCGGGACTGCGTTCGCAGGATTTGGCGTTTTCGGTTCCGCCCAGCTATTGCTGCTCAGCACCGATCCGGTGGTCAAAGGTGGACGGATTCACCGGGATCATCGATCACTGGCTGTCGGATAATCAGCAGTGGCCGTGCAACCCAACGTCGCGTTGGACAATACCAAATTTCGGCTGGCTCAAGGCACAGGAGATCACCGTTGCGGCTATTCCTCTGATCGCCACGCGCTTGTCTTTTTCGGGCGAACTGGCCTGGGAACTGTACGCGTCAAGCGACCTGCTGGGCGGGTTATAGGACAAGCTGTGGGAGGCGGGTCAACCCCACCAGGAATGGCGCCGTGTGGCCAACCTGCATGGCCCATACCCAAGGGTCTTCCTTTGCGCAGTCAAACGCGCCACAGACGTCAATTGGTGGTCATGAAACACGACAAACGGCATGAAACACTGAGTCACATTAACAACATTCTTGTGATTGCTGCAGTTCTGTCTCTTTTCCGCCGGATTTTGTACTGATAAGTGAGAGATTGAATGTTGGGGTGTTAGTAAGTGCGAGTGGGCAGATGAGAGCCGGAACAAACGGTCAAATAGCTATTTCTTGGTGCCAGACGGAAATTGACGGGCTTGAGGATTCGCCTCTTTCCTGTTTGGCGATCGGGGCAGCATGGTCATGGCGCGGACAGGCGGTTGTCCTGAGCGCTGTTGCCGAGCAAAGCGTCGAGCAAATGGGAAACGCCCGAGGCGTTGCAACCCATGTAAACAACCACTTTCCGATTGTCCGAGAGATATCCGGCCATGTGACCGGTGCTCTTACCCTTACCAACGGTGCGCAGAAATTCTCAGCCAGCGTTGTTGTCGATGGCAAAGACGCCGCACCGACCCTCGTGTTCGACGGCGCTTGCCCGCCGCGCGATGAGGATTTTTGGGTTTTCGAAGTGACCGAGCTTGCGATGATCCAGAAACCGGTCGCAGAGCGCGGAGCGACCGTTATCTCTTTCCCGACTTGAACGCAGCGTGACACGTCGCTATTGGGCAGTTTCCTGTTGGCGCGATCACCTGTCCGCATACCTGGATCGATTTTCTGAACTATGCTGAATGCCGTGTTGACTCTGCCGGTTTTGCGGATATAAGCGCGGCTTCATTGGTGTTGGTGGCCCCTGCAAGGGGATGCCTGTCATGGGGGAAACCTCAAGAGGACAACGCCCTTCATAGTGGCCCTTAGGGGCTTCGACTTTAACGAAGGAGATCAGCCGTGACCAAACGCACGTCTGCCAAGCACAAAATCGACCGCCGCATGGGCGAAAACATCTGGGGGCGTCCGAAATCCCCGGTCAACCGTCGCGAATATGGCCCCGGCCAGCACGGCCAGCGCCGCAAGGGCAAACTGTCCGATTTCGGTATCCAGCTGCGCGCCAAACAGAAGCTGAAAGGCTACTACGGCGATCTGACTGAAAAGCAATTCCGCCGCATCTACTCTGAAGCCGAACGTGTTGCAGGCGACACCGGCGAAAACCTGATCGGTTTGTTGGAACGCCGCCTGGATGCCGTCGTTTACCGCGCCAAATTCGTTGCAACCGTCTTTGCAGCGCGTCAGTTCGTGAACCACGGCCACGTCAAAGTGAACGGCAAGCGCGTCAACATCCCGTCCTACCGCGTCAAGGAAGGCGACGTGATCGAGGTCCGCGACAAGTCCAAACAACTGGCTGTTGTTCTGGAAGCTGCCGCTCTGGCCGAGCGTGATGTTCCTGACTACATCGACACCGATCACTCGAAAATGACCGCGACGTTCGTGCGCGCACCGGGCCTGAGCGATGTGCCTTACCCGGTTGTCATGGAGCCGAACCTGGTCGTCGAATTCTACGCGAAGAACTAATCTTCGCCGAAATCGAATTCCGAAAGGCCGCGCACTTGCGCGGTCTTTTTTTGTTGGTGGGGGGCTCTGCCCCCATCTCGGCGGGCCGCGATTCCCCTGAGGTACTTTTGGCCAGATGAAGTGCGGATCAGATTGGCAGCGGTCTACCCTCGGCGATCGCTTCCATTGCGAAATACGAGGTTACGCTGTCCAGCTCGACCTTTTCAATCAGTCGTTGATAGACCTTGTCATATGACGCCATATCCTGTGTTACGACTTTCAATTGATAGTCGTAATCTCCGCCGACCCGATGAAAATCAACAACCTCGGGGATCGTCAGAACGTGTCTGCGAAAGGCCTGAAGCCATTCGGCGGAATGATGTCTTGTGCGCAGCATGACAAAGACGACAAGGCTCAACCCTAGTTTCTCACGCGCGATGCGAGCGGTGGATCCAATCAGGACGCCATTTTCGTTCAAAGCTTTTAAGCGTCGCCAGCAGGCATTTTGTGACAGGCCAACACGATCCGCCAGTTCACGCTGAGACAAGGTGGCATCCTTTTGAAGCTCTTTTAGAATACTTGTGTCAACTTGATCTAGTTTTGATGCCATACCTGATCATATGACACAAAAATTTTGAAATCTACGCAAAGATAGGGGAAGTTTCCGCATGGTTAATAAATCACATTGATAGGGCAGTTAGGAGCCAATGACATGACCCTGTCCAAATTTCGTGCGGAACTCCGTTCCACCACTCACAATTCCAATCTGCGCGATGGGCTGATCGGAGAGAATGTTCTGATCCCGGGCTTGCACAGGGACGTGCCGCTTGTCTACGCGGATTACGTCGCCTCGGGCCGTGCGCTGCGGCAGGTCGAAGACTTTGTCGCGCAACATGTGTTGCCGTTTTACGCCAACAGCCACACCGAGGCCTCCTATTGCGGATCTTACATGACACGTCTGCGCCGTGAGGCGCGCGAAGAGATAGCCCGCCTTGTTGGCGCGAGGGGAGAGGACGCGGTGATCTTCACCGGGTCCGGTGCCACGGCGGGGCTCAACCGGTTGGTCAGTCTGCTAGGGGTGGCAGAGGCTGCCCAGCCGGTTGTTTTAATCGGTCCGTACGAGCATCATTCAAACATTCTGCCATGGCGGGAAAGCAAGGCGCGCGTGGTAGAAATCCCCGAAGGGGACGGCGGAGGTGTCGATCTACAAGCGCTGAAAGGCGCGCTGGAGGCGCATGTCGATGCTGATCTGCTGATTGGATCGTTTTCGGCGGCGTCCAATGTCACCGGCATCATAACCGACCCCGATCCCGTTACCCGTTTGCTCAAGGCGCATGGCGCTTTGGCAGTTTGGGATTACGCCGGGGGCGGGCCGTACCTGCCGATGGATATGGGAGCAGAAGATGCGCGCAAGGATGCTATCGTGGTTTCCCCACATAAATTCCCTGGTGGTCCGGGCGCGTCCGGTGTCTTGATTGTGAACCAGACTGCAGTGCAGCGGAAATGCCCCAGCTGGCCCGGTGGCGGAACAGTCAGTTTCGTTTCACCCTGGCGCCACGACTACAGCGCTGATCTGTCTACACGGGAAGAGGCGGGAACACCCAACGTGATCGGAGACATTCGTGCGGCGCTGACCTTCATCGTCAAGGATGTCGTCGGAACGGAAGAAATCGCCCGGCGCGAGACGCAATTCAATCAGATGGCTCTGAACGGGTGGAAGGACAACCCGAACCTGACCTTGCTTGGGGTCGAGAACCCGCATCGTCTGCCGATCTATTCTTTCCTTGTCCGGGACAATTCCGGGCAGCCCGTGCATCAGCAACTGTTCACCCGGATGCTCAGCGACATCTACGGCATTCAGGCACGAGGCGGTTGTGCCTGCGCGGGGCCTTACGCGCATCGCTTGCTGGGCATCGATCGAGCGACGTCGGAAAAACTGCACGCAGCCTTGTCGGCAGGGGAAGAGATGAAAAAGCCCGGTTGGGTACGGCTGAACTTTTCGTATCTGATGAGCGAGGAAACAGTTCAGTTCATCATCGACAGCGTCAATGACCTGTCTCATCGGACAGAAGAGTTCGCGCCGTATTATAATGCCGACCCGGCGACCGCACGCTTCAAAGCCGCATGATGGAATTGCTGCTTTTCTCAACCCGTTGAGACAGGTATGAGAGGCCCAGTCAACGGAGCCTCTCATGACCAAGATCACCCCACAACCCGGCATTATGGACATCGCACTCTATCAGGGCGGGCAGTCGCATGTGGCCGGTGTGGAGCATGTGATCAAGCTGAGTTCGAACGAAAACCCCTTCGGGCCAAGCCCCAAGGCAATTGAGGCTGTGCGCAATAGCGCGGCCACATTGCATCGTTATCCCAGCACGGATCACGCGGACCTGCGCGCGGCCATCGGCGCGCGTCATGGGCTGGACTCAGCGCGCATCATCTGCGGTGTCGGCAGCGATGAAGTGCTGCAATTCATCGCGCAGGCCTATGCGGGGCCGGGGGATGAGGTGATCTATACCGAGCATGGGTTTTCGATGTACCCGATCATTGCCCGCATGGCTGGCGCGACGCCGGTCATGGTGGCCGAGCTTGACCGCAAGGTGGATGTGGATGCCATTCTGGCCGCTGTGACGGGGCAGACGCGGATCGTATTTGTCACGAACCCCGGCAACCCGACCTCGACCATGATCTCGAACGACGAACTGGAACGCTTGGCGCTGGGTCTTCCCGATACCTGCCTGATGGTTTTGGATGGCGCTTATGCTGAGTTTGTTGACGGGTTCGATGGCGGCGCGTCGCTGGTCGACGCCCATGAGAATGTGATCATGACCCGCACTTTCTCTAAAGTGTATGGGTTGGGCGGCATGCGGGTTGGCTGGGGCTATGCGCATCAACCGATCATTGACGTTCTGAACCGGGTGCGCCAACCCTTCAACCTGTCACTGACCGCTCTGACCGCGGCAGAGGCCGCAGTGAACGATGTTGAGTTTCTGTCCTTTTGCCAATCTGAAAACGCACGGCTGCGTGTGTGGCTGTCGGATGAGTTGGCTAAGATCGGCGTTCCCTCGGACCCGTCCTGTACCAATTTCGTCCTTGCGCGTTTTTCCGATAGGGCCGAGGCCGAAGCCTGCGACGACCACCTGAAAACGCAGGGTTTGATTGTCCGCCGGGTTGCAGGCTACAACCTGCCGAACGCCCTGCGGATCACTGTGGGCGACGAAGAAGCCTGCCGCCGTGTCGTTGCGGCGATCACAGCATTCAAAGAGGGCGTAGCATGAGCCAGATTTACGACCGCGTTGCTCTGATCGGGCTGGGCCTGATTGCCTCGTCCATGTTCTGGGCGATCAAACGCGCTGGTCTGGCCGGAGAGGTGACGGGGTATGCCCGGTCTGAGGCGACCAGGGATACCGCGCGCAGGATCGGATTGTGTGACCGCGTGTGCGATACGGCGCGTGAAGCTGTAGAGTGCGCTGATCTGGTCGTGCTTTGCGTCCCTGTGGGGGCTATGGGCGCAGTTGCAGAAGATATCGCGGCGGTTTTGAAGCCCGGCGCGACCGTTTCGGATGTGGGCTCGGTCAAGCGGCACGTCATTCAGGCGGTTCAGCCGCATATCCCCGAAGGTGTCCATTTCATTCCCGCGCACCCTTTGGCCGGGACCGAGCATTCCGGACCGGAATCGGGTTTTGCCGAACTGTTCGACAATCGCTGGTGCCTGTTGGTGCCGGTCGAAGGATCTGACCCGGACGCCGTAGCCCGCCTGCGAGCGTTGTGGGAAGGAATGGGATCCAGTGTCGATGAGATGGACGCAGATCACCATGACTTGGTTCTGGCCGTAACCTCTCATGCACCGCACCTGATCGCCTACACGATGGTCGGCGTAGCGGATGATCTGCGCCGGGTCACCGATAGCGAGGTCATCAAATACTCGGCTGCCGGTTTTCGGGATTTCACCCGCATCGCAGCTTCGGACCCGACCATGTGGCGCGATGTGTTTCTGTCCAACAAGGACGCGACGTTGGAAATCCTTGGCCGGTTCACCGAAGAGCTGTTTGCCCTGCAACGCGCCATCCGCACCGGCGACGGTGAGCATTTGTTTGACTACTTCACCCGGACCCGTGCTATTCGTCGCGGCATTATCGATGCCGGGCAGGACACGGATGCACCGGATTTCGGGCGGGGAAAGGCAAGTTCATGAGTTTGCGCTGGAGGTTTATTCTGATCGGGGTCGTGGCTTTGGGCGCTGTGACAGTTCAGGCCGCGCCTCTTGACCAGTCTCTTGTGCCGCTCACGCGCCCCTCGCTGTCTCAGCAGGCTGTAAACACGCCTGTTGTCTCTGATGTTATCAAACTGCGTCCGGTCTCGCGTCCGGTTTCACCGCAAGTTTCGGCCGCTGCTGCGCGTCCGTCGGAACTGCCGCTTCTTGGACCTGACACGTCTCTCATGCCCTATTTGCGGCCTGAGTCGGTCGAACAGCAGGTGCTGTTCAAAAGACGCAAGCTGCGCAAAGGATCTGTTTGCGGCGATATTGCTATTCAAGGCAAACCTGTTGGCAAAGTCGGCAGCAAGAACTCGGCCTGCGGCGTAAAGGATGCGGTGCAGATCACCTCGGTGTCCGGAGTGGTGCTCAGCCGCCCATCAACGATGGATTGCGGCACCGCCATTGCGCTGAACAAATGGGTCGACAAGACGGTCAAGCCCACCTTCAAACGTCGCGGCCCCGTGGTCGAATTGCAGGTGGCGGCGCACTATGCCTGCCGGACCCGCAACAACCGCAAGGGCGCGCGGATATCCGAGCATGGCAAGGGGCGAGCCATCGATATCTCGGGGTTCAAGATGGCCGATGGCGAAGTTGTGACCGTCCTCAGCGGATGGCGCAAGAACCCATCTCAGAAACAGCTGAAGAAGATCTGGCGCGGGGCTTGTGGCCCGTTTGGCACCGTTCTGGGCCCAAACTCGGATCGCTATCACAAGGACCATTTTCACCTGGATACGGCCCGTTATCGCAGCGGTCCCTACTGCCGCTAACGCAGGATCAGGCGCGGGGCAGGGCCTAGAGGCAGAGGACCGAGCGCCACAAATCCATCCCGAAAGTTCAGCTGCAGGTCCAGCGCGTTTGGATTCCCACCCAATCCGGCCAGAAAGTTCAGCGCCCTGGTGACGGGGTCGACCGCCTGATCGGGCAGGGCGCCCGCCGCATTTGCCATGGCGATCATATCGCGCCAGTTCTCGGCTTTCACGGCGATCTCTCCGGCGGGTATGCCTTGGGCGTCCACGTCCAGATCGCCGGTCGCGAACAGGCGCAACTCACCCCATTTGATCTCGACCAAACGCAGGTCGATGGCCACGGGCTGCGGTCGGCTGTCTTCCAATGCGGACCTGTCCCAAACCTTGTCGAAAGTGGTGACCATGTCCAGTTCCAGCGTTTCAAAGCTTTGCGGCAACGAGGTAGCCGAGTGCATCAGTGCCCGCAGTTTCTCCCCTGGCGTGAACCCATCCGCGCGGGCAGTGATGGCATAGGCTTCGGGCTGTGACGCCTGTTCCATGATCAGGCTCAGCGTGTCTCCGGAAGCCAAGGCGGTGGTGTTTTCCGTCACCGACCAGATCCCGGCTGTCAGCGCCATTTTCTCGAGCACGAGTGAGACACCGGGTTGCAACTGTAATTCTGCAAGCAGTTCATCTGCCACAATTATCGATGTCTGGTCGAAATACGACAGGCGTTGCGGCGTATCGGAGAACCGCAACACCTGGCGACCGGGCCAGATGGCGGGGCTTTTGAATTCGATCCAGTCCGCGCTCCACGCTGTGCCGTTCACCGGATCGGCCAGCGCCGGATTGTTCAGGCGGGTCAGGTGATGGGTTGGATATCCTGCCGTCGCGACATCCGAGAAATCCGCTTGCCAGCCTCGTGCCTCCTGTTGGTCGAACCAACTGGTGATCGCGGTGCGCAGGCCATAGCCGGCCACGAACCAATATGCGCTCCATGCCAGGGTAACAAAAATCAATACTCGTAACAGACGCATCTGAAATGGCCCTTTTTCCTGCCTCGGAATTGATGTTTATAGGCCCAAACAGGCAAGGACCAGTGCAATGACGATGTGGGTTTTCGGATATGGATCGCTGCTGTGGAATCCGGGCTTTCCGGTGATGCGCAGCGAACGCGCGACGTTGCACGGCTATGCCCGGTCCTTCTGCATGAGTTCGATCCACCACCGCGGGACCGAAGAAAAACCGGGACTGGTGCTGGCGCTGGATGAACAGGTGAACGCAAACTGCACCGGTTTGGCCCTTGCCGTCGAGGCAGGCCATGAAGACCGTACCCTGCACGAGCTGCGCGAGCGCGAGCTGATTTCATCGGCTTATGTTGAACGCATGCTGGATGTGCATCTGGAAAACGGCGAAATCGTAAACGCCGTGACCTATGTGATCGATGCGGACCACGTCCAGTATTGCGGCGGGATGCCGTTGGAGGATCAGGCCCAGATCATCGCCCATGCGGTTGGCGGGCGCGGTCCGAATGACGAATACCTGTACAACACCGCCGAGCATCTGGCCGAGATCGGACTGCGTGATCACGATCTTGAGTGGTTGGCGCAACGGGTCCGCAGTATCACCGCATAAACTCTTGGCGTCACGAGCGTAATTTCGCTAGATTCGACGCAGAGCAGGCAATAACCGGGAACCACGCGCATGGCGCAGGCACATCAGGGCGCGAGACCCCAATTCTCGCATCCAACTCGACAAATCTTGTTGATGTTGATGGCGATCGGCCTGTCCGGGCTGGGGGTGTTTCTGGCGCTGCCTTATGTCTTGCCGGTTTTCTTTGCCAATCCGTATCTGAATGGCTTCATCCTGCTGGTATTTTTTATCGGCGTGTTGGCTTGTTTCTACCAGGTCTTGCAGCTGATCGGGTCTGTGCGCTGGATCGAGGCCTTTGTCGGTGGCGTTGTTCGCGAAGATGCCCGCACTCCGCAATTGCTTGCGCCCTTGGCTTCATTGCTGCGCGAACGAGGGGCGCGGTCACAGATCAGTTCTACCTCAACCCGTTCCATTCTGGATTCCGTGGCCGAGCGGGTCGAGGAAGAGCGGGAAATTACCCGTTATATCACCAACGTGCTGATCTATCTGGGTCTGCTGGGCACCTTCTTTGGTCTGGCAACAACCGTACCCGCCATCGTCGATACCATCCGCAGCCTGAACCCGCAGGAAGGTGAGGAAGGACTGGCGGTTTTCAACCGCCTGATGACCGGGCTCGAGGCGCAGCTGCAAGGGATGGGGGTTGCATTTGGCTCGTCATTACTGGGTTTGGCCGGATCGCTGATCGTTGGTCTGCTGGAAGTTTTTGCGGGGCACGGTCAAAATCGTTTTTATCGCGAGCTCGAAGAATGGTTGTCCTCGATCACCCGCGTCGGTTTTGCGGGCGGTGAAGACGGCGGTGCCGAAATCGCTGTGCTCACGCCTGTTCTCGACGCCATGTCAGAACAGATGGATGCGTTGCAGAATCTGTTTTCGACTCAGGAAAGTGAGCGGGCAGAAGTTTCGGCCAAACTCGGACAATTGGTCGATGTGATTGGTGAGATGAACAATCGTCAGGCCAGTACCGAAACTGTCACCTCGGCTTTGGAGCGAGTGGCTCTTGGGCAGGACGCATTGCTGGATCACATGCGCGATCATGGTTCAGGTGAAGGCATAGACGCCGAAAGCCGGATGCGCCTACGCTCGATGGACGTGCAGCTGCTGCGTATTCTCGAAGAGATATCGGCTGGTCGACAAGAAAGCATGAACGAATTCCGCAAGGATATCGAACTGCTGGTCAAGGCTCTGACCCTGCCGCGCGGCGCAGTGCGCACCACGCCGGAAGGAGAGTAACCCATGGCGCTGTCCCGCCGCACCGGTCAACGGTTTCAGGGCTCAGTCTGGCCTGGATTCGTGGACGCGATGACGGGGCTGCTGATGGTACTGACCTTCGTTCTGACCATCTTCATGGTGATTCAATTCGTGCTGCGCGAAACCATTTCGGGGCAGGAAGATGAGCTGACCACGCTGGCGGACGAAATCGCAGCACTAGCGGGCGCGCTGGGCTTGGAAGAGCGTGAAAACAGCCGGTTGCAAGCGCGTCTCGGGGCGTTGAATACAACCCTGTCGCGGGCCGAAGACGATTTGGCCCAGGCTCAGTCGCTGATCGCATCACTGACAACCGAACGTGATCGTCAGGACGCCGCGCTGGATCAGGCACAGACGCGGATCACAAAGTTTGAAGCGCAGGTTGCGGCCCTTCTGGCCGATCAGGAACAGGCGCTGGGCGATATCACGGCGCTTGAAACACAGCGTGAGCAACTGCTGAGCGAGCAAGAAGCACTGAACCTCGCCTTGGCGCAAAGCCGTGACGAAATCGATGCGCAGACCGAGGCTGCCCGGCTGGCCGCCGCCCGCCGTGAAGCGCTGGAAGCTCTGGTGGCGGATCTGGAACAAAGCGGTGAGAAACGGGCTGCTGAAATTACGGCTCTGGAACAGCAGTTAAGCGAAGAAGAAGCCGCCCGACTGGCCGAAGCCGCCGCTGCCGAGGCATTGCGCAACCGTTTGCAGGACGCTGATGCCGAGCTGACTGCCATGACACTGGCCTTAGAAGCGCAGCGCAAGGAGGCCGAAGGCACATTGACCCTTTTGGCCGCCGCGCAAGCCGCGCGGGCCGAGCTTGAGCGACAATTCGGTGACGTAAACCCAGACGAGTTGCGAGCCCAGCTTGAAGCCGCCTTGCAAGCGCAGACGCAGGCGCAGACTGATGCTGATGAACAACGCACTTTGGCTGAGCAGAGACAAGCCCTGTTGGCCCTCGCCGAAACGACGCTTTCGGAGGAGAAAGAAATCTCGGTTGAGGCGCAGCGCGAAGCAGCCTTGCTGAACCAGCAGATTGCCGCCCTGCGGGGACAGTTGGGGTCGTTGCAGGCATTGCTGGACGATTTCGAAGAACGCAATGCCACCGCCGAGGTGCAGATCCAAACCTTGGGGCAGGACTTGAACGCCGCGCTGGCGCGTGCTGCATCGGAAGAACGCAGGCGTCGCCTGCTGGAAGAAGCGGAACGTCTGCGCCTTGAGGCCGAGGCCGAGGCGTTGGCCGGTCAGAATCAGGAATTGACGGCGCAGGCGGAAGACCTGCAACGCTATCGATCAGAATTCTTCGGTCGACTGCGGGATGTTCTGGGCGATCAGGACGGAGTGCGGATTGAGGGTGACCGATTCGTGTTCTCGTCCGAGGTTCTGTTCCCGACGGGTTCAGCCGTGCTGTCCGCAGAAGGGCGGCAAGAGGTTGCCAAGGTCGCCAACATCCTGCGTAGTGTGGCGGCTGAAATCCCTTCAGGTCTGAACTGGGTGATCCGGGTCGATGGCCACACCGACAACGTCCCGCTGGCCGGTTCAGGCCGGTATCGCGACAACTGGGAACTCAGCCAGGGTCGGGCGCTGTCAGTTGTGCGCTATATGGTCGATGCGCTGGGTATCCCGCCCAACCGTTTGGCGGCCAACGGGTTTGGTGAGTTCCAGCCGGTCAATCCGGCTGACACGCCCGAGGCCCGTGCGCAAAACCGACGGATCGAGCTGAAACTGACTGAGCGGTGACGACATCAACCGTGTTCTGATCTGTCATCCACGCTGCTTTTTTCTGCGCAGATTATTGGCGTACATCTGGTGAAACGGGATGGGCGCAGCCCTATATCCGTATCAAAGGTTGATCGGGGCTGCGGAGGAACAACAGGGCAACAGATGTACGCATTGCGGTCGAAAAGGCTCTGCGTGCGCCCTATCAGCGTGTGACACTGTGCCGGACTCTGCGAGGGGACCGGTTCTGGCTGAAACGGGTCGAACGTTTCGCGCCCCACCTCTGGCTGGTAAAGCGAAAACCCGAGCAGGCGTTTGACCGCGATCGGTGGTCTCATCGATTCTTATGGGATTACGGTATGCCTGTTCCCAGAATCGTAGCTGAAGACGACGGGTTTATGGCTGTTGAGGATGCCGGTGTCAGCTTGACTAAACTCTGCGGGACCAATTTTGTCACGACTGCCGAGAAACTCAAAGCGTGCCGTGCGGCAAGACATGCTCTGGCGCGTCTGCATTCGGCGGGCTTCGCTCATGGACGCCCTGCCTTACGGGACATGTGTTGGGACGGGCGTCAGATACGGTTCATTGACTTCGAATATTTCGTGCCTGCCGAAGCCGGGTGGCTTCGCAAATTCCGCGATGTGGGTATCGCGCTCCTGTCGGCTCTGTGTCGGCGCGGTGACGAGGTGCGTTATGCCTATTGCATCCTGACCGAATATTATGCGGCAAGGCGCAGGCAGCTTCAGGTTTTCCGGGTGCTTTGCCCGGTGCGAAACCGCCAGTCTCGTATCCGGTAATTATAGCAAAGCGGCCATGTCCTGGTGATGCCGCCGCAAATAAAAAACCCGCCCTGATCGGCGGGTTTTCTGTTTTAGGTGTCCATCGGCACTCAGTCCGCAGTCAACAGCGGGGGCTTGTCCCCTGGAATGCGCCGCTGATCCGGGCCGAGAATTTCCAGGTCCAATTCGCCCTTCTTGACCGAGACCCGCACCACGCCACCCTTGGCCAGTTTGCCGAAAAGCAGTTCCTCGGCCAGCGGTTTCTTGATGTGCTCTTGGATGACACGGCCCAGCGGTCGCGCACCCATCTTGTCGTCATACCCTTTATCGGCCAGCCATTCGGCGGCTTTGGGCGTCAGATCAATGGTCACACCGCGATCCAGCAGTTGCGCCTCAAGCTGCAGAACGAACTTTTCGACCACTTGCAGGATGACCTCTTTCGGCAGCGGTGCGAACGAGATCACGGCATCCAGACGGTTGCGGAATTCCGGGGTAAACATGCGCTCGATCGCGGCGGTGTCTTCGCCTTCGCGACGGTCGCGACCGAAACCGATGGCAGCTTTGGCCTGTTCCTGCGCGCCCGCGTTTGAGGTCATGATCAGAACCACATTGCGGAAGTTTACGGTACGGCCGTTGTGATCCGTCAGCTCGCCGTGGTCCATCACCTGCAACAGGATGTTGAACACGTCCGGGTGCGCCTTTTCGATCTCGTCCAGCAGCAGCACGCAATGTGGATGCTGGTCGACACCGTCGGTCAGCAGACCACCCTGATCGAACCCGACATAGCCCGGAGGTGCACCGATCAACCGACTGACCGCGTGTTTTTCCATGTATTCAGACATGTCAAAACGCAGCAGTTCCACGCCCAGCGTATCCGCCAGCTGTTTTGCAACTTCGGTCTTACCGACCCCGGTCGGACCGGCGAACAGGTAATTCCCGATGGGTTTTTCAGGCTCACGCAGACCTGCACGCGCCAATTTGATCGCGCTGGACAGCGCCTCGATGGCCAGATCTTGACCAAACACCACGCGTTTCAGCGAAGCTTCGAGGTCTTTGAGCAGCTCGGCATCGTCTTTGGTGACGTTCTTGGGCGGAATGCGGGCGATCTTGGCGACAACCGCTTCGATTTCCTTGACCCCGATGGTCTTGCGCCGCTTGCTTTCCGCAACCAGATGCTGCGCCGCGCCGGCCTCGTCGATGACGTCGATGGCCTTGTCGGGCAATTTGCGGTCGTTGATATAGCGGGCCGACAGCTCCACCGCGGTCTTGATCGCATCAGCGGTGTATTTGATGTCGTGATGTTCTTCAAAATAGGGTTTCAGACCGCGCAGGATTTTCACACTGTCTTCGACCGAAGGTTCATTCACGTCGATCTTCTGGAACCGGCGGCTCAGCGCGCGGTCTTTTTCGAAGTGCTGACGGAATTCCTTGTACGTCGTCGAGCCCATAGTGCGCAGTTTGCCGCCCTGAAGCGCGGGCTTCAGCAGGTTCGAGGCATCCATTGCCCCGCCTGAGGTCGCACCGGCACCGATCACGGTGTGAATTTCGTCAATGAACAGGACCGCGTCTGGGTGATCCTCCAACTCTGTTACGACCGCCTTCAGACGCTCTTCGAAATCACCGCGATAGCGGGTTCCGGCCAGCAGCGCGCCCATGTCCAGTGAATAGATCGTGGTGTTGGCCAGCACATCGGGGGCCTCTCCGCCGATGATCTTATGCGCCAGGCCTTCGGCGATGGCGGTTTTACCAACGCCGGGATCCCCCACCAGCAGTGGGTTATTCTTGCGGCGGCGGCACAGCACCTGAATGCAGCGCTCCACCTCATCCGAGCGGCCAATCAGCGGGTCGACATCGCCAGCGCGGGATTTCGCGTTCAGATCGACGCAGTATTTCCCAAGCGCGCTTTCTTTCTGTTCGGTCTCGCCAGACGTGGTCTGGGCGTCTTCTTCTACGTGATCCGCGCCGGATACCGAGCGGCTTTCGCCATAAGCGGGGTCTTTGGCCACGCCATGCGCGATGAAATTGACCGCGTCGTAACGGGTCATATCCTGTTCCTGCAGGAAGTAGGCGGCATTGCTTTCGCGTTCAGCGAAAATGGCGACCAGTACATTGGCGCCGGTCACTTCGGTCCGGCCCGAGCTTTGTACGTGGATCGCGGCACGCTGAATGACGCGCTGGAACGCGGCCGTTGGAACGGCTTCGGATCCGTCGATATCCGTGACCAGATTCGAAAGATCTTCGTCGATGAATTCGACCAGAGTGTTGCGAAGTTCGTCCAGATCGACGCTGCAGGCTTTCATGACCCGGATCGCGTCAGGCTCTTCCAGAAGCGCCAGTAGCAGATGCTCCAGCGTTGCAAATTCATGTCGCCGTTCATTGGCAGCCGCAAGGGCCGCGTGGATGGCTTGTTCCAATGTGCTCGAGAATGAAGGCACGCGGGTGCTCCTCTGTATTGGGTCAGAAGGGGGCGAGCTTTCGGCCGGAACCCCATCCCAACCATGTCCTCATACTATTAGAGTTTGGTTGATCGTGCCCCGGCTTCAAGGGTTTTCTTGCTCTTGACAGTCACATTTGTTGTGACCGTGGCCGTGAAGAGGGGCAAATAGGCATCAAAACCGGTCTTTTCTACCCCGAATCTCTGCAAAAACGACCTCGGGGTCGGCTCCAACCATACCAAGATGCGCCTGAATCGCCGGATCAGCAGCCCTCAGAAACGGGTTTGTGGCCTTTTCAAGGGCCAGAGTCGAAGGAACGGTTGCCTTACCAGCGGCGCGTGCACGGTCGATATCAGCCACACGATCTTTCAGGGCCTGGTTGTCAGGATCGACTGTAATCGCAAATTTGGCGTTGGATTGTGTGTATTCATGGCCCGAACAGACCAGTGTGTTGTCCGGCAGAGCGGCAAGTTTGTTCAAAGACACCCACATTTGCGCCGGTGTGCCCTCAAACAGGCGCCCACAGCCAAGCGCCATCAGGCTGTCAGCTGTAAACACGGCCGCGCTTTGCGGCATATAGAAGGCGATATGGCCGTCCGTGTGCCCGGAAACGTCCAGCACCTGAACTGGTTCGCCGCCGATGTCGAAACTTTCGCCTTCGGTAACCTGCTGGTCCAGCGGTGGCAGGCGATGCGCGTCAGCGGCGGCACCGATGACCTTTGCCGGGTGTTCGGCCAGGATTTTCGCCAATCCGTCTACGTGATCCCAATGATGATGGGTCAACAGCACGTGTGACAGCGTCCATCCCCGATCATCAAGCACATTTAGAACCGGTGTGGCTTCGGGCGCATCGATCAGGGCGGTCTGGCCATTGACGGCATCATGAGCCAGAAAGGCGTAATTGTCGCTGAGGCATGGGATTGTAACGATTTCAAGAGGCATGGCCTTTTGCCCTTTCATTGCTAGACTGCGCCCAGCTAAGCCGATTGACCGGATGTCCGCAATGCATCTTGATGTGCAGGATCTGAGGAATTTCTACTACCGCAGCACCCTGGGGCGTGCGGCGCAGGCGGCTATTCGTGGTCGCCTGACCGAGCTTTGGCCCGAAGCCAAAGGTCAGACAGTCGCCGGGTTCGGTTTTGCCGTGCCATTGCTGCGCCCCTATCTGGCCGATGCACGCAGGGTGCTCGGGCTGATGCCCGGCCCGCAGGGCGTGATGCCATGGCCCGCTGGTATGCCCAATGTCTCGGTCCTGACCGAAGAGACGCTCTGGCCGATTGAGACCGGCCATGTGGACAAGCTGGTGGTGATGCACGGGCTGGAAACGTCTGAGCGGCCAAACCAGTTGCTGGATGAATGCTGGCGTGTTCTTGGACCCGGCGGCAGGGCCGTTTTCATAGTTCCCAACCGCGCGGGCCTTTGGTCGCGTTCGGATAAAACTCCGTTTGGATTTGGGCGCCCTTATTCCGCCACTCAGCTGGAAAACCAGCTCAAGGCGCATCACTTCCTGCCCGAGGCACATTGCTCGGCTTTGTACATGCCGCCGTCTTTTCGCCGGTTTTGGCTGAAATCCGGCAGCCTGATTGAAAAGACCGGCCAGCGAATGCCGACCGTGATGGCAGGCGGTGTGCTGATGGTCGAAGTCAGCAAACGTATCCGTCCGCCCAGCGGCAACATCACCAAGGATGCTGTCAAAAAACCGATCAAGGCGCTGGATGGTTTGTTGAAGCCCGCATGACAATCACGGGCATTACCATGCGATAAAATCGCGGGAAAAAAGTCACAGGAATCGCAAAAACCTGCATATTCGTAACATTTTTCAACTGGGTCGATGTGTTCAAACCGTCGCACTTGGTGTAAGTAGTTGAAAAGTAATGATTTGTGGATAAATCTGTTACCGCTATAGCGTATTGCTTGGTTGGTTCACCTCTGTTACATCCCCGGTGATTTTGATCCCCGCCCTTTATGGACGGGGTTTCTTCACGCCCCCGGGGTAGCTGCCGCACGCGAATTCGGGGCCCAAAGTATCGGAAGGGTGGACGTGTCCGAACCAGCTTCGATTTCCACAGGCATTGCCGAGCGCTATGCCACAGCGATTTTTGAGATCGCAAAAGAGAATAATGACCTTGCAGGTCTGGAATCCGGCATCAATGATTTGACAGCAGCACTGGGCGACAGCATCGAGTTGCGCGACCTGATCGCCTCGCCGTTGGTTTCCCGCGTTGAACAGGAAGGCGCGATCACTGCAATTGCTGACAAGATGGGCCTGCATGCCATCCTGCGCAACACGTTGGCTTTGATGGCACAGAAACGCCGCCTGTTCGTTGTGCCGCAGCTGGTGCAAGTTCTGCGCGACATGCTGGCGGATCAGCGCGGCGAAGTGACAGCGGATGTCGCATCGGCCAAGGCGCTGACAAAAACTCAGATGGATAAACTGTCCAAGACGCTGTCCGAGCGTGTGGGCAAAACCGTGACAATCAATGCGACCGTGGATGAAAGCCTCATCGGCGGTCTTGTCGTTAAAGTGGGCTCGAAGATGATCGACAGCTCGATCCGTTCGAAGCTCAACTCCCTACAGAATGCAATGAAAGAGGTCGGATAAATGGGAATCCAAGCTGCAGAGATTTCTGCAATCCTGAAGGACCAGATCAAGAATTTTGGTCAGGAAGCCGAAGTGGCCGAGATCGGCCGCGTGCTGAGCGTCGGTGACGGGATTGCCCGTGTATACGGCCTGGACAACGTGCAAGCGGGTGAAATGGTCGAATTCCCCGGCGGCATCATGGGCATGGCGCTGAACCTGGAAAGCGACAACGTTGGTGTCGTTATCTTCGGGTCCGACCGTGACATCAAAGAAGGTGACACCGTCAAGCGCACGAACTCAATCGTGGACGTTCCGATTGGTAACGGTCTGCTGGGTCGTGTTGTTGACGGTCTGGGCAACCCGCTGGACGGCAAAGGTCCCATCGAATCGACCGAGCGCGGCGTTGCAGACGTTAAGGCGCCGGGCATCATCCCGCGTAAATCGGTGCACGAGCCGATGGCAACCGGCCTGAAATCGGTTGACGCGATGATCCCGATTGGCCGTGGCCAGCGGGAACTGATCATTGGTGACCGTCAGACCGGTAAAACTGCTGTTGCTCTGGACGCGATCCTGAACCAGAAAACCTACAACGAAGCAGCAGGCGACGACGAGTCGAAGAAGCTGTACTGCGTTTACGTCGCGATCGGTCAGAAGCGTTCGACCGTTGCCCAGTTGGTGAAGAAACTGGAAGAATCCGGCGCGATTGACTATTCGATCGTTGTGGCTGCAACCGCGTCCGACCCGGCACCGATGCAGTTTCTGGCACCCTATGCCGCAACCGCGATGGCCGAATTCTTCCGTGACAACGGCCGCCACGCGCTGATCATCTATGATGACCTGTCGAAACAGGCTGTGTCTTATCGTCAGATGTCGCTGTTGCTGCGTCGTCCGCCCGGCCGTGAAGCCTATCCTGGTGACGTTTTCTACCTCCACTCCCGCCTGCTGGAGCGTTCGGCGAAGCTGAACGAAGATTTCGGCGCCGGTTCGCTGACCGCTCTGCCGGTGATCGAAACTCAGGGTGGTGACGTTTCCGCGTTTATTCCGACCAACGTGATCTCGATCACCGACGGTCAGATCTTTCTGGAAACCGAGCTGTTCTATCAGGGTATCCGTCCTGCCGTGAACACCGGTCTGTCGGTTTCGCGTGTGGGCTCGTCTGCTCAGACCAACTCGATGAAGTCGGTTGCCGGTCCGGTTAAACTGGAACTGGCGCAGTATCGCGAGATGGCTGCGTTTGCGCAGTTTGGTTCCGATCTTGACGCCGCGACCCAGCAGCTGCTGAACCGTGGTGCCCGTCTGACCGAACTGATGAAGCAGCCGCAGTATTCGCCGCTGACCAACGCTGAAATCGTCTGCGTCATCTTCGCCGGTACCAACGGTTACCTCGACAAGATCAACGTATCCGATGTTGGCCGCTACGAGGCTGGCCTGCTGGCGCATCTGCGCGGCAAGCACGCCGACCTGCTTCAGTGGATCACCGACGAAGATCCCAAGATCAAGGGCGACGCTTCCGACAAGATCAAGGCTGCGATTGACGAATACGCCGCAACCTTCGCTTAAGGGAGAGGCGGGCATATGCCAAATCTTAAGGATCTTAAAAACAGGATCGAGTCGGTCAAATCGACCCGCAAGATCACCAAGGCCATGCAGATGGTCGCGGCTGCAAAACTGCGCCGCGCCCAGGAATCAGCCGAAGCCTCGCGACCCTATGCCGAGCGGTTCAATGCCGTGATGGCGGGGCTGTCGGCATCGGTCGGGGGCAGCGACAGCGCCCCCAAGCTGCTCCGGGGTACGGGCAGCGATGATGTCCATCTGCTGGTTGTCATGACAGCTGAACGCGGCCTGTGTGGCGGCTTCAACTCGAATATTGCCAAGCTGGCCCGTGTCAAAGCGGAAGAGCTGCGCCTCAAAGGCAAGACGGTCAAAGTTCTGACCGTCGGCAAGAAAGGCCGCGACGCGCTCAAGCGTGATCTCGGCGATCTGTTCGTGGGCCATGTCGATCTGAGCGAGGTCAAGCGTCTGGGGTACACCAACGCGCAAGACATCGCCAAGGACGTCCTTTCCCGTTTCGACGGGGGTGAGTTCGACGTTGCCACGATCTTCTATTCGAAGTTCGTCAACGTTGTGACCCAGATCCCAACGGCACAGCAGATCATCCCCGCCTCGTTCGAGGACGAAGCGAAGGGTGACGACAGCGGTGCCATCTTCGATTACGAGCCCAGCGAAGAGGCCATTCTGGCCGACCTGCTCCCCAAGGGGGTTGCGACCGCGATCTTCTCGGCTCTGCTCGAAAACGGGGCCTCGGAACAGGGTGCACGGATGTCCGCAATGGACAACGCGACACGCAACGCGGGCGAGATGATCGACAAGCTGACGATCCAGTTCAACCGCTCGCGTCAGGCCGTGATCACCAACGAGCTGATTGAAATTATTTCCGGCGCCGAAGCGCTGTAGAGACTAACCGGAGACGAAACATGGCGAATGCAAAAGGCAAAGTCACACAGATCATCGGGGCCGTCGTCGACGTGCACTTCGAAGATCAGCTGCCTGAAATTCTGAACGCGCTGGAAACCGAAAACAACGGCAAGCGTCTGGTGCTCGAAGTGTCGCAGCACCTTGGTGAAAACACTGTGCGCTGTATTGCGATGGACGCGACCGAAGGTCTGGTCCGCGGTGCTGCAGTGACCGACATGGGCGCGCCGATCTCGGTGCCCGTTGGTAACGCCACGCTGGGTCGCATCCTGAACGTTGTTGGCGACCCCATCGACGAAAAGGGTCCGGTTGAAGCCACCGAAACCCGCGCCATCCACCAGCCCGCGCCGAGCTTTGCGGAACAGTCGACCGAGTCGGAAGTTCTGGTGACCGGCATCAAGGTTGTTGACCTGCTGGCCCCCTACGCCAAAGGCGGTAAGATCGGCCTGTTCGGCGGCGCCGGCGTTGGTAAAACCGTTCTGATCATGGAACTGATCAACAACATCGCCAAAGTGCACTCGGGCTTCTCAGTGTTCGCCGGTGTTGGTGAACGGACCCGTGAAGGCAACGACCTGTACCACGAGATGATTGAATCGAACGTGATCAAGCCGGACAATCTGTCGGAATCGCAAGTTGCCCTGGTTTACGGTCAGATGAACGAACCTCCGGGTGCGCGTGCGCGTGTTGCTCTGACCGGTCTGACCTTGGCCGAGCAGTTCCGCGACCAGTCCGGTACCGACGTTCTGTTCTTCGTCGACAACATCTTCCGCTTCACGCAGGCGGGCTCCGAGGTTTCGGCTCTGCTGGGACGTATTCCTTCGGCTGTGGGTTACCAGCCGACGCTGGCCACCGACATGGGCGCCCTGCAGGAACGCATCACCTCGACCAAGTCGGGCTCGATCACATCCGTGCAGGCGATCTACGTGCCTGCGGATGACCTTACCGACCCTGCGCCTGCAACTTCGTTTGCGCACCTGGATGCGACCACCGTTCTGAACCGTGCGATCTCGGAAAAGGGTATTTACCCTGCGGTTGACCCGCTCGACTCGACCTCGCGTCTGCTCGACCCGGCCATCGTTGGCGAAGAGCACTACAAGGTTGCGACCGACGTTCAGCAGATCCTTCAGCGCTACAAGTCGCTGCAGGACATCATCGCCATCCTCGGCATGGACGAACTGTCGGAAGAGGACAAACTGACCGTGGCCCGAGCCCGTAAGATCGAACGCTTCATGTCGCAGCCGTTCGACGTGGCGCAGGTCTTCACCGGCAGCCCCGGTGTTCAGGTTCCTCTGGATGTCACCATCGCGTCGTTCAAGGCCGTTGTGGCCGGCGAATACGATCACCTGCCCGAAGCGGCCTTCCTGATGGTTGGCGGCATCGACGACGTGATCGCCAAAGCGGAGAAGATGGCCGCAGAAGCCGCCTAAGGAGCACACCTGATGGCAAACACGATGCAATTCGACCTCGTCAGCCCCGAGCGGAGCCTAGCTTCGCTCAGCGCGACCGCGGTCCAGATTCCCGGCGCGGACGGGGACATGACGGCGATGCCCGATCATGCCCCCACCATCACTACGCTGCGCCCCGGTCTGCTGAAGGTTGAGGCACCCGAAGGGTCCAGCGAATACCTGGTCACCGGCGGTTTTGCCCAAATCAACGGCGACAGCTTGTCGGTTCTGGCCGAAAAGGCCATTCCGGTAGCGGAAGTGACCCGCGCACAGCTGGACGAGCTGATCGAAGACGCCCGCGCCTCGCACGAGGCCGCCAAGGGTGGCGATGATCAGACCATTGTCGACGATGCTGCCAAGCTGCTGGCCGACATGGAAGCGCTTGGGACGCATATGAGCCTGTAATCAGGCTTTTCAGTGAAAGACTTGAGCGGCCTCGCATTTGCGGGGCCGTTTTTTTGTCGTGCTTTTGCCAAAAAGCCGGGATAAGTTGCGGGAATTCAAGAATAATGATGACAAAATGAAAAAATTCCTAACCCATCCCATTGGAGTTGATCAGGGCGAAGAAGTGCTGTTTTCGGAATTTGCCGAAGGCGGTGAGATGTGGACCGGGCAGGGCCCTCGCGAACGTCGCACATCCATTCAATTCAAAGAACCATTTCGCACCCCGCCTGCCGTTCAGATCGGAATATCGCTTTGGGATGTCGACACGTCCTCGGCGCTGCGGGCCGAAGTGCAGGCCGAGAACATCACCACCGAAGGCTTTGATGCGGTGTTTCGGACATGGTCCGACACTCGGATCGCCCGCATCCGGGCAAGCTGGACCGCATTAGGAGAGGTGGCCCACCCGGACGACTGGAATATTTCCTGACCCGGGTCTGCCGTTTTTCAAGCGTTTGAACTGTTGCGCTTAACTCAGTCGTCCTGCGCTTCGATCATGTCCACACGTGTGGCGTGGCGGCCGCCTTCGAATTCGGCATCCAGAAACGCATCCACGATATCCAATGCCTGACCTTCACCGACAACACGGGCGCCAATCGACAGCATGTTGGCGTCGTTGTGCTGGCGGATCATGCGGGCCGAGAACGCGTCTGAACACACACCGCAGCGAATGCCCGGCACTTTATTGGCGGCCATCATGATGCCCTGACCGGTACCGCACAGGATGATGCCCAAACCGCAATCACCTGACGCGACAGCCTGCGCTGCGGCCTTGCCATGTTTGGGGTAATGGGTGCTCTCGGGTGTCGTCGGACCGATATCGACCACGTCCCAGCCTTGCTGGGAAATGTGATTGGCCACGGCCTGGCGCAGCTCGATCGCTGCGTGGTCGCTGGAAAGGACAATGCGCTTGCTTGCGGTCATGGAGATCATTCCACTTGTTTTGCCGATCGGCTCGCAGCCATCGCTTTAAACCTGCAAAGGGGTGCCGATCAGTATTTCAATAAAGCAAAAGGGCGGCACTTGTGCCCGCCCTTCCAAGTTCAATCCATCTGGTACATGGATTCGTAGATCGGCGTCAGCGTTTTGTCTTCGAACAGCGAAGACACGCTGGTGCCGTTCCAGATGTTCAGGATCGCCTGGGTAAAGATCGGCGCGGTAGGCACGATGCGAATGTTCTTGGCCTTGGCAATCTCTTTGGTCGGCTGGATCGTATCGGTCAGAACCAGCGATTTCATCACCGAGTTCGTCACACGCTCGACCGCGGGGCCGCTCATGACGCCATGCGTGATGTAGGAATGGACCTCTTTCGCGCCGTTATCCAGCAGCACCTGTGCGGCCTTGCAAAGCGTCCCGGCGGTGTCACACATATCATCGACGATCAGGCAGATCTTGTCCTTAACGTCGCCGATCACAGTCATCTCAGCCACTTCGCCGGCTTTCTCGCGGCGTTTGTCCACGATCGACAGTGGCGCGTTGATCCGCTTGGCCAGCTCGCGCGCACGTGCAACGCCGCCAACGTCGGGTGAAACCACCATGATCTCATCCAGGCTGTCCTTGAACTGGTTCTTTACGTCCAAAGCAAAGATCGGCGAGGCGTAGAGGTTGTCGACCGGCATATCGAAAAAGCCCTGAATCTGCGCTGCGTGCAGGTCCATTGTCAGAATCCGTTCGATCCCTGCGCCGGTCAGCATGTTGGCCACCAGCTTCGCACTGATTGGCGTCCGGGCCTTGGTGCGGCGGTCCTGACGAGCGTAGCCGAAATAGGGGATCACGGCCGTAATCCGCTGGGCAGAAGAGCGACGCAGCGCATCGGCGATGATCAGCAGCTCCATCAGGTTGTCATTGGCCGGGTTCGACGTCGGCTGGATAATGAACATATCCTCGCCGCGTACGTTCTCGAACACCTCGACGAAGATCTCTCCGTCATTGAATCGTTCGACGCGCGCATCGACCAAACCCTGGTCCACACCTCGATAAAGGCTCATACGGCGTGCGATGGTTTTGGCAAGAGGAAGGTTGGCGTTCCCAGCGATAAGCTTGGGTTCGTGAAGTGTCGGCATCGGCTGAGGTCCCCGGGCAGCAATGGCAATGTGACAGATTCGTGATGTTGACACCGCTTAGCATGGCCTTACCGTCCCGCAAAGGTAACGCAGCGGAGAAAGTGAACATGACCCAGATTGACTACTATTTTGCGACAATTTCGCCCTACAGCTATCTGGCCGGGAACCGGTTGGAAGAGATCGCGGCGAAGCAAGGCGCGACGATCAACTACAAGCCGCTGGACATCATGGCCCTGTTCGCGCGCACCGGTGGGACGCCGCCAAAAGACCGCCATATCTCTCGCATCGAACACCGTGCTCAGGAATTGCTGCGTCAGTCGAAAAATCTGGGGATGGAGTTCAATCTGCAGCCCGCCCACTGGCCGACCAACATGGCGCCGTCCTCTTATGCGGTTATCGCTGCGATCAAGGATGGGTCGGGTGACGTGGGCAAGCTGTGCCAGTCGATCCTGCGTTCCTGCTGGGCCGAGGAAAAGGACGTCGCACAAGATGATGTGATCCGGGACTGCCTGGCAAATGCCGGGTTTGATCCTGAACTGGCCAACAGTGGACTGCTGGTCGGGGCCGAAACTTATGCCGCCAATTTGGAAGAAGCCGTGGATCGCGGCGTGTTCGGCGCGCCGTTCTACATCACGCCGGACGATCAACGCTTCTGGGGGCAGGATCGCCTGGACGATCTGGATCGGCATCTGTCGGAGATGCAAGGGTGACAGCCCCGACGGAGATGCAATCCGTCTTCGTCAGACGATTGGGCGACGGAGGGCGCAACTTGCTTGCCCTTCATTGCACCATTGCGCATTCCGGCGCGTGGTCTGACCTGTCCAAGGCATTGGATGGCAGCGCGTCCCTTGTTGCACCGGATATGCTGTCTCATGGGCGCAGTCCGGATTGGGACGGTCAGAGCGACTTCTTTGATGCGGTGACAGGGCTGGCAGCGGTCGAGTTGACCAAGCCCATGGATATAGTTGGTCATTCCTTTGGGGCGATCGTAGCGCTCAGACTGGCCATGGAGCATCCGGACCTTGTTCGAAGCTTGACCCTGATCGAGCCTGTGTTCTTTGCCGTGGCAAAACAAGACGCGCCCGATTTGTACGATCAGCACCTGCGAGAGTCACAACCGATTGAAGCAGCGTTCCAAGCAGGCGACGAAGCGCTGGCCGCGCGGTTGTTCAACCGGATGTGGAGCACCGGTATCGGCCCAAAATGGCCTGACCTGCCAGAGCGGACGCGCGCGGGCATGGTGCGCGGGATTCATGTTGTTCCTGCGTCTTATCCCGTTCTGTACGATGACCAGGTCGGGTTGCTTGACCCCGAAAAATGCAAGCGTGTATCGATGCCAACCCTGTTGCTGAGCGGATCAAAGACCCACCCGACGATCCCCGCAATCTGTGATGGATTGCAGCGCCGTCTGCCGAACGCACGCCATGAGGTCATTCAAAGTGCGGGGCACATGCTGCCCATTTCGCACCCCCATGAAACCAGCACGCTGCTTCAGGGGCTTTGGAAAGCTGGCCACGGGACGGGTGTTACAACAGGCTGAGAAACTGATCGATCTCGGCTGTCCCGATCGACCAGTCGCAGACCAGTCTGCATGCAAGGCTTTGGCCGTCATCGCCACCTTCCAGCTCGTCCCCCCAGAGGTGATAGATTGCCCCGGCCTCATGCAGCTGTTTGTGCTTCGCGCGTGAAAAAGCGGCAAAGATCATATTGGCCTGCGGTTCGTGCAAGAACTCGGCCCCATTTGCACGCAGGCCGTCGGCCAGCCGGGCACAATTTGCATTCGCCTGACGCGCCGATTGCAGCCACAGATCATTCTCAAGATAAGCCGCCATCTGAGCGGACAGGTAGCGATGTTTGGAAAACAGATGCGCCCCGCGTTTGCGCCGCAGCTCAAACTCCCAGGCTTTGCTTTCGTCAAAGAACACCACCGCCTCGACGCCCATCAATCCGTTCTTGGTGCCCCCAAAGCTGATCGCATCAACGCCCGCTTTCCAGGTCATGTCAGCCGGGGAACAATTCAGGGCGACAAGCGCATTGGTGAATCGCGCACCATCCAGATGGACGGGCAGGCCATAGTCCTTGGCAACGCCGCACAGTGCCTG
Organism: uncultured Ruegeria sp.; assembly: GCF_947497005.1. Lineage (GTDB taxonomy): Bacteria > Pseudomonadota > Alphaproteobacteria > Rhodobacterales > Rhodobacteraceae > Ruegeria. The sequence goes on along the minus strand of NZ_CANMFF010000011.1, from coordinate 156,398 downwards.
CAATTCCTCCAGCGAATAGACCGATCCACGCTCGGTCACTTGTGTGATCGATACTGGCCCGCGCTGTGGCCCGTGCACCCCGCGCGTTTCTTCGCCAAAGATCGACCCGCGCAGCGCCTCTGGCGTCATCTTGTCGCCGCCGGGGACAAGGGTCAGCTTGGCGCCAGTGTAAAACTCAGGCGCGTTGCACTCGTCTTCATGGATATGAGCGACCGGAGAGCAGAAGATCGTTTCCCAGGGGTTGGACAGGGTCGCCAGAGCCAGCGAATTTGCCGCCGTCCCTGTCGCCACCAGATAAACGGCAGCGCCGGGGGCCTCAAAAATGCTGCGGATGCAGTCGCGCACCTCATTCATCATCGTGTCGGCGCCATAGGCCATCTGATAGCCTCGATTGGCCTCGGCCAGTTTGGCCATGACCTGTGGGTGAACCGGTCCGGAATTGTCAGACGCGAAATACATCAGCTTGGCTCCTCGATGATATAGTCTTCCCACTCTTCCATGGGGGTTTCGAACTCGGACACCGTGCGCCCCTGAACCGATACACCTGCCGCGTGCACGCTGTCCGGTGTACCTGAAATCAAAGGGTGCCAGTCATAAAGCGGCTTGCCTTCCCAAAGCAGCCGATACGCGCAGGTTTGTGGCAACCAATAGGCGTGCTCATCGATATTGTCGGGTGTCATGACGATGCATTCAGGCACGAATTGGTGCCGGATGTCGTATTGTGTGCAGCGGCAGCTTTCATCGTCCAGCAGACGGCAAGCAACGCAGGTCAGGGCGACTTCGCCCGTGTCTTCATCTTCCAGCTTGTTCAGGCAGCATTTACCGCATCCGTCGCACAAAGCCTCCCACTCGCGCTGGTTCATCTTGCGCAGCGGTTTGCGTTCCCAAAACCGGGCAGGCAGGCCTGCGCGTTCAATCGGATCAGCGCTCATAGGGCGGCCAGAATGCCTTGAGCTTTTTTGCAATCGGCATTCATCTGCGCGATCAGACCATCCAGCCCGTCAAAGGTCATTTCAGGGCGCAGAAAATCGATCAGGCCCACCGACAGCGTTGCTCCGTACAGATCGCCCGAAAAGTTGAAAAGGAAGGTTTCGATATTGGGCACTTCGCCGTGAAACATCGGGCGCACCCCGACCGAGGCCGCGCCGTGATAGCTGCCCTGATGCGGGCCATCCAGCACATCGACCAATACGGCGTAGACTCCGAATTTGGGCGGGTGCAGCCCTTCGATGGACATGTTTGCGGTCGGAAAGCCCAGTTCCCGCCCGCGCTGCTCACCACCGATCACTTCGCCCTCGATCCTGTGCCAATGGCCCAGCATCGCGGCTGCGTCTCTTGGGCGGCCCTCGCTCAGCGCGGTACGGATGGCGGTTGACGACACCACGTTCTCAGACCGTTCCATCAAAGGGGCTATCGTCACGCCAAATCCCATCTCTTGTCCGAACCTTACCAGATCGTCGGCGGTACCGCTGCGGCCCTTACCAAAGCAGAAATCGGCCCCCACAACCACATGAGACAGGCCCAGCCCGTCACAGATGACAATACGCGCGAACTCCTCTGGCGACAGACCCGCCAGCGCCGCGTTGAACGGCAGCTCATACAGCTTCTTTACACCCAGCTTCTCAAGCCGGTGCGCCCGCGCATTGCCCCGCATCAGACGAAACGGAGGAGAGTCAGGTGCAAAATACTCACGCGGATGGGGTTCAAAGGTCATGACACCCAGCGGCGCTTCGGGGGCGGCGTTTAGCGCCAGTTCAATCACCGACTGGTGACCCACATGGACGCCGTCAAAATTCCCGATCGCCACGCTGGCGCCGCGATCTTCTGGCTCGACAAACTGGAAATCCCGGATGATGTGCATAGGCGATTGCGTAGCGTTGCGTTGCGATTTGTTCAAGCAGCAGTTTGAATTCAATGACCGCACCCTGACGAAACAGCCCAAAACCAATCATCAAACCTAAAAACACACGCGACCATCCCCTGATTGTCGCGCGGCATTCGGCCAACTGCTTGATTCAAAAAAAAACCTGAGTGTAGACTGAACATCCGGTCCCCGGAACATGCCGCGAACCGGATTATGGCCCGGCCAGGTTCACATGAACCCAGCACAGGAGGCAGACCCATGTATCGATTGCGACTGTTCGCGATTCGCCATGCCCGCACATTCGAGTGGATCTACAAATACGTCGAACGCGGCATGGTCGCGATGGACCCGCTCTTTGCCAAAATCGGATACAACCGCGTCGAACGCCCCATCGCGCTGGTCGAAAAGGGCGTAAAAACCCTGTTGTTTGACTGCAAGATGTGCGGGCAATGCGTGTTGTCATCAACCGGCATGTCCTGCCCGATGAACTGCCCAAAGCAATTGCGCAACGGCCCATGCGGCGGCGTACGCCCCGGTGAGTTCTGCGAGGTGAAGCCCGATATGAAATGTGTCTGGGCTCTGGCCTGGGACGGAGCCAGCCGTATGCGGCACGGGGGCGACAAAATAAAAGAAGTTCTTCCGCCGGTGGAACACACGTTGAAGGGATCGTCATCATGGTTGCGGGTCAGCCGCGAGATTGCAGCGCAGGAACGCGACGCCATGGACGCAGCACGCGAAACTCTGGCGCAGGCCTTCCCGGAGGCGCGCGAGAATGAACCCTCGGCGGCCCCGCTGGCCGCTGAACCGCCCAACGCGGTGAATCAGGAGCTGAAGAAATGAGTGACGCCCATCGCAGCGAAGTAGAGCCGATAGGCTATGTTCCAGTTCCTGAAGGATATGTGTCGCACAGTCGATTAGAGAGGGTGTTGCGCTCGGGTCGTTTCGCTGTGACCGCCGAACTGAACCCACCCGACAGCGCTGATCCCGAGGATGTTTTCCAAGCTGCGCAGCCGCTGGGCGAAGTGGCGGATGCGATCAATGCAACCGATGCTTCGGGCGCCAATTGCCATATGTCCTCTATCGGAATCTGTGCCTTGTTGACGCGCGCTGGGTATTCCCCGGTCTACCAGATTTCTTGCCGAGACCGGAACCGGATCGCAATTCAGGGCGATGTTCTGGGGGCTGCGGCGCTGGGCGTGAGCAACGTGCTCTGCTTGACCGGCGATGGTGTGGGCGTCGGGGATCAGCCGGGCGCGAAACCGGTGTTTGACTTCGATTCCCTGACCTTGCTGCGTACGATCCGAACGATGCGCGATCAGGGAAAGTTCCTCTCGGGTCGTAAGATCACGCGCCCACCGCAACTGTTCTTGGGGGCGGCGGAAAACCCCTGCATACCACCTTACGACTGGCGTCCGGATCGGCTGGCAAAAAAGGTCGAGGCCGGGGCCGAATATATTCAGACCAATTACATCTACGATATCCCGCTCTTTGAGAAATTCATGGCGCGAGTGCGGGATGCCGGTCTGGACAAGAAAGTGTTCATCATCGCGGGTGTGGGTCCGATCGCTTCGGCGCGCGCGGCGCGTTGGATGCGCTCCAATGTGCCCGGCATTCATATCCCGGATCCGGTTATCGAGCGGATGGAGAAGGTCGAAAAGCCTGCTGAAGAGGGCAAGAAGATCTGTATCGAACTGATCCAGCAGATCCGGGACATCGCCGGAGTTTCCGGGGTCCATGTGATGGCTTACAGGCGCGAACATGTGGTTTCAGATATCATTCTGGAATCCGGCGCGTTGAAAGGACGTAAACGCGCCCGCCCTTCCTGACGGCTTCACGCAAAAACCAGTGTCTAAAAGAAGAAAGGCGCCGGTTGGGCGCCTTTTACATGGGTTGGTTTGCCAATCAGTCGAACTTGCGCGACGGGGCTAGCACCATAGCTTCACCAATCAGAACCTTCTTGCCTTCGACCGAGCAGTGGCAGTCCAGCTTAACGCGGCGCCTGGAAAAGTCGATGTCGACCACTTTCACCTCGGCATAAACCATGTCTCCCGGGCGCACGGGGGCCAGGAATTTCAGGGACTGGCCCATGTAAACCGTGCCATGGCCGGGCAGTTGTTCACCGATCACAGCCGAAATCAGACCGGCTGTCAGCATCCCGTGGGCAATACGGCCTTCGAAGATCGTATCGCGGGCATAGTCGTCATCCAGATGCACCGGATTCCGGTCGGTCGAGATCTGCGCGAACATCTCGATGTCCTCATCCGTAACCACTTTGCGCAGGTGGCGGGACATGCCCATTTCGATGTCTTCGATACAGATCGTTCCGCGTGGAAGATTGTCCAACATGTTGCCCTCACTCGAAATCGGCCGTGAAAGAAAAAACCATCATTTGGCCAAGGTTGGCAACTTTATTACTTCGCAGATGCAGAAAATCAAGTCTTTTCTGACTATCGCAAGCGACCAATTGTATAGGTCGGATTAATCTTTTCCCTTTCGATATAGGCGGTTAGGGATTCATGGTGCGGATGATGCGACGTTTTTGTCTCGGCCGCGGCCAGTCCGCCTGAGATGAACAGAGAATCAATACCCTCTCCCATGCCGCCCAGAATGTCCGTATGAGGACCGTCACCGATCACCAGAATGTCGCCATCGGGAATATCATTACCCAATTCCTGCAACCTCAGGCGGGCCAAATCATAGATCGGCGGATGTGGTTTACCGAAATACAGGCTCTCTCCGCCCATTTCGGTATAAAGCCTGGCCAAGGCGCCAGCGCACCATTCCCGCACTTCGCCCCGGTCGACCACGATATCAGGATTGGCACAGAGCAGTTTCATGCCCATCTGCTTGGCATACAGGAAATCGGGCCGGTTCACATCCGGGTCGGCCATCGTGTCGAACGGACCACAGCAGACAATGCCTTCGGCCTTCTTCAAAGGCACACGCTCGATGTGGATCGGGTGATGCAGCAGTTTCAACGGCTCGAAAAAGCCCGCGTCGCGCTGCCATTCTCCCATGAAGTAAACCTTGTGCCCGACGGCGCCCCGGAACATCGCCGACCGCGCGGAATCCCCGCTTGTGGCGATGGTGTCATATGCATCGGCGGGGACGTTGAACTGCCCCAACTGCTCTGCCACACCTGCGCGGGGTTTCGGAGAGTTCGTGACCAGCACGACCAGTCCACCGTTCGCGCGATAGGACTGCAAGGCAGCGACGGCTTCGGGGTAGGCCGTAATGCCGTTGTGAACACAGCCCCAAAGGTCGACAAACAACGCCTTGTAGCGGTCGGAAATCTCGGCAAGCGAGGAAACGATCTGGGTCATGGGGGCCTCTGGGTCTGATATCGCGCTTGCGACAGCTATGGCAAAGCTTGGGCGCGAACACCATCCCGCATTCCCGTTTGCGCTAAGGATTTGGTGAATCCGTTACTCGTCTTCGGTAATATCCGAAACATCCGGGGCCTGCTGAACGTTTTCTGTTCCTAGAATGATCTGCGCCCCAATTCGGGTCTGATACCGGATGATCGCCATATAACCGGGTCCGAGTTCCCCCTGTAACACCTCGACCAGAGGCGCTTCACGCAACTTCTCTGGCAACAGACCTGCCACAGACGAGACTTTGAACTGTGCTTCCGCTGGCAGGTCTACGATTAGCCAGACCTCGGCCCGCTTGCGTTGGGCGTTGACGTCGATGCGGATGATTTCCACGGAAACCGGATCGGCCCATTCCCGAATGGCATCCGCCAACTGGGCTTCGGTCCGCGTCTCCAAATACCGGTTATAGGTGGAGTTCCCGAGTTGCAGAACGACGATGACCAAAAATGCGATTGCAACAAACACGCTTGCCGTAAAGTTCAGCTTGCGCTTGCCTTTGCTGAAGATCACTGACCGTGCAGCATAAACCAGATAGACCGCGCAGGCTGACAGAATGATCGCACCCAGGTTGGTTGCGAAAAGCAGCCCTGCCTCATAGGCCTCGGCAGGTTCATCAAAATACAGCAGAATGCCCGAAGCCGAGAGAGGCGGAACCAGCGACACGCCAATTGCCGCGCCGGGCAGAAGGCTCAGCTCGGACTTGTTGATCTGAACATAGGCCCCGGCAACCCCGGCGGCGAGCGCGACGATCAGGTCTTCTGTGCCGGGATCGGTGCGCGCAAGGACCTGATCCGGGATCAGTATGCCACGCGGGACGTCAGCGACATAGACCAGAAGCCAGGCCATCAGAACGCAGGCAATAGCTGCCAGGCAAACCGTGAGCGCCAGAGTCACTGCGCGTTTCAGCCATCCCATAACCATCGCGGCAGCGACCCCAAGAATCGGGGTCATAAGCGGTGCCACAAGCATGGCCGCGATGACAACTGCGCCGGAATTGCGCAGCAATCCCATGGTGGCAATCACGACCGACAGCGTCAGCAACATTGCAAAGCGTCGCCAATACGCAGCCTTGTCGGTGCCTTCAAAAAGAAGGATGCCCCGGGTAGTGCTAAGTTTTCGAACGACCATTGTCTGTGCCTGATCTGGAATAGGCTTCGCACCTAAAGCCAGATTAGCAACCGATGCCGTTTCCGCAAATGGCCGGTAGAAAAGAAAAAAGGCGCCCGAAACGGACGCCCTTTGCATAAGTGGTTAAGCGATCAAACCTTCAGGTTCGGAATGATCTGCTTTTTCCGGCTCATGATGCCCGGCAGAACAACGGTGTCACCGTCGACGGCCGCGCCAAAGCTCTTTTCTGCAACACCTTTGACCAGATCGTTGGGCACCAGCAGCGTGGCCTCCTCGTTCAGGATGTCGACCACGAACAGCAGAACCTGATCAACGCCGTCTTCCTTGGCGACATCCCCCATCGACTCCGCCAGGCTGGCCTTGCGGTCCAGCACAACGTCGGGGGCCGTGGTCTCCAGAACCGAGACACGGAACTTGGTGCCGTCAACCTCGTATTCCTTGCTGTCCATGCGGATCAGCTCGGCGTCCGAGAAGGACGAGACATCCGATTTCGCCGCAAACATGTCTGCGGCATAGGCCGAGATATCCAGCTCCAGCTCAGCCGCCAGCCGTTCTGCCACTGCACGGTCATGAGCGGTTGTTGTGGGCGAGCGGAATTCCAGAGTGTCCGACAGGATGCAGGTCAGGGCAGCGCCCTTGATCGCATCGGGCATTTTGGCGGAATCTTCACCCATCAGGTCGACCATGATGGTTGCGGTGCAGGCCAGCGGCCGCACGGTGATGTCGATCGGACCTTTGGTTTCCAGACCACCGACCAGCTTATGGTGGTCGATGATCGCAAGAATATTCGCATCGTTGATATTGGCGGGCAATTCAGCCGGGTTGTTGGTGTCGACGATAACCACCGGAGTGTCTGCGGCCAGATCGTCGATGATACGCGGCTTGGGAAGATCCCAGTTTTCCAGCATGAACGTCGCTTCGGTGTTGGGCTCTCCCAGCAAAACGGGCTCGGTCTGCTCACCTTTGACTTCGTTCAGGTACCAGGACCACAGGATCGGCGAACCTGTAGAGTCGGTGTCGGGGGATTTGTGGCCAAATACGAGCGTAGTCATGTCAGAGTCCTGCGGATTGGAATTTTGCGCGCGTTATAGGGCGGGTAAACGCTGTTGTCACGCTGCAGCAGCCGGTCTGCGACGCTTGGTCTGAAAACCGCCGAACCGGATCAGAACGCAGCGCGTGTCAGAGTGTATCCGGCCTGCTCCAGCTGGTTCAGCAGGCCGTGGTCATCACTCAGATGTCCCGCGCCGACTGCTATGACAACCGTCTGGTCCCTGATGTCCAGAATCTGTTCCATCCAACTGGCGTTTCGCTGCACCAGCAATTGCTGTTCGAACCCTTGCCATTCCTCATCAAAAACCTTGGGGCTCAGTCCTGACTGCTCCAGCCCCTGAAGGCGGGCAAACTGCATGATCTCGGCGTGTTTTTCTTCCATATAGGCGTTGGTCATGGTGGCCAGCTGGTCAGCATTGCCCTGCATGGCCCCGGACAGACGCACCAGCGATTCGACCTGTTCCTCCAGCGGATGGCTGTCAAACATGGCAATCAGGTCTTCGATGCGTTCCAGTGAGTATTGAGGGATAGCTTTGTCCACGGCCAGATCGGTCAGGCGGGCGTCCATTCCATAGGTAGCGTTGGGATCTTCAATCATGCAGGGCGGGATGCTTAGCATCATGGTCAGGAACCACGGGCGCATTTTGGCCGCCATCCAGCCGGGGATGCCGCGTTGCGCCAGTGCCGTAGATAGCGCTGCCCAATCCTCCTCCGTCATCAGGTCGATCAATGTGGGCCCCGAGGTCATCATCACAGCGCTCAGGTCGTTGGCCATATTCTTTTCGAAGGCGTCCATTTCCGCTTGGGTGACTTCGAAATAGAACGCGTCGACCTTGCTCAGTTCGGGTGACAGGCGATCAACGACATCCTCCATGCGCGGGTCGAACGTATGTAACGTGCCTATGATATGCAGAACGGTGTCGCCTTTGCGTGCAATCCAGTGATTGCCCTCGGGATAGGCGATGTCGGCCACGGCGTTTTGCAACTCAGCCCGGGTTTCAGCAGACAGTTGCGGCCGCAGATCCGCCCCTTCACACACGGCCTGGGCCGAGATCGGAAACAGAAGGAAAGCAAGAGTTGTCAGCAAACGCATGGAACCCGCCTGAGTAAGGTCGAACAGTTGAAACCAGACATAGCCATGCCTCCAGCCGATGTTCAAGCAGTCCGTCTGGTATTCCCCAACAATCTGCGTAGCATAGGCGCATGAACCGCGAGCAGGATCTCTATCCCCCGATCAAAACGCTGCTGGAACGTCAGGGGTACACCGTCAAGGGCGAGGTCGGCGCGGCCGACATCGTTGCAATGCGCGATGGGGATGAGCCTGTGATTGTCGAACTCAAGCTCAGGTTCACTCTGGCGCTGTTCCATCAGGCGATCACGCGGCTGAAAATCACGGATCAGGTTTACATTGCGGTCAGCAAACCCACGGGGCGAGCCGCCCGGCGCGCGTTGAAGGATAACCTTGCACTGTGCAGAAGGCTTGGGCTGGGGCTGATCACTGTACGGACTGATGGCACGGTTGAGGTGCAATGCGACCCCGGCCCTTATGCACCCCGCAAGAACAAGGCCAGGGCCGCGCGTTTGCTGCGCGAGTTCGACCGGCTGGATGGAGACCCGAACGCCGGGGGTGCAACACGCCATGGCATCGTGACGGCCTATCGGCAGGATGCGCTGAAATGCGCAGCCTTTTTGGCTGAGAATGGCCCGGCCAAAGGGGCCGAGGTTGCCAAGTCGGTTGGTGTTCCGATTGCCACCCGGCTTATGCGGGAAAATCACTATGGTTGGTTTGAGAAGGTTGAAAAGGGCATCTACGGGCTTACGTCTCAAGGGGCGGACGGATTGAAACACTGGGCCTACAGTTGGGAACAGGCTGACTGACCCAAGCCGCGAAAAAAAATCCCCTACAACTTGTTGACTCGGTGTTTGAGACTCCCTAGCTATGCGTCGTTATCACTCACATAATCTGAGTGCTAACGCCTCGTCGGAAGGCGAGGGGAGGATAAACAAACTTTGAGCCCAAGGAGCTACAAAGATGGCATTGAAACCGCTTCATGACCGTGTGCTGGTTCGCCGTACCGAAAGCGAAGAGAAAACCGCAGGCGGCCTGATCATTCCTGACAGCGCAAAAGAAAAGCCCAGCGAAGGCGAAGTCGTCTCAACCGGCGAAGGCGCGCGCAAGGACAGCGGCGAGCTGATCGCGATGGCTGTAAAAGCTGGTGACAAGATCCTGTTCGGCAAATGGTCGGGCACCGAGGTTCAGGTCGACGGCGAAGAGCTGCTGATGATGAAAGAAAGCGACATCATGGGGATCATCGAGTAAGCCCACGCGCTTTCTCTGATCTTCATCACAATACATTTTCTCAAGGAGAAACGACATGGCTGCAAAGGACGTCAAGTTCGACACCGATGCCCGTAACCGCATGCTGGCAGGTGTGAACATCCTGGCCGATGCTGTTAAAGTGACCCTGGGCCCCAAAGGCCGCAACGTGGTTCTGGACAAATCCTTCGGCGCGCCGCGCATCACCAAAGACGGTGTATCGGTTGCCAAGGAAATCGAACTGGAAGACAAGTTCGAAAACATGGGCGCGCAGATGGTGAAAGAAGTCGCCAGCCGCACCAATGACGAAGCCGGCGACGGCACCACCACTGCAACCGTTCTGGCTCAGTCCATCGTCAAAGAAGGTCTGAAGCAGGTCGCAGCAGGCCTGAACCCGATGGATCTGAAGCGCGGCATCGATCTGGCGACCGCCAAAGTTGTTGAAGGCATCAAAGCCGCTTCGCGCGAAGTTAAAGACTCGGCAGAAGTTGCTCAGGTCGGCACTATCTCGGCCAACGGCGAAGCCGAAATCGGCCAGCAGATCGCAGACGCGATGCAGAAGGTTGGCAACGAAGGCGTTATCACCGTCGAAGAAAACAAAGGTCTGGAAACCGAGACCGATGTTGTCGAAGGTATGCAGTTCGATCGTGGCTACCTGTCGCCTTACTTCGTCACCAATGCCGACAAGATGATTGCAGATCTGGACGACTGCATGATCCTACTGCACGAAAAGAAACTGTCCTCGCTGCAGCCGATGGTTCCGCTGCTCGAGCAGGTGATCCAGTCGCAAAAGCCGCTGCTGATCATCGCGGAAGACGTTGAAGGCGAAGCGCTGGCGACTCTGGTTGTCAACAAACTGCGCGGCGGCCTGAAAATTGCTGCTGTCAAAGCACCGGGCTTCGGCGATCGCCGCAAGGCCATGCTGCAGGACATCGCAATCCTGACCGGCGGTCAGGTCATCAGCGAAGATCTGGGCATGAAGCTCGAGTCCGTCACCATGGACATGCTGGGCACCGCCAAGAAAATCGAAATCACCAAGGACGAAACCACCATCGTCGACGGTGCTGGCGAGAAGGCCGAGATCGAAGCACGTGTTGCCCAGATCCGCACACAGGTCGAAGAAACTTCGTCGGATTACGACCGTGAGAAGCTGCAAGAGCGCGTTGCCAAACTGGCAGGCGGTGTTGCTGTGATCCGCGTCGGTGGCATGACCGAAGTGGAAGTGAAAGAGCGTAAGGACCGTGTAGACGATGCTCTGAACGCAACACGCGCTGCTGTTCAGGAAGGCGTTGTTGTGGGTGGTGGTGTTTCGCTGGTTCAGGCTGGCAAAGCACTGGACACTCTGAAAGGCGCAAACGCTGATCAAGACGCAGGCATCAACATCGTTCGCAAGGCCATCGAAGCGCCACTGCGTCAGATCGCCGAGAACGCAGGTGTCGATGGTGCGGTTGTTGCGGGTAAAGTTCGCGAATCTTCGGAAGCGGCCTTTGGCTTCAACGCACAGACCGAAGAATATGGCGACATGTTCTCGTTCGGCGTCATCGATCCGGCCAAAGTTGTCCGTACAGCTCTGGAAGACGCGGCATCGGTTGCTGGCTTGCTGGTCACCACCGAAGCAATGGTTGCCGACAAGCCCGCCAAAGAGGGCGCGGCACCTGGCGGTGGCATGCCCGACATGGGCGGCATGGGCGGCATGATGTAAGCTGCTTAGGCCATAGTGCTAACGAACGGGGTCGCCATTGGGCGGCCCCGATTCGTTTGTATGCCAGTGCCCGACCACGCGTTCGACTGGAGTATTCTGAAAAATGTGAAGGGTAGGCGGCGCTTACGTGCAATATGAGTGTCCATATTGCCCACAACCGGATATGCGGTTTTTATGCGACTGTTCTTTCTAACCGCCCTGACCATGTGCGCCTTTGCGGCGAATTCCATCCTGAACCGCCTGGCAATTGACAGCGGGGCCAGTGATCCTGCTGGGTTTGCGATCGTGCGGGTGCTGACCGGTGCGGTGGTATTGGCCGCTCTTGTGCTGGCGCGTGGGGGGCATCTTCCGCTGCGCAATCGAAGGCGGGCCTTTGGTGCTGGGTCACTGACGCTCTACATGATCGGGTTTTCGCTTGCTTACCTGACACTGGATGCAGGGCTGGGCGCTTTGATCCTGTTTGGCGTCGTGCAAATCACCATGTTTTCGATCGGCGCCCTGACCGGCGCAAATCCGACCGCGCGGCAAGCGGCGGGGGCCGGGGTTGCGCTTGCAGGTCTGGCCTTTGTACTCTGGCCCTCCGGTACCTTTCAGGTTGACCTGTTCGGCGCGACCCTGATGGTCGCTGCTGGTATCGGTTGGGCCCTCTATTCGATAGCCGGGCGATCAGAAACGAACCCTCTGGAGGGAACAGCCGCCAACTTTATCGTCGCGTTGCCGTTGACTGCTTTGGCGTTGCTGGCCAGCGGCGGCGTCTGGCAGATGAACGGAACAGGGTATCTGTTGGCCGCGCTGTCCGGCGGGGTAACCTCTGGTCTAGGCTATGCATTGTGGTATCGCGTGTTGCCTCAATTGGCACCGTCAGCGGCGGCTGTCGTTCAGCTCAGCGTGCCGGTCATCGCTATTTTTGGCGGTATTGTGCTGCTGGGCGAAACCGCGAACGCGCGGCTTTGGGTTGGCGCAGGGCTGGTTTTGGGTGGAATTGCGCTGGCCATGCTGCGACGTCAACGGGGCTAGGGCTTTTATCAGGGGCTCATAGGCTTTATCTGGCGGTTATGAGATTTCTGATCGCCTTACTCTTTTGCCTTGTTCCCGCCGCAGCCAGCGCGAAATGCGTTGTTCTGCTGCATGGTCTTGCGCGAACCGAGGCCTCGTTCACCGTGATGGAGCAGCTGTTCAAGGCGCATGACTACACTGTTGTACGCCACGGTTACCCATCGACCGAAATCGGCATCCCCGAACTGGCGGAACAAACCATCCCGGACGCGCTCGCGGCTTGCGGTGAAGACAAGGCCAATGTTGTTGCGCATTCCATGGGTGGCATCCTGTTGCGCTATTGGCTGCAGGACCATCGCCCCGAAAACCTGGGCCGTGTCGTCATGCTCGGCCCGCCCAATCAGGGCAGCCAACTGGTCGATGAGCTTAGCGCGTGGGAGGTGTTTGGATATCTGAATGGCCCCGCAGGCCTGCAATTGGGTACAGGCCCCGAAGGCATCCCGCGCCGCCTGCCGCCGGTGGATTTTGAGCTTGGCGTGATCGCGGGCAAAAACTCTCTCAACCCGCTGTTTTCCTCGCTGATTGATGGGCAGGATGACGGCAAGGTCTCGGTTGAAACGACGAAGGTCGAAGGGATGGCCGATCATCTTGTTCTGCCTGTGACCCATACCTTCATGATGAACAACCCGCGCGTTATGGCTCAGGCGCTGCATTTCATCGAATTTGGCCGCTTCGATCCGCAGATCACGTGGCTGGACGGTGTGACAGAAATAATAGACGAGATCTGTATCGGGCAAGACTGCTCGGAACCGGATTCGGAGCCCACACAATGACTGCACTGGACCTGACTTTGACTGGCGCAGAGGTTCTGGTGCCGGGTGATGGCCTGTCACGCGTCGATCTGACCATCGCAGAGGGCGTGGTGCAAGAAGACCTAACCAGGCGCAGGATTGATCTGACGGGCTATTTGGTTCTGCCTGGTATCATCGACCTGCATGGTGACGGGTTTGAACGCCATATCGCCCCGCGCCGGGGAGCGATGAAGCAGATGAATGAAGGTATCTTGTCGGTCGAGGCCGAACTGGCCGCCAATGGCATCACTACCGCCGTGCTGGCTCAGTTCTACAGTTGGGAAGGTGGCGTGCGTGGCCCGGAGTTTGCCGCGCAGGTGTTCAATGCAATCGCGGCTGTCAAACACAGCGCCGTCACGGATCTGATCCCGCAATTGCGGTTCGAGACCAACATGCTCGAGGACTACGATGGTCTGGCCCGTCGCATAGCGGATTGGAAGGTGCCTTATGTGGTGTTCAATGATCACCTGCCGCATGATCGTTTGGCACAGCGCAAGAAACCACCGCGCCTGACTGGGCAGGCGCTGAAAGCCGGACGCAATCCGGATGCGCATTTTGAGATGCTGCTCAATATGCATGCCCGCAGATACGAGGTGCCCGCTGCAATCGAAGCACTCAGCGCTGAACTCATCGAAATGGACGTGCGTCTGGGCAGCCACGATGACGCAACCGCCGAGACACGGGCATGGTGGCGTGATCGAGGCGTGCGCATCGCCGAATTCCCCGAAACGCTTGAGGCCGCCGAGGCCGCACGTTCTGCCGGGGACCACATAATCCTCGGCTCGCCCAATGTGGTGCGGGGTGGGTCGCACAAAGGAAACGCCAGCGCGGTCGAACTGATCGCCATGGGTCTCTGTGATGCGTTGGCTTCGGATTACCACTATCCCAGCCCGCGCCGCGCAGCGCTGATGTTGGCCAAAACCGGCCTGCTGGATATGGCTGGGGCCTGGACGCTGATCTCATCCGGGCCCGCACAGGTGCTGGACTTGCAGGACCGGGGCACGCTCGCCCCTGGCAAACGCGCAGATTTGGTCATACTGGATTCGGAAACCCAACGCGTCGCGGCCACCTTGGCCGGTGGGCGCGTCAGCTATATGTCAGGTGACATCGCAGCACGGTTCGTCGGTTAGGCGCGAACAGGCCTCACCTTTTCTCATTCGTTTTGCCGAAGACGCCGTGCGCGCGACAACGTTAACGTTTGATGCGGTTGAAATGCCCCATCTTGCGCCCGGCTTTAACCTCGGCCTTGCCGTATAGATGCAATGCCACGTCCCGTTCGCGTGCAAGTTCGGGCACCCGGTCCATGTCGTCGCCGATCAGGTTTTCCATCACCACGTCCGAATGACGCTGCCCATCACCCAAAGGCCATCCCGCCACGGCTCGGATATGCTGTTCGAACTGATCCACGGCGCAGCCGTTCTGCGTCCAGTGGCCCGAGTTATGGACCCGTGGCGCAATCTCGTTCACGATCAATCCGCTGGGCGTTACAAAAAGCTCAACCCCCATGACGCCCACATATTCCAGCGCATTCAGGATATTGGCCGCCAGCAGGATCGCGTCAGTGCGCTGACCAGGGGACAAGCGGGCGGGGATGGTGGTCGTGTGCAGAATACCGTCACGGTGCACATTCTCACCGGGGTCGAAACAGGCGACCTGACCGTCCAGCCCGCGTGCCGCGATGATCGAGACCTCATGCGAAAAATCCACGAAGCCTTCCAGAACGGCAGGCGCACCAGCCATATCGGCCAAAGCGGCCGTTGCATCCTCAGGGCTACGCAGCCGGGCTTGTCCCTTGCCGTCATAGCCAAAGCGGCGGGTCTTGAGGATAGCAGGGGTGCCGATTTGGTCGATCGCTTCCTTCATGCTGCCCAGATCAGTTACATCCGCATACGGGGCCGTCTTCAGGGCCAGCTCTTGCAGAAAGGTCTTTTCGGTCAGGCGATCCTGACTGACGCGCAGCGCCTCGCGTCCGGGGCGGATCGGACAATGGGCTTCCAGAATGTCCAGCGCTTCAGTCGGGATGTTCTCGAACTCATAGGTGATGACGTCGACGGCATCAGCAAAAACTCTCAGCGCCTCAACATCGTCATAAGCTGCTGTTGTGACCCGGTCCGCAACCTGCTCGGCAGGCGGGTTTGCGCCCGGCTCGTAGATATGGCTGACAAAGCCCAATCTGGAGGCCGCCACAGACAGCATCCGTCCCAGTTGACCGCCCCCCAGAATTCCGATCACCGCGCCTTGGGCAAGCATTTCCGCCATCTTCAACTCTCCAAACGTTTGCCAATTGCGCCAAGCGCTGAACGCAGCGCCTTATGTGCGTCCTGATTCTTCAGGGTATCTGTCATCTGCAGGCTCAACGTGCCGTCGGTCGCCAGCGCGTCACGCTCCTGCGCCAATCGTCCGGCAGTGCCTTTGTCCATCGAAGCCAGAAAACCCGCCATCAATTGCGTGGTATAGAACTCAGCCCCGTCCGTATCGCCGGTCACGTCACCCAGCCATTTGGCCCCGGTTGCCATCAAATCCAGAATGCCCGGAACCATGGCGCAAATGGCGAAATGCGCGTTCAGCGCGGCTTCATTCGTAACTTTGACCACAGGATTTTCTGGCTCAAACAGCTCGGCCAGCAGGCGATCATTGCCAAAAGCCGCCATTGGACAACCACCGGTTTCCAGAAAACCAAGCGGGATGGTCTGCACGAAATCCGACGCCGGTACGCAAAGCGCGGCAAGTTGCTCGGCTGACACGGCCGCCATCACTGAAACGATCTGTTGATCTGCACGGAACGTCAGGGGGGCCAGTACCTCGGCCGCGATATGAGGGCGCAGGCACAGAAACACGATGTCCGAGGCGTCAATCACGGCCTGAGGTGCAGCAACGGTCGCGCCCAGTTCCGCCTTCAAGTTGGCGGAGACTTCGGCATTGCGCTCGGTCACGCTGATCTCGTGCCCTTTGGCCGCCATCAGTCGTGCAATTGGCGCGGCGATATGGCCGGTGCCGATAAAGCCGATCCGGCTCATTCCTGCGGTTCCTCGGGGATTGAAGCCGACAAAGCCTCGCGCCAGTTATCCAACCGTGCGGCCAATGCGTCATCCTGCAGCGCCAGAATACCTGCGGCCATCAGCCCCGCATTGGCCCCGCCAGCGGACCCAATCGCCATGGTCGCCACCGGAAAACCCTTGGGCATTTGTACGATGGAGTAAAGCGAATCTACACCCGACAAGGCGCGGGTCTGCACTGGAACACCAATCACCGGCACTCGTGTTTTCGACGCCATCATGCCCGGCAAATGCGCAGCGCCTCCAGCACCCGCGATAATCACCTGAAGCCCGCGCGAAACAGCGGTCTTGCCATAATCCCACAGCCGGTCCGGCGTGCGGTGGGCCGACACGATGCGCGCCTCGTAGGCGACACCCAGTTCATCCAGAATATCCGCGGCTTCTTTCATCGTGGGCCAGTCCGACTGGCTGCCCATGATGATCCCCACTTTCACATCGCTCATCCGCTTCTGTCCCTGCGCTCAGAAAGAGCGCGCACTATAGCCAAATCCGGTTGCCTGGCAATGCGGTACAAGGCGTTCAGGCGATGATATCGGGGGTCAGGCGGTCTTCGATAAGCCGGATGAAGTCTTTCAGGCGCAGTTTCTCTTTTTTCAGGCGCCGCAGGGTCAGCTGATCGGCTGTTCCCTTCTCGTGCAGCGCTTCGATCGCCTCGTCCAGATCGCGGTGTTGACGGCGGAAAACCTCCAATTCAACCCGCAGAACTTCATCTGTTTTCATCGAAAGATCGGTGGGCGCGTTCATTGGCGACTCGGGCTGGTTGTGGTGCGTCTCCAACAAGATAGTGTGTAAGACGTTATCGCGCCAGACCTTGTGGACATCCTGGTTTCTTCCCATATTCTACTATACGCGGTTGCCGCAACGGGGCCGCACACCACGTCGCTTTGACAAAAAAGGACGAGAATACGTGTCGAAACTTACTCTTGGCTCATACCCGCATCTATTGGGGTTCGAGCAGTTGGAACGCCTTCTGGAGCGGTCTGCAAAGGCCGGGAATGAAGGGTACCCGCCCTATAATATCGAACAGACCTCGGACTTTTCCTACCGCATCACTCTGGCGGTGGCCGGGTTCGCCGAAGAGGATCTGTCGATCACTATCGAGGACCGCCAACTGGTGATCCGGGGCCGTCAGCGCGACGACAGCGAGGGGCGCATATTCCTGCACCGTGGCATCGCGGCGCGTCAATTCCAGCGTATGTATGTGCTGGCCGACGGGGTCGAGGTGGGCGAAGCGATCATGGAAAACGGTCTGCTGCATGTGGATCTGACCCGCGCCGTGCCGGAAACTGTGGTTCAGACAATCAACATACGGAAGGGGTAAGAGCAATGAATACACCGATTGAAATCAACGCTGAAGGCGACCGTATTGTTTATGTCAAAACGGTCGACGTATCTGAACTACCTCGGGAAGTCCGAGAACAGGCGGGCGATCTGGATCAGCTTTATGCCGTCCACGATTCCGACGGACAGCAACTGGCGCTGGTCGCTGACCGCAAGCTGGCCTTTGTGCTGGCACGCGAACATGACCTGTCCCCGGTGGCCGTTCACTAGGCCACCCAAAACTCTGCCGAAATGACGTGACATTTGCTGTCTCTGCGGTGATCGTGCCGCAGAGGGTCAAGCAGGAGTGCGCATCATGAGTTGGTTCGAATTCGATTGGGTGGACGCGTTCAGCGATCGTGCATTTGGTGGCAACGGCTGTGCCGTGGTTCATGGCGGCGGACACCTTTCGTCAGAGGTCTGTATGGCTTATGTGCGCGAAACCTCTTTGGTTGAATGCACCTTTACCGGCCCGTCCGACGTGGCCGACATCCGTGTCCGTTATTTTCTGGCTAGCCGCGAAATCCCGTTCGCCGGGCACCCGACCATTGCCACCGTCGCGGCGATGCGGTCCCGCGGTATGATCCCGGGCGATAGTCTGACGTTGGAAACCGGCGCGGGCCTTGTGTCGATCCGGTTGCAGGGCGAGCAGATCGAAATGACCCAGGTCGCACCACAATTCGGCGCGCAAGTGCCCGCTGAGCTGGTGGCAGGAGCCATAGGCTTGCCACAAGAAGCCATCATTTCCCCGCCTCAGATGGTCTCGACCGGCTTACCTTTCTGCATCACCGTTTTGCGCGATCATGAGACTTTGCGTGCGGCGCAATTGGTTGAAGGTCCCTTGCGCAAAGTGGCCGAGACCGCGGGGTACTCCGGGTCGGATATGGCCGAGCCGTTTCTGGTCACGCTAAAAGGGGCCACCAAAGCGGGCGATACCTTCTCGCGCCTGCTGCTGGCTCCGCCCAGCCCGCCCGAAGATCCGTTTACCGGGTCTGCCACCGGCGCAATGGCGGCCTATTTGTGGAAATATGAGTTGATGACCAAAGATAGTTTCATTGCTGAGCAGGGCCACGATATGGGCCGTCCCGGACAGGCAGCTGTCACACGTGTTGGTCCGCCTGACGCAATGACAGGGATAAAGGTCGCCGGTCAGGGGCATATCCTGATGCGGGGTCAAGTTGATCTGCCGGAGTTCGCTCAATAGATGAACAGGCCGTTGACCGAGGGCTGCCTGCAATACCCTGTCGGACGCGACAGGCTACATCCAGCCTAGCGGAACGATCGGAGCTACCTTTGGATCAATCCCGTGTCGATTGCATAGCCTGTGCAGATATGACCCGGAAACCGGCAGCCCGGCCGTCTTGTTGACCATCAGTTTCTTTTGGTGGCCGTAGATGTGAACCGAATGCACCGCTTCGGTTTGGATCTCTTCTGTCGCAATGCGCGGATCGTGCAGTTTCCACAGCTCCTCCGGGGTCAGCGGATAAAAGGTTTCGGCAGTCATCGCGTGGCTGTCCTCTCCGGTCTGGCGCAGAAAATGTGCAAAAGCCTTGGGGCCCGAACACCCCCAGGGCAGGGTTTCGATGCCCCAGCTTTCGCCAAGCGCAACACGGTCCTGATTGTGCCGGTGCACCTTGCGCCCGCGCCAGGGCTGGGTCGGGTTTGCTGACATAACAAAACCCAGCATCGCTTCTAAAACCGCCGATTTCTCCGGCAGGCGCAACACGCCAGTCAGGAAATCGCCCCGCTTGCAGCGGCCAAACACGAATTCCGTCGAAAAGCTGAATTCTTGAACGCAATAGGCGTCCAGATCGACCCAGATGGCATCGCTCTGCCGCATCAGATGCAGCCGGAAGATGTCCGAGAAGACGGCGACGCCCTGCCGGTCTTCACCTTTCATCGCATAAGGCGGCGGCCAGAAAATATCGCTGGCAGGACATATCTCCACACCGGCGGGGATGCCGTCGACCTCATGCGTAAGATACAGGACAAATCGGTGTCCTTGATCCAGAAAGGACTGGATACACAGTTGCTCCAACCAGCTCAGATCGGACCCAAACCAGAAACTGGCAATGGTTGGCAATTTGCTCGTCATATCGGCTGTGAACCCGCTTTGGACCTGGCGATAAGCATCAAGACCAGCGGCAATTGTCAATCCAGAGTAAAAAACGGCCCCCGGTAAATCCGGAGGCCCTCCAATAAGGTCAGTGTAGACCGTGATCAGGTCGCGGCGATCAGGCCCATGCTTTCCAGTTTCAGCAGAACCTGATGGGCGCAGTTGTCGACCTCGACATTCTCCGTCTCAACGCTCAGTTCCGGGCTCTGAGGCACGTCGTAAGGGTCCGAGATACCGGTGAATTCCTTGATCTTGCCTTCGCGCGCCAGCTTGTACAGGCCCTTGCGGTCGCGGCGTTCACATTCCTCGATGGTGGTTGCGACATGCACCTCGCAGAA
The DNA here is from genome assembly GCF_947497005.1 of uncultured Ruegeria sp. Classification (GTDB taxonomy): domain Bacteria; phylum Pseudomonadota; class Alphaproteobacteria; order Rhodobacterales; family Rhodobacteraceae; genus Ruegeria. The sequence goes on along the minus strand of NZ_CANMFF010000011.1, from coordinate 136,286 downwards.
GGCACCGAACTGCTCAACATCTTCACGAACCGCACGGCGTGTGGTGGCATAAGGCGCGATTGGGGCACAGATGGCGATGCCGCCATTCTTGGTGATCTCAGAGGCGACATAGCCGATGCGGCGGATGTTCAGGTCGCGGTGTTCTTTCGAAAAACCCAGCTCGGAAGACAGGTTCTTACGAACGATATCCCCATCCAGCAGCGTCACAGGACGGCCACCCATCTCCATCAATTTGACCATAAGCGCATTGGCGATCGTGGATTTTCCCGAGCCCGAGAAGCCAGTGAAGAAAACGGTAAAGCCTTGCTGGCTGCGTGGCGGCTTGGTCTTGCGCAGTTCGGTCACAACTTCGGGGAAGCTGAACCATTCCGGAATTTCCAGACCTTCGGACAGACGGCGGCGCAGCTCTGTGCCCGAGATGTTCAGAATCGTGACGTCATCTTTGTCGAGAATTTCGTCATTTGGCTCGTACTGGGCGCGTTCCTGCACGTAGACCATGTGCTTGAAGTCGACCATTTCCACGCCGATCTCGTCCTGGAACTGGCGGAACAGGTCTTGCGCATCATAGGGGCCGTAAAAATCCTCACCAGCCGAGTTCTTGCCGGGGCCGGCATGGTCGCGGCCAACGATAAAATGCGTGCAACCGTGGTTGGCACGGATCAGGCCGTGCCAGACCGCCTCACGCGGGCCAGCCATGCGCATGGCCAGGTTCAGCAGGCTCATCGAGGTGGTCGAGGCCGGGTACTTGTCCAGCACCGCCTCATAACAACGGACACGGGTGAAATGATCCACGTCGCCCGGCTTGGTCATGCCGACAACCGGGTGGATCAACAGGTTGGCCTGCGCTTCCTTCGCGGCGCGGAAGGTCAGTTCCTGATGCGCGCGATGCAGCGGGTTGCGGGTCTGGAAAGCGACAATGCGGCGCCAGCCCAGTTTGCGGAAATACGCGCGCATCTCGTTCGGGGTGTCGCGGCGCCCACGGAAGTCATAGTGCACAGGCTGTTGGATACCGACCACGGGCCCGCCCAGATAAACCTTGCCTGCCACGTTGTGCAGGTAGTTGACTGCCGGGTGGGCGTCGTCATTGGCGCCAAAAACCTTTTCTGCCTCGCGCGCTTTGTCCGGGGTCCAGCGGTCCGTGACGGTCATGGTGCCCAGGATCACGCCTTCCTGATCGCGCAGGGCGATGTCCTGACCCAGCTCGATGGTCTCGGCGAAGTCTTTGCTCACATCCAAAGTGATGGGCATTGGCCACAATGTGCCATCAGCCAGACGCATGTTCTCGACCACGTTGTCGTAATCGGCTTCGCTCAGGAACCCCTTGAGCGGGTTAAAACCGCCGTTCATCAGCAGTTCCAGATCGCAGATCTGACGCGGGCTCAGATCCCAGCTGGTCAGGTCGGCAGCTTCGACTTTCAGCTTTTGAGCCGAGTCATAAGACACAAACAGTTCGGAAATCGGGGCCAGATTGCTTAACATCGTCATCGGAATACTCTTGTCGCAGTGTTGATTTGCCAGTGGATATCGGGCGGTCTCAAGGCATTTGCACCGACTGATGGGCGAAGTCCACCGGCGTCGTTGAAACAAAGGAGGATATGCGCTGAAATTCTTTGAATTGGAAGGAATTTCTAATTCAGAAATCAATTCGATGATCTGTTCCCTACAAGCTGCGGTTATTCGCCTAGGCGGAGTATGTCTGTTCCTGTTCCGAGGTGCTCCGCCCAAGCTCTGCAGCTCGGGTGGCAGGCAGGGCGGGAATCGGCTCGGACACACCGCGCAGCTGGAACAGCCTGATATCGTCTTTGGGCATGGTGACACCAGCAGCCTTCAACAACTTCTCGGAAACCAACAGCTCGACCCCCAGTGCCTTGGTTTCGCTTTCCAGACGGCTGGCAACATTGACGGCATCGCCGATGATCGTCTTCGAGGCGTGTCCCTGCGCTCCGATCTCGCCCAGGACCAGATCACCAAGATGTAGCCCAATCCCGATGCGAATAACGGGGCTGCCTTCGGCATCAAGCTGTTGGTTGAACATGTCGAGGGCGTGGCTGATTTCCACGGCAGCGCTCAACCCGGCGCGGGCGGACTCCGCGGCGTCGGGTTTTTCGAAAACCGCCAGCAGCCCATCCCCCATGTATTTGTCGACAACGCCGCCCTCATTGGTGATCGCAGGCACAACCGCGTCAAAGAACCGGTTCAGCAGGAACACGATGTCATAGGGCAGTTGACCGGTCGTGCGCGCGGTAAAGCTGCGCATGTCCAGAAACAGAACGGCCAACTGACGTTCCTGACCCTGGCTGGCATGTCCACGAAAACGCCCGCCATCAGGTCGAAAGACACGAAAAACGGTGGTGGGTTCGGTTGGGCGTATCTGGCAGGCAAGCCGTGTTTGCGGCGAAGCGCCCACAGCGGCTAGGCTTCGGGCTTCGACATCGCCGGGCGGGGGCAGGGCTTCGCCTCCATCTTCCACGATCACCCGGCATGTGGTGCAGCGCCCTTTGCCGCCACACAACGCCGCATGCGGCACGCCGTTAGCCTGCGAAATCTCAAGCAGGGTCATGCCTTTTTCTGCGACCACTTCCGGCCCCTTGGCGTAACTTACGCGTACAGAATGCCTGCGCCGCCACAGTTTGCGCCCGACGTAAACAAGACCCGTTGCCGCCAAAGCCAGCCAGAAGGTCATGAGGGAATAGTCTTTTACGCTGAACAGGGTCTGAAAGGTCTCGGGCGACGGCCAGTTGTAATGCTCGATATATTGCTCGCGCAGGAATTCATCCGCAAAGTCGGCCCATATGCGGCGGCCTTCAGTCAGCAGACCGGCCAGCGCGAACAGGGGGATGAAAACAGCGACACCGATCAGATAAGGCACGGCTTTCGACCACCACCGGGTCAGCCGCAGCCACATATGCAAGCCGATGCATCCATGCACCCAAACGATCAGCAGCAGGGCGCTTTGCATCCATACTGCGATACTGGGCCACATCAGAATGATGATATATCCCATCTCGTCATTTACGTCATAGACCTCGTGCGCGACCCGCGTCTGCACGATGTGCGAGATCAGTTGCAGCGGAATCAGCAAGCCCAGACCGACTTGCAAGGCCGTGCTGAAGGGCATCCGCAGGGTTCTGCGTTGCGCGATCGACGTCAGGGCCAGACCAGCATGCGTGAACAGGGCAGCATAGAAAAGCACGCTGATGGCATTGTGGCGGGTGATGGCCTTCCGGCCGTCCTGCATCCCGTGCAGATAATCGGTATGAAACAGGCCTAAGCCAATGTTTATGAAATGGAAGAACGCGAAGACAAACAACACAAGACCACTGCCGATCCTGAGTCGGGTTGACCACCCGCCGCGCCAAAGAGCGTTGTTCAAATGCTCACCTGTTCTTCGCTTTTCCCAGAATAATCCTGATACGCCGCCGCCTGAGGGTCAAGGGATTGGCAATCGCTGCTATTGCCGCCAACGGCCACATTGCAGCTTTGGTCGTACAGTGCCCCTCGAAACCTTGGGGCACTTTCATTGAAATTCCGATTGCCAATGGATCTGGGTTTTCCCGATCACGCCGGAAAAATCAGAGCTCGCGCTATTCGTTTTCCGCCAGAAACCGTTCGGCATCCAGCGCGGCCATGCAGCCCATACCGGCGCTGGTAACAGCCTGACGATAGATATGGTCTGTCAGATCACCTGCTGCAAACACGCCCGGAACCGAGGTTAAGGTGCTGCCTGGCTTGGTGACCACATAGCCGCCCATATGGGTTTCAAGCGTATCCTTGACCAACTCGTTCGCAGGGGCATGGCCAATGGCGACAAAGACGCCCTTGCATGGGATTTCAGAGATCTCGCCGGTTTCGACATGTTTGACCCGAACGCCTTCGACGCCCAAAGGCGCGTCGGTGCCGACCACTTCTTCCAATTGGTGGAACCACAGCGGTTCGATCTTTTCATTCTTCATCAGCCGGTCCTGCAGGATCTTTTCCGCCCGCAGCTCATCGCGGCGGTGGATCAGCGTCACCTTGCTGGCGAAATTGGTCAGGAACAGGGCTTCTTCCACAGCCGTGTTGCCGCCGCCGATCACCACGATTTCCTGTCCGCGATAGAAGAACCCGTCACAGGTGGCGCAGGCCGAGACGCCAAAGCCTTTGAATTTCTCTTCCGACGGCAGGCCCAACCATTTCGCGCGCGCGCCGGTGGCCAGAATGACTGCGTCAGCGGTGTAGGTGGTGCCGCTGTCGCCTTTGGCCGTAAAAGGCCGCTGACTGAGGTCCAGATCGCTGATGATGTCGCCAATCACTTCACAGCCCATGGCCTTGGCATGATCCTGCATCCGCACCATCAGATCCGGGCCCTGTACCTCGGTGTCGCCGGGCCAGTTCTCGACCTCGGTCGTTGTTGTCAGCTGGCCACCGGGCTCAATCCCCTGCACCAGAATAGGCTCCAGCATGGCGCGGCTTGCGTAAACGCCCGCAGTGTATCCCGCGGGCCCTGACCCGATGATCAGAACCTTGGTGTGTCGTGTGTCGGCCATGGTAACTCCGCTCGAATTGCCTGAATTGGGCCTTTGGCCCGTCGCCCCGATATAGCGACCGACCGACCCGGCTTAAAGCCCTTTACTGATTATGGCCGCTCAACCGACCCTGTGCACTGTGCAGATAATATGAGAGAATTGAAAACAAAGAAAATTGCGCAAGTGCGAAACATTATTGCGCGCCTGCGGGGTACTGATATAAGAACCGCAAAAATCAGGAGCATTTTATGGTCACGACTCGGCTGGATGATATTGATCGCAAGATTCTGGCGGAACTGCAGGCAGACGGTCGCATGACCAATGTCGAGCTGGCCAAACGGGTCGGAATCTCGGCACCGCCCTGTCTGCGCCGGGTACGCACGCTTGAGGAATCCGGTTTTATCACCGGCTACCACGCCGAGGTCAACGCGCGTGAATTGGGCTTCGAGGTACAGGTGTTCGCCATGGTCGGGCTAGACAGCCAGGCCGAAACCGAACTGCGTGCGTTCGAAGAACGCTGCCGCGAATGGCCGCTGGTCCGCGAATGCCACATGCTGAACGGCGAGGTGGACTTCATCCTGAAATGCGTCGCACCCGACCTGAGCAGTTTTCAGCAGTTCCTGACGGGCGAGTTGCTGACCACGCCAAACGTGGCCAGCGTCAAGACGTCGCTTGTTATCCGCGGCGCAAAAGACGAGCCAGGCGTGCCGTTCGACGTTCTGGAAGAACGAATGAACCGGACGGCGTGACACCTACGCGTTTTGGCTGTGCGGTGTTTGGTGGCAGCATCGCAGCCACCGCCAAGGATAGAATCCAACTTAGTAACAGCTGCATGATGCCCCCCATAATGCAGTAATCGCTATCGTACTCAGGCAGTCATCGCGTCGATCTCTCCATCTCCGGCGCGCGGCATCAGCAGCGGGCCAAAATCGTTAAGCGACTCGATATGCGCAAACAGGTTCAGATAAATCGACCGTAGCGAGTGGCTGATCATCCGGACCGCGTTCACACCTGGGTGATATGTTTCGAACTGTAAACCATCTACACGAATAACGGAATGCCGTTTTAGGCAAATATGAAACAGTTCAACTGGCGTCGGAGGCATTGTTTCAATCACGCCCATCCCATCCTGGAATGCGGACACCGGTGTCAGAATCGGTTGCCCGCGATGCAGGTGCCGCAAATGCGCTGGCGTTCCTACGATCCGCGCCGCGGGTCCAGCAATCACGCCCGACATCGGCTTTTGCATCCCGAACGTATCCGCCATGACGCGCGTCAAAGGCCGTGTACGACCACGTGAATCCTCGCGCCCCGGGATCAGAGTGACAGATCCCTTCCACAGCACCGTTTCCGATGCGCCATCCTGGGTCAGAACCGTATCTCCGGGCATCAGATCTTCGATCGCCATCGGCCCGTGCTCGGTTTCGACCAGCGATCCGCGCGTAAAGGCGCAGAAGGCGTCTTCGAACATCGGCAGAGCGGGCGCGATGTGTCGGGTTTGGGTGACAGTACCGTTTTTCAGCAGGCTGCTGACTTCATAGCGGCGCAGCTGGGCTTTTGGTTTTGCGACTGGCCGCGGTGCTTCCCGCAGCATGGCCGTCGTTTCGATGGCATTTCTGGCCGCACGGGCCAGTGAACTTGGAATAGTCATAAATATTCCGTCCCCTCAAAATGTTCGATCAGACGCGGCGTACCCCCGTACAGACCAATCTGACGAACTGGTTCTTTGTCTTGAAATAAATGGGTGACCCTCGGGCGGCGGCCGAAAAGACCCCGCATGGCGACAAAATCTCGCTTTCCAATGGTCAACACATTGACCCCCCAGACAAACTCGTACTTCGCGGGCGAAAATTGCCCGCACACACACAACTCCTGAACAAATCACGAACCCCTCGCTCGTGACCCTATACACACCAGGCAGGAGCAATCCTGATGCGATTTCACCCAGTTAAGACCGGCAGCTTGGTCTTGGGCGCTTCTGTCTCAGCGTCGTGCCGCGATACGGCTGGCGACCCTGACAGAATGGCTTGATACCTGCTTCCACGGCATTTCCAGCTTCTGGTCCCGCGTGGCGGCAACCATGGCTTTCAGAAAGCGAGATTTGGTTTTCATTTTTCTGGTCCTGCTCTGAACGGAGACCTGACCCCCGCATCCTCTGTGAACCTTTTGTGACGCGTGTTTGCGGCAGGGATAAGGCTTATCCGGGATGTTTTGCAGACAAGAAATTTAGGCGGTCCATCCTTCCACTCAACACGCCAGCGTCCGAAACAAGGACGTCAGATGACCATCTGACTGCTGGCAAAAACTCGTTACGATTCTGAGTCCGATAAACACAACAAATGTGGCGGAAAAGTGGCGGAGCGCCTAAATCTGGGCCTCAATCACAATCTTATGACCGAAATCAGCCGCCCGTAATCGACCTCTTTCGCGTGTGTCGTACGGCGGTAGGAATAGAACCGATCCGGATCAGAATACGTGCAATGCCGGGTCCAGTCTGCATGACCGATTCCGGCCTGCCGCAAACGGTGAAGACCAAAGCCAGGCAGGTCGAATTGCAACCGGTCGTCCTGACCATTGGCAAAGAAACGTGTGTTGTCCGGGGACTCTGCCATGAAGGCATCCAGAAATTCGGGCCCTACCTCATAGGCGCGTTGCGAAATGCTGGGCCCGATGACGGCGCTGATGTTTCCACGCTTTGCACCAATTGCTTCCATGGCATCCAGCGTGGCCTCCAGCACACCCTCCAGCGCCCCGCGCCAGCCTGCATGGGCGGCGCCGATCACTTGGGCTTTGGGGTCGGCAAACAGGACCGGCTGGCAATCGGCTGTCAGAATCGTCAGGGCAAGACCGGGGGTCGCCGTTACGATGGCGTCGGCCCTGGGTTTGTCGCCCTGAACCGGGCCTTCAACTGTCAGAACCGCGGGAGAATGGACCTGATGCACTCCGATCATTGCCTCGGGCGCAACTTCCATCGCATCAGCAACGCGTCTGCGGTTCAGCGCGACAACCTCGGTCTGATCCGATGAGCCATGGCCGCAATTCAACCCAGAAAAGATGCCGGACGAGGCACCGCCGCGGCGGGTAAAGAACCCATGACGAAACGGGGAAAGCAGGTCTGAAGTCAGAATTTCCAGTGTCATGGCTCTAATCCTGGCGGTGGGGTGGCATAGGCGGGGAAAAGGCCCATCACTTTGAACAGATTTCCCATTTCATCCGGGTGCGTCAACCGGCGATGCGCGGTAACCAATGCATCAAGCTCAGAACCGCTCAGCGCTTTGGACAAAGCCTGCGCGCGGGCGGTTATGCCCAGCCGTTCCAGAAACACGCCCTGCGGGGTCAGTCGCGTATGGCGGCAACCACAGGCCCGGGTTGCAACGGCCAGAGGTTCAAAATCTACATGCGCAGTCAGATCGGCCTGACCGGGTGTGGCCAGTGGGTCGACGCTTTCGTGGTTTTGCAGAGCCTGCAGCGTATCGCCCAGCGAGCGCCAGTCGCCATAATCCACGATCAGGGCCGCCCCTCCATGGCTGGCAATCCGCCCCGCGATCACAGTCAATATCGGGATCGCAGCCGCGCATAGCTCTACCAGATCGTCGTCGCTGGCATCCGACAACCTGTCAGTCAGTGCCACTTGCGGCTCGGTCGGGCCCCTTCCGAACAAAAAAGAGCCGTCGCGTTCGCCCACCAGACGTTCACACCAGCCGTCGCCTTCGCGCAGGAACTGCCGGATGGGCAGGGCGTCAAAGAACTCATTGGCGACCAGCAACAACGGCTGATCCGGCAGATCCGCAACGCCGTCGATCCAGTCAGGTTGGTACTCCTTCAGAGTATCTGCCTGCGCCAGCTGCAATACCGGCGATGCTTCGACCAGAACAATCTGCGCCGCATCGTGAAATCCGGCCACGCCCCGCGTCGCACGCAGGATATCCGCCATCAACGTGCCGCGACCCGGTCCCAGCTCGCACAGGGTGAACCGCACGGGCTTTCCCTGATCCATCCAGCTTTGCGCCAAGCACAGCCCGATTAGTTCCCCGAACATCTGGCTGATTTCCGGCGCTGTGATGAAGTCCCCCGCTGCGCCCAGCGGATCGCGCGTGGTGTAATAGCCCAGCGTGGGGTGCAACAGACACTCGGTCATGTAGTCGGACACGCTCATCGGCCCATCCTGTTGGATGCGGGCGATCAACTGATCCTTCAGGCTCATGCCGCCCGCCGCGCGCGTAGGGCAAACCACAGGCCGATCGCGATCATCGGCAGTGACAGAAACTGCCCCATGGTCAGACCATAGCCGCCCACATGCCAGGCCAGCCCCAGCGGGTTGCCGGGAGACACGAACTGCGCATCCGGCTGACGGAAGAACTCGACAATAAAGCGCGACGCGCCATATCCGGCCAGAAACATGCCCATGATAAAGCCCGGTTTCTGAAACGCCCCCCGGCGAAAGACCAGCCACAGAAGCCAGGTGCCCAGCAACACGCCTTCTAGCGCGGCTTCGTACAATTGCGACGGGTGGCGCGCGCACATACCTGCGATTACGCCAGGGCAGTCCTGTGCGGCAAAGCCGGGAAAGATGACGGCCCATGGCAGCTCGCTCGGGCGGCCCCAAAGCTCGGCATTGATGAAATTGGCCAACCGTCCAAGCAGCAGTCCGGGTGGAACGGTATAGGCGACCAGATCACCCAGCGACAGGGCAGGAATCTGATGCCGACGGGCAAACAGGTAAGATGCAAGAATCACGCCAAGCAGACCGCCATGAAACGCCATGCCGCCTTGCCAGACCTTCAGAATCTCAAGCGGATGCGACAGGTAATACCCGGGTTGATAAAACAGCACGAAGCCCAGACGCCCGCCCAGAATCACGCCCAGAATGATCCATGTAACCAGATCCTCCAGTTGATCGGGCTTAATCGGCGGACTATCCGTAGGCCACAGCGCCGGGCGGCGCAAAGCCACAACCGCCAGTCGCCACGCGATCAGGATGCCCACGATATAGGCCAGCGCATACCACCTTAAGGCGAACTCCATTCCGAACAACGAGATCGAGAACAGTTCGGGCGCCAGATCGGGGAAATTCAGAACAGCTTGCATGTGCGTCTCATTGCCCGGGGTTTGCAGGACAAGTCAACCTTGAGCCCGCGCCATTCTTTGCCCATATACAGATAAACCGTGAAACCGGAGAAAAGATATGCAAACCCGCAACAAGATCCTTGACGATGTTTCCCAACTGATGACCAACGCCATGGGCGTGGCGCAGGGCGCGCGGGAAGAGGCTGAAAACGCGATGAAGTCGATGCTGGACCGTTGGCTGGCCGACCGCGATTTCGTTACGCGCGAAGAATTCGACGCCGCACGCGCCATGGCCCAGAAAGCGCGCGAAGAAAACGCAGCACTCGAAGCCCGCATCGCCGCGCTTGAGGCAAAACTGGACAAATAACGCCCCGGGCGTTTTCTGTTTTTCAGGATTTAGGACAAAATAGACCGCCGCGCAATCCAACCCGGATTGTGCGGTGACGTGTATTCTGACGTGTTGCGGAGTTTTATCAAGACAAAGCTGGCCCAAGCTCCAATATTTTGATCATCGTTGCAGTCTGTCCACAACTTATTGCTGTTATCCCCAACAAATAGGGTTGCCAGAACCTACGCCACATCGCACCATATTTAGTACAGGCCTATGGGGGAAGCCCGGTTTGTAGAGCAGGCAACTAGCGCTGGGGCGTTGCCAGCCCCGAAATGCTAGAGATTAGTGAGGTGGCATTATGGCCCTTTCCGAGCAGTATCTCGAAGAAGACCTTCATCCGATCGACATAGTTGAACATCTGGCCGAACATCACGACTGGGATTTCGATCGTATTGGCGACGATCAGATTGCGATGGCGGTTGAAGGCCAATGGCGTACCTATTCGATCACGCTGGCCTGGTCCAACTATGACGAAACGCTGCGTATGGTGTGTTCGTTCGAAATGGAGCCGCCGGCTGATCGCGAAATGCAGCTTTATGAGTTGCTCAACAAGATGAATGATCAGTGCTGGGCAGGTGCCTTTACCTATTGGGCGAAACAGAAGCTGATGGTCTATCGCTATGGGCTGGTCCTTGCAGGAGGGCAGACAGCCAGTGCCGAACAGATCGACACGATGATCACCGCTGCTGTCATGAGCGCTGAACGGTATTATCCGGCGATCCAACTGGTCACCTGGGGCAACCGGGAGGCAGAAGACGCGATGCAAGTGGCCATTGCAGAGGCCTACGGCCGGGCGTAAAGCTTTGCCCCGAACCGATTTGTAACGCGGGAGGGGCAAATGGACATGACGCGTGTAGCCGAACAGGGGCTTGTGCTTCTGGGGTGCGGAAAGATGGGGTCCGCAATGCTGGCGGGGTGGCTGGAACACGGCCTCCCGCCAGCGTCCGTTTGGGTGATCGACCCGTATCCGTCCGACTGGCTGAAGGCGCAAGGCGTCAACATCAACACTCCCTTGCCCGAATCCCCCGCCGTGGTGCTGGTTGCAGTCAAGCCGCAGATGATGGGTGACGCTTTGCCCGCGATACAGGCGCTGGGCGGTGGTAGCAGCCTGTTTGTTTCAGTCGCTGCGGGCACTTCGATTGCCACGTTCGAATCCGTATTGGGCAGTGATACCCCGATTGTTCGCGCCATGCCCAACACCCCCGCTGCCATCCGTCAGGGCATAACGGCTCTGATCGGAAACAGCCACGCCTCTGACGATGATTTGTCCTTGGCGGAAAGCCTGTTGTCTGCTGTGGGCGAGACCGTGCGACTGGACGTTGAGTCCCAGATGGATGCCGTGACCGGCCTCAGCGGGTCGGGTCCGGCCTATGTTTTCCACCTGATCGAAACCCTTGCCGCTGCAGGTGAGGCACATGGCCTGCCTGCGGAGATGGCGATGAAGCTGGCCAAATCCACCGTGGCCGGTGCCGGAGCGTTGGCCATGGCCGCCGAAGAAGACCCGACGCAACTGCGCGTCAACGTAACCTCGCCAAACGGCACCACTCAGGCTGCGCTTGAGGTGCTGATGCATGATGAACAGGGGTTCCCCGATCTGCTGCACCGCGCCGTCAAGGCTGCAACCGACCGATCCAAGGAGCTGTCACGTGAGTGAGATTTCTTTTGTCGACTTTCTCAAGGTCGACATCCGTGTGGGTGAGGTCATCCGCGCCGAGCCCTATCCCGAGGCCCGCAAACCCGCGATCAAGATGTGGATCGATTTCGGCGATGAGATTGGCGAGCGCAAGACCTCGGCTCAGATTACCGCGCATTACGATCCGTCGACATTGGTGGGCAAGCAGGTCATGGCCGTGGTCAATTTCCCTCCGCGCCAGATCGGCAGGTTCATGTCCGAGGTTCTGGTGTTGGGTCTGCCCGATGAAAGTGGCGAGATCGTTTTGATTGGACCTGACGGCAAAGTTCCAACTGGCGGGCGGATGCACTGATGAAACTGTTGATTGCACGACCGATGACCCCGGTGGTCGAGGCCCGCGCCCGCGCCGAGTTCGACGTGGAGATACGCGAGAACACCCTGCCCATGTCACAGCAGGAAATGCTGTCCGCGCTGGCGGAATTCGACGTGGTCGTGCCGACATTGGGCGATCAGTTCTCGGCTCAGATCTTTGCGGACGCTGGCTCGCCGCAGTGCAAGCTGCTGGCCAATTTCGGCGTCGGCTATAACCATATTGACGTTCAGTCCGCACGCGCGGCGGGCGTCGAGGTGACCAACACACCCGGCGCAGTGACCGATGCAACGGCTGACATCGCGATGACCCTGCTGCTGACCACAGCGCGCCGCGCAGGCGAAGGCGAACGACTGGTCCGTGCGGGTCAATGGCAGGGCTGGCACCCGACGCAGATGCTTGGCCATCATGTAACGGGCAAGCGCGTCGGTATCGTGGGGATGGGCCGCATCGGACAAGCCATCGCCCGCCGGTGCCATTTCGGCTTTGGAATGCAGGTGGCCTACCAGTCCCGCAGTGCAAAAGATCTGGACTTCGCGGCAGAGTTCACGCCTGACCTGCACAAACTGGCGGCTTCGGTCGATTTCCTTGTGCTCGCGGTCCCTGGGGGCGCTGAAACACGCCACCTGATCAATGCGCAGACCCTTGAGGCGATGAACCTGTCGGCCATTCTGATCAATATCGCACGCGGCGAGGTCGTGGACGAAGCCGCGCTGATCTCGGCGCTGGAAAACCGACAGATCGCGGGGGCGGGGCTGGACGTTTACGAGTTCGAGCCCAAAATGCCGCAGGCCCTCTGTGAGATGGAGAACGTCACTCTGTTGCCCCATCTGGGCACAGCCACCGAAGAGGTGCGCAGCAACATGGGCCATATGGCGCTGGACAACGTGGCCGCCTTTGTGGCGGGCAGGGCGCTGCCCAACCCCGTCTAGTCGCCCACCGCCTCGCGCCAATGTTTGCGGCAGAGCGAGACATAGGTCTCGTTCCCGCCAATTTGAACCTGAGCGCCCTCGGTGATGGCCCGGCCATTCTCGTCCTGACGAATCACCATCGTGGCCTTGCGTCCGCATTTGCAGATGGTGCGCACCTCGCGCATCTCGTCAGCAAGGGCCAGCAGAGCGGCTGATCCCGGGAACAGCTTGCCCTGAAAATCCACCCGCAGCCCATAGGCCAGCACCGGCACGTCCAGATCATCCACCGCACGGGCCAGTTGCCAGACCTGAGCTTCGGTCAGAAACTGCGCCTCGTCGATGAACACGCAGGTTACTGGGCCGTCGTTCAGGCGTTTCCGGATCATGGCGAAAACATCGTCTGCGGGCGTGAACGTATCAGCCTGCTCAGAGATGCCGATGCGCGATGCGATCCGCCCGACACCTGCCCGCCCGTCAAGGGCGGCAGTCATCAGGTACGTCTGCATACCGCGCTCGCGATAGTTGTGCGACGCCTGCAGCAACACGGTCGATTTTCCCGCGTTCATGGTCGAATAATTGAAATACAGCTTTGCCATGAGGCGGGTCTAAAACGCTTGGGGAAAAGGAACAAGATATCAATCGTTTTACCAGAGCGACGTCGCCGTTACGTTTGCAGAGGCCGAGCTAGGCTCTTTGGGGATGGAACCCCCACATCTGCAACAGCGACGCCGTCGGCCAACATGTGGCCAAAACGGAGCAAGGCTCAACAATACTGCCCTGCAATTACTCGTTACCGGCTTGAACTGCCGCCACTCACTCACAAAATCCCCCGCATATCTGAGGGATAGCCAATTTATGACATTTCAATTATGACTGGGTTATGGGAAATTTCCCCACGCTTTCCCCCGTCTGGACATCGGGCAGGCGTTTGCAGGTAACAAAGGTAAAACAATGGCAGATATCGGGGCCTACCTGAAGAAACACACAGAAGCGTTGGTCAAAGATGTTGGAATCGAAGCCGCATGTGAAATTACAGGGAAATCCAAGGCCACATTAGGCCGGTACTATTCAGACAATGCCGAACATGCAGACAGGTTCATGCCTGTGGACGCAGTTGCACGCCTTGAAAACGCGGCAAGTTACCCACATGTGACGTCCGCTTTGGCGGATTTGAAGAACATCACATTGTCCTATAGTGACCGTAACACAACCACGCCGCGCACCGGTGGCGTAAATTCGGATGTCATCGCACTCAGCCAAAGGTTCGCGATGTTGATGACCGAATATCAGGCCGCAATCGAAGACGGAATCATTACCGTCAACGAAGCCAAACGGCTGTTGAAAGAAACCAGTTTGCTGCAGCAGGTTTTGATCGAGATGAAGCTTCATCTGGAAGAAGAAAGCGTCAGCTAGGCGTCATCCTGACCTTTAATACCCAGGACCGGCTGAATTCCGCCTGTCCCGATTGGCCAGATTTTTCATGCTGAAAGGCAGGAATTCTGACTGTGTTGCTTGCCTCAATTCAGTCACGTCTGTCCTTTAGGGTCTGTTGCGGGCAAGACCGTCAAAGGCAAAGCATCATGCAGAAACAGCAGGGATCATACAGTATTCTCGCAGACCGGTTGGTTTTGAGGATTTTTGTATGCGCCTGTGCGGCTCTTCTGGCTCTGATGGCACTCACAGCCCATCAGGAAGGCTCGGACGATGTAATGCGCTGGGTGGTCGTGCAGGATCTTCTGGTAGGACAGGGTTGGTTCGACAGCTATCAGTATCGGCTGGGACCCGAAGGCGGCACACTGATGCACTGGTCCCGGTTGATCGACGCACCAATTGCGGTACTTTATGGGTCGTTCGGGGTGTTTCTGGCGCCTGATATCGCCTTGCAGGCAACAGCTTTGGTCTGGCCAGCCCTGTTGGCGGGGCTGACCTTGTGGGCCTTTGCAGTGACCGGAGGTGTTCTGGGCGCGCGTGCAGGGTCGATTTCGGCACTGGTTGTCGGCGTGCTGGCGCTCGAACATTCCCGGAAGTTCGACTATTTCTCTTTTGATCATCACAATGTTCAGATTCTGCTATTCGCAGCGGCGCTGGCGTTCTTTGTTCTGCGCAAGGAAAAGCCATATGCGGGGTGGTGGCTGGGCGCCTGTCTTGCCTTGTCGGTATCAATAGGCGCCGAATCGATATTGCAGATCGCGCTTATCGCGATGTTTTTTGCAATTGATTGGATCGTGAACGGTGAACCGACCCGCCGCCCGACCATCACATTTGGTGCGGGGCTGACCGTGACGCTTGTGCTGGCCAGTCTTGCGACAACAGGGCAAGAGGCTTTCGTGTTCCCAAGCTGCGACGCTCTGACGATCAGTGTGGCTTTACCGGCGACTGTGGCTGCGCTGGGTCTTTGCGCGGTGGCATGGATCGGATCCGGCTGGTCGTTTTGGGGCCGCCTTGGCGCGTGCCTCGCTGTCGGCGCGGTGACATTGGCCTGCGCTTACGCTTTTGCCCCACACTGTCTCAGCAACCCGATCGAGGCCCTGCCTCAGGATATGCGGGATTACTGGCTGAGCCAGGTCGCTGAAGCACAGAAGATCTCCGTCACATTGGAACGGCACAAGGGCGAAGCTCTGGCCTTGATCGCGATGTCGATCCTTACGATGGCAGCCGCCCTGATCTTTTTATTCAGATCGCCTTTCAGACTGGACTATGCGCTGTTTCTGGCGCTGATCGCGGCCGGTCTGATCGTGTTCCTCTATCAGTCCCGGATGATGACATTCCTGAACGTTTCGCTGGTCGCCGTGCAGGCCCAGATCTTGTGCGCCCTGTACAACAGTTATGAAACCAGTGGCCGAAAACTATCGGGGTTGGCGATGGTCGCTTTCGTCCTTTGCGTCTCACCGAAAATCGGCATCAGCGTTGAGGAACAGCTGGACCGTTTTGCGGGCCCGTCCCTTGCGGCTCCTGCAGCATCAGCCAAACAGGTCGCAAAAAATCCCGGTGCATCCTGCAAAACGCCGCAGGCCTACGCGACCCTGCGAGATCTTCCTCCCGGAAGAGTTTTGGTTGATTTCGACTTTGCCGCAAACGTGCTGCGCTATTCCGACCATTCTGTTCTGGCGGGGAATTACCACCGGAATCAGGCCGGTATTCTGGCGCAGATCGACCTGTACCGTTCAGAAGCTTCTCAGGTCGGGCCACGTCTGGCCGCGCTGGACGTGGATTACGTCCTGCTCTGCACATCCGCACCACGCGCCGAGTTCTGGTCCTGGGCGTCACAGGGTCGCGGTTTGCAAACGCGTTTGGTTGAGGGTGAAACGCCCGCCTATCTGGCTCGGGTACAGGGTGCAGAGGATGCGGCTTTTCAGGTCTTCAAAGTGACTGTGGCAAACTAAGCCCGGTGAGCCCAGCCGTCAGGCGTGGCGTTTCACGATCACCGACCCAACCGAATATCCGGCTCCGAAGGAACAGATCAGGCCCAGATCGCCTTCCTGCATGTCTTCGGAGTACTTAGAAAACGCGATGATCGACCCGGCGGATGACGTGTTTGCATAATCCTGAAGGATGTTTGGTTGCTCGCCTGCTTCGGGCTCACGGCCCAGAACTTTTTTGCCAATGAAATCGTTCATGGTTTTGTTGGCCTGATGCAGCCACAGGCGTTTGAGGTCGGTATTGCTGACCCCTTCGGCCTCCATGTGGTCGCTGATATGCTTGCTGACCATCGGCAGCACTTCCTTGAACACTTTCCGGCCGTTTTGCATGAACTGCATATCGCGTCGCTCGACCAGACCGTCGGGGCGCGAACGACGCAGGAACCCGTTATTGTTTCGGATATTGTTGGAAAACGTGGTGGCGCAGCGGGTCGAAAGGATTTCGAAATGCGGGCCATGCGCCTCTTCGATCCGTTCGATCAGCGTTGCCGTTGCCACATCGCCAAAGATGAAGTGACAATCGCGGTCGCACCATTCCAGATGGCCCGAGCATATTTCCGGGTTCACCACCAACGCCGCACGCACCGATCCCGATCTTACCATGTCCGCAGCGGCCTGAATGCCAAACGTGGCCGAAGAGCACGCGACGTTCATGTCAAAGCCGAACCCGTCGATGCCCAGTTCCTGCTGTATCTCAATCGCAACCGCCGGATAGGCGCGTTCGTGGTTCGAGGCGGCGCAGATTACCAGATCGACATCTGCTGCGTTGCGCCCCGCCTGCGCCAACGCCTTTTTGCAGGCATCGACCGCCATTTCGGTCATGATCCCGGGTTCGTCATCGCTGCGCTGACGCAGCGACGGGTGCATCACGTCCGGGTCCAGCACACCAGCCTTGTCCATCACGTACCGGTTTTCGATCCCCGACGCCTTGACGATGAACTCTTCGGATGAGTGTTGCATCGGCTCCATCTGACCAGCGGCGATTGCTTCGGCATTCTTCGCATTCTGTTTGTCGGCATACGCGTTGAACGCCACAACAAGTTCTGCATTGGTGATGACGTTCTGAGGCGTGAAGACACCGGAACCGGTGATGGCGGGGGTATACATGGCGGGCCCTGAATGTTTCGGATTTGCTCAAAATGCATTCATGGTGGGACTTGATCAAGGTATGTTGACCTAACGGAATGCTAACGGAGGTGCAGTTTCATATCTTGAATAGTTCATAAAGTGAAGTATATCGCCCCTTGACGCGCGCGGAGATTCCCAATGCCAGACGATATCAGTGCCAGACACGGCCGCCTCAGCCCCGAGATTCAGGCGATCATGGGGGTGTATGCCCTGTACTGGAAACTGGAAGAGACATTTGATTGCATCGAAACTGAACTGAGCCACCCCGAATGCCACATGCTGATCAAGCTGGATCAGCCAAAGCGCATGGGAGTGCTGGCTGCCGATATGCTAAGTGTACCGTCAACGATCACCGCCACCGCAGATGCTCTTGAAAAAACGGGCTACCTGACGCGCGAGCGTGACCCCGAAGACCGCCGTGCCTGGTTGCTGGTGCTGACCAGGCAAGGCGAAGAAACCCGCAACATGCTGGTGGCCGAGGCCGGAGACCTGTTTCACAGGGCCTCGGGCCTGAACCTAGAAGAAACCGCCGAATTCGCGCGACTTGCGTGCAAAATCCGTGACAACGTTCTGAAAACGGGAATTCCCGAGGGATTGAAGAAATGAAACTCCTGACCTCTATCGGCCTTTCGCTGGCCGTTCTGGCAACCCCCATTGCCGCTCAAGGCACCCCCAAACCGGTAAAACTCTTGCAGGTGCAAGAAACCGCGCCCGGATTCACCCGTCAGTTTTTCGGCCGTGTCGCCGCACGTCAGACCGTTGATCTTGCCTTTCAGGTGGCGGGTCAGATCGTTGAAATGCCCATCAACGAAGGCTTCGTGATCCCAAAAGATGGATTGATTGCACGTCTGGATCAAGAGCCGTTCGAGCTGCGTCTGGACCGGGCGCAGCTGCAAAAGGAACAGGCGGATCGGACCGTCGCGCGCTTGTCGCGCCTGCGTGGTACAACCGCCAGCCAGGTGGCGGTCGATGACGCCGAGACCGAGGCGCAGCTGGCTGCGATCGCGTTGCGCGACGCGGAATACGAACGCGAACACGCGACGCTGACCGCGCCATTTGACGCCCTGGTCTCCAGCCGCGCGGTCGAGGCCTTCACCACCGTTTCGGCCGGCGCGCCCATTGTCCGCATCCACGACATGTCCGAACTGCGCATCGAGGTGGACGTGCCCGAGATTCTGTTTCAACGCTCGGGTCAAAACGATGAAAGAACGATCACCGCCAAATTCCCCGTCAGCGACGAGGTCTTCCCATTGGAAATCCGGGAATTCGACGCTGAAACTTCCAGCGTGGGTCAGACCTTCCGTATCCAGTTTGGCCTGACTCCGCCCGAGGGGTTGCAAATCCTTCCGGGATCTTCAGTCACCGTGAACGTTCAGGTCCGCGATGGGCGCACAGGTATCGTCGTACCAGCGACTGCCATTGTCGCAGACGCTACCGGCGAACTCAGCGTCATGGTGTTCTCTCCGGTCGGAGCGGATGAAGGCACTGTCCGCCGTGTTCCGGTGACCATTGAACCCACGCAGACCGGCGATGTGCGGGTGCTGACGGGCTTGTCCGACGGTGACGAAGTTGTTGTTGCCGGGGGCGCTGTGCTGACAGACGGTCAGCCCGTGCGTCGGTTCACCGGCTTCGCGAACTGAGGGGCTGACAGATGAACATCGCTCGTGCCTCGATTGATCGGCCGCTTTACACATGGCTGATCATCCTCATTGCCCTGTTTGGGGGCATCTGGGGGTTCATGTCGCTTGGTCGTCTGGAAGACCCGGCTTTCACCATCAAGAATGCCGTCATCGCCACGCAATACCCTGGCGCCACTGCGGAACAGGTGGCGCTGGAGGTGTCCGAACCACTTGAATCCGCCATTCAGCAGATGGGCGAAGTCGACGTTATCACCTCGGTCAACCAACCCGGGCAATCGCTGATCGAGGTCGAGATCAAGTCGACATATGATGGCACCGAACTGCCCGCCATCTGGACCCGCCTGCGGGCCAAAGTGCGCGATGCAGCACGCGGCCTGCCGTCGGGTGTCAGCCAGCCATATGTGAATGACGGCTTTGGCGATGTGTTTGGTCTGTTCTATGCCGTGACCGCCGAAGGGTTCTCGGACGCCGAAAAGCACGAATTGGCCACCTTCCTGCGGCGCGAATTGCTGACCGTTGATGGTGTGGCGGATGTCGAGGTTCAGGGCCTGCCGAATGAGGCAATCTTTGTGGAGCCTGATCTGGCGATTTCGGTGAACCAGAATGTACCGCTGCAGGCGATTAACGAGGCCATTGCCAACGCGGATTCAGTGAATTCATCGGGCTCACTGCGCTCTGAAAACGGTCGGACCACAGTTCTGACTGCGGAAGGGTCGGACAGTGTGTCGGCCATTGCGGGTCTGTCCGTTGGCTCGCAAGGGCAAGTGATCAACCTGTTCGACATGTCCGATGTCTATCGCGCTCGTCAGAACGATCCGGATATCATGATCCGTTACAACGGGACCGAGGCGTTCACCCTTGGCATCGCGGGCCTGGCCACGGAAAACATCGTCGAAGTCGGCAAACGGGCCGACGCCAAATTCGCGGAACTTGACGCGAATATCCCCTTTGGCGTGGAAATCCTGCCGATCTACCAGCAGCATGTGGTGGTCGAGCAGGCCTCGAACGATTTCCTTGTGAACCTCGCCATGTCAGTGGCCATCGTGGTCGCCGTGTTGGGTATCTTCATGGGCTGGCGCGCGGCTATTGTTGTGGGTTCGACCTTGCTGTTGACCGTGGTGGGCACGCTTTTGTTCATGTCGCTGTTCTCGATCGAGATGGAGCGGATTTCGCTGGGCGCCCTGATTATTGCCATGGGGATGCTTGTGGACAATGCCATCGTGGTGGCCGAAGGGATGCAGATTTCCATGTTGCGCGGCAAGTCCTCGCGCGATGCAGCTGAAGATGTGGCGTCTAAGACGCAGATCCCGCTGCTGGGCGCAACGGTAATCGGAATCATGGCCTTTGCAGGGATCGGCCTCAGCCCCGATGCGACGGGTGAGTTTCTGTTCTCACTGTTTGCAGTGATCGGAATCTCGCTGTTGCTAAGTTGGATACTGGCCATAACTGCTACGCCGCTTTTGGGGCACTACTTCTTCAAGCAGGGCAAAGAAGGTGAGATCGACGCTTACGGAGGCATCCTGTTCAGGATCTATGGTGCAATTCTGCATTTTGCGCTCCGCTTCCGTTGGTTGGTTGTTGTCGGCCTCGTTGGTGTAACAGTGGTGTGTTACGCTGGGTTCGGGCTGATGAAACAGCAGTTCTTCCCAAACTCGAACACGCCGCTGTTCTTCGTGCATTATAAACTGCCTCAGGGCACACCGATTGCGCGTACGGCGCAGGATATGGCGGTGTTCGAAGACTGGCTGGCCAAACGCGAAGACGTGGTTTCGGTCACAACATTCGTCGGTCAGGGGGCAACCCGGTTCATGCTGACCTATTCGGCGGAAAAACCGAACCCGAGCTACGGTCACATGATCATCCGCACGGAAAGCCTGGATGACATCCCGGCATTGCAGGCGGATCTGGAAGCGTTTGGATCTGTCCAATTTCCAGAAGGTGAGTTTGGCACCAAGCGTCTGGTATTCGGACCCGGTGGCGGTGACCCGATCCAGGCCCGATTCTCAGGCAGTGATCCGGTCGTGCTGCGCCAACTTGCTGACGAGGCCGTTCAGCGCATGGCGGCGGCATCGCCCAACGCGCTGCTCGTCCATCACGACTGGCGCGAACAAGAACTGGCGGTACAGCCGATCTATGCAACCGAGCGGGCACAGACGGCGGGTGTAACGCGTGAGGACATTGCCGCAACATTGCAATTCTCGACCGATGGCATCACAGGCGGCGTGTTCCGGGAACGCGATCGCCTTATTCCGATCATCCTGCGCCGACCAGCGGAAGGGGATTATTCGATTGTTGATCAGGTGGTGTATTCGGACCAGTCAGAGAAATTTGTACCAATCGAACAGATGGTCGATGGCTTCGCGTACGAATCCCTCAATTCGCTGGTTCACCGCCGCGACCGCGTTCTGACCATCACCGTTGGCGCAGACATCCCACCCGAGCTGACAGCGGCACAGGTTCACGCCGAAGTTCGTGACGCTATCGAGGCCATCGAGTTGCCCCCGGGCTATAGGATGGAGTGGGGCGGTGAGTTTGAAAACTCGCGCGACGCACAGGAAAGCCTGGGCAAGCAATTGCCGTTGAGCCTGCTGATCATGGTGCTGATCTCGGTCCTGTTGTTCAACGCGATCCGTCAGCCGATCATCATCTGGCTGTTGGTGCCGATGTCGGTCAACGGCGTGGTCATTGGCCTGCTGGGAACAGGGCTGCCCTTCACCTTCACCGCGCTTCTTGGCCTGCTCAGCTTGTCAGGCATGTTGATCAAGAACGGTATTGTTCTGGTGGAAGAGATCGACCTTGTTCGTGCCACAGGTAAACCCCTGCGCGAGTCCATCGTCGAAGCCTCAGTTTCCCGTTTGCGCCCTGTGATGCTGGCTGCGATCACGACCGTTCTGGGCATGGCACCGTTGCTGACAGATGCGTTCTTCGTCTCGATGGCGGTGACGATCATGGGGGGGCTGGCCTTTGCGACCGTCCTGACAATGGTTGCCGCGCCGGTATTCTACCTGCTCTTCTTTGCGCGGGACGAGAAACGCGAATCACTGGCCGCGTGATAACAGGCTTTGACCGGGTCCGGAGGAAAGATCGGACCCGGTTAGATCAGATCAATGGGACAAACGGCACATCGCATGCAGCCAGAACGGTGAATACCGTGAGAACCAGAAAAGTGCGCATTGTTTCATTCTCCTTGTGCCCGGAAAAAATGCGCGCCCGTTGATGGTAGGTCAACGGGCGCGCATCTGTTCGTTCATGAGTGAGCCAATTGTGGCTCAGGCTGAGCGGATTACCCCTGCAGCGACTTCACCTCGACATCCCCTTCGGCCTGCGCCTTGATGGCCAGAGCGGCAGCATTGCTCGCGGCGGCGGTGGTGTAATAAGGGATCTTGTCGTAGAGCGCGATGGACCGGATGGCCTTGCTGTCCTCAACCGCCTGCGCGCCCTCGGTGGTGTTCATCAGCAGTTGAACCTGACCGTCTTTCAGCATGTCGACAACGTCCGGGCGGCCCTCATACACCTTGTTGACGACGTCGCAGGGCACGCCTTGATCAGCCAGCCAGCTTTGCGTGCCGCGGGTGGCGACCAGAGTGAAGCCCTGCTCAACCAGCACCTGCGCGGCCTCCAACATTGCGGCAGTCTTGTCTGCATCCTTGATCGAGATGAAGGCTCGCCCCGAGGAGGGCAGCACCATCCCCGCCCCCATCTGCGCCTTGAGGAAAGCGCGGGGGAAGTCGCGGTCCCACCCCATGACTTCGCCGGTCGAGCGCATTTCCGGGCCCAGAATGGTGTCGACGCCGGGGAATCGGGCAAAGGGCAACACGGCCTCTTTCACCGAGAACCACGGCATGTCCGGATCAGCCAGCGTCATCTGGTCAGCAATCTTGGTGTCGTCCACTGTTTTGTAAGGTGGGCGTTTCGGGAAATCTGCCAGCTTTTCGCCTGCCATGACGCGCGCGGCGATAGACGCAATCGCACTGTCGGTCGCCTTGGCCACAAATGGCACGGTGCGCGAGGCGCGCGGGTTCACTTCGATCAGATAAATCTCATCATCCTTGATCGCGAACTGCACGTTCATCAAACCGACAACGTTCAATGCCTTTGCCAGTTTGAACGTCTGATCCTTGATCTGCGCGAGGATCTCTTTCGACAAGGAATAAGGTGGCAGCGAACAGGCCGAGTCGCCCGAGTGCACGCCGGCCTCTTCGATATGTTGCATGATGCCTGCGACATGAACATCGGTGCCATCGCACAGCGCATCAACGTCCAGCTCAACCGCGCCAGCCAGATAGCTGTCCAGCAGAACGGGGCTGTCGCCCGAGACCACAACGGCCTCGTTTATGTAGCGTCTCAGCTGATCCATATCGCGTACAATTTCCATCGCGCGACCGCCCAGGACATAAGAGGGGCGGATCACCAGCGGGAAGCCGATATCCTCGGCGATTTCCAACGCCTGTTCATCGGTGGAGGCGATACCGTTATTGGGCTGTTTCAGGCCCAGATCGTTGACCAGCGCCTGGAACCGCTCGCGGTCTTCAGCCAGGTCGATAGCGTCCGGGGTGGTACCCAGGATCGGGATGCCTTCGGCTTCTAGCGCATTGGCCAGTTTCAGCGGGGTCTGGCCGCCGAACTGAACGATGACGCCGTGAAGTGTGCCGTTTTCCTGTTCCTTTGCCAGGATTTCCATAACGTGTTCGAAAGTCAGTGGTTCGAAATACAACCGGTCCGAGGTGTCATAGTCGGTCGACACGGTTTCAGGGTTACAGTTTACCATTATGGTCTCATAACCCGCATCGGTCAGCGCGAAACAGGCGTGACAGCAGCAATAGTCGAACTCGATCCCCTGGCCGATCCGGTTGGGACCACCGCCCAGAATGACGACCTTTTTGCGGTCGCTTGGGCGTGCTTCGCATTCAACCTCACCCATCATCGGGGCCTCGTAGGTCGAATACATGTAAGGCGTTTGCGCCTCAAACTCGGCGGCGCAGGTGTCGATGCGTTTGAAGACGGCGGTGACGCCCAGATTGCGCCGGGCGCGGCGGACATTGTCCTCATCCCGGCCCGTCAGATTGCCCAAACGCGCATCGGTGAAGCCCATCATTTTCAGTCTGCGGATACCGTTCTCGGTCACCGGCAGGCCGTCTTTCCGCACCTGACGCTCGGCCTCGATGATCTCGCGGATCCGGGCCAGGAACCACGGGTCGAATTTTGTGACACTAAAAATCTCGTCGTCGCTCAAGCCGTGACGCATGGCCTGTGCAATGGTGCGCAGACGATCAGGGGTCTGCTGGCTGATCGCCTTGATCACGGCTGCTTTGTCGTCGGCTTCATCCCAGACACCAACATTCAGGCCGGGGATTTCGACCTCATCAAAGCCGGTCAGGCCCGATTCCATCGAGGCCAGCGCCTTTTGCATCGATTCGTGGATTGTGCGGCCGATGGACATCGCCTCACCCACCGATTTCATGGCGGTGGTCAGGTACGGCTCGGAGCCGGGGAATTTCTCAAACGCGAATTTCGGAATCTTAGTGACGACATAGTCGATGGTCGGCTCGAAGGATGCGGGTGTGACCTTGGTGATGTCGTTGTCGAGCTCATCCAGCGTATAGCCCACGGCCAGTTTTGCCGCGATCTTGGCAATCGGGAAACCGGTTGCCTTGGACGCCAGCGCAGATGAACGCGACACACGCGGGTTCATCTCGATCACGACCATCCGGCCATCGTCGGGGTTGATCGCCCACTGTACATTCGAGCCGCCGGTCTCGACCCCGATCTCACGCAGAACGGCAATCGAGCCGTTGCGCATGATCTGGTATTCCTTGTCGGTCAGCGTCAGGGCAGGAGCCACGGTGATCGAGTCACCCGTGTGAACGCCCATCGGATCGATGTTTTCAATCGAGCAGACGATGATCGCGTTGTCGGCGGTGTCACGCACCACTTCCATCTCGTATTCTTTCCAGCCCAGCAAGCTTTCATCGACGAGGATCTGATTCACCGGCGAAGCATCCATACCCGAGCGGCAAAAATGGATATAGTCCTCACGGTTATAGGCAACACCGCCGCCGGTACCGCCCAAGGTGAAGGCAGGGCGAATGATGGCGGGCAGGCCGATCTCTTCCAATTCGTCCAGCGCCATCTGTACCCCGGCGTCCAGATCGGTCGAGCCGTTGTCGCGCTTGGGAGCGGTGATGATGGTGGCCTTGGGGTTCTCCAGCTCCAGCCGGTCCATCGCTTCGCGGAACAGTTTACGGTCTTCGGCCATTTCGATGGCGTCGCGCTTGGCACCGATCATCTCGACACCGAACTTGTCCAGTACACCCATTTCTTCCAGCGCGAGCGAGGTGTTCAGGCCGGTCTGTCCGCCCATCGTGGGCAGCAGGGCGTCTGGGCGCTCTTTCTCGATGATCTTGGCGACGACCTCGGGCGTGATCGGCTCGATATAGGTGGCATCCGCCAAACCGGGGTCAGTCATGATTGTCGCCGGGTTCGAATTCACCAGAATGACCCGGTAGCCTTCTTCGCGCAGCGCCTTGCAGGCCTGAGCACCGGAATAGTCGAATTCGCAGGCCTGACCAATAACAATGGGGCCCGCCCCGATGATCATGATCGACTGGATGTCGGTTCTTCTCGGCATGGCCTTGATCCTTTGATTGTCCGCGAGTCAGGGCACCGCCCAAGCGCCCAAATTGTCCTGCGTTATAGGGACCGCGCGAAAAGGTGCAAGAGGGATCGGAAACAGGGGCGAAATTGCCGCTTTCCCCTCTTTCACTTGGCGGAGTATTCTCTATATCGCCCCTCACGGCAAATGAGGATGCAAGTGCGTATTCGTTTCGATCAGGGACCGGCCGGGCGTGGAACCCGGTTTCAGCGTCCGTCTCAGATCATCCGCGCGGATGTCGCGGAAGAGGTGCCCCAGGCTCTGGCGGCGCTGGATGAGTCGCGTGCGGGTGGTGCCTGGCTGGCAGGATATGCCAGTTACGAGCTGGGCTATGCGCTTGAGCCGAGGCTAAATGCTCTTTTGCCGGAAGAACGCCGTTTGCCTTTGCTGTGCTTTGGGGTGTACGACGCACCGGATCGGGTCGCCTTGCCGTTGCCTGCGGGTGACGTGGGTGCGTTCCGGCCCCGTTGGGACGAGGCGCGCTATGCCAAAGCCTTTCAGACCGTGCATGACGCCATCGGCGCGGGCGACATTTATCAGGCCAACCTGACCTTTCCGATTGATCTGACCGTCTTGGGCGATAGCGAAACGCTCTATGCCGCGCTGGTGGCAGGGCAGCCGGTGGGCCACGGAGTACTGGTGCAGCAGGATGGGTTGCCCGATCTTCTCAGCCGCTCGCCGGAACTGTTTTTCCGCACGGATGAGGACGGAAAGATCGAAACTCGCCCGATGAAGGGCACGCAGCCACGCAGTGAAGACCCGCATGAGGATGCGCAGCGTCGGGCCTTTCTGTCCACGGATGAAAAGAACCGGGCCGAGAACCTGATGATCGTTGACCTGCTGCGCAACGACATCAGTCGGGTCGCGCTGCCCGGATCGGTCCATGTGCCCGAGTTGTTCAGGGTCGAAACTTACGCCACCGTTCATCAGATGGTCTCTCTGGTCCGCGCGCAGCTACACAAATACGTCGGGCTGGGCGAGATTGTGACAGCGCTGTTCCCCTGCGGATCGATCACCGGTGCGCCCAAGATCCGCGCAATGGAGATTCTGGCCGAGCTGGAGCCATGGCCGCGTGACATCTATTGCGGTACCATCGGCTGGGCCGCGCCTGATGGTCGGTCCGAGTTCAACGTGGCAATACGCACCTTGATGCTTGAAGACGATCACGCCACCCTGAATGTAGGCGGCGGAGTCGTATGGGACAGCACCGCCGCGTCAGAATATGAGGAAGCGCTATGGAAAGCCCGCTTCGCCCATCAGCTGAGCCTGATTTCCGTCTGATCGAAACGCTGGCCTTCCGGCCTGAGCAGGGTTTCGTTCGACAGGACCGCCATCTTGCGCGCATGGCCCGCACAGCATCGGCCCTTGGCGTTCCCTTCAATTCGGATGAAGCGACCGCAGTGTTGAATGAAGCTGTCGGTGATACCCCGTTGCGTTGCCGTTTGACACTGGACGCATCTGGAGTGTTCGATTTGACGACCGGCGTTTTGGCCGGCAATCCACCAATCTGGCGCGTAGCCCTGTCCGATCAGCGTCTGGCTTCGAATGATCTTTGGTTGCGTTACAAGACGACCCACCGCGCTCTCTATGATTCCGCACGTGCCGCATTGCCGGAGGGAATAGATGAGTTGTTGTTCCTGAATGAACTTGACGAGCTTTGTGAAGGCACCATCACAAACCTGTTTTTGGAGATGCCTGATGGCCGAGTTCTGACACCGGCGCTGTCCAGCGGACTGTTACCGGGTATTCTGCGTGAAGAGCTGCTGGATAAAGAAACAGTTATAGAGGCTGTCCTGACCTTGACCGATCTTAAAAACGCACAAACTGTCTACATGGGCAATTCATTGCGCGGACTGATCCGGGTGGAGTTTAGAGACACGTGACCAAAGACTTCGCGATGATCGCTCCGCCGGTTGCGCTGCCGCGGCTACGGCTGGAATTCAGCCTGTTCTTTATCGGCCTGCCTTTGCTGATCGCTGTTTTCTTTCCGCCGAGCTGGATGTTTCCGGCGTTGTTTGCCCTGACAGGGTTGGGTGTCGTCCTATTGCATAGGACGCCCGGATTTCAGTGGGCCGAGCTGCGTTACGACTGGGCCAACTGGTCATTGCGTGAGGTGGCGTTGTTCACCGCTATTATGACCGTCTTTTGCGTGGGATTGATACAGATCACGCGCCCCGATGCTGCTTTCTTCCTGCTCAAACACCGCCCCGAAATGCTGGCCTTTATCTGGATCGGCTACCCGATTTTGTCGGCCCTGCCACAAGAGCTGCTGTTTCGCCCATTGTTCTTTCGCCGCTATCACGCGATTTTACCTGAGGGGCGCGCGGCCTATCCGTTGAACGCGGCCATATTCTCGTTCGCGCATCTGATGTACTGGAGCTGGATCGTCGCTATTATGACCTTCGCGGGCGGGCTGCTGTTCACATGGGCCTACCGAAAGCGTGGCTCATTCTTCTATGCGGTGCTGTTGCACGCGATTGCGGGCAATATCATCTTTGCTGTGGGGCTGGGTGTCTATTTCTACTCAGGCAATGTGCAAAGGCCGTTTTGACGGGGCAACCCGCCTTGACTTTCCCTGTCTGACAGGGTGTATCGGCCCGACGAATTCTGCGCCCGAAGGGATATGATCCATGCACGCCTATCGCAGCCACACCTGCGCCGCTCTGACCGCCGCCAATGTTGGCGAAACCGTTCGCCTGTCCGGCTGGGTGCATCGGGTACGAGACCACGGTGGCGTGTTGTTCATCGACTTGCGCGACCATTTCGGCGTGACGCAGGTTCTGTGCGACGGCGACAGCGCCGCTTTTGCCGAGCTTGAAAAGGTGCGCTCCGAATGGTGTATTCGCATCGACGGCACCGTCAAAGCACGTGACCCGGAACTGGTGAACGCAAAGCTGCCCACCGGCGAGATCGAAGTTTACGTGCGTGAACTGGAAGTGCTGGGTGCTGCCGACGAACTGCCGCTGATGGTGTTCGGCGATCAGGAATACCCTGAAGAAACCCGCCTGCGCTATCGCTATCTGGACCTGCGCCGCGAAGCGATGCAGCAGAACATGACCCTGCGCTCGGACGTTGTGTCCTCGATGCGCAAACGTATGTGGGATCAGGGTTTCCGCGAGTATCAGACGCCGATCATCACCGCTTCGTCGCCCGAAGGCGCGCGCGACTTTCTGGTGCCCTCGCGCCTGCATCCCGGCAAGTTCTATGCGCTGCCGCAGGCACCGCAGCAGTTCAAGCAGCTGATCATGGTGTCGGGGTTTGACAAGTATTTTCAGATCGCGCCGTGCTTTCGTGACGAGGACCCGCGTGCCGATCGTTCACCCACCGATTTCTATCAGCTCGACCTTGAGATGTCGTTTGTCGAGCAGCAGGACGTGTTTGACACGATCCAGCCCGTTCTGACCGGCGTGTTCGAAGAGTTCGGTGGTGGCCGCAAGGTCGATCAGGACTGGCCGCAGATTTCCTACAAGGACGCGGCACTTTGGTATGGTAGCGACAAGCCCGACCTGCGGAATCCTATCAAAATGCAAGTGGTCTCCGACCACTTCCGCGGGTCTGGCTTTGCGATTTTCGCAAAGCTGCTTGAGCAGGAAGGCACCGAAATCCGCGCCATTCCCGCGCCGACCGGTGGCAGCCGCAAGTTCTGTGACCGCATGAACGCTTTTGCCCAGAAGGAAGGTTTGCCGGGAATGGGCTATATCTTCTGGCGCGATCAAGGCGAAGGGATGGAGGCCGCAGGACCGTTAGCCAAGAACATTGGCCCCGAGCGCACCGAAGCGATCCGTCAGCAACTGAGTCTGGGCGTTGGTGATGCAGCGTTCTTCTTGGGCGGCAAGCCCAAGGCTTTTGAGAAGGTCGCTGGCAAAGCCCGTGATGTGATTGGCGACGAGCTTGGCCTCTCCAAAAAAGACCGTTTTGCCTTTGCCTGGATCGTGGACTTCCCGATCTACGAGCAGGACGAAGAAACCGGCGCGATCGATTTTGAACACAACCCGTTCTCGATGCCGCAAGGTGGCATGGAGGCGCTGCAAGGCAACCCGCTGGACGTGCGCGGATACCAGTACGAT
This sequence comes from uncultured Ruegeria sp., assembly GCF_947497005.1. Lineage (GTDB taxonomy): Bacteria > Pseudomonadota > Alphaproteobacteria > Rhodobacterales > Rhodobacteraceae > Ruegeria. The sequence goes on along the minus strand of NZ_CANMFF010000011.1, from coordinate 106,503 downwards.
TTGGCCTGTAACGGGTACGAGTTGGTTTCGGGCGCGATCCGGAACCACAAGCCGGAAATCATGCTGAAAGCCTTTGAACTGGCAGGCTATGGCGAGGATGAGGTCAAATCCCGCTTTGGCGCCCTGTTCAACGCCTTCCATTTTGGCGCACCGCCACACGGTGGCTGCGCAGCTGGCATCGACCGGATCGTGATGTTGTTGGCGGATGAAGCCAATATCCGCGAAGTCATGATGTTCCCGATGAACCAGCGCGCCGAAGATCTGATGATGGATGCACCTTCGGATCCGACCTCGGATCAGTTGATGGAGCTGGGGCTTCGCATTATCCCGCAGGACTAAGCAATTTCCGCCCGCGCCATGCGGGCGGATTTTTGCTCGTGCAGGCTGTGCGCATCAGTCCAGCGGGTTTTTCAAATTGTCCCGATTGATACGAATGGAACGCGCAGCGTGCCGGGTTTGTCGGTAAACCCAAACGCACAAAAGGGTCGCGGTGATGAAATAGGCCGTGACCATTTCAAATCGCCTCTCTCTGTTCCAGACGGTTCTGCACCATCCCTGCAACCTGAGCCGCTTGCGCCGTGATCGGTGCCCCGGTTGCACGCGACCGCGCCAGCTTTTGGGCTGCTTCGGCAAGGGGGCGGTCGTCAGCTTCGCGCGCGACGCCTTGCAGAAACTGGGCGGCATAATCCAATGTGCGGTGATCGTGGGTACCGGACAGAACATCAGCGATATGAGCCATATCGTCCTGATAGGCCATCGGGTCGGGGTTGATAATTTCGTCGCGCACCGCATGCAGTCCACTGGGCCGCCGATCTTCCGGCAGGCGTTCCAGGATGGACTTCTGAAAATAAGACATTGATTTTAGCGGCTTGGGCAAAAAACCATCCGCCCCGGCTGCAATAGCCGTGTCTTCGTTGGCATCATCACCCGACAGGCCGAGGATGACACTGATACGTGGAGTGGCTTCTGCCAGCTCCGCGATCAGATCGGCACCGGACCCGTCCGGCAGGCCCATATCGACCAGAATGACCGAGGGGCGATAGATCTGCAGATGTCGTCGGGCCGATTTCAGGCAATCCGCGCGGCGGATACGCGCGCCGCTGTGCAAGCACATCAGGCGTATCGCGTCGCAGGCGTATCGGCTGTCTTCGACAACCAGAATGGTCTGACCCAGCAAGGGCCGCGTCGCGGTGGGCGCGGCGGTGGTGGTGACAAGTAGGCCCGAATCGTCCATGACAGCTCTCCTATCCAGCAGATGCTTCAAGCTAGGAACTTCTGGCTAACACGACGTTAACGCGCGATTTGGCGCACTTGTCCTTTTGCAGATCAGCCCCCATAACCCACGCAACGCAGGACAGCAGGAGTGAGACATGATTGGACGCTTGAACCACGTTGCCATCGCCGTGCCGGATCTTGAGGCGGCGTCCGAGCAATACCGCAACGCGCTGGGCGCCAAGGTTGGCGCACCGCAGGATGAGCCGGATCACGGCGTCACGGTTGTGTTCATCGAACTGCCCAACACCAAGATCGAGCTTTTGTACCCGCTGGGCGACGACAGCCCGATCAACGGATTTCTGGAAAAGAACCCCGCAGGCGGCATCCATCATGTGTGTTATGAAGTCGAAGACATCATTGCTGCACGCGATCATCTGAAAGAGACCGGAGCCCGGGTTCTGGGGTCGGGCGAGCCCAAGATCGGTGCGCATGGCAAGCCGGTTCTGTTCCTGCATCCCAAAGATTTCAACGGCTGCCTGGTTGAGCTGGAACAGGTATGATCCCCCAACCCCGGAGGGCCTGAAATGACCATTACTGCCGCATTGGTGTTGTTCGCCGTCATCTGGTTCATGACGTTATTGGTGGTGCTGCCCATTCGCATCAAGACCCAGGGCGATCTGGGCGAGATCGTTCCGGGCACCCATGCGGGCGCGCCGGAAGTGCATCACATGAAGAAAAAGATGTGGATCACCACAGGCATTTCAGTGGTCCTATGGGCGATCATTGCCGGTATTATCCTTTCCGGAGCGATCTCGGTGCGTGATTTCGACTGGCTGAACCAGTTGGAGCGACGGTAAACCTTGTCAGACCTTTGGGTCTGACAAAGCGTGATAGATATGAGTGAAGGTGGCTGCTCCGATGATCGGGATCACCAGGTTTATCAGGGGCACCGAAAGCGGAATGGCCATCAAAGTCCCCGCCACCCATATCGTTGTCGCATGCTTGGCACGCAGCTTGCGTGCACCATCGCGTCCGACCCTTCGCATGGCAGCAAGGGTGAAGTATTCCCGCCCCAGCAAGAACCCGTTCATGGCCCAGAAGATGAAGGGCGCTAGCGGAGTGAAGATTGCATAAAGGATCAGCGCCAGCAGGTTTGCGAAAACCAAAACGCCAAGAAAACTGAGACTGTCCAAAAGCGCCTCGGAAACCGGAATACGCCGCGCAGTTGGCAAGGTAGGGAAGTGCTTGTCCTCAACGGCCTGTGCCACCTCGTCCAGAAAGATTGAGGTGACAGCCGACGCGACCGGTACCATCAGAAAAACGGGCAGAATCAGGACAAGTAGGATACCAGAATAATTCAGAACGTCGTTCAGCCATGGCACCGCGCCGATAAATGGCAGAGAGATCTCGCGGCCTGACAACCCGTTAATGAGCCAGATTGCACCCGCGCAGGCGATGACCAGAAATAGGATGGTCAAACCTATGCCGCGCAGCAAAACGGCACGAAATTTGGGATCACCAATCTGGCCAAGTGCGCTGAAAAATGCGTTCAGGATGTTCATTCCATGACCCATTCTGTCAGAGCCTCTATATCGGGCCGTGGGCGTTCTGGCGGCACCGTTCCTTCGGTTGCGATATGGATCAGCCCGGCCACACGTTCGCTGTTGGCTAGTCCAAATGCGTCGACGCAAAAGTCGCGATCATGGGTTTGCCAACCTGACAGCCAGTTCGCGCCCCAGCCTGCAGCCAGCGCGGCGTTCAACAAGGCCAGGCAGACCGCGCCAGCGGAATAGGTTTGTTCGACCGCTGGGATTTTCTCGGATGGCTTGTGCACCTCGATGACTACAACAGCCAAATGCCCCATATCGAATTGATTGCGCGCTTTGACAATGTCTTCAGGGCTTTTACCTAGCTTTTGCCCGCAGGTTTCAGTCAGGGTCGCCAGACGCGGCATCGCGCCCTTCTCCAGAACGATGAATCGCCAGGGCTCAAGCTTGCCATGATCAGGACTGCGCGCGGCGGCCGTCAGCAAAGGCAGCAACTCGTCCCGCGTCGGGGCCGGTGCAACCAGTGTCTTGGCGGGCCGGGACCGGCGCGACTGTAAAAACTCCAGAGCGGCGGGGTTTTTCAGGGACATATGTTAACTTCCTTTACATCACGACACTGTATCTTGGTCGACATTCAGCCCGTTTCAAGGGCGCGCCGATGGATTGCGTGGATCAATTTCATTCTGACGTCCTTCATGCAAGACTATTGAAAGAAGGGGATGACAATGGCGAAATCCAAACTGCGCGATCTGCCGGATCTCAGCGCGCTGGCGCGGGCGGAGACCACGTTAAAACTGAAGGTAACGCCCAAGGCGGCCCGTGATCGGGTGATCGTCGAAGAAGATCAGATCAGGGTTTTCGTTACGGCCCCGCCTGACAAAGGAAAGGCCAACCATGCGGTTCAAACGATCCTTGCGAAATGCCTTCGCGTTCCGCCGTCAACCTTGACGCTGAAGCAGGGGCAAACCGCGCGGAATAAGGTATTCGTCTATGAGCCCTGAGTCCCGGTTTCACGAATCTGATAAACGCCTTCGGGCAGGTCCAGCGCCGCCGCCAGATCACGCACCTGTTCCGGAGACAAGGTGATCTTTTGAATCTGATCTGTACGTGGATCAAGCTGCTCCAACGTAACGCATTCGGCGAAATTGTTGATCACGACATCTTCTTGCAAAGGCTTTTCACCTTCGTCCACAAGCGTAATGACCGTCGAGTCGAATTCATGCTCAATCGAAAACATGGAGCCAGAGTGCAGCCCACCGAGGTGCAATGCAAGCCGTTCCTTGTGTTGCACGGAGTGGTCTCGTCGGAATGGTCGTACTATGTTGAAATTACGGCTATTCGGTCCCAGAGGATATAAGATGCACAGATGGTTTGCTTTATTGCTGTCCTTGCTGGTTGTTGCCTGCACAGAGGGTACTCTGCGCGTGCAGCCCGCCGAGGAATGGCTGGGAGGTGAGCCGGAAGCCGAAGCCATGGTCCAGACCTTTCGTGAGGTCAGCCAGGCCATTGGGGAAGAGGCTCGCAGCCAGTGCTTGCAACAGACGACAGGGCAGAATTGCGAATTCCGGATTTTTGTCGATCTGAACCCTCAGGCCCCGGCCAATGCGTTTCAGACGCTGGACGACAAACGTCAGCCGGTGATCATATTCACCCGCTCGATGATCGAATCTACTCAGAACGCGGATGAGTTGGCGTTTGTCATGGGGCACGAAGCTGCCCACCACGTTCTGGGACATATCGCGAGGCAGAGTGAAATCGCCAGCGCAAGTGCGGTCGAGTTCGGACGGGTGGCACAGTTGCGCGGCGGGGATGCCGCTGCCATAGAAGAGGCGCAAAAGGTGGGGGCGAAGGTTGGCGTTCAAGCTTACGTGAAAGACTTTGAGCTTGAGGCAGATCAGTTGGGAACCATCATCACACATAACGCTGGGTACAACCCATTGATTGGCGCCAAGTTCTTTGACCGCATCCCGGATCCAGGTAACAGGTTTCTAGGAACTCATCCGCCAAACGCACAGCGTGTTCAAATCGTGCTGGAAACCGCCGGGCAACTGGGTCTGACCCAATGACCGAGCTTACGCGTCTGGGTGTCATTCTGTCAGACCGCGGGTCGAAATACGCGGTGTCCGGGGCGTGCGTCACGTCGCGGGCTGAAATCGATGCTGTGCTGGATGATCTGAAATCGATCAAAAGCTATGCCAAAGCCTCACATAACACTTGGGCCGCGACGTTGCCGACCGGTGCGTTGAAGGCTGACGACGGGGAAAGCGGGGCCGGCATGGTGATCCTGCGGATGATCGAACGTGCTGGGTTGGAAAACCATGTGATCATCGTCACCCGATGGTATGGCGGCAAGAAACTGGGCGGGGATCGCTTTCGCAGGGTTCAGGACGCCACCCGGGCCTATCTGGATCACATCGGCGTTCAATCTTGACCTGTGTCAAAGTGCATCTTTTCAGATTCGCTACGCTTTTAACAAAGCGCGAAAGTGAAAGGAAACAGCATGCCCACCCAAGAGACCCTGCGACTGCACGCCGGACTGGTGGACGATATGGCCAGAATGCTGGATATTGATCTTGAGGAAGCAGCTATAGATGGTTCCGTTTCCGTGGACCAGATTTCTGACGCTGTTTTGCGCTGCAGCGACTGTCCAAACCCCGATCATTGCAAGTATCTACTGAACACTGCGGTGTCCGCGCAACGTACGCCGGAATACTGCCGAAACCAGGAATTGCTCCATAAACTCATGCCTTAACTCACGGGTTCCTCATGTCACGTCTGGGCGAAATCATGACCCATCTGCGTCTGGTATTGCGCATGGGGCAGGCAACCGGAACCGATTTGGCCGCGGCCTATCGGGACGGTCATCTAAGGCACGAGGAATGGGCCGAGATCGTACAACAATGTCGTGGCTGTGCCTGGGCCAAAGACTGCCCGGAATGGCTGGAACAACGCGAGCAGGTAAATCAAGCGCCTTGCACCTGCCCGAATCGGGAGCGATTCGCTGACTTGAAATCCCGGCAGATGGAGCACGCGTGATGCCTCAGATCGCGTTGGGCGACATCGAAAAGCACTTCTGGCTGACACGCTCTATTTCGCGATGTATGGGCATTTCGATGACCGAGGCGATGGCGGAGGGGCGACTGTCGCCGGATGGATATGCTGAACTTGTCACACGGTGCCGAGCCGCCGGATGTGACGTGCAATGTGAACACTGGATGTCCACGCAACAAGGCCCGGTAGCCAGAGCCCCGGAGTTTTGCGCGAATGCCGAGACCCTGAACAGGCTGAAAACCTGATCAAAGCCCGCTGTGCGTTCCATCGCATAACGGTGCCTTCGAACTGTGTTTGCACCCGCAAAAGAAGACCTTTTTAGTGGCGTCTGCGGTATATTTCACGGGTTCGAATTCGGTTCCTTTATGCGATCCGTCGCAAAACGGCTGGCGGTTGGACTTTCCGCAGGCGCACCAAAAATAGGTTTTTCCTTCGACCACCTCGACCGGAAAGGGTGACTTCTGGGCAACGATGGGTGCGTCTGACATGTGGCTTCTCCGTTTTTTGGCTGATGTCATAGGAACAGTTTACGGTGCTGCGGCCAAAAGAATAGCTGCGACGCCGTAAAGATCAGCGTTACGAGCCTCAATTGGCATGGAATCGCTTTGACTCACAGAGACGTGATCGATTTAGTTGCCAGATTGTCGTTCAGCCCGTATTCTAAACTCGGCCCCGAAAAGTTGGGCAATATCAGAAAAGTAATAGAGGAATGACGGACATGAAACTGAAACTCGCTGCCGTTGGCGCATTTGCTCTGATCCTGACTGCCTGTGCGCAGCAGGAAGAACCGACACCAGTTTACGTTCAGCCCAGCTATGACAAAGCCGGCACAGCCAGCTGCCCGGGCGGCTATGAGCTGGCCACAACCGAAGCAGGCCAGACCGTCTGTAACCCGGTTACTCAATAAGCTCTTTGCAGGCGGTCCGGATACGGACCGCCTGCCCTATTTTCGGAAATTGCCGCCGCCATCCATGGCGGTTTTTTCTTGCCTGCGTTTTTTCGCGCCATTGGGCAGGGCGCATTTTGTACGCCGCCCCACCTTAGTGCCTTTTGAACCCGTAGGAATGCTTGAACCTGTAAGACTTGAACTTGTGTCGTTTGATCGACCTGTAGGGGACATGCCCGATCACACGCCGTTTGGGGCTGTGTTTACGATAAATCTTAGTTGGCTTTTTGTGATGCAACTTGGGGTGTTTGACATGTGATTTAGCTTTCGGCGCGACATAGTACCGTTTGATCTTGTGGTTGCCGTGTTTGTGAAAGTTGAGATGCTTGCCCCCAACCGCAATGACCCCGTCAGAGCCGATCTGTATGGGCTGGGCATAACCGGGGGTGGCCAGGAAATGCACGGCCATCAGAAAGACCACGCCGTTCAGGCCAAGCTTGCAGATACGAGACATGAAAACCTCCGTGTTTGGCTTTCAGTCTAAGATCGGGTCTGGCCGCGCGTTCCGCCAATAAACTTGCTTCACGCTTTGCCCATGTGCTGTGTGTCGGGCACGTTCATTGTCAGACGTTAGGCAAGCCTTCCCCACAAATCGTATTCGCCGGCTTCGTCCACTTCGACTGTGACGACGTCGCCGGGCTTTAGATCTTCAAACCCTTCATCGATGAACAGGTTCCCGTCGATCTCGGGCGCGTCTGCCCTCGTGCGGCAGGAGGCGGCCTCGTCATCAACCTCGTCCACGATCACCTGAAGTGTCTGTCCGACCTTTGCCTGCAATTTAGCTTCTGAAATGGCCTGCGCTTTTTCCATGAAGCGATCCCAACGCTCTTGCTTGACTTCGGCCGGGACGTGATCGGGCAGGTCGTTCGATCGTGCTCCGTCTACGTTTTCATACTGAAAACAGCCGACACGATCCAATTGAGCCTCGCCCATCCAGTCCAGCAGGGTCTGAAACTCGGCCTCGGTCTCACCCGGATAACCAACGATAAAGGTCGACCGCAGGGTGATGTCCGGGCAGATCGCGCGCCAAGCTTGGATTTCATCCAAAGTTTTGGCCGCTGCAGCCGGGCGGGCCATGCGCTTCAGAACGTTAGGGTGCGCATGCTGGAACGGGATATCCAGATAAGGCAGCACGTTGCACCCGGCATCGGCCATCAGCGGAATCAGGTCGCGTACATGCGGATAGGGGTAGACATAGTGGAGCCGAACCCAGGCATCCAGCCGCCCCAATTCGCGCGCCAGATCGGTAATGTGGCTACGCACCTCGCGTTCTTTCCACTGATTGACATCGTATTTCCGGTCCAGCCCATAGGCCGAGGTATCCTGCGAGATCACCAGCAATTCGCGCACGCCATTATCAACCAGTTTCTCGGCCTCACGCAGAACAGCATGCGCAGGGCGGCTGGCCAGTTTGCCGCGCATATCGGGGATGATGCAGAACTTGCACTTGTGGTTACAGCCTTCCGAGATTTTCAGATAGCTGTAGTGGCGCGGCGTCAGTTGCACACTGCTGGCGGGCAGCAGGTCTACAAACGGGTCCGGATCGGGCGGAACGGCGTCATGTACCGCATCCAGAACCTGTTCGTATTGATGTGGACCAGTGACGGCCATGATGCGGGGATGATGTTCGCGGATGTAGTCGGGTTCAGCGCCCAGACAGCCGGTCACGATGACCTTGCCGTTTTCAACCAAGGCCTCACCGATCGCGTCCAGCGATTCCGCTTTGGCGCTGTCAAGGAACCCGCAGGTGTTCACAATGACGGCATCGGCCCCGGCATAATCGGGCGAAATGCCGTATCCTTCGGCGCGCAGTCGGGTCAGAATGCGCTCACTATCGACCAACGCCTTCGGGCAGCCCAATGACACCATACCGATGGTCGGCTGGTTCGCGTGCGGTGTCTCGGTGATCCGGGCGGCAGGTGCCAGGTCGGGGCGGAGGTTTGGCGGGTTTGTCGTCATGCGCGGCATATAGTGGGGAAAGCTTCCCCTTGCAAATGTGACGTGTGATTTGAATGATCACAGCAAAGATAAGCCAAAAGGCGGAGAGCAGAATATGAAATGGCTGATGCGCGTCCTGTTTATTGTTGTAGCGGTGGTCGGGTTGGTTATCGGCGCGCTGCTGCTGATGCCGGGGGACAAGTTGGCTGCAATCCTGGCCGAGCAGGTGAAGGCGCAGACCGGGCGTGATCTGACACTGACCGGTGATGTGAACATATCGTTCTGGCCGGTGCTTGGGATGGAAACCGGGCCGGTGCGTTTTGGAAATGCCAGCTGGGCCGGACCAGAGCCGATGCTGAGCGCCGAAAGCCTTGCCGTGGGCGTGGACGCCGCTGCGCTGTTAAATGGAGATCTTCGGATAAAACGGGTTTTCGCGGAAAACCCGGTATTGCGATTGGAGCGGTCGCAAGGGCGAGGAAACTGGGAGCTGAGCGCGCCGGTGGCCTCCTCGGCCACTGCCCCGTCCGAAGGGGCGGGGCCTGCGGATACATCGGCAACTGTTACCTTGGAAGAGTTGCAACTGACAAACGCGCGGTTGATTTATTTGGAAAACGGTGTCTCTCAGATGGACTTTTCTGATGTGACGTTGGCGGCAAGTTGGCCACAGGTCACGGCACCTATGGTGATGGAAGCCGCCATCTCTGTACCCGGAGGTTCCGTTCGGGTTGACCTCAAAATCCCGGATTTACCCGCATTTGCCTCGGGGTCCGTGACCGGGCTGGACTTGGCTATGACGGCTCCGGGGGGTGAGATCGGCTTTGACGGGCGCGTCAATCTGATTGGTGAAATGGATGGAATGATCAAGGTTGAGACCCGGGACACCGAAAAGATGCTTGCAGCCTTTGGTCAGAGCGGGACAACTGTACCGCCCGGGTTGGGCAAAACTGCCGATATCGCGGCGCATATGACTTACACGCAGGACGGGCAAATTTCCCTGCGAAAAATGAATGCGCAGTTAGATGACAACCGATTTGCGGGTGAGGCGGATATCACGATCTCGGACCCCCCGAAGATCGTGGCTCGTCTGGATGCCGGTGATCTGAACCTGTCGCGGATTTCCGATACAGGGTCGACGTCGGCAGGAACGCCTCAACCGGGCGCACCTGCATCGGAAGGATGGTCGCAAGACCCTATCGACGCGTCCGCTCTGGCGCTGGCGAACGGCAAAATTCGTCTGACCGCCAACACAATCGCCGTTCCCGGAATGACGTTCGGCAAAAGCGACCTGACCCTGTCTTTGGATCGGTCGCGGGCCGTGCTTGAAATGCACCCGGCCACACTGTTTTCGGGTCAGTTGAACGGGCAAGTGGTCGCTAACAACCGCAATGGCCTGTCCGTGGGTGGCAATGTGACGGCCGGCGGGATCGACCTGAATCAGGCGCTGACCACCATGGCGGGCATCGAGCGCCTGTCGGGAACCGCTGCCGGAGCGTTTGAGTTTCTGGGTGTCGGTCAGTCTGAGGATCAGATCATGCGATCTCTGAGCGGCAAAGGAAATCTGGATGTCGGGCCCGGAGTGATATCCGGTTTCGATCTGGACCGTTTGATGGGGCAGGGAAGCGGGTCGGGTGGAACGACGGTGTTCAACAGTCTGACAGCCAGCTACACCATCGATCAGGGTGTTCTGACGAACAACGATCTTCTCATGTCGTTGAAAAACTTCCGCGCAGATGGAACTGGCACCGTGGGGTTGGGTGCCCGCGATATAGATTACCTGTTCACTCCGGTGGCGCTGAGGGCCAATTCCGGGCAGGGGATTTCGGTGCCGGTACGCATCGTCGGCCCGTGGAGCAACCCGTCGATCAAGCCGGACCTGACCAAGGTGATCGAGGCAGCCGCCGATGTGAAGGTCAAAGAACTGGAAGACGACGCCAAACAGAAGGTTTTTGAGAAGGTCGGGAACGAACTGGATACGACCATCACCGACAGCGATCAGATCGAAGATGCGATCAAGAACAAGCTTGAAGAAGAGGCGAAGAAAGGTCTGCTCAAGCTGTTTGGCGGCGACTGAGCAAATGTTGCGCTTGGGGCATTAGGATATGCCCCAAGCGGTTAGCTTCAGATCGTCTGGTCGTAATCGCCGACGCCCGGTTCCGTCCGGATGACCGCGTCGATATCCGCAAAAATCGCCCGCATCTCGGCCTCGCTTTCGCTGCTTTCACAGACGACAACCAGATTGGGCGTGTTGGACGACGCCCGCACCAGACCCCAGCTGCCATTGTCCAGAATGACACGTGCGCCGTTCACAGTGACCACTTCCTTGATCGCGCGACCTGCCAGAGTCTCGCCCGCGTCGCCTTTGGCGACCAGTTTGTCGACCAGACGCTGCAGGATATCGTATTTTTCGGTATCGGCGGCATAGGGTGACATCGTGGGCGTGGACCATGTCTTGGGCAGAGCCTTGCGCAGATCCGACATGCTTTTTTCCGGGTTGCGGTCCATCAGCTTGCAGATCTCGACCGCGACGCGCATGCCGCAGTCATATCCGCGCCCGATCGGCTCAGCCAAAAAGTAGTGGCCAGACTTTTCGAACCCGGCCAGTGCGCCGATTTCCTTGACCCGACGCTTCATGTGGCTGTGGCCGGTTTTCCAGTAATCCGCCTTGACGCCCAGGGCCTGCAACTCGGGGTCGCTGGCGAAAAGGCCAGTGGATTTTACGTCCGCAACGAATGTTGATCCGGGGTGCAGCTTGGCCAAGTCGCGCGCCATGATCACGCCGACCTTGTCGGCAAAAATCTCTTCACCTTCGTCATCGACGACGCCGCAGCGGTCGCCATCACCGTCAAATCCCAGCGCCATATCGGCACCGCTGGATTTCACCGTGGCGGCCATGTCGTGCAACATTTCCATCGCTTCGGGGTTGGGGTTGTAGTTCGGGAAAGTATAGTCCAGTCGGTTGTGACTGGGTACGATCTCGACCCCGATCCGTTCGAAAATCTCGGGCGCAAACGCCGAGGCGGTGCCATTCCCGGTCGCGCAAACCACTTTCAGCGGGCGGGACATTTTGAATTCGCCTACCAGATCATCGATATAGGCTTCTTTCACGCCCTCGACGAACTCGTAAGAGCCGCCTTCATTCGTAAGGCCTTCGTCATTCAGAACGATGTCGCGTAACTCAGTCATCTCATCCGGGCCATGGGTCAGCGGGCGGTCAAAGCCCATTTTTACCCCGGTCCAACCGTTCGGGTTGTGGCTGGCGGTGACCATCGCGACTGCAGGTACATCCAGGTGAAATTGTGCGAAATAGGCCATGGGGCTGACTGCCGGGCCGATGTCTTTCACCTGAATACCGGCCTGCATCAGGCCAAGGATCAGCGCGTTTTTGATCGCAAGTGAATAATCGCGATAGTCATTGCCGACTGCGATCACGGGCTCGATCCCCCTCTTGCGCATCTGGGTGCCCAGGCCGAGACCCAGGGCGGTCATGCCGGGCAGGTTGATCTCTTCGGGGTATTTCCAGCGCGCGTCGTATTCGCGAAACCCGGTGGGTTTGATCATCGCGTCGCGCAGAAAACTCCAGGTGTTAGGTGTCACCTCGGGGAGGGGTTTGGTCATAACAAGTCTCAATCGTTAAATCTGAATCGGATTCGCTTTTGCCAACGCATCAAAGCGCATCAATGTGTCAACAAGTTGGGGCATCTGGTCGAGATAAATCATGTTGGGTCCGTCGCAGGGCGCGTTATCCGGATCCTGATGAGTTTCCATGAAAACCGCAGCGGTACCTACTGCAACCGCCGCACGTGCCATGACCGGAGCGAATTCTCGCTGGCCACCGGAAGATCCACCCTGGCCACCGGGCTGTTGCACTGAATGGGTCGCGTCCATCACCACAGGATACCCGGATTGGGCCATTTGCGGCAGGGACCGCATATCAGCCACCAGCGTATTATAGCCAAACGAGGTGCCGCGTTCAGTCAGCAGGATATTCCGATTTCCCGTACTTTCGATCTTGGAAACGATATTGGGCATCTCCCACGGAGCAAGAAACTGGCCCTTTTTCACGTTGATCACAGCGCCGGTATTGCCCGCGGCCAACAGCATATCGGTCTGACGGCACAAGAAGGCAGGGATTTGCAGAACGTTCACTGCCTCGGCGGCGATGGCGCATTGTGCTTCGTTATGGACATCGGTCAGAACCGGGATGCCCATGGTCTTGCGGATGTCGTCCAGAACCTGCAGCCCCGCATCGATTCCCATGCCACGCTTGCCCGACAGTGAAGTGCGGTTTGCCTTGTCGTACGACGCCTTGAAGACATATTGCGCCCCGGCTGCATCGCAGGCTTCTTTCATCTTACCCGCAATCATTTGCGCGTGGTCTGCCGTTTCAAGCTGACAAGGGCCCGCAATAATGGTCAGCGGAAGGTCGTTGCCGACTGTCAGGTCGGAGATTTTTACATGTTTCATGAGTCTTATGAGGATACCTGTTCACGAAGGACCGACGCGGTAAGCGAGATCATGAGGTAGATACCAGCAAACAGCAGGAATGCCAAAATCGTATTTTCGAACTTGCGCGGATAGCTGGGTTCCTGACTGGGAATTGGGTTGACTGAGACGGTCAGATAGCGAACCTGTCGGTTGGCTTCGGACCGGGTCGATTCCATTTGCTGCATTGCCGTTTGCAGCATCATATCCCGCGTCGCCAGATCTGCCTGCGCGATCTGGATGCGCACGCTCAATCGCGCCAGCGAATTTTCGCCGGCAGAGGCATCCTGCATCTCGGCATTCAGTTCCTCCAGCACCTTTTCCAGGCGGTTGATATCCGCCGTGACGCCATCAACTTTCGCTTTGTTCGGGCGCAGGTTGTCTTGCAGAGCGGCAAGTTCAAGTTCTTTGTCCTGCACGAGTATTTCGATTTCGTTGATGCGGCCACGCAGGCTGGCGATGACGTTTTCAGGGTCCAGAACCGCCCCCTGAAGCTGAAGCTCAATCAACTCTTCCTGAGCCTGTTGTCGCGCTTCCTGCGCCGCTTCAAAGCTTTGCAGCGCGTCGCGCATCTGGTCTTCACGCTTCTTGCCGGACAAGGCGTTCACCCTGTCTTCAGAATAGGAGATCAAACGTTCGGAAAATTCGGTGGATGTCTGCGCATCAGGTGCGGCAACTTCCATCCGAATGACTCCTTCGGTCGGGTCATAACCGATGGTGATCATGCGTTTGAATAGCTTATAGGCGTCTTCCAGCGTCGCATCGGGTGCCAGCCTTTGGATCGGGTCGATCCAGTCCTGCTTGAAGACATCAGAAAACCCGGCGTCTTGATCCAGCAATAGCAAAGCCTCTTTAGATTCCAAAAAGGACTGGACCGAGATCGAGTCCTGAGTGGTGGCAAATTGCGTACCGGCAAGCAGACCGCCGATATTGCCCGGTCCGCCATCAGCTTGCAGGATCAAGAATTCTGAATCGCTGGCGTACATCGGGGTCGCGATGCGGTAGAAATAGAAGCCGACAATGAAGGTTGGCAGGAATACGAACGCCGCCAGACGCGCAAACAATCCAAATAATTTGCGCTTGCGACGGCGCGCAATGTCTTTTTGGATCTGCCCGATTTCAAGGTTGCGCCGTTCAGCCGGGCTGAGCTCGGGGCCGGGCAGGTTGGATTTCTCTGCGCCCACGGTTTGCGGCAGTTGAATGCTGATCTTGTCCTTCGGCTTGTCGTCCTGTTCCGATGGCTTGGCGGCGACCAGATCAAGGAGATTGGTCCGCTGGAAAGGATCGACACCCTTATTGCGCAGCAAACGCACCGCGTCATAATCGGATGTGGCGGCCAGGCCATGTTTCTGTGCCAGACGTCGCGCGATACGCAATTGGCGACCGGTCAGGCCTTCGCGCTTGATATCGTCCAGTTGTATACCCGGTTGTGCCTCTCCGGCGGCCGCGGGCCCCTGCGTCGCGTTGCGAATGCGCGAGATCGCATCCGACCGCGCCTCGGCCGAACCTTCCGTCTGCCGTTTGCGGCGCCAGTTATATTTTCTAACCTTGGGTTTCGTAGTCATAAAGCTGCTTTGCCTCTTCCAAGGAGTCAAACATATACAATTGCCCGTCCAGAAGAACGGCGGCTTGAAGGGCGAATTTCTCCAGCACGGAGGGGCTGTGCGATACGATCACCAATGTCGTTGTGCGCAGCCTTTCCTTCAGGATCGATCCTGCTTTTTCGTTGAATTCGACATCTGTTGTCGCAGGCATCCCTTCGTCGATCAGATACATGTCGAAATCCAGCGCCAGCATCAAAGAAAACGTAAACCGGGCCCGCATCCCGGAAGAGTATGTGGCCAAGGGCTGGTCGAAATACTCGCCCAGACCGCAAAGCCACTTGCAATAAGCCTCGATGTAATCGGGGTCCATGCCGTAGATATTGGCAATATAGCGAGCATTTTCCAGCGCCGACAGTTTCCCCACCACACCGCCTGTAAAACCCATGGGGAACGACACGCGGCACTCACGACGGATCACACCTTCGTCGGGTTTTTCCAGACCGGCCATCATGTTGATAAGTGTGGTCTTGCCGGTGCCGTTCGGGGCCAGAACGCCCAGCGACCTGCCCAGTTCGACCCGGAACGAGACCCGGTCCAGGATCACCTTGCGGCGCGTCCCGGTCCAGAAGGATTTGCTGACATTTTCGAACTCTAGCATTCGCGGTCTGCTGCTCGTTTTGGTCGTGTTGTCGCTCGTGCGGGTGGCCAGAAAGGGTTATTTTTACCGACCCATGTTGGCTACATTATGTCCAATTATGAAACAAATGATCAATGCGTCCTGATAATGGTCGTGAGTGCCTGATCAGACGCAGCTGAGTTTTCTAATCCCTTGGTGCTGCGTCTGGTCATTATTATCTGTCTAACCAGCCAACAATAGCAACGGTGAACAGGAGCTTTTGCCATCAGATGAACGGTTTACGAGAGGACATTCGAAATTGCCGCCTGTGTGCTGAATCATTCGCACAAACAGAATCCGCACACGAGCCGCGCCCTGTGGTCTGGTTTCGCCCCGGAACACCGATCCTGATCGCAGGGCAAGCTCCGGGTGCGCGCGTGCACGAGTCCGGGCGGCCGTTTACCGACCCGTCCGGTGACCGGCTGCGGCACTGGTTGGGTATTGACGATACGATTTTCTATGATCGTGACCGCGTGTCGATCGTGCCGATGGCGTTTTGTTTTCCCGGATATGATGCGCGCAGTGCCGATCTTCCTCCACCCGCGATTTGCCGCAAGACATGGCATGATCGGGTGATGCAGGATCTGGGACAGGTGCCGCTGACCGTTCTGGTCGGAGGCCACGCGCATAAATATCATCTGGGCACGCGCGGGTCTGTGACCGATACGGTTCGGAAATGGCAGGGCTATGCGCCGCGGGTCTTTGCCTTGCCTCATCCGTCCTGGCGCAATACGGCATGGTTGAAGAAAAACCCGTGGTTCGAAGCTGAACTGCTGCCGGTTTTGCGTGCGCGGGTCCAAGAGGTGCTGAATGACTGAAACTACAGCGTTGGACACAGTGCATGCTGCGATGCAAGCGGATCCGCAGAGTGATGCTGCCCGGCTGCGTTTCTTCGAACGGCTTGCCGACAGCGAGCTGTTTCTGATGCTGACCGAGGAAGCGCGGGGCGAGAATATCTCGCCCGAACTGTTCGACGTGGCCGACGGGCGCTTTGTGCTGGTCTTCGACCGAGAGGAGCGGCTGGCGCAGTTTGCCGGACGGCCCGTGCCCTATGTCGCACTTTCGGGGCGGGTGTTGTCGGGGATTCTGGCAGGGCAGGGGATCGGGCTGGGCCTGAATCTGGAAACGGCGCCATCTTCGATGCTGGTGCCAGCAGAGGCTTTGGGTTGGTTGGCTGAAACGCTGCAACACGGTCCGCAAGAGGTCGAGGAAAAGCTGGCTGAATTCATGCCGCCCTCTGGCTTGCCCGATAACTTGCTGACCGCTTTGGATGCCAAGCTGGCAACCGCAGGCGGGTTGGCCCGCGCAGCCTATTTGGTTGCAACCAAGTCAGAGACTGGCGCGCAGGGGCATCTGTTGGGATTTGTCGATGTGGTTGACGGGGCCGAGACCGCTCTGGCCAAGGCCGCGTCCGAGGCACTTACCTTTTCCGGGATCGAAGCGGGCGCGATGGACGTTGGTTTCTTCACCGCCAGTGAGGCCGCCGCTGCGCTGCTGGCCAAGGTGGGTCTTCGGTTTGACCTGCCAAAGCCGCAAGCGGCTGAGCCGGTACGGGAAGTCCCCGGCAGCAACCCGGACAACCCGCCAATTCTGAAGTAACCGACAAAACGCAAACACACGGCGCAAGCTGCACCGCGTGTTGTTCGGCGAAGCTGTGATTATTCTGCAGCCGCTTCCAATTTGTCCTGCGTGCGGGTTTCGAAATCGCTGGCGTCATGGCGCTCGTGAAGCTGCGTGTGCGGCTCGCCAAAGGCGCGGTTGACCATACGACCACGCTGAACTGCTGGACGCGCGTCAATATCCTTGGCCCAACGCATGACGTTCTTGTACGATTCAACGTCCAGAAACTCGGCAGCACTGTAGAGGCGACCCAGAACCAACTGGCCATACCACGGCCAGATCGCCATGTCGGCAATCGTATACTCGTCGCCTGCGATGAAGGTCTTATCCGCCAATTGCTGATCCAGGACGTCCAGCTGTCGCTTGGCCTCCATCGCGAAGCGGTTGATCGGGTATTCCCATTTCTCGGGTGCATAGGCGTAGAAATGGCCGAACCCGCCGCCCAGGTAGGGCGCGCTGCCCATCTGCCAGAACACCCAGTTCATCACTTCGGTCCGCTCCGGACTGGATTCGGGCAAGAACGCGCCGAACCTTTCGGCCAGATGGAACAGGATCGAGGCGCTTTCAAAGACACGAACAGGTTCTTCACCCGACCGATCCAAAAGAGCGGGGATTTTTGAATTCGGGTTGGCTCCAACAAAGCCCGAGCCAAACTGATCGCCCTCACCGATGTTGATCAGCCACGCGTTGTATTCCGCTTCTTCGTGACCCAGCGCCAACAGCTCTTCCAGCATGACGGTGACTTTTACGCCGTTGGGCGTGGCCAGTGAATACAGCTGAAGGGGATGACGCCCGGTTGGCAGGTCTTTGTCATGAGTGGCCCCTGCAATTGGACGATTGATGTTGGCGAATTGTCCGCCACTTTCACTGTCCCAGGTCCAGACCGTTGGAGGGGTGTACGGGGATTGGTCGCTCATCTCTTGCCTTTCTTCCCTAATTTGCGGGGCCGTGCCCACGGCTGCCTTACAGCTAATGTTGCAGTCTGCAGAGTCCAACCCAGTCTATCCGGCTTATTTTGTAATAATCCACGATCAATCTTTCACGTTTTCTCGTTCGGGGTCACAGCGCCGTTAGGTGGACTACGAACTGGACGGGAATCGCATATTGTCTTCTCAGACCAGCCAATACGGCGACACCGAGTCAGTTGACACGAAAAGGATAGATCACATGAAACGCTTCGCAACGACCTTCGCCGCGGCCATATTCTTGGCCATTCCGGCCTTTGCCGGCCCACAATATGTTGACGGCACTGGCTTTGCCGTCTCGGGCTATGACGTTGTCGCCTATCGCAGCCTGGACCAAGCGCCTGTTGGCCAGTCGCAGCCGGAAGGCGTGCGGGGCAAAGCCGACATCACTGCGGAATACAACGGTTCAACCTGGGCTTTCGCGACCGCGGAAAACCGCGACAAATTCCTGGAAAACCCGGCCTATTACGCACCGCAATATGATGGGCACTGCGCTTATGGTGTGTCGCGCGGTGGTAAAGTTCCGGCAAACCCGAACCTGTGGCGGATTGTGGACGACAAGCTGTACCTGAACATCACCGATGTGGTTGTCGGGTTCTTCGAAGAAGATATCCCAGGCAACCTCAATCTCGCTGAAGGCAACTGGCCGGGTATCGAGGCCACAGATGCCTCGACCAACGTGATCCCGAAATTTACTTCGGAAGGTCCGGTTTCCAACTGATCCGGTACTGAAGGATCAAAGCCCGGCTTGTTTAAGCCGGGCTTTTGCGGTTAGCCAGCAAGCCAGAACTGATCCCGAATATCCTGATCGGCGTCAAATCTGATCCGCACGCTCTTGGCCCCGGGAAACTTGCTTTCGCGGATTGTATCGGGAATGACCACTTCTCCGGCGCCTGTATCTTTGGACTGAAAGCTCAGAATTTCAGCCTCGCTGTGACGCGCGCTGGTCAGGACGGTGGTTGGCAGGGCCACGCGATTTGCACCATGATTCACAGGCGTGGTGACAAAATAGGTCAGATGACGCCCGTAACACCCGACCGCGTCGGGAACATGGTCACAGACAATTTTGTCGGGCGCAGGCTGAACATCGGTTGTGCTGTGCATTTGCGGTAGCACCTGGTCGGGGTTCAGCATCGCCTTGCAGGTGGCAATATCTTCCTGTGGAAGTTCAATAATACGCTTCTTCAATCGGGGTCGGCGCGGCTGGGGTGGGCCGGAACTGGCACCACCTTTTGTTGCCAACCCTTCTTGGCGCAGAAAATCATAAGCCGCCTTGGCGCGTGAAAACCCGGAACTGTCCCCATCCTTGTGATCAGGATGCGAATGAAAGGCGATCTGCCGCCAGGCATCCCTGATTTCACGGGAACTGGCGCAGGGGCTTAAACCCAGATCTGCCAACGCGTCCGTGCGTGCCCGTACTTTATCGACAGGTTCCATACTCAAAACACTCTTTACAAACTACACTCCTCCAGTGTTACCAGAGTCATAGTTTTGTCAAATTTCGAGGCTGATTTAAGGGGCTTGCGACGACAATCAGGATGCGGTGATTCAATTGTCCCGCAATGGCGGCGTTTTGTGAACGGGACTGCGAAACAGTTCACACATACCGAAACGAAAAACGCCCGGGCGTAAACGTAACCCGGGCGACTCGTTGGGGTTTTTTAGATTTCAGGCGACGTTTTCCAGCTCGACGCTTGGTGTGATCCCAAGGGCAAAACACACATCGCGCGTCAGTTCCGGGCGGTTCAGGGTGTAGAAATGCAACTTGTTCACACCGCCTTCGATCAGGTCCGAACACAGTTCGGTGCAGATCGCCGTTGCCAGTAAATCTTCACGCTCGTCACGCACGGCCTTTTCAAAGGCCTGTTCCACCCACACGGGAATATGCGTGCCACAGCGCTTGGCGAAATTGCGGGCACCCGCCCAGTTTTCGATCGGCAGGATGCCGGGCACAATCGGTTTATCGATCCCTGCCTTGGCGCAAGCGTCGCGGAATCGGAAAAAGGTCTCGGCCTCGAAGAAGAACTGTGTCAGCGCCTCATCCGCGCCGGCGTCCAGCTTGGCTTTCAACCAGTCTACATCTGCAGCCATATCCGCAGCTTCGGGGTGTTTGTCAGGATAGGCACCAACGCGGATGTTGAACATCTCGGTTTCGGCCAGCGCCTCGATCAGTTCGACTGAACTGGTGAACCCGTCGGGATGTGGCACGAATTTGTCCTGGCCCTTCGGCGGGTCTCCGCGCAGGGCGACGATGTCCTGTACACCTGCGCGTGCAAAAGTGTCGGCTATTTCCAGCGTTTCCTGCCGCGAGGCATCGACGCAAGTCAGATGCGCGGCCACGTTCAGACCTGAGGATTTGTGCAGGGTCGAAACCGCGTCGCGCGTCAACTCTCGTGTCGTACCGCCAGCGCCGTAGGTAACGGAAACAAAGCGGGGATCCAACGGCGCCAATGTCTGAACCGTGTCCCATAGGCGGAAAGAGGCTTCCAGAGTTTTGGGCGGAAAGAACTCGAATGAAATTTCAGGTTTGGACATAACGGCCTCTCTGGATCAATTGAGCCTCTTGTGCCATGACTGGCAATGTGAAACAAACTCATATTACTCAACAACAACATGAACGCTGTTTGAATGCATATTGAATTCCGGCACCTGCGCACCATCAAGGCAATCCATGAATGCGGCGGGCTGGCGCGTGCTGCGGACCAATTGAATATCACCCAATCCGCTTTGAGCCATCAGATCAAAGGGTTGGAGGATCAGGCCGGAGTTGAGCTGTTTCTGCGCCGTTCCAAACCCATGAAACTTTCAGCTGCCGGATTGCGCCTGCTTCGGTTGGCGGAACAGATCCTGCCGCAAGTGGAAGCTACTCAGAATGAGTTTTCATCGTTGCGGGACGGGCGCACCGGGAGAATGCACATAGCCATCGAATGCCACGCCTGTTTCGAGTGGCTGTTTCCGGTGCTCGAATCCTTCAGAAAATCCTGGGGCGATGTGGATGTTGATATTCGCCCCGGTCTGGCTTTCGATGCCCTTCCGGCCTTGCAAAAGGAAGAGGTCGACCTGGTGGTTTCGTCCGATCCCGAAGACTTGCCAGGCGTCGAATTTGTTGAACTCTTTGACTACAATGCCGTTTTTGTAGCGGCTTCGACCCATCCGCTGGCCGAGAAAGACTATGTCGAGGCAGAGGATTTTCGTGGCCAGACTCTGATCACCTATCCGGTGGAACGTACGCGTCTGGACGTGTTCAGCCAGTTACTGATCCCTGCACGGGTCGAACCCGCCACGATCCGGCAGGTGGAACTGACCGCTGTCATCCTGCTGCTGGTGGCGTCAAACCGTGGGATCTCGGTGCTGCCGGATTGGGTCGTGCGCGAAGTCAAATACAACTCTGACTATGTCACCCGACCCCTGACAAAAGAGGGCATCACACGGCGTTTGTACGCTGCGGTCAGATCGGAAGATCTCGAAAAACCGTTTGTGCAGGAACTGGTGAAACTGGCCCGTAAAGAGGCGCGCAAGCTGCAATCCCAGTAACGGCGTTTGCGGCGGGTCTGATATGCGTATCATTCCTCTTGGCAAGGGCGCATTGCGGCAGTATACGCGCGGTTTGACCGGACAGGAGCCTTTTGACAATGGTTGGCAGTGCAAATCTCAACATCATGATCAAGGCCGCGCGCAAGGCGGGGCGTTCTTTGGTCAAGGATTTCCGTGAAGTCGAGAATTTGCAGGTGTCGATGAAGGGCGCGGGCGATTTTGTCTCGAAGGCCGATATCGCCGCCGAAGCCATTCTGAAAGAAGAACTTCTGGGCGCGCGTCCGACCTATGGCTGGCTGGCCGAAGAGGGCGGCGTTATTGAAGGCGAAGACCCGACCCGCCGCTGGATCGTCGATCCGCTGGACGGCACCACAAATTTCCTGCACGGCCTGCCGCACTGGGCGATTTCCATCGCGCTGGAGCACAAAGGCAAGATCGTTGCCGGCGTGATCTATGACGCCGCCAAGGACGAGATGTTCTTTGCCGAAAAAGGCGAAGGTTCATGGATGAATGACACCCGTATTCGCGTGTCAGGCCGTCACCGCATGATTGAATCGGTCTTCGCGACTGGTTTGCCTTTTGGTGGGCGTTCGGACCTGCCCGCGACCCTGCAGGACCTGGCGCGACTGATGCCCGCCTGCGCCGGTGTGCGCCGTTGGGGCGCTGCCGCACTCGACATGGCATATGTGGCTGCTGGTCGGTACGAAGGCTTCTGGGAGCGCCGCCTAAACGCATGGGATTTGGCTGCCGGTATCATCATCGTGAAAGAAGCAGGTGGCTTCGTGCAGGCACTGATCCCTGAAGGCAGTGTTCTGGAGGATGGTGAAGTGATCTGCTCGAACGAGCCAATCTTTGATCAGTTCGCCAAAGTGATCCGGAGCTGATCGCTCTTTACCGAAGCTTTACCGGCGCGGAACATGCGGTATGCGTGACTGCGACAGCTTATACTTCGCCTCCGGGTGGGGCGGGTGTCCATGGGTGCGGTCCCAGAACTGAATTCCGCCACGCCTCAGCCACAGCGGAATGCACAGGATCAAGCCAACAGCAAACCCACCCGTATGGGCCCAATAGGCGATTCCTCCTTCGTCCGGATTGCTGGTGACACTGCCAAAGAACTGTATCGCCAGCCAGATGCCCAGCATGATGAAGGCAGGAATGGTTAAGACCCTGAAATAGACAATCAGGATCAGCAGGATATCTACCCGTGCTTTCGGGAACAACAACAGATACCCGCCCATCACTCCCGCAATCGCGCCCGAGGCCCCAACGGTCGGGACCTGAGAGGCCGGCCCGGTGATGATGTGAATGAGGCCCGCACCGATTCCAGCTGCTAGATAGAACAGCAGGAAAGGCAGGTGGCCCATCTCGTCTTCCAGATTGTCGCCAAAGATCCAAAGGAACAGCATGTTCCCGGCCAGATGCATCCACCCCCCATGCAGGAACATGGACGTCAAAAGGGTTTCCAGCCCGAACCCATCGCTGACCCGCGCCGGGATGATGGCGTAGTCAAAAAACAGCCTGCTGATCCGCGGTCCGTCATCCATGATCCCCACATAACTGAGGAAGATCAGGATGTTGGCGGCCATTAGTGCGTAGACAACATAAGGCGTGCGCCCCGAAGGGTTATGGTCTCGGATCGGAAACATGGAGTGACGCTGGGCTTTTGTGCGCCCAGCGTCAAGGCAAGCTTATGCCGCACCTCCCAACAACGCAGCGTTTCCGCCTGCTGCCGTTGTATCGACGCAGACATGACGTTCGCCCAGGACCCGCGCGCGGTCGGGTTTACCGGGGATCAGCGGTAGAATCGGACCATCGCGGCGGGCCAGATGTTGTTCGATCTGCCAGGCGGTTTCATCGTCACCCCACCAAATCACGCCTGAAATGCCGGTCAGGTTTTCCAACCGGTGCAGATCAAGCATCCCCATTGCCTGAATGGCGGTACCACCCAGCGCTTGCACGGTCTCAGCCTGCACGCGCGCCGCGGCCTCTCCGGGTCCCATGCACAGAAGGGGTGGGCGCGGATATTCGCTCAGGCGGTTCGATTCACCGGTCGGACCGGGCAGAGATTGGGTTTTGACCGGCGCGGGTTGTCCTTGCGCAGCAGGCAAATCAGCCACAGCACTCCATGTATCCGCCGAGTTTTGTCGGTCTGGCGCGCAGAACCGTGCCATATAGTTCGGTCCACCCGCTTTTGGCCCGGTGCCCGACAGCCCTTCGCCGCCGAAGGGTTGCGAGCCGACGATGGCGCCGATCTGGTTGCGGTTCACATAGATATTGCCCGCATGAATAGCCTCGGTCACATGCTGCACCCGGTCATCGATCCGCGTGTGCAGGCCAAAGGTCAGCCCGTATCCGGTTGCGTTGATATCGGCGACGACCTTGTCGATCTCTTGCGATTTGAACCGCACCACGTGCAGGATAGGGCCGAAAATCTCGCGTTCCAGCGCGGCAATGCCCGGAATCTCGATCAAAGCAGGGGCCACAAATGTGCCTTCGGGTGGCAGCGGCAGCTCTTTCAGAACTCTTCCTTCGCTTCGTGCCTTGGCTACATGATCGGCGATGCCTTGCCGGGCTTGCTCGTCGATGACCGGGCCGCAATCGGTCGAGATCAGCCATGGATCCGCAACACTCAGCGCATCCATCGCCCCTTTGAGCATGGTCAGAACGTCGTCGGCGATATCCTCCTGCAGATACAGACACCGCAGCGCGGAACAACGCTGGCCTGCTGACTGGAAGGCGCTTTCGATGATCGATTGTACGGCTTGTTCGGGCAGTGCGGTGCTGTCGACGATCATGGCATTCAGACCACCAGTTTCCGCGATAAGCGGCGTGCCGGGGCGCATGGACCTCGCCATCGCCGCCCGAATCTTCAGAGCGGTTGCCGTCGACCCGGTGAAGGCTACACCTGACACGCGCGCATCCGAGGTCAGCGCGGCACCTACGACTGGCCCACCCGGCAGCAATTGCAGCACATCGCGGGGCACGCCCGCCTCATGCAGCAATTGAATGGCGCGATGCGCAATCAAGGGAGTCTGCGGCGCAGGGGCGGCCAGAACCGCGTTTCCGGTGGCCAGCGCGGCCGAAATCTGACCGGTGAAAATCGCCAATGGAAAGTTCCACGGACTGATACAGGTGAAAATACCGGCAGGTTTGGCGTCGGGGATATTGGCGGCGTAATACCGCAGAAAATCCACCGCCTCCCGCAGTTCGGCGACCGCATCGGGCAGCGACTTGCCCGCCTCACGCGACAGCAGGGCGAACAGCTCACCATAATGCGCCTCATAAAGATCGGCGGCGGCGTTCAGAACACGTGCGCGTTCGACAGCGGGGGCTTGCCACGGGTTGGCGGAAGCCAATGCCAGTTCCACGTCCTCTGCGCTTGCTGCAGCCACCGCACCCGGTTTGTCCTGAGAGCGCGCCGGGTTAACCACTGGCTCATCGGCTTCAGGCTTGGCGTCGCTGGCCAGCAATGGTTGCGCATACCAGTGATGGGCTCGGTATTGATCCCGCGCCGCGTCGACCTGATCGAGGGTCGGCGTGTGGTGCAAATCGAAGCCCTTGGAGTTGGGTCTTTCAGGCTGAAACAGTTCAGGCCCGGTCGGCAGCGCGGGCGGTAGCGTCTGCACCGCGATAAACGGATCGGCGGCAACTTCTTCCGGTGGTACGTCCTCGTCCACGATCTGGTTGACGAAGGACGAGTTTGCGCCGTTTTCCAGCAAACGCCGCACCAGGTAAGCCAGCAAGTCGCGATGCGCCCCGACCGGCGCATAGATGCGGCAGCGGGTGTTCTGCTTGTCCATCACGATCTGATGCAGTGTCTCGCCCATTCCGTGCAGGCGTTGGAATTCGTAGGGCTGACCTTCAGCCATGTGCAGGATGGCGCTGACGGTATGGGCGTTGTGGGTGGCGAATTGCGGATAAATCCGGTCTGTCATGCCCAGCAATTTGCGCGCATTGGCGACATAGGACACGTCGGTTGCGGCCTTGTGTGTGAAGACCGGAAAGCCATCGACGCCTTCGACCTGCGCGCGTTTGATCTCGGTGTCCCAATAGGCCCCTTTGACCAACCGCACCATCAGCTTGCGATCGTGACGTTCGGCCATGCCATACAGCGTATCCAGAACCAGGCCAGCGCGTGGGCCATAAGCCTGAACGACAATACCGAACCCATGCCATCCCGCGAGGGCCGGATCAGACATCACCGCCTCGATCACCTGCAGTGACAGTGACAGACGATCCGCTTCTTCAGCATCGACGTTCAAGCCCATGCCTGCGGCTTTGGCCAGCAGGGCCAGCGCACGCAGCCGTGGCACCAGTTCGTCCATGACCCGCAGCTCCTGCGCCAGTTCATAGCGAGGATGCAGGGCCGACAGTTTGACCGAGATGCCTGGGTTGGCGCGGATATCATCATGGGTGCAGGCCTCGGCAATGGCCGAAATGGCGCGCGAATAGGACAAGTGGTACCGCGCGGCATCTGCGTCGGTCCGGGCCGCTTCGCCCAGCATGTCATAGGAATAGGTATAACCCTTCTCCTCCATCCCGCGTGCGCGTTCCATGGCGGAGTGAATGGTTTCACCCAAGACAAACTGTCGACCCATTTCTTTCATCGCGCGCGCCACGGCGGTGCGGATTACCGGTTCACCCAGCCGTTTGATTGCTCCGCGTAGTGCGCCGACCGGAGAGGCCTTGCCTTCGTCCAGCACTTTGCCGGTCAACATCAACGCCCATGTTGATGCGTTCACCAGCGAGGAGGAGGATTGCCCCAGATGCTTGCCCCAGTCGGATGGGGCGATCTTGTCTTCGATCAGCGCATCGATCGTGTCGGCATCCGGCACACGCAATAACGCTTCGGCCAGACACATCAGGGCGATGCCTTCGTCTGTGGACAGGCCATACTCGGCCAGAAATACCTCCATTAGCCCCGGCGAGGTGCTGGACCGGATGTCGCGCACAAGCTGTGCGGCCGAAGCACAGATGGCGCTTCGATCTGCATCCGTCAGGCTTGCCTGAGAAATCAGGGTATCAAGAACAACCGACTGATCGGCATAGGTTGGGGTATCGATGAGTGTGCGCAGGCTGTGTGACATGTGTGCTCCGGTCTTTTGGGTACTATAGAGGGGAAAAATTAGGACATTCGACCGATTTTAGTGGTATCGAAGTCGAGTGTTCTGAAACTATGGTAAAATGCAGTTCAATGGACTTTTCTGATCTGGACCGGTTCGACCGGTCGATTCTAAAGATTGTGGCTGAAGACGGTCGTATCTCGGTCGCTGATCTTGCGCGTGAGATTGGGCTTTCAAAATCCCCGACACAGGCGCGGCTCAAACGGCTTGAGGCGAGCGGGGTGATTACGGGCTATCGGGCGTTGCTGGATCCGATCCGGCTGGGTCTGGATCACGTCGCATTTGTCGAGGTGCGATTGACCGATACACGCGAAAAGGCGCTGGCCGAGTTCAATGCTGCCGTCCGTAAAACCGCTGAGGTTGAACAAGCACATATGATTGCGTCCAATTTCGACTATCTATTGAAAGTGCGCACGGCGACGATGTCGGAGTATCGCCGTGTCCTGGCCGAGAAAATCTCGTCCCTGCCGCATGTCGCCAATACCTCAACTTTTGTGGCGATGGAGGCGGTGAAGGAAACCGGAATGCTGGGCGGGATTGAACATCAAACTTGACCGGGCAGGATTACAGCCCACCCTTGTTCCATGATGCGAACACTGGCCGCCACGTTTTTTCTGATCGCCTATTCATGTTCGGCCGCCGCCGAGACATGTCCCGCCACATCCGATCATACGGAAGGGGTGGATGCGCTGATCAAGCAGATCCAGAAAGCGGAATCGCAAAGTGACGCACGTGTCATCTCGGATCAGCTGTGGACGCTTTGGACAGATGCACCGGATGCCCGGTCGCAGATCCTGCTGGACCGGGGGATGGCACGACGCGAGGCGTGGGATTTACTGGGCGCCTTGGACGACTTCAACCAGCTTGTCGATTACTGCCCGAACTTTGCCGAAGGTTACAATCAGCGTGCTTTTGTGAATTACCTCAGGCAGGATTTTGATGCTGCATTGCAGGACCTGAATGTCACGATAAAAATGTCGCCAAACCACATCGGCGCGCTGAGTGGACGCGCCTTGGCGTTACTCGGTTTGAAACGTCTGGAAGACGCGCGCGAGGCGCTGTCTGAGGCGCTTGAGCTCAATCCATGGCTGTCCGAGCGGGCTTTGCTGGAGCCTGGCGGCCTTCTGGACCCGCCCGGAGAGGATATCTGACATCAGGCTCCGAATATCGGTCCTGCTGGCCGTCAACCGCCGATGCGATGTTTCTATCGGCAAAGCCAGTTCCATCAAGTCCGTAGCCTGAATGACATGTAAACTGCAACGCGTTTAGCGCGACAGTATCCGGCGCTTCTCGGCCATGGCTTCGCGTCGCTGCTGTTCAATTCCCAGCCTGAAGGATTCTTCGACAAAGTCGATGTGATCCGTTGCGGCCTTTTCTGCTCGCTCCTCATCGCTTTCGATCACTGCATGGCCTAGTTCAAGGTGTTGCTGCAACAGCTTTTCGCCGGTTCCATCAATCGTGCGCAGGAAGTCGCGATTGTAGAAAACGCCCTTTCGGGTCAGTTCGTAGATCGATGCCATCATGTGGATCAGAGTCGCATTCTGACTGGCATCGACTATTGCTGAGTGCAGTGCAAAGTCTGCCTCTTGCGATGCCTTGGTGTCTTGCTGCTGCCACGCACGTTCGTTCTCGTCGAGGATTTCCGAAATCCGTTCCTTATCTGCCTTGGTCGCGCGACGTGCGGCAAGGCGGGCTGCAAACCCTTCTTGCTCGCGGCGATATTCCAGATAATCGAAAAAAGCGGGCTCATGACGTTCATACAGTGCAAGAAGCGCGGGCATCATGGCTTGGCCCGTCAAGGCCGCAACGAACGTCCCTTCGCCGTGTTGCGTGGTGACCAGACCGCGCTCTTCCAAAACCTGAAGCGCCTCGCGCAGCTTTGGGCGTGACACGCGCAGCATCTCGGCCAAGTCTCGTTCCGAGGGCAGTTTTCGGCCCTGTTTCAGGATGCCAGAGGCGATCAAATCTTCGACTTGTGAAACCACCGCTTCGGCCAGTGATTCGTGTCCGACAGGTTCAAAAATCGCCGTGGTGTTCATGAAGTGTTGCCCTGTGTGAAGCCGAATATCCGAAATAACTGGTAAATAAACATAACCATATCCGTGCAAAATTCAAGCTTCAGAGTTCTGCTCCCAAGAGAAGGGTACGTCTCTGTTTATGAACGATTTTCAAACAAATTGCTTTCACTTAAAGCATATACCTCCAGTTTTAAGCGGCATTGCTGACGTCAAATTTCACATTTTCAAATTTCATCAGTGGTAAATAAAGTTGTTGACTGGTTTTATCTGGTAAAGTTAGTTTACCACCGGAGGGCGCTGGAAGAGCCTGCGCCACTGATCGGAGAAAACCCGACCAACCCTGGAGGAGATTTCATGAAGAAGACCCTGACGAGCCTGGCCGTGGCCACGAGCCTGCTGGCCGCACCTGCGGTTGCCGCTGACAAGCTGCTGCTGAAGACACCGATTGCTTTTTCAACCGAATTGCCGGGCCTGGGTTCGCCGATCCCGCGCGTAGCTGATCAGCTGGAACTGATGTCTGGTGGTACGCTGAAGATGAAGGTCTACGAGCCGGGCAAACTGGTTCCGCCGTTCGAAATTCTGGATGCCGTGTCCACCGGCAAGATCAACTCGGGCTACACCACCGCGGGGTACTGGGCGGGCAAAATCCCGGCCGCACCGCTGTTCTCGGCCGTACCATTTGGCCCCGAAGCGGGCGAATACATGGCTTGGCTGTATTACGGCAATGGCATGACCCTGTATCAGGAGATGTATGATCAGGCCGGTTACAACGTGAAAGTTATGCCCTGCGCCATCATCGCACCCGAGACCTCTGGCTGGTTTGCATCAGAAATCAACGCGCCCGAAGATCTGAACGGTCTGAAGATGCGTTTCTTTGGTCTGGGCGGCAAGGTGATGCAAAAGCTGGGCGTTGCGACTTCGCTGCTGCCGGGTGGCGAGATCTTCCCGGCGCTGGAAAAAGGTGCCATTGACGCCACCGAATTCTCGATGCCCGCCATCGACTCGCGTCTGGGTTTCCACAAACTGGTGAAATTCAACTATTTCCCA
This sequence comes from uncultured Ruegeria sp., assembly GCF_947497005.1. Taxonomy (GTDB): domain Bacteria; phylum Pseudomonadota; class Alphaproteobacteria; order Rhodobacterales; family Rhodobacteraceae; genus Ruegeria. The sequence goes on along the minus strand of NZ_CANMFF010000011.1, from coordinate 76,797 downwards.
GGCTGGCATCAACAAGCGACTGTCTTCGAACTGCTGATCAACAAGGATGTCTGGAACGAGACCAGCGACCAGCACAAAGCGATCATCGAAAGCGCATGCAAGGCATCGATGGCGGACAGCTTTGCCGAAGGTGAGGCCATTCAGCACGCCGCGCTTATCGACAATGTTGAGAACAACGGTGTCACCATCAAGCAGTGGTCGCCCGAGATGCTGGACACCTTCCGCGCCACCTGGGAAGAGGTTGCCGCTGAAGAAGCCGCCAATGACGCCTTCTTCGCGCAGGTTCTGGCCGACATGAACGAATTCCGTGACGGTTACAGCCTCTGGAAAACCAACGCTTTCCTCCCACGTCAGTAACCTCCCTGACGTCCAGGGGCGGCGGGTCCGCCGCCCCGTTCTATTTCCTAACTCCCGGAATTTCTAACTTTTCACGACCTGCCCGACGGGTTGCTGAGCGAGGAATGACCATGGCCAATGAACAATACACAAGTGATCCGGTTGAAGCCTATGAAGGTATCCTGGAACATCCCGAAACTGACCGCCAGAAGATCGCCGTTGCGATCGACACCGGGGTCAAGGCAGTTGGCCATGTGGTCATGTGGGCCAATATCCTGCTTATGGGTGCAATTTTCTCGCAGGTGGCGCTGCGGTACCTGTTCAGCCAGAACTATCCCAAGCTGGATGAAATCCAGTGGCATTTCTACGGCATCGTCACGATGATCGGTATTTCATACGCGCTGATCACGGATAGCCACGTGCGTGTAGATGTCCTGCATATGCAGCTGTCGCGCCGCGCGCAGCGGATTATTGAAGTGATCGGCATTCTGACCCTGCTGACCCCGTTCATCTATCTGATGATCGATCAGGGGTACGACTATTTCTATGAAAGCTTTCGCGTCAACGAACGCTCGGACAGCCCCACTGGCCTGCCTGCGCGCTGGGCCTTCAAGGCAGTCATTCCATTCAGCTTTGTCCTGCTGGCGCTGGCCGCACTGGCACGGTTGATCCATGACGGGCACGCGTTGATGTACGGGCCGGCCTCAGAGCGCGACGGCGCACCGTTGCGTCGTATCCTGCTGGTGCTGGCTGTCTTTGCCGCTGTTTGCGTGGGCCTGACCTTCCTTGTCGAAACCACTGAGGAAAAGCTGGTCATTGCGATGTTCCTGACTTTCATCGCGCTCTTGTTCACCGGCTACCCGGTGGCCTGGGTGCTGGCGGGTGTTGGTGTGGCCTATTGCGGTCTGGCCTATCTGTTCGACAATGACCTGATGCTGTGGACAGGGCTGGAAAGCACCTTTACCGGTCTCGACTATCTGACCCTCGGCGCGGTGGTAAACCGGGTCTATGCGACCATGTCCAACGCGGTTCTGGTGGCGCTGCCGATGTTCATCTTCATGGGCCTGATGCTCGACGAATCCGGTGTGGCCGAGCGTCTGATGTCCTCGATGCAGCGCCTGTTCGGTACTGTACGTGGTGGTCTGGCCATCACGGTAGCGCTGATCGGTATCATTCTGGCGGCCTCGACCGGAATCATCGGTGCATCTGTTGTACTATTGGGCGTGCTTTCACTGCCCTCGATGATGCAGCAGAAGTATCAGCCGACACTGGCGGCGGGTGTAGTGTCGGCCTCGGGCACGTTGGGCATCCTGATCCCGCCCTCGATCATGTTGGTGATCATGGCTGACCAGATGGCCTTGTCGGTGGGTGACCTGTTCATGGCTGCGGTCTTTCCGGGTGTGATCATTGGCGGTTTGTACCTGACCTATATCTTCATCCTTGCGCTGGTAAAACGCGATGCGGCTCCTGCGCCTGAAGGCGCGAAAGCTCCGGACTGGGCAGCTGTCAAAGACGTGTTGATCGCCGTTATCCCGACGCTGATGCTGATCCTTGCCGTGCTGGGCTCGATCTTCGCAGGTCTGACTACGCCGACCGAAGCCTCAGGCATCGGTGCGCTGGGCGCGGCCCTGCTGGCGCTGGGATACCGCAAGCTGACCATAGCCAAGCTCTGGAACGTGCTGGTGTCGACCTTCAACACCACCGCCTACATCTTTGCGATCTTCCTTGGCGCAACCGTGTTCTCATATGTCCTGCGCGAACTCGGCGGGGATGAGCTGATCGAGCATGTAGTACAATCCACCGGGTTCGGAGCCAGCGGCACGGTTCTGTTCATCCTGTTCATCGTCTTCCTGCTGGGCTTCGTGCTGGACTGGATTGAAATCACACTGATCGTGCTGCCGCTGATGCGCCCGATCGTGAACGGGCTGGGCATCGACATTCCGGGCTTTGGCGTTCTGGACGAACCCGCGCTGGTCTGGTTCGTGATCCTGGTCGCAGTGACGCTGCAAACCAGCTTCCTGACGCCGCCGGTTGGCTTCGCGCTATTCTACCTGAAAGGCGTCTGCCCGCCCGAGATCAAGCTGACGCATATTTACAAGGGCATTATCCCCTTCGTGCTGCTGCAGCTGACCGGTCTGGCGCTGGTCTTCCTTTGGCCCACCCTTGCCACCTGGTTGCCCTCGGTCGCTTATTAAGGAGCAGCGCCATGCGTCTGAACCAATGTCATAACTTCCACGACTTCCGGCGGCTGGCCAAACAGCGGCTGCCGGGGCCCATCTTCAACTACATCGACGGTGGCGCGGATGATGAGGTGACGTATCGCGAGAATACCTGCGCCTTCGACCGCTGCGACCTGTTGCCCTCGGTTCTGCGCGGGGTGTCGGATGTGGATATGTCCGTCACGGTGATGGGGCAGAAGCTGGATATGCCGGTCTACTGCTCGCCCACCGCCTTGCAACGCCTGTTCCATCATCAGGGCGAACGCGCCGTCGCGGCCGCGGCAGAGAAGTACGGCACCATGTTCGGCGTGTCCTCGCTGGGTACTGTGTCGCTGGAGGAACTGCGCCGGAAACATAAGAACCCGCAGGTCTACCAGTTTTATTTCCACAAGGATCGCGGCCTGAACACGGCCATGATGCAGCGCGCCAAAGAGGCCGGCGTTGAGGTGATGATGTTGACCGTCGACAGCATCACCGGCGGCAATCGGGAACGTGACTTGCGCACCGGTTTTTCGATCCCGTTCCGGCTGACACTGGGCGGCATGATCCAGTTCGCGATCAAGCCGATGTGGGGCATCAACTATGTGACCCACGAAAAGTTCCGCCTGCCGCAGCTTGAAGAACACGTGGATATGGGCGGCGGTGCCAGCTCGATTGGCGGCTATTTCACCGACATGCTGGACCCGTCGATGAACTGGGATGACGTAGCGCAGATGGTGCGTGACTGGGACGGCCAGTTCTGCCTCAAGGGCATCATGACCGTCGAAGATGCCAAACGCGCGGCCGAGATCGGCTGCACCGGCATCATTCTGTCGAACCACGGCGGTCGCCAACTGGACGGCTCGCGCACGCCTTTCGATCAATTGGCCGAGATCGTGGACGCGGTCGGCGACAAGCTGGACGTGATGATGGACAGCGGCATTCAGCGCGGCACCCATGTGCTGAAGGCGCTGTCGCTGGGGGCCAAGGCCGTCGGCGTGGGGCGGCATTATCTGTACCCGCTGGCCGCCGCCGGGCAGGCGGGCGTCGAACGCGCGCTGGGGTTGATGCGGGCCGAGATCGAGCGCGACATGAAGCTGATGGGCGTCACCAGCATCGACCAATTGAGCCGCGAGAACATCCGCTTTCGCGCCGCATAGACCGTAACGGAGGCTGCCATGACCAATGATGAACTGATCACCCATTTCCGTTCAATCGTTGGATCGCGCCATGTCCTGACCGGCGAGCGTGCGACGGAACGATTTCGTCGCGGGTTTCGCTCGGGTGAGGGCGAGGCACTATGTGTGATCCAACCCGGCAGCTTGGTAGAGCAATGGAAAGTCCTTCAGGCCTGTGTGGCCGCAGACAAGATCGTCATTATGCAGGCGGCCAATACGGGATTGACCGAAGGGTCCACGCCCTCCGGCACCTATGATCGCGACGCTGTTCTGATCAACACTCGTCGGATGGACACTCTGGTGCCGCTGAATAATGGAGAGCAGATCGTCAGCTTTCCCGGTTCCACGCTTTTTGCGCTGGAGAAATTGCTGGCCCCGTTGGGGCGCGAGCCGCATTCGGTAATCGGGTCATCCTGCATCGGTGCGTCGATTGTGGGTGGGGTGTGCAATAACTCGGGCGGGTCGCTGGTCGAGCGAGGTCCTGTTTACACAGAACTGTCCGTCTATGCGCAGATCACCGAACAGGGTGCACTGGAACTGGTCAATCACCTCGGCATCGACCTGGGCACCACGCCCGAAGAGATCCTTGCCAATCTCGATGAAGGGAATTTCGAACGCAATCCTGGGGCAACGAACAAACGCGCTTCGGCCAGCGACTATGCGCAGGTCGTGCGGGATGTGAATGCAGAAACGCCAGCCCGGTTCAATGCGGATAAAGCCAGGCTTTTCGAATCTGCCGGGTCTGCCGGTAAGCTCGCGGTCTTTGCGGTTCGGCTCGACACTTTCCCCAAGAACAGGGCCGAGAAGGTGTTCTATGTCGGAACTGACAACCCCGACGATCTGGCAGATCTGCGCCGGCACATTCTGTCAGAGTTCAAATCGCTGCCAGTTTCTGCCGAATATATGCAGCGTGAGGTTTTCGATATCACTGCGCGCTATGGCAAGGACACGGTCGTTATGATCGACAAGTTTGGCACGGACCGCCTGCCGATGTTCTTTGCCCTGAAGGGCGCGGTGGATGCCCGCCTTCGAAGCATCCCGTTTCTGCGTAACTTCACGGATCGCTTCATGCAGGCGGCGTTATTGCTGTGGCCGCGCGTCCTGCCCAAACGAATGGTGGAGTTCCGCGACAAGTATGAACATCACCTGATCCTGAAGATGAAGGATGACGGCATCGCCGAGGCAGCAGAGTGGCTGCCAGACTTCCTGAAGGACCGCGATGCAGGCTTCTTCGAATGCGATGCGCGGGAAGCCGAGGTCGCGGGTCTGCATAGGTTCGCCGCCGCCGGGGCTGCTGTTCGTTACATGGCTATCCATGCCAATGAAGTCGAAGATATCATCGCGCTGGACGTCGCACTGCGCCGCAATGATCTGGACTGGCTGGAAAAGCTGCCGCCAGAGATCGAGGATCAACTGGTGCACAAACTCTATTACGGTCACTTCATGTGCCATGTGATGCACCAGGATTACATCGTCAAAAAGGGGGCGGACCCCAAGGCATTGAAGGCAGCTATGCTCAAGCTGTTTGACGAGCGCGGCGCGGAATACCCGGCCGAACATAACGTGGGGCATCTCTACAAGGCCAAGCCCGATTTGGCCGCGCATTACAAGTGCTGCGATCCGACAAACTCGTTCAACCCGGGAATCGGAAAGATGTCGAAGGTGAAACACTACCAATGAGCGATCTTCACGGGGCGTTCTGACGCATGTGAAAGGCGTCCAGCAAGCTGCTGCCGGTCTCGAAGAACGCTGTTTCACCAACCAGATCAGTTACGCCAAAGCGGTTCAGCTCGGCCTTCACATCCGGCTCGACCAACGAGAACACCAGCCGGATACCGTTATCATCCAGGAATTTGGCCATGCTGCACAGCGTGTAACCGGCGGTGAAATCGACCTCATCAATGGCCGAAGCGTCAATACAGAACCATTCAGGTTTGTTGTCAGGGTCCTGAGCTATAGACGTGACTTCATCCGTCAACCTCTGCACGTTCGCATAATACATGCCATGCGAAAACCGATAGATGACAAGGCCGGGCTCGAATTGGTTCGGGGCGGCCAACCCTTTTGAGTGCCAGCCACCGGTTTCAGATTTGACAATCACCGAGTTTTTCGGCCGGTAGCCGCGGCGCGTGTGGTCGACCAGAGACAGGGCCATTGCGAAGATGATGCCTTGTTCAACGCCGACCAGAACAACGACGGCAGCAGTTGCGGCCGCCACCCAGAATTCTGACCGGGCCTGTCTGTAGATCGTGGCCAAACCTCGCAGGTCGATCAGTTTGAGACCGATCAGGAACACAATGGCTGACAGGGCAGCGGTGGGCAGATAAGCAAGCGGCTTGGTGAGAAACACGATCACCAGCAGAACGATCGCAACGGTTGTCAGCTGCGCCAATTGGCTGCGCCCGCCGGCACTGGCGACCATCTCAGTTTTTGTGGGGCTGCCATTCACCACAAATGTGCCTGTGAAGGCCGCGCCGAAATTAGCGAGACCCAGCCCGATCAGGTCCGTGTTCTCGCTGAACTTCTCGTCATATCGCGCAGCATACGCCCGGGAGGTCGCGGCACTTTGGGCCAGAATGACTATGAAAATGGAGAGAGCTGTAGGCAACAGTTGTTTGAACAGGGGCCAGTTCCACTGCACATCCGGGATCGAGATCGAGGGCAAACCACCGGGAACCGCCCCAAGCAGCGTAATGCCAACGGAATCGAGCGAAAAGGCCCAGCTGCACAGAATCACCCCGACAATTGCAATCAATGGACCGGGGATTTTGTGCGACAGTCTTGTGCAACCGATCACGACGCCAAGCACAGCCGCAGAGACAAGGACGGTTGGCCAATTGATGTGTGTTATGTTCAGAAAGACGTCATTCAGTTTGGCGAGCGTCCCGTGACCGCTGGCCATGAGGCCCAGTAATCCGGGAATTTCACCAATTGCGACCTGAATGCCGACACCGGTCAGGAAGCCGACCAGAACCGTTCTGGACAAGAAGTCGGCCAGAAACCCCAGCCCGATGATCCGCGCGCCGATCAAAAGCAAAGCTGCCATCAGCGCCAATAGGGACGCAAGGGCCAAATATTCCGAAGATCCCGAAACGGCCATACCCGCCAGCGCCGAGGCAGTAATGGCGGCTGTGGCCGAATCGGCCCCGACCACCAGATGCCGCGATGACCCGAATAGCGCGAACAGGGCCATCGGAATCAGGATCGTGTACAGCCCGGTTATGACCGGAGTACCGGCGATTTTGGTGTATCCCATGACTTCGGGAATTGCGAGGCAGGCAAATGTCAGACCCGCCAGCACTTCTGTCGGCAGGTGTGAACGGTCAAATGGCAGTGTGCCCTGCAGGATCGGAAACGGCGTGGCTTCAGAATTTCTGCTCTGTTTTTCCATGGGTTACCTTTCGCCTGCTTTCGGCCGACGGTCCCGCCGTCCAAGCCAGCAGACCGCCAGGTCAAAAATTTTGCAAGGGATCGCGGGCCAACCGAAGGATCAAAACGCCGGTTTTTCACGGGTTTTGTGAGTATTTTGCCCAACTACGGGAATCCCCCAATTTCGCGCGGCGTCGATCAGGGGTAAACATTACCTACCGTACTTACCACACAAACACACACGGTATTTACTTTCCCCGATGAGGGGCTGGTCACACCCCCTCGACCGGCCCCTCTCAAACTTTTTGGGGTGCACGTAAACGTGGATCGAAGACAGCGCCGGAACGCGCGGTGATCTTGCTGAGCGGCTTTAACTCTTGATCAATTTGGCCACGAGATCGGGCAAGTCCCGCGATGCGTCATAGGCTATTGTGTGCGGAATTTCTGCCACAGGCGTTTTCCGGTACCCTTCCGTAAACAGCAAAAACGGGATCTTCGCACGAGCCGCGGTTTCCGCATCAACTTCGCTGTCGCCGACGAACAGACGTGGGCCTGATCCCTGAAGCGCATCGAAGCTTGCGAACAGATGGTTGGGGTCCGGTTTTCGCGTTGAAAGGCTATCGCCGCCAAGCACGACGTCGAAATATTGGGATAGGTTCAACGCCGCAAGCACATGCCGCGCGGGCGCTTCTGGTTTGTTGGTGCAGACACCCAGAACGCACCCCATTTGTCGCAAGGCAACCAGCGCTTCGGGGATACCGGGGTAGGGAACAGTCGTATCGCTTGCAGCGGCATTGTAATGTTTCAGGGTCAGCTGCGCCAGTTCCGCATGGCGATCCAGCGGCAAGCCGCAATGGCGGATCATGCGCTCGACCAGTTTGGGTAAGCCGTTGCCGACGAATCCTTTGATGACGTCATGCGACAAGGGATCGCGCCCGACGTCGTTCAGCGTGCGGTTGGCCGCCGCTGCCAGATCACCCAGGCTGTCCACCAGCGTTCCGTCCAGATCAAATACAACTGCTGCGGTCATAATTTACGCGCCTTTCATCATCTGGCCCAAGACCTAACGCGCCTTGTACCAGGCCGCAATCGCTTGTGTTAAAACGACACTTGACAATCCTTACTAAAATAATCAGATTAAATCACAGGAACAGAAAGCCAACCCTTTCGGGGTCAGCCAGATCACATGAAACGCGATAGATATGGCACCATGCCGAAACGCTCTGGAGATGTCCCGATGAACCTACAGAACCCGACCCCAACCCAAGGTTATGCTGTCTCGATGCTTCCCGCGCATAAGGCCGAGGAACTGACCAAGGGCGGCAACCTGGCTCATATCGAACTGGGCGATCAACTCTATACACTGCGCATCACACGCGCAGGAAAACTGATCCTCACAAAATGAGCAGGCAATCGATGCGCGGCGGCGCAGCGGTTGGCCGTCTTGCCGATCTCGAACCCGTCGAAGCGGGTGCCGTGATGTATTTACGGATGTGGAGCGACGGTGAGGGCGGTCGTACAGATGCTGCCAGCGATTTTAACATCGCCCTGGGCTCGGAGGCCGGGCGTGTCGCAATGCTGACGCTGGATCGCTTGTGCTCACTTTGCGCTACGTATGGTCGTCGTCCTCTGATCCGGCATGGTCTTGGATGTGCCTGCCTTGGCGCAGATGAGAACTGTTTTGCTCAGATGATCGCGGCTGCCTCCGAAGGCGCGCGTGAAGACGCGATGATGATTGCATCCTTGATCGTGCGTCCGGATTTTGCGCCTGCTCTGGCGTCTTTGTCAGAAGAACTGGGCCTGACGCTCAGGCGCATGACAGCGGGTTTCAAGATGCCGACCACCGGCCACCAGACCCCCTCGACCGTGCTCCACTGATCACATGTGCAGAACGGTTAAACCCCGGCGATGCGTCGGGGTTTTTTTGTTCAGCAACACCCGCATCCTGCGTGGTGATGGTCATGATCGCAAACCGGGGCGGGGGTGTAGTCGCCCACCTCTGACAACACGTCCCGCAAGGCCCACAGGATCATGTCCACATCTTCGGCTTCGATTGTCAGGGGCGGTCTGATTTTCAGGATGTTGTCCTTCGGTCCTTCGCTGCCGATCAGAATGCGATGATCGCGCATCCGGTTCTTGACATAGCTGCAAATCTCGGTGCCTTCGCTCCCGTCGGTGTTGATCAGTTCGACGCCCAGAAACAGGCCCATGCCCCGCACATCACCCACGCATTCGAAATTGGCTTCGATCTGGTACAGCCCGGTCATCAAGCGCTCACCCATTCGGGCGGCATTGTCCTGCAACCCTTCGTCGTCAACGATATCCAGCACTTCTTTGCCGATCCGGCAGGACAGGGTCGAGCCGCCAAAGGTCGAAAAGAACTCGATCCCGTTGTTGAAGCTCTCGGCAATCTCCTTGGTCGCTACCAAAACGCCCAAGGGGTGCCCGTTGCCGATGGGTTTGCCCATCACCACGATATCCGGAAGTGCGCTCTGGTGTTCGAAGCCAAAGTAATATTCGCCCAGACGCCCTAGGCCTGTCTGCACCTCATCGGCGATGCACACGCCGCCAGCGGCGCGGATCTTTTCATAAACTGCAGGCAGATAACCCTTGGGCGGAATGATCTGCCCGCCAACCGACGGGAAGGTTTCCGCGATGAACCCGGCCACGCCTTGCCCCCGGTTCAGCAAGGCCGCAATTGCAGGGTCCACAAGATCGGCAAATCTCTGTGCCCTGTCCGCATCGTCGCGTTTGAACGACCCGCGGTAGTCATCGGCAACCTCGACCAGCTCAACCCAATCGGCCTTCCCGATGCCGCCAGGTTTGTTGAACTTGTAAGCCGAGATCGCCACAGCCGCGTTCGTATTGCCATGATAGCCATGATCCGGCGTCACGATCCCCTTGGCACCGGTATGCGCGCGGGCCAATCGCAGAGCCAGTTCATTGGCCTCAGTGCCTGAGTTGACAAAGAAACAGACCTCGAAATGATCCGGCAGTTTGGACAGGATCTTGTCGGCAAAAGCTGTCTGAGCCGGATGCAGATAACGGGTGTTCGAATTCACCCGCCTCAGCTGATCCGCCGCCACGGCCTGAATGCGCGGATGCGCATGGCCGACATGGGGGACGTTGTTATAGGCGTCCAGATAAGGGCGGCCCCATTCGTCAAACAGATGATGTTTCCACCCACGCATCAGCATGACCGGATCATCATAGGTCAGCGACAGGTTACCCCCAAAGTGATCGCGGCGCCCCTGCAGGATCACCTGCTTGTCGGTGGGTTGATAGAACACCTTGTCATCCGGCAAGTTCAACAATGCCGCCGGGTTCGGGCAGACCGCGTTCCACAGATCCATTTCGTCGGGATCGCCGACACCGGGCCAGTCCGCCTCCATGCCATCGGTGGTCAAAGCCAGTTGGAAATGCACATGCGGCGCCCATCCGCCATTCTGGCTGGCATCGCCTAGCCGGGCAAACGCTGCCCCTTGCGCAACCGGGTCGCCGGGTTTCAGCCGCTCACAGAATTCCGGGTCCAGATGGCCATAGAGTGTATAGAACGGATCACCTTCGGGCGTTTCGTGGTGCAGGATGATCACACCACCATAGTCGAGGTGGTTGTCCCGGTTCTCGACCACTTCAACCCGCCCGCTCATCGGCGCGTGCAGCACCGTTCCGGCGGGCGCAAACACATCCACCGCCAAATGCACCGTTCGCCGGTCCGAGGCTTTCCACGGCCCCTTGCGGAACCCCGGCTCGGCATAGATCAGGCGGGGCTCGTTATAATACCCCAGCCACAGACCCTCACCGTATTCCTCGCCCACCCGTGCGGCCTCGGCCAAAGGCATGTGGAACGGATTCTGTGGCCAGACGCAGTTTTCAACGGACAGCGATCCCATGGGCACATCGCTCAGATCCTGACCGAACATTTCGGCAAAATGACCCCGGTGACCCTGCAGATAGGTGTGGATGCGTTCGGCCCCATCGACGACAGGCAAGCCACAGGCCGCCCGCAACCGCGCCGACATCAGCCCACCATTGACCGAGGCGTTTTCAAGGAAACGCCACGCCGGAGCCTGAGAAATGGTCACATAAGGATCATCCGGGTTCTCGGCCGCCATCAGGGTCGAGTTGACCACCGATACCGCCAGTCGCATCCGCAGCAGCGGCCAAATCAAGTCAACCTCACCTGCGCTCAACCGATTGGCCGCGTGATAGCCCTTTACCAGCGCGGCCAGCGCCCGTTCCGGTTTGGAATGATCCAACACGATGTAAGCCCCGGCAATCGCCAGTTCGCAGATCCGCGGCGCGGCACACATATCGCCCAGATCAATCAGGCCCGAGATCCGCCGCCGTTCACTCAATTCCCCTTCGACCAGAATGTTATAATCATTGGCGTCGTTGTGGATGGCCTGTTTCGGCAGATCCGCCAGCGCGCCCGAGATTGCAACAAATTCCGCGTAGATTTCCGTCAGCACAGCCTGTCGAGTGGGGTCCGAAATTACACCCAGCTTGTCTGCAATCCAGCCCGCCTGCATCAGGTCCCATTTGAATTCCGGTCGATGCAATCCCTCATGCTCAAACCCTTCCAAGGCCCGATCGGTTGCTCCCAGCACGCGCCCCAGTTTCAGGATCAGTTCTTGGGATTTTGGCGCAGCCTTCGCATAACAATGGCCCGGCAGGCACTCCAGCAACCACACCAGCCTTGGTTGCCCCTCGGAATCTGCAATTTCCGGTAGCACTGCGTCGTTCAGATTCGGGAATACTTTGGGAAACGGCAACCCGGGCGCTTGCGATGCGATACGCGTCAGCGTCTGAATTTGCAGTTGCACAAGACCGGCATCGCAGCCTGCCCGCATGACTTTCAGCACATAGTCCTGACCATTGGTGGCCTGTACCAGAAAGTTCAGGTCATATTCACCATCCAGCCGTGTCAACCGTGCGTCCAGTCCCCAGTGCTGACGCAGCGCATCCGCCCAGAACTTCACCAATTCGCTCATGTCGTTCTCCGTCCCGCTACACCCGGGATTCTTTAGTCCAATGCGCGCAGCCGTTTAAACAGCGACGACGTATCCCACCGCCCACCGCCCAGTTTCTGCACATCTTTGTAAAACTGATCGACCAGCGCGGTCACGGGCAGTGAGGCACCATTGACGTTGGCCGCATCCATGCAAATACCCAGATCCTTGCGCATCCAATCCACGGCAAACCCATGGTCAAAATGATCGTCCAGCATCGTCTCGTGGCGGTTCACCATCTGCCAGCTTCCGGCCGCGCCCTGGCTGATCACCTCAACCACGGATCGCCCGTCCAACCCCGCTTTCTCGGCAAAATGCAATGCCTCGCTGAGAGCCTGGACCAAACCGGCAATGGCGATCTGGTTGCACATCTTGGTCAACTGGCCTGCACCGCTGTCACCGATGCGGCGGCAAATCTTCGAATAGACATCCATCAACGGCTCAACCGCATCATACGCGCCCTGATCTCCGCCGCACATGATGGACAGAACCCCGTTTTCAGCCCCAGCCTGACCGCCCGAGATCGGGGCGTCGACAAAGGCGATCCCCTGCGCGGCTCCGGCTTCGTAAAGCTCTCGCGTGACGTCTGCCGAGACTGTTGTGTGATCGACGAAGATGGCCCCGTCGGACATGCCCTGAAACGCACCGTCCTCGGCTGAGCAGATCATGCGCAGATCGTCGTCATTTCCCACGCAGGCCATTACGAATTCCGCGCTTTTGACCGCATCTTTCGGAGTCGCCCCCATGGCACCACCATGCTGCGCCACCCAGGCTTCGGCCTTGGCGGTTGTGCGGTTGTAGACGGTGACGTCATGACCTGCGGCCTGCAGATGTCCGGCCATGGGATAGCCCATGACACCAAGGCCAAGGAACGCGACTTTTGCCATTTTGTGATCCTCTCCGCTGTTCGGTCGGCACGTGTGACCGAATTGTCTGGCGAAGACAAAGCAAAGCTGCACGCAAAGGGCAACCCCGTGTCAGCTTTTCCCGCCCAGATCCTGCAGGATCGGGCAATCGGGCCGGTCGTCTCCGGCGCAGGCGTCGACCAGGTGGCTTAGCGTATCACGCATGGCTTTCAGGTCGGCGATCTTGGTCTCGATCTGCGCCAGATGATCCCGCGCCACCCGTTTCACATCAGCGCTGGCGCGGGTTTCATCCTCATACAGGGCCAGCAGCGTTCGACAATCCTCGATGGTGAACCCAAGCGCACGGGCGCGGCCCAGGAAGTTCAGTTTGTGCACATCCTGATCGCGAAACCGGCGATAGCCGTTGTCGTCGCGCAGCGGTTTGATCAGGTCGATATCCTCATAATACCGGATCGTCTTGGCAGGCAGGCCGGTGCGGGTAGAGACATCTCCGATATTCATGCGTGCACCTCCTTGGGGGCCGAGGCCGGGTTTTCCGCCACACTGGCACGAACGTGACGCAGGCGCAGCGCATTCGAGACCACAAAGACACTCGACAGTGCCATCGCACCGGCCGCCAGTGCCGGGGAAAGCAGATGCCCTCCGAACGGGTACAGTGCACCAGCGGCTACCGGGATCAGAAGGACATTATAACCGAAGGCCCACCCAAGGTTCTGGCGGATGTTCCGCATCGTCCGACGGCTGATTTCGGTCGCATTTGCAACCCCGCGCAGATCACCGGACATCAGCACAACGTCGGCTGTTTCGATGGCCACATCCGTGCCGGTTCCGATGGCGATGCCGATATCCGCAGACGCCAGCGCGGGGGCATCGTTGATCCCGTCGCCAACAAAGGCCAGCGTTCCGAACTGATCCCGCAGGACCGTGATCGCATCTACCTTTCCATCGGGCAGCACCTCGGCAGTGACATGATCGATCCCAAGCCGGTCGGCCAAAGCCTGCGCCGTGCGCGCGTTGTCTCCGGTGACCATGGCCACGGTCATCCCCATCTGGTGCAACCGTTCCAGCGCCTCTTCTGCGCCGGGCTTGATCGGATCAGACACAGATAACGTTGCTGCGGCCCGCCCATCCAGCGCTACAAACAGAGGGGTTGCACCTTCTGCGGCGCGGGTCTCTGCCTCGTCTGCTAAAACCCCAAGGTCGATCCCACGTTGTTGCATCAGCTTGTGCGATCCGATCAGAACATCCCTGCCTTCAACCAAACCTTGCACACCAAGCCCGGTAAGCGACCGCACATCCGATGCCTGCGGCAGCGTCGCGGGGCCAGCGCGGGTGATGGCCGACGCAATCGGGTGCTCCGATCGTGTCTCAAGGGCGGCGGCGAGCCGCACAACCTCGTCTTCTTCAAATCCGTTCGCTGTAGAAACGCTGTCCAGTTCCGGACGACCGAGTGTCAGAGTCCCGGTCTTGTCCAGCGCGATGACGCGTGCCTGCTGAAGCTGTTGCAAGGCATCGCCTTTACGGAACAAAACCCCCAACTCCGCTGCACGCCCGGTGCCCACCATGATTGAAGTGGGTGTGGCCAGACCCATGGCGCAGGGGCAGGCGATGATCAGCACGGAAACACCTGCGACCAATGCCAGAGGCAGGGCGGGGCTTGGGCCAAAGATCAGCCAGATCAAGACGGTGATCACAGCAACGGCGATAACCGTAGGGACAAAGCGATAGGTGATCCGATCGACCAGCCCCTGAATGGGCAGCTTCGCCCCTTGTGCCTGCTGCACCATGCGGATGACCTGCGCCAGAACGGTGTCGCCGCCTACACGCGTGGCGCGTGCACGTAATGCGCCTGTTCCATTTACTGTGCCGCCGACAACTGACGCACCTGTCGACTTGCCGACTGGCACTGGCTCGCCTGTGATCATGGCTTCGTCGACGTAGGAGGTGCCCTCGACCACTTCGGCATCCACCGGCACGCGTTCGCCGGGGCGGATGTGCAGGATATCTCCGACGGTTATTTCAGCAATTGGACGGTCCTGCATCTGGCCGTCGACTTCAACGCGTGCAGTCTTCGGCTGGAGGCCCACCAGCTTACGTATCGCGGTCCCGGTTTTGCCCTTGGCGCGCGCCTCCATGAGTCGGCCCAGAAGGATCAGAACCACGATCACTGCAGCGGCCTCGAAATAGACATTGGCCGTACCCTGCGGCAGCACGCCGGGCGCGAATGTGGCCGTGACCGAATATAGGTAAGCCGCCCCGGTTCCCAGCGCGACCAGCGCGTTCATGTCCGGCGTGCCCTGCAGCAGGGATGGGATGCCCTTGCGGTAAAACACGCGGCCAGGCCCGATCAGCAGGGTTGATGTCAGGACAAATTGAATGAGCTGGCTGGATTGCGCGCCGATGGTTGCGTGCACCCAGTGATGGAAGGCGGGGATCATATGCCCGCCCATCTCAAGAATGAAGACTGGCAGGGCGAGGGTGGCGGCAAGAATCGTGGTGCGGGTCAGACTTTGAATTTCATCCTCTTCGCGGTTTTCAGGTCCTGAAACGTCTTGAACCCGCGCGGGATATCCAATTTCGGTTATCACCTGAGCCAGCGACTCTGGCGCTGTTGCGCCCGTAGCATAGTTCACGGTGGCAGTTCGGGTCGCCAGATTGACCTGTGCTTCGATGACACCGGGGCTAGAGGTCAGCGCGCGTTCGATCTTGGCGACGCAGGACGCGCAACTCATGCCGTCTATGCTCAGATCTGCCTGACTGCTTTCAGCTGGATAACCTACCGCATCCAGTGCTTCGGTCAGGGCTGTAATGGGTCCGTCAAAGGCCACCTGCGCTGACTTGGTCGCGAAATTGACCGAGGCCGCATCGACCCCCGGTACATTGCGCAGCGCCGCTTCGACGCGGCCCACACAGGACGCACATCCCATGCCGGTAATTTTCAGCTCTGTCAGTGCCTCTTGCGCCATGCGACTCGTCCCGGAAGTTTCGTTGCCCTCCAAATGGGGGTTCCAGTGACCGGAAGGTCAAGAGCCTATGGCTATTTTCTATTGCCCTGACCCACACATATTTCGTTCCATCATACGCTGATAGAAGCGTGGTGACAGGCGGTTGAGCCACCAAGACAGGCGCGCCACACGACCGACCGGGATCATAAGGTGAGATTTGTCCAGCCCGCGCAGGATTGTCTCAGCCGCAGCCTCGGGGCTCATTTCATCCATCCCGTCCTTTGCCGATCCGGGGCGCGCGGTTCCGTCTGCTTGTTCATGAGCGTTACCGGGATTGGTGGCCACAAAGGACGGTGCTGCGATCTGGACCTGAACGCCATGAGACTTTTCTTCGGAGCGGAGCGACTTGAAGAAGCCTTCAAGCGCGTGTTTCGACGCGGCATAAGCCGTCCGATGATAAAGGGGTGCGAACCCAGCCACGGATGAGATGGCCAGATGTGTCCCCTTTGACGCCCGTACTGGTTGCAGAAATGCGCGGGCCATTTCAACGGCTGCAAAATAGTTGATGTCGAAGACCATTCGGTGACTGGCGGCGTCAGACTGATCAAATCCCCGAATTTGAGTGACTCCCGCGTTGTAAATGACAAGATCAACGCTGTCGCTGGATGTGATCGCCTTTTGGGACGCACTGGCAAGTTGTTCGGGGTCTGTCAGATCACAGGCAATCGGTAACTGGTTCGATCTGGAGTTCAGGCCCGAAACATCAAGGTCCAGCAGCACGACCCGCCAGCCACGGTCTTGAAGGGCTATGCTCAGGGCCTGTCCCAAACCGCCCGCCCCGCCGGATATGACGGCCGTCTTCATAGCCCGGCCTGCTTTTGCCAGAATGCGAAAACCTCAGCGCTGGTTTTTTTGGGTATGTACCCGAACTCGGACTTCAAGGCAGAGTTATCCAGAACCGGTCGATATTGAAGGAACCGCACCTGTTCTGGCCCGTAACGCGACAGGCCGAGCGGTCGCGCCACGGCCAAGGCGGCTTTCAGCACCCACGTAGGCAAGCGCCGAACCGGTTTGCCCATGGCGCGGGCCAGGTCGGTCACACCCATCGCACCATCTCCAGCGACGTTGTAAATACCGGGTGGCCCGTCGGTTGCTGCGCGCTGCAGGATACGTGCCAGATCGTGCGTCCAGATAAAAACAAACGGGCTGTCGCTGCCGGATACTGCCAGCAGGCGCGGTTTGTGAAACAGGGCGGTTATCTGGTTTTCGGTTCCAGCCCCCAGAACTGTTCCCACGCGCAGAATGACTTGTTCAAGATCAGGGGAAGCGCTGCGAGCTTCAGCTAATATTTCTTCGACCTGGCGTTTGTGATCGGAATAGGGGAACTCTGGATTGCCTCGCAGAGGATCGTCCTCACATAACGGCACAGGGTTGTCGGCGTGATACCCATAAGCAGCACCGGAGGACGTTACCACCAACCGGCGCACGCCATTGGCAATTGCTGCGTTCATCACCTTGCGCGTGCCTTCGACGTCAACCGCATAAGCCGCCGCGCGTCCCATCTTTGGCGGCGGGGTCACGATCGAGGCCAGATGCACGATCACATCCGGTTTCACCTTGGCGATCACACGCGCAGGGGCGTCGGTTGTAACGTCCATAGGCAGATAGGGGATGTTTTCCGGGAGAACATCCGGTCGTCTAACGTCGGTGGCAAAGACCTGGTGGCCTTCCAGTTCGGGCAACAGCGCTTGCCCGACCATACCGGCGGCACCTGTGATCAGGATACCGGTCATCGCGCAGCCTCGGTTCGGGCCATGACTGAAGCCAGGGCAATGCCCGAGATCGCGTGCCAGATGCCCCAGAACGCTGCGACGACGGCCATGCCGCCCAGCCCGTGGAAGAAGGCAAAGATCAAGACCAACCCAAGGCCTGAATTCTGAATCCCGGTCTCGATGGTGATGGCGCGCCGATCAAAGGGGGACAGCCGGGTCAGAGTGGCCACAACCCAACCGCCCCCCAGTGCCAAGGCGTTGTGAAGGATCACAAGCCCGGCAACAGCCCCGGCAAAACTGAGGAAGAACCCCCAATTTGCACCTAGGGCAAGTAAGATGAATGCCGCAAAAATACCCATCGACAGGTATTGCAACGGCGCGCGCAACCGTGCGGTCAGGGCAGGGCGTTGTTGGTTCAGTGCTATGCCCAGAACCAGGGGCAAGATCAGCATCAGCCCGACAAGAATGGCGATTTGCATCGGATCAATCTGAGTCTGCTGCAGGATCGCGCGGGTTGGCGGATACAGCCCGCCCCAAAGCGCAATGTTGAAGGGCGTCATGAAAATCGCACCAATGGTGGCAAAGGCGGTCATCGACACCGACAGCGCCGCGTTCCCACCAGCCCGGTGGGTTATGAAGTTCGAAATATTGCCCCCTGGACAAGCCGCAACTAGGATCAGCCCCAGCGCGATCGACGGGCGCGGGGTCATTATCCACACAAGCGCAAAGGTCAGCGCAGGCAGGACCACGAACTGTGACACCAGCCCGACAATCACTGGTTTGGGCGCGCGTCGCAGACGGTCAAAATCCCGAGGCGCCAAATCGATCGCGATAGAGAACATCACAATCGCCAGTATCGCGTTCAACAGCGTCAGCGATGCCGGGCTGAAATTCAGCGTAATCTCGTCGATACCACTCATGTGGCGGCTTTCCGCAGCCGTTCAATCCAGCCGGTGACGGCGTTTCTGTAAGTGGCCTTATCCACGTAATACGCCATGCGGGGCAGGTCGATATAGTTCATGCCTCCGGTGGCGCGCGTATAGTCTTTTTGTTTTTCGGATTTCAGATCGGCCGCCGCCGGGCAGCCTTTTTGTAGGCCCTTGATATAGCGCGCCACCATCTCGGCCTGCTCATGCCTTCCCTGCCAGCCAAGACCCGTGGCCTCGACCATTCCCAGCACAAACAGATCGTCACGTTCGGGATGTATGGTGTTCAGATAAAGATGCGGGGCATCGCCCTGCCAATTCAGAAGATCCCTGTCGATGAACGGATAGTGCAGCTTGTATCCGGTTGCGGCGAGGATCATGTCATAGTCTTCGCTGGAGCCGTCCTTGAAATGTACGGTGTGACCCTCCAGCCGGTCGATGTCGGGGCGAATGTGCAGATCGCCATGGCCCGCGTGATACAGCACCAGCGAATTTACCACTGGATGGCTTTCGTAAAGCTGATAATCCGGCTTGGGAAAGCCGTATTTCTGCGGATCACCGACAAACCAACTTAAGATCAGGCTATCGACCTTGCGCTTTAACCACATGGGCAGGCGGATCTTGCCGCCCATCGTGTCAGCAGGTTTTCCAAAGACGTATTTCGGTACAAAGTAATACCCACGGCGCATCGACAGATCGCAGCGTTTCGCGTGATGGATCGCGTCCACCGCAATATCGCATCCGGAATTGCCCGCGCCCACGACCAACACACGCTTGCCGTCGAATTGGCCGGGGTATCGATACTGCGAGGCATGGATCAACGCGCCGTCAAACGAGCCCGGAAAACTGGGCATGTTCGGCTCTGACAAAGTGCCATTTGCAATCAGAACGCCAGCGAACTCTGCCTGGTGGTCGCCGTCTACATCCCGCCAACAGACGCGCCAGCCGTCACCCGGTTTGCCCAGCGGCGTGATCTCGATGACCTCTGCGTTGAATCTGTAACTCTCACGCAGCCCGAAATGATCGGCAAAGGCACGGAAATAGTCGCGCATTGCCCGATGCGAGGGATACTCGGCCACCGCCTCATCCATCGGGTAGTCCTCGAACTCAGTCATACGCTTGGACGAAATCAGATGCGCGGTTTCATACATGGTTGATTTTGGCGCGTCGATGTCCCACAGACCGCCCACATCTGAATGCAGTTCGAACCCCTGAAATGCGATGCCCTGTTCCTTGAGCACCTTGGCCGCGGCCAAACCCATCGGCCCCGCCCCGATCAGGGCGAATGCGTCGCGCGTCTCTGTCATGAACCCTCCCAAAGTTCGTGAGGCTTAACTTGAACGAACGACCAAAGTAAGGCAAGATGAATTTCATGACGCTGAAAAACCCAGAAAAACCAAGGCAAAGGGCACCGTCCAAGCGGTCTCTGGAAACCAGGGCACGGATCATGAATGCGGCCGAGACCGTCTTTGCCGAACGGGGATTCGAAGGCGCGTCGATCCGGGATATCGCGGCGCTTGCGGGGGTTCAGATCGGCCTTGTGCATCACCACGGCGGCGGCAAGGAGGAGCTTTTCTATCGCACCGTCGCGCGGCGGGCGGGGGAGCTGGCGCAGCTTCGGATCGACGCGCTGAACAGGGCCAAGGCAGCAGGTCCGCTGACGCTGCACAGCATCTTGGACAGCTTTATCCGCCCCTATGTGGAACTGGCTGAAACGGGTGGATCAGGATGGGTGGCGTATGGGCGGCTTGTGGCCCATGTGTCGGTCGACCCCAGATGGCGAGGTATAGCAGCCGAATGCTTCGATCCCACCGCGCAGCTTTTCATCACCGAGATTGCCGCGCTTTACCCGGATGTCGATCCGGCCGTGTTGGCCAGCGGTCAGGTCTATTCCGTCTCGGCGATGCTGGCCCATCTCAACAGTGGCTGGCGGGTCGAGGCCCTGTCGCAGGGCGGTGATCTGTCGGGCGTCGAGCGTCTGGTGGATTTCTGCTGTGCCGGGATCGGCGCGATGGTTCGATCCGGCCGCGATTGAACGCGGCTCATGACCCGCCCCGCAGTTCTCTTGGCTGATGGTAGAGACATCCTTTGGTTTCAGGACTGACCATTTTTCCAGCAGCAGAGATTAACGGAGGCACGGCCGTAGTTTCCAAATCGGCGGCAATGATCGCAAATGACGCTATTGTTTTGAATTTTGCTGGGTATTGAGTGGAAACTGCCTTGATTGCGGTGAAAACGTGGCGTCAATGTGGCGCTCTTCATTAAGGTGTGATTAGTTTGGATGGCACTCGTAAAGGGTGTGAGTTGTAAATGGTGTTTCTGTTTTGAGGGTTGGGGACATGGTATTTAATCGAAAGATGGCGGCGATTGCAGTCGCAGGTATGATGGCGTCAAGCGGCGCTTCGGCACTGACTATTTCCGGCATTACACCGTCCTGGCAAAATGTCACCCCGACCAGCGGCGTTACCGAAAGCGCCTCAGGTTCGACGATCTCTCTTCGTTGGGGAAGTGGCAGCAGCCCGAGTGGTTATGATTTCACCCCTATTGGCACACCGATTTCCGGCCTGTTGCCCGACACGGCATTTGCACTCGGACAATTCACCCACCTGAATTTTCCAATCAGGGGCACAACTCTAAGTTCCGTTGACCTCATGGTCGACATTCTCATCAATGGCGGACCTCTTGTGTCATCGACGTTCGCGATTACACATGATGAAACGCTGAACCGTCCGAGCAACTGCCCTGCAGATACAACGCCGTGCGACGATATCGTGACCATTACCAATACGCTGGGTTCAGAAACTTTCAGCTTCGGTGGGCAGAATTATGTGTTCTCGGTGCTTGGATTTTCTCAGGACGGCGGCTCTACAATTTCCAACGGCTTCATGACGGTGGAAAACATGCAAAATCAGGCATTGCTTTACGGCCAATACACGATTGCCCCGGTACCGTTGCCTGCCGCTGGTTGGCTGCTTCTTGGGGGCATTAGTGGCCTATTCGCAGTAGGTCGTCGGAAAAAACGTGCAACGGCTTAACCTGGCTTTATCGTGCCCTAGCCATTTCTGGTGGTGTGACATTCCAGGAAGCTTGTCGCTCTGATAAAACCTCATGCCTTCGCTCTCGTAGGGCATGATCCTCAGGAATTTTCACGTGCTAATGACTCGCAACGATACGTGTGATCGTTGCGAGCTTTGCGCTGCGGGCGCTCGGCATTCCTCTTGAACGGTCAGAGTGAGAATTCCCGGCTTCTTCCCGGCCAACCTTTCGACGCAGCCGCAAGTCGAGGCAGGGCGAATAGAATTGGTTCTCGTGATTTTCAAAGGAAAGCTTAAGCCGCCGGAGGATAAGCACAGCACGTCTGACCATTCATCAGTTTTGCTGCAAGTGTTCGAACAATATCTTGCTGAACACGGATGGCGGAGACGTTCGAACAGCACTGGGCGAGACAAAAAACCCGAACATCACGATCAGCAAGATCATGGCGGCACCAGCAAGACACACTGCCGAGAGGTGAAAGACCGAACGAACCATTGTGATAATCCCTGTTCTGAGTACCGCCTTCAAGTGAGATCTGACGCGTCAACCGGACTTGGCCAGCTCTTGCTTCAGCTTTTCGTTTTCCGCCTGCAACTGCGCCAATTGCTGCCCCAGTTTGTTCAGATGGGGGCGTAATTCGGCCTCGGTGAAGCGTGGAGTGATGTGGCGCGGGCAGTTCCAGTCCAGCGCCTCGACACGGATGATCGCAGCGCGTTCCGCCGGAGCTTCGGCCCCCTCGGGGTAGAGACTGGTGGCCGCCGTTTCGCCTTCTGTAAACTCGACCCGCCCCAGGATCTTAAGGCGGCGTTGGTTGGCGTAATCCATCAGGATCATCGCAATGCGATCATTGCCGTCCAGATTCCCGCGCGAGATGTATTGTTTGTTGCCCGAAAAATCCGCGTAGCCGATGGTCTGCGGCCCCAGCACCTTCAGAAATCCCACCGGACCGCCGCGATATTGCACATAGGGCCAGCCGGTTTCCGAAACGGTGGATTGATAAAATCCGTCCCGCGCCTGAATGAACTCTTTCTCTGGCTCTCCGATCAGATGGCCTTGCTGCGGGCCGCCTTCGATGAACTTGGCATAGGTTTTTGCCGATCCCATCCGTTCCTGATGGTCACGGACGGTAGGGGTGAAGGTCAGTTCTGAAAAAGCACGTGGCATGAAGTGTCCTTTCAGAGACCCAGTTCGGACAACCCGGGATGGTCATCGGGGCGTTCACCCAAAGGCCAATGGAACAGGCGGTCGTCTTCGGTAATGGGCAGATCGTTCAGCGAGGCATGGCGATGTGACATGCGCCCGTCCTCGGCAAATTCCCAGTTCTCGTTTCCATACGACCGGAACCACTGGCCGCTGTCATCACGCCACTCATAGGCATAGCGCACTGCGATCCGATTTCCGGCAAAGGCCCAAAGTTCCTTGATCAGGCGATAGTCCAGTTCCTTTCGCCATTTTCGGGTCAGAAACGCGTGGATGTCAGAATGCCCGGACAGGAACTCCGCCCGGTTACGCCATTGACTGTCGTCGGTATAGGCCGGCGTCACGCGGTCGGGATCGCGGCTGTTCCAGGCATTTTCAGCCATGCGCACTTTTTGAGTGGCTGTTTCGAATGTGAAGGGGGGCAGAGGGGGGCGAGACATTATGCAGGGGCTTTCAGGTGAGTGAAGCGGCCAGAAGGGCCATGGTCAGAAGGAACGGGACGTACTGAGGTGGAAAAATGCTGGCGCGGCGTTTCATCAGTCAAATCCTCGGGTGTACAGATCGGTAAACTCATGAACTCAAAGTGTACTGATCTGTTAACTTAAGCAAGGGGAATTTTGACAAAATTTCACAATGAGACCGAGTGGTTCAAAAAGTTTAATTAAAACAGCAAGTTGAATGGATGCCATTGTACTTCGCGCCCCAGGATAATATGTACAGAACGGTACACCATGGAGCCGAATCATGCGCCCAAACAAAAGGGATGAACTGGTCAGCAAGGCCCTGAAGGTCTTTTACCGCGATGGGTTTCACGCGACCGGCATGGACAAGCTGGTGGTGGAAACGGGCGTGTCCAAGACGTCGATGTACAAGCACTTCCGCACCAAGGAAGACCTGATCGTGGCTGCGCTTCGTCTGCGGGATGAGAATTTCCGCAACTGGTTTTTTCAGCGCGTCGACGCAATGGCGGAAACACCGGCCGAGCAAATCATCGCCAGCTTTGATGCCCTGAAAGAATGGTTCGAGGAAGACGGCTTCCGGGGCTGTCTGTTCATCAAGGCCGGGGCCGAGTATCAGGATAAGGATCACCCGATCCATGTACAGGCCGCGGAACACAAACAGCTTTTGCTGGAACATTTTACGATAGTAGCCCAACAGGCCGGCGCGCATGATCCTCAAAAACTCGCGTGTCAGATCGTGCTGTTGCAAGAGGGAGCAATCGTATCCGCCGTTCTGCTCAAGAACTGCGATCCGGCTGAAGACGCCAAGGATGCGGCCAAACACCTGTTGGCCAAAGAACTGGCTTAACCCCGCCAGTCAAAAGGATTCTCTGACATTGCAGGCTGAGGAACGTTGCGTTGTTCCTCAAAGGGACGCCGCGTCACAAGGATTGGCGTGAATCGAACACAGCGCTAGCCTTTCAGGAAAGATTGATTGGAGAGCGTAAGATGTCACTTTTCACTTCGACTGCGGCATGGGTCACTGACGAACACCGCATGTTCGCGGATATGGCGGGTCGGTTCATGGATGACGAAATGTCACCCAATATCGATACCTGGGTCGAAAACGGTGTTGTGGATCGGGATTTTTGGCGCAAGGCGGGTGAAACCGGGCTGATGGCCGGGGCGATCGCCGAGGAATATGGCGGTGTCGGTGGTGGCATGGGCTTTGACGCCATCACCGCTTACGAACAGGGCGCGCGGGGAGATGCCGGTTGGGGATATGGCATTCAGTCGATCGTGACGCATTACCTCACTGCCTATGGCAGCGAAGACCAGAAGCTGAAATGGCTGCCCAAACTGGCCACGGGCGAAATGGTCGGTGCGCTTGCGATGACCGAACCCAGCACCGGCTCGGACGTTCAGGCGGTTCGAACCATGGCCGAGAAAGACGGAAACTCTTACCGGTTGAATGGCTCGAAAATATTTATCACCAATGGACAGACGGCAGATCTGATCATTGTCGCCGCCAAGACGGACAAGTCCTCTGGTGCCCGTGGTGTTTCATTGATCGTCGTAGAAACCGACGGGTCCGAAGGATTTCGCCGGGGGCGGAACCTCAAGAAGCTGGGCATGAAAGGCAACGACACGGCCGAGCTGTTTTTCGAAGATGTCAAAGTGCCGATGACCAACCTTTTGGGGCCCGAGGAAGGGCAGGGCTTTTACCAGCTGATGAAACAGTTGCCCTGGGAACGGCTGAACATCGCGATTATGGCGCTAGGCGCGATTGACTTCGCCATCGCTGAAACGGTGAAATATGTGCAGGAGCGCAGAGCTTTCGGGCAGCGGGTGATGGATTTCCAGAATACCCGGTTCAAGCTGGCGGAATGCAAGACCAAGGCCGAGATTCTGCGCAGCTTTGTCAATGATTGTATCGGCAAGCTGGAAGCAGGTGAGCTAGACGCGGCCACGGCCTCGATGGCCAAATACTGGGGCTCGGAAGTGCAGAACGAAATCATGCATGAATGCCTGCAACTGTTCGGTGGTTATGGGTTCATGATGGAATACCCGATCGCGCGCCTTTATGCGGATGCGCGGGTGCAGATGATTTATGGCGGCACCAATGAGGTCATGAAAGAGTTGATCGCGCGATCACTCGACGTCTGAGGGTATCTGGGCGGCCTCCCGCCCGTCGTCATCATTCCTGACGGAATGCTTCCTCCGGTTGGGCCGGGCAGGCCCGGGCAAAGCCTGCGCCTGCGGGGTCTTTTTCTTCGTGACCACCCGGATAAATGGCCGCTTGCAAAGGGGTGGTATCGGTATGATGATCCGCCGAAAAGATTCAGAGGCCCAACGTGAACGATCCCGAACATGCCCTGTGGCGGACCACTTGCGCCGAGGCGGTTACAGCTCCGCCTCTGACCGCTGACGCTACGGTTGATCTGGCCGTCATTGGTGGCGGATACACCGGATGTTCAGCGGCTTTGGCGGCAGCCCGCGCCGGTGCCTCGGTCTGTTTGCTGGAGGCTCAGGAGATCGGGTATGGCGGATCGGGTCGCAATGTGGGTCTGGTCAATGCCGGGTTGTGGCTACCACCAGTCGACATCCGCGCGCATATCGGTACAGAGGTGGGAGACCGCCTGATCGATTTGCTGGCCAAAGCTCCGTCAGACGTTTTTTCCTTGATCGAAGAACACGGCATCGCATGTGAGCCTGTGCGCAACGGAACACTCCATTGCGCGCATTCCGCCTCTGGGTTGAAGGACCTGCAAAAGCGTCATGAACAGCTGAGAGTGGTCGGTGCGCCGGTGGAGTTGGTGTCAGCGGACCAGGCCTTTGAACGGACCGGCAGCGCAGCTTTTCACGGTGCCTTGTTCGATCCGCGTGCAGGAACAATACAGCCTCTGGCCTATGCGGTGGGTTTGGCGCGTGCGGCGTCACAGGTGGGGGCCCAGATACATGCGCAAAGCCCTGTACAGGCGATGCAACATCAAGGCAGTCAGTGGGTCCTGACGACACCGGGTGGGAAAGTTCGTGCCAAATCGGTCATCCAGGCAACAAATGCCTATCATCTTGCGTTACCGGATACCGCGCCTGCCTATGTGCCGGTCTACTACTTCCAATACGCTACGACCCCTTTGTCCCACAACTTGCGCGCCAGCATTCTGCCGCAGGAAGAAGGGTGCTGGGACACCGGGCTGGTCATGACGTCTTTCCGACTGGATCAGGCGGGCCGGATGATTATTGGTGGCATGGGCGATCTGGGAAATGCGGGCCAAGGTGCACATTCTGGCTGGGTTCGACGCAAGCTGGCCGAGCTCTATCCGCAGCTGGCTGATCAGCCATTTGAACAGGGATGGCACGGGCGCATCGCGATGACTTCAGATCACATCCCGAAGATCACGCAGATTGGCCCCAACGCTTTGGCTGCGCACGGGTATTCAGGGCGCGGCATCGGACCGGGCACGGTGTTCGGTCGCATGATGGCCGAAAGCCTTCTGGCGGATGACCTCTCTCTCTTGCCGGTTCCAGCCGTGTCCGAGCATCACGAAAGCTGGACACGCGTGCGCCGCGCCTTTTTCGAATCCGGCGCGGCACTGACACATCTGATAAAGGCGCGGTTCTGAGTTCAGACAGACCGGGTGATACCCCCATCCACCCGGATATTCTGCCCGGTGATATACCCGCCCCCTGCTGATGCCAGCAAAGCGACGACCGAGGCAATCTCGTCATAGCTGCGCCCATAGCGCCCCATCGGGATGCGGCTGCGGAACTCTTCTTTTTCGGGCAGGCTGTCGATGAAGCCCGGCAGGACATTGTTCATGCGGATATTATCGGCAGCGTATTTGTCCGAGAACAGCTTGGTGAAGGCGGCCAGTCCGGCCCGAAAAATGCCCGAGGTTGGAAATACCGGGTCGGGCTCAAACGCGGCAAAGGTTGAGATATTGATGATCGAGCCGCCACCTTGTGCCTGCATGATCGGGGTCACCAGCCGTGTCGGACGGACCGCGTTCAGGAAATAGACGTCCATGCCGGTGTGCCAGTCCTCATCCGTCAGCTCAAGGACCGGGGCACGGGGACCGTGACCGGCGGAATTGACCAGAACGTCAACGCGCCCCCAATGGGCCATAGCTGCATCGACAAGCTTCTGTAAGTTCTCGGTGGATTGGTTCGAGCCGGTAACGCCGACGCCACCCAGCTCATGCGCCAAGGCTTCGCCTTTGCCCGAGGCGGACAGAATGCCCACTTTATATCCGTCCGCCGCCAGCCTCCGCGCGGAATCCGCACCCATGCCGCTGCCGCCTGCGGTAATTAGAGCTACTTTTTCCATCTGAT
This sequence comes from uncultured Ruegeria sp., assembly GCF_947497005.1. Classification (GTDB taxonomy): domain Bacteria; phylum Pseudomonadota; class Alphaproteobacteria; order Rhodobacterales; family Rhodobacteraceae; genus Ruegeria. The sequence goes on along the minus strand of NZ_CANMFF010000011.1, from coordinate 49,184 downwards.
CTCTCCGTTTTCATTTGATCCCAAGATGGCTGCCGAAGCCCGGTTTGACCAATCAGTTCTGCTAGCTTTATGCTGTAGAAAATCTACAGGACAAAACCATGGCAGCCCTTCCACCCCTGAACGCCTTGCGGGCTTTCGAAGCTTCCGCACGTCACTTGAATTTTCGACTGGCCGCCGAGGAATTGGGCGTGACCCAAGGTGCCGTCGCGCAGCAGGTGCGCGGGCTTGAGGCGCGACTGGACGAAGTGCTATTTGATCGTCTGCCACGCGGCTTGAGGCTGACCGAAGCCGGGCGCAGGATTCATGCTCCTTTGCGCCGGGCCTTCAGATTGATCGAAGAAGCTGTAGAAGAATTATCTCCGGATCGTCGGATCATTTTGTCAGTCACACCCAGCTTTGCCTCGAAATGGTTGGTGCCGCGATTGTCGGGGTTCACCGACCTGCATCCGGATATCTCGGTTCAGGTGGATGCGCGCGAACGTCTGGCAGATTTCAAATCGGACGGGGTTGATCTGGCGGTCAGGCAGGGCAGGGCACCCTTTGGGTCTGAACTGGATGCTGTGCCATTATTCTCAACCGAATTCATCCCGGTGTGCAGCCCTGCCATCGCTCGGCAAGTCACCAATCCCAGCGATCTGCTGGGACAAGTGCTGCTGAATGATACTCACGGGCTGTGGCCCTTGTTTCTGGAACGGGTGGGCGTAAGTGGCAAGCCTCGGATGATGAGCTTCAGTCAAACCAGTCTGGCTATTGATGCCGCACTTTCGGGCCAGGGAATTGCGCTGGCCAACGCGCCGCTGGTCGCGCCTGAGGTTGTCGCAGGACGCCTTGTCCAACCGCTGGAGGACGTCTTGATTGAAGATCTGGGATTTTACGTTGTCGCGCCGCGCAAGCCGCGTCAGCCACAACTGGTCGATATCATGCGCAGCTGGCTGTTGTCTCAGGTCTGAAGGGTGGCCGCGATGGCTTCGATTCGGGCGCGTAACCAGCGGTGCGCGGGGTCGTTGGTCGATCTTTGATGCCAGACCATGTAGATGGACACAGGTGCGCACTCGAAAGGCAGTGGCGCGCAATCCAGCGCAGCCAGCGGACCTTGCTTCATTAGTGCGGTGTCTGTCGAGATCAGGTCGCTGCCCTGCACGAAGGCCGGGATTGCGTTGAAATGCGGCAGGGTCACAACCGCTGGCCTGATCTGGCTTTGATCAACGCCGCGCATGACGGCGCGGGCGTTGCGGCCATCAGCAAAGCGCACCTCGACATGTTCGCTGTCGCAATAGGCCTGCCAACTGTCCGGCGGTCTTCGTTGTGCGGCGTCATAGAACACCATCAGAGGGCTGGTCATCAGGCGTTTCTGAAAGATATCCGGCCCGTCCGGCGGCAGCGGCGTCAGCATCAACTGGCACCGGTCACTGCGCAGCAGATCGAGGCCCGGCACGCCGGAGGCGATGAATTCCAACCGCAGACCTGCGCCTTCAGCGCGGGTTTCGCGAAGCAGCTGCGGAAAGATCAAATCGCGCGGCATGTCATTGGTGGCAATGCGGAAATCGATCTGTTCAGACAGTAGGTCGAATGGCCGTCCTTCGGTTAGCGCGCGCATCCCATCCAGCACTTTCTGCGCAGGCTCTTTCAGGGACAGGGCGCGTTCAGTCGGGGTCAGGCCTTGTCCGGAACGGACAAACAGTGGGTCGCCCAACACTGTTCTCAGTTTAGCCAGTGTATGGCTGATCGCCGATTGCGTGACACCTAACCGGTCCGCGGCTTTTGAGACAGAGCTTTCCTCGAGAATGGTAAGAAACGTGCGCAGGACTTTGCCGTCCAGATCAGTGAAATCAATTCTTCTCATATCGTTTATGATTAAGCATGAATGGTTTTGCTGTCCATGGCGGGTTAGGGGTCGTGCAGCATCAGGAGGCATACGATGGGGATCCGCTTTTTCTCGGATAAAAACCGACCCGTTCACATGGGTCGTTACCCACTGGAACGGCTGGCCCGGCAGGATGACATGCCTGACCTGTCGCTTTTACCTTCAATGCCCGACCTGAGTTTTCACCGTCCGGAACAACCCGACAGCATCGTCAACGCGATGGGAGAGTTTCAGGCGATGATGGACGCCATCCGCGACGGGCTGGTGAACCCGGTTGCGTCAGAGATTCCATCAGACCCACTTGAGCGTGCCAACCATATGAAAGCATTTGGATATTTCAACGATGCGTCGATGATGGGCTGCGGACATTTGCCTTCTGATGCATTGCTGAATGAACCGCGCCGCAATCCCGATATCGATCGGCTTGCCCATGCGTTGCGCACCCGGCAGACCAAAACACTGGCCTCCGGGATCGACATTATCATGGCCGATCTAAAAGACAGTATGGAGGCCGCGCCCAAGCCGATGGGCAGCCATCGACACAGCATTGTCTTTTTGTATGAACACAATCGCGACCCCGACCCGTCTGAACCCGGTGCGGATTGGATAATCGACGCGCAGGATCACCGGGCCTGCCTGCTGGCGACCGAGAACGCGGTGGTTATTGCCAACTATATCCGCCTGCTGGGTTTTGATGCACGGGCGCATAGCATGATGTCGACCGAAGTTGATCTGGGCAAGCTGGCTGTGGCCAGCGGGCTGGCCTCAATTGAAGGTGGCGAGATCGTCGCGCCATGGCTGGGCAAGCGTTTTGGTCTGGCCGCTGTGACAACCGAGATGCCGATTACCCATGACCGACCGCTTCAGCCTATGGCGCAACAGCCGTGGTTTCAGACGCAGGGCCCAGCCTGGTGGTTGGGAGCGGGCTTTGCCAAGAATGCCCTTAACCGCGATCCTTATACAAAACGGCGCTATGTGGATGGGGCGCATCCCTTCGAGAAGCTCAAGCGGGTCGAGACCCCTACTACTTATATCGACGAAGCCAATGTCGCTCGCGTTCCCAAACGCGCCGATATGTTCGCCCGTGCCCAATTCGGGGATATGGGCAGATCGCTGCAAGACGCTGCGAAAGGTGGATATTACGTCCGCAAGGCCGCGCCCAGCTTTGCGCAACGCCGCGCTTTGGGGGCCTTCGTGCTGTTACAGGATGGCGAAAGCACGGATGTGCCCCTGCCAACTGATGCCCAACGAAATGCAGCAAATATCAAGGCAGCGACCTATTTCCTGGGAGTCGATGCCGTGGGCCTCAGCCGGTGTCCCGAATGGGCGTGGTATTCCCATGACGCAACGGGCGAAGAAATCGTGCCGCCCCATGATCAGGCCATCAGCATGATCATCGATCAGGGCTATGAAACGATGGAAGGTGCCAGCGGCGATGACTGGATCAGCGTCGCCCAATCCATGCGTGCCTATCTGCGATTCTCGTTGCTCGGGGGTGTGATTGCCCAGCAAATCCGTAACCTGGGTTACAAGGCCAAGGCTCATACGGTGATGGATGGCGAGGTTCTGCAACCTCCGCTGCTGTTGCTGTCTGGTCTGGGTGAGGTCAGCCGGATTGGTGAGGTCATTCTGAACCCCTACCTTGGCCCACGCCTGAAATCCGGTGCAGTGACTTCAGATATGCCGATGGATCATGACCAGCCTATTGATTTCGGCCTGCAAAGCTTTTGCGAAAGCTGCAACAAATGCGCGCGCGAATGCCCCTCGGGCGCGATCACCGCCGGGCCGAAACTGATGTTCAACGGCTATGAAATCTGGAAATCCGACAGCCAGAAATGCGCCACTTACCGCGTAACAACGCCGGGTGGCGCGATGTGCGGGCGATGCATGAAGACTTGCCCATGGAACCTCGAAGGCATCTTCAAGGAACGCCCGTTTCGCTGGGCCGCGATGAACATCCCCTCTGCTGCGCCTGCACTGGCCAAACTGGACGACGCAGTCGGCAACGGTGGCCTGAACGACATCAAGAAATGGTGGTGGGATATCGAGCTTCAGCCCGACGGTGCCTATCGCCCAACATCTCATCCGCTGAACCGGCGCGATCTGCAAAAAGACCTGGACCTGAAATACGAGAATCAGACGCTGGCTGTCTATCCGGCCTATCTGGCGCCGCACCCGTGGCCTTATCCGTTCGCAATGGATCGTGAGGCCGGGATTGCCGCCTACGAGGCCATGGTCACGGCCGATGAGTACAAGGCGCGCAAAGCGACTGGCGATATGACGATCATCCACCGTTACCAGATTGCCGGTGACGCGCCGGTGATGCGGGTTGCGGTGACCAAAGTCGACAAAATGACTGCGGATGTAACGAAATATGAATTCTCACCACTGGACGGTGCGCCCCTGCCGGGATGGACAGCGGGCGCACATCTGGACGTATTGGTCGCACCGGAATTCCTGCGGCAATATTCCATGTCCGGAGATCCGTCGGATCGCGCAACCTATCAGATCGGAGTGCTGCGCGAGGATGAAGGGCGCGGCGGGTCGGCCCTGCTGCATCGTATTTTCAATGAAGGGCGCAAGGTGTTCATCTCGAAACCGATCAACCACTTTGAACTGGATGAAACGGCAACCAAAACCTTCCTTATGGGCGGCGGCATCGGCATCACTCCGATGATTGCCTTTGCCCATCGCCTGCACGCTTTGGGTCAGGAGTTCGAGTTGCACTACTCAGCCAGCACCCGGGACGGGGCAGGGTATCTGGCGGATCTGGCCGCGATGCCTTGGGCAGATCGCGTTCACTACCATTTCTCGGATGAAGGTACCCGCGCCGATATGGATGCGATCTTGTCGGGGCACAAGGAGGGCTGGCACGTCTACACCTGCGGTCCCGACCGTTACATGGATGGGGTGATACAAGCGGCAGAGCGGCAAGGTTTCCCTGAGGAGGCGCGGCATCTCGAATATTTCTCGGTTCCCGACACGCCCGAATATGAAAACCACCCGTTTTCTCTGAAGCTTTCGCAATCGGGCCGGACATTGCCAGTACCAGCCGAGAAAGATGCCGCGCAAGTTCTGAATGAGGCCGGTTTTCACGTTGATGTGAAATGCTCGGACGGCATCTGCGGGGTGTGTAAATGCAGTGTTCTTTCAGGTGAGGTCGAGCACCGGGATTTCGTTTTGTCCAGAAAACAGCGCGAAGGAGCCATGATCCTGTGTCAAAGCCGCGCTGCGGAACCGGACGGGGTGATCGAAATCGATCTCTGAACCCTGCCTAAAAGCGACATCTGAAAATTGAATTTTGGTCGTTCGGCCCATGGACGCCGGGTGAGGCGTGAATTAACGTCGCCGCGAACCCAGATATTCCTGACAAACAGGTACGAGGTAGCTTCATGAATTATCACAGCCCCGCCAGCTTTGCCGAAGCTTCGGCTCTGGCCGCAAACGCGACGGGCATCACACGCTTTTTGGCAGGCGGTACCGATGTACTGGTGCAGCTGCGCTCGGAACTGGTGACGCCTGACACACTGATCGATATCAAGAAAATCAACGGGGTACACGACATCACCCGCAATGCCGATGGCAGCTGGACGCTGGGCGTGGCCACAACCGGTGCAGAGATGAGCGAGCACCCAGAGCTCGGCAAGGATTGGCCCGGCGTGGTCGAGGCGATGGACCTGATCGGCTCGACGCAAGTGCAGGGACGTGCGACGCTGACCGGAAACCTGTGCAACGGATCACCGGCGGCTGATTCCGTTCCTGCCATGGTTGCAGCTGGTGTGACAGTCACGGTCACCGGACCGGATGGCATGCGTGAGGTCGCGGTCGAAGACATTCCGACCGGTCCCGGCAAGACCTCATTGACCAAGGGTGAGGTGGTCTCGGCCGTCAACATCCCCGCCCGCGGCGACAATGCAGGCGATGCGTATTTGCGCTTCATCCCGCGCACCGAAATGGACATCGCAGTGGTCGGCGTTGGTGTAGACTTGCGGCTGGACGGCGATACTATCACCGAGGCCCGCGTTGCGCTGGGCGCGGTCGCTCCGACCGTTCTGCTGGTTGAGGACTGCGCCAAGGCCATCCTTGGCAGCACTTTGGACGATGCGGCCCTGGATGCACTGGCCGCTGCCGCGTCTGCGGCCTGCAACCCAATTGACGACAAGCGCGGCACGATCGAATTCCGTACCGAAGTCGCTGGCGTTTTGGCCAAACGCGCCGCGAAAATCGCCTATGCCCGCGCAAAGGGAGAAAACGCATGAGCAAGCTCCACGTATCCACCACCGTGAACGGAGACGCGGTTGAATACCTCTGTGACCCGCGCGAAACCCTGCTGGACTGTCTGCGCGACAAGCTGAACCTGACCGGCGCGAAAGAGGGCTGCGGCACCGGTGATTGCGGTGCCTGTTCTGTCACAGTTGATGGCCGTCTGGTCTGTTCCTGCCTGATGCTGGGGGTCGAGGCCGAGGGTAAGCAGATCGCTACTGTTGAAGGCATCGCCGAGGGCGACGTTCTGCATCCGCTGCAACAGAAGATGATCGAATACGCCGCGCTTCAATGCGGCATCTGTACACCAGGCATTCTGGTGGCGGCCAAATCGCTGCTGGAAAAGAACCCGAACCCGACCGAGGAAGAGACCCGGTATTGGCTGGCAGGCAATCTTTGCCGTTGTACCGGCTACGACAAAATCATTCGCGCCGTAATGGATACGGCCGCTGAATTGCGGGAGGCGTCATAATGGCTCTGGACGATCGTAAATCGGATTTCACATTTGTTGGCACCCGTCCAAACCGTCCTGACGGTCTGGATAAAGTCACAGGTCGCGCCAAGTTCGGTGCGGATATCTCGGCCCCGGGTATGTTGCACGGCGCTGTTTTGCGATCCCCGCATGCCCATGCGCGGATCGTGAAGATCGATACGTCGAAGGCCGAGGCACATAAGGATGTCAAAGCCGTCGTGACCCGCGCGGATTTTGCGGAAGTGCCTTTCAAACCCGGTCTGGAAGGCGAATTCTGGAATGTTCTGGAAAACGTCATGGCTGGCGAGAAAGCTCTTTACGACGGCCACGCGGTGGCTGCGATTGCGGCATCCTCTGCCCTGGCTGCGCGTGACGCACTCAAGCTGATCGAAGTTGAATACGATGTGCTGTCACACGTCACCGATGTGGACAAGGCAATGGCCCCAGACGCGCCGGTGATCCGTGAAGGTGCTGCGGACTATTCCGTGCCGGAAGGGATGCATCCCAATGTGGTTCGCTATCACGAAAGCGGCCATGGTGATGTCGAGGCTGGCTTTTCAGAGGCCGATCTGGTGACCGAAGACAGCTTTGTCACCGAGGCGACCCATCAGGGCTATATCGAACCCCACGCCTGTCTGGGTATGCTGGGCAATGACGGCAAGGGTGAGCTGTGGTGCACCACACAAGGCCACTGGATTGCGCAGAAGACCTGTGCTGCGTTGCTGGGCATCGAAACGTCGCAGCTGCGCGTTACTGCGTCCGAGATCGGCGGTGGGTTTGGCGGCAAGACGACTGTGTTCATCGAACCTGTCGCGCTGGCGCTGAGCCGCAAGGCCAACCGTCCGGTCAAGATCGTGATGACCCGGTCCGAGGTGTTCCGCGCCACCGGACCGACCTCATCTGCGTCGATGGATATCAAGATCGGCATGAAGAAGGACGGCACCATTACGGCGGCCCAAGGCGTCTTCCGTCTCCAAGGCGGGGCCTTTCCGGGTGCGCCCGGTGATATGACTGCGATGTGCGCCTTTGCGCCTTACAACCTGACCAACGTCAAGCAAATCGGATACGACGTGATGTCGAACCGGCCAAAACAGGCGGCGTACCGAGCTCCGGGCGCGCCGATGGGGGCGTTTGCGGTTGAATCGGTGATTGATGAGCTGTGCAACAAGCTGGGTCTAGACCCGGTCGATGTACGCCTGAAGAATGCCGCGCATGAGGGTACCAAGGCCAGCTATGGCCCGACTTATGAGCGTATCGGTCTGGTCGAAACGCTGGAAGCCGCCAAGGCGCACCCGCATTACACGGCACCGCTGAAGCCGGGGCAGGGGCGCGGGATTTCCTGTGGCTTCTGGTTCAACCATGGTGGTGAGACCAGTGTGTCCTTGGCCTTGTCCGAAGATGGCTCGGCACAGCTGATGGTTGGTACACCGGACATTGGTGGCTCGCGCGCATCCATGGCACTGATGGCGGCCGAAGTGTTGGGCATCCCGTATGAGAATATCCGGGTCACCGTCGCTGATACCGCTTCGCTGGGATATAACGACGTCAGCCATGGTTCCCGGGTGACTTATGCGTCGGGTCTCGCGACTATCAAAGCGGCCAAACACGCGGTTGAACGGCTGTGTGAACGTGCAGCGACCAAGTGGGGTATCCCGACTGATGCGGTGAAATGGGAAGACGGCTGCGCGGTGCCTTCGGGCCCCAACGCAGGTGATTTCGATCCGATGCCGCTGGCCGATATCACTGCCGATATGGGCTCCACCGGCGGCCCGATCTCGGGCCATTTCGAAGCGACCCCGGAAGGTGCTGGCGTGTCCTTTGGCACCCATATTGTCGATGCCGAGGTCGATCCGGAAACCGGGAAAACCTGCGTCACACGCTATACGGTCATTCAGGATGCCGGTAAGGCGATCCACCCGACCTATGTCGAGGGCCAGTATCAGGGTGGCGCCGCGCAGGGTATCGGCTGGGCGTTGAACGAGGAATATGTCTATGGCGAAGATGGACGCCTACAGAACTCGATCTTCCTCGACTACCGCATCCCGGTCGCAAGTGACCTGCCGATGATCGACACGGTGATCGTCGAAGTGCCAAACCCCGGCCACCCGTTTGGTGTGCGCGGTGTGGGCGAGACGGGTATCGTGCCGCCTCTGGCCGCCATCGCAAACGCGGTGTCGAACGCAGCTGGTGTGCGGATGAAGCAACTGCCGATGTCCCCGCCGCGTATTCTGGCCGCGCTCAAGGGTAATGGTTGAGGTCCATCTCTGGTCCGGCCTCCGGTCACTGACCGGGGGCCAGCAGGTGGTTGAGGTCAAAGCCAAAACCACCGGAGAGCTGTTGCGTGCCCTTGTCCACGCTCACCCGCAACTGCAGGCGCCCATTGATGCCGGGGTCTCCATCGCGATTGATGGTCGTGTAATTGCGACGGGTTTGACCGAACCGATCCCCGAAGGCAGCGAAGTCTATCTGATGCAACGCCTGAGGGGCGGTTAGGCTCTGGGGAACCACGGCTCACGCCCGACCATGCGATCGGCTTCCGCGGTGATGTCGTTCATGTGCTGTTCAAGGTTCAGGCGTAGCGCTTCGAATCCCTCTTCGCTCGCTTTGCGCGGAACCGCTTCGGTCCACTCGCGGCAGAGAAACACTCCTTGATTGCGCCAAGGGCGGGGCATCAGCAGGCGATCCCATGTTCCCGCTTCGCGACCGTGTGTCGCGGAAAAAGTAATGCAGAACACTCGCTTGCCTGATGTGCGGGCCCAAACCAGTGGCACGGTTGACAACACCCGCTCTGGCCCGCGTGGCCCGTCTGCGGCGATACCGATGGAAATACCCTGTTTCATCTTCCCCAGCACTTCGCGTGACAAAGCAACGTGCCGCTTGTGGCTGGACATGGCAATCGTATCCATGCCGAACAGTTGCTGCACCCGGCCCACCATGCTGCCCGCTCGTGCGGAAGACGTGATCGAACAGATACGACCCTTGTCCAACGGAAAAAAATACGGCGATTGCGCCAGCCGTTGGTGCCAGAGCACAACGATGACCGGTTCACCCTGTTCGGCCAATTGGTCCAGCTCTTCATACCCGATGCGCTGCCAGCGCGTGTTGCGGTGGACCAGCCGGATGTAACTGGCAATCCAACGTGCCACCCAGTTCAGCACGATTTCGCTGTCTGCGATTTTCTTGCGGAGGTTCACGCGGGGTTCCTTTTGCTGACCGGACCTTGTCTTATCGCACTGCACATTTTGCGCAACTTGTTTGTCGGATCAGATAGTGGTGTGGAATCTAAAAAAGCCTCTTGAGTCCGCCGCGCGGCTGGCATATCTGGGGCGCACCACAGGGGTATAGCTCAGTTGGTAGAGCGACGGTCTCCAAAACCGTAGGTCGCGGGTTCGAACCCTGCTGCCCCTGCCATCCAAATCAAAATGTTAATCGGCAATCGTACATAGCGCGGCTTTGGGTTGCGCCGATTCTGATCGCGGTTTGGACAGGTCGGTTACTTCAAACGCGACGCGCATCGTCTTTGAGAGTCGCGGTGCAGAGCTATCAAGTACAGTAAACCGGTAACAAAACTGCCCTGAATGTGAACAGCGTCACTGAATGTCTTCGGGACGTCTGGTTAACTCGGGGTATTAACGAGTTGGCGCTCAGGTTCGGTTCAGAGCGCAAGTTTTTCAGTCTCTCCCTTGTGACTAGGGCGCGCTTGTGGTTGGGCGCGCCCTTTCTGTTTCTGGCCAATAGAGCGATACGGTTGAGACCTGCAAAATGTGGCAAAGCCTCAACCTTCCGCAAGAGATCGTTTCTGTTCAACAAAGTCAGAAGCAAACGGCGGGTCCAAACGATTGAATTCGGCCAACTGGGGTTAGAAAACAGAGTAAATCTGTCAACGTCCGATTTCGCGCAAAACCCGTCAATACAGGCCGTGCGTCAGTGACCGGGCGTTGGCTGAGTGGTCTGTCAGGCCAGCAGCGCCTGATCCCCTATGTTTGTCTTGTGCCGGGTCGGCATTGTTTTTGCCGGATGGCCGTCGATCGTCAGGGCAACGTCTTGGTAAAACCCGTCGCTGTCGAACCACCAGCGATGGGATTTCATCATCTTGCGCTGTCCCTTGGGCACGTCTCGCATGTATTGGTCGTCGCAATAAATGTCCCAATGACCTTTCGAAGTCAGCTTTGGCATTCCAACACGACCCGCACGCCGACGCCCGCCGTGAACAAGCCCACCGGCCAGGGCCAGAACCTTGTCTTTGCGGCTGTAATAGTTGGTAAACCGCTTGCTGCGTTTCTTCAGAACCAGATCCCCCCAAGCGCCTTTTTCCAGCCAGTCCGCATCGACATCGCCCGATGCGAACATGACCTGATCCGCGGACCAGATCTTGTTCCCCGGTCCGGCCGAATCCCCGAATTCCGAGAAGGCGCGCAGCACAACAAGCGCGCCCATGGAATGCGCGATGATGTGAACCTTGGGTCTCGGAGACATGCTCAACAGTGGCAGAATCCCGTCCCCCACCAGATGAGGGGCCACCGCCTTGGCATCGGAGCGATCCGAGTCATAGGTGTGGACAGACCCGTCGCTTGGCCAATCAAAGGCGACAACAGCCCCCTGAAACCCTTGGGCCCTTACGCCGTTTTCAATTTTCCCCAGCCGGTCCAGCATGTCCTTCTGGCTGGTGTTGAAACCGTGGACATAGATCAGGATGGCCGAATCTCCGCCCTCCTGGCGCACAAGATCCAGCCATTTTGCCTTTTTGACGATGCTGCCCTTGCGGATTTTACCACCCGGGCTTTGATGGGTGATGTGCACATATCTGGTTTTTGCTGCCGGCTTTAAAGTGAATTTCTTCTTTTGCGCGTTATAGGTACGGCGCGAAAAAAACAGTGCCATGTGAGAAACTCCTTTCTAATCAATCTTTGAAATGTGGCACGAAGCGCCATTTCCACAAAGATCTATCTTGCAGCCCACTGTGTTCAAAGAGGCAGGCCTGCGATTTGAGAACCCATCGCACACAGACAGTCCGTGGTGCCTGATCACTGTTCCCTCTGCTGGCGGAATACCCTAGTGTCCGCTGCAAACGAACACACGCACGAGGGCCCATGTCGCGTTTTGATGGATATTTCCTGCGGCAATTGCTGATTCTGTTTGGCTTTTTCACCCTCGTACTGGTCGGTGTCTTCTGGATTACCCGTTCGGTCAGCTTGTTTGACAGGGTCATCAGCGGTGGTCAGTCGGCGATGGTGTTTCTGGAATTCACGGCACTGACCCTTCCGACCCTGATCCGCACGGTCATGCCCATGGCAGTGTTTGCCGCAGCCGTCTATGCCACCAACCGACTGAGTCGCGAAAGTGAGCTGACTGTAATGCTGGCCACCGGGTCCAGCCCCTGGCGGCTGGCCCGTGCGGTTATGCTGTTTGGGATGATCACCGGGGTGATGATGGCGATCATCAGCGTGTTTCTGCGTCCGGCCTCGGTGGAACAGCTTGAATTCCGGCAGGCCGAGGTTGCGGGGGATGTCACCGCGCAGCTGCTGAACGAAGGTGAATTTCTGCACCCTGCCGAAGGTGTCACAGTTTACATAGGCAATATCGATCTGGACGGCACACTTCATGAGGTCTTCGTCTCGGACCGGCGCGATCCTGAAAACGTGGTCAGCTATTCCAGCGTGACGGCCTATCTGGTCAACAACGGAAGCGGCATCCACCTTGTGATGGTTGACGGGGTTGCGTTGCGACTGAACCAAGAGGGCAAAGTATTGTCCTCGACGCTGTTTCAGGATGCCTCCTACGACATTTCGGAACTGACGAACTCAAGCCCGATGGCCCGTCGCAGTCTCGAGGCGATCCCAACCGTCGATTTGATCCGCGACCGCGAAGCGATTTCAGCCGAGGAAGGGTTCAGCCCGGGGAAACTGATTGAAGAACTGCACCAGCGGTTTTCGTGGATCGCAATTTGTATTGCCGTGGCTCTGGCCGGATATTCGACCCTGATGCTGGGCAGCTTTTCCCGGTTTGGATTATGGCCTCAGATTTTGGGTGCCTTCACCATTCTCGTGCTGCTCGAAGGTGTGCGCGGGTTTGTATCCCCAGTGGTGATTGACGACCCGGAGCTTTGGATCCTGCTTTATCTTCCCGCAATCATAGGCGTGCTGATCTCGGCTCTCTTCCTGCTTGTTGCCGGCCGCCCGCTTTTGCGAAAACGCGCGCGCGAGTCGCAAACCATGCCGACACCGGCCTGATTCCTAGCTCCGAAGATCCTCCAGGCAGCTACGAATGTCGTCAAATTCCTCGTGATCTCCGCGAGCGACCAGATACATCGGCAGCGGCAGGCTGACACTGTTCCTGACCCGGATAAGCTCGCCCAGGGCCAGATGCTCGGAAATGACGTAGTCGGGAAAATAGCCGCTTCCGCCTCGTTGCAGGACATATCGCAGCGCCATCATGCAATTGCCCAGAAACACGGTCTGCCCAGATGCCCGTCGCGCAGCCGATCTAACGTGGTCCTGATAAACCTCGCCCAGTTCAAGGTTGGCGAAGACCAGATTATCTTCCGCCGATACAGCTTGCGGCGTTCGCACCAGAGACAAAAGCTCCGGTTCCAGCTCGTGCCACGTGACACGTCGATCCGATGGCTTCTCATGCGTGATTGCCGCGTCCAGCACATGGGTCGCCACAGCCTCAACCATGTTCAGATCGTGATCATAGTTCAGCGTCAGCAACAATTTGCCAAAGCGCTGTTCAAACCGAACGGCCAGGTCCACCAGCAACGGGTCCCAGATGCTGAGCTGGGCGCCCAACCGCAGCGCCGGGCGGTTCTGTGCCTGCAGCGGCAGGTCGCGCGATGCAAATTCCCAAAGGGACAGCATCTGTTCCGCGTAGGGTTTGAACTGTCTGCCAAACTCTGTCAGCCCAGTGCCCCCTGCACCGCGCGTGAACAGCGCCCTGCCGGTTTCCTCTTCGATCAGACGAATACGCGCGCTGACTGCCGTCTGGGTGACATTCAGCTTACGGGCGGCGGCATGAAAGCCACCAGCCTCAGCCACACAGAGAAAAGTTTCCAGAGCTTTGGTTTGCATGTCGAAAGTATTTTTTGATCAGAGCGATAAAATCAATTCATTTTTTTCCAGACCAGACTCAGAGTATCCTGAAGACAAGGAAACCCGCCAAAGGATCAGTCATGCTGGACAAAAACCACAAACCCACCTGGACCAGTTTTGAAAACGCCACCAAGGAAGATTTCCTGGCGGTCATGGACTACGAAGACGCCTATAATGCGGCCCTGCCGGATCGTATTCTGGACGCCATCCGGTCTCTGGACGAAGAGTGGACGCCGTATCCGGTCAACCGGTATCAGCACAGCCTGCAGGCCGCGACCCGAGCCCATAATGATGGTGCGGACGAAGAGATCATCATCGCAGCCCTGGTACATGACACCGGCGATATCCTGTCGCCCTATAACCATGGAGAGCTGTCAGCGGCTATGATGAAGCCTTATGTCAGCGAGAAAACCTATTGGATCCTCAAACACCACTGTGTGTTCCAGGGGTACTATTACAACCACCATCTGGGCGGTGACCGCAATGCACGGGATAAATATCGCGACAGCCCCTATTGGGAAGATTGCCGCTATTTCTGCCACGAGTATGATCAATGCGCCTTTGACCCGGATTACCCGACCAAACCGCTGGAATTCTTTGAACCGATGCTGCGACGGGTGCTGACCAAGGGCGGCGGCCATATGGAACTGAACGAAACCGCCGATGATGGCAAAACCGACTAGGAACCAGATCAGGCGGGCCAGTTCGGCCCGCCAGCCCGTTCAGCAGCTTGCCATCAGGCGATAGACGATTTGCGCTGCGGTAAAGTCCCAAGCGGCATTTCCATTCGGAGCCAGTTCGACCACGTCAAAGCCCACGCATTTGCGCCCTTTCAGCGCATGTTCCACCAGACGCAGCGCTTGATAATAACCCAACCCGCCGGGGACCGGTGTGCCGGTCGCGGGCATCTGCGCCGGGTCCAGCCCATCGACATCAAAGCTGACATACACCAGCTCGGGGAAATCCTCGGGCAGATCGACCGAATGGATATGGCCTGTCACCAGTTCCTCGGCATCGACATGGAAGACGTGGTTACTCAGACGGCTTTTTGCTTCCTCGATGGAAAAGGCGCGCACGCCGAACTGAGCCAGCCTGATACCTTCCTCGGCCAGCAGATGCATGACCGAGGCGTGGGAGTGTTTTTCACCCTGATACGCGTTGCGCAAGTCGGCATGGGCGTCGATCTGCACGATCCCGACAGGCTGTCCTAATGCGCGTGCTACACCCATCACTGCGCCGTAGCTGAGTGAATGCTCGCCCCCCAGTGTCACCGGCACCTTACCGGTGCGAGCGGCCGCCTCGGTCCGTTGGGCAAGGCGCTCCATGATTTCGGGCAGTGCCGCGTCACAATCCAGCGGCTCTTCGGTGAAGATGCCTTCGACACACGGCTCGGCGTGACCAGTGATGCGTTCCAGCTCGTTGCTGGCCTCAATGATCGCTTCGGGGCCTTTCGCGGTGCCTGACCCGTAAGACACTGTGCGCTCCAGCGGCACAGGGATCACGCGAAACCGGGCGTCTTCAGTGCGCTCGGATGCGGTCAGTTCACTGTCGAGGAAAATGCTCATGAGAGTCTGTCCTTAAAGTCGTCATAGCCGAACTGTCTGATGATCCTCAACTCGTCCGTTTCGCTGTTCCACAGGGCGATAGTCGGTAAGGGAACACCGTTGAACGTGTTGGTCTTGACCATCGAATAATGCGCCTGATCAAGGAAGGCAAAACGCTGGCCTATCTCCAGCGGCTTGTCCCACGTGTAATCTCCGATCACGTCGCCCGCCAGACATGACGGTCCGCCCAGACGATAGGTGTGACCTGCTTCGGCCTCGCCCATCAGGGCGGGGCGATAAGGGGCTTCGATGACGTCGGGCATATGGCAGGTGGCCGAGATGTCGGTGATCGCAAGGGGCATGTCGTTGCTCGGCAGGTCGAGGATTTCACCAACCAGAATACCTGCGTCCAAGGCCACGGCCTCACCGGGCTCGAGATACACGTCGATGCCGTAGGTTTCGCGGATTGTCTTGATGAAAGCCACCAGCCCGTCGCGATCATAGTCGTCGCGAGTGATGTGGTGGCCGCCGCCGAAGTTCAGCCATTTAAGTTGGCCAATGAACGGGGCGATTTTGGGTTGAACGGCCGCCCACGTGCGCTGCAAAGGTTCGAACCCTTGTTCACAGAGCGTATGCATATGCAGGCCGTCTACTCCGGTCAGCGTGTTTTTGGTCAGTTGGCTGACGGGCGTCCCGAGGCGCGAACAGGGCGCGCACGGATCGTATTTGGGAATCTCGCCTTCGGAATGTTCCGGGTTGATGCGCAATCCGACCTGAACGCCCACAGCCTGTGCCTTGGTAAGGAACCGATCCTTCTGCGCCGGTGAGTTGAATATGATGTGGTCTGACAGAGACAGGATTTCGTCGATGTCGGCGTCTTTGTATCCGGCACAGAAGGTTGCGACCTCGCCGCCATATTCCTCGCGGCCCAGCCGGGCCTCGAAAATTCCGCTGGCGCAGGTGCCGCCAAGGTGCTGGCGGACAAGCGGGGCCAGCGCGAACATCGAAAACGCTTTTAGAGCACTCAAAACATAGGCACCGGACCGGGTACCGACATCTGCGAGGGTGCGAAGGTTTTGCTCTACAGCCTTCTCATCCACCACAAAGCAAGGCGTTTGCACGCGACTGAGATCGAAGTCGCGAAAAGCTCCGGCGTCACCGGCCTGTGTGGTCATCATGTCGGACATGTCCGGCGTCTCCGATTGTGGAGAGGCCGGGGGCTCTGCCCCCGGACCCCCGAGGTATATTTTTCCAGATGAAGTTCTGGACTTAGAACTCGACCGGGCCGTCGAGCTCGTGGACTTGCCATGGAAGGCCATGAGTGTTCAGCATGTCCATGAAATCATCGGGGTCGAGCTGTTCCATGTTCCACACACCTGCCTCGCGCCAATTGCCTTTCAGCACCTGCGCCGCGCCGATCATCGCGGGGACGCCGGTGGTGTAGCTGACGGCCTGGCTGCCGACCTCGGCATAGCATTCCTCGTGGTCGCAGATGTTGTAGATATAATAGGTCTTTTCGCCCGAGCCGTCCTTGGCCTGACCTGTGGCAATATCACCGATGCAGGCCTTACCTTTGGTTTCCGCCCCTAGATCGCCGGGATCGGGCAGCAGGGTTTTCAGGAACTGGATCGGGATGATTTCCTTGCCGTCGTGCATCACTGGGTCGATGCGGGTCATGCCAACATTTTCCAGCACTTTGGCATGGGTGATGTAGGCGTCGCCGAAGGTCATCCAGAAGCGGGCGCGTTCGAGCTCGGGGAAGTGGGTCGAGAGCGACTCCAGTTCCTCGTGATACATCAGATACATGTTCTTGGGTCCGATGGCGGGAAAGTCGAACTCGACCTTGTGAGTCATCGCCGGGGAGTGTTTCCACTCGCCGCCTTCCCAGTGACGCACCTCTGCCAGCACTTCGCGCAGGTTGATTTCGGGGTTGAAGTTGGTGGCGAATTCCTGATCGTTTGAGCCGCCATTGGCGTCCAGCACATCGATCTGGCGGATCGTGTCCAGCTTGTGTTTCTTCAGCCATGTGGCGAACACGGATGTGACACCCGGATCGAAGCCCGAGCCAAGGATGGCGGTTAGACCGGCCTGTTTGAACCGTTCCTGATAGGCCCATTGCCAGTGGTATTCGAACTTGGCCTCGTCCTCGGGCTCGTAATTGGCGGTGTCGAGATAGTGGATACCGGCCTCGAGGCAGGCGTCCATAAGCACCAGATCCTGAAAGGGCAGGGCGAGGTTCACGAGGATTTCGGCGCCGGTTTGCTTGATCAGCTTGACCGTGTCTTCGACCTTGTAGGCGTCCAGCTCGGCAGTCGCGATATCAACGCCTACACGCTCTTTCACCGCTTTGGCAATGGCGTCGCATTTCGATTTGGTGCGGCTGGCCAGCGTGATTTCGGTGAAGATGTCCGAGTTCATCGCCATCTTGTGCACGGCGGCGTGGGATACGCCGCCCGCGCCGACAACCAGTGTTTTGCCCATGGTACGTCTCCTTCTTATTCGTAATAGGTGTAACCGTTGATCGAGTCTCGATAGGCGCTCATCAGGGTTTTGCGGTCCTTGGCCATCAGAGTACCGGTCGAAATCGCCTCGTCCACCATTTTGCGGAAGGCGGCGACGCAGTCGGCCGGGTCAAACTCGACATAGGACAGGACCTGGCTGATCGTGTCGCCCTCTTGTTCATGCAGCAGATCAAAGCCACCGTCCGCGCGCAAATCGATTGTGACGACGTTGGTGTCACCGAAGAGGTTGTGCAGATCGCCCAGCGTTTCCTGATAAGCGCCGACAAAGAAGACGCCCATGAAATATTCGCTGTCTTCGAGCAGGGAATGCACCGGCAGGCTGGGCGAGACGCCATCCGCCAGAATGAACCGGTCGATCTTGCCGTCGCTATCGCAAGTGATGTCAGACAGGACTGCACGGCGGTCCGGGGTCTGGTTAAGCCCCTGCAAGGGTACGATCGGATGCAGCTGATCGATGGCCCAGACATCGGGCAGCGACTGGAACAGCGAAAAGTTGCAGTGGTAGATATCGGCCACTTTCTCAAGCTGGTCATCCACATCCGTGTCCAGATCATCACTGGCTGCAAGCGCCTTCAGGCGGGCCATCAGGCACAGGTATATGCGCTCGGCCCGGGCCATCTGGCGCAGATCGACATAGCCACGACGGAACAGGGCGCGCAGCTCATTGCGGTAGAATGTGGCATCGTTCCAGCATTCCTGAAGGCGATCGCTGGATAGGTATCCATGCACGGCAGCAAGGTCCGAGACCAGATGGTGATCATCCGCTTCGACCTCGGGGCCGCTTGGTGCGTCGTAAAGCGTGCTTTCCAGTACATTGAACAGCAGCATGGACGAAGTTGCCACCACAGCCCGCCCACTTTCGGTGACCAGCGTGGGATGATCCACCTCGGCCTCATCCATTGCGTAGGCCACGGTTTCCACGACATTGGCGCAGTATTCCTCGACCGTGTAGTTGATCGAGTTCTCTGCCGCCTTTTTCTCGCCCGTGTAATCCACACCCATGCCGCCGCCGAGGTCCAGATGGGTCAGTGGTACGCCCTCGCGAATCAGTTCGGTGTAATACCGGCAGGCCTCGCCAACTGCGCGGCGCACATCGTTGACGTCCTGTACCTGCGATCCCAGATGCGAATGCTGCAACTTCAGACAATGCAGCAGACCGGCCGCATTCAGCTTGTCCACCGTGGCGACCAGCTGATCGGTGTTCATGCCAAAAGCCGAGCGGTCGCCCGAGCTTTCTTCCCACTTGCCGCTTATCTGGTTTGTCAGTTTCACTCGGACACCGATCAAAGGTTCGATGCCCAGCTCATTGTAGACCTCAATAACCGTGTCGGCTTCTTTTGGGCTTTCCAGAACGATGACCGTGTTGAACCCGATTTTGCGCGATAGGATTGCCAGCTGGACGAACTCGGTATCTTTGACACCATTGCAAACGATCAGCGCTTCGCTGGCCAGACGGTGCGCCAGCGCAATCACCAATTCCGGTTTGGACCCGGCCTCGAGCCCATAGTTGTACTTTTTCCCGAATTCGACGATCCGGTCGACCACCTGAGCCTGCTGGTTCACCTTGATCGGGAACACACCGCGATAGCTGCCCTTATAGCCCACGCGCGCTATTGCATCGCGGAAGCTTTCATTCAGTTGCGCGATCTCGTGTTCCAGATAAGGCGAAACGCGCAAGACCATGGGTGCTTTGATACCGCGATCGTCCAGATCGCTGAGAATACCGGGTAGGCTGATCGCTTCGGCCTCGGGTGCCATGGGATTGCGCAGACCGATCTCGCCCTGCTCCGTCACCTCGATGAGGCCTTTGCCCCATTTCTCAACCCCGTAGATGGAATGCGGTGCGTCGGGCGTCTGTTTCAATCAAGTCGGTCCTTAACGTAGGGGTGCCAGTTTCGCGCCCGCCAATACGGCAGCAGTTTGATTCTTCCAAGCCTAAACTATGTGACAGAAAAATCCGAATTTCACGCGGGCGAGTGGATCGGGATCAAGTGATTGTCCCATTGGCACTTTGCGCGGGTCTGGATCACAGGGTCGGTATTGGTCAATTCGCCAAACACACCGGTTCCTGTGGTGAAAATCAAACCGTCTGCGCCGGAGCCAAGCCCGCAGACGTCTTGCAACTCAAACGCATCCTTAAACGCGCCGTAGGCACTGTCGAACCGATGCAGCGCGTTGCCGCGTGGGCAGGTGATGGCAATGGTTGCACCATCCGCCGAGAACGCAATGCTGCCCGCATAGCCCTGCAGTGTGCTCTGATCCTGCTCGGGTGCTGACAGTAGACGCGGATCTTCTCCCCGACGGTGAAGGCCCAACAGGGGCGGGTGCTCGGCTTTGCTGCCCTGCCACTGCATCGCAAAGCCCACCAACCCGTCCTGACGTACCGCCAGATGGCGGATCGAGTTCTTGTGGAGCCTGTGCGAAAGAGACATCTGATCCTGCACGGTGCCGGACAGGGTGAGATATGCCAGATTGGGCTCCATCGTCGGTAGGTTCAGCTTTGTACGCCCGGTCTCGGGATGAGTTTCGATCCCGCCATTAGCAATCACAAGCGTATTCCCGTCCGGCATCAGACGCATATCATGAGGACCCACTCCCCCGGACGGGAATTCGCCCAACCGGGCAAAGGTCTCGGCATCCCAGATACCAATTATACCTTCTCCGGCCTCGTAATCGTTTTCAGTGACAAAGAAATACATACCATCTGCTGAGAAAACGCCGTGGCCAAAGAAATGACGACCTTTCGGAGCCTCCAGTTGTGCAATCGGTGAACCCGTCCCGCAATCAATCACGACGGCAAAGGTGCCCGGACGGCGCGCAAAGGCGACAGCCTGTGCTTTGAACGGATGTGCCGCCGCCGCATGCCCACGCGCGGGAAGGGGCACAGAAAAGAGGATCGTTCCCTGTGCATCCAGTCCGGCCAGCCGATAGGAACCGTCCGGAAACAGCCCGGCTGCCAGAAAATCAGGCGCCCCGACTGAAGCCCAGCTGCGGATCGGCGAGAGGGTGGTTGCGGCCAGACCAGCTAGAAATTGACGGCGGGATGTCATGGTTCAGTCCCCGTCCAGTGAATTAAAGCCTGCGCTGATGCCCAATGTCGGGCCAAGTTCAGTCGAAGCAATGGCACGAATATCGTGGATAGACTGTTGCAGGGCCTCGATGCGGAACCGGGCCTGTGGATCCGCAACACCGGCCAGCGCCGGGTCGTCAATGGATTGGGCATTCTCGATGGCTCGCGCAAAGGCGGCATCCAGGTCGGCGGCAGTTTCGGGATAATCAAAGGACAATCGCGCCGCAAGATCACGCAGGGCTATCAATGACAATTCCACATGACGCAAAGACCGCTCTGACCGTCGCGCTTCAGCCCGGTTCGGGCGCGGGCGGTCGAACGTGCCCAACGGTCGGCCCAGCCGTGTGTCGGCTGTGAACTCAAGGCCCGTGGACAAAGCCTTGAACAATTCCTGCATCGCTTCGTCCTGCGTCCGGTAGCGGCTGTCCTCTCCGGGGCGGGTCAGGTTAGGGGCATAGCTTTGCCAGTCCTCGGCCATCGCCCGGGCGTTGGCATCAATATCCGACGTGATCGCTTTGATTAGCGCGCAGCGGTATTCCGCATTGCCCGGTTCGGCAAAAGCGGGATCGTACAACATCCTTTCGAGTGCAAAGAATCCGCGCCCCGCTATGGATGTCTCGGCATAGGCCTCCGGGCTTTGCACAGCGTCATCTTCAATCGCGATGTGCTGCGAAAGAGCCTTGGAGGTGAACCCTTTCGTATCGGGCCAGAATGCCAGGGCAAAGGCGCGGTCCTCAACCTCGGTCGGACCGAACCGCAGGTGGCTTGCGGAAATCCAGCTGTCGAAGGCAGCATCATAAGACGCGCGCAGCGCTGGTGAGGTCGGGTCGCAATCCACCAGCGAGGCACTGACCAGAGCACCCGTCGTTTCCGGCAGTTTGTCGAACCGGGGCAGGATATGCGTCTCAGTCACGTCCATCAGGATCGGCGCGCGATCCTGAGCCTGCGCGGCAAGCGGCACGATCAACACTGCAACAAGGGTAAGAATACGCATGGGTCAGAGGCTCTCCAGAAATTGGATCAGGGCGTCTCGGTCAGCTTTCGGCATTGACACAACTGTATCACGGGCAACCCGAGCTTCACCCCCATGCCACAGGATTGCCTCAAGCAGGTTTCGCGCCCGCCCATCGTGCAGAAACTGTGTGTGGCCCGAGACACGTTCGGTCAGACCAACGTCCCACAACGGTGGCGTGCGCCATTCTCGACCCGTGGCGCGGGCCTCGGGGCGATGATCCGCCAGATCTTCGCCCATGTCATGCAGCAGCAGGTCGGTATAAGGCCAGATCAGTTGAAAACTGTGTTCGGGGCGATCTTCCATGCGGTGGGTGACATGGGCCGGTGTGTGGCAGGATGCGCAGCCGGTCGTGTGAAACACCTCTTTCCCGCGCAGCACTTCCGGATCGTCCGCATCGCGGCGACCGGGCACGCCCAGATTGCGGCTGTAGAAATCAACCAGATCCATGCCCAACTGATCGATCTCGAACCCGCGCACGTCATTGTCGCCATGCGGGGCCTCAACGCAGTTCACCTGCAAATCGGTGCAATCGCCGTGCGAAGCCGGATAGAGCGGGTTGGAAATGCCGATATCCCCGGCAAAGGCCGCAGCCGATTGTTCCATGATCGTCGGCATCCCGGCCTTGTACCCAAACCGGCCCATCATCGGTGCGCCGTATTCCACGGACCAGACGATGTTTGGACGGCCCGAAATGCCATCCCCATCCGCATCGTCAGGATCAGCTTTGACCAACAGATCCTCGACCGGAATCGCCTCTAGCAGGCCAAGCCCGATCATCTGAGGCGCGACCCGGGGGCTCAGCATTGCGTCCGGGTGCAGCGGGCCGTAGCCCAGATCGACCACCTGATAGGTCGGGCGCCGCAACGTTGCGGTTTCGCCATCTGACAACTCTATCGGGATTTCCTCGTACGAGATATCCAGCCGGTACTCTGCCGGATGCCCCGCCAGCGCAAAATCCTGCATCTGCCCGCCATAGTTAGGTTCGGGCAGGGTGGCGATGTAATCTTCGATCTCGGCATAGCCATCTTCCTGCGTGCCGGGAATCGAGACCCGAAGGAACATCGAGATTGCGTTGTCATCAGGTCCGTTTGGCGTGTGCCCACGCCCGTCCTTGATATGGCAACGCTGGCAGGACCGCGCATTGTAAAGCGGCCCCAACCCGTCAGAGGCCAGCGTTGATGATGGCGACGAGACCCAGATTTTCTTGAACAGCCCGTTTCCGACCTTGAAATCCAGTTCCTGATCGAAACTCAGATTGCCCGAGGGTTGCGAAAACGCATCCGCGTCATTGCGCACCCGGACTGTCGCGGCCCCGGCAGTGAGGTCTTCAAACGGCTGCGGCGTGCTGAAATCCTGCGGTGGCGCAGTCACAACGGCAATTCGAGCGCGCTCATCATCGGTGCGGGGGGTGATGTTCAAATGCAGATCCTGCAACTCGGCTGACAGGGAAGGGGTGGCCGCAAGAACGGCCACCGACAAGGTAAGAAGGCTACTCGCCTTCGTCCATTTTCGATGCGTTAAGTTGCGCATAATTGGCTTCGCCGATCCTTTCGTACAGGTCGAGCTGCGTTTCGAGGAAGTCGATATGCCCCTCTTCATCGGACATCAACTGCTCGAACAGCGACATGGAGACATAGTCGCCGGCCTCCCGACAATATTCGCGCGCTTCCTTGTACAGGGCCCTTGCATCGATCTCGGCCGCAAGATCGCATTCCAGCGTTTCCTTGGGCGTCTGACCTATCCGCAGCGGGTCCAGTTTCTGAAGGTTGGGGTGACCTTCCAAAAAGATGATCCGTTCGATCAGCTTGTCCGCGTGGCCCATCTCTTCGATGCTTTCCTCGCGGCTTTTCTTGGCCATATGGCCTAGACCCCAGTCCTCCTGCAGGCGGTAATGCAGCCAATATTGGCTGACGGCTGTCAGTTCATGCCGCAGAGACTTGTTTAAGTATTCGATGACCTTTGGATCGCCCTTCATCTGCTTTCTCCTGTGTTACTCCGGCGCGCAAGGCGCAGAGTTGCATCGGTACTTCCAGATTACTGCTTGCCCGCATTGTGTCTAGGAAGAGAGGCATACACCCGCCGCAATCCGCCGATTTCCCAAGTGCATGGTAGATTTTACCGGGGGTGATGATGGTTTGCGGATCCGCCGTGCGCATCCAGTCGATGACCGCGCGGATGTCGTGATCGGATATGTTGGTGCAGTGGCAGACAATCATTGTTTTTGGCTCGTTTTCTGCGTCTCGGCGGGTAATCAGGAGGGTCTGAATGGGCCGGGGGAATGTCCCTCCCGGCCCGCTCGGTGGTTACTGGAACACCGCGCTTGGGTCATCCAGGCTGTCCGACCCTTCGAACTCGATCCCGTCCAGCTCCAATGCGGTCACGATGCGTTCGATGGTCTTGGTCTGATCGACCAACCCGTTTACGCCGCCCATGATCAGAGCCTCACCGCCCTCGTTGCCGCGCTCCAACATCTGGTCATAGGCAAAGCCTGCCTCGGCGGTGGATTTGATCTTGCCAAGTGCCTGCATTGTGGCCGCCAGTTTCGCTTTCATCTCGGTATCCAGCGCCGGATCGGTTGCGATGACCAGATCGGCCAGCGACGCGCCCGAAACCAGGGTGCCATCGATGCGGGTATAGCTGCCCAGATAGACGTTCTGGATGCCCAGGCCGTCATAGTAATGGCTGTTGTGGGTGTTGTCCGAGAAGCAGTCATGCTCTTCTTCTGGATCGTTCAGCATTAGCCCCAGACGCATCCGTTCACCTGCCTGTTCGCCATAAGACAATGAGCCCATCCCCGTCAGGATCGTGTTGACGCCATCCTCTTCTTTTTCCATCAGGGCCGCGCGGGCCGGGCCGCCTTCTTTCCACTGATCTGCCATCCAGGCCAGATCGCTGACCAGCAGGTCTGTTGCAGCACTCAGGTATTGGGCGCGACGTTCGCAATTGCCACCGGTGCAGTCATCACCCTGCACATAATCCGTGGCCGGGCGGTTGCCCGCACCTGCACCGTGACCGTTCATATCCTGACCCCAGAGCAGGAATTCGATGGCATGGTATCCGGTTGCCACGTTGGCTTCGATGCCATCCGCCTCGTGCAGTGTTTCGCTCAGCAGTTCAGGGGTAATTTCGCCAGCATCAATGGTTCCACCCGACAGCTCAAAAGTAGGGTTGGCGATAACGTTCAGCACGGCAAATTCGTTCTCATCCGTCGCGCCGCCATAGGCCGCGTCAACATAGTCGATCAGACCTTCGTCCAATGGCCACGCGTTCACCTTGCCTTCCCAGTCATCAACGATTGCGTTGCCAAAGCGATATACTTCGGTTTGCTGATACGGCACACGCGCCGCAACCCACGCCGCGCGCGCCGCATTCAGTGTTGCGTCCGACGGATCTGCGATCAGCGCGTTGATTGCGTCCTGCAAGGTCTTGGCCGCAATCAGGCTGTCATCAAATTTGGCTTCGGCAATATTGGCATAGGTGTTCAGAACATCTGCTTTGGCGGGCGTGTCACCAGATATAGCCGCGGTGGCTGTGCAAAGCGTCAGGGCGCTGACGGCGGCAAACAACTTGGTCATAGGATTTGGTACTTTCCTGTCAGAATTGTCAGATCACGCGGGAACAATCCGCGGGTTTTGCAATGGAATAACTGAGTGAATTAGTCATCAATGTCAACCTGAGTAATATTGTCAGAATAACAAGGAAATGTTTGGCATCTCGCGCGCCTCCCCATATCTGGCGGGCTTCAGACTGCCGGTTAACATTGCGTAGCGGGTGATTCGCGCTAAAATCGGAATTGTGATTCTGTTAAAGGTGGTTGTTGGTTAATGAAGTGCTCTGTTCTGGCATTGTCCCTCTTTCCTGCGGCACTTGCAGCCCAAGCGACGCAAATCTCGACCCCTCATCAACACGGTTCCGGCCAGTTGGATATCGTGTTTACCGGCGCGGAATTTTCGCTGTCGCTCAAGGTGCCAAGCATGGATATCATCGGGTTCGAGACCCCGGTGGCAACCGATGACGAACGCACGCGCGTTGCCATCGCGATTTCAGAGCTGTCCAAACCGCTTGACCTGTTTGTCGTCCCGACCGAGGCCGGATGCTTTACGGCATCTGCAAATGTGATCCTGACACATGAGGTTTCGTCACACCAAGAACAGGCGGGCGAAGGGGTCGATGTATCCGCTTCGGACGACCATTCAGAATTTCAGGCGGACTACGTGATCCAATGTCAGGATATGGGCGCCCTCAACTCGATGGAATTCGCATATTTCGAGCGTTTCAGCGGCACCGGGAAACTGAACCTTCGCATCGGCTCGGACGCGGCGACCAGTACGCACGAAATCTCGCGTACCGCGCCCAGTCTGGATATGACGCAATTCCGTTAGAATCGACACTTGAGCGTCCGATAAGCTTTTGAACGCAGATTTGACGGAACTGATTCCAGAAAACCCGGTCCAAACTTGGTGCGTCTCACCTTTGAGGAGCGCGCCAGATAGGATTCCGGATACTTGTTCCCTGAGTGCCATTGGAAACATTAAAAGCACGAAACAGCGCGCTAAGTATCTTTTGGTCAGGTTTTTCCTGCGATAAGGGGCTTTGCTGCTGCTGTCTTTCGTCAAAACAAATGTCGCGAATTGAGGCAAAGATTAACGAATAAGGGCATAAGAAACTCATGTCTGACAAGTTCTGGTAAAACTTATGCCAACATCCATATCTATTGGTACATCATCCTGCCGATCTGTTGACTAGTCCGGTTTTAATGAGGGGGTATCTCGGCAGGGTTAGGGGGATGCCCGTTCAGGCCCGCTTAGGGCCGCCAAAGCGCGGCATCCCCTGCCGTATCGGATGCGGCATACTCACCGCCAGTCAGATGTCAGTCGATCTTGTTGCGCTGCGCATGTGGCGTGACGCCAAAGCTTGATCTATACACGCGCGAAAAATGGCCTGGGTTTTCAAAACCGCAGGCCACGGCAACCTCGGTGACAGACGCTTCGGTTTGCAACAACAGCTTCTGAGCCCGTTCCAGCCGCATTTCCATGAAGTATTTCTTGGGTGACGTGTTCAGGTATTTGCCGAACAACCGCTCAAGCTGTCTTGTGGATATGCCAAGATCTTCTGCGATGAAGGACGGGGATACCGGGGTTTCGATGTTGTCTTGCATGATGGTGATCGCATTGGCGAGGTGCGAATTGCGCATGCCGTTGCGCGATTGTAGCGAAACGCGTTGTTTGGCCGTGGCATTGCGCACGGCGTTGTAGACCATCTGATCCGCCACATCGATGGCCAATTCCTCACCGTGATCGCGTTCAATCAGGTGCAGCATCAAATCTGCGGTTGCAGTTCCGCCGGACGCGGTAATGTGTTTTTCGTCGGCCACAAACACACTGCGAACCAGATTGACCTCTGGAAAGGCCTCCATGAACGCATCGTGGTATTCCCAGTGGATCGCCGCCTGCATTCCGTCGAGAAAACCAGCCTCTGCCAGCAACCACGCTCCGGAGCACAAAGCTCCGACCGGGGTGCCACGGACGCGTTCACGTCTCAAAGTGGCCAACAGAGATCGGGTGACGTGGTCGCGCATGTGAATGCCCGACAAGACGAACAACTGGTCGCTTTTGGTCAGGCCATCCAGCCCGGAATGCACCAGCGTGACAGACCCGTTGGAACAGATCGCCTGTTCTCCATGTTCGGACACAAAAGACCAGCGATACAACTCTTCGCCGCTCACGAGGTTTGCAATCCTCAATGGCTCGACCGCACAGGAAAAGGCGAGGTGAGAGAACTCCTCGATCAGTATAAATGTGATGTGTCGCGTCTGAGGCATGTGTCGTACCGTTTTCAAGCTGGGGCGACGCCCGAAGGTGAGTCTAATTTCCAGGCGCCCATGCTGCACGAAATATTTATGTATACAAGTTGTATTTTAGTAGAATACATAACGGTGACCACGCGCGATTCGAGCGGGGCTGCCACTGGGAATGATGAGGCTAAAGGATGAAAGACGACGCTAGATCACCAAAAGCCACGCTGAAAGAGCATTTGAAGACGGCGGTTTTGACCCTTTCGATGAAACCTGGTGCTGATCTGGATGAGGCGACTCTTTCGGATGAATTCAGCCTGTCGCGCACCCCGCTGCGCGAGGTGTTCCGGCAATTGGCGGGCGAGGGTTATCTAGAGTTGCGGGAAAACCGGGGCGCCCGCGTGTCCGAGATGTCGTATACCACGTTGCGCGATTTCTTTCTGGCTGCGCCCATGGTCTATGGGGCGATCCTGCGGTTGGCCGCGCTGAACGCGACAGCGGCACTGATTGACGACCTCAAGGGCGCACAACAGACGTTCGAGGCGGCTTTGCGGTCCGGGTCGGGCGCGGACCGGGCGCTGGCCAACAACCGCTTTCACGAGATCACCGGCGATATGGCCGACAACACCTATCTGCTGCCATCGTTCAAGCGGCTGTTGATCGACCATGCCAGGATCGGCATGACCTTCTATCGGCCGAAGGATCAGGTGGTGGCCGACAATCTATCTGTGGCCAGCGCCCATCATGATGCAATCATCGCCGCCATCGAGGCGAGCGATGAGGCGGCGGCCGGGCAACTGGCCATTGATCACTGGAACCTTTCCCGCGACCAGATCGAGCTGTTCGTCACGCCCGCCGGGCTTGACCTGCCGCTGGGGACTGTGGCGCATAAAACCCCTGCATGAGGACCTAAATGACCCCCCTGTTCAAATTCGAAGGGATCTACACCCCCGTGGTGACCCCTTATCACGACGACGGCAGCGTCAATTGGGACGCACTGTCGGATGTGATCGAGTATCTGATCGAAAACGGCGTGCACGGCCTGATCTCGGGTGGCTCCACCGGCGAGAATTATGCCCAGCCCGTGGCCGAACGTTTGGAACTGGCCCGGTTCACGCATGAACGCCTAAAGGGCCGCCTGCCTCTGGTCGTTGGGACCGGCGCGATGATGACGCCGGATTCGATTGCGCTGGCCTCGGGCGCGCGCGAGGTCGGGGCGGATGCGATCCTGCTGGCCAGCCCCGCCTATTCGGTGCCCACCGACCGGGAAAACGCACTGAACGCATTGGCCATCGACAAGGCCGCCGATCTGCCGGTGATGCTGTATAACTATCCGCACCGCACCGGCACCATGATGGGTCCGGAATTCCTTGACCGTGTGGGCCGCAGCCGCAACTTCTGCGGCATCAAGGAAAGCTCGGGCGATATCAACCGGGTGCACCTGCTGGCGCGCGACTATCCGCATATCCAGCTGGGCTGCGGCATGGACGATCAGGCGCTGGAATTCTTCGCCTGGGGCGCGCCATTCTGGGTCTGTGGCGGGTCGAACTTCTTGCCGGTCGAACACGTGGCGCTCTACAACGCCTGCGTGGTCGAGGGCAATTTCGACAAGGGCCGCCGCATCATGAGCGCGATGCTGCCGCTGATGCATGTACTGGAACAGGGTGGCAAGTTCATCCAGACCATCAAGCACGGCGTCACCATGAACGGCATCGACGCAGGGATCATGCGGCCCCCGCTGAAGGGTCTGAACAAGGATGACAAGCGCGCGCTGGAACAGGTGACGCGCGTGCTGAAACGCAAAATCGCCGACATCGTGGCAGAAGGATAAAACACATGGCTCTGCTGACTCAGGACGAATACACATCCATCGCAGCTGGTCTGGATTTGCCGACCGGCGCCTTCATTGACGGCGCGTTCCGCCCGGCGACCTCGGGCAAGACCTTCACCAGCACCAATCCGGCGACCGGCGACAAGCTGGCCGATATCGCCGCCTGTGGCGCCGAAGACGTGGACTTTGCCGTCGAGAAAGCACGTGCCGCGTTTGACGATGGCCGCTGGAGCAAAATGCACCCGTCCGAACGCAAGGATGTGCTGATCCGGCTGTGCAAGCTTATGACCCGCAATGCCCGCGAACTGGCGGTGATGGAGAGCATCGACAGCGGCAAGACCATCTATGATTGCGAAACCGTCGACGTGCCAGAGACCATCCACTGCCTGAAATGGCATGCCGAGGCGATCGATAAAATCTATGATCAGGTCTCGCCCGCCAGCGACGATCACATCGCGATGGTGGTGCGCGAACCGATCGGTGTTGTGGGTCTTGTGCTGCCGTGGAACTTCCCGTTGCTGATGCTGGCGTGGAAGATCGGCCCGGCGCTGGCGGCGGGCTGCTCGCTGGTGATCAAACCGGCCAAGGAAACCACCCTGACCGCACTGCGCGTGGCGGAACTGGCGATGGAAGCCGGTGTGCCTGCCGGTGTTCTAAACATCGTCCCCGGCGGGGGTTCCGAGGTGGGCGAACCCATCGGCCGCCAAATGGATATCGACATGGTGTCTTTCACCGGCTCGACCGTGACCGGCAAGAGGTTCCTGACCTATTCGGCGGAAAGCAACGCCAAGGAAGTCGTGCTTGAAATGGGGGGCAAGAACCCCGCCATCGTCATGGAAGACGCCGAGAATCTGGACCGCGTGGCCCAGCATATCGTCAATGGCGCGTTTTGGAACATGGGTGAAAACTGCTCGGCCTCGTCGCTCCTGATCGTGCATAAGGACGTAAAGGCTGAACTACTGGAGCGCATCGCCCATCACGCCAAACAGTGGAATATCGGCGACCCGCTGGATCCGGAAACGCGCATGGGTGCGCTGGTCAGCGAAGGCCATTACACCAAAGTCTGCGGCTATCTGGAGCAAGCTGAGAACGTGTTGATCGGCGGCAAGGCGGACAAGGGCTTTGTCGAGGCCACAGTTGTCGAAGTGTCTGGCAATGATACCACTTTGGCCCGGGAAGAAATCTTTGGCCCGGTCCTGTCGGTGATCGAAGTCACGGGCTTTGACGAGGCCATCAAGATCGCCAATGATACCGAGTATGGCCTCTGCGCCTCGATCTTCACGGCCAATGCCAAACGCGCCATTCGCGGCGCGCGGGCGATCCGGGCCGGGACCGTTACAGTAAACAGCTTTGGCGAGGGCGACATCACCACACCATTTGGTGGCTACAAGCAATCCGGTTTTGGTGGTCGTGACAATTCGGTCCACGCGCATGACCAATACACCCAGCTAAAAACCATCTGGATCGATCTGGCCGATGATGCGGACGAGGCCGTGGATTGACACGGTTCGAGGCCAAAAGACTGCCTCGGCAGACAGGCCCGGCGGGATGGAATGCCATCCTGCCACCCAAGATGCCCCTGCCGGTGCTTGAACAGGACCTCACTGCTGACATCACCATTATCGGTGGTGGGTTCGCCGGGCTCAGCACAGCGCGGCAGTTGCATCAGCTGGACCCTTCACTGAAGGTTGTTCTGCTGGAAGCAGGCCGATTTGCCGATAGCTCTGCGGGGCGGAACTCGGGGTTCATGATCGACCTGCCGCATGATCTGGCCTCAGACAATTACGCAGGCGAGGGATTGGAGGCGGATCGCGCCGCAATCGCACTGAATCGCAAGGCCATCGCTTTTGCGACCGAAGTGGCTGGGGATTGCGAGTTACCTCAGGAAACGTTCGACCCTTGCGGCAAGTACAACGCCGCTGCCACAAAGGCGGGCGACGCGCATAATCGCGCCTTTGCTGAGCATCTGACCAAACTGGGCGAGCCACATACGCTTTACGACCAGCAGCAGATGCGCCAGATCACGGGCAGCCCACACTACACTTCGGGGCTCTTTGCGCCGGGGACAGTGATGATCCAGCCCGCGGCTTACGTACGGGCGTTATCGGAGCGTCTGGCAGGCCAGATTGACATTTTCGAGAACTCACCCGCAACCAGCTTTGAAAAACAGCGCGCAGGCTGGATCGTCAGTACGCCAAAGGCCAAGGTCAGCTCCGGGCGGATCATTCTGGCCAATAACGGCCATCTTGAAAGCTTCGGGTTCTACCAGCGGCAACTGATGCATATCTGTCTCTATGCGTCGATCTCGGCCCAGCTGACCGAAGCGCAGATCAAAGTATTGGGCGGGCAGGCGCGCTGGTCGGTGACACCGGCTGATCCGATGGGTACATCGGTACGGCGCATTTCCGGCAATTATGGGGATCGCATTCTGATCCGCATCGGATCAAGCTTCCATCCGACCATCGAGACCAGCCGGATGCGCCTGCGTAACGCGGGCTGGGTACATGATCGCAAGTTCAAGGAGCGCTTTCCACATCTGCCAGATGTACGGATGGAGCATCGCTGGGCCGGGATGCTGTGCCTCAGCCGCAATGGGTCTGCCGCGTTTGGCGAACTGGAGGACGGAGTGTTTTCGGCCTGCTGCCAGAATGGTCTGGGCATCGCCCGAGGCACCTTGCAGGGCATGGGCATCGCAGAATTGGTACTGCAAAATGGCTCAGAGATTGCAGACCATTTCCTGGCGCAGCCTGACCTGCCGCGCCTGCCGCCAGAACCATTCGCCTCGCTTGGTGCGAACAGCTACCTGATCTGGAAAGAATGGCGATCCGGCAAGGAATGATCGTCAGGGCAGGCTGAGTTTCGCCATGCGCCCGCCATCCACCGTGTAAACCTGCCCGGTTATGAAACCAGCATCTTCTGACGCCAGAAACGCGACGAGCGCCGCAACCTCCTCGGGATGTCCCGTCCGGGCGACAGGATGGATTTTGGCAATGTCGCGCCGGAACGCAGCGGGGTCGGGCATGGACTCGACGAAGCCCAAATTCAGGTCGCTTTCGATCCATCCCGGTGCAACCGCGTTGCAGCGGATACCCTCGGACCCGTGATCCACGGCAACAGCGCGGCTCAGGCCGTGCAGTCCCGCCTTTGATGCGCAATAGGCGGCGTGGCCGGGATTGCTGCCCAAGCCTTCGATTGATCCGGTGTTGATAATGCTACCTTTGGTTTCGCGCAGATGCGGCAGGGCAGCTTTGATCAGCAGGAACGGTGCAGTGAGGTTGATCGTCAGGTTGCGGTGCCAGTCATCCAGGCTCATATCCTCGACTGAGGCTTCCTGCATCATCCCTGCGTTGTTGACCAATACATGCAGACGCCCGGCTTGAGCGATCACTTCGCCAACCACCTGCGCAGGGCTGTCAGGATCGGTGAAATCCGCAGCGATGCCGTGGAATTCCGTGTCCTCGCCACGTTGGGCGGTGAAGACCCGCGCGCCCTCGTCCTGCAATCGGCGGGCAATGGCCTGACCAATACCACTGCGCCCACCTGTGACCAGCGCCACTTTTCCATCGAACCGCATCATGAAACGGGCTTCCCTCCGTTGACCTCAACCAGCGTGCCGCAAACATAGCGCGACGCGTCCGAGACAAGAAACATGATGACATCGGCGATATCCTCGGGCTCGGCGATCCGGCCCAGCGGCACGGTCTGGCCCAGCTCGGCCACGGCGGTATCGGGATCAAAGCCGCGTTTTTCAAAGCCAGAGCGCAGCATCGGCGTATTCACCTCGTTCGGGCATACCGCGTTGATGCGAATGCCTTGATGTGCGTGATCCATGCCCATGCATTGGGTCAGGGACGCGATGGCCGCCTTGGTCATGCAGTAGATGGCGTGATTGGGACCCGGGCGCAGCCCCCAACACGACGCGGTGTTGACGATGGCGCCGCCCCCGGCTTCGGCCATGATCGGAATTGCGGCACGGCAAATGCGAAAGGGGGCTTCTACATTTACGCCAAGCGACAGGGACCAGTCCGCATCAGATGTGTCCGCAACTGACCCGCGCGTGATGACGCCAGCATTGTTGATCACGATATCGAGCCCGCCCAACGACGACGCCGCTGCCCTCGGCAATTGGTCGGCATAATCGGGATCAAGCAGATCGCCGGGCAGATGCGCCTCGGCCTCGATGCCATCCACAGATCGGTCCGCGACAGCGACCCGCGTTCCTGCCTCTCGCAAACGTTGAACGATTGACGCCCCGATGCCACCGGCAGCACCAGTGACCAGAGCTGATTTTCCATTCAGATTCATGCGGTCATCCACAGTTAGAAAGACGCAACAGGGGCGCCGAATTGACTTTCATCGGGGACCACGCCCAGCCCCGGCCCGGTCGGCAACCCGATATACCCGCCTTTGATCTGAATGCCGTTTTCGGGATCGTAGTTGCCTTGGATGTATGGCGCGGCCAGCCAGACGCCTTCCAACAGGTCGGGCCGAACGGTTGCGCCCATATGTGTACAGGCGGCGGCAATTACGTCGCCGCCCCAGCTGTCATCGCAGGTATGCGGCAGGTTGCGGGCCTCGCAGATGTCGCGGAAGGCGCGCATCAGGTGCAGCCCACCGATGCGGGTGACCTTCATGCCGAACCCATCGACCAAACCGGTGCCTGCCGCTGAAATTACGGTGTTCAGGCTGGTGCTATTTTCGTCCATGTAAATGCCGTGCGTGACCTGAGGCCGGATCTTCTGCAGATCCTCGATCGTGTTGCAGGGCTGTTCCATAATGAACGGGATATCAGGGCATTCGCGGCTGACGCGCAGGGCGTCGCGCGTGGTCCAACCCCTATTGCCGTCCACGGCCAGACGCATTCCCGACCCTTTGACCACGTCCCAGACCTTGCGGATGGTTTCGATGTCGATTTCGACCGGGCGGCCTCCGACCTTGATCTGCAGACGGGGATAGCCCTCGGCCAGCTTTTCCTTTGCAAGACGGGCAATTTCGTCAGGTGCGCCGACACCGGTGGCATAGTAGGACGGCACTTTGTCCGTGGACGCCCCGCCCAACAGGTCGCAGACCGGAACGCCCAGATGCTTGCCCAACAGATCATGCGCGGCGATGTCGATGGCCGCCTTGGCATAGCTGTGACCGTTCAGCAGCCCCTCCATCTTGCGATGCAAGGCCAGGGGCAGCGCCTCGGTTCCGATCAGACCGGGGGCCATTTCGATCAGAGCGGCGCGAGCACCTGTCGCGTGCGCCTCGGCATAGGTCGGACCAACTGGGCAGGTCTCACCCCAGCCGACCAGACCGTTGTCCGCCACGACTTTGACCAGCGTGGTATCGAGCGCCCAAACTTCGGCATTGGCCATCGTGTAGGGCCCGTTTTTGACCGGCAGATCGTGGCTGTAGATGTGCAGTTCAGCTATCTTCATCTTGTTCTATTTGTCCTAAACTAAAAAAGGACCCACCCGGGATGCGGGCGGGCCAGTACGGGGAGTGTTTATCAGTATGTCTGGTTCAACTCATCTGCTGCCGGTATTTCCCTTTCTCGGCGGGCGATATAGTCCAGAAGGGCTTCGTTTTTAGCGTCGTCCAGTTTGGGTTCTTGATATTCAGCCAGCAATTTTCGGGCATGTTTCAGGGCGCGCTCGGTGATTTCAACTTCACCTTCCGCCACCCATTGTTCGATTGAGTTGTTGTCGAATAGTTCCGGCATGAAGAACGCGGTCTGGAAGTTTTCCTGCGTATGCGGGTGACCCAGATAATGGCCGCCGGGGCCGACATCCGGAACCGCTGCCAAAGCCTGATCGAAATCGTGCCATTTCGGACCCTCGGCCATGCGATAGGCCATCGCGCATTGTTCCGCGTCGACGATGAATTTGGCGGTCGAGCAATGCATGCCCGCCTCATTCCAGCCAGCCGAGTGCCAGATATAGTTCGCACCGGCATGCATGACGGCCTGTAGCGTGGTGGCAGATTCATAGCCTGCCTGCGCATCGAAGGTCTTGGCCCCGCCCAGTGTGTTCGAGGTACGCCACGGCACATCATAAAAGCGCGCCATCTGACCGATCATGAAGTTCATCAGACTGATTTCAGGCGTGCCCGCCATCGGCGCGCCGGACTTCATCGACACGGTCGACAGGTAATGCCCCCAGATCGCCGGGCAGCCCTTGCGGATCACCTGCGTATAAGCCAGCGCCGACAGCGCCTCGGCGGTCAGTTGTGCCACGGTGGCGGGCACCGAGGCGGGCGTGTTGGCACCACCCAGAACGAAGGGCGAGCACAATACCGGCTGGTTGCGGCGGCAGAAGGCACGCATGGCGCCCAGCATGGTTTCATCCCAGACCAGTGGGCTGTTGCCGTTGCAATTGCCGGTGGTGACAGGGTGGCTGTCGATGAACTCGTCGCCAAACAGGATGGCGCACATATCCATCACATCCTCGGCGTTTTTGGGCGAGGTTGTCATGCCCATGAACATCTTGTCTGAATACTTCATCGACGAATAGGTAATGCGCAGATGGCGCTGGCTGATCGGGTGATCATACGGTTCGACAATATGGTGGGCCGAGCTGTGCATCGCGGGCATCATGTGCGACAGCTTGTGGAACATCGCGAGGTCTTCCAGCAGCGGGTTGCGGCGCACGTCATCCAGATCGCACAGGAAAGGCGCGCCGGTCATCGGAACAAAAACCGCGTGTTTGCCACCGAGCTTGAGGTTCTTTTGCGGATCACGCGCGTGATAGGTAAATTGTGCCGGGATGGTCGAGATCAGCTCGCGCACAAGATTGCGATCCAGATATACCAGCTCTCCTACGACTTTGGCGCCAGCCGTCTTCCAGTCGTCCAGCGCAATCGGGTCGCGGAACTGAACACCGACGTTTTCCAGAATGTCCATGGCCGCGTTGTCGATCAGTTCCACTTGGCTGCCATCCATCACCTCGCAATGCGGCAGGTTGTTGGTCAGGCCGGGCAGCATATCGAATTTGGGCGCAGTCCGAAGGGCGCGGCGCGCAGACCGACCGCCAGAACGCGCGGCAGTGCGAGTAGTCAAAATACAATCCTCCAGTTTTGAAACAAACTGACGGATTCGCAACGCGACCGCCTCTCTGATTGCGATATGTGTTTGCAGGAAGCGACACGGGTCTCATCAATACGTATTTCCTGTAAGCTTGGTGCAATAAGACGTTCGGTCACTATCTCCTGTGTGACCTACTTCACAGCCAATCGAGTGCATTCATCCGCAACAGGTAAACGTATGGTTGTTTCAGGAGGCGCGCATTCATGCACCACGTAACAGAGATGCTGATCGTCGGCGCCGGGTTTTCAGGACTGACGATGGCGCTTGAGGCGCGCAAACGCGGCATCGGGGATATCGCGATTCTGGAAAAAGCCGACGATATCGGTGGTACGTGGCGGGAAAACACCTATCCCGGTGTCGCTTGTGATGTGCCGTCGCATCTGTATTCCATGGCAACCCATCTTAATCCGAACTGGAGCCGTGCTTACGCCGGTGGCGCTGAAATTCAGGCCTATCTGCAAGACGTCGCGCGTAAGGAGGGTCTGTATGACCTGTGCCACTTTGGGCAAGAGCTGAAATCAGCCAAATGGGATGGTACGCGCTGGCAGGTTGAAACAATGGATGGCCAACACTGGTCGGCGCGGTTTCTGGTCTCTGCCATCGGTGCGCTACATTGCCCCAGCATTCCCGATATCCCCGGTGCAGACAGTTTTCCCGGCCCTTGTTTCCACTCTGCCGAATGGAATCACGATGTCGACCTGACCGGCAAACAGGTTGCTGTCGTCGGTACCGGGGCGTCGGCCGTGCAATTCGTGCCTGAAATTGCCAAGATCGCGGGTCACGTCACAGTCTTTCAGCGCAGTGCGCCGTATGTCATGCCGCGCCCGGACGGTCCGATTGCATCCTGGGTGCGCGATCTTTATGCCCGTTTTCCCATTTTGCCACGCATTCGGCGCAAGTTGATCTTCATGATCTTCGAATTTCGCCATCGGGTCTTTCGCGGTGAAGAACGCGCAGTTAATTTTGCCCTAAAGATGTGGCGAAAGGCACTGGAGCGCGCCATTCCCGATCCGGCAGAACAACAAATTCTGATCCCGGACTATCGGATTGGCTGCAAACGCATCCTCAGTTCGAATGATTGGTACCCGACTCTGGCCCGCGACAATGTCAGTGTCGTACCGCAGGGCGTTGCAAGGATCGACGGTGACAAAGTCATCGCTGCAGATGGCACCGAAATTCAGGCGGATGCCCTGATCTGGGGCACCGGGTTTCACGTAACCGACGTGGTCGAGCGGCTGGACATAACCGGTTCAGATGGGCTGACCCTTCGTTCTGCCTGGTCGGATGGCATGTGCGCGCATCTGGGCACCGCAATCACGGGCTTTCCCAATTTCTTCCTCCTTCTGGGCCCGCATACCGGGCTGGGGCATAACTCGGTTGTGCTGATGATCGAGGCTCAGGTCGGACATATCGGTCGGGTCCTGAGCGAGATGCAACGCACAGGGTTGTCTACGATCACGCCCAATGCAGCCAAACAGGCAGCCTTTACGCAGGAAATGCAGGACCGTCACGCCGATAGTGTGTGGCAGGCCGGGGGCTGTTCATCGTGGTATGTGGATGCGGATGGCAGGAACACGACCCTTTGGCCCGGCACAGTTGCCGAGTTCCAGAAACGCATGGCACAATCGGGACTGGAGCAATACAGTTCCACCACCCATGGCAATGGAGAAAGTTGAATGACAACCGTTCTGATCGTGATCGCCGTCTTTGCCGCCTTCCTGCTTGTCATGAATTTATGGACCCGGAAGATAACACGCCATGGGCTTGAGACCGTGCCACAGCTGGGTCAGATCACGCCCGTTCGCGGCGGCAGCATCCATTACGTTGAAAAGGGTAACCCCGAAGCGCAGACCATTGTCATGGTTCACGGTCTGGCCGGGCAATTGCAGCATTATACCTATGCACTGGTAGACCTTTTGGCGGACGACTACCACGTCATCGCACTGGACCGGCCGGGATGTGGGTATTCGACACGCGACGCGGCAGAGCTGGCGCAATTGCCGAAACAGGCCAGCATGATCGCAGAATTTTTGGAAGCCAAAAGCGTGGATCGGGCTATATTGGTCGGGCACTCGTTGGGCGGCGCGGTTTCATTGGCAATGGCACTGGACCACCCTGACCGGGTCGCCGGGCTGGCTTTGCTAGCACCGCTGACGCACAAATTGCCCGAAACACCCGCGATCTTCAAACCGCTCGAGATCCGGGCCGAGTGGTTGCGCAGTCTGATCGGAAACACTCTTGCCGTACCTCTGGCGTCTAAAACTGCGCCACACACGCTGGGCGCCGCGTTTGACCCGGAGATCCCGCCCGATGACTTTCTCGACCGGGCAGGCGGGGCGCTTGGCCTGCGGCCTTCCGCCTTTGTCACTGCGTCCCAGGACGTTATCGGTGTCGACGTCAGCATAAACGCGCAGGTCGCGCGCTATCCGGATCTGACCGTACCCGGAGGCATCTTGTATGGCCGTCAGGATGCAATACTGTCCCCGCCATTACATGGGCCCTCAATGACCGACTTCGGATTAAGCTACGAAGAACTTGATAAGTTCGGTCATATGATCCTGATCACAGAGCCAGAAACCTGCGCCGCCTTCATCCGCAGGATGGCGGACGCGACGACATCCTCCCAAATGTCCCTGCGGGACATGCCACCCGAGCCTGTGTGAAAGAATTCTTCTGGTCAGATGATTTCCCTCTTGACCCTCCCCGACCCCTCGCTTACATCGCCTCTCACTCAAGGCGGAGTAGCTCAGTTGGTTAGAGCAGCGGAATCATAATCCGCGTGTCGGGGGTTCAAGTCCCTCCTCCGCTACCAAACCACTCACATCAAGCATTTGATAATAATGTGAAAACTGTGAGCATAGAGTATCTGTCCCGCCATCTTTCCCACCACTTGGTTTCTCAAACACCATTTTGGAAAGGAAATGAGATGAAGACCGATTCACCTAAAGAGATCTTCGATGAGATCCTGGGCGTTGCCATGGAAACAGCTGGTCTCGCCGTAGCGTTGGACAACGCGATCTTCTATGACAACGGCGGTTTGCAAGACATGCATCCTGAAACACGGAAGGCCGTGGACGGGATCGCAAAGGCCCTTCGGCGATCCACTGACATGATCGTTGATCAGGTCGAAGCACTCGAACACAAAATAGAATGGTCCAAGGATACAATGCCCCACCCTAAGTTGGTGCAAAGCTGATCAACACAATGCCTGGCCGAGCTTGTTGGTTCGGCCGGCCTTTCTCGCGCAGTCAAATCGCGATACCCCCACCCCCTTTTGAACCCGCCTTCAGAGACCCCCGCCCCCAAAAATCGCCGCGCGTGTGTGGTCATCCATGCAACCGCTCACGACATTGGCTGAATGCTTCGTAGGTTCACCTGTTCACCGAATTCTTAAGTTTGTTGGTCCTAGTTTCTCCAATCGTCCTTCGCGCATACAACCATTCAAAGAATCCAAATCTAAACGGCATTGTACAATAGTTGCTTAGTTTCCTTGTACTTCGCCGCCGGGCGATGTTCACTGATTGCATTGAGTCGATTTTTTTTGGGAGTGTTGTCACACAAAATGGAAAGTGCCAGAGTAACTCGAATTGGCCCAAACTCGGCAGCTAGATTTGCAGCGGATCTGGAAATTTTTTTGCCAAGGCAAGGGGAAAGTAGCTTTTCTAATATACCGTTCGAGGTTGAAGCATCGTTTGGTGAACAAGACTTTACGGATGAAGGCGGATTTGGTTTCAAGCTGAGCTTTCGTAGAGTGTTTTTGGAAGTCATTACCGTTGGTTGTGAAATCTTAAGGGACAACAGATACCAACGATCCCTTCCCAGGGATC
The DNA here is from genome assembly GCF_947497005.1 of uncultured Ruegeria sp. Classification (GTDB taxonomy): domain Bacteria; phylum Pseudomonadota; class Alphaproteobacteria; order Rhodobacterales; family Rhodobacteraceae; genus Ruegeria. The sequence continues at coordinate 8,825 of NZ_CANMFF010000011.1, read as the reverse complement.
AGTTCCAACACCTTCTGAAGTCGGTAAGCGATAGTTCTAGCATGAGAAAGGCCAGCGCAGGTGCGGGCGTCTCGCTACAGCTTTCACGAGTGCTCTCAGCACTTGGCATAGAAAGTTCCGCACATGTTGAAGCTCAGAAGAGCATTAATACAGGCGACTTTCAGTCGCTCGAGAGTGATTTAGAGTTCAAAATTGTCCGTTGGGTTGGAGCAAACAGATGGCAGATTGGGCATGAAGTTCTGGGAGACCCCAGCGAATTGAGCGGTGAACTTCGCGGCGGGTACTTGTCGCCGATAGGCGATGGTAGAGAAGAAGACTCCTCAAACCCGCTTTGTAGTCTAGGCCCGACAAAAAATACGAAGTATTCGGCGATTGTTGAACTCCGAGCACGCAAACGAGACTGCGTCTATAGGCCTTTGGGTAAACAACGAAACGAAGATCGTTGGGCTAGTAAGAACAGAACACAGATCGAGCGCCTTTTGACCCTAAAAATGCTTGAAGAACAAAATCGAAAAGATGGGCTGTCGCCTCCAGAGGGTGAAGTTGTTCTAGCCAGGGGTAGCATTGAAGTAGCAAAGCCCAGAAAGCCTAAGAAAAAAAATGAAGAAAATTACTGAGTTCTCACCCAATTTTCCTCTTTTGAAAGCTATTAGGTTTTCAAACTCAGCAAACCTAAGCGACCTTTGCGCAATCGCAAACTTGGATCCGAGCGTTGATTTTAAAGTCCTCTCGATTTCAGATATTGACTTTCGCGGTTCGGACTTGGCGGATTTTGTCGTAAGCTCTGATCTTCCCGATCATCTGACCGCCCAGCAGATGAAAGAATTGGTTGATCAATTCGCCGTCGACCAAGATAGTGGCAATAAGAATGAACCTGATACCGAGATTGAAGGCACTTTTGAAGTACCAAAACAATCTGAAGAACAAGGTTTTAAGTCCTTCTCAAGCTCTGTTGCAAATGCCGTTGAAGCAACTGGTTTTACCTATTCAAGGGCCGGTCAAGCGCCCTTAATTCCGACTGGTTTTGCAGATCTGGACTTCACGCTTGGTGGGCTCCGAAAGGCTCAACTGTTTTTACTGGCGGCAGTTCCGTCCGCTGGTAAAACTGCGTTTGCAACTCAACTGGCAAAAAATATTGCGGACAGAGTCGACACCAGCGATGCCTCGAATGATAGGGCACTTGGCGGCGTGGTAGGGTACTTCTCTTTACAGCAGTCTGCCGAACAGATAGCTCAACGGATATTGGCAGTTGAAACAGAGATTAAAAATCAGAGAATTCTGCAAGGAGACATGACCGAGGAGGAGTTTCGCCGGTTTGTTAATGCCGCAAAGGGTTTTGAAGACACTCCTATCTATATCAACGATACTTCAAGCAATATCGAAGACTTGGTCAAGGGAGCGGAAAAGCTTAAAGAACAGCATGGATTGGATGTTCTTTTTGTGGATATGTTGGATGATTTTTCCGTTGAGCGACCAAGTTCAGCAAAGTTCAAAAATGAAATTGCCGAAAATCTTAAGGTTCTAAAAGTACTGGCAAGAAGGTTGGACATTTGCGTTTTTGTTGTTTCTAGCCTCAGTCAATCCTTAGCGCTACGCAGCAACAGACGGCCAACGCTTAATGATCTTGATGACCCTGCAGCCGTCAGCCAAATCGCCGACACCGTACTGTTGTTGCATCGAGAGGAGTTCTTTCTCGAACAAGAAACACCGGAAGAACATGATTTCGAAAATCTAGAAATTTGGAGAGACAGGATGGAGCGCACTCACGGTAAAGTTGAGGTGATTGTCGCAAAACACAGGAACGGCCCAATGGGTACGGTGGAGTTGGCTTTCGATGCCGATCTCTTGCGCTTCGGAAACCAGGTGAAACCATGGCAAGAGTCCAATCTTGAGGATTACTGATGCTCAGCTGTGCGAATAAATTGCTCCGGGGAACGACTTCCAATAGCTCTCGGGAAACTTAACAACGCTACAGGGAGGAGATGATGGGCGGAACCGAATCCAAAGCAACTGTTTCAAAGGTCCTACACAAAGGCGTACGCATCGAAAGCCGCGGGTCGGTTCTTTCTGAATTTGACACGATGAAGCGAATTTTGGATTCAATGCCGGAATTGATGGCGCGTCGTCTGGACGCGATTTGGTGCGATTCATACGCCGGGGCCAGCTACACAGTTTCTGTTCGCGATGGACTTTGGACACCCGAACTCAAATGTGCGCTTTCCGATGGGGTAATGGAAGGCGCAGGAGGTCACAACGGTATCGTAATTGAAGCGAGCGACGGAAGTGTTTACCATTTAGAACCCGATTGGGGCGAACCTATTGGTGACACCTGAGCATGTAAGCATTGGTGAAGAGACCAAGAGCTAAACTGTCCAACGAAGATTGTTTGTCGCTCGAATACCAATTTATGATTGGATATTGGGTCATTTAATCGCGTCAAAGATCACTTGGCGCCAACGTCAGCGGCGACACTCCGCTCGACGTTGCGCAACAAAGGCAGAAGATACCACAAGTTGTTGCCTGGTAACGTGCGGCCGATCTTGTCGATATCGCGTGTCGAAAGCTTGCCGATCCCGGCGACGTGTTGAGAAACGGCGTTGATCCCTTCGAAAGCGCCTTTGGCAATATCGACGGTCGGGCCAGCAAGACCCTCGAATTCCGACCTTGCGCGCCACCGCGACACGACCTCACCTGACGGTGACAATGCGCCACCCATCAGAGCATTCACCGGGTTGTAGATCTCAAACAACCAACCCGCCAAACCAGAGCGGTCAAGCGCATCTTCCCAAAGTGCTGAACCGGTTTTGCGATCATATCCGCCAACATCAGCTTTGATATTTGATGTGAGCGCCCCCAGCGTGAGCATCGTAACAAAGGTCGCCAACGTGGCAGCGTCGGCCCGCTGAATACCAGCCAAAACAATGCGGTGATGCGCGGACCACGCGAAGTTCTTGAACTGGAAAAAGAACTTTCCCAACTCGGTCGAGAATGCCAGCGGCTTGTCCTGCCCTGGCGTGATCACCATCAAATCGAACTCACGGTTCATCGCATGCTGAAAAGCCCGAAACGCGTCTCGATCATCCCATTTTCCAGCGTGTGGTAGCCACAATAGATCATCGGTGTCACCGTGTTTGTCTATCTGCTTGGCAATCCGCTCCGCCATCCACGGCTCTATTCCATTTGCTGCGAGGTGCCGCAGTTGTTTTTTTGAGGCTGACCCACCGCGAACTGCATCCGCGGCTTTCGCGATACGAGAAGAAACGAAAGCACCTCCCACGGTCTTCCAACCTGCGTTCCATGGGATGACACCGTTGAGGTAACTAAAGCCGTTGGTGACATCCCCAACAATCCGTTCGGCACGCGTCACGCTGCCATAAGGATCTATGAGATTGGAGATCTCCATAGCCCGCCCGTTCAAATACCATTCAGATGCAGCGCCAAGTTCGGACGCATCTTTCAGCGCGACACCGAGCTTCTTTGGATCGGTCAATGCAGTGATCGACCCAAACGCCGCTTCAATTCCAGAGCGATGCAACAGCGTACCCAGATCCGGAAGGGCCGAAAGCATGAAGCCACCGAGTAGAGACGTATACGATAGCGAACGACCGATACGGCTGCCGACGATCCAAACGTCACGGGGGTTTTCAGGCAGTTTGTAGGAGCCGCGAATACGATCCCGCATCGCCAACAAATCCCGGCGAGAATTGTTGGCCTCTTTGGAAATCCGACTGCGCTCTTTCTGAGACTTTGCAGTTTTCAAAGCCCGTGCTTCTTCCTCATTGATGCGTGTTAACGCATCGTTCATTTCGATGTCACCAAACTCCCGAATGATTTCGAGATCTGGCACCATCGTTTCGAAATACCTCGCCATAACAGCACGAACGTCTGACTCCAGCCACGGCTCCAATACCTCGTCAGGAACATCGAGAACTCTTGCACGCGTGGGAGAGCCCAGAGCCACTCCCCACGCGGCCTGACCGGGTTTCAGCCCCTTAATTGCCTGAATGGTCTCAGCAACCACTGTGGCAACTTCCTCGTCGCTCTGGTTCGCGTATACCAGATCCTTGTCCTTCAATTCGGCTTTGGCAGCGATGCGCCTTTTGGAGGCTTGGCGCCGTTTCAAAAACTCACGTTGAAGCACAGGGAAAATATCGTCGGCGCTGTCGTCACCATAGTGAGCGTTGATTTTTTCAATGTTGTAGATTCGAGAGAGGTAACTGCCGGCATCTGACAATTCCACGCCGTCAGGGACCAAACCCAACTCTTCCGCTTCCTTTTTTACCGGATCGAAAAGGTTGCGTCTGACAGCATCAGCGACCGACTGGACCTGTGGGATAGGGTGCTTGTCATCACGGCGCATCGCCTTAGCGACTTCCTCAGAAAACTCGCGGATTGATAGCTTGCGGTTCTTTCCCAACAGATGTGCCCATTTCCCCGTAAGCGGGGCGGTCATGGTACCGATTGCGCCGACCGGGCCATCGCGTTCGTACTCAGCGTAGAACCGGGTCAGATCTGCCATCAGCGATGTCAATTCAGTGTTTCGACGCGTCTTCACCCTAGTTTCGACTGGCACCTGACCACTAAACGCGGTCCGGCCCTCCTTTGCGATGTCAAGTTCAAGAACCGGCTCTGCCAACCGCGCGGTCGCCGCTCGAACCTCACTGAATTCACTCAAAGTTGTTCGGAGTAACGGATCAGACCCAACAAAAAAACGGCCGAAAAGAGGAATGCTTTTAATGCTTTGGAACACATGCTCTCGACGCAACTTAAAATCGTCACCCGAAACCGTTGCCGCAGCGTTCAGCGACCGTATTCCCTGATCAACATCATGCACTGTCTTGATCGCGGATTCCGTACGCAACGAAGCAGCTTTGAACTCTGCCGAAGCAACCTTTCCGGCGGCGGCGCCAAGAACACCACCTAGAACAAATGACCCTCCTATGGCGAACGCACTTTCCGTGGCCGTACGGGTTTCCTGTGTGCCCTGCAGAACGGTTTCATCTAGTGCCGCCGCAAATGCAGCGGAGCCCGCAACGGTCAACCCGGTTCGCGCAATGGAAACACCCTTGGCCCCTTTGACGACGGCACCACCGGGGATCAGCGATGACGGCGATAGAAGAGCCGCGCCCATTTGAGACAATACGCCAAGACCACCGGCCGCATCCAGAACCCCGCGGTCATCACGTTCCCGGTCGATCTGGGCTTTCATCGCCACCACATCTTCGACGTCACGGGCGCCAGCGAACCGACCGGCATAACCTTCATACTCGGTGCCCTGGATATCATCCCACGGCCGATATTCGGGATCGAATGGTTTGAGCGGATCATAGTTGAAACTGGTCAACGCTGAAACAACAGGGTTTTCCGTGCGAAAGGCGGCACCAAGGATATCACCGATCCCGTTTGGTGTTTCCTCTGTCGGGGTGACGCTCAACCCCTCAGGCAGAGCCAGAGGCCCATAAAAATCTTCGGTGTCTTTGAAGGGCATATCGGAGCATTCCATTTAAAAGGCTATTATAAAATGGCGGTTACTCAACCAAGCGGGCAATGCACTTACGGTCACACGACTTGAGGCTATCCGTTTCGTGCGTGTGCATTTCGCGGTTCGGTTTTTTCACTCACACCAAAGGCATGGAGACACCGAATATATCAAAAGCCTTGCGGGAGCGCGGGTGGCGGATCGCTTCTATCAAAGGCACCGAAATGCATCTGCAATGTGCTAAAGTTGGCTGTCTGAAAACCACAAAAGTTTCGCTGGCCGAGCCCGTCGAGCTACCTGCCCCATGCACTGAAAAGCACTTCAACGGCTACGACGCTCAGACTTTCGAGCTGTATCTCACACTTGTTGGAACCCTCAGGGACAGGCGCAGCGCGCTGGGGCTCAGTCAGGAGGACTTGACGGCTGCGATGGGTATCGCCGACGGTTATGTTAACAAACTGGAAAGCATAGCACGGGTGGCCGCTTTCCCGATGCTGCAGCTGTGGGCGCAGACCCTCGGACTATCGATCACAACAACACCAGCACCGCTGCCACCGGCAACAACCAGGGCCATAGAGGCGCGGGAAAGCCGCCCGTACCAGCCAAATCAGGCGAGATACAAACATGCCTATTAAGAAGCCCACAGACGGGAGAAAAACGCTGCACGCGCTTGACCCGCGTAAATTTTCAATTGACGCCCCCTGCAATGCCTCTGCGCCTACGCGGACGGCCATACAGATCCAACAAACACCCCAGATCCTAATAAACCCCAGAAAGGCAATCTGATGACGTCGCTCGCACAAACAGTCAGCGCACCAAACTTCGATGGCTTGCGTCTGGGGAAGAAAACCGTTGAAGCACTTGAGGCAATGGCCTGGCAAGGCATCCCCTTGCACGAGGCCGCCAAGACAGTTGAAATGCGCCGCGGCAACCTTGAACGGGCCTTCAATCTCCTGCCTGTCCGCCAGCGCTATAACCAACTCACCCAGTATATACGCCAGAACGAGGGACAGGCCGCTATAGCACGCATCGGGGAATTGGCGCGGAGCGCGAAGAGCGAGCATGTAAGGCTTGAAGCCAATCAATGGCTCGCTGGTGTACAGGGCGTAGCCCCCGTCAGTAGGGTTCACGGTATATACCAGCATAGCCACTCTTTTGGCGGCTTTGAGTACGACGACGACGATCCGTCCGAAGACGACGAAATAATTGATGGGACAGTAGCCGAAGACGACATCGGGCAAACCGCCGAAGGTACGGTATATACCGATGAAGACTAGATCCAACACGCTCATAAGCCGTAGGAAATCACTCATTGGTGGTGATCGGCCCTCACGCCACCGCACAAAGCCCCGGCGGAAATTCACGCTGAAAAAGGGACCCAAAAAACCAGCGCGAAAATATAAAGATTCTCAATTGTTTGAGCTGTTTTTGGACATGCTAGATTAAGCGCAAAAAGACGGGCATTCTCGGGTGAGAGACCGAGAGGTTTTGCCTGCATTGGCCCTCGCGCGCGTCAAAAAGGGTCGTCGCCAACTCCAAAATCCCAGGCTTTCGAGTCGATTACGAACACCCCCAGTGCATGGCGCTGAAACCGTCCGACCGAATAACCTGGTTACGATAACAACGCCAATTTGGAGCGCCATCATGAACCTCTGTTCAACCGAAGAAGAACGTATCGCGGCCAAGGTGAAATTTGCGGAGGCCGTACTACACGTCTGGCACAAAGCAGATGGTCGGTTTCGAACCGCTGCCACTGAAGCTGCCGGAGCCATAGCCCGCAAAAACAGCAAAAACGAACAAAACGCGATGTTGGAATTTCAGATCGCGGCCGACGTGTTGTCGAGATCAGCGGGTGATGCACTTAGAGCCCAAACCGAAGAATCGAAGCGGCAGGGTCAAATTCTCCGGGAGCAGCGCGAGAAGGAAGAAGCAATCCGGCGTCAGATCCGTAGCGCTTAACATCCCTAAACTGATCAGCTGTAAAATGCTGTGTATATGGTATATTAAGGATGTCATAGAAACTCGGACGGGAGCGTGTGCCAATTCGGCAGTTTCCGTCCTAGTTCTTCGGACGGCTTGTCATAGAATCTAGGACGGCGTTCTTCAAACCGTCATAATTTTTGGGACGGTACTGTCCTAATCTTTATGACGGGATTTCGCTTTCCCGTTGGACCCTTTGGGGTTGTGGTTCGGGGCACGAACTACCGGTTGGTCATTGCCGCGCCGCCAGTCCTTGTACAGTCGCCTTCCTTGGTTTGTCTCTGCTGTTGGCAATGCGATCTCGGTGATTTCATAAAGTGGACAAGATGCGACACCGCTCAACCCGATTTCTGGGGGTTTGGTACAGACAATGAAACCGCGGGATTGCAAATCCCAGAATGCTTTGGAGGCCGTGTCTTTTGAGATACCTATTCGTTCAGCAGCCTGGCGCACTGACAGGCTTATTCTGCCGTTGTTATTGTTGTTGGGCCCTCGCCACTCCAATAGCAACCATGGATAAAGCGCTTGCGCTACAGGTGGCAAAGAACGCCACGCTTCCGTTTCCATGATTGCGCGCTTCATTGATGCAAAGTGTCCACCGCGGTTTTCGTTTTTTCTGTCGCGCCCCATCGGTCACCTCGAGACCGCCAAGGGGATCAAACTGTCCCGCAGATAGTATTTGACACTGCCTGCGATGCTGACGTTTTTGTCGATGGTCACGCCTAAGAGGCGCAACATGCGTACGCTTTCAACCCAGGCTTCATCAATTGGGAAGCATCCTTCGAAATCTGCGCATCGCAGATCCTCGAGAACACTGAGCGCCGCCCCATAAACCGAGACTTCAAATGGGTCCCGAGTCGGTACCCCGGTGCGATCGACTTTCAAGACGCTGTATTTCGCGCCACCATGTTGTTTGTTGCCTGATTGCATTGGCCTACTTCTTGATTTGAAGCGGCGGGGGGGGTATCCTGCAGTTATCGAGAACAAAATACCGAGCCCCCGCCGAGCTTTGCTGGTGGGGGTTTCGTTTATGAATGCGCGTGGTCATCCACCCATTTTTGGATATCAGTCGCCCGCCATCTTGCCATACCACCTATTTTCATTGGAGCTGGCATGTGTCCGTTTTTGGACAAACGCCAAACCGTGGACACGCCGCAGGAGAATAGATCAGCTACTTCTCTTACGCTTAAGAATTTCTTTCCATCTGTTATCAACTGCATTCGCATCATCCTAAATTGTCTTGATGACGCCAAGCTGTCCCAATTGGTTTCCTTCAGCCACGACAATGATTATGACCTGCCCCCCGAGGCTCCCTCATTCATAACGAGAGTCTGCGGGTCTGGTCTTCATATTCGTCGTCGTTGGT
>NZ_CANMFF010000010.1 GCF_947497005.1 uncultured Ruegeria sp. | reverse complement strand
GCAATCATCGACCCATCATGCGGGGGTAACCCGATAGAGTTGACGAAAGAAAACCTCACGCAACTGTTCAAAGCTGCTTTGTAAGTAAGGAAAGACTTGGCCCTGGTTATTTCAGTTGCTCGAAAAGTTGTGCATACCCCTGAGAGAAGATCGGACCGCCTGGCAAGTGCCAGGCGGTTCGCGCGGAATGTATGAAAACTCAAACACACTTTCATGGCAGCTTTTCCAGTGATCACCTGTTGTATTCAGCAGTAATAGAGCACTTGCTACAACTCTGTAATCGAGAGGCTCGTCACACGAGTCATGTCGGAACAAGCGGTTTTCCCCGCCGCGATTTCTTTACGAGTTCCAAGCTCAATTGGAGCGACATATATTGTCAATACATTGTTTTAGTTTATAAATTTTAACCATCTACATAAGTAGCTCAATTGATACGGCGCGCCTAAAGGGCTTCAGCTACCCTCGTAAGATTAATGCGGTTGTTGTCGGGCGGACCGCCGATTGACGCTGAGCACGACTGACGTAGAAGACCTGCTGGCAACCCAGGGTGAGACCGTCAGCCGGGAAGCGAACCGGTTATGGGTCATTCGCTTTGGTCAACAATTTGCGGATTGCATCAGGCGGGCCTGAACAAGACTATCACGAATGTCTTCATTGCTGTCGATCGTGCGCTACAGCAGGTGTTTCTTGCTACGGATCACAATCCCGACTTCGTCCATGTTCCTCTTGTCGTTGGGCTGCCGAAGATCCGGAAGCAGTGCTTTGGCCTCAATTTCTATTTTGGTTTGTGAGTTGAAAATCCGGCCCGAGTGTTTGCATACAAGGAGTTCCTCAATGGAGCACTCAATCTCTTTTCTCGATAACATTGATGTATTGATCGGCCGGCGGTGCCATCGACACTGGCCTCTTGATCAAAAGGCCCGGATTGTGGGAGCGGCGAACCCGGTGGACTTTCGCAAAGGGCATGACGGGCTGGCGGCGCAGGTCCAAATTGAGTTGCGCAAAGAACCGTTCACATGGATTGTGTTTGTGCTTCGTTCCAAACGAGCCAACCGATTGAAGCTGCTCTACTCGGATTGCGCAGGCTTGGTGATAACATACAACCGGCGCGACGCCGCCAGTTGTAGTAAGTCGCATCACCGACGCCGAGACCGCTTCCGAGCCATCTCCTGCCCCCTTTCTCAGCCAAAACATTGGCAAAGTCTTGGGGGCACAGACGGTTTTAGTGGCTCCACCCGCGCAGGCAGGGATGCCGGATTCCCGCTGGCTTAAAGGAAGGTCGTCGACTACCCTATCTTCGTTGGAGGTGTCAAAAATCAGACGAGCCCGCGAAAAAAATCGGCCCCTTTGAAACAGCCAAGCCAAGTGTCCTCGGCTCGAAAGGGAGAAGCACTTCAATCCGGTTGTCGCGCTATTCAGCGCAATCCTATTGCGGTTGATGATTCAGCTTGCATTCATCCAGTTAGGCTGATTGCAATGACAAACACCGGAACTCACCGACGGAAGCACAACAGATTGAAATCAATAGGTTTAGCCGAAAATTGTGGGGGATCAGATGGCTAAGCCGACCGCAGGAAGGCATTCGAAGGCGGGCCCCCGGATTTCTCAAAGCGAAATCTCATCAATTTTTCAGGGTGACCATTGTTCGTCGGCCTGTGTTCGAAATTCGGTGGGCGCCACCTCGCGCTTAGAACTTCCCGTTTTCGTTCTTCCATTCGCTGCGTGGTGCAATTGCTTCAATCGTATCCCAATGTTCAACGATCTTGTTCTCAGCGACGCGAAAAAGATCATAGAAACTGGAGTGGATACCGGCCCTGTAACCTTCACTCATACAAAGCACGAAGTTCCCTTCTGCGAGTACCCGGTGAACTTTGTGATATTGGATGCGGAATGTGCCATTTTCGACAGCTTCAAGGTATGAACGGTATGCAGAAGCACCGTCGGCAATGTCAGGGCTGTGCTGAACCAATCCATCGTCTACATGTGTTTCGAGAAGTCTGATTTGCCGTCTGACCAGAACGCCTTCCGCGAATTCGCGCACCAGGTTTCGATTGGCGGCGGTCTTGTCCAGATCGGTAATCTCTGTCGCGCCATCCAACATGCCGCGACCTGAAGGGTTGGGGCCCATCATCGGTTGGATGTTGTCCCAGTGCTCGACCGCTTTGCTGTCTTCGAAGCGGAAAACTTCAAACGCGACCCTCAGGCTTGAGAAGTTGTATTCGTTGTGCGCAAAGGCAAATTCACCATCCTCAAAGACGCGTATGAAAGTGATGCGCGGATTGGTTTTTGACAATCGCGCAAACAACGCCGAGAGCCCCTCACTGCCTTCGTGCGTTTGGGGATTGTGTTGGATGTATTTTGTCTCGTTGACGACATCAGCTGCGGCTGCATCCCCAGTTTCGATGCCTTTGAGGAGTTTCTGGATCAGGTCCTTTTTTGAATCCACAAGGTCTATCTCCGCTTAGAACAAACACACATAAAGGATCAGAAACCAGATATCATCCATTCGAAACGAAGTCACCGAATTCATGCCATAAGATCGGGCGAAAAAGACGACCCCAAAATAGACATTCGTTGCGTTGATTGGCGTGTTGCAGTTTTCTCAAAGTCGATGTTGGTCGACCTTGCGGTAGCGGCGCCAAACTGCGCGCTTATGAAAGGAATCATGATCCGATCTTCGATCTGGAAATAACGGCAGCCATTCAGTCGGCAACCGGGTTAGCGTCAATCGCCAAAAGTTCGCCGCAGATCCATCAGAACGGCGCTCGAGCTGACAGACGGGGGGAAAGGTTTCCGACAGAACCCTATTTCCTTCAAAGACGCTATCCGCCCCAGGTATCCGACAGCCGAAAGCCACTCGGGAATGGGTCGGCGGGGTCCAGCCCGATCTGAGTGATAGCGTAGATCCAGCACTGTCCGGATACGCGATTCTGGGTCGCATCGTGATCCCCTACTTTAGCAACGCTCAGGAACTCAGTCGTGAATTCACCGCCGATGATCGATCGCGATATTGCAACATCTCCCGGGGATGCTTGCCCTGTTGCATGTCGTACGGCCATATTCGCATTTGAGCCGGTGCCACACGGCGATCTGTCCACGCGCCCGGGGCGCAGGGTTGTACAGGTGCGCACCGCGCCGTCGGGCTCTGTCGATCGGAACATGACATACGCCAAGCCCTTCAAAGCAGGTATTGTCGGATGCGGTGCGTCCTCGACCTCGGCAATTAGATTACGTAGGGCGACACCACGCGTAGCAAGGTCACGCGCTCTCTCGGGCCTGATCGTCAGACCGATCTGGTCGACGTCGACAAGCGCATAAAAGACACCTCCGAAACACAGATCGTAGCAGATACTTCCCCAATCTTCGGTCTCGATGCGACAGTCTTTTTTGGCAACAAAGGAAGGCGGCATGTCCAGTGACACTGTGGTTACCTTCCCGTCGGAACAACGGGCCAGCGCGCGCACCAAGCCCGCAGCGGTATCCAGCGTCACGGTGGTTTCAGGTTCGGTCATAGGGATCATGCCAGTTTCAAGCAGAGCCGTGACCGCGCACATTGCATTGGATCCCGACATCGCATGGGCCTGATCGGGTTGCAGCACGATGAATCCGATATCCGCCGCCGGATCACACGGCGGAACCAGCAGACAAAAGGACCCGGCCGGGGCCGAACGTGGTTCTGAGCAAAGGAACTGACGCAGGCTGTTGTCAACCGAGTTCAGATAATCCAGCTTGTCGGCCATTGTCGCACCGGGGATATCCAGCACCCCACCCGTCACGACACGACCGATTTCACCAGCGCAATGTACATCGACTGTTTGCAGAGTTCTGGACCAACGCATGATGTACTCCTCCTACTAAAAGTCAGGCTACGGCTTGGGCACCGGTAATTTCGACAACGGATCCACAGAGATATTGCGCCTCGTCCGAGGCCAGGAATGCGACAAGCGCAGCGACCTCATCCGGTTCGCCGATACGGCCAAAAGGCACCAGCGCGTTGAGATCGTCCAGGCGGCGACCCGAGCGCGCGAGGTTGCTTTCCAGCATAGGCGTCCGAATTTCACCCGGGGCCACGCCGTTCACACGAATATTGTCCGGCGCATAGTCTCGGGCGAGGTTCTGGGTAAAGGCGACAACGGCGGCTTTGGTGGTGTTGTAGGCAATATGACCGGGGGCCGGGTGTATCCCCCATTGTGATGCGGTGTTGATGATGGCTCCGCCACCCTGGTCTTGCATCACCGGGATCACCGCCTGACACATATGAAACAGCGCATCGACATTGACTGCAAATGATTGCTGCCAGTCCTCGGCCGTCAGCTCCATCAACGCGCCGCGACTCATCAGCCCGGCATTGTTGCACAGTACATCTATCCTGCGCCTCGCGCCGGTCCAGCCCCTGACAAAGCTCCGGATCGCCGCAGGGTTGGTCAGGTCAAACGTGCGAACTTCGGCCTGACCTCCTGCGGCCCGGATCTTCCGGGCAACACTTTCCGCGCCCGCAATGTCTGCATCTGCAACACAGACCAATGCCCCCTCGGATGCAAAGCGCTGACAAATTGCCGCCCCGATGCCACCCGCCGCACCAGTTACAACAATGGATTTACCCCTGAAACGTTCCATTTACGACCTCATCTGACTTGCGCCATTGACATCCAACACTGCCCCGGTGAGCGATGCCTGCGACGGGCGCAACAGAAACGCCACAAGCTCGGCCAGTTCAGCGGGTTCGGCCATCTTGCCCAGAGGAACGCCCGACAAGGCGGCAGCCTCGCCATGGGTGCGGATGTAATCCTCGGACATCTCGGTGCGGACCCATCCAGGCGCAACGGCCATGGCTGTAATCCCTTGTGCCGCAAATCCGCGGGCGATGCTTTGGGTCAGGTTGATCAGGGCCGCCTTGGAGGCCCCATAAGACATGGCCTCGGCCCGATAGCCGCCCTGCCCCGCGCGCGAAGCCATGTTGATGATCCGCCCGCCACCATGCGCCCTGAAATGCCGGATCGCCGAGCGGCTCAGATCCGCTGCGACCATCAGGTTCAGCTGAAGATCTCGGTGCCAGGCATCGTGCCACACCTCCAGCGGATCATCCACGGATGAGGCAGTCAGAACACCGGCATTGTTGATCAGAACGTCTATGCGTCCTGCTTTGGCCTCCGCGGCCTCCCATAACGCACTTGGCCCCTGTGCGTCGGACAAATCGCCCGGCAAAGCTGCAGCCCCTTGCCCGATTTCCGCCACCAGAGCTTCGGCGCAGGTGGCGTTGCTGTGGTAATGCAGCAGAACACGGGCGCCGGTGGCGGCCAATTCTCGGGCAATCGCCTGACCGATGGACCCGGTTGCTCCGGTTAGCAAGACGGTTTTGCCAATCAGATCACGTGTCATTCCACTTCTCCCAAAGGTATCATTCTGGCTTTGGCCAGCCGACGCATGACGCTGTCGAGACCCGCTTTCAACGCGTCGGGTCCACCCGCTTCTGAAAATACATCATATAGTTGTGCGTTCAGCCCGGCAGGTGTCGAATGATCGGCTCGCAGTGTCTCGAATGATGTGTTGGAATTCTCGGACGCGGCTTGCGCCAGCCCCAAAAAAACACCGCTGAGGTAGCCCTGCGAATCTTGTTGAACAATTCCTTTGGACTGCATCCACCCGGAAGCCGTTTCCATCACACCGAAATACGTACCCATCAAGGCACTGGCCGTGGCGAAAGCGTCAAACTCTTCAACTGTCCCGGCGCTAACGACCCGCCCAAGCGGAGCAAATAGCGCCTCGCCCTGCGGATCATGGGGGAACAGAACCGTAACACCGTAGTGTCGGGCGACCGATGGCAAAGGGATCGCCCGAAACAAACGCACAGGCGTATTGATCCAGCCTTGGAGAACCTCGTGAGTCAGCGTTGCTATCAGGCTGCACACATGTTGCCCCTGGCTAAACAGCAACGGGGTCAACACATCTTGTGCGTCCTGCGGGCGGATGGCCAGAAACACCAGTTCAGAGCTATCGACGACCGCTTGTGCGCTTTTGCAGATCTGCACACGGTCGCTGCCTGCGGCCAACCGCGCCGAGATTGTTTGGTTGCGTTCGGTGACGCAAATCTCGCTGATTTCAATATCCGAAGCCAGCAATCCCGTGACAACCGCTTCAGTGATGACGCCCGTTCCGATGAACCCCAGCCGCATTCTCGCTCCTGCTCTTTTGTGCACCAGCCCTAGGTTTGGACCGGTCAAAGGTGGTAATCTGTTTGGTTTCGAGGCAGTAATTCGGACTTCGAACCCCCAGCTCGCACCCAATCCCCGGTTTTTGTGCCTGCCCCGGGACGCTTAGGTAAATGTCGGTTGCGGGCAGTTGATCCAGACAATTCCGGTCTAAAAGGCACGGACTACCCCTTCAGCCCCGTCAGCAAGCCCGTCTTCCGAGCGATTCCCCCAGACTCCGGCGCCATCAGCATCGGGAAGTTCCACGGTATGATCGCGCCCGCACTCCTGATCGGTTCCTTATCCGCTTTCGGCATGAAACCGTCCATGTCCAAAGTGATCTCAGCGCCCGTCTTGCGCAGCACAAAAGCACGCTCGGTACCGCTCACCCAGGGCCGGAAACCACAGTCCAAGGTCGTGCGCGGCGCGCTCACCGCTGCTTCGATATCATCGGAACCGTCCTTATCCACTTTGTTCACGGCCTGATTGTTCGACGGATCCACATCGAACATTGAACCAGAAACAGCAGCAACCCATTTATTGTTGATGAACAGAGTCTCTGGCACGGTATTTTTCCTCACATATGCCGTGTTACGCCGCCATCGACGCGCAAGGATTGGCCGGTGATATAGCTGCTATCATCGCTCAGAAGGAAAGCGGCGGCCTTGGCCTGTTCCTCGGCCCGAGCCAGTCGACCAAGGGCAGACAATTGCGCAAACTTATGCGGCAGGTCGAGGCTGTCGGTGAATCCCGGCAACAGGCAGTTCATGCGGATATTCGCCGGACCGTAGCGGTCCGAGAACTGTTTGGTAAAGCTGGACACCCCTACGCGATAAACGCTGGAGGTTGGGAAGGTCAGCGACGGCTCAAACGCTGAAAAGGTGGTGATGTTGACGATCGAACCGCCACCTTGCGGCTCCATCACAGGAGCCAGCAATTTGGCCATGCGGATGACGGGTTTAAGGACCATCTCATGAGCGCGGTCCCAATCCTCTTCAGGAATGTCCAGCAGGTCCCCCTTGGGCGGGCCGCCCACGTGGATCAGACACGCGTCAATCCGACCATAGGTAGTCATGGCCAGATCAAAAGCGGCTTGGGTATCGGAAGCTATTTCGGCTTTGCCACGATGGGCGACACCGTCCACTTCCAGTGCCAGCAACTCACAGGAGTCAGAGGGCGACATCAGCGCCAGCTTGTACCCCCGCCTGTGCATTTCACGCGCCGTAGCGGCCCCCATTCCGCGCCCTCCTCCGATGATAAGGCATGTCTTTTCGGTCATGGTTCGCTCCTGTTTTCAGATTAAAACCGATCAACCCGGTAGGGTTGCAGATCGATATCGGGTGTTTCACCGGCGATGAGTTGCCCCATCAACCTGGCCGTGGTCGCAGCGTAAGTCAGGCCCAGGTGACCATGGCCTGTGGCATAATACACGCCCGGAACCTTGGCCGACGCCGACAGCACCGGAACCGTATCCGGAAAGGCCGGGCGATGGCCCATCCATTCGGTAACATCCTCGATCTGCAGGTTCGGCAGCGCCTTGCGTGCCCGTTTAACGGTGATTTTCGAGCGACGCCAATCCGGGTCTGCGTCCAACCCCGCCATCTCAACTGTACCTCCCACGCGGATACCGCCGGCAGTCGACGACACCATGAAGGCCATGGCGGGCCAAATGATCGAATGATTCAGGCCGATCCCGGGCGCATTGATCTGTGTGTGATAACCCCGCTCGGTTTCCAGCGGGATCGGCTCGCTCAAAAGTTTGGATAAACGACCCGTAAAGGCACCGGCAGCCAGGATGACGTCATCTGCCTTCAAAAGGCGGCCTCCTTTAAGTCGCACGCCGGTGATACACTCGGCGCGGGCAAAACCGGAAACCTCGGCCCGCTGGATCGCGCCACCCAGGGCTACAAACGCTTCGACCAGACGGGTGACAAGCGCATGGGGGTCGCGTACCGTGCGGTTGTCGGGCAACAGCACCGCTTTTTGAATGTTCGGCGCGATTTCAGGTTCCAGATCGTGCAAGGCGGTACAATCCATGACCTCATAGTCAAATCCATGACGGTCCAGCATGTCCAACCTTTCCCGATCCGCGGATAATTCTGCTTCGCTGGCATAAAGCGACAGGCAACCCGAGGTGCTGAGCTGGTCTGACAGACCTATTTCGGCCATCAGTTGTTCGGTATCTGCCAGAGATCGCTGACACAGCACCGCGCCCTGTGCCTCAAGCTCACGCAGCTTTGCGGGCCGACCAGCCCAGAAAAACCTGACAAACCAGGGGATCAGACGTGTCGCATAGCCCGGCGACACCCGTATCGGACCTTCGGGGTGCAACAGCCAACCGGGGGTCTGCCGCCAGACCGAAGGGCGGGAAACCGGCATGAACTCCGTCACCGCAATTGACGCCATATTGCCGTATGACGCCCCGCGTCCGGGTGCGTCCGCGTCAACCAGCGTGACCTGCGCCCCGCGTTTTTGCAGCTCATAAGCGATGGCGGCACCGATAATACCGGCCCCAACAACAACGCTGCGTCTGGACTGATTCTGTTGCACCGGGCAGCACTTTCGATAGGTGGAGGGAAAGCCTGTCGCGACCTTCCCATACCACCAGACTACATAGCCAGAATGGGTTGCATAGCCTCGGCGAACTCGGCTTTTTCCACCTCTGTCAGCGGCCCCAACGGCGCACGGCATTCGCCCACATCCAGCCCCTGCAATTCAGCACCGAACTTGATTTTCTGCACGAACTTGCCGCTCTCCAGGATATTCATGGCGCGATACAGCTTTTTCATCAGATCCTTGGCCGCAATAAGTTCGCCCGCCTTATACAGTCGGTCTAATTCACAGCAGGCCTTCGCCATGCAGTTCGACGGCCCGCAGATCCAGCTGTCCGCGCCCCAGAACATAAAGTCGAGCGCAATGTCATCTGATCCCGAAACCAGTTGGATCCTACCTTCATAGCGGCTGGAGATATCGATGGCTCGCTGCAGCACGCCCGAGCTTTCCTTGATGCCGATGACGCGCGGGTTGTCCGCGAAATGGTCCATGACTTCAAAGCTGATATCCGCGCCATCTTTCAACGGATAACTGTAAAGCACCAAATTTACATCCACTTCAGCCAGCACGGTTTCGTAATGGCTGATCAATTCATCCTGTGTTGGGCGTGTGAAGAATGGCGGTGCCAGCAGCACGTTGTGATAGCCGATTTCCTTGGCAATGGCGGTTTGCTCGATCACTTCTCGTGTGGCCGCAGCATTTGTTCCCGCGATGAGGACGTCGTCTTCATTCGCGAAGTCCTTGACGAATTGCAGGACAGAGCGGCGTTCTTCGGTGCTTTGCGAGAAATATTCGCCTGTCGATCCGTTCGGCACCCAACCGGTGACACCTGCTTCGCGAAAATGCATCAGCAATTTTTCGAACGCGTCAAAGTCAATTCTGTTGTTGGCGTCAAATGGCGTTATCAATGCCGGCATGACGCCCGAGAGTTTCACGTTATAGCTCATGGGTCAGGGTCCTGAGATTTGTTGTAATGGAGGTAACCGCGCCGCTCGACGGTTGGAAACGCGTCGCCCCGGCGGACGTAGTTTGTATTCTGAGTGAGTGGTCGGGGTGTAAAATCCCAGATCTCCTCGCGCCCCGTGGACAGTGCGTTGTCGATCAGCTTGCGGGCCACCTGGCTGGCGACGACATCGTCCAGCAACACATCCAACGGCCATGTTTCCTCCGCCAATCGTGTCAGACGCGCTTCGTCAGGGTTTCCCTGACCGGCGATGTTGTTCTGCTCCAGGGGGTCGCAGGCGAGATCATGAAATTGCGTCGGATAGGCGCGGGAAACCACCAGCTTCTTGGTCCCGTCACGGACGCAAACGCGAGGTGCAGATGTACCGCCGTCTATGTGCTCTGAAAAGACCGGACCACTCAGTGGCTCACCTCGCATTGCTGGCAGGAGGCTGCGCCCGTCCAGTGGTGTCTTGATCTCCTCCGAACTCAACCCGCCGATATCGAGAAGCGTCGGGAAAATATCCAACAGTGATGCAGGGGGGGACACACGACCGGGAGTGTATTCAGGATGGGCAATGATCAACGGAACCTGAATGGCGGGGTCAAACAGGGTTTTTTTAAACCACATGCCACGCTCTCCAATCATGTCGCCATGGTCTGACGCGAATACTACAGCCGTGTTTTCTGAATGCCCACTGTCCACCAAAGCCTGCATCAGACGCCCGAACAGATCATCGACATATGAAATCATACCGTAATACCCGCGCCGCGCGTTTCGATAATCGTCCTCACTTAATTCGCACTTGTCCTGACCGTAGTGGTAATACAGAGACTGGCTGTGCGCATCGCGCTGATCGACAGGGATATGCGGCACGCGCGGCGCGTCAATCTCGGCATTACTGTACATGTCCCAGTATTTGCGGGTGATCACATACGGGTCATGCGGATGCGTAAGAGAGACCGTCATCATGAAGGGCCGGTCGTCATCAGAACGCGCGCGGGTGTAAAGTTCTCGCACCGCATAGTGAATGACGTCTTCGTCATAGTCGATTTGCATCGACCGGGCGACCGGACCCGCATCGCGTACGGTGTCGATGGTCGAGACACCAAAGGTATAGGCCCGCTCTTCATCCTTGTTGAAGTCTCGAAAATCTGCGTCCGGTGTCCAAGACATATCGGCGGGGTATATCTCTGTGGTCAGCCTTTCTTCGAAGCCATGGTACTGATCGGGACCCACGAAATGCATCTTGCCGGATATGCATGTGTAGTAGCCGTTCAGACGCAGATAGTGGGCGAAAGTCGGCGTCGAAGCCGTGAACTCGGCTCCGTTATCATAGGCCCCAATACGTGAAGGTAGCCGCCCAGCCATCATGCCGAAGCGCGACGGTGCACAGAGCGGATAAGGGCAATAAGCGTTCTCGAATACAGAACCCCGGGCCGCAAGCGCGTCGATGTTTGGCGTTTTGCAAACCGTTCCGCCATAGGAGCTCAGCACGAATGAAGTCAACTGGTCGACCATGAACAGGATGATGTTGGGTTTCATGACTTTTTTCCACGCAGGGATTGCTGGCCTGCCACGTTTTGGGCGACAAGGTCCTTGTACAGCGCTCGGATGCGACGGGTTATGGAGCCTGCACCACCCTCTTCGCCGATGTCTTTGCCGTCGATCGAAGCGACGGGTGTTTGCGCCCCGAACGTACCGGTCAGAAATGCCTCATCCGCGCCATAGGCCTCGTAAAGCGAGAAGTTCTTCTCAAAGACCGGAATGTCATTCTGGCGGCAAATCTCGATGACATTGGCGCGTGTGACACCGTTCATGCAGTAATCACCGGTTGAGGTCCAAACTTCGCCACGCCTGACGATGAAGAAATTGCAGGCATTTGTTGTGTTCACAAAGCCGTGCGGGTCGAGCATCAAAGCTTCATCTGCCCCGGCTTGTTCCGCCTGCAGACAAGCAATCACACAATTCAGCTTTGAATGGCTGTTGAATTTCGGGTCCTGGCTGGTCGGCAGACCCCGGACCTGAGGCACGGTGGCCAGCCGAATTCCCCGCGATTGCAGGTCTTCGGCAGGCTTGGAATGTTCGACGACTGCCACAATCGTGGGACCAAATCTGCTGAGGCCGGGATGCTGAAACGGTTTCACCTTGCGACCGCGCGTAACCATCAATCGACAATGAGCATCAGAGACCATTCCATTGGCCGCCGCCGTTCGATCCAGAAGGTCTCGGACACCGTCAGGCCCTATCCCGATATCGATAGAGACTGATTTGAGTGAGTTGAACAGCCGGTCCATATGGTCGTCAAAAAACGCCCATTCACCGTCATACAGACGAAGGCCTTCCCACATGCCATCGCCCAGCATGAACCCACTGTCATAGACCGAGACCTTAGCCTCGCTCTTGGGCACAAGCGCGCCGTTCACGTAAATCAGCAACCGGTCATTGCGCGGGTCTGCTTCAGCGTCATGGGTAGAAATTTCAGGGGTATCCATTGGCATCTTATTCTCTGTTCAGTGACCCAGGACCTGGCCCAGGAATGTTCTTGTGCGTTCACTTGTGGGATTGTCAAAAAACTCACCGGGTGGAGCCTGTTCAATGATTTGTCCATCCGCCATGAAAATCACTCGATCGGCCACTTGGCGGGCAAAACCCATCTCATGCGTTACGCAGACCATGGTCATGCCTTCCTCGGCGAGGCCGACCATCACATCCAGCACTTCGGATATCATTTCCGGGTCCAGTGCCGACGTAGGCTCATCGAACAGCATGATCTCAGGCGCCATACACAGGGCACGGGCAATGGCGACACGCTGCTGCTGACCCCCTGAAAGTTCGCCGGGATATTTATGCGCCTGCTCGGGGATTTTGACCCGTTCGAGGTAGGACATGGCGGTTTCTTCGGCTTGTTGGCGGGTTTGCTTGCGCACAAGCGTCGGAGCCAGCGTGCAATTCTCAAGGATGGTCATGTGAGGAAACAGGTTGAAATTTTGAAACACCATCCCGGCCTCGCGGCGAATTTCGTCGATGTTGTCAACATTGTCGTCCAGCGGGATGCCATTGACCTTGATGGTCCCGGCTTGATGTTCTTCCAGCCGGTTGATGCACCGGATCAGCGTCGATTTTCCTGATCCCGATGGGCCGCAAATCACAACTTTCTCACCACGATCCACGTCCAGATCGATGTCCTTCAACGCATGGAATCCGCCGTAGTACTTATTCATCGCGCGGATCGAGATGGCTTGGTCTGGCATGAGCAGTTCTCCTCAGCGACTGCCAACATTCAAGCGGTGTTCCAGATAGGCACCGTAGCGGGACAGTGAGAATACAAAGACAAAGAATATGAGCCCGACAAACACGTACATCTCGATCGTCGCGAAGCTCCAATCGGCGGTCCCCGCCGCGGCCCGGCCCGAGGCAAGGATGTCGAAGAAGCCGATAATGGTGACCAGCGAGGTTTCTTTGAACGTGATGACGAACTGGTTGATGGTGGGCGGCAACGCATTACGAAAAGCTTGCGGTAGAACGACATAACCGACCCGGTTCCAGTAGCCCATTCCAAGGGCCTTGGCCGCCTCTTCCTGACCGGCCGGGAGGGCCTGCATGCCGCCACGAATGATCTCGGCCTGATAGCAGGCAAAGAATATCGCGTAGCCGATGATCACGCGATACAGCTTGTCGCCGATCGCCCAGTCCGGCAGCACAAAGGGCAGGACAATGGCGAAAGTAAACATGATCGAAAGCAGCGGCAGGGATCGGATGACGTCAATCACCAACGCCATTGTTCTGGCGATCCACGGCATTTCTGACCTGCGCAACAGCGCGAAGATGATGGACAAGGGCATGCCCAACAAGCACACCGCCGCGAAGATGAAAACCGTCAGCGACAGCCCGCCCCAATCGCGCTCGACCACTGGCGTCAGTCCTAAAACACCGCCACGCATAAGGATATAGAACGTTGCAAATCCGATCACCCAAAGAGTTGGTAATCTTTTGGCGCTCCAGAAAACAGGAACACACGACAGGATCGCCACCACGAGCATGACGATACAGGCCAGCGCGGACCGCCACTGTTCTTCAAAAGGGTAAAGACCAAACAAAACAATGCGCCAACGCGTTGCCACAAAGGACCAACATGCGCCATCTTCATGCGTGCGGCATTCTTCGTTTTTTCCGTATCCCCAAATCGCGTCGAGGAAGGCCCAATTGAATAAGCCCCACAGCACCCAAGCCGTGAACACTGCAAGCAGAACAGTGATCGCACTGTTCAGCGGCGTCGCAAAATAGTGCTTTTTCACAGTTTTGAACGACAGAGTATGCTGCATTGAAAGATCAGTCATCGCTCAGATCCTCAGCTGCGTGCCCTTGAGCTTGATCGCGTCGTTCACGCGGTTCAAAACCCAGGCCATCGAGTAGTTGATGATCAGAAAGCCACCCATCAGGATTGCAATCAGCTCCAGCGTCTGCCCGGATTGGTTGATCGCGGTGCTGATGATCATGAAAAAGTCGGTAAAGCTGATGGCGATGCCTATGGTTGTTGCCTTGAACAGCCAGACATACTGGTTGATCAGGGTCGGCATCACGATGCGGATGGCCAGCGGCAAGCGAATGCGACTAAAGATATACCAGGGCGTCAGGCCCAGGGCGCGACCGGCTTCGGACTGGCCGTTGGGGATGGCATTGAACCCGGCGCGTACGATTTCAGCAATGTAAGCCGCACCGTAAATCGCGATGGCGACGAGACAGGCCATCAGTTCGGGCGAGACCCGTATTCCGCCACGGTAATTCAACCCAGCCGCTTCGGGAAAGTTGACTAGGGACGTTTCAGGAATTCGACCAAGCCACATCGCGACAAGAGCAATGACCAACGAAACAGACCACAGCAGCTTTCGCTCTTTGCCAGCCTGTCGCAGATGAAGATCCGGCCAACGCTTGGCACCCAGCCAAAGCGCCAGTGCAAAAGTAGCGACCAGTATGAGGATGGTCGCAAAAACTGAACCGCCTGTAACGTTTAGACCGGGGATATAGATACCGCGACCGGTCAACGCGATGCCGCCCAGAATGGGCTCTGCGTTGCGCGGGCTCGGCAGTCCCAATAACAGCGTATACCAGAACAATAGTTGCAGGATCAGTGGTGCGTTGCGAAACAGTTCGACAAATGTGGTGCCAACCAGTTCGGCCATCCCGTTACCCGATGTACGCATCACACCCACCGCGACCCCAATGACAGTGGCAATCGGTAGCGCAATAGCGCCAAGAAACAGTGAATTGAGGATGCCAACAAGGATTGCCCGAGCGTAAGTGGAGTTGGTGCTGTAGTCGATGAGGGAAAAGCTGATACGCCAGCCTGTTGCCCGCTCAAGAAAACCGAACCCTGACGTTAGGCCCTGAGCCTCAAGATTGGTGCGACCAACCAACACCATGATCACCAGAATTGCCACAATCCCACCGACAAAGGCGAATTGCAGCCCCGCATCCCTGACCCGTCTGTTTTTAATGAGCGTTTGCATCAGCTTCTTTCCGTTGACCTGGCCAGAAACGGGTGCAGCCCAAGGGCTGCACCCGGAACGGATCGACAGACTAGTCGATGATCATCGGATAGAAGACACCGCCCGCGTTATAGAGATTGTTGATCCCTCGCGGAAGGTTGTAGGGAGAACCAGATCCGATGTTGCGTTCGTAGATTTCGGCAAAGTTGCCGACTTCCTTGATCATGTTGTAGGCCCAGTCGTCAGGAAGCCCCAGACGCGCGCCATAACCCGGGTTTACGCCAAGAAAGGTTCCAACTGTGGCTGAGGGCGGGTTGGCACGCACTTCGTCGACGTTCTCTGAGGTGATCCCTTCCATTTCGGCGAACCACAGCGACGACAACATCCAGTTCTGCACATCCAGCCAATCCGGATCGCCTTCGGGAACTATGATGCCTTCCGCTTCCAATGCGATGACGTCCGATAGGATGGCATGCGCATCGGCCCCATCCGGGGCGTCGACGCGACCGGCAGCAAGGCTGGGCGCCCATTCAACCAACCCGTCGCAGCGGCCTTCGTAATAGGAATTGCGTAATTCGTCACCGTTTTCAAAAGTCAGCATTTCTGCGTCGATCTTGTGAGTGTCGAGATATGTTGCAGTGGCGCGTTCGGTCGATGTACCCGCTGCAACACAGATCGTGCCGCCAGCGAGGTCCGCCATGGAATTGGCGCCGAGATCCACACGGGCCATGGTTTGAAAGGCCCCGATGAAATATGGACGGCTGTAAGCCAGGTTCAGCTCGGTGTCCCGGCTTTGGGTCCAGCCGGATACTTTGATGACGACGTCGATGTCACCGGATTGCAGGGACGGCCAACGCTGAGCCCAGCTGATGGGAACAATCTCCAGGTTGCCTTCGGAAGTACCAAAAAGACCAGCAGCAAGGGCTTTGCACAGGTCGATGTCAACACCCCGCCAGTTTCCCTGATCGTCGACCTCGGCGAATCCAAGAAACGAACCGTTGTGGCCACTACACAGAAGCGAGCCGCGTTCGAGAACAGTATTCAGACGGCTGCCCTCGGCAACTTGTGCGTGCGCCACCTGAGAAGCCGCAATTAACGCCATTGCAGAAGATGCAATCACCCTGGAAAATTTCATTTTACCCTCCCTGTGTCGACAATTTGTCTGCATGTTTTTTGTCGACACTATGGCGACATGTCAATAAAAACTTAGTTACGCCTGAGATACGCGAAGCGGGCACTTTATTAGGGACCTTGGAAAAATGGTTGATTCACAGCGACTTCCTCAACGTCATGCGAAAGGCCGTGGATCGAAGTTTGTTTATGACGAACTCAAGAGAGAGATTCTGACTCTTGAACTGAAACCGGGGTCACCGTTGGACGAAACAAGCCTTTCGGAACGATTCGCGATGTCACGTTCACCTGTGCGCGAGGCTCTGGTTCGACTTTCCGCCGAAGGTCTAGTGGTGATGCTTTCAAACCGGTCGACATTGGTCGCGCCAATCGATTTCGCGGGTTTTCCGCGATATGTAGAAGCGTTGGACTTTCTTCAGCGGATTAATACCAGGCTGGCCGCACAATACCGTAAAGAAGACGAAATCGAGAAGATCGCAGTTTTGGCCGAGGCCTTCGATCGTGCGTGCAGCGAAAACAACTATCTTGAGATGTCGGCAACCAATTATGAGTTTCATATGGCTATCGCCGCTGCGGGCAGAAATCCCTATCTTGAACGGGCGTATGGTCAACTTCTTGCCGAGGGGCGACGCATTTTGCACATGCATTTCGACTATTTGGCCGAATCTGCGACTGAACACCTCCTTAGCCCGGATCACTACGATATGATCGAAGCCATTCGAGACAAAGACGTGATCAAAGCGGATACGCTGGCGCACTACCATACACGGCATTTCCACGACCGGTTTGTAAAGTTCATGAGTGCCAATTACAGCGAAGATTTTGATTTTGAACTATCAACGCGCGAAGGATCGATGGTTTCCGGTCTCTAAGTGGCTTTGAAGGTGTAGACACCGCATTTAACCCAGAAAAAGACCGCAAACAGCATACCGTCCTTCAGATTTTCTGAACTTTGGAACGAGATCAAAAAAACCGACATCCGACCGAAATATGCCGATGGTTGCTCGGTCGAAAACAGGATCAGCGTCAATTGCCAGACGTTTCCCATGAATCCGAAATGCTGCACCAGCGTGTGTATAGGATCACTTCGCGCCCATCAATTCGTTGCATAATACCGGTTTTTTCAAATCTTTTCGAATAGAGCTGTCACCTTTTTGCGGGTGGTTCGCACCAATTGCTCGGCGCATATTTTGGGCACATGAATAGTTTCAGGAGCATACATGAGCACCAAGTATTTCGCGCCACGCGGTGGGCATCCCGGTCAGGAACAACTATTGACGGACCGTGCTGTATTTACTGACGCTTATGCCGTGATCCCGAAGGGTACAATGCGAGACATTGTGACCAGTTTTCTGCCGTTCTGGGATGACACGCGCCTTTGGGTGATCTCGCGCCCGCTGAGCGGTTTTGCAGAGACATTTTCGCAATACATCATGGAGGTTCAGCCTGGTGGTGGCTCTGACCGGCCTGAGACCGATCCCGAAGCCGAAGGCGTTCTGTTCGTGGTCGAAGGCACCGCGACATTGATTGCCGATGGCACGACCCATGAACTCACCCCAGGCGGCTATGCCTACCTGCCCCCCAAGAGTGATTGGACCCTGCGAAACCACCGGAATGAAGCCCTACGATTCCATTGGATTCGAAAGGCTTATGAAGCCGTGGAAGGGCTTGATGCCCCCGATATTCTGATCCTTAACGAAAACGAGATCGCGCCAACGCCGATGCCTGGCACGGATGGCAAATGGGCCACAACGCGTTTTGTCGATCCGAGTGACTTGCGCCACGACATGCACGTAACCGTGGTGACTTTTGAGCCCGGCGCCGTCATTCCCTTCCTTGAAACCCATGTCATGGAGCATGGTCTTTATGTGCTGGAAGGAAAGGCTGTTTATCGTCTGAACAATGACTGGGTCGAAGTTGAGGCGGGCGATTACATGTGGTTGCGCGCGTTCTGCCCCCAGGCTTGCTATGCAGGCGGTCCGGGCAAATTCCGCTATCTGCTCTATAAGGACGTGAACCGCCATATGGCACTGCGACCGGGACCCGCTGCTTACCCCCAGCATCAGCGCCTCAAGACGGCGGAATAAAGGTCCCGCCGATGGCAAGGGTCAGCTGATGAGCCGCCTCGATGACAGGGCGGCTTAACCGTTCAATCTCGGCCTCGCAGACGCGGCTGGTCGGTCCTGACACTGAAATTCCGGCAACCGCCTCCCGACTGATATCGAAGACGGGCGCAGCAATGCATCGCATGCCCGTGTTCTTTTCTTCGTTGTCTATCGAGAATCCCCGCGCCCTGACATTAGCAAGATCTTCTTTCAGCGCATCCGGATTGGTAATCGAGCGATCAGTGAAGGCCTGCAATTCTACTGCGGCCAACAACCGGTTCAACCGATCTTCATCCATATATGCCAACAAAGCTTTCCCAATGCCCGACGCATGCATTGGTGAAAGTGTGCCTGGTGGGAAAAACGCGCGGATACTGGCATGGGTTTCCACCTGACTCAGAAACAAAACTGAACCTTCTTTCTCGACACCTAGATTGGCGGTCTCGCCCGTGACTTCCATCAGCTTTCGCATGACCGGTCTTGCCCGGTCCACAAGGCTGGTACGTCTTAAGAATCGTGAACCTATGACAAACGCACGGGGACCGATATGCCAGACCTGTTGGTCGTGATCGAATTCGACAAGCCCCCTACCCTCCAGCGTCACGAGGATACGATAAACGGTCGCCGGCGACTGGCCCATTTCATCGGAAAGCGCCGTCAACGCCTTACCTTGCGCCTCGCTCAGATACTCGAAAACCTCCATCGCCCTGTCCAACGATTTGATCGTGTTCTGAGCCGTCTTGTCATCCCATCCCCTTGGTCTTCCCCTGGCTTTGCGACGGGATTCGGGGCCATTGTCTTGAGATTCCATAAAAACCTTCGATCATATATGAAAGATTAATTCACCATATGAAAAATATAAGTAACTGACAACTATAAGTTAATTACCCAGACATCCGTTTTGAAAGATGTTTTCAAAAAAATATCGGAAAGAAAGGCGTGGTCTTACTGTGTGGTCAACGACGGAAGGAGACCATCCATGAGCTTTCAAAATCCCGTTTTCATCCCGGGCCCGACCAATATCCCTGAAAGCCTGCGCAAGGCCTGCGATATGCCCACGATCGACCACCGCTCGCCGCTGTTTGGGCAAATTCTGCATCCTGCGCGCGCGGGAGTAAGAAAAATTTTGAAAAGCGACGACGCCGAGGTCTTCATTTTCCCATCAACAGGGACCGGAGGCTGGGAAACAGCTTTGACCAACACACTTTCAGCCGGTGATAAGGTTCTGGCGGCACGAAACGGCATGTTCAGCCACCGCTGGATCGACATGTGCCAACGCCATGGGCTGAATGTCGAGATTGTCGAGACACCTTGGGGCGAAGGGCTTCCGGCCGATCGCTATGAAGAAATCCTGACCGCCGACACCAACCACGAAATAAAGGTTGTTCTTGCTACACATAACGAAACGGCAACTGGCGTGAAGTCGGATATTGCGGCCGTGCGCAAGGCGCTGAATGCGGCCCGGCATCCGGCCATGCTGTTCGTCGATGGCGTATCATCAATTGCCTCCATGGATTTCCGTTTTGATGAATGGGGCGTCGACGTTGCCGTCACAGGTTCGCAAAAAGGGTTCATGCTGACGGCTGGCCTGGCCATCGTCGGCTTTAGCCAGAAGGCAATGGACATGACCAGGACCGGCACCCTACCTCGCACCTTCTTTGATGTGCATGACATGGCCAAGGGTTACGACAACAACGCCTATCCTTATACGCCTGCAGTCGGTTTGATGAATGGTCTAAACCAAGCCTGTGATATGCTGCTGAGCGAAGGTCTGGAAAACGTCTTTGCCCGGCATCACCGCATTGCCGAAGGTGTTCGTGCCGCCGTAGGTGCCTGGGGGTTGAAGCTTTGCGCAGCCAATCCGTCGGTGTATTCTGACACCGTGAGCGCGATCCGCACTCCAAATGGCTTCAATGCGACGGATATCGTCACCCATGCCGCCGACAAATACGGCGTTGCCTTCGGTGTCGGCCTTGGTGAAGTCGCTGGCAAGGTATTCCGCATCGGACATCTGGGAAGCCTGACGGATGTTATGGCTCTGTCCGGGATCGCCACCGCTGAAATGTGCATGGTCGACCTGGGCCTTAACATCCAACTGGGATCGGGCGTAGCGGCTGCACAGGAATATTATCGCGGTCATCCGGCTGAATTTCAGAAGGACGCTGCGTGATGAAGGATTGTAACATGTACATCCCGACCTATGAGGACATGCTCAAAGCCCACAATCGGATCGAGCCCTTTATCCACCGCACGCCCGTTCGGACCTCGGACCACCTGAACGAGCTGACCGGGGCGCAGCTGTTCTTCAAATGTGAGAACTTTCAGGAACCGGGTGCCTTCAAAGTACGTGGTGCCAGCAATGCGGTGTTCGGGCTTGATGACGAACAGGCCAAAAAAGGCGTTGCGACACATTCCTCAGGCAACCATGCCTCCTGTTTGTCTTACGCTGCGATGAAACGGGGCATCCCGTGTAACGTGGTCATGCCGCGCACGGCACCGCAGGCAAAAAAGGACACAGTGCGGCGCTATGGTGGCAATATCACTGAATGTGAGCCTTCCACCTCGTCTCGCGAAGCGACATTTGCCAAGGTTCAGGCAGCTACGGGAGGTGATTTTGTCCATCCCTATAACGATCCACGTGTGATCGCTGGGCAGGGAACATGTTCGCGCGAGTTCATCGAACAGACCGATGGTCTGGATGCAGTTGTTGCCCCGATCGGAGGCGGTGGCATGGTGTCCGGCACCTGCCTAACCCTGTCCAACCTGGCCCCTGAAACAGCGGTCATCGCCGCAGAACCGGAACAAGCCGACGATGCCTATCGCAGCTTCAAGGCTGGGCACATCATCGCGGATGACGCACCTAAGACGATTGCCGACGGGCTGCTGGTTCCGCTGAAGGACCTAACCTGGCACTTCGTGTCGAACCACGTATCCGAGATCTACACGGCCTCAGAGCAAGAGATCATCGACGCGATGAAGCTGACATGGAAGCACTTGCGGATCGTGATGGAGCCATCATCGGCCGTTCCGCTGGCCACGATCCTGAAGAACCCGGATGCTTTCAAAGGCAAGCGGGTCGGCCTGATCATCACCGGGGGCAATGTCGATCTGGACAGACTACCTTGGCTGAATGCGTGACCGCACCCCAAAGACATCAATCCAGACATAGGAATACGGAAATGAAAGATATGACCAATCTCGACAATTTCGAAGTAGGCTATGACATTCCGGCCAAGCCCGGAATGGATGAAGCAGATATCCAGACCCCCAGTCTTATTCTGGATCTCGACGCGCTTGAGCGCAACATCAAGAAGATGGGCGATTATGCCAAGGCGCATGGCATGCGTCATCGCGTGCATGGGAAAATGCACAAATCAGTAGACGTGGCCAAGCTGCAGGAGAAGATCGGCGGTGCCGTTGGTGTCTGCTGTCAGAAAGTCTCAGAGGCTGAAGTTTTCGTGCGCGGTGGTATCAAGGATATACTGGTGTCGAACCAGGTACGCGACCCCGCCAAAATCGATCGCCTCGCCAGCTTGCCGAAGCTGGGCAGCCGCATCATCGTTTGTGTTGACGATCTGGACAACGTCGCGGATCTTTCGGGCGCTGCCGTCGATCACGAAACTCAACTGGAGGTTTTCATCGAAATTGACTGCGGTGCTGGAAGGTGTGGTGTGACAACGACTCCGGCGGTGATCGAAATCGCCAAGGCCGTAGAAGCCGCCGACAACTTGAAGTTCTCTGGCATCCAAGCCTATCAGGGCGCAATGCAGCACCTCGACAGCTATGAAGCGCGCAAAGAGAAGCTCGACACAGCCATTGCGATGGTAAAAGACGCTGTTGAAGGCCTCAAAGCTGAAGGTATCGAGTGCGATTTGGTTTCTGGCGGCGGCACCGGTTCTTACTATTTCGAGTCCAATTCGGGCGTGTACAACGAGCTGCAATGCGGATCATACGCCTTCATGGATGCTGATTACGGCCGCATCTTGGACAAGGACGGCAACCGGATCGATCGGGGCGAGTGGGAAAATGCCTTTTTCATCCTGACCAGCGTCATGAGCCATGCAAAGACAGACAAGGCAATTGTCGATGCGGGTCTCAAGGCACAGTCGGTTGACAGCGGTCTGCCCGTTGTCTTTGGTCGCGACGATGTCGAATACATCAAGTGTTCAGACGAACATGGCGTCGTCATGGACCCGAACGGGGTGCTCAAGGTCAACGACAAGCTCAAGCTGGTGCCGGGGCACTGTGATCCAACGGCAAACGTGCACGATTGGTATGTTGGCGTTCGCGACGGCAAAGTTGAAACCGTCTGGCCGGTATCCGCCCGCGGTCGCGCATATTGATCCGAAAAAATTTACGGCAGGAATATTTGCTTCGAAGGTAGCCCGATAATCGCCCGTGTGAATTTCCTCCTTTCGGGAAGGCGCACGGGTGCACAAATTCCGAGTGGAGAATGAAATGTTGATCGTACCCGAGCGCGAAATCGCTGACTTGATGACCCGTCAAGTGGCCTTTGACGCCGTCGAGAAGGTCTTTGCCGCTATGGCGTCCGGCGATGCCTACAACTTTCCCGTCGTGCGAGAAGCCATCGGTCATGAAGACGCACTGTATGGATTCAAAGGCGGATTTGATCGTGCGGGCCTGACGCTTGGCTTAAAGGCAGGCGGCTATTGGCCAAACAATCTGGAAAAACGCAGGTTGATCAACCACCAGTCCACCGTATTTCTTTTCGACCCCGACACTGGCAAACCTTCGGCAATGGTTGGTGGCAACCTTCTGACGGCGTTGCGAACGGCGGCTGCCTCTTCCGTGTCGATCAAACACCTGGCGCGCACAGACGCCAAGGTGATTGGCATGATCGGCGCTGGCCATCAGGCGGCGTTTCAGCTTCGTGCCGCATTGGAGCAGCGTGTCTTTGAAAAGGTCATCGGCTGGAATTACCACCCGGAAATGTTGCCGAATATTGAAAAGGTCGCCAATGAAGCAGGCGTTCCGTTTGAAGCCGTCGAGCTTGGCGGAATGACTGAAGCAGACGTGATCATCTCGATCACCTCGGCATTTGCACCCTCGCTGATGGCAGAGCATGTCAGCCCCGGAACTCATGTCGCCTGCATGGGCACGGACACCAAAGGAAAGCAGGAGGCCGAAGCGGCTCTGCTGGCCAAAGCGCGTGTTTTCACGGACGAAGTCGCGCAATCCATCACCATCGGCGAAGCACAACATGCCATAGCTGAAGGGCTGATCACGGAAAGCGACGTGGCGCAGCTTGGCGCGGTCATCAACGGCACGAACTCTGGCCGGACATCGGATGATCAGATCACGCTGTTCGATGGCACGGGGGTGGGCCTTCAGGATCTCGCGGTCGCGGCGTCCGTCGTTGATCTGGCCGTTCAGAAAGGGATCGCGATCGAGGTCGATTTCTGATGTCAAAATGGGGACATCCTGCCTCAGCGGTTTGTCGGCGGACCCGACCCCCGCCAACTGCTATACGGCCTAGCACAAGCTTGTTGCCATCGTCTCGAACAGCATGACAGTTCCAGGACTTGGCAAGATTGAGGCGCAGGTTTCAAAGCCGGTAATGGAAGGTAATTCCACGCTACCGACTGTTTCGATATAGAGGTTGACGCCGCCGATCCGGAAACGCGGGCGCCCCTAGTGTGTCTCCTGGTGTCGGCCTTTTTCACAGTGAATCTGGAAGACATCAAGGCGCCGTATTGCATTGCACATTGCAGGCAAACAGCCAGAGAATTCTCGGAATGCGGCACAGACATCGGCGCCAGATTCCATAATCGCGACCGGTCGGTCGGGAGTCCCCATTCAAGTTAATGGTGTTCCGGGCTTCTTTTTTAACTTTCGCGAGGCACTGGGCGCAAAGACCCAGGAAAACGACGAAGCAACGACGCTGGACAGCGTCTTTAGCTCGCCGCGAGCTAGATTGGGTGCCTGTCATCAGTCGCCTGAGGCCGAGGTTTTCAAATCATCGATGATTATGCCTCGCGTGTTCTAAGAGCTGGAACTCGCCAAAGCGATCACGCGTTCAAACGCAACTGAAATCGCTGCAACGATGGATCATTCGGGGATGCAGACCGCATGGTCTGTGGCGCGGTCGGTCTAATTCACGCCCCCTGAGCCCGGTCATTCAAATAGGGCAAACAAACCAGCTGACACCTGCCGGAGCTTTGTCGCTTGCGGTCCTCAATGACGGGTCGCTGTTTCCTGCGGCCAACCAAGTCAATGTCGGACAAACACCGGAAACTCTGGCTCTTAGTGTCATGATTGCGCGGCACGTCCGGCGTTTTGGGCGGGAACTGTATGTTAGCCTTTGCTCGGGCACACAGTTCGGTAATCGCAACTGCTGACCCGGTCGCACCATGCGTGCTGTACTGGAAATTCTGGACAGCAAACCCTGTAATTTCTGATACGAATGCGAATTGCCTACAGATGCCACCTTTGATCTGGAGCTGCGTAGGCAGCTCTTACCCGGTAATCCCTTGACCGGCCGCGCGAATGTTTTGACTTATTCCGTCACGGATGCGGCTGGGGCAGCCCGCAACTTCTTGAAAAGCGTGCCAGATGGTCTTGAGCCTAGCCCGCTTAGGATGGGTATAGGTAGCCGCGCCCATATCGTGCCCCCGGGAACGCCGCATGGATTGCTCAACATCGCAGCTTTGGCTGGACCCGATATGTCGACCTACGGCCAAAGTAAAAGCTTAACTGATCCCTATTCACTTGGTCCGGGGGTATGGGACATTGAAAAGCGGCGTGCCCGTGGCCCGCCGCTTCATTTGTTTTACCCTGACAATCAGAGCATCACGTTAGACGCATCAGACGTGATCGTCATGCTCAATCGACCCGAGACCATGTCCGGCCATGCCACCTGAAACCTCTTCCGTCGCTTCGTCTGAAAGCTCATCGGGAAGAACAAGGTTCAGAACAATAGCGATGACCGCTGCGGGTAAGATACCTGATGTCGCCAGAACCTTGAATGTACCTGGCAAGTACTGCATGGCGTTGGGCTCCAACTGCAAGCCCAGGCCAAGGCTCAGGGAGATTGCAAAAATCACCATGTTGCGGCGGTTCCAGTTCACGTCCGACAACATCGAAACCCCGGCCGCAACCACCATGCCAAACATCACGATCACGCCGCCGCCGAGAACCTCGATCGGGATTGACGAGATTATCGCGCCGATTTTGGGAATAAGCCCGCACACAATCAAGAATAGCGCGCCGATGGTTACGACCAATCGGCTCATGACACCGGTCATGGCGATCAACCCGACATTCTGACTGAACGACGTGTTAGGCAGCGCGCCAAAAAACCCAGAGATCGCGGTGCCAAAACCATCGGCATAAGTTGCACCCTGAATTTCCTTGTCGGTTGCCTCTCGCCCAGCGCCTCCTTTGGTGATGCCGGACACGTCGCCAACCGTTTCAACAGCCGAGACAAAGGACATGGCGCAGAAACCGATGATGGCAGCGGCCGAGAACTCGATACCGAAATGCAGCGGGTTCGGCAGAGCGAACGATGCGGCGCTGCCGACACTGCCCAGGTTCACTTGACCAAGTACGAAGGCCATCGCGTAACCGACCAGCAGGCCGATCAGAACAGCCGAAACGGACAACATGCCCCGCGCAAAGAACTTCAATCCAAGGGTCACCACAATCACGGTTCCAGCCATGAACCAGTTCAGGCCAGAGCCGTATTCCTCAGTGCCTATGGCGGGCACACCGCCAGCCGCATATTGAACACCGACCTTCACAAGTGCCAAGCCGATCATGGTCACCACAAGCCCTGTAACCAGTGGCGGAAGAGCAAAGCGAATGCGCCCGATGAACAGCCCAAGGAAGGCATGAAATAAACCACCGACAACAACACCGCCCATCAATACGGCAATGGCATCGACGCCTTTCCCAACCACAAGCGGGATCATGATCGGAATGAAGGCAAACGATGTCCCCTGAACGATCGGCAACCGGGCACCAATGGGACCTACACCAATGGATTGAAACAGCGTGGCGACGCCCGCAAAGAACATCGACATCTGGATCATGTAAATCATCTGAGGGAAATCGGGGCTGTTCGACCCAAAGCCGAACCCGGCCGCGCCGCAAACGATGATGGCTGGCGTGACATTGGACACGAACATCGCCAGCACATGCTGAATTCCCAGTGGAATCGCCTTAACAAGCGGCGGCGAATAATTTGGATCGCGGAGTTGCTCCGGCGTTCCTATGGATGCGTCTGACATTATGTCTTTCCTCCCTGGAAATACGGCATCCGGCCCCTCCTCCGGTGACGTTTCTCATTCAGTGATCGTGAAGGGTTCATCGAACCAATGCTCTTCGAGGTTAGGTCCGGTTCCAATCCTATCCACCACAGCAAAAAGCCCCGGATCGTGAAGTGGGGTCAGTACCCCGTGCCACGTGTTGCGGTGGTAATTCACGCCCTGCCCGGGCGCTGTTTTGAATGCGATGGGTTGTCCCGGTATGCCGTCTTTGTCAGGGGCCACAACCACAACAAAAGGCTTGTCTGACAAAGGTAGAAACGCCTGGCTACCGTCCGGGTGGCGCTCGACCATTTCCAGCTTGATCGGCAGGCTGAATGCCTCGGACTGAAACACGCTGATTCCAGCGCGCCCTTCGTGAAAATCCAGCGCGGCGCGGTCGTGATACCGCGCGCACTTGCCCTGATTGATGTATTTATCCACTTCGCCAGCCACTTCGATGACGTCACCAAACGGCGCAAAGGCTTCCGAAGTCAGAGGACTGAGTTTCAAAGCGGCCTTCATTCCGAGAACTTCTCGATCAGGCGCAATTCGGCGATCCGCTCGACCTGACGGCAGGCTTCGGCAAATTCAGTGTCACGGTCGCTGTCAATACGGCGGCGAAAGGCGTCAAGGATGCTTGCCTTTGTGTTGTCCTTGACCGCAATTATGAAGGGGAAGCCAAACTTGGTTGTGTAGGCTTCATTCAACGCAGTGAATGTTGCGCGTTCTTGATCTGTCAACATATCTAGACCGGCTCCGGCCTGTTCAGCGGTGCTTTCCTCGGTCAGTCGCCCGGCGACTGCAAGCTTGCCCGCCAGATCCGGGTGAGCGGTCAGAACACCAAGGCGTTGTTCCGAAGGGGCCGTGCGGAATACACGTGCCAGCACATTGTGGACACCGGCAGCATTATCGTGGGTTGGTCCCAGCTCCAGCTCATACGCACCTTTGGCAATCCACGGGCTGTGTTCGAACACACCACCGAACTCCGATACAAAGGTTGACTGGTCCATTTCGGACGGTGTCAGGCCCTGCATCGGCGGGTGTTCCGCTGCCCAGTGGTCGGCTATCTGTTCGCGCGTCGCGAACCAGACCCTGTCGTGATTCTTGAAGTAGTCCAGCGCACGTTTCAACGCCATGGCGCGACCCGGGCGGCCAATCAAACGGC
Source organism: uncultured Ruegeria sp. (assembly GCF_947497005.1). GTDB lineage: Bacteria > Pseudomonadota > Alphaproteobacteria > Rhodobacterales > Rhodobacteraceae > Ruegeria. The sequence goes on along the minus strand of NZ_CANMFF010000010.1, from coordinate 163,035 downwards.
AATGAAGCCCAATCGAGAGCATTTTCGGCGCGCCAGCCTCACCCTCTGCATAGAGCATGTCAAAGCTGTCTTTCAGATAGCTTTCGAACTGTTCGCCGTTAGTGTACCCGGCCTGGATTGCAAAACGCATGTCGTTGCAATCCATTGTATAGGGCATAATGAGCTGATCCTTGCCGCCTGCTTTTGTCCAATACGGCAAGTCGTCGGCGTAACTGTCGGCAACATAGGCAAAGTCGCCTTCCTCGGCCGCCAAATCGACTGTGTTCATCGAGCAGCGGCCTGTGTACCAGCCACGCGGTGGTTGGCCAGTGACTTCGGTGTGCAATCGGATCGCTTCGCGGATCTGGACGCGCTCTTCTTCGGCGTCCATGTCTTTGTGTTCAACCCACTTCAAGCCATGGCTGGCAATCTCCCAACCGGCATGCTTCATCGCTGCAACCTGAGCCGGTGCCCGGGCCAAGGCGGTGGCAACGCCATAAACGGTGACGGGTAGGTCTTGCAGAAGATGATGCACGCGCCAGAACCCAGCGCGGCTGCCATACTCGTAGATAGACTCCATATTCCAGTGTCTTTGTCCCGGCCACGGGGCGGCGCCGGTGATCTCGGACAGAAACGCCTCGGATGCCGCATCACCGTGCAGAACGTTGTTTTCGCCGCCTTCTTCATAATTCAGCACGATCTGAATCGCGATTTTGGCATCATTTGGCCAGTTTGCTTTAGGCACTTGCCCGCCATAACCGGTCATATTTCGTGGATAAGGCTTCACATCAATTTCCTTCTTCTTGAGTTGATCAATACCCCAGATAATCAGAGATGTTTTTCAAAAAATACGAAAAGCAGCTTCGGACAGACTGTCTTTGCCCCTTGCGAAGAAAACAGATTAGTAACTGTATAACTTGAGGAGTAGCGCAAATGACCGGTTATCTTACAACACATGTTCTGGATACGGCGCGGGGATGCCCTGCCGAAGGCTTGAAAATCGAGCTTTTTCGCATCGAAGGCATAAACCGCACGTTGCTGAAAACTCTGAGCACCAACGACGATGGCAGGACAGACGAGCAGATTCTGCCCGAAGCAGAGTTTTCAACTGGCGAATACGAACTGGTTTTCCATGCCGGAGAATACCTCGACGCCTCTGGCACCCCACCTGAGGACCCGCGTTTCCTGAACGTGATCCCGATACGCTTTGGGATGTCCGAACACTCGCATTACCACGTGCCGCTGCTTCTTTCACCCTTCGGTTACTCGACCTATCGCGGCAGCTAAGCGATCTAACCAGAGGTATTTGTCGCGGCAATCGATGATCCGATGCGTTCTATTATGAACTCCATGAAAAGCCGCGTTTTGGGATCCTGCATACGGCGGTGCGTAAACAGGCACGCCATCTGAATTGGTTCCGGAGGCGTTTTCTCTGCCACCGGTACCAGATTTCCGGCCTTAAGATGCTGAGCAATCTCAAATATCGGTTTCAGCGCGATGCCGTGACCGGCAAGCGCCCAATCCGTCAATACGTCGCCGTCGTCGGACTCGTAGCGTCCAGAGATGCGAAACCGTTTCGGTCCCGTATCGGTTCTCAAGAGCCATTGAAATTCGGTCGCCCCCGGAAACCGTAAATTGAGACATTCGTGTTCATCAGCGATAATATCGTCGCCGCTTTCAGGCATCCCACGCTTTTTGATGTATTTCGGAGATGCACAGAGAACTCTTTCAACGTCTGCAATTTTGCGAATACGCAAGTTGCTATCCTCTGGCTGACCCAGAAAAAAAGCCAGATCCAGACCTTCTGTGGTCAGATCCACCTTTCTGTCCGTCAGCCTTAGCCTGACATTGACCTCAGGGTATTCGGCAAGAAACTTTGGCACCTGCGGCGCTATCAATCGTCGACCGACACCCAATGGCGCCGCGACATACAGCGACCCTTTCAGGTTCTCTGTAATGTTGACGATCTGTGCTTCGGCACTTTCGACTGCTTCAAGAATCTCTGCCGCCCCCCGATAGAATGATTTTCCCTGCTCGGTAGGCGTCAAGCTGCGTGTCGTGCGCTGAAACAATCGCACGCCAAGATGTTCTTCCAATTGCGATATGCGCGCCGACGTTACAGCCGGAGAAACCCGCAGATCACGGCCTGCGGCAGACATGCTGCCCAACTCGTAGACCCGGACAAAGGTTCTGATGTTATCAAGGTAAGACATTTTTTTGCATTTTTTGATACTGCTTGGTCTTTACCAGCAATACCAGAATAAAACAGTCTCGCATAGAGTACCCGGAACTAAAGAATCTTAGGAGCATAGCCATGTACGATCTGGCCGTAATGTGGGAGTGGATCGCCTTTTCCGTCCGCTGGCTGCATGTGATCACCGCGATGGCGTGGATTGGGGCGTCTTTCTACTTTATCGCGCTTGACCTCATGCTAAAGCCGAACCCCGCCTTGCCGGATGGGGCCTATGGCGAAGAATGGGAAGTACATGGAGGCGGGTTTTATCACACCGTGAAATACCTTGTGGCGCCTGCACGCATGCCAGAGCATTTGACCTGGCACAAATGGCAGAGCTATACGACCTGGCTGTCGGGCGCGGCGTTGCTCATGATCATCTACTGGGTCGGCGGTGAGCTGTTCCTTCTGGATCCAACAAAAGTAGATCTAGCGCTTTGGCAGGGGATTCTGATCTCTGGCGGATCGCTGACCATTGGCTGGCTGCTCTACGATCAGATGTGCAAATCAAAGCTCAGCGATCACCCGACTGTTCTGATGCTGCTGCTGTTTGTGATCCTTGTGATCATGTCCTGGGGTTACAACCAGATCTTCACCGGTCGTGCCGCGCTTTTGCATCTTGGTGCCTTTACCGCCACGATCATGACTGCCAACGTGTTCTTTCAGATCATGCCGAACCAGCGGATCGTAGTCCAGGACCTCAAGGCCGGTCGCACGCCTGATGCCAAATACGGCAAGATCGCCAAAGTGCGGTCCACCCACAACAACTATCTGACCTTGCCGGTCGTGTTCCTGATGCTGTCGAACCACTATCCGTTGGCCTTCGGCACCGAGTATTCGTGGATCATCGCCAGCCTGATTTTCCTGACAGGCGTGACCATCCGTCATTACTTCAACACGATGCACTCCACCGGAAAAGGCCCGCACTGGACTTGGGCAGTTACGGTTCTGCTTATGATCGTGATCGCGTGGCTCTCATCGGTTAGAAGCGGTGAGACATGGGAAGAGGCCGAAGCAAGAGAGCTGACGCCGTACGAGCAGAAATATGCCTCGGCCGCCGGTTTCGAGGAAGCTTACGACACCGTCCTGGGCAACTGTTCAATGTGCCATGCCCGTGAGCCCGTTTACGGCACTATGAAATGGGCTCCAAAGAAGGTCTATCTCGAAACCCCCGGGGATGTTGCCCGTCAGGCTGACCAGATCTATCTGCAAGCCGGGGTCAGTCATGCAATGCCGCCGCCATCGGCTGTCCAGATGGATGACGAAGCACGTCAGACAATCATTGCCTGGGTGCGTGAGGTCAGAGATCAATAGAGCGCTGACAACCACGTTCATATTTTTGGGCAGGTCGTACCCGATCGTACACCCGGTTTTGTCTGTCTTTATTCACTAAGCAAAGAACCGTTTGCTGTGCCGCGCGATATGTTCGACGAACAGGCGCACCTTGGGGTCCTGAAGCTTTTTGTGTGGATACAGGCACCCAAATATCGTCGGCAATGGTGGCGTATTGGGCAGCACCTCGACCAATCGGCCGGCCTCTAGATGTTCACGCACATCAAAGCGCGGTTTGTTGACAATCCCCTTGCCTGCCAAGGCCCAGTCGGTCAGCACGTCTCCGTCATCCGCATCGTACTTGCCACGAACTTCAAGTTTTCGCGGGCCCATGTCGGTGTGCAGCGTCCAGAAATACTCGGGTGATCTGGGATAACGCAACAAAAGGCAATTATGCGGGGTGTGCAGCAAATCATCCGGCGAAATAGGCGCACCAAAATTCGATAGATATTCCGGCGAGGCACACAGTACACGATCACAATCCGCGAATTTCCGCAGTTTCATCGTGGAATCGCCGGGCTCTCCTATGAAGAACGCGATGTCCAGACCGTCGGCTAAAATGTCGACCTTGCGGTCGGACAGGCGCATGCGAATCTCTGTTTCCGGGTAGCGATCCGAAAATTCCGGGACCAACGGCGCAACGATTCTGCGCCCAACACCCAGCGGGGCGGTGATGCGGATTGCGCCTCGGGGGGCGTCCGAAAAGCTGGCAACACGCGCCTCGGCATGATCAAGCGCCAATAGAACGGCCTTGGCTTCATCGTAAAAGACGGTTCCAACTTCGGTCGGTGTCATCGACCGGGTTGTTCGGTTGAACAGTCGCACGCCCAAATGGTTCTCCAGCTCTTTCAACCGTTTGCTGGCCACAGCTGGCGTTAACCGCAGATCGCGCCCGCCGGACGTGATGCTCCCCAGCTCCATCACTCTGACAAAGACCCGCAGGCTTTCAATGTATGACATTCGATCCTCCCGATACGGAAAGACTGCGCTAAGGGTTTTTCTTTTTCAACGTTCTGTTGAAAGTATTTGCCATTTCCGACAATTCTAAGACTCAATCGTTAACTCTATGCTCCCCTAATCACCCGCCGGAAGGCAGGGGTATTGGGAGACTATCATGACGCATCGCACCAACATCCGATTTGTCCTCAATGGCAAGGATGTGTCCGTTCCAAACGTGGCGGCAGATCAGACACTTCTGGACTTTCTGCGTTTGGAGCGCCGATTGACGGGCACGAAGGAGGGCTGCGCCGAAGGTGATTGCGGGGCATGCACCGTACTTGTCGGGCGGCTTGGTTCTACCGGTTTGGCATATGCTCCGGTGAATGCGTGTATCCGGTTTCTGGCCTCTGTCGACGGGTGCCATGTCGTCACGGTTGAACACCTGTCCGGTCCTGGCGGGCGTCTGCACCCGGTTCAGCAGGCCATGATCGATCATCACGGCAGTCAGTGCGGGTTCTGCACGCCGGGCTTTGTGATGGCGCTTTACGCGCTTTGGATGCAAACACCCGAACCATCTGAGACGCATGTCGAAACTGCATTACAGGGCAACCTGTGCCGTTGCACCGGGTATGAACCGATCGTCCGTGCGGCGGTTGCCGTCAGCCGCTACGGCACACCCGCGTCGGATCATCTGAACACCGAACGCGAAACCATGACCACACGTCTTGCCACCCTAAGAGACGGGCAGCGGGTGGTGTCCGGACCCGAAAACAACCTGAGCATTATCCCCTCGAGCGTTGATGACCTTGCCGAGTGTCTGCAGACCTATCCCAAGGCCACAATTGTAGCGGGAGCCACGGATGTGGGCCTTTGGGTCACGAAATTCCTGCGCAGTATTGGGCCAGCAATCTTTACAGGTCATCTCGAAGACCTGAAAACTGTCGAACGGCAGGGTTCTCTCCTCGTGATCGGTGCCGGCGCCAGCTACACCGATTGTCAGAAACTTCTGTCTGAACACCTGCCACATCTTTCTCCTTACTGGGATCGCATCGCAGGGTGGCAGGTGCGCAACATGGGAACCGTCGGTGGCAACATCGCAAATGGCTCGCCCATCGGGGACACGCCGCCGGTACTTATCGCGCTCGGCGCGGAAATCATGCTGCGGCGAGGTCCCAACCACCGAACATTGCCGCTCGAGGAATTCTTCATCGATTATGGCCAGCAGGACCGCCAACCGGACGAGTTTGTCACAAGCATCAACGTGCCTCTGTCCGGGCAAAACGATCTCGATGCGGCATATAAGATATCCAAGCGCCGAGACGAAGACATTTCTTCCTTGGCCGCTGGCATTCATATGTCAGTAACAGACGGCACCATCAGCAATGCGCGCATCGCATTCGGCGGCATGGCCGCCACACCCAAGCGTGCCGTCGCCGCCGAAGCGGCTCTGAACGGTCAACCTTGGGCGCGTGAAAGCTTTGAAGCCGCAGCTCAGGCGTTGGCTAGGGATTTCGCTCCTCTGACGGATTGGCGTGCATCGTCTGACTACCGGATGTTGACGGCACAAAATCTGTTGCGTCGGTTCTTCCTCGAAAATGACGCCCAAACCGATACCCCTGTTCAACTAACCTGTGCTTAACAAGGAGACGACGCAATGAAAGACAACGTTTCCATCATTGGTTCGGCCCACACCAACGTCAACCATGACAGCGCGATCAAGCATGTTACCGGACGGGCCGATTACACCGATGACATCGCTCTGCCCGAAGGCGCGTTGCATGCTTATCTCGGTGTCTCCGACGTTGCTCATGCCAAGCTTTTAGGCATTGATTTCACCAAGGCTCTCTCCACACCCGGAGTTGTCGGTGTGCTGACCGCTAACGACGTTACGGGGGCCAATGACATCAGCCCGACCCACCTGAACGACGAACCGGTTTTCCCGACCGATGCCATTCAATTTCACGGCCAGCCGCTGTTTGCCGTTGTTGCTGAAACCCGCGACATTGCTCGCCGCGCCGCAGAGCTGGCAAAGATCGACTACAGAACCCTGCCCCATGCTCTGGATCCGATTGCCGCGCAAGAAGCCGGATACCCGCATGTCACAGCGCCCCTCAAGCTGGAGCGCGGTGACGTCGACCCGGCCCAGGCTGCTGCACCCAACCGGATCAAGGGCCGGATGAGCGTTGGTGGCCAGGATCACATGTACCTCGAAGGTCATATCGCCTGTGCCATTCCGGGCGAAGACGATGATGTTGTCTTGCATTGTTCCACGCAGCACCCGTCCGAGGCGCAGCATATGGTGGCGCATGTCCTTGGCGTGCCATCCAACGCAGTTGTGGTAAATGTGCGCCGCATGGGGGGCGGGTTTGGCGGCAAGGAAAGCCAGATGAACCTATTCTGCGCAGTCGCAGCCATGGCCGCCAAAAAGTGGAACCGCGCCGTGAAAATCCGCCCCGACCGGGATCAGGATATGACGGCGACTGGCAAACGCCATGATTTCGTGATCGATTATGACGTCGCCTTTGACGACGATGGCCGCATTCAGGCAGTCGAAGGCAGCTTCGCCGCGCGCTGCGGATTCTCGGCGGATTTGTCGGGCCCTGTGACCGACCGGGCGCTGTTTCACGCAGATAACGCCTATTTCTATCCGAATGTCCGCCTGAACAGCCATCCGATGAAGACCAATACCGTGTCCAATACCGCATTTCGCGGGTTTGGAGGGCCGCAAGGGGTGATTGCGGCGGAACGGATGATCGAAGAAATCGCCTATGCCACAGGGCAAGACCCGCTGGATGTGCGCAAGGCCAATTTCTACGGCACGGAAGACCGCAACGTGACCCCGTATCATCAAAAGGTCGAAGACTGCATTCTGGATCGGTTGATCGGCGAGCTGGAAGAAACATCCGAGTATCGTCAGCGCCGTCAGGACATCATAACGTTTAACAAAACGTCGCCTATCCTGAAAAAAGGCATCGCCCTGACGCCCGTCAAGTTCGGTATCTCCTTCACGGCGACCTGGTACAATCAAGCCGGCGCGCTGGTCCATGTTTACAATGACGGTTCGATCCATCTGAACCACGGCGGCACCGAAATGGGGCAAGGCCTCAACACCAAGGTCGCGCAGGTTGTGGCCGAGGCGTTCCAAGTCGATTTCAGCCGGATCAAGATCACCAAAACAACCACCGAGAAGGTTCCCAACACATCGGCCACTGCGGCCTCCAGCGGCACCGATCTGAATGGCATGGCGGCGTTGAACGCGGTTGAACAGATCAAAGAACGCCTGGTGAAATTCGCCGTCGAAACTTGGGACGTCGCCCCTGAGGACGTGACCTTTCACGCCAATCAGGTGCATATCGGCGAGGACGTTCTGCCCTTTGATGCGTTTATCAAACAGGCTTACCTGGCGCGCGTGCAATTGTCGGCGGCCGGATTCTACAAAACCCCGAAGATCCACTGGGACCGGGCCAAGGGTCAGGGGCACCCGTTCTACTATTTCGCTTATGGTGCGTCGTGTTCGGAGGTGACAATCGACACTCTGACCGGCGAATACAGGGTGGAACGTACGGATGTGTTGCACGATGTCGGACGCTCGCTCAACCCTGTGCTCGACAAGGGTCAGGTCGAAGGTGCGTTTATTCAGGGCATGGGGTGGCTGACCACCGAAGAGCTTTGGTGGGACGATGCCGGTCGCCTGCGCACTCACGCTCCGTCGACATACAAGATCCCGCTCGCATCGGACCGTCCGCGCATCTTCAATGTTAACCTCGCTGATTGGTCGGAAAACCGTGAACTGACCATCAAACGCTCCAAAGCTGTTGGCGAGCCGCCGTTCATGTTGGGCATTTCGGTGTTCGAGGCCCTGTCGATGGCCGTAGCCTCTGTCGCCGACTACCGGAAATGCCCGCGCCTTGACGCTCCGGCCACGCCCGAGCGCGTTCTTATGGCCGTTGCGCGGCTGCAAGCGGGTCCTTGAGTTATGGCTGTCCCGGGATCTCTGAGCGAATTTCTGTCCACGCAGCACCGTTTAGTTCGCGTCGCACTGACACGAGTGCGCGGGTCTTCCCCGCGCAACGAGGGGACAGAGATGTTCGTGGCGACCGGGGCGCTGTGGGGAACCATCGGCGGCGGGCAGTTGGAGTTCATGGCCATAAATGCGGCGCGGGACATGCTGCGCGATGGTATGCTGCATCAGGATCTGGATGTGCCCCTTGGTCCGGAAATCGGTCAATGTTGCGGCGGTCGGGTCGAGCTGAAACTAAACCGTATGCGGGCCTCAGACAAACGGGCGGCAAAAGAACGCGCAGCCCTACGCGAAGAAGAGCTGCCACATGTGTACGTGATGGGCGCGGGCCACGTGGGACGTGCGCTTGCCAACCAGCTTCAGCACCTTCCGGTGCGCTGCATCCTTGTCGACACTCGGGCCGATGAAATCGATCTTTGCACAGCAATTGTCGAAACCCGGGTGAGCGCAATCCCCGAAGCCGAAATCTGGAATGCGCCTGCAGGCAGCGCCTTTATCGTTCTGACTCATGATCACGGGCTGGATTTCCTGCTGACATCTGCCGCACTGGAACGCCAGGACGCCGCATATGTGGGAATGATCGGATCTGCCACCAAGCGGGTGAAGCTCAGAAACTGGGCACACAAACACTGTGACGGACAGTCTATCGAACACTTGAAATGCCCCATCGGGGCTAGCGGTAGCCGCGACAAGCGGCCCAGCGTCATCGCCGCCTTCGTGGTGGCCGAGGTGATGGCTGAATTGACCTCTGAAACTGCCGCGACCGCCCTGACCGGGGCAATCCACGCGCCCTTGGTGGGCCGCCATCACGACCGGAAAGGGAGATCGGCCTGACATCTGTCAGGCCATTCCGGTCACATCAGAGGAGGAGACCGTCATGGACGGGAGGACTTACGATTACAAGCTGTTTACCCGCAGCGATTTCAGCGCTTTCTGGGCGCTGTTTACCGACAACCTAGTAAATTTGCTGATCCTGTCAGGTGTTTGCCAGTTCGTGTTCCAGATGCCCGCCGAAATCGTCTTTGGGCGCATCGTCCCCGGTGCCGCCATTGCGATTTTGGCCGGTGTCGCGGTTTACACACTTCTCGCCAAATGGGCAGCCAACAAAAGTGAAAAAGATGTAACCGCCTTGCCTTACGGCATCTCGACGCCGGTTATGTTCGTTTATCTGTTCGGTGTGATCGGACCCATATACTGGGCCACCAATGATCCCATGCTGGCTTGGCAAGTGGGCATCGGCGCCGGGTTCATGGGTGGTATCGTAGCGGCTTTGGGCGCCATCGTTGGACCCTACCTCAAGCGGATCACGCCCCGCGCCGGGATGCTGGGCACGCTTTGCGGTATCGCCTTGGTTTTCATCGGCTCCGTGCCGCTGGCCGAAATATTCGAGAGCCCCATCATCGGCTTTACATCGCTGCTGTTTATCCTTTGGGGTCTGATTGGTCGGTTCCGCCTACCGGGCAATGTGCCTGCTGGTCTTGTCGCGATCGCTGCCGGTACGGTGATTGCCCTTATCCTTGGTGAGTCCAGGATCGACGTAAGCGGCATCGGCTTTTATCCACCAATCCCCTATTTCGGTGACCTTATCGCCGGCGTGCAGTACCTGTTCGCCAACCCCGAGCTGTTCCTAGTCCTGATCCCTGTGCAGATCTACAACTTCATCGAAACGATGAACAACGTGGAATCCGCTGAAGCGGCCGGGGATCATTATCCGGTTGGACTGTGTCAGGTGACGGACGGCGCGGGCACCATGCTGGGTGCGCTTTTTGGCTCGCCCTTCCCGACAACCGTTTACATCGGTCACCCGGCCTATAAGAGGCTTGATGCACATGCCGGGTACATCGTCGGCGTGGCTGTCGTGATCGCTGCGGCAGCCTTTCTCGGCCTGCTGTCTTTCCTTGCCGGTCTGATCCCGATTGCCGCTGCAGCACCCGTTTTGGTCTTTGTCTCGGTGAGCCTGATCACCAACACGGCCTGGGCCGTGAAGCCGATGCACATGGCGGCGGTGTCCTTTGCGATCCTGCCTCATATCTCGGCCTTCCTGATGGTCAAGTGGGGGTCACTAATAAACGCGTTGCGCAGCACCGGTGTCGAAGGATTGCCCTCACTCGGTGATGAGGGTCTGACCGCAGCGCTTCTCATGGAAGGTGCCCATTACGAGGGACACCTTGCCCTGAGCCAGGGTGCGATCATCACGGGCCTGATCTGGGGTGCCATCGTGGCTGATGTAATTGATGGCCGCTTCCGGATGGCAGGGGCGTTTGCTTTCGCAGGCGGGCTGATGTCGGCGGTTGGGATCATCCATTCCTACACGCTGCAGATGCCTCAGTTCGACGGGATCACAATCGGCTACCTGATCATCGGCGCATTCCTCTATGTCTACCCGATGTTCGCACCGAAAGAGGATCTCGAGCATCGCGTTATCGTCCCTGATGAACCTGATCTGATCGACGACGATTCACCTGCGCAACAGGCCTGATCCATAATGGGGCAGTCGCATGGCTGCCCCCTGCTCTTCCCTTTCTATTTAGACGAGACCATTCATGACACAAAGATTGCTCCGCGGTCGTCTTCTGACCTTTCATCGTGAACCGCAGAGCGGAGAAGATTCCGGCGCATATACGTATCTCGAGGATGGCGCGTTGCTGATCCAAAACGGGATCATTCAGGATACGGGACCCTTCGCTGAGGTCAGAGCAAAAACCAGGGACGTGCCGGTTACAGACCATCACCCCCACCTGATGATGGCTGGGTTCATCGACACGCACATTCACTTCCCGCAGGTGCAGGTGATCGCCTCGTGGGGGGCGCAGCTATTGGACTGGCTCAACAACTATACTTTCCCGGAAGAAACTCGCTTTGCCTCGGACGCGCACAGTGCGCTCATGGCGCGGGCGTTCTTCGATCAGCTCGTCACCCACGGCACCACTACTGCGGTCGCATATTGTTCGGTCCACAAGATATCCGCAGATGCTTTCTTTACCGAGGCGACCAGACGAAACATGCGCATGCTAGGCGGTAAAGTTCTGATGGACCGCAACGCGCCCGAAGGTCTGCAGGACACGCCGCAAACCGGATACGATGACACCAAAACCTTGATCACCGACTGGCACGGCAAGGGCCGCAACGGCTATGTCATCACACCTCGGTTTGCAATCACGTCCACTCCTGAACAAATGGCAATGGCACAAACCCTCGCGCAGGAACATCCGGATTGCCACATCCAGACTCATCTGTCGGAAAACAAGGATGAGATTGCCTTTACCAAGCAGCTTTATCCGCAAGCGCGCGACTATCTTGACGTCTACCAGTCTTATGGCCTGCTCGGTCAAAAGACACTGTTGGGACACTCCATCCACCTTGAAGCGCGCGAAGTCGACGCGCTCGCAGAAACCGGTGCGCATCCTGTTTTTTGCCCGACCTCGAACTTGTTCCTTGGTAGCGGCCTTTTTGACCATGAGGGTCTGAGCGGGCGTGGCATCTCAAACGGGATCGCGACGGATGTTGGCGCAGGCACCAGCTATTCAATGCTGCAAACTCTTAATGAAGGTTACAAGATCCTGCAATTACAAGGGTTGGCCCTGCATCCCTTGCAAGCGTTCCATTGGGCAACGCGCGGCAACGCCTGTGTTCTGGGTCTGGAAGACAAAATCGGCAATCTGGACCCCGGAACCGAAGCGGATATCGTTGTTTTGAACGCACGCAGCACACCGGCTATGGCCCTACGTATGGATCGCGTAAGCAGTCTTGCAGAAGAGTTGTTCGTCCTGCAGGTGATGGGCGACGATCGCGCAATCGAGAGCGTCTATATTTCAGGTGTATCCAGCGTCGGATGCCGGGTGGATACATCAGACCAAGGCATAGCAAATAATCCGATTGCTTCGGCACCGTGACACATGGCACTCATCAGATCTGCTGCATTCTCTTTCCGATCGACGTGGTTCTGATGCAGCGTTTTGATCACTGATGGTCTTTGGATCAGCACGTGAAGACCTGTCTGATCGATCAAATCGAAAGTCAGTGCATATTCTCCTTCAAAGGCACCCAATATCCGAAGGTTGTGATCCTATAAGTAGTCTTCTTTTGCGTCCGCTCCTGTGTTTCCTGCCATGATCTGGAAGAAATCATGTCCGAACGCGGCGCTTCGATTGATCATACCATGCTGAACCGGTGGGTCGGGCGAATTCTCAATGCCGGTGCAAAAGCATCTCGTCGCCACCAAAGACCATGCGATCACTCCTGATGAACAGACGAAACCATCGTTACGGTTGGCCAGGCCCTCATCGGTTTTGTAGACGACTGCAATACACCCGGCGCAGTAACATCCAGGCTTCGATTGAGTGCTCAGAAAGAAGCAAGAAAGTTTCGTTAACAGCGTTTGTACCACATCCCCGCGGAGGCACGATCAAGCGACCTCTTTTTCGATATTCGCGGGATCGCTAATGCGGTTGACATCTGTGGCGGGAAAAAACTCGGACCAGACATGCCAGAACAGCCCGGGGCGCAAGGTCTCTACCCGCTCCAGTTTACCCTGATCACTGTTTCCCCAGAAATCACAGTGCGTCACCGGTTTGCCACTGTCGTTATAAAACACGCCAAGGCTCTCGAACTTCTGGTCGTAATTCACCACCAGGTTTCGCCCACCCACTGTGGCATTGACCAGATTGTCATGGTCGAACAGGAATTCTTCTGTCCAACAAGTCGCATCTCTTTCAACCGTTACGCCCCAGACATAGGTCTTGGTTGGCAACCGGTTGTCGAGTGGGCGACTCATGTTATCCATGACCGGTGCAGCTTCGTGGTGCTGGCGCTCGATCCCCCATCCGAAGACTATCCCCATCACCATGTCAAAAAGGCGCAGGATCGGGTTCTTCGGAGGCATGTTTAGGTATACTTCACCGTCCGGATAGGCTTTCTGGAACGCACGGAAGCTCATGCGAAAGGTCGGCCAAGGCTTCATCGAAAGCGCGGGTTTCAGCGGGCAGACCGGGCCTTTCGCCCCCTGTTCCATATCGCTGTCCTTGACGCCATAAATATGCTGAATCGCCTCACCGGTATTGTCGTCCCGCAAGATCAGATTGTTCCCATGCTGCGCCATCACCGTTAGGTTCAGTTTTTCCCCTTCAATGGTTGGCGAGTAGCCGACACCGAGGTTTGCCATCGCGCAGTAGGTCAATATCACATCCTCTCCATCCAGACCTACTTCATCCCCCGCCAAATGCGGTCGCATCATTTGCCCGTCGGAATGGGCACGCGCATGCCCGTTCTTTTCAATGACCATGACGCTGGCCGAGGGGTTGATGTAGTCCCGTGCAACCTTGATGGAATAATACTTGGCCTTGTCCTTTTGGTTTCGCAGCCCGACATGCACCCAGATGTAGGTAAACATAAAAAAGAAAAGGGTAAGGACCAAGGCGCCCCAGAAGACCCAGCCGATGCCGCCCCCCATGGCATACCCCAAGATCATGACGCATGTCGCTGCAGCGCCCACCAGGATAAGTTTGTTCTCGTTACGCAAGACGCGGATGGTGTTTTCTCGCTTCACTTTGAGCACCATTTGGGAGATGTCACCCAGATCGCGAAAGTACACAAATCCAATGCCCAGCGACAGGGCGAGCCCAATGTAGAAGAGAAGATTGGCGAGCATTTTATCCTCCTCAGGATCTTGGCGAAATCCCGACCTCCCGCACTCGGGAACATGGTTTTGAAACCGCAACCGAATACCGCTCGGCTTCGGGACAGCCGGTCAACTGAGCGGGGCAAGCCGACCCGCCTGTCATGTCACTGCTGGACCGAGCCCAACTTGGTCAGGAATTGCTGAACGGCGTGGGCACTCTCCGGGCGCAGGTTTTCAATTCCCTCATACGGCATTCCTTTATCGATGGGCATATCGGGATATTTCTCCTTGCGGGCCATGTGACGGCCCAGGACACGCACAAATTCATTGCCACCCCAGGCACCGACCTCGGTAGAGACCGGATATTTCTCATGCGTGTCGCGATAGAGGTCGATGAAGTTTGCCAGAATGCCGTTCTTCACATCTCCGGGCAGGTTCATCTTCAACTTATCTTTCACGATCGCGCCGGGGCGGTCGATGTTATAAATGATGACGCTGTCACGACGACCCTTGGTCTCATCGTCAAAAAGGATCGATGCAGATTGATCCACCCCGTCGATCAAGCGATCTCTGGGAATAAATTGATCTGCACCGGCGAACCGGGCCAGCGTGGTATAGAGGTCTGTCACGTGGATGATATTGTTGATGATTGAATCCGCACCGACCATCCCCGGCCATCTGATAAACGCATCGACACGCACACCGCCTTCAAGCGTATCGCCTTTGCCGCCGCTGAAAATCATCGGGGTAAAGCCTGACTGGGGTGAGTACTTTGTAAAATGGCCGTTGTCACCCATCAGGACAACTATCGTGTTGTCTGCAACACCGACGTCTTCCATGACCTCAAATAGATCTCCGAAATACTCATCCAGAAGGATCATCTTGTCTACGTAAAGACCACCGTTCGGGCTGTCAGGGCCATCCCTTCCTGCGCGAGTATTGTCCAACGGGATCATCGGCCAGTATTGCAGAAAGAAGGGATCGTCCGCTGCCGCGAGGCGGCGCAGTTCCTCTACAGCTTTCTCCTGAAATGCTGCATTCATCTCATCGTATTTGGCAGCGGTCCAACGCTCTCCGGGCTCCATACGGATTTCACGGATCGGGCCACCTGCTTCACCCTCAATGACCGTTGCCATTGCAGAAGCGTCTGGCCGGAACCAATCGTCCAATGTGTAAATGGGATCAAAATCCGCGATGCCGACCGAAACCTGCTCGCGGATCGCGTCGTCATTATAGATCGTCAGTTGCCCCTGCTGATGCACTGCGTGCTGGGCGTAGTCAAAACCAGTGTTCATAGCCCAAGCCGAAGCGATGTCACCCATGTGCCACTTGCCGACATGTGACGTGTTGTACCCGGCCTGTTTCAGAATTTCTGCGAAGGTGACCTCGGTTGCAGGCAGCCCTTCTCCGACGATATCAACCTGCGTATTCCCCATGCCCGAACGCACGGCATATCTGCCGGTGGTGAACGCCGTCCGTGTCGGTGTGCAGGAAGGTTCAGTATACATGCGAACCATGCGCATGGCTTCGTCGGAGAACTGGTTAATGTTCGGTGTTTCGTAACCGCGTACTGCGTTGAGTTCGGGGATACCCATCTCTCCGAACCCGAGGTCATCAATCAGCAGGTAGACGATATTCGGCGGTTTACCGTTGTTGCTTTCTCGGAACTCTGCAAGGCGCGCATCAACTGCAGCATCGTCTTGAGACCATTGTTCACCAAGTTGAGCCAGAAGTATGTAATACTCGGCATCATGTGCAATGGGGTCTTCTTGTGCAATCGCATATGGCGCAGGACAGCAGGCGAACAGTGCTGCCACTGCAGATTTCAATCTTCTCACTTGCCTCTCCTTTTAAAAACTCCACCTCCGGCGTGGGCGCTTAGTCACATTCATTAACATCTATATTTGTTTTAGATGCAAGACTATTGGCTGAACAGCCAAACCTCTTCCTTTTGCTGAATCCCAGGCTCAGGACGCATTGAAGTTCACTGCGCTTCGTGAATCATAGCTCGGAAAACGGTGCGGTGACACTAGCGACATTTGTGGGATCAGCGATGAGTAGAGGGCCGGACCAGCCGCTTTTTTCCGAAGTCCAACGATAAGCCTCGGGGTATGGCACGCGTCTCAAGGTCGTCCGTTTCGATGTCGCTAGAAAACTCGTCACAATCGCCAATACGCTGTAGAAATCACGACAAAACCGGAACGCTCAGATTGCATGGTAAATACATGTGCAAGATCAACTTCAACCCAGAGGCATCGGCAGAGCGTTGCTGCGTTTGATTTCGCGGAGAACGACATTCGTTTGTGCGCTTTCCACTGCCGGTAGGCGAAACAGAAAATCTTCGAGGAAACCGTTATAGGCCCCGATATCCTTGCAGATCACCCGCATGTGGTAATCTGCCTGGCCGGTGGTGGCATAGCATTCCATTACTTCCGGGCGCTTCTCGATTGCAGCTATGAACCTTTCTAAGTGTTCTGGGTTGTGCCGGGTCAAATGCACATGCACCAAAGCCTGAAATGAGAGCCCGGCCTGTTCCGGCGACAATTCAGCCCTGTATTGCGAAATCAATCCGACCTCTTCGAACGCGCGAACTCGGCGCCAGCAGGCAGAAGATGACATGCCCACCCGTTCTGCTAGGTCAGCGTTTGAAATGCGGCAATCCTTCTGAAGGAGCGCGAGTAGGTGACAGTCACGTGAGTCGAGGCGCATTTGGGAATTATACCCGACTATTCAGAGAAAATTGAAAACTTTATTCGAAAAATATCAGAATTCCCGAACAAGTAGAACAAACCCCTCAGAGCTTCGCGGTACACTACCCAGGAAACGCGAGGCTTCCATGACCCACCAATCCCTGAAATTCGAAACATACGCCCTGTCGGACCGGTACAGGCTCTCGGAGGGACGGGTGTTCCTGACCGGAACACAAGCTTTGGTGCGCATCATGTTGGATCAGGCACGCAGGGACACAGCAGCGGGGAACAAAACGGCAGGGTTCATATCCGGATACCGGGGGTCACCCCTCGGTGGGTTGGATCTGGAACTGTGGCGAGCGAAAGATGAAACCGAAAAAGCCCGAATTACATTCATGCCAGCCGTAAACGAAGACCTCGGCGCCACTGCGGTTCTTGGGGCCCAGCAGGCTTCGCTGGATCCTGACTGCGAAGTCGAGGGCGTGTTTTCCATGTGGTACGGGAAAGGCCCCGGAGTTGACCGTTCCGGGGATGCGCTGCGCCATGGCAATGCCTATGGATCGTCGCCGAAGGGCGGGGTTCTGGTTGTTGCGGGTGACGATCATGGCTGTGTGTCTTCTTCAATGCCACATCAGTCTGATGTCGCCTTCATGACCTGGTTCATGCCAACGCTGAACCCGGCCAACGTGGCCGAGTTCCTGGAGTTCGGTGAATACGGTATTGCGTTGAGCCGCTTTTCGGGCACTTGGGTCGGGTTCAAGGCGATTTCCGAAACCGTTGAAAGTGGACAATCTGTAGAACTGAAACCGGACCGCGCGTTTACCTTGCCTGAAACAGACCTGCCGCCAGGTGGCCTGCACGTCCGAAGCGCCGATTTGCCGAGCCCGGCCATCGAGACCCGGATCGAACACAAGTTGCAGGCGGTCGAGGCTTTCGTCGAGGCAAACCCGATCGACCGGCGCATCTATGATATCGAAGATGCTCCTTTCGGGATAGTCACAACAGGCAAGGGTCATCTTGACCTGATGGAGGTGCTGCGCCTTCTGGGACTGGACGAAGCCGATTGCCGCCGTTTGGGCATCGACATCTACAAGGTCGGGATGGTTTGGCCCCTAGCACGGCGCGATGCGCTGTCTTTTGTCCGGGGCAAAAAAGAGGTGCTGGTCGTCGAGGAAAAACGCGGGATTATCGAGAGCCAGTTCAAGGAGTATTTCTATGACTGGCCAGGTGACAAGCCTGAAAAGATGGTTGGAAAGCACCGCGCCGCAGGCGATCCATTGATCCCCTGGACCGGAGAGCTGAGCCCGTCGGAACTGATCCCGTTCGTTGCAGAGCGCCTCGACCGGTTTTTTCCGAAAGAAGGACTGCTGGAAAAAGCGAAGGCTCTGACGGACAGTTCGCCATCAACTCTGAGCATTCCGGGTGCGGTCAGAACACCCTATTTTTGTTCGGGTTGCCCACATAACACGTCCACCAAAGTCCCCGACGGCAGCACCGCTGCGTCAGGCATCGGCTGTCACGTTATGGCAAGTTGGATGAACCGCAACACGGTCGGTTATGCGCAGATGGGTGGTGAAGGCGTGCCACACGTCGTTGCCTCGAAATTCAACGGCAACAAACATATCTTCCAGAACCTTGGCGAAGGCACGTGGTATCACTCCGGCTCGCTTGCCATTCGCCAGGCTGTGGCAGCAGGCACAAACATCACATACAAGATCCTCTATAATGACGCTGTAGCAATGACAGGAGGTCAACCGGTAGATGGCCCTATCAGCGTTTCCGGGATCGCACAGACCTGCCGCGCGGAAGGGGTGGATCGGATTGCTCTGGTCTCGGATGAAATCACAAAATTCAAACGCGATGATTTTCCTGCACAGACAAGCTTCCATCCCCGCGAAGAGATGGACGCCGTGCAACGCGAATTGCGCGACATCGAAGGCGTAACTGTTCTGATCTATGAACAGACCTGCGCCACTGAAAAACGCCGTCGCCGCAAGCGTGGAAAAGTGGAAGATCCCAAGCGGTTTGCGTATATTAACCCGGCGGTGTGCGAAGGCTGTGGCGATTGTTCGGTCGAAAGCAACTGCCTCAGCATCGAACCGCTGGAAACCCCGCTCGGTCGCAAGCGAAAGATCAACCTGAATTCCTGCAACAAAGACTTTTCCTGCCTGAACGGGTTTTGTCCCAGTTTCATAACAGTCGAAGGGGCGGTGCGACGAAAGAAATCCGGGCAAGAGCAGGATGTCCCTTCACTTCTCGCCAATGTACCCGACCCACAGCTTCCGAACCTGGACGCACCCTATGATCTTCTTGTTTGTGGGGTCGGCGGTACTGGTGTCGTAACCGTCGGCGCGGTCCTGACGATGGCGGCGCATCTGGAAGGCAAAGGAGCCAGCGTGCTGGATTTCACCGGGTTTGCCCAGAAATTTGGCACGGTTATCGGCTATGTTCGCATTGCCCGCGCGCCCGATGAAATCAATCAAGTCCGCATAGAGGCCAAGAGCGCCGACGCCGTAATTGGGTGTGACGCGGTCGTGTCTTCCGCACCTAAAGCTTCCGTTCATTACCGCAAAGGTACCAAAATCGTTCTGAACCGTGCGGAAATGCCTACAGGTGACCTTGTTCTGCATCGCGATGCCCAACTCCGGGTCGAAGAACGAGAAGCGCTCATACGCCGGACTGTTGGCGATGAAAACGTTCTCGGTTTGGATGCGAACAAACTGGCAGAGGATTTGATGGGAGACTCGGTTTATGCCAACACCTTGCTTTTGGGTGCCGCGTGGCAGCAAGGGATTATCCCGATCAGTGAGGCTTCAATCAAACAGGCGATCTTGCTGAACGGGACCGCTGTCGAGGCCAATGCGATGGCTTTTGATCTTGGCCGGGTGATCGCTGCAACCCCACGGTCTCTGGTTCAAAAGCAAGAGCGATCAATTCTAGAAACCGCGCAGCAGGTAATCGACTTTCGGTCAGGCGAATTGGCGACCTATCACGATGATGCTTATGCACAGCAGTACCGTGACCGCCTCGCCCGTTTGGCCGTTGCGCTGCCGGATCACATACGAGAGGAAGCTCTTTCGATCGCCGCAAAATCCTTGTTCCGCCTCATGGCAATCAAGGACGAATTCGAGGTCGCCCGATTGCTGACTTCACGACAATTCGAGAAACAACTGCTGTCCGAGTTCGAAAGTGGTTTTCGGATCAAATACCATCTTGCTCCACCGGTTCTGAATGGCCGGAAAGATGCACGAGGTCGGCCAACAAAACGAAGCTACGGTGAGTGGATGACCCCCGTTCTGAGAACCCTTTCACGTTTACGCAGGTTTCGCGGCGGATGGCTTGACCCGTTCCGGTTTTCAAAGGACCGCAAGCTTGAAAACGAAACTTTAGCTTGGTTTCATAATATCCTGGATCATCTCGAAGTGGCGGCGCCCACCATCAAGGCTGATACTTGCCTGAAAATCCTGTCAGCCCCGCTGGAAATCCGCGGATTCGGCCCGGTGCGTGAAGCGGCAATAGAAACCGTGCGTGCGGATGTAGGTAGGTTGCTTGAAGTGATCGAAGAAAAGTGACGTGCCGCGCTTCACGTCTCGCAAATCCTGAATCTGTTTTCGAGCACCAATCTGGAAACAGGTCTTGAACTTCCAACTGAGCAGATCGAAAACATGCATACACCGGCACGAATGGCCTCCAATCGATGGAGGCCGCTGATCGGCACAAACCTCTTGTTGTCAGTGCGTATTTGGATCGGGGTCATCTGGCTGCTCTTCACTAAATCTTCGAAAAGCTCCAGAACTGTTTCTGTTTAAGTATTTTTGCCAATTTTACAGGTACATAGATCAGATTGAGCGGTTTTGCCGTTTCTCCAGAATAAGTTACCTGTGCAATAATGTCTGTATTTGGTCCTGTTCGGACTTCCGTTCGAAAGCGGGCGCAGGAATGTACATCAAAGTACCGAACGAACAGCGCCGCGCAGTTCCTGATGCATGATCCAAATCGCGGGTTTATCGTCACTTTGGATATGAGAAAAGGCCAGAACCTGAGCAGCACCATCACTGTTTTCCGATCCGGTTTCGGGCAGCTCGAGTTCCAGGTATTCCGCGATCAACAACCCGACTTTTCTGAAGACCTTGATGGATGTCTCGCGCGACTTGTAACCGGCTGCCTGAGACAGTTGATCAATGGTCAGACCTTCCGTTCCAGAGATTGAAAGTGCTCTGAGCATAGTAGCTTGCGCCGGTGAGAACCTGACTTGGCGAAGGGCTTCTGTGTATTCTCTTTCGCTGGGAACAAGGGTGCCGGAATTTCCTTCCAAACGGCGTTGGCCGCCGCGTTTCCTGTCACGTTCTTCGAGAATTTCTTTTAACGCTTCGATAGCCATTGCCGGTGTTTCGCCAACTGCATCGGCAATCATGGCCTGTGTTTTGGCAGGTGGCTTGGGAAAGGCCCGTGCAACGCTGTTTCCGCTCAGAATGCCAGCTTTAATCAGGTACTTTCCGAACTCTTCTTCAATAACTCCGGACACGTCGGCATTCCGCGTTTTTCGAACGCTGCGGTCCTGAAACGCTCTTTGTTCCAAACCATGATCTGACGTCTTTGAGGCTTGAAGGCTTACCCGAGAGGATTTCTTGCGCATCAGAGAAACACCACCACAATTATCGCTGACACAAACACCGCTGACGCGATAAATATCTTGATCCCGTAGGATCGGCGACGCGCCTTTTCGGCCTTGAGTTTTTTGCCTAGATTTTCGTCAATGGAATTGAGGTTCACGGTTTGATCTTTCTGGCTATGTCAGGGCTATGGCGAAGTCTGCTGGCGTGTTATCGCGACACGAATTCTTCACATGTATCGTTCTGACGTTTGAAGGGTTGATTGCATTCCCATCCATCACCTCTTCGGTTCAAATGAGTTTCTGATGGGACGATGATCGCTATGCACTTATTTCGACTTGGGCGAAAACCACGCTCGCAATTCCATCCAGAATGAGTGTCAGACGTAAGATATGCGTACTCGGGAATGGCTACAGACTCGCAACGGCTCGCTACTGACCTGAATCCTCTGAGGCAGACCCAGCCATCTGTGCTGCTCTTGTCAGTCAGGCGGCCGTTTCGGGGGACTTCAATTGCAACACAACCCTGGCCCTCTTTACGAAATCCCCAGTTGCAATGTGTTTCCTGCACGCCAAATCGGGTTTCGACGAACCCGTTTTCAGGTGCAATCGCTTCTTCGCATTCCCCTTCGACGCGCCAGAACAATCGATTACAGTGCCAGCGATCCCCAGTTGAAGCGACGTAGGCGTTTTCGGGGATTTTTATTTTCTCACATAGATCCGCGACACGCTGGAAACCATGGTTGCATTCCCATCCTTGACCATAGGAACTGCCGGTAGAATATGCGTTTTCGGGTATGTTTTCTTTCTGGCACGATCCGCCCGTGTCTTCGTAACCTTCATCGCAAACCAATCCGACAGAATTCTCGGATACCTGGGATTTTACAGGCGCTTCATGAGCTGAAAGTTGTGATCCCGAAAGCAACACAAAGCTTGTCAGGATCAAGCCCGAAGCACCGCGCAAACGTTTGAATTTAGGCAGGGTAAAGCAGCGTCTGAGCCCGAACCTATCGGGCATCAGGCACGCATGTCACGAGCCACGTATTTTTCATGCATCGCCTTCTTTCATGTGTTGCGCATTGTCTAGAAAAAATCAGGTGACATTTGCGAACGTTTGCGAGTAACGAGTTCGTCCTGAACACCCCAGCGAAATCCGTTCCTGTGCGGGGGCACATGCTACAATTATACTGAAGACCATTGGATCATCGAAGTCGGCAGCACCGCGACGACGAGTAAATTTTACCAATGCACTCTTGTGGTTCTTACCCAGCATAGAGTCAAGGAAGTTTCCTTCATCGCAAAGCCAGCACCACTTGGATAGATTGCTTTTTGATAAATGCATGAGGCCAAGCGGCAATTTGGTCAGGCTTGTCGCGTTTTGTTCTGTGTGGGAAGAATCTTCGCCAATCTGCGAAGATTTTGCGCGGTGGTGGCGAGAGGGGACTCATCTTTTACCCCGCATGACCCACCTAACCGCAGGTGGCCCAGCCCAAGAATGCGTTGGAGATGCTGATTGCACATTGCAGTCTCTCTCGCCCGCTGCGGTCAAGGTCGACTGTGTGACCCGCAGACGTACATTTGATCACCAGGTTGCCAGAATCGCGATCTTGGGTGATCCTGCGAAAAATAGAAGGATCGCAATATGTTTAGGTATCTCATATTTGCGCTCGGTATTGGCGCATCTACTATCCTGTCTGCACAAGAGGCATCCGACGACGACGCGACCGCCGAAGATACCTCGGCAATTTCGTCCGACCTTCTAACCGATGCTGAGCTTCAGACATTGGTCGCTCCGGTGGCTCTTTACCCCGACACATTGCTGATTCAGATTTTCGTCGCGGCTACACAGCCACTGGAGGTTGTAAAGGCCGAGCGGTATTTGCTGGATAACGCCGACCGTGATCCCGCCGAACTTGAACCGGAAATCGAGGCCATGGGCTGGGATCCTTCTGTCAGCGTATTGGCGACAGCGTTTCCCGAAGTCGTCGGCCAGATGGCCACCCATATCGATTGGACCGAAACAATGGGCACAGCAATGTTGGCCCAGTCCGATGATGTGATGGATGCGGTTCAAGTCATGCGGGACCAGGCGATTGACAGCGGCGCTCTTGTTTCAGGACCCGAGCAAACTGTCGAAGTGTCTGACGACGACACAGTTGTAATTGCACCAACAGAACCTGAAACAGTATACGTCCCGCAGTACAACCCAGAGACGGTCTATACTGGCCCGTCGACCGGAGATGTCGTGGGGGCGGCATTGCTGACCTTTGGTGCCGTCGCGCTGATCGACGAGATTTTTGACGACGACGACGATTGGTATGACTACTGGGGGTGCCGAAACTGTAGTGGCTGGGGCGGCGGTCCGATTTACAGAAACCCGGATATCGACATAGACGTCGATGGCAATGTCAACATCGGCAATGACATAGATTTGGGTGATCGCACGGATATTGGATGGAAACCCGATCCTGACCGTCAACAGGAGGCACGAGACAAAATCGCCACTCACAAAAGACCTGAAGATGGTCGTGGCGACTTGCCGGTTAACCGCCCCGAGGGTCGCACGGATGAACTACGCGCAAAGTTGAGCCGTGAATCCGGAGCTGAAGATATTAGCCGTGACCGCGCGGCAGCTGCGGTCGCAGCTGGCGCAGGTGCCGGAGCTGTTGCTGGCGGTGCTCTTGCGAACCGAGACGGTGGGAGCAAATCCTTGCCACAGGTGAACCGGGGAAACGTCGACCGGGACAAGGCTGTCGCAAAACAACAGGCCATTGACCGCACCAAACGCCCGGATACGGCGAAAAAGCCCGTCGCGCAAAGACCGCAGGCAAAGAAAGCTGTAACAACCCAGCGCAAGCCCACGGCGTCCAAAGGTCAGGCGATGAAGAAAAAAGCGTCCGGCAACAGAACTCAAAGCGCGTCCAAACGTGGGCACGCCGCCAAAGGCAAGCGGAGACGGTAAAATGCTTAGATCTGTACTATCAGTTTTGGTGCTAGCTGCGATCACCGGCCCCGCGTTGTCGGACGGAGCCCGATTTGATACTCCGCAGACCGCACTGGACGCTTTTGTCGACGCGTTGAAAGCCAATGATCAGAGCAAGCTTATCACGATTTTCGGACCCGAAGCCAAAGATCTGGTTGGAACGGGCGATCCAGCGGAAGATCAGGAAAGAAGGCAGGAAGTGCTTGGCATGTATGCTGAGGGGTACCGCTTTCAACCAGAGGACAACGGGGTTGTACTTCTGTTAGGTGTAGACAGTTGGCCCTTCCCAATCCCAATTCTACAAGCGGAAGACGGTTGGCGCTTTGACCTGGAAGCCGGGGTCGAGGAACTCTCGGCCCGAGAAATCGGCATGAATGAATTGGAAGTGATCGAATTGCTTGAGGCCTATGTCGACCTTCAAGCAGCCTTCCGCCTTGTGGATCACAACGGTGATGGCGTCATGGAATTCGCGCAGACGATCATTTCCGATCCGGGAAAGCGAAACGGACTTTTCTGGCCGGAAGACGACAGCTTTGTCGGTGCAGCACTTGCCCGAGCTGCCGCCTCTGGGTGGAGCGACGGAGAGAGCGATCATGAAGCTGAACCTTTTCTGGGTTACTACTACACTATCCTGCACGCGCAGGGTCCGAACGCTCCCGGAGGTGCTTACTCTTACTTTGCCGGTGATCGCTTTGTCTCGGGACACGCCTTGCTTGCAGTACCTTCCTTTTACGGAGAAACAGGTATCCATTCCTTTATGGTTGGCGAAAGCGGCATAGTCTACGAGGCGGATTTTGGGCCTGAGACATTGGATATTGCTGCTGAAATTTCTACCTTCGACCCTGGCACAGATTGGTCGCCAGTCGAGTAGTTGTTGATCGCCTGAGCACATCGAGCCGAGGCGACGCGATTGGCAAGCTACAGTCGTTCAAGGGCAAACGTTCAGGTGAGGCTCGAATCCTTCTTCTTTGCTATCAGCGCCATATGGCCGGGCTGACAGAAGAGCCGAACTCAATCAGTTTTGTGTTCTGGGAGTTTATCAAGGTGGTTCGATGGCTGGTTACAAACCGGGCGTTATTGTTCTTAGATGGAAGCACCAAAGAAGGTGGTTTGAAGTTCGGAGAACCGCTGTAGAGCCCGCATGCCGCTATAATCACCGACCTGTCCCGAAGTGATGAAGATTTGGAGCGGGCGCCCCCTGGCTTTCACAGTTGACGTGCAGCATGGTGCTTATGTCACTCTTGGCGCGGCCGATCAGGCATCCATGCTTGCTTTTTTTCGCCCAGACTGGGTGCCCAGCGATGCGCCTTCAGAAAGGTGGCGTCGATCATGGCAGTCCTTTCAACGCCGTACTCGGCGGCCAATCCGCCGGTACTGTTGGTGATGCCGATTATTGTTTCTCCTATGAAAACAGGGGCCAGCCAATACCGATTATTACCGAAGGTACCGCCTTGATCCTCTTCGGGAACAACTCCGTCTTAAGAGACGAGGATGAGCAACCGAGCCTTGAAGCAGGTTGGTTCGTCAAAACGCCGGCCCATTTGACCGGAACTGCCAGCATAAAATCAAAAGCTCTGACTTAACCGGCGAGGAAGAGTTTGACCGTACTGGCAGATTACAGATAAATCCTCATATGGCTCATCACCCTATCTTATGGACGTTCCGCCGCTGCCCGTATGCAATGAGGGCCCGCCTCGCTTTGGCAAGTTCAGGTGTCAAAGTTGAGTTGCGTGAAATTCGTCTAAGGGACAAACCGCAAGCGTTCCTGCAAACATCTGTATCCGGCACGGTGCCAACGCTTCTCCTTCCGGAACAGGTTATTGACGAAAGCCTGGATATCATGATCTGGGCGCTCGAACAAAATGATCCGCAACGGCTTTTAGACATGCCACAGGAAGGATGGGACCTGATCGAGGAAAACGATGGTCCATTCAAGGCTGCTTTGGATCACACCAAGTATGCTACGCGCTATCCGGACGTTGACCATGCGTTAGAGCGCAGGAAAGCTGCGAGTTATCTGATCAGCCTAGATGAACGGTTGAACGGGCGGTCCTGGCTGTTTGGAGATTGCTCAACGCTTGCAGATTTGGCTCTTCTGCCCTTTGTCCGCCAATTCGCCCATATAGACAGGGCGTGGTTTGATGCACAGGAATGGCCGAATTTGATTGCATGGCTGGATCGTTTCCTGGCAAGCGAAGTCTTTATACACGTAATGATCAAGTATTCGCCTTGGACAGACGGCAACGCTCCGCTTTGGTTCAGAGGCTAGATTCAATAGGGCGGGTCCGGTCCATTCCTACCATATAACAATGGAACGACAGCCGCAGAGCGGTGTCAGCAAAGCGGTCATTCGTCACGCAAACGATTGAAGCACCTGAGAATAGAAACGACGACAAAACCGACCCCATTTAATCCAAACCAATGTTCGCTAGAGGCGATGCATCACTGCCTTGAACACAATAGTTTTTTTTGGGGCGTTTTTAGGTATACATTTGTTGGGCTAACGCATCTGGCTTGGATGCGGCTCTCAATTCAGCGTAATGCCTACTCAGGGAGGCGGTTGATTGGAAAGACGTCTCACCGCGATACTTGCCTCAGATGTAGTCGGCTACAGCCGCCTTATAAGAGAGAACGAGGCGGGTACTCTCGCTATAGTCAAAAGCCATCGCGAACGGCTTTTCGAACCTATCGTGGCCGCACATAATGGGCGCATCGTAAAATTGATGGGTGACGGATTGCTCATCGATTTTGCAAGTGCCGTTGAGGCTGTGCAATGTGCCGTGAACATGCAGCACTATGTCGGGATCGACAATAAGGACATACCGCAGAACTCGCAGGTGAGATACCGGATCGGTCTCAACGTCGGCGACTTCGTAATGGATCAGGACGACATTCACGGGGATGGCGTCAATGTTGCCGCGCGTATCGAAAGCTTGTCTGACCCGGATGGCATCTACATGTCGGCAAAAGTAATCGAACAAGTGAAAACCAAGCTCGATCTCAACATTGAAGACCTTGGGAAACACCAAGTCAAAATTATATCCGACCCCATACATGTGTTCAGCCTTGTCATGGATGAAAAAGCCAGGGCCGTTGTTTCACCAATCGCGCCTTTGGAAAAAGCCATCAAAAAAATCTCAGTTCATCGCAGCCGGTGCCGCTGTCGCCCTGATATTGGGGGTCGCCGCGTGGTGGTGGCAACCGTGACCCACGGCACAATCACCCGAAGCAGACAAGCCATCTGTGCTTGCGTCAGGCAAGCCCTCCATCGCGGTAATGGCGTTTGACAATCTCAACGACAACCCGAGCCAGAACGACCTGAGCGACGGTCTGAGTGAGAATATCCTGACTGCGTTTTCCCGATTTTCCGATTTTTTTGTCGTCGCACGCAATTTGACGTTCTTGTACAAAGACAAACCCGCGGATGCACAACAGGTGGCACGGGAATTGGGGGTGCGCTACATTGTAGAAGGTAGCGTTCAGGTCGCGGGTGAGCGCTTGCGTGTTACGTCCCAACTCATTGATGCGACTACGGGTCAGAACATCTGGGCGGACAGTTACAATAGGGATTTACAGGATATTTTTTCAGTACAGACGAGATCACCCGGACGATCGCATCGCTTCTTTCGACCAATATTGATCTGGCTGAATACAGCAGTCTGAAACATCACCCAACAGAAAGTCTTGGGGCCTACGAATTGCGCAAACGCGCGCAAGAACAGTGGTTTACCTTTAAAAGAGAGGGCAATGCCAAGGCGGAAAAACTTAGCGCCAAGGCCATCGAAATCGATCCCGATTTCGCGGGCGCATATGTTGAAGCCGCATGGGCTCATATCAACGGGTATCGTTGGGGGTGGACGGATACCCTGACGTGAGATGAATCGCTGGAACGCGCTTTTGCCATGGCGAGAAAAGCCATTGAGTTGGAACCTTTCAATTTCAAGGGCCATTGGGTCTTGGCCAATGCCACGACGCAAAGCGGCAACCTCGGACGGGCTGCGGCAGTTTATGACAAAGCGATCTCCCTCAACTCGAATTCGGCGTCCGTATTGGCAGATTCCATCGACCCGCTGGTCTACAGCGGCAACACCCCCGAAGCCGTCGAGCGAATGAAACGGGCGATCCGGCTGAATCCACACCACCAGGACTGGTACTTCTGGAATTTGGGGTGGGCTCAATATTTTGCCGAAGACTATGACGGAGCAAAAGCAACGATCGAAAAGATGAGCAAAATTCCTGACGGGCTGAAGCGCACCTACGCGCCGGTTCTTTTGCGGAACGGTTTTGACAATGACGCACACTCAATCATGGATGAGTTTCTGAAGAGCAATCCCGATTTCTCGATCCAGGAAGCCAAGCGGGCCCCATTCGAGAATAGCGATTACCTGTCACGGTGGCTGGATGATTTACGTACACTGGGCGTGCCGTACACTTAAGCGCGGGTCCCGATAACCAGTAGAAGACGAGAGCCACGAGTACGATGGTGGAAAACAGTGCCAGTGAGCACCCGTCGCTACAGGAAGCGACTGCGAGATCAAGAAAATCACTGGTTCGACCCATCGGGCGACCACTTGTCCCTTTTCATTCTCTGATCGGAAATCGTGCGAAATACATCTTGTCAAGTTGCGCAAACTATTGGATGGAACACTGCAAGGCGATCTTCGGAGAACCTCGCGACAGGTCGACACCGTCATACCCCACCAAGTTCAACGCTTGTCTGTTGTCAATCTCTGTTGACCGTATAATATGCACGAAACAAAATCTGAGCAGGCCATGGCAACCAACCAAAAGACCCAGCGGGCCCATGGCCTTGATGCTTTGCGAGGAATCGCAGCGTCCGGCGTTGTTTGCATGCATGCCATTTATATTCACCCATTGGGTGTCGAGTTTTTTGGATGGCACGTGGGTTACCTTGCAATGGGCGTACCACTGTTTTTCATCATCAGCGCTTTTTCCATGTCGCTTGCCTATCCCAATGGAGTAAAAGCAAATCGCGGCTGGGTGTACGCCCTTCGACGGTTCTTGCGGATAGCTCCGCTTTTTTATCTCATGTTGTTTCTCTGGTACCGGAAAGGGTCGCCGGTAGAATTTGATACACTCTTAAGAAACTTCACGTTCACTTTCGGATTTGTACCTGAAGACCAATACAGCCTTGTTCCTGCCGGGTGGTCACTTGGTGTCGAAGCCATATTTTACCTGATATTCCCATTCTTCTGGGTCTGGCGCAACATCTGGGGCGCTCTCGTCTTATTCCTGGCGTCCTGTATCGGATGGGCCATCGTAAACTTGTCGGGTTCCAGCGAGGTGCCTCACGGTTTTTATTGGCATAGCTTCTTCACCAACGCCCCATATTTCGCTTTCGGCTTGTTGGGATGGAGCATTTATCAAGAAGTCAAACCCTCATGGGAACGTCCGGTCGGGCTTGCCACTCTCGCCGCTGGTCTGAGTATTCTGACACTAATGTTTCTTTACGGGCCATACCCGGACGCTTCTACCAATCCTATTTCTTTGATCTTTATCCTGGGATGGGGCCTTGGATTTGGATGTCTTGCACTGTCTCAGGCCCTCTATCCGGTGACTTTTTTCGTAAATCGATTCACTGAATTCCTCGGCAAAATCAGCTACAGCCTCTATCTGATGCATCCTTTTCTTATCTACAAATCGGAACTGACCCGGCAGGCGGCAGCTCTTACGAGTAATCCAAATCTGGTTGTGCCAATTGTCAGTGCGATAACACTTATCGCGGCGATTCCCATCGCCACAATCCTGTACTATCTCATCGAGCGGCCCTTCATACGCCTTGCCCGGTTTCTGACTAAACCCAAATCTACACAAGACCCTCGGCCATCCTCGGCCGCACAAGTCTAGGCAGGCGGTTTCAAACCCAGCCCATTCAAGACTGCGCCCGCTGCCTGCGCCCAGCGCTTCTGTAGCGCATTATTGCTGTTGTGGCGCAGGCCCAATGATCTCAAAAACTCGAACCGCCTTGGGTCATCACCACCGAAAGACACTGCAACACGGGGCCACCAGTAATCCACCGCGCGCTGCATTTGCTCCGTCTGTCCGTTTTCAGCGAGCTTAACAGCGCCTTCCAGCGCCAGATCACCATGATGCGCCTCTGTTGGCGCGATCTGCCGGAACGCTTCGGCAAGCGGCTGGTACGAAACCGTCGAAAATTCGGCCAGTTGTTCCGCTACGGCGCGGCTCATCAGCAAGTTCATGATGACAGCGTCAGTCCAGTCTGAGATTGGATAGTTGAACACGGCAAGGCGCATGTCATGCGCACTGCGGGTCGCGCCCATGTCGTCGTTGCGATCCAACCGAGAAGTCCATGGGTGATGCGTCGCATATCGCTCGGTGTCTGCGCCGAATTCGCCCATGATCTTCAGGACCCGATCCGCATGATCGGTTTTCTCCAACACAATTTTGGCGGCCGCAATACGTTCCTTGATGCCTGGGCCCTGGTTGATGATGTCGGCGAAACCGGCGGCACCGGCCAGCTCGCTGTCCACAAACGTGGCCATCAACTTCATTAACTCAGCCCGATAGCGCGGTGGAACATTGGTCGGATTGGTCAGCACACCGCCTGCGGCCAGATAGCTGTCGAGTGTCATGGCGTCGGTCATCGATCCTCTCCCTTTATTGGTCGTAATCCACGACCACGCGGTCGGTCACCGGGTAAGCCTGACAGCTTAGCACATAGCCTTTTTCGACCTCGTAATCCTCGAGTGCGTGATTGGCGAGCATCTCGACCTCCCCTTCCAGAACTCGGCAGCGGCAAGTGGAACAAACCCCTGCCTTGCACGCATATGGCGCATCCATGGCGTTCCCCAGCGCGGCTTCAAGAATAGACTGATCCTTGGGCAAGGTCACAGTTTGGGTGGACCCGTCCAACGTGATCGATGCGCTGGTTTGATTGGCCTGGGTGCCGGCCTCTGCCGTTCCTGTCTTGCGTTTGGCCCGGCCCGGCTGGGCGCTGGCGAAGAGTTCGAACTTGATCTGGCTGTCGTCAAGACCGTGTTCGCGCAGCGCAGCAGCAATACCCAGCATCATCGGCTCGGGTCCGCAGATAAAGGCTGTATTGACGTTTTTGATATCGATCCAGTGCTTGAACAGATCGCCGCATTTTTCCTGCGTCACCAGTCCGGTGAACAGATCGATTTCCTGTGCATCGGCCTCTAGAATATGGATCACGTTCAGGCGGCCCATATAGAGGTTTTTCAGGTCCTCCAGTTCTTCACGGAACATGATCGTGTTTATTCCTTTGTTGGCGTAGATCAGCGTGAAGCGGGATTTGGGCTCACGCGCCAGTGTTGTTTTCAGGATCGACAGAACCGGCGTGATGCCTGACCCGCCAGCGAAGCCAAGATATTGCTTTTCTGCATCTACATCGATCGGCGTGTGAAAGCTGCCCATCGGTGGCATCGCTTGCACAACGTCACCAACGTTGAGTTCCGCATTGGCCCAGCTTGAAAACGCACCCCCCTCGACGCGCTTGATGCCGACCTGCAGAACACCGTCATCCTTGCCCGCGCAAATGGAGTAGGACCGGCGCAGTTCTTCTCCGTCAAAATCGCGCCGGAAGGTCAGGTACTGACCGGCGGTGAAGTCGAATTGATCCGCCGCGCCGTTTTCGGGTTTTAGGGTCACCACGACCGCATCGCGGATGGTCTTATGGATATCGGTGACTTTCAGGTCATGAAAACGTGCCATCCGGTGCTCCTCCTCAGATGCACTTGAAGTAATCAAATGGTTCCAGACAGTCGGCGCAGCGCCAATGGGCCTTGCACGGGGTCGAGCCAAATTGGCTGACCTTTTCAACCGCCTTGCTGCCGCATCGCGGACAGCGCTCAGGGCCGCCCGCCGCCTGCGGCGGCGCAATGCCAAACTCTTCAAGCTTGGCGCGGCCTTTTTCGCTGAGCCAATCAGTGGTCCAGGCGGGTGAGATGCTGGTTTCGATCCGCACATCCCCGATTCCGTGATCGTGCAGAGCGGTTTCGATATCCATGCTGATGACGGACGTCGCCGGACAGCCGGAATAGGTTGGCGTGACCGTAACGACCAGAGCCCCAGCGTCCCAACGCACATTTCGCACAATCCCGAGATCAACGACCGAGATCACAGGAATCTCGGGATCGGGAACGGCATCCAGCCATTCCCAGATCGTATCGGTCGAAAAGTGTTGCATCACCAGTTACCAGCTTGCCCCGGGATAAGCGCGCTGCAGCCATTGCATCTGCGTCAGCAAATGACCCAGATGTTCTGTATGCATACGCCCATCGCGCCCGCCCTTATGTGCAAAGCGGCTTTCCGGAATAGTCAAAGTCGCCAGGGTCAGAATTCGCTCGACCAGAGCATAATATTCATCACGCAGATCGGTTGGATTGGGTGCGATCCCAGCCGCAACTATCGTGGTATCGACTTCGTCACTGATGAACATCTCGCCTACATACGGCCACAGGTAATCCAGCGCTTCCTGCATCCGGGCATGGCTTTCCTCGGTCCCGTCGCCAAGTCCCACAACCGTGTCGCCTGAGCGTTCGAGATGGTAGGTAACCTCTTTGCTTGCTTTCGCGGCAATCGCAGCAACACGATCGTCCGAGGATGTCATCAGACGCCCAAGCATGATCGAATGCCAGGCATCGAACAGGAATTGGCGCATCAGTGTACGACCGAAATCACCGTTTGGAACTTCGACCAGAAGCACGTTGCGGAAATCCCAGGCATCGCGCAAAAATGCCAGATCATCGGCGCTTTTACCGCCCTTGACCTCACCCGCAAGGCCCAGCCACATCT
Source organism: uncultured Ruegeria sp. (assembly GCF_947497005.1). Taxonomy (GTDB): domain Bacteria; phylum Pseudomonadota; class Alphaproteobacteria; order Rhodobacterales; family Rhodobacteraceae; genus Ruegeria. The sequence goes on along the minus strand of NZ_CANMFF010000010.1, from coordinate 129,833 downwards.
GAGTCTGACCGATCAGGTCCAGCGCAGTATTGGCCAGTGCGATATCTTCCTCCAGCACAGGCGCATGCCCACACCATTCGCTGACGCGATGACCCAGGATCAGGGTGTTGTCCCCCATCCGCAGCAGAAACTGCTGGAAGGCTTCGTCATGGTTCATCACATCGCCCCCACTTCATCGGGGATGTCGAAGAAGGTCGGGTGACGGTACACTTTGCTTTCGCTGGGCTCGTACAGCGGGCCTTTGTCGCTAGGCGACGAGGCCGAGATGTTGTTGGCCTCAACCACCCAGATCGAAACGCCTTCGTTGCGGCGTGTGTAAACGTCACGCGCGTTCTTGATTGCCATTTCCGCGTCAGGAGCATGCAGTGAACCGACATGTCGGTGGCTCATCCCATGTTGGCCACGGATGAAGATTTCCCACAAGGGCCATTCGGTATTCATCGGGTATCCTCCTCAGGGTAAGCTTATTCAGCAGCCAGATTGCCGGCCTGTTTCTTGCGGGCATGGGCCAACAGCCCATCACGGACCCATTTACCGTCGTCCCAGGCCTTGTTACGCGCGGCCAGACGATCAACGTTGCAGGGACCGTTGCCCTTAATCACGTCAAAGAATTCGGACCAATCGGGATCGGTGTAGTCATAGTGGCCCCGCTCTTCGTTCCATCTCAGATCGGGATCGGGGATGGTCAGACCCAGATATTCGGCCTGCGGAACGGTTTGATCGACGAATTTCTGGCGCAGCTCATCATTGGTGTTGATCTTGATCTTCCACGCCATGGATTGCGCCGAATGCACGCTGTCTTTGTCCGAGGGCCCAAACATCATCAGCGACGGGTACCACAGACGGTTCATCGCATCCTGTGCCATCTTGCGCTGCTCGGGCGTACCTTCGGCCATTTTGCGAATAGCGTCGTAGCCTTGACGCTGATGAAAGCTCTCTTCCTTGCATATGCGGATCATCGCGCGGGAGTAAGGTCCGAAGGACGTCCTTTGCAGCGGCACCTGATTCATAATGGCGGCACCGTCGACCAGCCACCCGACGGCACCGATATCGGCCCAGTTCAGTGTTGGGTAGTTGAAGATCGAAGAGTATTTCATACGACCGTCCAGCAACATCTCGGTGATCTCGTCACGACTGACACCCAGCGTTTCAGCTGCACAGTACAGGTAAAGCCCATGTCCGGCCTCATCCTGCACCTTGGCCAGAAGGATCGCTTTACGTTCTAGTGTTGGCGCCCGCGTGATCCAGTTCCCTTCGGGCAACTGACCTACGATCTCGGAATGCGCATGTTGTCCGATCTGGCGGATCAGTGTCTTGCGATAGGCCTGAGGCATCCAGTCCTTGGGTTCAATCTTGATATCGGCGTCGATCCGCGCCTGGAATTCGGCCAACTTGTCCGGATCATCGTTTGATGCCTCGGATTCTACCATCTGAGCATACATGTCCCGTCTCCTCCGTTACACGCGTTCAAGAATAAGTGCAGCGCCCTGCCCGACGCCCACACACATGGTGCAAAGCGCATAGCGTCCGCCGGTGCGGCGCAGCTGATACGCGGCAGTCATAACCAACCGTGCCCCCGACATACCCAAGGGATGACCCAGAGCGATCGCGCCACCGTTCGGGTTTACATGGGCCGCATCATCCGGCAGACCCAACGCGCGAAGTGTTGCCAACCCTTGCGAGGCAAAGGCTTCGTTCAACTCTATCACATCCATCTGATCGACGCTGAGCCCGGCGCGCGCCAAAACCTTACGGCTCGCCGGAACCGGACCAATACCCATAATGCGCGGCTCGACACCGGCCACGGACATGCCAACCACACGGGCCATCGGGGTCAAATCGTTCTTTGCCGCCGCTGCTTCATTCGCCATGAGGATCGCGGCTGCGCCGTCATTCACGCCGGAGGCGTTACCTGCCGTCACCGTTCTCTCAGGTCCGTTCACACCTTTTAGACCCGAGAGTTTTTCTGCTGTTGTTCCCGGGCGCGGATGCTCATCCGTTTCAACGACAATCGGATCGCCTTTTCGCTGCGGAACCGAAACCGGGGTGATTTCGTCCTTGAACACACCTGCCGCATGCGCGTTAACCCAGCGGGCCTGACTGCGCGCGGCAAAGGAATCCTGATCTTCTCGGCTGACCCCATAGTCATCGGCGACATTGTCGGCGGTTTGCGGCATGGAATCCACGCCATAATCCTGCTTCATCTTCGGGTTCACAAAACGCCAACCGATCGTGGTGTCATATACTGCATTGCCGCGGGTAAACGCAGAAGTTGCTTTGGGCATCACGAACGGCGCGCGGGACATGCTCTCTACGCCTCCCGCGATGGCCAGATCGTAGTCGCCCGCCTTGATGCCACGCGCCGCCATTCCGACCGCATCCATGCCGCTGGCACATAGACGGTTCACCGTCGTTCCCGGCACTTCAATTGGCAAACCGGCCAACAGGGCCGCCATGCGCGCAACATTCCGGTTACTCTCGCCCGCCTGATTGGCATCACCATAGATCACATCGTCGATACTGGTCCAGTCGACATGCGGGTTACGCGCCTTCAAGGCCGCCAGCGGAAGTGCGGCCAGATCATCTGTGCGGATCGAAGACAGCGCACCGCCATACCGCCCAATCGGAGTGCGCGTCGCGTCACAAATGAATGCGTCCATCTTTGAGTTCTCCTGTTCCATTGGAACAATATCAACCGTCTGGTCGGTTAATAAATGTTCACCCGATTCGATGCAAGACTTATGTTACTTGAATGTCGATCTTCGAGTCCTCTATGTAACATTAATAGTAACTTTTAGAATACCAGGCTTTCATGCCCGCAAAGACTGAGCGACCCACTCTGAATTCGCACATGAAATCTGGGGAGTTCGGCCTAACGATATCTGGAAAAGGACTAATCGATCAGCTCGGCTTCCAAAGTGGTAAGAGTGGGACGAGGCAATCTTTCCAACAAACGTGAGACAGCTTCTCTGCACTCGACGCCTTTCCAGTCATCCGGCAAAAATGCCGGAGGCAGATTCGGATGGCGCAGAACGATACGCCGCCAAGCGTGCACGACCAGAACGCGCAAAACTGCAGATCGCATCGGATCACCCGCCCCTTCGGGAGGCAAAAGCCGTTCAACATCCTGAATTGCGCCCCAGAATTGATCGTAGACAGTTTTCAGCGGCTTCGGCCCGCACAGGTCCCGAAGCCAGCCTGGAACGGAAATGGTGTTGCTCTCAACACCCAAAAGATCCTCTAGATCCTCAGGCATAGGCCCGGGCGCCATGGCAGTCGCCGGGTTCAGCAAGATGTAATCCCCCGTCAGCATCACGTCCGACAATTCCTTTCGGGACCTTTCCGCGTTGCTGGCGATAAGAACATGCCAGATATCCGGCATTTTCGTTTCACTGGAATAAATGCGTGGCGTTGCCGCGGTGCTTTGGCTGCGACCAAAATTTGTCAACCGATGCACACTGGTCCGCCCGACCCGCGTGCTTTCAATCCAGCCTTCTTTGCGCAATCGATGCAGCGCAACGCGCGTGGCCTCGGCTCTGATCCCCGCCAGACTCGTAAGCGTAGTGATCAATGATCCGCTGATATGATCCGATCCGTCCTGCGCCAGATCACCGAAAATTGTGACCAGGACAGACCACACGCGTTGCGTGCCCGTTGTCGTCAGTTGGCTGACACAGGTTTCGAACCAATCTGGAACCGTATCCTTCATACGCCAAGTATAATCGGGCCGGTGGGAATTACCATCCGACCCCTTGCGCCTAGTAGGCGACCATTGTCAGAAGCTCATATTCAGCAACGATCTCATCATCCTGCTGGGTCAGAGTGACATGCCAGCGGACCTCGCCATATTCATCGTTGCGCCCGGTCTTGTTTTTGACCGTCAAACGCACCTTGATGCTGTCACCCGCCTCAACGGGCTTCATAAAACGCAATTCGTCAAGGCCGGTATTGGCCAGCACCGGCCCCTCGTTCGGCTCAACAAACAACCCGGCAGCGAACGACAGCAACAGATAGCCATGCGCAACACGACCTGGGAAGAACGGATTCCGTTCCGCCGCCGCCTGATCCATATGAGCGTAGAACGTATCGCCGGTGAACTTGGCGAAATGTTCAATATCTTCAAGGGTGATTATACGTGGTTCAGTGTGGATGGTCTCACCAATCGCAAGCTCGTGGAACCTGCGGGTAAAGGGATGCGCGGGACCTTCGATTTCAGCTGCGCCGGGCACCCATTTGTTGCAAATCGCGGCCAGCAGATCAGGTGAACCCTGAATGGCGGTCCGTTGCATATAGTGTTTCACACCACGCACGCCGCCCATCTCTTCGCCGCCACCCGCGCGTCCGGGGCCGCCGTGAACCATATGCGGTAAGGGGGAACCGTGTCCGGTGGATTCCTTCATCGAGTCGCGGTTGTTGAAATACAGACGCCCATGATAGGCCCCGGCCCCCATGGCAACCTGCCGCGCCACGTCCACGTCATGGGTAATGACCGACGCCACCAAAGACCCCTGCCCCCGGTTCGCCAGTTCGATGGCATGGTCGAGATCGCGATACCCCATCACTGTGCTGACCGGGCCAAAGGCTTCTGTGTCGTGCACGCGCTGCGCAACGTCCGGATTGGCACAGTGATACAACATCGGCGGCAGGAAAGCGCCTTTCTCGGCATCCGCTCCATCAACGACAAAGTCATCGGGGTTCCCAAAAACGCGCTCTGCCTCTTGTCCGATGATTGCGGCCTTTTCCAGAACATCGCGTTTCTGACCGTTTGAGACCAGCGCGCCCATGCGCGTGGTTTCCAGCCTTGGGTCGCCGATGACGGTTTTGGCCAGCCGCGCGGACAACGCCTCGATCACCGCCTGTACCTGAGGTTCTGGCGCGATGATCCGGCGGATTGCGGTACATTTCTGTCCCGCCTTCGCGGTCATCTCGCGCTGAACTTCCTTAACAAAGAGGTCAAATTCCTGCGTACCGGGCTCCGCATCGGGGCCAAGGATCGAACAGTTCAGACTGTCCTGTTCAGCCACGAAACGCACCGAGTTCTCGAGGATCACAGGGTTAGAGCGTAATTTCAACGCGGTGTCAGCAGATCCGGTGAAACTGACTACGTCCTGCATGGTCAGGCGGTCCAGCATATCGCCCAAGCCACCCGACACCAACTGCAATGCCCCCGTCGGCAAGATGCCGGACTCAAGCATCAATTGAACGCACAGTTCGGTCACATAGCAGGAATTCGTCGCCGGTTTTACGATTGCTGGAACACCCGCCAAAAGTGTCGGAGCCAGCTTCTCCAACATCCCCCACACAGGAAAGTTGAACGCGTTGATATGAACCGCCACCCCGTGCAAAGGGGTGCAGATGTGTTGCCCCAAGAAGGTGCCGTTACGGGACAGCTGCTCTACCTCACCATCCAGGTAGACATGCTCATCCGGCATCTCACGCCGGCCTTTCGAGGCGAAAACGAACATCGTTCCGATGCCGCCGTCGATGTCGATCATGTGGTCGGACTGAGTGGCACCTGTGTTGAAAGACAGGTCGTACAGTGCCTGCTTATGCTGACCCAAATGAGTGGACAACGCCTTAAGCATCTTAGCCCTCTCGTGAAACGTCATTTTGCGCAGGGCCGGACCGCCAACATTGCGCGCATGGTCCAACATCGCCTGCACATCCAGGGCGCTATTACCCGCTGCGGCGATCACTTCGCCTGTCACGGCGCTTGCAATGTTGCGTGCACCCGAGCCGGGCGAAACCCATTCACCGGCCGCGAAGCTGGAAATCTGTTGGATTGTCATGAGCGTCTCCTCATCTGTCTAGCGATATTCGCGCAGCCCTTACCGGCCTGACGAAAGCTTATTTTAAACCGTACGGTCGGTCAATAATTTACCAAGCTGAAATATACGAACCATACATTTCAAACCTGCGCAGGTAATCGCGCGAACCCCCGAAATCGGATACGCCCGCCACGCTCTGCACCTTCAGTGATGTGGTAGTCAGGAAATCGGGCCAAGAACCGCCCAACAGCCACCCGACCTTCCATACGTGCCAAGGTCAGACCAACACAGGTATGGGGTCCTCCGGCAAACGCGTGATGCTTGTTGGGACGGCGGTTCAGCACCACATCATCGGGACTTTCAAACTGTCGTGGATCACGATTGGCCGCGCCGATACACAGGTGAATATCTGTACCTGCCGGAATGGTCTGGCCGTGAAACGTCACCTCTTCGGTTGTCAGACGATTGCCAAACTGGTTGGGGCTTTCCAGCCGCAGAAACTCGTCCACTGCTATGTTGATCAGTTCCGGATCGGCCAGCAGCTCAGCCCGTTTGTCGCGGTGCCGGTCCAAGAGCTCCAACGTGTTCCCGATCAGGTTCGTTGTGGTTTCGTGCCCCGCGTTCAGAATGAAAATGCAGTTTTGGTACAGTTCGACCTCGGTCAGCCCGCCATCGGTGTCATCCTGCATCAGCCGGGTCAGTACATCCGTCGCTGGGTCTCCGGGGTTGGCGCGGCGATCTTCAATGATGTGCCGAAGGAAGTCCTTGAATTCAGATACCGAGCGGTTGCCCCACTCTTCCTGCTCCGGCGTCAACTGAGGCTCCAAAGCACCCAAAATTGCCAGAGACCAATCTCGCAATGGACCACGTTCTGATCGGGGAATACCAAGCAGATTACCGATAATCTCGATCGGAATTGCCCCGGCAAAATCCTCGATCAATTCTACGGAGCCTTTGGCCTGCATTTCATCCAGCAACCCATCGACAAGCTGAATCAGGCCTGGCTCCATCTGCGCCAACGCGCGCGGGTTCATCGCCCCTACCATCACGTTACGAACACGGGTGTGCAGGGGCGGGTCGTTGAACACAAGGCTGGTGGTGTGGTGTTCGAACAAGGGGCTGTCGACCCCGTACTTGGGGCCGAAGACTGCCTTTTTGTCTGATATGAACCGCGTTGTATCCCGGTAAACCAGATCCAAGTCATCAAACCGCGACAGAACCACCGATCCGTCAGGCTGCCAGCAGACGGGCGTGTCTTCGCGCAACGCGGCGTAGATTGGATAAGGATCCGTGTGGAACCATTCTGGCAGCGCTGTCAGAGAAAACATCAGTGACCCATCGCTCCCATTTGTTCGGGAAGAACCAGAACCAGCCACGGCACCAGTACGATCAGGGCTAGACGGAAGATATCTGCCACCCAGAACGGTGTGACCCCCTTGAAGATCGTTCCGGTCGATACGTCCCCGACTACGCCTTTCAGAATGAACACGTTCAGGCCAACGGGCGGGGTGATCAAACTGATCTCGGTTACGACAACGACAACAATGCCGAACCAGATCGGATCATATCCCAGTGATGTGACCAACGGGAAAAAGATCGGCACCGTCAGCAACAGCATCGACAGCGATTCAAACACGCAGCCCAGAATAATGTAGATCCCGAGGATCATTAGGATCACCACAAAAGGTTCTACGTCATATGCAGTGACCAAAGCGATCAGTGCTTCGGGCAGACCGGCAAGGTTGATGAAATTCGAAAAGATCTGCGCACCGATCAGCACAGAAAACAGCGCCGCCGCGGTGAAACTGGTTTCTTTCAGCACCTCAAAAGTTGAGCTCAACGTAAGGCCTCCGCGCGACAACGCAATCAGAAAGGCACCCATTGCGCCCATACCTGCAGCCTCGGTCGGGCTGAAGGTCAGGTTCAGAGGGTAGAAATCAAACACACCATACAAGCCGCCGATCACCAGAAAGAACAGCAGCAATACCGCCCAGACCGAGCGCATCGCCGACAAACGCTCAACCCAGCCATGGCGTTCACCTGCAGGGCCGGATTCAGGTCTCCGCCAGACCGTCCAGCGCACGGCAAAAAGATAGAACAAGATGCCCAGCACACCGGGGATGATGCCGGCGACGAAGAGTTTACCAATCGAAGTTTCGGTCAGCAGCCCATAGATAACCAAAATGACTGACGGCGGGATCAGAATACCCAGCGTGCCACCGGCGGCAATCGACGCAGTTGACAGTTCATCCGCGTACCCATAGCGACGCATTTCTGGCATCGCGACTTTGGACATGGTCGCGGCCGTTGCCAGAGAGGAACCACAAATCGCGGAAAACCCGCCACAGGCCGCAACGGTCGCCATTGCGATACCGCCTCGGAAATGACCCAGAAAGGCGTTTGAAACCGCGTACAGTTCGCGCGCGAGCCCGCCTTTGTTCACGAACAAGCCCATGAGGATAAACAGTGGCACGACCGACAGGCCATAATCCTGAGCCGTGTCGGTGATCTGACGGCCCACCATCGACATCGCGGCTTTCAACCCTCGCTCGGACAGGATGCTGCCTCCTCGCTCATATGCGAACCCAAGCGTCCCAACCAGCCCCATGGCAAACACGATAGGCAAGCGCACCAACACAAGAACAAGGACAAGGGCAAAACCGATCAGTGCGGCAGTCATTAGGCGTGCTCCGACAAGGTTTGAGGGGCAAAAATGTACAAAAGACCGGTGATGACCATCGCAACAGCCGTGATTGCGGTGAAGGCGGCGATGAACCAGCCAACGTAGAAAACCGGGATAGCCAGATATTCGGTGACATCCCCGTAGTCGCGCGCCCGTTCCGCCAAAATCCAGACCCGCTGAATAGGCCAGATGAGCATGATGCCGGACACCAGATAAACAATCGCATCGCGTGCCCTGCTCAACCGCAGGCGTGAAAAAATTCCATCTGTCAGGTCAACTGCGATTTGCCCTTTCCCTGCCGAGATCATCGGCAGGACCGAGAATACAAGGATCGCCATCAGAATCCGTGTCAACTCGGTTGCGGCCTCAATCGGAGCATTGAAGACAGAGCGCAGGATGACGTCGAAAAAGGTCATCACCATCAAGATGAACAGCGCCACACAGGCCAGCACCGTAGGAATGATACTGGCGCGACGCGCGAAGGTCACGAAAGATTGCATGAGTAGTCCCCAGCGGGTGAAGATGGCTGGCGGTTCAATCCCGCCAGCCGGGCTGCGTTACTGGGCAGCCATTTCATTTACGATCATGTCATAAGCGGCTTGTGCATCGACGCCAGTACCATTGACTTCGTCGATGACCTTGGCGCGCACATCAACAGCAATGGCATTGAACTTTTCGAGATCTTCAGCGGATGCTGCATTGATCGCATTACCGTCGGTCCCTTCGGTCGCTTCACGGCCGATTGCGTCAATCTCATCCCAGATTTTACCAATCTCGCGGCTCAGCGGCTCGCCAAAGACGTTCTCTTCCAACGCGGCCTGCAGATCGGCGGGCAGATCGGCAAAGGTGTCTTCGTTCATGATGAACGCAAACGACCCACGATACAGGCCACCGGGTACTTCATAGACATTTTGCGCCACTTCAGTCAGCTTGAAACCCTTACGGGATTCAAATGGCATGACAACGCCATCAGCGGCTTTCGAGGCCAGAGTTTCGTATACTTTTGGTGCAGGAACCTGGATGCCCGTCGCGCCCAGGGCCGTACCGACATCACCGCCAACACCACCCGGAATACGGACCTTGAGGCCTGAAACTTCATCAAGCGTGGTCACGGGGCTGCTGGAGTGAAGCTGAGCCGGGCCATGTGTGTGCAGGGCAATCACTTTGACACCGCGATGTTCGTCCGCCGACTTGAGATGCTGGTCGTATGTGCGCCAATACGCGACAGAGGCGTCTTCAGCCGAGCCTTCATATCCCGGCAGCTCAATCATCTTGGTCGTGACGAAGCGGCCCGGCTGATAGCCGTGGAAGATGATCGAGGCATCCGCCGCACCATCCATGATCAGGTCCATCTGTGCCGGCGGCGGTGCAATTCCCAGCTTCAATTCAGCGGTGACTTTACCATCGGTTGCTTCTTCGACCATTTCCACGAATTTCGGCCACATCTTGGCATTGATGCCATGGGTCGGCGGGGCCCAGCTGGAAATGGTCAGGGTATAATCCGCCGCCAATGCCACTGTGCCCGAAACGGCCAGAGCTGCTGAGGCCAATAGAGTGCTCAACTTGGTGAATTTCATGGTTCTGTCTCCTCCCTGTGAAACATGACTCGAGAATGCGTTAATGGTCACTTTTGTAACTATCAACATGTTAATTGTTTTTAAGACGGTCCGCGACACACCACGAACCGGGGCTTTCCTCCGCTACGGTTAGCATATTTGCGCAGGTCTCGCTGATTCCGATTTCCTTGCAATAATTCATCGGCCCTCCTCGCCAGCGCGGGAAGCCGTAACCATGGATCTGAACCATATCGACTGCTTCGGCGTTTTCAGCGATCCCCTCTTCGATGATCAATGCCCCCTCGTTGGCCAGAACAGCCAGAATACGAGAAGAAATTTCCTCTTTCGAAAAATCCCTGCGGGTGATGTCCTGCGCGCCAGAATAGGTCTCGATCAACGCCTCGACTTCTGAATCCCGGATCGGTTCGCGATTTCCTTCTTCGTAGCGATACCACCCCTTGCCGGTACGCTGGCCGAAACGCTCCATCTCACATAGCTGATCAGCGATGGTCACATAGCGTTCGTTTGGATCACGGGTCGCGGCATTGCGTTTGCGGTTGGCCCAGGCAATTTGAAGACCGGTCAGATCCTGTAGTTCATACGGCCCCATTGGCATTCCAAACGCCCGCATCGCCTGATCCACCTGATAGGGCAGCGCCCCATCTGCCAGTAAATAGTCGGCCTCGCGCCGATAGGCGGCCAACATGCGGTTACCAATGAACCCATCACAAATGCCCGACAGAACCGAAACCTTGCGGAGCTTATTACCAAGTGAGAACCCGGTTGCGACAACATCGGGGGACGTCTGCGGCGTATGCACGATTTCCAGCAATTTCATGACATGGGCCGGGCTAAAGAAATGCAAACCGATGCACCGAGACTGGTTTTCAATGCCATCGAAAATCTCGATGGGATTCAGATATGACGTGTTGGTCGCCAGAATTGCATCACGCTCGATATGCCTGGCCAGCTCTGCAAATACCTGCTGCTTGACGGACAAGTCTTCGAAGACCGCTTCGATTGCCAAGTCCGCGTCGGCGGCTTCTGCATAGCTGTCCACGGCACGGAACGCGGCAAGACGATCCCGAAGCTGCGCTTCGGACATCTTGCCTCGTTTGACTGCGCCTTGCAGCAGACCCTCAACCCGATATTGCGCCGCCTTCGCTGCGTCAGGGTCGCGTTCTATCAATGTGACCGATAGCCCGCCAATCAAGGCGGCTGTGGCAATTCCGGCCCCCATCAGCCCCCCCCCGACAACTGCGATCCGGTTGATATCACCTGGGGCCACGCTTTTGATTAAGTTGGGCTTTGAGACGTTGCGTTCGGCAAAAAAAGCATGGCGCAGGGCACGGCTTTCGGCGCTTTGGCGTAACGCGAGATGGCGGGCACGTTCTTTCGGTTGCGCCGTAGAGAACGGTTCAACAGACCAACTAAGCGCAGTCAGGTTTTCCAGCGGTGATTGCTGACCCTTTGCGCGTTTCTCCAAGACCTGACGGCTTGTCGCCAACAGGTCAGGTGCAAATGCCGCCACGGAACGCTGGCTGACAGATTGCGGGCGGTTGGGCAATTTGGCAACAAAATCCAGAACCGCAGCTTTCGGATCTTCAGCGACAAGATCAACGCCGCCGAGCTCGGCCAGCGCCTCGGCTTTCATGATTTTTCCGGAACAGGTCATGTCGATTGCAGCCTGCATTCCCACGAGGCGCGGCAAACGTTGTGTGCCTCCTGCCCCGGGGATCAAACCTACATTGACTTCTGGCAGACCAAAACCCGTACCGGGTGCCGCGATCCGCCAGGCACATGCCATGGCGATCTCGAACCCGCCACCCAGTACATTGCCGTGCATACAAGCAATAAAGGGCACCTCACTGTCTTCGATTTTCTGAACAACGTCAGGCAGATGTGGCTCGACCGGAGGCGCATCGAACTCGGACATGTCGCCGCCTGCGATAAAAGTTCTGCCCGCGCAACTCAGCACGGCAACACGGGCGTCTTTGACAGTATCAACAGCGTCGGACAGTCCCTGCCGAACCCCGGTCGAGGTCGCGTTCACTGGCGGATTTTCAACCGTGACCCAGGCCACGTCACCCATATATTCAACGCTCACCAGCGACGACTGCGACATCGGCAATCCCTTTGATCGGCTCAGATTCGGTTCGGGTTTATATATTGACCAACCGTTCGGTTAATGCAATGATTAAGTTGAAACGAGATCAGATGAGACAGTCATGAGCGATACGATTCTTGCGCAAAACCACGGGAACTGGGTCGAAATCACCCTGAACCGCCCCGACAAGCTGAATTCGTTCAACGAAGAAATGCATCTGGCGTTACAGGGCGCGTTAAAGAACGCAAGCGACAACAGAGCCCGCGCGGTTTTGCTGACCGGCGCCGGCCGTGGCTTTTGCGCCGGTCAGGACCTCGGAGATCGCGATCCGTCAAAAATGGATGGCCCGCCAGACCTGGGTAAAACGGTACGCACGTATTATGCCCCCCTTGTCCGACTGATCCGGTCATTGAATTTCCCGGTGATCTGCGCCGTAAACGGGGTGGCTGCCGGTGCTGGCGCAAATCTTGCGCTGGCCTGCGACATGGTTCTGGCCGGGGAAAGCGCAAAGTTCATTCAGAGCTTCTCCAAAGTCGGACTGATTCCGGACACTGGTGGCAGTTGGCATTTGCCGCGCCTGTTAGGTGAAGCGCGCGCCAAAGGACTGGCACTGACAGCCCAGCCCCTTCCGGCCAAACAAGCCGAAGACTGGGGGTTGATCTGGAAAGCCCTGCCCGACGATCAATTGATGTCAGAGGCGCGTGCCCTTGCCGCTCAGTTCGCCAACGGCCCCACCCTTGGGCTGGGCTTAACGAAACAGTGCATTCAAATTGCTGCCACCACATCTTTGTCCGATCAGCTTGATATCGAAGCTGATGCAATGAAAACCTGCGGCGAAAGCGCTGACTACGCCGAAGGCGTGTCCAGCTTCCTTGAAAAGCGCGCGCCAAATTTTCAGGGACGTTGACGATGACCCCCAAAGAACGCGCCGAAAAATCCGCTGCCGCGATGTGGGTGAACGACGAAGCCAGTAAATGGTTCGGGATGAAGATCGTCGAGGTAGGCGAAGGGCATTCTGTTCTGACGCTGACAATCACCGGCAACCACTGTAACGGTCACGGGATATGCCACGGAGGCGTCACTCATGCGCTGGCGGACAGCGCATTTGCCTTTGCCTGCAACAGCCGCAACGTGGCAACCGTTGGCCAGCACACGATGATAAGTTACCTGGCCCCCGGGCGGAAAGGGGACAGCCTGACCGCCACCGCAACCGAAGTCTCAGTGACGGGCCGCAGCGGAATTTACGACGTTCGCGTTACCAATCAGGACAACACTCTGATCGCCGAGTTTCGCGGCATGTCCCGCGCGGTAGGCGGCCAGAATTTTCAAGAATAGCTGCGCGACTGGAGGAGTTACGCGATGGAAGACCTTTCCCCAAACAAAGCGGACCTGGATCCGATCGAAATCGCCTCGACCGACGAAATCCGTGCGACGCAGCTTGAGCGCCTGAAATGGTCCGTACGCCATGCCTACGAAAATGTCCCTATGTACAAACAGCGGTTTGACGAGGCTGGCGTGCATCCTGACGATCTTCGGCAGCTCTCCGATCTGGCAAAGTTTCCGTTTACGTATAAGAATGATCTGCGCGACAATTACCCGTTCGGTCTGTTCGCGGTCCCGCGCAGTGAAATAATTCGCCTGCATGCTTCGTCCGGTACGACGGGCAAACCGACGGTGGTGGGTTACACAAAGAACGATATCGACAACTGGGCGGATCTTGGCGCGCGTTCCTTGCGCGCTTCGGGGCTGCGCAAGGGTGACATGGTGCACAATGCCTATGGATATGGGTTGTTCACTGGTGGGTTGGGCGCCCATTACGGGATTGAACGCCTGGGCGCGACTGTCGTTCCGATGTCAGGAGGGCAAACGGAAAAGCAGGTCAGCCTGATTAACGATTTCCAGCCCGACGGGATTATGGTTACACCGTCATACATGCTCAACATCCTTGAACAGTTCCATAAATCGGGTCTCGACCCACGTGAAAGCTCGTTGAAGGTTGGTGTATTTGGTGCGGAACCCTGGACAGACGCCATGCGTGCCGAGGTCGAAGCCGCATTCGACATGCATGCTGTTGATATCTACGGCCTGTCCGAGATCATGGGCCCCGGGGTGGCCAATGAATGCGTTGAAACCAAGGATGGGCCAGTCATCTGGGAAGACCATTTCCTGCCGGAAATCATTGACCCCAGCACCGGAGACGTTCTGCCTGACGGTGAAATCGGCGAGTTGGTGTTCACAACCCTGACCAAGGAAGGGTTGCCGATGATCCGCTACCGCACACGCGATCTGACCCGCTTGCTGCCGGGTACGGCACGGTCAATGCGTCGAATGGCTAAGATTACCGGCCGTAGCGACGACATGATGATCCTGCGAGGGGTCAACGTATTCCCCAGCCAGATTGAAGAGCAGGTCATGGCAACGGGTGGCCTAGCCCCTTATTATCAGATCGAGCTGTACAAATCCGGCCGGATGGATGCCATGCGGGTCTTTGTAGAAGCGTCTGTGGACTCTACCGATGAGCTGTCAAAAACAGCCGCAGCACGGATGCTGACCAAGCGGATCAAGGACGTCGTTGGCGTTTCAACGGAAATTGTTGTAGGTGACCCCGGCGACGTCGAACGCTCTCAGGGCAAGGCGAAGCGCGTCGTAGACAATCGCGATAAGGAGTAAGCCTTGGCCCGGACAATCGCAAAAGATCACGATCAAAAGCGGGAACAAATTCTGAAGACCGCTGCCAAAGTGTTTGCCGATCAGGGGTTTGACCGCGCCTCGATGACCCTGTTGGCGCGAGAGTGCGGGATTTCAAAGGCCAATATCTACCACTACTACGACAGCAAGGATGCCATTCTGTATGACATCCTCGAAACCTATCTGCGCGAGCTGCGTGACCGGATTTGCAATGTGGATATGAACGGTCTTACCCCTGAGCAAAAGCTGCGGAAAGCAGTGCACGAAATCCTGTTTGCCTACCAAGGGGCAGATGACGAACACAGGGTGCAGATCAGTGGCATGAGCGCATTGACTGAGGAACAGCAAAAACTCCTGCGGGGGTATCAGCTTGAAATGGTGAACTTTGTCCGCGACATCCTGAAAGAATTATCACCAGATGCCTTTGACAATGCCAAAGACAAGCTTCGCGGTGCCACTATGTCAATCTTTGGGATGTTGAACTGGTACTATATGTGGAACACCGGTGCCGGATCCAAAGCCCGCGAAGATTACGCAGATCTGGTTAGCACCTTGACGGTACATGGCGTGCAGAATCTGTAGGCAAATTGCTTTGGATTTCTGGGCAACCACCCGTTGAGTCGGCGCTGCCACGGGCCACATCGAATACGCACGCAGCAATTCGACGTCGATAATTCCCCTAAAAATGAAAGGATAAGTATATGGGCGGATGTTACGCATTTGATGACGTTGTACCGGTCATTGCCCAAACCACTTTTGTGCATCCGGACGCTGTTATCCTCGGCGACGTGATCATAGGGGAAGGCTGTTATGTCGGGCCTGCTGCAGTCCTGCGCGGTGATTTTGGCCGGATCATCATTGGCGATGGATCGAATATTCAGGAAACCTGCGTGTTACACAGCTTCCCCGGTCGGGATGTGATCATCGAACGATCCGGTCATGTCGGACATGGCGCTGTCCTGCATGGGTGCCATCTGGAAGAAAACGTTCTGATTGGAATGAACAGCGTCATCATGGACGAGGTTCGAATTGCGCGGAATTGTATTGTTGGTGCGTTAAGCTTTGTGAAAGCGAAGTCCACATTCGAACCCCGGCAAATGATCGCAGGCTCTCCGGCACGGGTCTTGCGCCCGCTGACTGAATCGGAAATCAATTGGAAATCCCGAGGCACCGGAGTTTATCAGGAACTTGCTCGCAGAGCAGCGAGCGAAATAGTTCCGGTAGATCCCTTACGCGCCGTTGAGCCGGATCGACGCCGAGTGCGCGCCCCGGATTTCGACCCGCTGGTTTTAGAGCGGCTGGCAAACCAGCAAAGAGATTGAGTTTCTCTGTCAAAACCTCAAACATCTTCGAATGTCGATCTCCGACATTTAGTCTACTTTAACGATGAAATGCTGCAGCGGGACACGGATTCGGCCACAGTAATCTTTGATGGTCAAAATTGCCCGAGGGATTTCACTCAAGCCAATCAATGCTGAATTTTTCGCGAAAGGCGAACCGCTCCAGATGAGCCTCAATCACGTTTTGCCAACCGGCCAAGTCGCCGCGCGGTCCAGTGGTGGCGATGATAGTGAGACAGGTGTCGCTTGCTGTCAGGGTCACACGATCACCGTCGGAGAAAGAAACACTGCCCTGCGTTTCGTCAAATGATACCTGGGCCTTGTGCGACCAATGCATACAGAGTTGTTGAAGATATTTGGAGGCCGCACCCGTCTGCGCAGTTCCCGAGACGGTCTGGTCCGCCAGCAGGCTTAGACCTTTTGCGGCGGCGGACCGGATAGCCTTGGCAAACAACGTCACATCAATGTCAGTGGCCACAAATGTTGCCCCAAGATCCAGACATTTTCGC
The DNA here is from genome assembly GCF_947497005.1 of uncultured Ruegeria sp. Classification (GTDB taxonomy): domain Bacteria; phylum Pseudomonadota; class Alphaproteobacteria; order Rhodobacterales; family Rhodobacteraceae; genus Ruegeria. Next base: position 113,182 of record NZ_CANMFF010000010.1, on the reverse strand, counting down.
TGCACAACCGAGTCCAGGGTCAAGATTCCGGCGGCCTTGCCTGCCGCAACGATGCGCCGGATCGCATCCAGCACAGCCGCAACCACTTCTGGGTTCGCGGCGTTGCTGATATGGCCCATGTCTGCGGCCAAATCCGATGGTCCGATGAACACGCCATCCACATCGGTCGCCAGAATATCGTCCAGCGCCTCTAACCCCAACCTGTTTTCCACCTGCACCAGCAAACAGATCTGGGCATCCGCTGTTTTCAGATAGTCAGGGATGGCTGCAAATCGTGAGGCCCGCGCCAAAGCGGAACCAACGCCCCGCACCCCATGAGGTGGGTACCGCACAGCCCGCACCAAATCGCGCGCCTGATCACCGCTTTCCACCATCGGAACCAGAATGTTCTGCACCCCGGCATCGAGATATTGCTTGATCATCCAGGTCTCGCCAATCGGCAGACGTGCGACTGGGACGCTGCCAGATCCCTCGATCACCCTTACTTGTTCAAGGATTGAACGCAGGTCGTTTGGTGCATGCTCTCCGTCAACAAGTAGCCAGTCGAACTGCGCGGTGGCGGCGATCTCGGCTGTATAGGCATTGGCCAGCCCAACCCAACACCCGATCTGAGGAGTTCCCGCCCTCAGAGCGGCCTTGAACGTATTACTCGGCGCAGGCATTGGCGTTCCTTTCAGGCGAAACTGATATCGACCGAGCCGAACGGCCCGAAATCCGCTTGGATTTCTGTTCCCGAAGGGCACTCGACCGGGCGAATAAAGCTGCCGGATAGAATGACCTGTCCGGGTTCGATGCTCTGGCCGTATTGCGCCATGCGACGCGCCAGCCAGACAACACTTTCGACCGGATCGTTCAGCACGCCCGCGCCCAGACCGGTTTCTTCGATCTCGCCATTGCGGAAGGTGTGTGCCCCGACCCAGCGCAGATCAAAAGCATCGACCGGATGACGTTCTGCACCCAGAACGATACCTGCATTGGCGGCATTGTCACTGATCGTGTCAAAAACCGTGCGAGTCTTTCCGGTTTCCGTGTCGACGCGTTGAATCCGCGTATCCAAAATTTCAATCGAAGGCGCGACGTAATCAGCGGCCGCAATAATATCCGCACGGGACACGTTTGCCCCGCCAATGGCAGACTTCATGACAAAAGCAATTTCAGCCTCAATCCGGGGCTGAATAAAACGTCCCGCAGGAACAATGGCACCATTTTCAAAAGCCATATCGTCGAACAGAATTCCGCTATCGGGAATGTCGATGTTCAGCGCATATTGCATCGCCTTCGATGTCAGACCGATCTTCCACCCTATCACTTTGCGCCCTTCGGCCAGTTTCTGGCGATAGATGGCGTTCTGTATTTCATAGGCATCATCCATGCCCATCTCGGGATGGAGCAGGGTCAGCAATCCAATCTGTTCGCGAGATCTTTCAGCTTGCAACAGATCCGCGGCGGAGCGCGCGTGATCTTCGGGCGTCATACTTGCTCGTCCTCGATGGTATTGCGCAGGGTCCCGATACCTTCGACGGAAACTTCGACCACATCGCCTGGCACCAGATACTTTGGCGGATCGAACCGCGCGCCGGCCCCGGTAGGCGTTCCGGTTACAATTATGTCACCCGGCTCCAGCGTCATGAAAGTCGAGATGTATTCGATCTCACGCCGGATCGGGAACATCATTCGGTTCAGTGTATCGTCCTGCCGTAACTCGCCATTCACATGTGTCTGAATACGAGCGTCATCCAACTGGGCCGCATCTGTTAAGGGCACCAGCCACGGACCGATAGCTCCTGAATTGTCCCAGTTTTTGCCTTGCGTGACGTTAAATTTGGCATGGCGCACCCAGTCACGGATAGTTCCTTCGTTACACAAGGTCAAAGCAACGATGTGGTCATACGCATTGTCTTTCGAAATGCGACGGCCAGCCTTTCCAATCACAATGGCCACTTCGCCTTCATAATCCAGAGTGTGATTTTCCGGCGGGCGGATCAGTGGGCGGTCATGGCCGGTAAACCCGCTGGCAAAACGCGGAAACAGCGACATGTATTTTGGCTGCGCGCTGCCATCTTTGTACTCCGCGTTCCGGTCAGGAAAGTTCACCCCGACGCAAAGGATACGGCGGGCGTCCGGCATCACCATATCAAAGGTAAAATCCGTATGCGTGACGGATCTTCCATCGGCTGCTTCTGCCAATCGGTCGAAAGCACCAGCTGCAATTACCTCGTATAGGCTGTCATGATCCGGGAAAGCTTGATTCAGCGCGATTGCGCCCGTTTCGGTGATCGCGCCGAAGAAAGTTTCTCCGTTGGCAGTGAAGGTTGCAAATTTCATTTGAGGGTCTCCCAGACGTCGCGGATAACTTCGGCTGCCATTAGCACATCATCCCGAGTTGTATCGAACTGTCCGACCTGAAAACGAATGATCTTACGGCCGTCGAATACGCCTTGTGTCAGATAAATCCGGCCATCGTCATTCAACGCATCCACCAACCGCTGCTGCGTGGCATCGTCGCCCGGACAACGGAAGGAAAACAGGCTGAGGATCGGGCCGGTTGTTATCTCAAACCCCTCCATCGCGCCGATCTTCTGCGCAATCTCATTGGCCCAGGCTACGTGATTGCGAATACGTTCGCGCAACCCTTCCAACCCGTACGATCGCAACAAAAACCAGATCTTCAACGCCCGGAACCGACGGCCCAGAGGAATAGTCCACTCTGAGTAATTCGTTACTTCTATGCCGGTTGTCTTTAGGTATTCCGGTTCAATCTTCAGCGTATTGAGCTGCGGTGCGGCGTCTCGCAGGAACTGGATTGCGCAATCGAATTGCGCGCCCATCCACTTGTGCGGATTGAAAACAATGCTGTCATAGCGGTCCGCACCAACCCAAAGGGCTTCGCGAAATTCGGGGCAGATCATGGCCGATCCTGCCCATGCCGCATCAAGATGAGTGTAGAGGTCATACCTTTGCGCAATATCTGCCACCGTCACCAAGTCATCACAGGCACCAACGCCCGTTCCGCCAGTGATGGCAATGATACCGGCAGGGATGTTCCCGGCGGCTATGTCATCCTGAATGGCGGCCTCCAATGCGGCTGCATCAATCGCAAAGGTTGAGCCCTGCGTGGGCAATTTGACCAAATTGTCCTGGCCGATCCCTGCAACCCAGCATGCCCTGTCGATTGACGAATGCACCTGGTCCGAACAGTAAATCCGCAGTGCACCCTTGGCGCTCAGACCTTCGCGGTTGCCGGTAAACCCTGTGGCCCGTTCTCGCATAGTCAACACAGCCGACAAGGTAGCCGAAGATGCGCTGTCCTGAATGACCCCGGTCATACCTTCGGGCAATCCGAGAGCTTGCCGCAGCCAGTCGACCATAACGCCCTCAACCTCGGTCGCGGCAGGCGAGGTCTGCCACAACATGCATTGCGCTGCGATAGTCGTCACCAACATCTCGGCCAACATCGACGGCGGTGCAGCATTGGCTGGGAAATAGGCAAAAAAGCGAGGATGTTGCCAATGGGTGATGCCGGGCATCACGATTCGTTCGAAATCGGCCATGATGGCTTCCATCGGCTCGCCACTATCTGGGGGCGTCACCTTGAGCTGGGCCGCGATTTCCCCGGGTACGGTCTGTGCGCGTACAGGGCGTTCAGCAAGTGTCCTGTGGTAATCGGCCGCCCATTTTGAGATATGCTGACCCCAATGCGAAAACGCGTCCCAATTCATCTAATAGCTTTCCTTTGTGACGGGATCGCCGTCAAATCCACGTGTTCAGCTACCCGGTTCATACCGAAAAGCTGACATTCGCCTGACCGGTGCCAGAGCTGCCGAAATAAGGGGTATAGATGTCGATCTCACCCTTGTAGCTTCCCCAACCCAGAGCCCCAAACAGCAATGCGGTGTCATTCATGGCGCATTCACCTGTGCATTTCTTTGCATAGTCCGGCAGCATCTCAAGAAACTCTTCGAACTTGCCCTGTTCCCAAAGCTCCAGAACGCGCATGTCCATCTGGCGGTTGAACTCGCCATTCACTGCATTCAGCCCGTCGACCGAGCGTTCATTCGGTGTGAAATCATGGCTCAGCGAGCCCGATGCCAGAATGGAGACGTTGCGGTCCGAGCGTTGAATGCCTTCGGCAATGGCCTCACCCCAGACACGGTTTTCAGCAATCGAAGAGAACTGGTTGACCGCCACTGGCAAAACCCGCGCGTTCACCCCGTCGTTGATGAAATGCATAGGCAGCAGAGTGCCGTATTCCATACCCATATCCGGATGCGAGTGGCCCAACGCGCGCTCTCCGCGCTCGCGCAGAACATTGAGGATAGCTTCCCCCAGTTCGTGATCCCCGCGATAGTCGAACTCCATATCCGCCAGCATATGCGGCAGTTCATGGCTGATAAAACGACCCTTGTGGTGCTCTTTCGTGTTCAGATGAAACCCCTGATTGGTGATCCAGTGGGTGTCGAACACAATGAACGTATCAACCTTGCGATCTATCGCGTCCTGACGCAGGCGCTCATACCCATCAATGGCAGATTGCCGGATGCCTTTGTATTTGGGCATCGTGTGGGACATCCAGATGCTGGGTACATGCGTGATCTTCGCGGCTTGAACTATCTTTCCCATGGTAAATCCTCCTCGTAAAATCGGCCCGCCCCGGTGGGGCCGACCTGCGGGGTCTACTTACCCAATTGCATGATCTTGTGTTGACCGGTGGCAAAGCCGATGTGCTTTTGTTCCATATAGAACTCAAAGCTCCAATCGCCGCCATCCCGACCGATGCCAGATGCCTTGACCCCACCGAACGGTGTTGGCAAGTGACGCACGTTTTCCGAATTTACCCAGATCATTCCAGCCTCCAACTTGTCTGTAAACCCAAGGGCGCGGGTCAGGTCATTCGTCCAGACATAGCCAGTCAGGCCATAAGGCGTGTCATTGGCGATCTGCAGTGCCTCTTCCTCGGTCGAGAACGGGATCGACGTCAGAACAGGACCAAATATCTCTTCTTGCGCGATGCGCATCTGGTTGTTGGCATTGGTGAACAGGGTCGGGCGAACGAAATAACCCTCATCGCCCACCTTGACCCCACCGGCAGCGATGGTTGCCCCGTCTTCCCTGGCAATGTCGAAATAGCTCGTGACTTTACTGTAGTGCTCTTCGGTGACAAGCGGGCCGATCTCGGTCGCCGGGTCGAGTGGATGACCTACCTTGATGTTGTTTACGCGTTCTATCAGCTTGGCCTCGAATTCTTCCTTGATCGTGTCCTGCACCAACAGCCGCGAAGATGACGTGCAACGCTCACCATTGATCGAATAGATCATGAAAATCACAGCATCCAAAGCGCGTTCCAGATCCGCATCATCGAAAACGATGACAGGGTTTTTTCCGCCCAGTTCCAGATGGTTACGTTTATGCGTTTCTGCGCCTTGTTTGACGATCAGACTGCCAGTTCGGCTTTCCCCAACAAATGCAATGGCTTTGATCAACTGATGCTCGCACAAGGCCTTGCCTGCATCGGGGCCAAATCCATTGACCGTGTTCAGCACACCTTTGGGCAATCCGGCCTCTTCGGTGATTTCTACCAACAGGCGCGCAGTCAGAGGGCTGTCTTCCGCAGGCTTGTGAACTACGGTGCAGCCCGCAGCCAGCGCGGGCGCAATCTTCCATGTCGACAGCATGAAGGGCGTATTCCACGGGGTGATCACGCCAACAGGACCGATTGGCACGCGGGTGGTGACATTCATCAAGGTCGGAGACTTCAGGTGCTGCCCATCCCGCGCTTGTATAACCTGATCCGCGAAAAACCTGAAGTTCTCGGCCCCCCGCAGCGCAGCCTTGGACATGAAGCGCAGGGTTTGGCCTGTATCCCAGCATTCGCACAGCGCGATTTCTTCGGCGCGGGCTTCGATGGCATCGGCAACGTTCAACAAGATGCGGCGACGATCGGCGGCAGGCATGTCGCGCCAGTCGGCAAAGGCAGCATGAGCGGCCTTGGCGGCCGCATCAATGTCATCAGCCGTGCCATGGGCGACATCGCAGATCACGGATTTATCGACTGGTGAAGTGGACTGAAACACCCCGGCAGAACCTTCGCGGTCTTCGCCGGCAATACGGTTGCGGACACCTGTTTCCTTGAACCGGGTCAGAAAACCTGTAAGTTTTTCGATATTTGTATCCAGTGCGCTCATGCGTCAGGTCTCCTGCGTGGTCGCGGCCAGGTGGTCCCGGATCGTGCCGGTCTTGGGCGAAAGCTCGGGGTCGATGTCGCGCATCTCAAGCGAGAGCGCGATGGAATGTTGGGCAAGGGCGGGTGCCAGATATGCTTTGACCGCCTCAAACATACGATGCGTAGCAACCTGCTTAACGTCCTCAGATCGGCCTGCCCGCAGGCGGATCGAGATATCAATAAAACCATGCTCCGGGTTGCCATCTGCAATGGCATAGTGGTCAACGCACGTCGCGCGGACTCGAATGCCCGGCATCGGAAAGGTCTCAATCCCGGCAGCCGTTGCCCGAATACACTCGCACAGGCCACCCATGTCGATCTTGCCTTCCAGATTTCCGGAATATTCGACTTGGAAATGGGGCATGATCTCTCCTTTATTAGTTAACATGTTTAGTATTTATTGCACCACCTGTCAAGAGATTGCATTGTTAATCTTTGCAATTTCCCAGGCTGCAATCTAGAAGGCCGCATGAACACTCAAAGCCATACCAAAAGCACTGCCCGGTCCCTTCCGATTGCGCTGTTGCGTGCGCGTGAAACCGTCATGGCCCCGATCCGGGATATGCTGAACGGCATCCAACTGACCGAACAGAAATGGCGCATCCTGCGTGTTCTGGATGAGCTGGGCGAAGTGGAGCAAAGCACAATTGCGCATGAGGCTTGCCTGCTTCTTCCCAGCGTGACCCGCATTTTGCGCACGATGGAGGCCGATGGTCAGATCACCCGCCGTCAGGATAGCGACGACAAACGCCGCACCATGGTCACGATCACGGATGCAGGCCGTTCTATCCTCAAGGAAAACCTGGCCTCGTCCCTTGCGATCTCCAGCAATATCGAGACGCAAATGGGCCGGGAGAAACTGGATCACCTGCTGGACCTGCTGGAGGAATTGCAGGCCGTCAAAGTCTGACCCCGCCCGTTTCAGACGGGGCCGGTTGAAGTTCACAGGGTCGCCAGACCAGTATCCAACGCCGCCAAAATCTTGGCCACTTCTTCCGAAGTGATGATCAGTGGTGGCGACAGAATGATGTTGTTGCCGGATACGCGGACCATCACACCGTCTTCATAGGCAGCTTTCTGAACCTGCAGCGGCAGGTGTTTAGCGATGGGTGCCTTGCTCGCGCGATCCGAGACCAGCTCCAACGCACACATCAGACCCTCTCCGCCTCGCACATCCCCAATCGCGTCGTATTTATCAGCCAGTTTCTGCAACCCGGCAAACAACTCATCCCCGCGTGCTGCAGCGTTTTCCCAGACCCGCAATCGGTTGATCTCGGACAGGGCGGCCAACGCAGCCGCCGCACCAACCGGATGGCCAGAATAAGTATACCCCTGGTCGACGGATGCAAGACCGGTTGTATCTTTTTCAAAAACTTCGGCCACTGCCCCTGAGATCAGGACCGCACCAAAAGGGAAATACCCGTTTGTAATCGCCTTGGCCGTGGTCATGATATCGGGCTGCACGCCCCAGTGCCGCGCACCGCTTTCACTGCCAGTGCGGCCAAAAGCGGTGATAATCTCATCCGAGATCAGCAGAACACCATGTTTGGAACAGACCTCGCGCACCATCGGCATGAAACTCTTGTGCGGCGGGATCACGCCCCCTGCCCCCAGAATCGGTTCCATGATGAAGGCCGCGACGGTGTTCGCACCCTGAAACGCAATCTCGGCCTCCAGCGCTTTGACACAAAGCTGCGCCAGACGCTCGGGATCGGTTTCGTCAAACGGATTACGATAGGTCCAGGGCGCAGGCACATGAAAACACCCAGGCATCATCGGTTCGTAAACCGTGCGGAATTTCTGATTGCCGTTGACGGAGGCGGAGGCGAAATGGGTGCCGTGATAACCTTGCTTAAGACTGATGAACTTGGTGCGCCCCGCTTCACCCCGAACTTTATGATATTGACGCGCCAGCTTCAGTGCAATCTCAACGGAATCCGATCCGCCCGACGTAAAAAAGGCACGGGTCAGCCCGTCGGGCTCAAAGAACTGGGCCAACTCATAAGACAGCTCAATCGCCTTGTCGTTGCTGGTGCCGCGAAACGTCGAGTAATACGGCAACGCGTTTAGCTGGTCTGCTATAGCCTGCTTCACCGGCTCGCAGGAATAGCCCAGATTAACGTTCCATAAGCCTCCTACGGCGTCCAGCGCCTTGTGACCGTCGACATCAACGATGCTGACCCCCTCACCACCGCTTAGAATGGTCGGTGGGTTCTTCTGACTGTCGGCGGGATGCGCCATTGGGTGCCAAAAGTAACGGGCGTTGTTTTCCTTAAGGAAATTGGAGTCTTTCATGTCGCGGGTCTCCGGGAGCTGCGTCCACCCTCGGTCAAGGGTGGAATTCTGTTGGAAAGGTGTCAGGCAACTGACCGCCAAAATCTGCGGTCATATCTGTCGAAAGCGCGTGTAATGCAGACAGAATTTCAGGAAGGCGGTCGCTGGTGGCACGGCTTTCAGGGACAGCAATCGCAATGGTTCCCAGTGCTATCTGATCAATGCCAAATATCGGCGCAGCGTATCCAAAGACACCATCTTCGTAACTGCCACTGCTGTTGGCCCAGCCGGAAATACCGATCTGTGCGACCTGTTCTTTGATGAGTTTTGGATCAGTAAGTGTAGATTCCGTGAATTGCACCTGAACATCCTGATCCAACTGCACCCTAAGATGAGCCGGTCCAAAACTAAGCATGCAAAGACCCGAGGCCGTCGCATTGAGCGGGAGCATTTCGCTGGGGTCCAGGCTGACACGGACACTGTGCTGCGTTGTTTCGACCACGAGCGTTGTCTGGAGCCCATTCTTTTCCAACAAAGAAAGATGCAAGCTTTCACCGACTATCTGCATGGCAGCCTGCATTTTTTGGCGCGCGCTTTCAATGCCCGGTCTGGCGATTTCACGCAGTGCAGCCAACCGCAATGCCGCCGGTCCGATGGCATATGATTTTGTCATTGGATTCTGTTCGATCAGCCCGAACTCCTCAAGCGCACGCAAGTGACGCAGGGCAGTTGCTTTGTTCAGCCCCGAAAGCCGCGCAAGAAGGCTCAGCCCGATCTCTGGACGGGCATTGGAAAAGTAATCCAACAATTTTAGGGCATTAAGGGCAGTACCCATGTGCTTCACGTCCTCTCGCTCAGGTAATACTTGACAGAACTAACTTAACAAAGCAACATTATTATTGTTAACGAGGTTCATTTATTGAACCAATAACGGGAGGTGTCAATGAAGAAATTTCTAACAGCCGCCGCTTTCGTAGCTTCGGCAACCGCAGCACTGGCTGAATACCCCGAGAAGCCGGTTAGCTTTGTCGTTCCGTGGCCTCCGGGCGATCTGGAAGACGTGCTGACACGGATGATTGCAGATGAGTTTCAGGCCATGTACGGTGTGCCAGCCGCCGTTGTGAACAAACCCGGCGGTGGCGGCGGCCCGTTCCCCGGCGCTGTCGAGGTGGCAGCCGCTCCGGCAGATGGCTATACGATCGGTTCTTTCGTCATCGGCGTGCCGGTAATTGGACCTGAGATCGGAATTCCCGAACTCAACCCGAACCCGTTTGATCCGGTCGGAATCTTCCTGACCTATCCCTTCGTCATCGCAGCCAGCAAGGATGCGCCGTTTTCGAACTGGGAAGAACTGGTTGAGCACGGCAAGGAAAACGATTTGGCGCTTGGCCACTTCGGGTCGGTTCTGCCGCCCACGCAAGTCACCTTTGCTGCAGCTGTCAGCAGCGGGTTCGACTTTGCCAGCGAAGCAGCATTTGACGCTTTGGACTGCAACACATTGGCATCAGGCGACGTAGACGTGATCAACACGACGCTGCAACTTATTCTTCCCTGCCTTGATCAGGTGAATGTTCTGGCCAGCATCGGTGGCGAGCGGATTTCTCTGGTTCCGGACACGCCAACCATCGTTGAACTCAACCCGGACTTGCCTTTGGCCCTGTGGAACGGTTTGTTTGTCCACAAGGACACTCCGGCTGACGCACGCGAGAAGATCACAGCTGCCGCACAGAAAGCGTTGTCCTCTGACAAAGCCAAAAAGCTGGCTGAGGAAACAGGCGCGCTGATCTACTGGCAGGATCCAGACGCTTCCAATGCTCAGATCGAGCAGGACAAAGCCTCATTCGCCAAAATCGAAGAGATACTGGGAGAATAATCCGAAAAAGGCCCGGCACGATCAAACAGTGCCGGGCCTTTTTCATTCAAAAAGGAGGCCACGATGATTGCAAAGACACTGCAGGACATGTTCCGGCGCTATCGACGTCCCGGAGACATTGTTTTTGCCTTCATTTTCTTCAGTTTTTCCCTGTTCCTCCTCAGCCAGCTCGGCACTGAGACTCAGACTGTCAAACGAACCAAGTGGTTTGCGCAACCCGCCCTGTGGCCCAAGATCGCGATCTGGGGCATGGTTGTATTCAGCGGCCTTCACTTGCTGAGTTCTTTTTTATCCCCACGCATTCCCGGGCGGTTGAGAGAGGTGACGTTTTGGCTAATGTCCCTCGAATACGTTGTCTACTTCTTGATCTATGTCACCGCAGTTCCTTGGTTTGGTTATCTGCCATCGACCATGCTTTTCGCCGCCCTTCTGACAATACGATTGGGGTTTCGATTGCCGGGGGCTTTTTGTGCTGCACTCATTTTCGGCGCGGTCGTGGCAATTGTCTTCCGCGCGCTGCTGCAGGTGAACATCCCCGCTGGTCGCATATACGAATTGCTGCCCGACGGGCTGCGCGCATTTGCGCTGACCTATCTGTGAGGCCAAAATGGACAATCTGATTTCCGGTTTTGCAATTCTGGCACAGTGGCAGGTCGTCGTGGCACTGGTCATCGGATCGGTGGGCGGCGTCATCATCGGCGCGTTGCCCGGCGTCGGCGCTGCTGTGGCAATTGCCATTCTGCTGCCCGCCACCTTTGCGTTTGAGCCCATCGTCGGCCTGACCCTTCTGTTGGGCATTTACGGGTCGTCCATGTATGGCGGTGCAATTCCTGCCATTCTGATCAACACGCCTGGCACGGCCGTCAACGCACTGACCACCTATGACGGCTATCCCATGACCAAGCGCGGCGAGGGCCACCGGGCCCTGTCGCTGGCCTATTCGGCGTCGTTTTTCGGCGGCATCTTCTCGATCCTCTGTCTGATCATCCTATCGCCTGTGTTGGCCTGGGTTGCCCCACATTTCGGAAGCCGCGAAATATTCCTGGCTGCGTTAATGGGCATCCTTCTGGTGATCCTGGCCCATCGCGGACAGACCTTTTCGGCCGCGATGTTGGCGTTCTTCGGCATCTTCCTCAGCACCGTCGGTCTGGAACCCGTCAAATACACCAAACGTTTTACCTTTGACCAAACCTGGCTTTCGTCAGGTGTCGATCTGATCGTGGTGGTTCTTGGGCTGTTCGCCATCAGTCAGGCGCTGCTGCTGCTGGTCGACAAAGAACACGCGCCGGGCGAGACCCATGTGCGCGGCAGCATCTTCGCGGGCCTCAAAGAACTGCTGGGCCTGAAACGCATAGCAACGGTGTCGTCATCGCTGGGTGTGCTCATGGGCATGGTACCGGGCACAGGCGAATTCACATCACAGTTCCTGTCATACACATACGCACAGAAAACCTCTGAAGACCCCGACAAATTCGGCGATGGATCACCAGAAGGTTTGGTGGCGTCCGAGGCGGCCAACAATGCCGTTCCAGGGGCCGCAATGATTCCGCTGCTGGCTTTGGGTATTCCGGGTGAAGCACTGACGGCAATGATGCTGTCGGTCTTCTACGTCCATAACGTGATCCCCGGACCACAGCTTTTTGCCGATCAGATGGATTTTGTCATGGCACTGTACATGTCGCTGATCCTGCTCAATGTGATCGTTCTGGTCTTTTTGTTGTTCTCTACCAATCTGTTGCTGAAGATCATTCAGATCCCGACGCGCTTTCTGGGGATCATGATCCTGACGCTGTCCTTTGTCGGCGTATTTAGCCTGCGCAACTCAGTCACGGACTGCGCCATTGCCGCCGGGTTCGGCGTGTTCGGGCTGATCCTGAAGCGCCTGAACCTGCCCATAGTTCCGATCATACTTGGCATGGTTCTGAGCGGGATCATGGAAGTCAAACTGCGCAGCGCCATGGCGCGGGTGAAGACACCACTTGATTTCATCGACCGGCCGATTGCCGCAATACTATTCATCATGATCCTTGGGATCATTCTGCTCCACGTTCGCTCACTGATTCAGGAACACAAGGAACGCATCAAACCTCAACCGGTCCTCGATGAAGACTCAACTCAGCAAGGATAACCCCCATGGACCAATCCTCGATTGATGCGCTGCGTGCGCAGGACATTGCTCCGCTTGGGCATTTCATAAACGGCCGCTTTCAGGATGGCGAAACCGGAGCCCGGCATCAGGTTCTGTCTCCGATCAACGGTCAGCCTCTGGCTCTGATCGCCGAGGGCACGCCTGCGGATGTCGAGGCAGCCGTTCGTGCGGCGCGCATAGCGTTCGAGAATGGGCGATGGTCGCGCATGGCCCCTGCTGACCGCAAGAAAGTAATGCTGAAACTGGCTGACCTGATCGAAGCACGCGCGCTTGAGATTGCCGTGCTGGGCGTGCGCGACAACGGAACCGAGATCACCATGGCTTACAAGGCCGAGGTACTCTCGGCAGCTGCTACTTTCCGGTATTACGCCGAGGCGATCGACAAGACCTACGGACAAATCGCCCCGACAAGCGATGATGTTCTGGGTCTGGTGCATCACGCTCCGGTCGGGGTTGTCGGGGCCATCGTACCTTGGAACTTCCCATTGATGATCGGCAGCTGGAAGATTGCACCGGCACTGGCCGCAGGCAATTCCGTCGTACTGAAACCTGCCGAAAGCGCCTCGCTCAGCCTTCTCAAGATTGCTGAACTGGCCTCCGAAGCCGGGGTGCCCGATGGGGTGTTCAATGTCGTGACCGGGCGTGGTTCGGTCGTTGGCGAGGCGCTGGCGTTGTCGATGGATGTCGACATCCTGGTGTTCACCGGTTCAGGCGTAACGGGGCGGCGGCTGTTGGAATATTCCGCGCAGTCGAACCTGAAACGCTGTTATTTGGAACTGGGCGGTAAGTCCCCGAACATCGTCTTTGCCGATGCTCCTGATCTGGCCGAAGCGGCCAAGGTCTCAGCCGCTGGAATCTTCCGTAACTCGGGTCAGGTCTGTGTCGCCGGATCACGCCTGTTGGTCCAGCAGGAGATTTACGAGGACTTCGTCTCCGAGATCAGCGGTCACGCTGAAAAATACCGCGTCGGCGACCCGCTGGACCTGAACAGTCAGATCGGCGCAGTTCACAGCCTGCCCGAGCTAGAGGCCAATCTGGATTTCGTGACCAAAGCAGAAGCAGAAGGCGCCGAACGCCGCACCGGCGGCACCCGTATCCTGACAGAGACCGGCGGCTATTACATGGCGCCTACCGTCATGGCCGGAGTGAAAGAGACCGACAACCTGTTCCAGAACGAAGTCTTCGGCCCTGTCCTGGCCGTTACGCCCTTCAAGGATGAAGACGAAGCGATCCGTCTGGCCAATGACACGGTCTATGGGCTGGCTGGCGGTGTCTGGACCTCGAACCTCAGCCGCGCGCATCGCATGGTGGCTGGCATTCGCGCCGGTGTGGTGCATGTCAACACATATGGTGGCGCCGACCTGACTGTACCGCTGGGCGGGGTTCGCCAGTCGGGTAACGGGCATGACAAGTCGCTGCACGCTTTGGACAAATACTTCGATCTGAAGACTGCCTGGATAAAACTCTGAGAGAAAGCCATCTTCATGACCCTTCCAGCAAAGTCTGTTGAACTAATTGAACGCAGGGCACAGCTCTTGGGCCCCAACGTGTCGACGTTCTACGACGAGCCGGTTCATTTTGTGAAAGGTGAAGGCGTTTGGTTGTGGGATGCAGACGGGCGTAAGTATCTGGATTGTTATAACAACGTACCACATGTTGGCCATTGCAACCCGCGCGTGGTCGAGGCGATCTGCCGTCAGGCGAGCACGCTCAATACCCATACCCGGTATCTGCATGACGGAATTCTGGATTACGTGGAGAAACTGACCGGGACGATGGATGCATCGCTCGATACCGCTATCCTCACCTGCACCGGTTCCGAGGCAAATGATATTGCCCTGCGCATGGCCGAGGGCATGACCGGAAAACGAGGCATCATCGCGACCGACGCCACGTATCATGGAAACACGGCGCTGGTCAGCCAGCTAAGCAAGTCTAACATCCCGACCGTAGGCTTCGGGCTGGACCAATACTTCCGCTTTGTTCGTGCGCCTGATAGTTACCGAAATCCCGATCTCGATGGGGCGAAATTTGCTGATGCGGTAGCGGAACAAATTGCCGAGCACGAAAATTCTGGCACCGGTTTTGCCGCATTGATCCTCTGCCCTTACTTTCTGAACGAAGGCTTTCCTGACCATCCCGACGGTTGGCTGGCACCCGCTGCCGATGTCGTGCGCAAAGCCGGGGGCCTGTTGATCTGTGACGAGGTGCAGTCGGGTTTTGGGCGAACCGGCACCCATATGTGGGCGCATCAGAAGATGGGTGTCGTTCCGGACATTATGACCATAGGCAAACCCATGGCCAATGGTCATCCGGTGGGCGGCGTGGCAACACGATCGGAGATCATTGCGACGTTTCGCGAGGGATATAGGTATTTCAACACGTTTGGCGGAAACCCGGTTTCATGTGCCGCAGCTTTGGCGGTTCTGGAAGAGATTGAAGAACAGAACTTGGTCGCAAATTCCAAGTCCGTCGGCGATCATGCACGAAATCGGCTGAACCTTTTGAAAGAGAAGTATGATTTCATCGGAGACGTGCGTGGTTCAGGACTCATCTTCGGGGCCGAAATGGTTCTGAATCGCGATAGCAAAGAGCCCGCCGGTGAATTCACTGAACGTGTCATCAACGCCATGCGTTGCCGCGGGATCATACACTCCAAGTTGGGGCACCATAAGAACACCCTGAAAATCCGCCCACCCATGCCATTCTCTGTCGAAAACGCGGATCTGCTCTTTGACACGCTGGCCGAAGTTTTGGCGGAAACCCCGTTGGTTGCATGAAACAGATCATAGAACACGCGCTGATCCTTTGGGGAATGGCCGACAGCGAATGGTCTCTCGTGGCGGCTCGGGAAAACCACGTCTACCAAGTTCAAAATGGTCAGAACGCCTATGCATTGAGATTGCATCGAAAGGGGCTGCGAACGGATTCAGAACTCCGTTCAGAGCTACAATGGATGGCTGCAATCGGACAAAAAGGGGTTGGGGTTCCGACACCTATCCCTGCCGCAGATGGGCGTTATCTGCATCTGTTGGACGGCATTCAAGTCGACATGCTCAACTGGTTGCCAGGCCGCCCTTTGGGTGCAACCGGAACAGCCTTGGATCATCCAGATCGCACTGGCATTTTCTTCACGATTGGCCGGGAAATGGCTCGGCTACACGACATCAGTGACCACTGGGCTCGTCCGCACGACTTTATGCGTTGGTCATGGGACCGGAACGGGCTGCTGGGAGACGCGCCTCTTTGGGATCGGTTTTGGGAGAACCCAACACTTAGCCAAAAAGACCGCGCGTTGTTTCTGGAGTTCAGAAACATCGCGGTTCCTGACCTTAAGCAACTGGAAGATCAGCTGGATTATGGGCTGATCCATGCTGATCTCGTCCGCGAAAACATCATGATCGACGGAGACCAAGTGTGGCTGATCGACTTCGACGATGCCGGGTTTGGCTTTCGCCTGTTTGATATCGCGACGACGCTTCTCAAGAACCTGAACGAACCCGATTTCGACCAGTTGCATGATGCATTGCTGGCAGGATATCGATCTGAACGACAGATTTGCGCCGATCAACTTGGCCTGTTCATGGCACTGCGCGCAGCAACCTATGTGGGATGGGTGTCTTCCCGCCTGCAAGAAGATGGATCGGACTTACGAAACGCGCGGTTCATTGAAACCGCCCGAGAGTTGATGACCCAATACCTCGAACTGCACACGTAAAAGGGAGGCGCCAATGACCAACAAAACAATCCTGCTGATCGGCACTTATGATACGAAAGAACCTGAAATGCGGTTCATCGAAGAAGCGGTCAGAGCGCAAGGTGCCAACGTGCTGACCATGGATGTTTCGGTTCTGGGTGATCCGTCCGAACCTACCGATATCTCAAAACACGACGTCGCCGCGGCAGGAGGCATGACAATTGAAGAAGTCATCGCGCAAGGAGACGAGAACAAGGCCTTTCGCATAATGTCCGCCGGAGCAGCAAAAGTTGTTGCACGGGCCTATTCAGAAGGTCGGTTTGACGGGATGCTGGCCACAGGGGGGACCATGGGCACGGACCTGGCGCTGGATTGTGCGCAGGCATTGCCTATGGGCGTGCCCAAATACATCGTGTCAACGGTCAGCTTCTCACCTCTGATACCTCCGCATCGGTTGGCGCCGGATATTCAGATGATCCTCTGGGCCGGCGGACTGTATGGCATGAACTCGATTTGCCAGTCTTCTCTCAGCCAGGCCGCCGGCGCTGTTGTCGGAGCTGCCAAATCTGCCATTGCGCCAGATCGCAGTAAACCGCTGATCGGGATGACCAGCCTGGGATCGTCCTGCCTGCGATATATGAAAACTCTGAAACCAGCACTTGAAGAACGCGGGTTTGAAGTGGCTGTCTTCCACTCAACCGGCATGGGTGGCATGGCCTATGAGAAGCTGGCCAGCGAAGGTGCGTTCGCCTGCGTGATGGATTTCTGCATGCAGGAGTTTGGCAACCTAATGGCGGGTTCCGTTGTTTCCAGTGGTGATGATCGTGTCACCAATGCCGGGCGAGTAGGAACTCCGCAGATGGTGGCACCTGGTGCGCTGGATCTGCTGGATTTTGCAGGTTGGCAGGACATCCCCGAGCACTACGCCGACCGCCCGTTCCATGAACACAACCGCCTGATCAGAAGCTCGATTTTCAATGGAAAAGAACGGCGTACCTGGATTCGGGAACTTGCCAAACGGCTGGAAGCTGCGGCCGGACCTGTACATTTCTTTCTGCCGGTTCAGGGCGTCGAGGCTTGGGACAAGCAAGGCGAAGAGGCACACGACCCGCAGGCGCTGGCCGAGATGGTGGACGAGGCACGCAAGGTCATGCCCGGCCGGATACCGATGACCGAGCTCGATGCACACATCAACGATGCAGCCTTTTGCGATGCCGTTCTGGCCGTTTTCGACAAATGGGTTGAAACCGGGGTTGTCAGAGCGGGTTAATGCGCCGAAATACTCGCTGGTCCGTGCACAGTTTCTTTGGATCACCTCGCTTACTGCAAGTGACACCACGTCCTAACGGCATACCACTTTTTCTGAGTCGTCAATGGTGACAGGGCGTGTTCAGCCGTTCAGGTTGTTGGCATAGCGAATCTGTTCATTTTTTCCCCAGGCCAGTGGCCGCCAAAGAAGGATATTATCTGGTGATGCGTTTGGTATTTGTATTTCTGATGTTCCCGATCATGTCACATGCAGACGGGTATGGGTTCATGACGCCTTCGGGAAACATAGTCTGCAATGGTGCGGTGATGGATGGGTATATCGCCTGTTCGATCATCGAACGCAGCGGTGCTCCCGCTTTACCAAAACCCACCTCTTGTTCAGGCATTTGGGGACACGGGATTACGTTGGATCGGACTGGCGAAGCCCGCCTGACCTGTGACAACAAACCACCCAAACGTGTTAACTATTCCGACATTACAGGATACGGCCAGACAAGTGAGTTGGGGCCCATCAAATGCACGTCCGAACGAACAGGGCTGACTTGCCGCAATCAAAGCGGACATGGATTTTCCTGTCTCGCCGCGAACAAAAACTGTTTTGAGCACCGGTCAGACCTGAGACAGAAGCCAGTCCGAAAAAACCCGCGCTGTTTCCGTCGCGGCGATACGGTGCGGTCGAACAAGGAAATAGCCGTAATTAGGAAGCTCGATCCTGGACAGTCGCACCAGGCTTTCACTGTTTAACTCGCCTGTGACAAGATCATCCATCAAGGCAATTCCCTGACCGTCGATCACGGCTTGAACCCGCACATTTGGATCGGGAATAATAAGCACATCTCTACGGCTCTGCTGAGGAAGCTCCGACACTTCCAGCCATTCTGACCAGGCGTTGCTGTCATCGCAATCCCGCAAGAGGGTGAAACGTGAAATTGCGCCCTCTATCCCAAAGGATGCGACCTGATCTGCGGCGTCCCGATTACCAACCGGAAATGAACGCAGCGGCAAGAAAGATGTCACATCACAATCATTCCAGCTTCCGTCCCCCCACCTTATGGCCAGATCAACGTCTTGCATCTCGAACTCGGAAAACTGAACCATCGGCTGAATTCGCAACTGCACATCCTGATGTGACTGCATGAACGACATTAGCCTGGGCGACAGCCAACGCGCTGCGAAATATGTCGAAACACCAACCGTCAGCGAGCGCGAAACGACGTCCTTGGTCTTTTGTACTCCGTCTTCAATCTCGTGGTAAGGGATCCGACAAACTGCCAGCAACTTGAGCCCCTCGCCGGTCAAAACCACACCGCGCGTCGTGCGTCGAAACAGCGACAATCCCAGGTCAGTCTCGAGCGTCTTGATCTGGTAGCTGATCGCGCCTTTGGTCATGTTCAAGGCCCCGGCCGCATCGGAAAAACTGGAGTGGCGGGCAATCTCTACAAAAAGCCTGAGAAGGTCATGATGCCGGAAGCGAGTACGCATAGCCATATGTACAATTTTCTTTGACGCTGCGAAAAGAAATTTTCGATTTCCAGAGCTGACACAACGTGCAAACTGGCTTTCGGCTCTTGCGAAATCGGAGGGACCGCGTTGGAAAGATTGAACGCAGCACCGAACTCTGCGGTATCAGATGGTCATAGGCGCAAAACTCGTCGTGGTCGTTTGTCACGGCACAATGCACCACTTGAAACTCCAATTTTTCATAGGCGCAGGGTTCCGGCCTACAATTTCTTGAATGAAAGGGCTCTGGCAAGAATTGAAGACCAGGCGGATTGGATACTCAATGAAATCGGCGTTGAATTCCGCGGGGACCGACACGCCCTGGACTTTTTCGCTCAGGCGGGAGCCAGGATCAAAGGCGAAAGAGTGCGCTTTGAGCCGGGGCAAGTACGCGAAATATGTGCCACGGCCCCCGAAGAGTTCAATCTTCATGGTCGCGATCCCAATAACACCGTAACACTCGGAGGGGATAATCTGGTGCTGATGCCGGGTTACGGATCACCGTTTGTGAGCGATCTGTTCCGAGGTCGGCGTTACGCCACGCTGGAAGATTTCCACAACTTTGTGAAGCTCGCCTATGTCTCCCCGATCCTGCACCTTTCTGGCGGCACAGTAATAGAGCCGACCGATGTGCCTGTAAACAAACGACATCTGGACATGATGCAGGCGCATCTCACCTTGTCGACCAAACCTTTCATGGGATCCGTTACTGCCCCCGAACGGGCACTGGACAGCATCGAAATGGCCAAGCTGATCTTCGGGTGTGACTTCATGAAACACAATGCGGTTATGCAGGCGAATATCAACGTCAACTCGCCATTGGTCTACGATCATACTATGTCAAGCGCGCTGCGTGTCTACGCCGAAGCGAACCAATGTGTTTGCGTTTCTCCAGCGATATTTGCAGGTGCCATGGGGCCACTTTCCCCGGCAGCGGTGGCAGCTCAGACGTTAGCAGAGGCGATGGTAGGGATCGCCCTGACGCAACTTGTCAGGCCTGGCTGTCCAGTCGTCTTTGGCAGCTTCCATTCAACGATGAACCTGCGCAGCGGTGCACTGACCTTCGGGTCACCCGAAGCCGGCATGACCACGATGGCCCTGAGCCAGCTTGGACGACGGCTGGGTGTACCCGTGCGCTCTGGTGGTGGGCAGATCACGGCGTCCAACGCTCCCGACGGACAGGCGATGCAGGACAGCGCCGACGCTATGTGGGCCACGCTCTTGTCCGGAACACATCAGGTCTGGCACGCCGCAGGCTGGCTCGAGGGTGGCCTTGTGATGTCTTATGAGAAGTTCATCATGGATCTCGATCATTGCGGCGCGATGCTGAAACTGCTGCAAGGGTTCGATACCGACGACGAAGCCTTTGGCCGGGATGCTTATGTTGAGACCGGCCCCGGCGAGAACTTTCTGTCCACCAACCACACACTGCGCCATTACACGACGGCCAATTTCGAGCCACAGATTTCTGATGCCGGGCCTTATGAGAACTGGGTCGAAAACGGTGCGCTCACGTCGGATCAACGCGCTTCGACCCGATGGCGTCAGATGCTGGAAGATTACCAGCAACCCGAAATGAATTCCGGAATCCGGTCAACTTTGGAAGAGTACATCTCCGAACGCAAGGCAGCGATGCCGGATGAGTGGCACTAGAAAGGACAGTTAATGACCAAGGAACTCAGCCGCTCCTCTACCCTTGCTTCGCGCCAAACCGTGCTTGGATCGGGGCTGGAGGCAACGGTGACGCTGGCAGCAAGTCCTGTTTACGATCCTGAAAAGTCGCGTACGCACATCTCGTGTACGTTACGATAGGGGCGCCAAGTTCATCCGGCTTCGCCTTACGTGACAGGATGACCGAATTCTCAAAAAAATGCAGGCGGAATTCTTGCGACGCAATTGAGAACTTGCTTTCCAACTTTACGCGTCGGCGCTCCCGACCCGCTTCACCTGTCCCCCTTGATCTGAGTTCGTTGCCACCACAGCCCCAGCTCTTTTTCCGCCGAAAGAATGGTTTCACGATTCAGGATCTGAGAGGTCATTGCCTTGGAAACCGCACGCACGCGCTTGTTAATCGCAATGTCGAAACCATTCAGCGGCAGATCACCGACATCAAGCTTTTCATAGATCGACAGCAACCGGTTCTGCACAGTCCGCAGCGCCAGCTTGCGACGTATCGCGATCGTCTTGTCCGGCAATCCTAATGCCAGATCCGACAGGATGGCCAGTTCAACCTCGGTCAACTCTTCTCCCGAGCGGCTCTGATTGCGCTGTATGTGGTGGATTTCCCGATCAACCATGATCTGGGCTTCCACCAGCACCGCTCGCAACGCCAAATGCATGCGCGAAGGGCTTGCGGTTTTCAGAACATACCCATAGGCGGCCTCCTTCGGCACGATCCTGGCGATACCCCTCAGATAGGCTTCGTCCGAATAGTTGGACCAGAACAGAATACGTGTGTCGGGCCGTTCCGACCAGATGGTGCGGGCTGCTTCGATACCATTGCGTTCTTTCATGCGCAGGTCCATCACGATGGCTTCGACTGCATGCCGCCGGGCCTGTTCCTCGCCGTCGCGCCCGTTGGTAGCCAGCGATACTTCCGTTGCCTCCGGCAAAGCGTCATGAACCAGTTCCCGCAGATAATTGGCATGCATTGAGTCATCTTCGACCAGCAGAACCTTCATATGACCCTCTCACTTCGCGGACATTCAGACACCGGCAGGCAGACGCTGATCACAGTCCCGCCATCGTATCGGACGTCGAACTGCGCGGCGATCAGCCGGGCACGGGTACGCATATGAGTCAACCCGCCCGTGGCCTGCTCGGACTGGACAGCAGCCTTGCTGTGACCATCATCGCGTATTCGCAGATGCAGCCCGTCGCGACATTCCAGCTCAACCTCGATCTTGTTCGCACTGGCATGCCTGACCGCATTGTTTACTGCCTCTTGCGCGATGCGGAACAGGGCAATGCGTTTGGCTTGCGGCAGGTTATCGATAAGCCCGTCGGACAGATCTCGCACATCAACCTCAATATTCCGGCCCAAGCCGATGGCCCGCTCCAAATGCGTGCGCACCGCGTGCTGAAAGCCGAACAACTCCAAAAGCGAAGGAATGGAGGTGTCGATAATTTCGCGCAGCCCCTGAATGCAGTTCTGCACATTGTTGCGCAGGTTCTGAATATCCTCGCGGGATTTGCATCGCTCCAGATCACGACTTATCCGCGTCATGTCTGCCAGAGTCTGATCATGCAGATCCATTCCAATCCTCTGGCGCTCCAACTCCAATGCATCTGTCAGGCTCAACGCGCCAAGTCGCAGACCCTCTTCCCGGGCCTGCAACTCGGTGCGCATGATCGCTTCGCGGCGGGCCTGCTCATTGGCTCGCAAAGCGTAGAAATAGGGCGCCAGGATATCTGCAATATTTCGCACCTGTTCCACCGCATACCCATCATAAAAATCCGGTTTCCGCGAGGAACAGTTCAATGCCCCGATCGTGCGGCCAAGCACTTTCATCGCCACATTCACCCTACTGCGCATGTTGTGCTTCAGAATGGGTTCGCAATCGGCACCTTCAAAAACATAGCGTGGATCTTCCGGTGCGTTTCCGGTCAACAGGCTGTCACAATCGCCGCGAAGAATATCCCGCACCGGCGATACCTCAACAGGCGCGCGAGTGCGGCTCCAGCTGGTGCGCAGGCCAACCTCATAGCTGGTGTTCCAATACCCCTGATCATCTATCAGGCAGACGTCCAGATGATCGACTTCCAATATTCGATCGATCTCGGATTTGACAGAACGCAGCGCGGATTTGATATCCAGGTTGCCGGCCAGATGGTTCGATATCCGTAGGTAATAGGCAAGATCGGCCATAAGAGTGCCTTTGTAAAACCAGCCTGACGCGACAGGCGATGTCCATTATATAACCTGTCCGATCCAACTACCATGCGGATCACCGCAACGTATTTGCGGGAATCCGCAATGATTACGCGTGTCCTACTCTTACCTCATTGCATCGATCGGGGAATCCTTGCCGCGCCGACCCTGACGGGCTGGTGCATCATACGTGCGGCAATTGAGCCGCTTTGGGAGGAAAACATGACACTGAAGGCCATAATGCTCGGCGCGGCTACTGGGATCATCACGCTGACAGCCGCTGTTGCCGAAGCGGATACGTCGGATAAACGCATTGCATTATCGAATAACTATGCTGGTAACTCATGGCGACAGGCGATGCTGGAAAGCTGGCAAAAGAACGGGGATGCGGCGGTTGCCGAGGGCGTAGTTGCGGCGGCAGATGCGTTTACCACCTCGGAAAACCAGGCCACTGAACAGGCCGCGCAGATTCAGAACATGATCCTGCAGGGTTATGACGCCATCGTCATAAACGCAGCCTCTCCGACGGCGATCAACGGAGCGGTCAAGGCCGCCTGCGATGCCGGGATCACCGTGGTGTCGTTCGACGGCATCGTGCAGGAACCCTGCGCCTGGCGCATAGCGGTAGATTTCCAGCAGATGGGTCGCGAGCAGGTGAAGTATTTGGCCGAGCGCTATCCTGACGGCGGTAACCTGCTGGAAATCCGCGGGCTTGCTGGCGTGTTCGTCGACGACGAAATCAGCGCGGGTATTCATGACGAGGTCAAGAACAGCAATTTCGAAATCGTTGGTTCAGTCCATGGAGATTGGGCGCAGGATGTGGCGCAAAAAGCGGTTGCCGGTATCTTGCCCAGCTTGCCTGAGATCGTGGGCGTTGTAACCCAGGGCGGCGACGGTTATGGCGCGGCACAGGCCATCGGGGCCACGGATCGTTCGATGCCGACCATCGTGATGGGCAACCGTCAGGACGAATTGCAATGGTGGGCCGATGAACAGGCGTCCAACGGGTACGAGACCACATCCCTGTCGATTGCACCGGGCGTCAGCACGCTGGCCTTCTGGGTCGCGCAACAGATTCTGGATGGCAATGACGTACCCAAGGACCTAACCGTGCCATTCCTGAAAGTAACGCAGGACGATTTGGTCGAGGCACTGAAAACCACGCCCAAAGGCTCGGTCGCCAATGTGGAATACACACAGGATCAGGCCAAAGACGTGATCGCAACGGCCAAATAATCTGTGATGGATGACACCGAAATAGGCCCCGGCGCAGATCCAGCGCCGGTTGTCACGCTGGAACAGGTCCATATGTCGTTTGGGCCTGTTCATGCCTTGCAGGCAGCGTCGCTGATGATCAGCCCAGGCGTGTGCATTGGTCTGGTCGGGCATAACGGCGCCGGAAAGTCGACATTGGCCAATGTGATCAACGGGCGGCTGGCCCAAACGCAGGGTCAAGTGCAGTATCGCGGTGAAGACCCCGTGCAACGCAACAGCCAGAATGCGCATAATGCGGGTGTTCGCAGTGTGTTTCAGGAATTGTCGCTGTGCCCCAATCTCACGGTTCTGGAAAACCTGCGCATTCCTTACCGTACAATGCCACGCAGAAGCTGGCGGCGCGTAGCACGGCAAAAGATGCAAGATGCGTTGGATCTTGTCTTTCCCGGTCACAGCATCCGTCCACGCGCAACCGTGGGCGATCTGACTATTGCAGAACGCCAGATGGTCGAGATCGCAATTGCCTTCGCCGACCGCGACAGGGAACCCAGCCTTGTCATTCTGGACGAGCCGACTTCATCTTTGGACGCAGCCATCGCGCAGCAGCTATTGGATCATATCAAACGGTTCTGCAGTGCTGGCGGCGCGGTTCTGTTCATCTCGCATATGATGGGCGAGATATTTGAGGTCTCGACGCGCATAGTCGTTATGAAAGACGGTAAGATCGTCGAGGACCAAGCCGCTCAGGCCTTTACTCGCAGTTCCATTGTCGACGCGATGGGGCATGTCGCACCAGAAGCCGACACGGCCGACAATGGCTTGTCGCGACGAGAATTCGGCCCTGAAATCGTACGAGCGGCTAACGGATTGAACGCCCGTGCAGGCGAAATCGTGGGCCTCGCCGGTCTTGCCGGGCACGGGCAGGCCGAAGCTTTGGCCCGGCTTTTCTTCGATCACGCGCCAAAATGGAAACCCGCCCGCGAGCCGGAAGTGGTATTTGTCGCCGGTGACCGGGCTCGTGACGGGGTGATGCCGCTCTGGTCGATCCTGCGAAACCTGTCCTTGACGACCCTGCCCGAGTTCAGCCCCAGGGTGATGGTGGATCGTGGACGCGAAGCCAATCTGGTGCAAAGTTGGAAAGAGAAGATCGGTATCCGCACCGAAAATCTGTTGAACCCGATCCTGTCGTTGTCGGGGGGCAACCAGCAAAAGGTTTTGTTTGCCCGTGCATTGGCCTCGACGGCCCCAGTTGTGGTCATGGATGATCCGATGCGAGGCGTCGATGTCGGCACCAAGAAAGATGTCTATCAAATGATCCGGGACGAGGCTGCCCACGGGCGCTGCTTCCTGTGGTATTCAACCGAGACCGACGAGATCCTCGAATGCGACCGGGTCTTTGTGTTCCGCGCTGGACAAATTGCGGCGGAACTAACCGGTGATGAGATCACCGAGGAGAGCATATTGCATGCTTCGTTTGAAATGCAGGAGGCCGCCGAATGACCAGCGACCGTTTGCGTCTTTTGCTGCCTATGATGTCTCTGGCCGTCCTGCTTGGTGCCGTGTTCTACCTGCAGCCCCGCGCGATGAGCTATTTTGGCCTAAATCTGTTGTTCAATCTTGCGATCCCGGTGGCGCTGGCAACGATCGCGCAGATGATGATCATAATGGTCAACGATATCGATTTATCCGTCGGAACTTTCGTCAGCTTTTGCGCCTGTGTGACAGCGACCTTTGTGCATGATACCCCGCTGCTGGGCTATGCCATTTTGGCCACCGCAATCCTTGCCTATGCCGCACTTGGCGCACTGATCCAACTGCGCGGTCTACCGGCCATCGTCGTGACGCTTGGCATGTCCTTTGTCTGGGGCGGATTGGCTGTTCTGATCCTTCCTTCGCCCGGAGGTGCCTCACCCGAGTGGCTGAAAACCCTTATGGGCCTGAAGACACCTCTGATACCGATCGCAGTGATTGCACCTTTGGTCATTGCCCTTGTGGTGCATTTGCTGATCAAGCGGTCGTGGGTTGGAGTTATCCTCCAAGGCGTCGGAGGTAACGAACGCGCAATGGAACGCGCTGGCTGGTCCGTGGTCCGCCTGCGTGCGGCCGCCTATGGGCTGGCAGGTCTGTTCGGGGTTCTGGCAGGCATGTGTCTGGTCGGGTTGACCACAGCGGCAGATGCCAACATCGCCCTTCGTTATACTCTGTTATCCATTGCAGGTGTCATTCTTGGCGGCGGAGAGTTTGTCGGCGGGCGGATATCCCCATTTGGGGCCGTTATCGGCGCATTGACCCTAACCCTTGCGGCCAGCTTCCTGTCTTTCTTGCGCTTGTCGCCCGATTGGCAAATCGGCGCGCAAGGCGCGATCCTGATCCTTGTCTTGGCTGTACGACTCCTGTTTCTCCGCAAGGAGGCTGCGGCATGACCGACAAGACCGTCCTCACTCAAGCTCGTCCAAACCCTGCGCGTACCGTACTACAAAAACCATGGCTCTGGGCTTATCTCGCAGCGACGCTGACCTTTGCCGCCACCAGCATGATTGCCGGTTCAGATGCAGGATCGTTGTTCTACGCGGCCCTGACCTTCGCATCATTCTCGGCCATCGTCGGCATAGGACAGATGCTTGTGATCACGCTCGGCCCAGGCAACATTGATTTGTCGATCCCGGCCACAATGACACTGGCGGCTACGCTTGCCCTTAAATTCATGGATACACAGACGGCACTGATCCTGCCCGGGCTTCTGGTGGCTATCGGTGTCGGCATAGGCTGCGGGTTGGTGAACTTCATACTGATACTACTGCTGCGCATCCCGCCGATCATCGCCACATTATCAGCGTCATTCTTGTATCAGTCACTGGCGATCTGGTCGAACCGGGGCCTACGCATCAAACCGCCTGAATCATTGGCCGAGTTTGCGACCGGAGGTGCGTTGGGCATCCCCAATGTCGCCCTGGCGGGCATTATTCTGGCCACTGGAGCCTGGGTGTTGCTGGAACGCTCCATTGCCGGACGCTGGATTTCCGCCATTGGTCAAAACCTGCGCGCAGCAAGGCTGAGCGGCGTTCCTGTCAACGCAGTACGGTTCGGTATCTACGTCAACTCGGCCGTTTGCGCGGCGCTGACCGGATTTCTGCTGGCCAGTTTCTCGGGCGGGGCCAATCTGAATATGGGAACCGAATACATGCTGATGTCGATTGCGGTTGTGGTTATCGGCGGCTCGTCAATCGGCGGCGGCAATTCGAATGTCCCGGGCATCTGGGGGGCGGCGTTGTTCATGTTCCTGATCGTTTCGATGCTGAACTCTTACGGTCTGGGGGCCGGTATTCGCCTGATCCTGACAGGGCTGGTGATTGTTGGCGTGGTTACTCTGGCCAGCCGGAAAGGATATGACGCATGACGGGTTCACAGATATACGATATCATCCGCCCCGGTTTCCGTGACCTGATTCACAGCAATATCGGGCTGACACAAATCGCATCGGGTCTTGTCTGGACAGAAGGGCCGGTCTGGTTTCCCGCCCATGACATGTTGCTGTTTTCGGACATACCCCGCGCCCATATCTATAGCTGGACGCCCCATGGTGGGGTCAGCCTGTACCAGCAAAATTCGGATTACGCCAACGGCAACACGCGCGACCGGGAGGGGCGGTTGCTGACCTGCCAGCACGGCACACGGTCACTGGTGAGAACCGAACATGACGGCAGCCGAACCACCATTGCCCACAGCCACAATGGAAAACGATTGAATTCGCCCAATGATGTCGTGGTCCGTTCGGATGGTTCGATCTGGTTTTCCGATCCGACCTATGGAATTTTGTCCAATCTGGAGGGATACAAGGCGGATCAGGAGCAAGATGGACGTTTCGTCTACCGTGTGGAGCCTGACACCCATACTATCACTGCCGTTTCACGCGACTTCGTGCAACCGAACGGGTTGGCCTTTTCAGCAGATGAAACCCGGCTGATCGTAGCCGAATCCGGCAGCAGTCACGACCCGTCAGTGCCTTCGGTACTGCGCGGATATGACGTCTCACCAGACGGTCGATTAACGAACATGCACGATCTGGCCGAGATCGATCAGGGCCTGCCTGACGGGCTGCGCGTTGACGCGTACGACAATATCTGGTGTTCGGCTGCTGATGGCGTGCATGTGTTTTCCCCAACCGGCGAATTGCTGGGCAAAATTCTCGTGCCGGCCACTGTTTCCAACCTGACATTTGGGGGGCCAAGACGGAATATGTTGTTCATAACTGCAACGTCCTGCGTCTATTCCATCTTTGTGAACGTTTCAGGTGCCGTAGACTGAAACGATATGGGCGGTCATGATTTCAACCTATGTACATCGGTTCTATGAACCTCTGGCACCCAATCTTCGGCCGGAAGATTCCAGAATTTATTGGGGTTGTCCTCGTCCATCCCGGCCCGGTGCAAGGTGCGCAGCGCGGACCGGATCAAAATGACCGGTTCTTCATAAGGATGTTGAGCAAAAAGCGCTTCCGCTACGTCCTGAACATGCTTTTCGTCAGGAAGAAAGAACGAAAGCTCAACGCAGGGCACCGCAACTATTTGATCGGTCGCCGCGTTACGCCCTCCGGGCAAAGATCGAAAACGTTGAATGCCGACCTCAGTTTGGAATGAAACGCGGTCGTAATCTCCGTAGCCAAGCGCGGCTACAGGATAAACTGCCTGAAGCAGAGCTTTTGCATGCGGTTGCGGAACCTGCACGGAAATCTCGAAACCCTCTTCAAGGTCAAAGCGATTGGATTTGACTTGCATCATCATGGAGTCACCTTTCCTTTGGCAACACATGATCGGAGGCATAGGCCATCCGCCACATTAATCAGTTCGGTTCCGACCGAAGTTCAGGTGGCATCAACCTGACGGAACAGTGCGGTTCTGGAGATGCCAAAATACTGGTCGAAAGCGGCAAATCCTTTTGGTTCGATGTGCAAAACCCTGCCATGGCGCGGACGGGTCAACCATTTTTGTGACAGCGCATGATTGAGCAAACTGCTCCCAAGCGGGCCGGAGAAATGGTGGCGTCGTTCCGACCAGTCCAAACAGCATTTGACCAGAAGAAACGGCATGGTATCAGACAAAAACCCAATACGCCTCAGATGCTCGGTTCCGCTTTGGGTCACCGCTGCAGTCGCCCCTTCGACGGAAATCCATCCTCGGTCCATCAATCGCTTGGCCATTAAAACGCCAAGACGGCCGGCAATGTGATTATAACATGTCCGCGCGATCAATTCCGGCGGACATTGGCGGTTGCGACCCCGATACAGATGATCAGTGGGCGACAACGCTGACATCTGTTCAAGAGTTTCTGCAACCTCATCGCTAACGATGCGGTAATAGATACACCGGCCAGTTCTTTCGGCCGTGATCATACCAATATCCAATAACTTCGAAAGATGCTCACTTGCCGTGTTAGGAGCGATGCCCGCGACAGATGCAAGCTCTTTGCCTGTGTGCGACCTGCCATCCATAAGCTCACACAGGATGCGAACGCGGCTCGAGTCCGCAAGTGCGGCTCCGATGATATCAAGTCTTGGTTCAAACTGCATATCACAGCTTAACCGAAACTGGCCGTTTGGCACATGCTTCGTTGTTCGGTGATGACCGAACTGAATGGCGATTAGTGGTCAATGAAATCCAAGCGTAAGGGTCAGAAAACGATGTGAAACGCATGAATTGATGGTGCTTTGGAACAAGCGGTGATCTGGCTGGCACCTGCGAAAAAACATGCTCCGATAACAGTATCGAAAAAAATACTGGATGTTGGATCCAATATCCTCTACTCGTGCACGCATCGTTTGATTCAGGGAGGATCACATGTTCAAGAAAATCGTCGCGTTGGCGGCCTTCACTACTTTCACAGCAGTTCCAGCGATGGCGGACACGCTCGACGAGGTCGTGGATCGTGGCACTTTACGCTGTGGCGTTGTGCTGGATTTTCCGCCGATTGGTTATCGTGACGCCAATAACGAACCAGCAGGTTTTGACGTTGAGTACTGCAATGATCTGGCTGCGGCGCTTGAGGTTGAGACAGAGATCCTGCCGCTGACCTGGGCGGAACGCCTGCCTGTTATCGTGACCGGTCGTGCTGATGTCGTGTTCGGGGCAACCTCGGACAGCCTAGAACGGGCGCGGACTGTGGGCTTTACCATTCCCTATGCAATCTACTATGCGCAGGGCGTCGTGAACGCAGACAGCGGCATCGAAACCTTCGAAGATATCCGTGGCAAACGCGTGGCCGCCGCAATTGGAACCGTGCCCGAGCAGGAATGGCTAAAGATCGCTGCCGAATGGGGCGAAGAAGGCAATTATCAGGGTTACCAATCCGAAAATGAAGTGTTTCTGGCAGTTGCGCAGGGCAAGGCCGATATTGGCATCACCACCAACACCGCCGTTCTGCCAATCACCCAGCAGTATGAAACCGTGCTTGCCGGACCGCGTATGCCCTGGACCACCGATTACACCTCGGTCGTTGGTAAACGACAGGACGTCACCTGGCTGAACTTCCTGAACCTGTTCGTAACTCATCAAGTGCGTTCGGGCCGCTATCAGGAACTATGGGGCAAATATGTCGGCGGCGAAGCGCCCGAGCTGCGCATTCCCGGTGTGATGTACTGATCCCATCCCAAAACATCCTTTCGTCCGGTTTCATCCGGGCGAAGGGCTTAAGGGATATCGGAGGGGAAACCCGTGTTCGACTATAATTTCCACTGGCGACCGGTCATGAAAAACCTGCCGGACCTGCTTGAGGCGTCGCTGCTGACGTTGCAGGTTTCGGTGTTGGCTATGATCCTGGGCATCATCATCGGCCTGTGTCTGGCGCTGACGCGACTGCACCTGAAGGGGCCGCTGTACTGGTTCGCTTCGGCCTGGGTCGAACTGGCTCGCAATACACCTGCCCTGTTCCAGCTGTTCTTTTTCGGCTTTGGACTTGGCGCGTTCGGCCTGCACCTGTCGCCTTACTTCATCGTTCTGATGGGTTTGACTTTTAATTGCGCCGGGTATCTGGCCGAAAATTTTCGTGGAGGTTTTCAGGCCGTCCCCGAAACGCAGTTGCGCGCGTCGCGTTCGCTGGGCATGACCGCGTGGCAGGCTTATACCCGCGTGGTAATCCCGCAGGTGTTTCGCATCGTCTATCACCCGATCACCAACCAGATGGTCTGGGCCGTGCTGATGTCGTCTCTGGGTATGCTGGTCGGCTTCCGGGAACTGTCGGGAGAGACCCAGTTCTTTGCCTCGCGCACCTTCCGCATCTTTGAATATTTCGCCGTCACCGCAGTCATCTATTACGTGATCGTCAAAATTATCCTCGGAGCCTCACGCCTGCTGGCGGCCCGGCTCTTTCGCTACTGAGGGAGGCTTTGATGGAACCAACTGTCAGCTTTTTCAGCGGCTTCAATGTCAATGATCTGTGGTTTCTGGGCGAGGCCGCCCTGCGGACGCTCTGGATTTCAATGTTGTCAATTTCCATCGGAACGGTTCTTGGCGTGGTGTGCGGCTGGATCCTGTACGAAGGTAAACTGGCGGCAACCCTGACTCTTGCACCGTTTTTGGATATTTTTCGTTCGGTCCCGCTGATCATCCAACTGGTGTTGTTTTACAATTTTGCACCGATTGTCGGGCTTAATCTGGATCCGTTCGCCTCGGGTGTGGTGATCTTGTCGATCTATACGGCAGCGTTGGTTGCGAATGTCGCGCGCGGCGGGATCGAAGCGGTCGGCGCACCGATGCGACGTGCTGCGCGCAGTCTGGGCATGACCTATTGGCAGGATCTACGCTATGTCGTCTTCCCGATAGGCGGGCGCGCAGTGTTCCCGGCATGGGTTGGCGTAGCACTAGGCGTCATGAAGGACAGCGCGCTGGTCTCTGTGCTGGGCTATGTCGAATTGCTCAAAGCCAGCCAAATTCTGATCACCCGCACTCAGGAACCGTTCCTGATCCTGTCAATCGCAGGCGCGTTCTATTTCGCGCTCAGCTATCCGATTTCGCGCTACTCAGCGTCTCTTGAAAGAAGGTGGGCCCAATGATCGAAATTCGCGACCTGCACAAGTATTTCGGCGCGTTGCATGTGCTAAAAGGCATCGATCTGGATGTGCAGAACGGCGAGGTCCTGTCAGTGATCGGCGCGTCGGGTTCCGGCAAATCGACCCTTCTCTATTGCATCAACGGTCTGGAACCGATCCAGCAAGGCTCGGTCATTGTCGATGACACCGACGTTCATGCGAAGGGCACCGACATCAACAAGCTGCGTACAAAGCTGGGCATGGTGTTTCAGCAATGGAACAGTTTTCCCCACCTGACCGCACTGGAAAACGTTGCTCTGGCGCCTAAGATCGTCAAAGGAAAGTCCAAGGCCGAAGCTCGCGACATCGCCGCCAAGCAGCTGATCCATGTTGGCTTGGGCGAAAAGCTGGATGTCTACCCTTCGGCCCTTTCGGGTGGCCAACAGCAGCGTCTGGCCATCGCCCGCGCGCTGGCGATGGAGCCCGAATACATGCTGTTTGACGAGGCGACCTCGGCGCTGGACCCAGAGCTTGTGGGCGAGGTTCTCGACACCATGCGCCTTTTGGCCGAAGAGGGCATGACCATGATCTGTGTCACGCACGAGATGGGCTTTGCCCGCGATGTATCCGACCGGGTTGCTTTTTTCCATCAGGGTGTGATGGAAGAGATTGGTCCGCCCGGGCAGATATTCGGCGATGCACAGTCCGAACACACACGCAAATTCCTGGCCAATGTGCGCTAAGCATCTCGGCCCACCTGAAACACTGAGGAAGGTTATCTTCATGTCCAAGAATATCTTTACCGGCACCATGCCAGCCCTGATGACACCGTGCAAAGCCGACCGGACACCGGATTTCGATGCTTTGGTAAAAAAAGGTAAAGAAATGATCGCGGCAGGTATGTCCGCTGTTGTTTATTGCGGTTCGATGGGCGACTGGCCGTTGCTGTCGGATGCCGAACGCATGGAAGGCGTCGAGCGTTTGATCGATGCAGGCCTGCCTGTTGTCGTCGGCACCGGTGCGATAAACTCGAAATCCGCCGTGGCGCTGGCCGCGCATGCGCAAAAGGTTGGCGCGGCAGGGCTTATGGTGATCCCGCGTGTGCTGTCTCGCGGATCGTCCATCGGGGCACAACGCAACCACTTCAAGGCGATCCTATCAGCTGCGCCGGACATCCCGGCTATCATTTACAACAGCCCGGTTTACGGTTTCGCCACCCGTGCCGATTTGTTCCTGGAATTGCGTTCAGATCATCCGAATCTGGTTGGGTTCAAGGAATTCGGCGGCAAAAGCGATCTGCGCTATGCGGCAGAACACATCACCTCGAAAGACGATCAGGTTACACTGATGGTCGGCGTGGACACCGAGGTTTATCATGGCTTTGTCAATTGCGGCGCCACCGGCTCGATCACCGGTATTGGTACCGCCTTGCCCAAAGAGGCTCTTCTGCTCGCGGCTTTGTGTCAAAAGGCAGCGGCAGGCCACGCCGAAGCCCGCCTGCGTGCACGCGAGCTTGAAGAAGCCTTTGGCGTGTTGGCCAGCTTTGACGAAGGCGCCGATCTGGTGCTGTATTACAAACACCTGCTGGTTCTGAACGGCGAAGAGGAATACCGCTTGCACTTCAACGAAACCGACGAGTTGACAGATGCGCAGCGCAACTATTGCGAACAGCAATACAGCCTGTTCCGCACCTGGTTCACCAATTGGTCCAGCCAGGGTGGGGTCATAGCTGAATGCGTGTGATCGACAGCCATACCGGGGGAATGCCCACGCGGGTGATCCTCGACGGCGGCCCCGATCTGGGGTCGGGCCCGTTGGCCGAGCGTGCACATCGCTTCGCCACCGAGCATGAGGCGTTCTACAAGTCGGTTCTGCTGGAGCCGCGTGGCCAACCCGGCATGGTTGGTGCGCTTCTGGTCGCACCCGAAGATTCAGAATGCGAGACCGGCGTGATTTATTTCGACGCGGATGCAGTTCTAGGCATGTGCGGACATGGCACCATCGGTCTGGGGGTCACTCTGGCGCATCTGGGCCGGATCGGACCGGGTACGCACAAAGTCGAAACCCCGGCTGGTGTCATCTCGGTGGACCTGCTGGATGCCAATACTGTGCGCGTTACCAATATCGAAAGCCGCCGGGTAAAGGCTTCTGTATCGGTCGATGTCGAAGCCCATGGGAAAGTGACTGGCGATCTGGCCTATGGTGGCAACTGGTTCTTCATTGTCGATCCCAGTCCGATAGCAGTTGATCCCTGCAATATCCGTGCCTTGACCGATCTGACTATTGCCATCCGCGAAGCGTGTATCGCTCAGGACGTGCTGGGTGAAAACGGGGAACCGGTGGATCACGTGATCCTGCAGGATCAATCCCATAACAAAAACGTTCATAGCCGAAACTTTGTTCTGTGCCCGGACGATCAATATGACCGATCCCCATGCGGAACCGGCAGCTCGGCGCGTCTGGCGTGTCTGGCGGCGGATGGAGTATTGGCCTCGGGGGAAGAGATCGTGCAGGAAAGCGTGATCGGCAGCCCTTACCGGTTGAGCTATCAGCCCGGCCTCAATGGTGGTGTTATTCCAACCTTGACCGGGCAGGCACATATCATGGCCGAAGGGAAATTGATTTTCGCGCAGAACGATCCGTTCCGCCACGGGATTATTCTTTGACATAATGACTGGGGACCGGCGCAATCCGGCCCTAGGAACTGAACCACAATCTGAGAACATCTGGCCATGCCGCAAGACACCCGAACGGATATTGTTGTGATCGGCGCTGGCATCATCGGGATCAGCACCGCGCTGGAATTGCAAAAGCGCGGCAGGCAGGTGCTGGTTCTGGATCGCGAAGGCATCGGCGCCGGGGCCTCGAAAGGCAACGCCGGAGCATTTGCCTTTGCAGATATCGTGCCTTTAGCCACACCGGGGATCATGCGTAAGGCCCCGAAATGGCTGCTTGATCCGCTGGGGCCGCTTTCAGTTCCACCCTCTTACGCATTGAACATCGCGCCGTGGATGCTGCGGTTCTGGCGGGCTAGTTGGCGGGATCGCTATGGTGCCGCGCTGTCTGCGCAGGCCGCGCTGATGGATCACAGCCGCGCTGCGCTTGAGCGACAGATCACGGATGTGGATGGCGAAGCGCTGATGCAGCGCGAAGGCCAATTGCAATTGTTCGAGAGTGAAAGCGAATTCTGCGCCAGTCTGCCCAAATGGGACCTGCTCAACGATCATGGCATCCCCTTTGATCTGCTGGACGGCCCCGACGCGATTGCCGAAATTCAGCCTGGACTTCACCGGAGATTTACCCATGCAGGTTTTACGCCCAGTTGGACGAACACAGTAGATCCGGCCCGCTGGACCAGCTATCTGGCCGAGCAATTCTCCGCACGCGGGGGACGGATCGAGATCGCTGAGATTACCGAGCTTACACCGACCGATTTGGGTGTACACCTTGCCACCACCATTGGTGAAGTTGCTGCCGGACAAGTGGTCGTGGCTGCCGGAGCCTGGTCTCACCAATTGACGAAAATCCTAGGCGATCACATCCCGCTTGAGACAGAGCGCGGCTATAACACCACTCTGCCCGAAGGGGCCTTTGACCTGCGCACCCATCTGACATTTGGAGGGCACGGGTTTGTGGTGACGAAGATCAACGGCGGTGTGCGCATCGGCGGTGCGGTCGAACTGGGGGGCCTGAAACTGGCTCCCAATTTCAAGCGCGCCGATACCTTGCTGGCCAAGGCCGGGCGTTTCATGCCTGACCTCAACCTTGAAGGTGGCACACAATGGATGGGCTTTCGCCCTTCGCTGC
This sequence comes from uncultured Ruegeria sp., assembly GCF_947497005.1. GTDB lineage: Bacteria > Pseudomonadota > Alphaproteobacteria > Rhodobacterales > Rhodobacteraceae > Ruegeria. The sequence continues at coordinate 77,287 of NZ_CANMFF010000010.1, read as the reverse complement.
CTGACAGCCTGCCGGTGATCGACCGCTCGGCCCGCGCGCCGCAGGTTCTTTATGCCTTTGGGCATGGCCATCTGGGTTTGACTCAATCCGCAGGCACGGCAGACCTGATCGCCGATCTGATCACAGACACCAAGCCGACACTCGACATGACACCCTATGCATCTACCCGTTTTTGATCTGGAGAACACCGCATGAAAATCACCGCATTGAATGTATACCAGGTGGATCTGCCGCTGAAAGAAGGCCGCTATAGCTGGTCCAATGGCAACTATGTCGAAGTATTCGACAGCACCGTTCTGGAAATCATCACTGACGAGGGTCTGAAAGGCTATGCCGAGTGTTGTCCGCTGGGATCGGCCTACCTTCCTTCGTTCGCGCTTGGCGTTCGGGCGGGACTGGCGGAACTTGCCCTGCATCTGATCGGGCAGGATCCGCTAAATATCGGTCAGATCAATCGCACGATGGATGCAGCCCTGCGCGGCCATCCTTATGCCAAAGCACCGGTTGATATTGCCTGTTGGGATCTGCTGGGCAAAGCCACGGGCCAACCGCTTTACACGCTGCTGGGTGGCGGCGCGCAGGATGATGTGGCGCTCTACCGTGCGATCAGTCAGGAAGCGCCCGAAATCATGGCGAAGAAGATCGAAGGCTACGCGGCTGAAGGATACACCAAGTTCCAACTCAAGGTAGGCGGTGAGGCCAATGACGATATCGACCGTATTCACGCCACCCGAGCGGTTCTGAAAAAGACCGACCTGCTGGTGGCAGATGCCAATACCGGCTGGACCCGGCACGAGGCTGCCCGCGTGGTGGGCGCAATCTCGGGTCTGGATGTCTATGTGGAACAGCCCTGCCTGACCTATGAGGAATGCGTCTCGATCCGTCGCCGCACCGCGCTGCCGTTTGTGATGGACGAGGTGATCGACACGCCCAACACGCTGGTTCGCGGTATTGCCGAAGACGCGATGGATGTGATCAACCTCAAAATCTCCAAGGTGGGCGGTTTGACCAAGGCGCGGCTTATGCGGGATTTGTGCGTGTCACATGGTATCCCGATGACCATCGAAGACACCTGGGGTGGCGACATCACCACAGCCGCCATCGCCCATCTGGCTCGGTCGACACCGTCCGAGTTCACGTTCTCGGCCACCGATTTCAACTCCTATGGCACGGTTGACATCGCCGAGGGCGCACCAGAGCGAGTGAATGGCCGGATGACCGCCTCGGATCGGCCCGGTCTGGGCATCACACCGATACTCGACACGCTGGGCGCGCCTGTCGCACAATATAGCTGAGGGACAAAATGCGCAGCAGCAAAACCGTACATGTGATTTCGGCCCACGCCGAAGGTGAAGTCGGGGACGTCATCGTCGGGGGCGTCGCTCCACCGCCAGGCGACACCCTCTGGGCACAGCGTAGTTTCATTGCACAGGACCAGACCCTGCGCAACTTTGTGCTGAACGAACCGCGCGGCGGTGTGTTCCGGCATGTCAATCTTCTGGTGCCACCCAAAAACCCTAAGGCAGACGCAGCCTGGATCATCATGGAGCCAGAAGACACGCCGCCCATGTCCGGCTCAAATTCGATCTGTGTTTCAACCGTGTTGCTGGATGGTGGGATCATTCCAATGCAAGAGCCTGAAACCCATATGGTGCTTGAGGCTCCAGGCGGATTGGTCCGGGTGCGGGCGGAATGCCGGGACGGCAAGGCACAACGCATCTTTGTACAGAACTTGCCCAGTTTCGCCGACAAGCTGTCAGTCCCGCTCGAAGTGGCGGGCGTTGGCACGTTCACGGTTGATACCGCCTATGGCGGTGACAGTTTCGTTGTCGTCGATGCTCAGGCACTCGGGTTCGAAATCGTCGAACATGAGGCACGCGATATAGCCCGGTTGGGGGTAAAGATCACAAACGCAGCCAATGAGCAGCTTGGGTTCTCGCATCCCGAAAACACGGATTGGGATCACATTTCCTTTTGTGCATTCTCCGGGCCACTGAGTGAAACACAAACCGGGCTAGCCAGTAAATCCGCCGTGGCGATCCAGCCGGGCAAGGTAGACCGCTCACCGACGGGTACAGCAGTGTCAGCCCGCATGGCGCTGATGGCGGCAAAAGGGTTGATGCAACCCGGCCAAACCTTCGAGGCTGTCTCGATCATCGGATCGCGGTTCGCTGGCCGGATTGTTGACACTGCGCAAGTGGGTGACCGCGCGGCGATCATTCCAGAAATCAGCGGTCGTGGCTGGATTACTGGCATTCATCAGCATATGTTGGATCCTGACGACCCATGGCCGGGTGGATATCGTTTGTCGGACACCTGGGGTGTCTGAATGCGGCTATCGCGCAATTTTCTAACATGCATGGGATCTGCAACGCCTTAAGATTCACGGCAAGGTATTGGTAATTTGAGTTTAATTTAGCGTGATGGCAAACCTTGTCGGACACCTTCAACACTTACAAGTTTGGACGGTTGATCTTGTTTCGGACCTGATGACCTACCCTTTCAAAGTAGTGGACTTGAAACATCCTGGATGTTGGAATCATCATCAGATTTAGACTTTTTCAGCTCTTCCATATGAATCGAAGTCTAAGTTCGGCTTGGAAAGGCCACTGAAAATGGGTAATTGTATCCAAAAAACCGTGGCGGGAAATTGGAAATGGCAGGAAAACGCGCAATCGCAAAGCAAAGCTTACCAGACGTTATCGCGAATGACCTGCGTGAGCGTATCCTGAGCGGCGAGCTTGCCGAAGGTGAGACGATCCGACAGGAAGCGCTGGCCGAGGAATATGATGTCTCGCGCATGCCAATCCGCGAAGCGCTGAAGCGTCTGAATGCAGAAGGTCTGGTTCAATGGGCCAACAACCGCGGCGGTTCCGTTACCAAACATTCCCTCGACGAAATCGGCGAGATTTTTGATCTTCGTATCCTGATCGAAGTGGACCTGTTCCGCCGGGCCATCCCGAATATGGGCCCCAATGATTTTGCACGTTGCGATGAAATTCTGACACAGATGGAGGCGTCATACGATGAAAATGACGTCGGCAAGTGGGGGATATTGAATTATCAGTATCACTCGGCGCTTTACGCGGCCTCACGGCGGAAGCTGACCAATGAACTCCTGGATCGCGTCAACCTGCAATCGGATCGCTATGTACGGATGCACCTGAGTGTGATGAAACAGCGTGAGCCTGCAAAGAAAGAGCATCGCGACCTGCTGCGGTTAGCCCAGGAGGGTAAGGGGGATGAGGCAAGCGAGGTCTTGCTGCGGCATATCCGGCGGACCAAAGAACAGCTTCTGGAAATGATTGCCTCGAAACGGGTGGCAGAGGATTCCTGACGTAGGTCTTGTAAGTTTGGTCATTTTGGATACATTATCCAGAAACTGAACATCCACATATACGAGGCCCAAATGATCTTCACTCCGCATGGCAAACACCTGATCGCCGGCAACTGGCTGGCAGGCGACGAATTCTTTACGTCGCAACCCGCGCAAGGGCCGTCTCATGACTTCTCAAAAGGTCGTATTACCGACGTCGATGCCGCCGTGCAGGCCGCAGAGGAGGCATTCTGGAGTTATGGCTATTCCACCCGGGAAGAACGTGCGGCATTCCTGAACGCGATCGCCGACGAGATAGAGGCACGCGCCGATGCGATCACCGAGATCGGCACACAGGAAACCGGCCTGCCCGAAGCTCGGCTGCAAGGAGAGCGGGGCCGAACCTCGGGACAACTAAGGCTGTTTGCAACGCATATCCTCAGCGGAGAGTATCTTGACCGACGCCATGACGGCGCGCTGCCGGATCGTGCGCCCCTGCCCCGCCCCGATCTGAAAATGATCCAGCGCCCGATTGGCCCGGTTGCGGTGTTCGGCGCCTCAAATTTCCCGCTGGCGTTTTCAACCGCCGGGGGCGACACCGCCGCGGCGCTGGCCGCAGGCTGCCCAGTTGTCGTCAAGGGCCACAGCGCCCACCCGGGCACCGGCGAGATCATAGCCGAAGCAATATACGCCGCCGCCCAGCGCTGCGACGTGCATCCTGGTGTGTTCAGCTTGATACAGGGCGGTGACCGCGCAGTGGGATCAGCCTTGGTGCAACACCCACTGATCAAGGCCGTTGGTTTCACCGGGTCGCTTGCCGGGGGCCGTGCTCTTTTCGATCTATGCGCAGCCCGCCCCGAACCGATCCCGTTTTTCGGTGAGCTTGGATCCGTCAATCCGATGTTCATTCTGGATGCTGCGTTGACAAACCGAGGCGAGGAACTGGCCAAAGGCTGGGCCGGGTCGCTGTCAATGGGCGCGGGGCAATTCTGCACTAATCCGGGCGTTGCAGTGATGCTGGCAGGAGAGGCAGCAGACCGTTTCGCCGGCACCACACAGACCGCGTTGACCGAGGTTCCAGCGCAGACCATGCTGACCGACGGTATCGCTGAAGCCTATCGTCATGGTAAGGCGCGGGTTGCGGAAACCGCTGGCGTTCAGGAGGTTCTGACTTCGATGTGCGATCAACGCAACGCAACCCCCTACCTGTACCAAACCAGCGCAGCGACATGGCTAGCAAACGAAACCCTCGCTGAAGAGGTGTTTGGTCCATTGGGAATCATTGTGACCGCCGAGACACCAGACGAAATGCGCGAAGTCGCGCGCAGCCTGCATGGCCAGTTGACCTGCACCCTGCATATGGATGACGACGACATGGATACGGCACGATCCTTGCTTCCGATCCTAGAACGCAAAGCCGGGCGCGTGTTGGCCAATGGGTTCCCAACCGGGGTCGAGGTATGTGACAGCATGGTACATGGCGGCCCATACCCGGCTTCGACCAATTTTGGTGCAACATCTGTTGGTACATTGTCGATACGCCGTTTCCTGCGACCTGTCTGTTATCAAAACCTGCCTGACGCTTTGCTGCCGGAACAATTCTCCTAAAGCGTTCTGGGAAACACTGAGTCTCCAATACCTCATGAGCGTAAAGCACAGCAGGTATTGGCGGTTCAAGTTTTCACGATAGGATATAGCTTCCGAAAGGATGACAAATGACAGTGGTTGGTCAGAAGAAACTCACTGATTGGCGCAAGTGCCTGTGTTGTCAGTTCTGTAGTTAAGACGACAGTCTTGCGCTTTCCAGCAACGGCTCTAAGCGCAAAGCAAACCCCTTCCCTACCAGAGATTTCAGCTCACGTTCCGATAAGTCTGGGCGGATTTTCAGAGCTGAAATCAAGGCTTGGCGGGCTAGTTCCATTTGGTTCCCGCAAACTTGAACAACAGCATCTATGACACATGGGATGTGATTTCCAGAATCGGCGTGGCGTGCTTTCTCGATCTCTGTTGCGGCTTGTTCCGTATCGCCGACCAGTAAGGCAGACATGGCGAGCGCCGATCCCCAAACCGCCCGCCGTGAGTCCATTGGGCTGGCCGCTATTCCAGCCTTCAGGTCAGCATTCGCTTCGGCAAACCGGCCTGCAAGTAAATAGACGGTCCCCAACGCCGTTCTGGCCTGCGCGTTATCAGGATTCAGGTCCAGAGCATGCCGAAGGATCGGAATGGCCCGGTCACGCTCACCAATGTCGGCAAGCGCACATCCGGTCATGCCCAGAATTGTCGAATCCAACCCATCCAGTTCCATTGCACGGTCCGCGGCTTGTATGACCGTCGGGAACAATGTGTCACGATCTGCCAGTATTCCAACCCTGTGACCCAATCCCAGCACCAGGGCGAGATACGCATGCGCAAGGGCCAGATCCGGCTCAAGCTTCAAAGCCTCAGAAAGTAGACGTGCAGCCTCTTCGAAAGCTGACCTGTTCCATCCTTTCAGCGAAAGCACTCCGGTCGCCTGCAAAGTAAGGGAGCGGGCAGAGCCGCCACCGCCATTCAAAGACAAGTCCTGCATCATAGCCCGAACAAGCTGGGGTTCCAGCAACGGCACAAGGGCCTCCAGCAAATTGTCGACCAAGCCCAAGCCATCCGGGTATTCGATCCGACGCGCCCACAGGTGATGTCCGCTCTGCGCTTCGATCAGCTGAAAATTGGCGCGGACCCCAGCAGCAATACGCTGAAAACTGCCCTCAAGCATGTACCAGACACCAAACCGTTTACGCATCGCTGCGAAGTCGATGTCCTGCTCTTTCAACGTAAAGCTTGCTGTTCTTGAAACGATAGACAACAGCGGTATCCGGGTCAAAACGGTGGTCAATGTCTCAACAAGATTATCCGCCGCAGCTTGCAAGGTCGGATCACAATCGAAGACCTGCAATGGAAGGATGATCAATGATGGAAGATCATTAACTCCTCTGCGCACGGACGGGGGCGTGATCGGTTGCGTGTCAAGCGCGCTCACAAATCGGAAGCCACGACCATGTACTGTTTTTATCAAAGCCTGCGCTTTGCCGTCGTCGCCTATGGCCCGTCGCGCGCTTTTCAGACAAGTCGAAATCGCGGCCTCGGAAACGATGCGCCCGTTCCACAGTTTCTCGATGATCTCATCGCGGCCAACAACCCGATCTCTATTTTCGATCAGAAGGCACAATAACTCCAACGCGCGCGGTTCAGCTTTTACCGGCTGCCCCTCACGACGTAATTCAAACGCCCCTGTATCAAGTTCGAATTCTCCGAAGCGGAACATGCTGTGATCCCCGGAATTCGCGATCATTCCAACACGCTAGCGCAGCATCTCAACGTTTCCAAGCAATCCTCATGAATTCCTCAAACCGACCTCAAGCACGATCTCGGAGCTGGAGGTACATCTTTTCCCATCAGCGGGCCCGGCCTGCTTCACGCCAAGGAGAAGATCAATGAACACATCGATGACCCCAACCAAAACGGTCGGAACACCTGACTTTGTCGCGATCAAAGCCAAACAGAACGCTGCCTGGAGCTCTGGCGATTACGCCAGAATCGGAACCACGTTGCAGATCGTGGGTGAAACCCTGGCAGAAGCGATGGACCTCGCACCATCGACACAGGTGCTGGACGTCGCCGCTGGAAACGGCAATTCGACACTGGCATTTGCGCGCCGCTGGTGCGATGTAACCTCTACCGATTATGTACCAGCCCTACTCGAACGCGGGCGCGACAGGGCAGAGGCTGAAGGCCATTCCGTTACCTTTCGCCAGGCCGATGCTGAAGCGCTGCCCTTTCCCGACGGCAGCTTTGACGCGGTGGTATCGACCTTTGGCGTTATGTTCACTCCGGATCAGAAAACGGCAGCGAGTGAACTTGAGCGCGTGACTCGATCTGGTGGGAAGATTGGCCTAGCCAACTGGACCGCATCCGGTTTCATTGGTCTGCTTTTCAAGACACTGGGTGGCCATGTCGCTCCGCCTGCAGGTGTGAATTCACCCGCACAATGGGGGGATACGGAATGGATCACCGATACATTCGAAGGCACAAACCAGATTTCTATTAACAAACGCAGTTTCGCGTTCCGCTACCGTTCACCAGCTCATTTTGTCGATGTATTTCGTACCTGGTACGGACCTGTTCACAAAGCCTTTCTGGCACTGGACAGTACAGGCAAAGCCGCGCTGGAGGCGGATATTCTTACCCTGATCGACCGGATGAATACCGCCACCGACGGATCAATGTGCGTCCCTGCAGAATACGCCGAAATCATCATCGACAAGACGTGAACCACTCGTCGAAGTGCGGTGCCTTGATCAAAGGCACCCACTGAAACATTCCAAACAAGGATCAGGAATATGGCTACTCAGACTCTTCAAACCGACGTGGCGCTACTTGACGGTGCAAGCATCGCATCGCGCCAGCAGCCGCTGCGCGCGCTGTATCATCAGGCACCTGAAAACGCTCAGATCTCGGACCACGCCGCCACAGGTTCTCGGGAAATCGCGGCAGATAATCCACTTTATACATCCGTCACCGTCGGAACCGGACTGCCGACGGACCTGAAGATCGGAGTTCACAAGGCCGTTGGCGGCGAAAGCGATTACCCTGTGCCCGGTAAGATCTTTGCCGCCGCCATCGCAAGCTGTCTGGACAGCGCGACCAGAATGATTGCCAACCTTCTTGGCATATCGCTTACAAAGCTGGAAGTACGTGTTTCTGTCCACGTCGACGTACGCGGAACGTTGATGGTCGACAAAAGCGTTCCGGTTGGGTTTCAGGCGGTTGATGTTTCCATCGACATCGAGGGCGCTAAGGGTGTTTCGCAAGATCAGATAGATCATCTTCTGAAACTTGCCGAAAGATCCTGTGTTGTCTTGCAAACACTGCAGGCGCCGCCCGAAATTCGGGTCAAAAAGAGATAGAGGTGTACAGACGACGTGCGCAGCCGGGCTGCTACAATAGTTTGTTCGCACGAATTGCGAAAAGCCGGACCAACGCAGTTGCCCCAAGCCAGTCTATTGACTGTCAGATGGTTTTGCTTACCGTCTGCCAAACAAATCCTTATGCGACGGATACTTCATGAGCCGCAGCCTGAAATCCAAACTCGACCGTCTTGGACCGAGCGCCCTTTCAAAGCTGGAAGCAGTCGGCTTTGACAGCAATCGGATGCGGCGTAGCCTTCCACCATTGCAAACTCTGGTAGCATTCGAAGCCGCCGCCCGATTGAACAGCTTCACACTCGCTGGGACCGAACTCAACCTAACGCAACCTGCGATCAGTCAGCAGGTTAAGTTGCTGGAGTATCGGTTAGGGGTGCCCTTGTTCCGTCGCAGCAACAACCAGATCATTCTGACTGAGCAGGGTGAACAATTTTCCGAAGCAGTTGGCATGATGCTCAACGCTCTCAGCGAAAGCGTCCATAATCTGCGACCGGACGGAGGACGCACGACCCTGACAGTCAGCTTGCTGCCTTCTTTCGCCTCAACCTGGTTTGCCACACGGTCCGGCCGGTTTATTCTGGATAACCCTCAAATCGATCTGATCGCCCTTTCTACTGTTGCATGCACCGGGTTCGGCCAGGAAGGTGCCGATGTCGCCATCCGTTGGGGGCCCGGCGGCACCGAGGACCTTTACGAAGAAATACTACTGGACGAACACCATATGCTGGTGGCCTCAACCGAGCTGGCATCCGCACTGGGTCCGGCACCTTCGATTGAGGACCTTAAACGCTATCCCTTCGTGCACGATACCAATTACAGTGAATGGCAAAAGGTTATTGAGGGCAACGGCGGGGATCCTGATGATTTTCGGGAGGGACTGTACTTTGGCGACGCTGCAGCGACTTTGACAGCTATTGCAGCGGGGCATGGCGCCGGTGTCGTGCGTGATGTCGTGGCCTCTCATCTTCTGGCTAGCGGGCAAATCGCACGTTTGCCGTTCAAATCCGTGAAAGGGCCCCATTCCTATTTCTTTTTGTGCCCCAACAGGCGACTGAAACAGGCACGCGTACAAGCCTTTCTTCAATGGTTGCGATCTGAAGCGGCGACCTCATAAGAATTTCTTAGGCACCTCCCAAGGAGCCACCATTTGGCCCCCACCCCACCTTGGTGGAAACTTCACAAACAGACGCATTGCGCACGGAGGATCGTCGATGGAGTTTTCACTTTTCAATCTGATGACAAAACCGGTGGATGGCTCTGGCCACTCTGAGGTTTTCCAGCAGATGCGAACCATGACGCGCATGGTGGATCAGGCCGGTTTCGACATCGCGTGGTTCGCAGAGCACCACTTGTCGAACTACTGCATTTCACCGTCACCCCTGATGAGCTGCGCGCATATGGCCGGTCAGACGAGACACATCAAGTTGGGACCGGCGGTTGTGGTTATGCCTTTTTATGAACCGCTTCGGCTGGTCGAGGATATTTGCTTAGCAGATCAACTGACCGAAGGTCGCCTGGTATTGGGGCTGGGCACGGGTTATCAACCGCGTGAGTTCAAGAAATTCGGCTTTGAAATCAATGACCGCCTCATGCGAGGCCTCGAAATATGGGACTGTATAGAACAGGGCGTCTATGGCGGCGTGATCGACTATCAGGGCGATCACATTCAGATCGAAAACGCTGCGCTGTCAATCGCGCCGGTTCAGGATCGGATCCGAACCTTTGCTGTCGGAAACGCGCCTGAGATGCGCCAGAAAATGATAGATTATGGGGCTGAGACCCTGACCACTCCGGCCATCGGACCAAATTCGATCATTGGAACAGCGCGCAGATTGTACAAGGAAACGCGTGATGAAAACGGCCAGAGCGGAGATGACTTTCCATTCGCAGTTCAACGTTATGTATATGTTTCGCAAGACAAAGCGGATGCCCGCGCCGCTGCCGAGCAGGTTCTGATTCACGCGCGTATGGCCTGCAATATGCGTCAGCCGGATCCCAAGATGGACGGTGCGAATCTGAAGATCGTGCCTTTTGACAACGAACCTGACATCGACACGATCCTCGGACGCGCCATTATCGGCGATGCTGAGGAAGTAACGCAACGCATTGTTGCAGAGGCCCGTGAGTTTGGTATCACGCATCTGAGCGTTTTCATGCAGATTGCATCGATCCCGTTTGCAAACACGCTGCGTTCGCTCGAGATGTTTTGTGATCAGGTCATGCCTGCCGTCAAAGCGACGTTGAACAAAGACAACAAGGCGCTTGCGTCATGAGTGCTCCGAATTTCTCATTGGAAGGCAAGGTCATATTGATCACGGGTGCCGCGCAAGGGTTAGGCGCCGCGATGGCGCAGGCCTGTGCAGCACAAGGCGGGCGGATACGACTACAGGATTTGAACGCAGATGGAGTGGAGGAGGTTGCCGAAGCATTGCGCGCTGAAGGATACGATGCCGAATCCTCTGCCTTCGATCTGACCGACTTCGCCGCGTGCGAAGCCTGGGTCAAAAAAACTGCGGAAAATGCCGGATCTCTCTGGGGTTTGATCAACAATGCTGGCTTCATCAATCACGCCCATACCACCGAACACTCGGTGGATGACTACAAGGCCATGTACGATCTACATGTGTTTGCGCCATTCGTTCTGGCGCGCGAAACAGCGCGTGTCATGCTTCGGAACCCTGGTCCGCAACGGGGCAGGATTCTGTCAGTCTCATCCATCGCAGCAACGAACCCGCGTCCGGGGATCGGCAATTACGCATCGTCCAAGGCGGCAATTGCAGGGCTGACCCGGGCACTGGCAGCCGATTTCGGCAAAGATGGCATTTGCACTAACGCCATCGCGCCGGGCTATGTACTGACTGAGATTAATCGCAAGATTTTGAGTGATGAGAGTTTTGTACGACGAATTGAAAACCGCACACCCGCCGCCCGTTGGGCTGAGCCAGAAGAAATCGCAGGACCTGCTGCATTCCTGATGTCCGAGGCGGCGTCGTACATCAACGGTCAATTATTGGCGGTCGACGGCGGTATGAACGCCTTTCTGCAAGCCAATGAGGCCTGACCGATGAAACGACTGAAGAACCGGATCGCGTTAGTGACCGGCGCCGGGACAATGAATGGCGGGCTAGGCAACGGCAAAGCCACAGCCATACGACTGGCGCAGGAGGGCGCAACAATCTGTGCGCTGGACATCCACATGGAAGCGGCAGAGCAAACCTGTCAGCAGGTCAGGACCCACGGTGGAACCGCGCTGGCCGTTGCTGCCGACGTCACCAATGAGGACCAAATGGCTTCAGCGATCGAGGCCTGTCTGAACGCGTTCGGCAGGATCGACATCCTGCAAAACAATGTTGGAATTCTGCGCGCAGGTGGCGCCTTGGACACCAGCGTGTCCGACTGGGATTTGATGACACAAGTTAACATGAAGGCGGTGTTTCTGCCGACCAAACATGTGCTTCCGCATCTTATCGAACAGGGCGGCGGGGTCGTTACAAATGTCTCGTCCATCGCGGGCCTGCGCTATCTGGGGACGCCATATATCGGCTATAATGCCACAAAGGGCTCGATCATTTCATTTACCCGCAATCTTGCGGCCGAGGTCGCACCGCATGGTATCCGTGCGAACGCAATCCTTCCGGGTTTCATCGACACTCCGATGGCGCGCAATATCACCGAACAGAACACGGATGATCCCGATACGATAGACTGGGACACTCTGGACCAGCAACGGGCAGCCCGCATTCCGCTTGGTCGCGTTGGCACGCCCTGGGATGTTGCAAATGCCGCCGTCTTTCTGGCCAGTGACGAAGCCTCTTATATTACCGGCACTGAAATAACGGTGGACGGCGGCGTTTCATGTCGCGTCTGAGAACTGGCCGCGCCGAACGGCTGCGAAGTCGCTCTGCCGCCCCTCCTCGTCTTGAACCCGTCCCGCGCCGCCTCAATCACATCGAAGTCGGGGCCGTCAAAGCGATTGAGCGCATCCATGACGCATTCCGCGCCAAATCGGAGGTTTTAGGGATCGAGTTTCGTGATCCGTTGGCACTTTATCACTGGCGCAAAGCCAAGGCAGGCAATCCAACCACACAGATGAGCCAGATCCTTTTTTCGCTGTGACCGCTATCTGACCCAAATCCCCGACGACGGACTGCGAACACCAATCGCCAGTTTCGATGCTGTGTTTCAACCTTTAAGGAAGAAGTTCAGACAGTATTCTCAAGGATAGGAAGACGCAGAAATTGACCCCACTACCCTCAAGCCCAGGAAGAGAGAGACGTCATGTATTGCTCGTACTTTCCGGCTTCTTGGGCAGGGCGTCATATGTTGCCTGAAGATAGGCAAACCCATATCTCCGGTCGGGCTCCAAATGTGTCCCCTCCGCCCACTCGTTCCATGCGTTTATAAAAACGATTTTTTCGTCAGCACTGTATTTTTCCTGCGCCAGAACCTGACTGCACAAATGTGTCGTCCACCGCTTGTAGGCGTCGATTGAAAACCGACCCATAATCCGAGGCGCATCCTGATTGCGGGCGGTATTATCCCAGGACAAAGTGGAGGAACGAAACAGCTTATACCCCGGTTCTGGCTTTTGAAGCTCTGCCTCCACCACCGCTTCATAATCCAGAACGGCACCTGTGAACTCTGGATTGTAAATATCCATTTCATCTGTGATATCGGTGCGCTTTACCTGGTGCGGTGGGAACTCCATAGCTGCGTCGAAGCCCAGATTCTCCGGGTCGCCGATATCAAAGGTTTGGGCGGCTATCAGGTAGAGATCCGTCTCTCCCCAACTCTGTGCCTCTTTTCTCCATGCTGCGGTGGTTTCCTGGATATTCGGAATGATGTTCGCACGGTAGACAATAAAAACCGGTTTCCCGTCTATCCGGATGTAGCGCGGATCATCCATATATTTGCGTATATGGCGCAGAAGGTTCAGGGAATCCTCGATCGAATGGTTTTGCGCGATAAGTACATCGTGAGCCCGCCCGTCCCAGCGACGCGTCCAGTTCTCATTTGCCCATATCAGGCAAAAAGGCATGTCAACATCCGGATTGGTCAGCATTTGCTCCAGCGGGTGTTCCATCAGGGTTTTTCCGCCAAACCAATAGTAGTAATAGGAAAAACCGCCCAACCCATAAGATTTCGCGATCCGCGCCTGCTCGACCATGATCTCTGGCAACCGCAAATCGTAGTAACCCAGATGAATTGGGCAATGAGGTTGGTAATGGCCCGGATAATTTGGAACGGCCTTTCCGACATTGGTCCACTCGGTGAAGCCTTTGCCCCACCACTCATCATTTTCTTTGAATGGATGGAACTGGGGTAGGTAATGCGCGATTGCCCGCACAGCAGGTTCAGTATTCACAGGCGGGTCGAATGGTGTGAACGTTTCGGCCCGACCAACGGCTTCAAAACTCTGACGGTTTGATTGCCCTTGCTTATTCCATCCCCGCTTGGGGTCTCTTTTTTTCGCCGAATTTCGAAACCGCCTTGCCGTGCGTGACGACAAGGGCGGGCTAAGTTTCGAAGCCGCGGTAAGCAGATAGAAAAGCAGGGTATCTTTGATGGACATGCAGTTTCTCGTACTAAGGCGCGTCACGCTGACTGTGAAAAAGAAAACCTTTTTTGCGACACGTAGCACCAATCAAAGTCGCATGAAAATATCTTTGAAGTTCATGCAACCCAACCCCACGTGGTTTTCTATTTTGGGCGAGCCTCCGAAAGCCATTGCTTCAACAATCGACCGCTGACCGTATCGCGCAATAGACGGAAAGCACGTTTGGCCAAGGACTTATTGGCACCATATGGAACAGGCTGCGCCGTGCCATGGGTTTCTTCACTGCGGCGTGACGCTTCGGGCACGCCCACATGCGTCCAGTCGGTCAGTTTTGAACCCTGTAGAGCCGCTTGAGTCGCATGCAGGAACGCGTGACCATACTCTCGGTCCGGTTCCAGATGACATCCTTCGGCCCACTCATTCCATGCGTTTACAAAAACCAGACGTTCCTGATCAGGGAAATCCTGAGCGGTTTGCTGCAATGACCGCGAGAGCCAATATTCGTAGTTTTCCGGAGTTCCGTTCAACACAACCATAGCATTTTCCTTCCGTCGGGCAGTATTGTCCCAAGACGGAAAAACGGATCGATGAACATTGTTTTCCGGCCCGTAGCTATGATCCAGATACTGTTCTGCGATGGCGGAATAATCGACGCAATGCCCTTGGAAATCATCTAACAAATCCACCTCTGGTGAGAGGTTCGGCACGTTGATTCCATGGGGTGGGAACTCCACGCCGGAATCGAACCCGTATGAAGCGTAGTCCCAGTTTCGGTGCGTAAGAGCGCAGGCCAGGTGAATTTTTGGAATCCCAACGGACGCGCAATAGTCACGCCAGACCTTTACGGTTTTGCGCGAGTTCTTCAGGTGCTGTGGGCGATATACGATCAGAAACGGAGCGCCATCTACTGTTATGTAGCGCGGATCGCGGAAGAATGGTTCGACCGATTTGATGAATTCCAGATCATCTTCGGGTTTGTACTTCTGCTCGATGAGAATCTCGTGTTCAGCCGCATCCCAGCGACGAGTCCAGTTCTCATTTGCCCAGCACAGACAAAACGGCATATCGCTTTCTGGATCCGCCAGCATTTCGTCAACGGGCCGCTCAAGCAATCGCTTCCCCGAAAACCAATAATAGTGATAGCAGAATCCATCAATTCCGCTGGCCTTGGCAATTTCGATCTGCTCAAGCCGCGTTTCGCGAACCCGCAGGTCGTAATATCCAAAATCCGTCGGGAAATGAGGTTGATAATGTCCGGTGAAAAGCGCCTTGGCTTTTGCGACATTCGTCCACTCGGTAAACCCTTTTCCCCACCAGTCATCGTTTTCCGGGATCGGGTGGAACTGAGGTAAGTAGAAGGCAATCGTCCTAATATTGCCAAATTCACGATTGGCGATGTCAGTGGACATTACTTCTTCAACCCCAACAGGCGCGCTAGGGATTTTTTTTTCTTCTTAGCCAATGGACCGGGATCAATCCGCGAACCAGAACCCGATGCCACCGGGCCGATAGTAGATTGCAGATCAATTTCCTCGGACAGTGGCAACCCTGCCATCATGTTTGTCCAATGTTGTCTGGTTTCTTCATCGGGTTGTTCGACAGGTTGGCCCATCAGGTAAAGGTCGTTTACCGCGCGTTCTTTGGGGACAGATCTGCTCACGACCTGGAACACATGAGAGTATCGGTTGCGCTGTAACGCGGACTGAACATCCTGAGGCAAACGGCTCCAACGGTGACAAAACTCTGTCATCTCTGGGGAACGAACCACAAACTCAGCTTGTTCAATGCTCATACCTTGCGAGGAAAGCAGGTGCTGAACGTTTTTAATACCGAAAAACCGGACATGGGTCCGATCCAGCAGGCCCCAGTCACGATATTCGAAATCTTCGTCGACAAGACAGCCGGCAATGGCAGCATGGCCAACATGTGGCAGCGAAAGAATTACCGATCCATTGTCGTTCAAAAGCGACTTCATGCCGGACAGAACGCTCCACGGGTCGTAGACATGCTCCAGAACGTCCGCCGCAATTACGTAGTCAAAAACACCGTCCTTTTCGCGAACGATGTCGCTCCATGCGGCATCATTGAGATCCATCGGATACACAGAACGCGCAAAAGGCTTCAGTTTCTCGATTGCTGAAGGATCGATCTCAAGCGCAACGACATCGCATTCCAGGGTACCGGAAAGATGGCGCGTGATCGAACCCGGTCCAGCTCCGATCTCAAGAACCTTGGACCCAGGCTTAACCATACGCAGCACCCGTGCGGGTGCCACATCGCTGTTCATATCAATGTCGTATTCGTAGGTATGTCTATCGCTCACTGTAATGCTTCCGTGATGCTTATTTTCGTGCTTCAATTTGGCTGCTATATAGTTTGGCTTTGTTCTGCAATCCCCAATACAAACCGGTCCGCAGGGCTTCGGATAGCATTCCTGGATGTCGCGAAGAACCATGGGTACTGTTGCACAAAACTCCATTGGCAGCAATGGCCCGTCCCCTAAGGTCATGGAAACAGGAGATGTTCCACAACTTGTATCAAAACGATATCTTTCTGCAAGATGCTGATCCGTTGTCGATGCACCAGACAGGATCAAAAAAGGCATCCCTTTCAAGATGTGCCTCGCAGTTACCTATGGCTGTATCGCAGTGAGTCGCAATATACGATGTAACTTCAATATCTTATCATCGCCATGGAATACTGCTCTTGGTGATCGCGATGACTTGCAGTTGCGCAACTGGTACTGAGTGACACCCGACCCTTGCGTCGGCAGCTATTTGCTGAACAACTGACTTATGCAGGCGCAAACACTCTGGCAGACGGCTTGCACCAGGATACAGAGATCAATTTGGGGCAGACGTTGATCCTTCCTGGTTTCAGCCTGCCGATAGGCGGCAATCTGCCAATTCACTTTAATTGTTCGGCTACAGAAGTTCGGAAAACCACGGGAAAGTACATCGTATTTCTCAAGTGCAAAAGCACGTTACTCGTTCAGATTCGGTTGCTGTTCTGTCGCCGTGACTCATTACCGCAAAAATCATGGCTAACTTAACATCAGCAATTTCAGACAATTCACGGACCCAGCGGTCTGAGTAGACACAAACACAGAGTGCGCTCAGCCGCCCAAAACTGTTCCAACTGAGCTGGGGGTTGACCCCAACTTTGATTGAGACGAAGAAACAACGAGGATTTTTCCATAAAGGCGGCAGGCGGGTTTGTCACAGATTACGATCATAAGCGTTTGTTACAACAGCAGCGAAATCCTGCCGGAGATGCTGAATTCGATCCCCGAAGATGTACCCATAGTTTTGGTCGATAATGGGTCGGGTGATATTGAAATGGTTCGACAAATGGCCGAAGCACATGGCGCGACTCTGGTCGAAAGCCCGGAAAACATTGGGTTCGGCCGCGCGTGCAACCTTGGTGCCGTCGAAGCAACTACGGATTTGCTTTTGTTTCTGAATCCGGACTCTCACTTGCTGCCCGGCGCGTTGGATGCTCTGAAAAAAGGGGCCGACAACCATCCTGATGCGTCAGCGTTCAACCCTGCCATTCTGGACAAGAAAGGGGAACCTCGTTTTAGACGATACAGCGTGATCCTTCCTGGTAGTAAGGCTTTACCTAGGAAATCCGCAGATTCCGACTTTGAATTACCTGTTCTCGTTGGAGCCGCAATGCTGATCCGCCGCGAAGCATTTGAAGCAGTCGGCGGGTTTGACCCCAAAATCTTTCTGTATCACGAAGATGATGATCTGAGCTTGCGGCTGAAAGCTGTTTGCGGCCCCTTGTACTATATTCATGATGCTCAGATGCGTCATGCCAGAGGCAAATCTTCTCCTGGCAGTTCAGCCATTGCCGGCCTGAAAGGATGGTATATGGGACAATCGAGAGTTTATGTCGCTCGCAAGCACGAAGTTCCGTTTGCCCTTGGTCGCGCTTTGTCATCAGCGCTACTGCAGATGGTATCTCCGGTTGTGCTGTTTTCGGCAAGAAAACGCGCCAAGCAATGGTCCTTCCTGCGCGGTGTTTGGCAAGGTCGGGGTGTCCGTCCAACTCCGTTCAGGTCCTGATGGAACTGGATGAAGAAATTTTCAGTCCGGGCTAATTCTAAAAGAAAATCGCCTCTGCGGGCTACGTAGAGGCGGTACTCCCGCTAGCTCAACAACCCTTTCAGATAAGCGCCATACGTGGACTTAGCGAACAGGCGCGCGCGCTTCTCAAGCGCCTCGTTGTCAATCCAGCCGTTTGCCCAGGCAATTTCGTCCAGGCTTCCGGTCTGCATACCTTGCCGTTCCGTGATAGTCCGCACGAAGTTTCCTGCATCCAGCAATGACCCGTGTGTTCCGGTATCAAGCCACGCAAAACCGCGCCCCATGGTCTGCACATCCAGCAAATCTTCGTCCAAATACATCTCCAACAGCGACGTGATTTCCAGTTCACCACGTTCCGACGGTTTGACCTCATGCGCGCGAGCCGGCGCATCTCCATCCAGGAAATAAAGACCGGTCACCGCATAATTCGAGGGCGGAACCTTGGGTTTTTCGACGATCGCACGGGCTTTTTTACCCGCAAAGTCCACAACGCCATAGCGTTCAGGGTCCGCGACGCGATATGCGAATACCGTACCGCCGCGTTCCAGATGATCCGCCTCGAGCAGCAGTTCCGGAAGACCATGCCCAAAGAAAATATTATCACCCAGAATCAACGCAGATGGCGCACCGTCCAGAAAATCCTCGGCCAGCGTATAAGCCTGTGCCAGACCATCAGGGGAAGGCTGCACGATCCATGTCAGTGACAACCCGTATTGGCTTCCGTCACCCAAAAGGCGCTGAAACTGCTCTTGATCCTGAGGCGTGGTGATGATCGCGATCTCGCGGATCTGCGACAACATTAGAACACTCAGAGGATAAAAGATCATCGGCTTGTCATAGATCGGCAGCAATTGCTTCGAAATCGCCATGGTAATCGGGTAAAGCCGGGTTCCCGATCCACCGGCAAGAATAATGCCTTTCCGCTGCATAATCTTTCCTTTCAAGGTTCAGCTGATCGCTGACTTCAACTCGCTTAATATTGCGGCCAGACCAGCTTTCCAGTCTGGCCTTTGGATTTCGAACACGTCTTTCAACCGCGAGCAGTCCAAACGTGAATTCAGCGGCCTGGGCGCCGGGGTTGGGTACGCTTCGGTTGGAATATCTTCGATCTGGACAGGCAAGCCGGATTGCGAAACAATCTCACGGGCGAAATCCGCCCAGCTGACATTGGGTGCACCGGAATAGTGGAACACGCCACCCTCTACCTCGGATCCGGTTTTGGCCATTTTAAGCAGCGTGTCGGCGATGTCGGCTGCAGGTGTTGGTCCGCCGATCTGATCTGCGACAATTGTCAGCCTGTCGCGGGTCTCAGCCAGCCTGAGAATGGTTTTTACAAAGTTCTTTCCGTGGGCCGAGAACACCCAGCTTGTGCGCAATATAGCGTAACTTCCACCGGCCTCTGCAATCTGGCGTTCGCCGTTCAGTTTCGTCTGACCATAAGCGCCCAGCGGCCCGGTCGGGTTTTTGGTTCTCCACGGGGTCGTACCAGAGCCGTCAAATACATAGTCCGTCGAGATATGTAGAAAAGGCAGACCTCGTTCTGCGGCGGCGCGGGCCATTGCACCGGGAGAATCTCCGTTGATCCGCTGCGCCAGATCTCTTTCTTCTTCGGCCTGGTCTACAGCTGTATAGGCCGCAGCGTTGATGATCACCTCGGCGTCGGTTTTCCCGATGACCGCCGCACATTGCGACGGATCAGACAAATCCGCTAGGGAACGATCCAATGCCTCAACCGTGACGCCTTGCGCTTGTGCACGACGCCGCAGCTCGGTGGCCACCTGACCGTTGTGGCCGAATACCAGCGCCTTCATTTGGCTGTACCCAGACGCTCACCTACACCGCTGCGGACCTTCAGTGCGTTCAACCAAGCGCTGTTGTCCAGATACCATTGAACCGTCTGTTCCAGCCCGGTTTCGGGCGTGTATGAAGGACGCCAGTTCAGTTCCGTGCGAATTCGGTTAGGGTCAATGGCATAGCGTTGATCGTGGCCCGGGCGATCAGTGACGAACGTGATCTGATCCCCATATGGCGTATCGCCCGGCTTCAGGCGATCCAAGATTGCACACAGCATTCGGACAAGATCAAGATTGGTCATCTCATTCTCGCCACCAATATTATAGCTGCGCCCCAACTCACCTTTTTCGAGCACCAACAGCAGCGCTTCGGCATGGTCTTCGACATGCAGCCAGTCGCGAATATTGTCGCCTTTCCCGTATATCGGGATCGGCTTTCCGGACAAGGCGCCGAGGATGACCACAGGGATCAGTTTTTCCGGGAACTGGTACGGGCCGTAATTGTTGGAGCAATTGGTGAGAACCACCGGCAGGCCGTAGGTTTCCCGCCAGGCTCGCACGAGATGATCTGATCCCGCTTTCGAGGCCGAATACGGTGAATTGGGCTGATATGGGCTGTCTTCGGTGAAAAACCCGGTTTCGCCCAGGGATCCAAAGACTTCATCCGTCGATATATGGTGAAAACGGAAACTCTCGGGACGACCCGCCTCCACCCAATAGGCGCGCGTAGCTTCCAGCAATACGTAGGTACCGGTCACGTTGGTGTCGATGAACGCTGCAGGACCATCGATCGAACGGTCAACATGGCTTTCGGCGGCCAGATGCATGATCGCGTCCGGCTGATGCGTGTTCAGGATGGACGACATCGCCGCCGCATCGCGGATATCTGCCTGCACAAAAACGTACCCTGGTGCGTCCGCGACTGCGGCGACATTGTCCAGACAGGCGGCGTAGGTCAGAGCATCGACGTTGACGACCGAATGCCCGTCAGCAATCGCGCGACGGATAACGGCAGAGCCGATAAAGCCCGCCCCGCCCGTAACCAGAATCTTCATTACGTATCCTCAAAAGCGAAAGGGGTTTCAATGTCGCGCAGACGCGGTGCGATCTGATCTTTCTCGGAAAGCTGGGGGTCCGAATTGCTCTGCGGCCATTCAATTCCAATATCGGGATCATCCCAACGTACAGCGCCCTCAGTTTCTGGCGCGTAGGTGTCAGAACACTTGTAGACGATCTCGGTCTCTGGCTCCAATGTCACAAATCCATGCGCGAAACCCACAGGGACCAGCAGCATCCGCCCATTCTCAAAACTCAGTTCTTCACCAACCCATTGGCCAAAAGTGGGCGAACCTTTGCGGATATCGACCGCGACATCGAACAGTCGCCCGCGACCGCAACGCACCAGTTTAGCCTGCGCCCTGGGAGGAGACTGAAAATGCAGGCCGCGCACTGTGTTGACCGTGCTTGAAAGAGAATGATTGTCTTGAACAAATTGCGTTTCAATACCTTCAGCAGCGAAGCTGTCGGCATTGTAGGTTTCCTCGAAGAACCCTCGATGATCGCCAAAACGCCTCGGGGTAATCAACTTCACTTCCGGAATGGAAAGCGCCAATATTTCCATTGTTACTAATTTTCATCTCTGTGTTCATGTCTCGGCATGCTATGTCACATTTGTTCCGCTGTCGCCAAGGCCTATGTTAACTCTTCAGCAATTTGGGCGGTTTGTCGGTCCTCAAGGCTCGGGCGAAATTTGCTGACTAATGGTGAGATTGGTGGACTCCACTGCAATCGTTGGACCATTGGTGCATAAGAAGGCAGCAGTTGAAAAGATGCCGGTAGCCACCAAAACGACAATGGTCCGGTCTCAAGACAAGTCACCGCGACTTGGGATGGCTCTGGATTGCAGAGCCAGCAACATTTCTAAATGGCTATAGAAGTTAGCCCGCGGCATCCCGCTCAAGCAGAACCAATCCCGGCTTCACCTGACATAAACCTTGGGGGTTTTGCCACGTTGCGGGCGTCAAATTGGACTTCATCGGCAATGGTCGGATCATATGCGGATGGAAACCTCTGAGCCTCACGGTGAGACTTGAACCGGCCGACAAATTTCTCTCACTTTCGGGTCGGTCAGTGCGAGACCCTGATCGTCTTGTTTAGACCCTTGTCGGCTCGATGGCCTGCGCCCGAACTGAAGCTCGACTTGCAGTCCAGTCTTGCCGCTTACGTTTGTGACAGGTCTTTGGGTTGGCAGGCACAAATACGGTGCATTAGATGATTGATGCAATCTTAATTGCCAGCCCCGCCTGAGAGCATAGAAATGCCAAGAGTGTCGGAAGCAGAAAAACAGCTCAATCACAACAGGATACTGGATGCAGCCGTGCAATTGCTCTGCGATCGCGACGTCGAGTGGTGAGACCAGTGGCAGGTCTGGGCCGCAACTTCGCGAGCTTCGAAAAAACTCGGTGCTCCTTCGCGAACGTCGAGGACGAATTTCCCGTAAACCGACGTCACTCTTGCTCCGTACCCAACACCGGTAAGGCAAAGGGGGATTTTGGACGCTCCACGAATGTTGCTGAATCAGTCAATTTGACAAAAGAATATAGCTGCGAAGATACTGTTTGCGTACCAAATTGTCGGAGGCAGGTCGAATGATGCGCCGTAGACGCTTTGTGACTCGCATGATTTCGGCTCCGTTCTGGACAAGCATTTTTGCGCGCGGCCTGTCTGAAAAAGCGGAGGCAAAGACCGTCGAACAAACCAGTTACAAACGGCTTACACACAGTGATGCGGACGTTCTTGCGGCCTGGTGCGACGTCATAGTTTCCGGTGCCCGCCCTGCTGGGGTCGCGAATTTCATCGACCAGAGCCTGTCAGGAGATCCGGCTTCATCCTTGCTGCTTTTGAGATATCTGAAAGCAAGTGATATGGCTGATTTTTACCGGAAAGGTATCATTGGGATCGAAACGGAAAGCCACCACCGTTTTGGTGTGCCCTTTCTACAGCTGGCACAGCACCAGCAAAAGGAAATGATTGAGGCGGCGGTGGCGTCAAATATGCAGGTCTGGCACGATCCGGATCCGAACTTCTTCTACTTCATCTCACGCAGCGATGCAGTAGATGTGGTCTATGGCACCGAAGCAGGGTTTGCGGATCTGGGGATACCTTACCTGGCCCACATTCCACCACCCAAGCCCTGGTAGTGCGAAGCAGGCAAAACCCCTGTCCGCACTGAGAGGTCGAATGACGAAAATTTCACACGAGAAAGTTGAAGTTGTCATTGCTGGCTCCGGCATCGCAGGCAGCACAATGGCGGCCGAGTTGGGTGAAGCCGGGTTCAGCGTGGTGGTTTTGGAAGCCGGGCCGGAACGAAAGCTTTCAGAAATGATCAGTTCGCAGATCTGGTCTCGTCGACTTCGGTGGGCCGGGCCTGAAGTTCAGGAAACCGGCGATCTTGTCGGAGCCGCAAATTTCGCAATGGGATGGGGCACCGGTGGGGCCGGCCTTCATTGGTACGCCAACTGGTATCGGCTGCATCCAGATGACTTTCACGTCCGCTCCAAATACGGTCGCAGCTTGGACTGGCCCATCAGCTATGATGACCTTCGGCCCTGGTATGATCACGCGCAGGCCTATTTTGGTGTCTCTGGGGATTATGATCCCAACGCCCCGACGGGTGCACCTTATCCGATGCCCGCTATTCCCATATCCGATCAATCCGCGGCCATAAAAAAGGGATTCGACGCCGAGGGGTTGACGCTTTCTTTGAATACGCTCGCGGTTAACAGCATTTCCTACGATGGGAGAGCAGGATGCCTTCTGGACGGTTGGTGTGATGCCGGTTGCCCGATCGGGGCGTTGGCAAACCCTTTGGTGTTGCAATGGCCGCGGGCACAAAAAGCCGGTGTTGAGCTGCGCCACAACGCCTATGTTGCACGTTTCGAGACAGACCCTTCAGGATCAAGGGCAACCGGTGTGGTTTACATTGATGAGAACGGAAATGAGAACGTTCAACCTGCCGATATCGTGATATCTGCGTGCCACACAATTTGGAACGCCCGACTGCTGTTGTTGTCATCCACTGATAAGCACCCGGACGGATTAGGCAACCGCAGTGGAACACTGGGGCAATATTTCACCTCTCACGCCCTAACGACGATCCACGGGTTGTTCGAACGGGAAACTGAACCGCATACAGGGGTGACCGGAGCAAATACACTGTGCCTTGAGGATTATGACAACAAACTGCCCGCAAAAGATGCATTCGGGAGCCGGGCGTGGCTTGTGGGGCAAGCGGCAAAACCAAATGATCTGTTGGGAACAGCGCTGGCGAAACCCGAGTTATTCGGAGACGCATTGGATGACTATCTTCGCAAAGCGAGTTCTCACTACGGTAACATGACCGTACTGTGTGAAGAGGATAGCATAGCGGAAAACCGCATAGTTCTCGATCACTCAAAAAATGATCGCTTTGGGTTACCGCAAGCGCATGTAACAAACTCGCTTCCGCAAGCCAATGTCGTCAGGTCGGAAATGGCGAAATCCGAAGGCCTGCGCATTTTCAAGGCCGCCGGAACCAGCGAGGCTTGGGCCGGTCCCAGAAACCCCATGCACATGATAGGTGGCACCATAATGGGGAACGATCCCTCCAGCTCGGTGACAAATTCCTTTGGCCAACTCCACGAGGTCAAAAACGTGTTCATCGCAGGCGCGAGCTTGTTTCCCACCCCCGGTGCGATCAATCCGACTGCAACACTGGCCGCCCTTGTATTCCGCACGGCGGATCATATTCGTACCAACCGCTCTTCATTGCTGCCCTAAAGCATGCAACGTGGCGGTTGTGCCCGCCCCATTCCGTCAAAAGCATCCAGCAACGCCTCGAACCATCTGTGTAATGCGCTGCCTTCCGACCAGAATGGTGTGTGGCTTACAACCCGAACCCATTGGAACGTGCCAAACAAGATATAGTCAGCATAATCCGGTGTGCCGCCTCCCAGAAACGAAACCTCGACCAGAGTATCCTCAAGCGGGCCAAGCGCCTGTACCACAGCCTGGCGCGCAGCTTCGGGATCAGCGCCGATCTCTTCCACGCTCTGCTCGAATTTGCGCTGCGTTCTCTCTTCGTAGAAGGCTTTGTCACAGCCCGCCGTAAGGGGAAACTGCTCTGCAATAACGGCACGAAAGATCAAAGGATGCAGCGCGTTGTCTGCCCATCTATTGACAAACAGCGCCTTGGCCTTTCCCGCAACGCCATCAAAAAGCGGATAATCCGGATACGACTCTTCGAGATAGGATGCAATTTGCCAACTGTCGCGAACCCATTTTCCACCATCCACCAATACGGGCGCTGTGACGCCGCCAGAGCGTGCTATTCGCTGCTTTTCGGTTACGTGCCATGGCTCTGAGACAAACTTCAGTCTCTTATGTGCCAGCGCCATGCGGCTGCGCCAGCAATACGGGCTCAGATGGGTCTGAGGGTTTTCTCCGATGACTTCAAAAAGTCTACGCTTTTGCTCGCGTGTTTTCATGTTGAACCGGATTTTGTGCTCCGGTTCAGGCTACCATATGAATTGGGTCGGAGTCGTCATGTTAACATTCGACTGAATGTTCGTGTTAGAGTTTGGACGTAGGTGATGTTGATGAATTCATCGCTGTTCGCACCAGAATTATGCTCATCTAACGGTATTGGTCATTCCCGGGGTCAGTAACTACGATCACGATAGAACGGCAAGACAAGTTCAAACCTAGATTACCCAACACGATCCAATTGGGATTACCAAGTCGTCGCGGAAGAGTAGAGAACCATGTCAAACACAAAGCACTCCGACAATTCCAAGTCTTCAAACGCGGTTTCATCAACGCCTCCGGAGGTCAAGAAACTTGGCCTATTTGCAGTGACCTTGCTGGTGGTCAGCGCGATGTTCGGGGGAGGTGTTTTTAATATTCCCCAGAACATGGCCGCCTCGGCGGGGCTCGGGGCAATTCTGATCGCCTGGGTCGTATCGGGGCTGGGAATTTTCTTTCTTGCCAGAAGTTTCCAGGTTCTGGCGGATGTTCGGCCCGAGATGACTTCAGGCATTTACATGTACTCTCGAGCCGGTTTCGGAAGGTTGGTCGGTTTCCTGATTGCCTGGGGATATTGGCTGTCGGTCGTGTTTGGCAACGTGGGCTATGCTGTCTTGCTCATGGATGCCCTGAACTATTTCTTTCCACCGTATTTTCAGGGCGGCAATACCTGGCAGGCCATTCT
This sequence comes from uncultured Ruegeria sp., assembly GCF_947497005.1. GTDB lineage: Bacteria > Pseudomonadota > Alphaproteobacteria > Rhodobacterales > Rhodobacteraceae > Ruegeria. The sequence goes on along the minus strand of NZ_CANMFF010000010.1, from coordinate 51,322 downwards.
TGCAGCCTCTGTAATCATCTGGGGAATGTGTTTTCTGGTCATGCGCGGCACCAGTGGCGCAGCACTATTGAACAACATAGGGACGATCGCGAAGTTCGTCCCCCTTGTATTGTTCCTTTTGGTTGTTGGGTATTTTTCCATTGGGAAAGGTCTGTTCACCACAGACTTCTGGGGAAATGTCGCAAGCAGTCAAACTCAGGACAAACCCCTTGGCAGCATTCTTGATCAGGTCAAAAGCACGATGCTCGTCACATTATGGATGTATATCGGGATCGAAAGTGCGGTTGTCATGTCTGACAAAGCCGATGCAGCTACCGTAAGCCGGGCAACTTTGCTTGGTTTTCTCGTCGCGACGGGCCTGTTTGTTTTGGTCTCGATCCTGCCCTTTGGCGTGCAATCTCAGGGCGAATTGTCCCAACTGGCACCGCCATCAACCGCCGCGATCCTGGGTGACCTTGTTGGGTTGTGGGGGGAAGTGTTTATCAATTTAGGCGTCATAATAGCATTGCTCAGTTCTTGGCTGGTCTGGACATTGCTCGTTGCCCAGCTGCCCTGGGCCTGCGCAAAAGACGGCACTTTTCCAAAGCTTTTCGCGAAAACCAATCAGGCAGGCATCCCATCGATTTCCTTGTGGATCTCTACATTCATCATGCAAGCTGCGATGGTACTGGTGTATTTCTCGGACAACGCGTGGAACGTGATGTTGTCAATCACCGGAATTGTGGTCCTGCCAGCTTACATTGGCTCGGCGGCATTCCTGTGGAAGTTGATGTGGACCGGAAAATATCCAGACACCGCAAGAATTGGAAAAACTTCAGCCTTAATTGTCAGCGTACTGGCGACGCTTTATGGATTTTGGCTCGTATTTGCGGCCGGTGTACAGTTTATGCTTGCCGGTGCGATCATCTATACGATTGGAGTTCCCGTCTTTGTATGGGCCCGCCGTGAAGGCGCTCACGATAAACCTGCATTTAACAAGGTCGAGCTACTAGTTACAGCCTTGTTGGTGATCCTTGCCGCCGTGGCGATCTGGATGCTGTTTGATGGGCGCTTGCCACAAGTTTACAACGTCTGAGCCAATTTTCGTTCGATCGCAAATTGCGGCCTTAGTTTCTGTTTGTCCACTTTGTTCGGATTAGGACATAAACCGGCAATCCGGTAAGCAGCAGTAACAGGCCCCACATGGCCGCCTCGGCTCCGGCGCCGAAAATTGTGACCATCGAGAACAGAAACGCGATCGCTGCCACCGGCAGATATGTTTTTGGGTCCAGGTATCCCTGACGTTTACCCAAAACCAACAAAATGATCGCTTCAGCGAAACAGCAGAATACGTAAGGCACCATATCGGCAACCGTCGACAGGCGGACTACAAACTCATAGATGCTGATCAGGGCCTTGGACCCTGACGATTGCAGCGTGAGCGTTGCCGCAGCCAGTGTAACCGAAATGATAATTCCCTTGGCCGGGACGCTTCGTTTGTTCAACTCGGCAAATACAGGCGGTAACAAACCGTGACGCGCAGCGGCCAATGGCACCATCCCCATAACCATGGTCCACCCGTTGAGAGCCGCAAGCGAAGATAGTACCGCAGCCGCAGCGACGACATAACTGGCCCAGCTTCCCCACATAAGACCTGCGGCGTCAGAAAACGGCGCGCTGGAGTGCTCCAAGGCAGATCGGCCCATAACACCCATCACCGAAAGAGTTCCAAAAGTATAGAGCGCAGCGGCTATCAATGTTCCTGCAATAGTAGCGATTGCGATGGTTTTTTGCGGGTTCACAACGTCTCCAGCAGGGACCGTAGCGGATTCGACGCCGGAAAAAGCGAACATTATGAACGGTGCTGTCGCAGCCAAGGCCAGGAAAAACGACATAGGCGTTGGGTTAATCGGCGTAAACTGTTCCCAATCAATCCAGAACAATCCCAGGAAAGACACGGCCATGAACGGAATCAGTTTCAAGCCAACCACTATCAGCTGAAACCGCCCAGCCTCTTTTGTACCCGCAAGATTGAGACAGCCCACACCGATGATCAACCCAAGCGAAACAATGGCCTTCATGCCGGGTGATCCCTTGAGCGCGGGAATGAACACCTGAAGATAGTCCGTCGCTGCAATGGCGATGGCTGGCAGCGCCGCCCAGATCGATATCCAATACCCCCAGGCTACAAGAAACCCGGCAAAATCTCCAAATCCCAGCCGGGCATATGCGTAAGGTCCACCGGTTTCAGGCGCGATCCGGCTAAGCCGGGCGAAAACCAGACCCAAACACAATGCGCCAATGGACATCACGATCCATCCGATCACAGCCACTGATCCGTAAGGCGCCAGGGCGGCAGGCGCCAAAAAGAAGCCCGATCCCACGACGTTACCTACAACCAGCGCCGTACAGGTCCAGACCCCAAGCGACTTGGCACTGGCTGGCACTTCGGAAATCTTGTCCGCAGGGTTGTTTCCCGTGGTCACGGAACCTCCGTGTTAATAAAAGACACCCGGTGGAGTCTCTGGAAAAAGAAACTCAAGTTCAAACAGATTCCAGGCGATTATTCTTTGACGACATAAGTGTAATAGCGGATCGCGCCGTCCACATCTTCGCGATAGACACCCTGAACTTCGTTCTCGAAGCCGGGGAATAGGTTCTCCGTTTCTTCAAACAACATGAAGTAGTCGATTTGTGGCTGCGCACGATCATCATAGCGTTCGCCTGGAACTATGACACCGATACCTGGCGGGTAAACCAGCGCCAGAGTCGCCGCGACCCTACCTTTGACTTCGGACATCGGCACATAGTCAGCTTGATTGGCGATAAATGCGCTGTGTGCGTCATGGGGGCTCATCGCCAGTTCAGGGAAATGCGCGCGCTGGAACTGCTTTTTCTGCAGGGCCTTGGCATCGCGCTTTTTGTAGAGATCGTGCAGATCCTGAGCGAGCTCCTGAATACGCATACCAGAGTATCGTTCAGGATAATCACGGATCAGATCAGGCAAAACCTGTTCAACCATCGCATTCGTGTCGAACAACCGCTTGAAGCTGACAAATTCGGCCAACAATGTGCCCGCCTTGCTGCGTTCAAGACCGGGTGTCAGCAGAAAGAGGATAGAATTGAAATCCGTCTTTTCCGGAACAATGCCACGGCTTCGCAGGAAGGCACCTAAGATCGCGGCGGGAATGCCCCAGTCCTGATAATCGCCTGTCTTCCTGCCTACACCGGGTGTCAGAAACAACATCTTTGTCGGATCTACCATGGCGTAGCCATCCACAATCCGAGTGTAGCCATGCCAATCGGCCCCTTCGCGGAACCACCAGCATTGCTGCTCATTGACCAGCACGTCGGTTGGAAGTTCTTCCCAAGTGGCATCCGTCATGTTCTCACAATGGTCGGAGTTTTTGATGGTGACTTTGTCCGGAACAAACGGATCGAAGAACCAGTTTTTCTTCAGATCTGCCTCATCTTCTTTGAATCCCCGGGCAATCTCTCGGGTTTTCTTGCGAATATCGATACCGAGCCGCAGCGCCTCATCCCATAAAAACGTGCCGTTTTTGCCCTTCATCATCTGGGCCCCGACATCGAGCGACGCGTACATCGGATAAAATGGCGATGTAGACGTGTGCATCATGAATATTTCGTTGATCCGCTTGTGATTAACGCGTCGATCCAGTCCCTTGAGGTGGTTGTCCTTTACATGGAATTGCGAGGCTTGCGACATTCCCGCCAGTTGTTTGTGTGTCGACTGCACTGCGAACACTCCGGCATCATCGCTGCCCAGATTTTCCAGCCCCATGGCATATCGGTTTTGATAAATCGGGTGAAACCGCATGAACCCACCCCAGGCCTCGTCAAAGAGAAGGTAGTCGCACAAATGCCCCAGCTTTTCCCGGATCGTTTCAACCTGATAAATAGTGCCGTCATAAGTGCAGTTTTCAAGCAATGCGACCCGAAATGGCCTGTCCTTCTTCCAGGCATTCGGGTCAGTCACCAGCGGGTTGTCCCGGATCTGTTGTCGCAGCTTGTCTTCGTCTAACGCGTCAAATTCAATCGGGCCCACCATGCCATACGAGTTTCGATCATCGGGCAGATAGATCGGTATGCCGCCATTCAGCATCAAAGCTGAATGGTGATGAGACTTGTGGTTGTTGCGATCAAACAGAACCAGATCACCCGGTGCCACCAGAGAGCCGTTGACCATTTTATTCGACGTCGAACTTCCATTCAGAACAAAGTATGTGCGGTCCGCTCCGAAAATTTCCGCCGCTTGCTGCTCGGCCTTCAGGAACGGACCGGTCGGCCCGAAAATATCCCCTAAGTCCGGCACAAAATTGAAATCCGCCCGCCAGAAATTCTCGCCAAGATAGTCGAATAGAACACGGCCAATTGGGCTTTTTTCGTAGAAAATACCGCCATTGTGACCAGGGGCGAGCCACATCTGATTGCCCGCCTCAACATAATCGATCATGCCACCAAAGAATGGGGTTTTGAGGCCTTCCACGTATTCACGGTAAGCTCTGAGGGCATATCTCGCGATAAATTCCGGCGTATCCTCTTGCGGGAATATCGTGCCCCGAATTTGCTCCAGAATACGGTCCGTCAAGTCTGAAATTCGATGTCGTTCAGTCACCAGAAATACAGGAGATTCCAACCCGCGATGGCGTATGGAATCCAAAATTTCCTCTGTGTTCAAACCTTGGTCGCCACTATCCCAGCCAATCAAAAAACATGCAATTGACGCGTCATTCTGAATTTGAAACTTGGCCTGTTCCGTAGATTGTGCGGTCAGCACCTCATAGCCGCGGTCACGCACGGCGCGAACTATTGCCCGCAACAGCCGTCCCGTAACTGTTTCATCTTCTGCCTCACTATGAACAAGAAATAACTGAAAAAGCCTATTGTATTCCATGACTTGGCTCCTGAATCTCGGAGTGTCATCCATGGTATAATATCAAGTTTTCACAATTGGATGACTTTAGGGGCGCAACTTTGAGCGTCCATTTCTGGTAACGTTGCCTGTAAACCAAATAACTTACAACAAATTCTGACGATGTGTCGATGGAGCCCCCCAGGTTTCCCGTCCGATGACCTTGCCATGTGTGACGCGCTTGGCGATCCCCGGGTTCCTATTCAAGACCGAGGCGACGGCTGTGGAATGACTCAGTAAAACTTGCCGATAAGGACCGACCCTCCGATGGCCGATATGTCCGCACATGTAAGGTCGCCCGGATCGGAAAGCGTGGTCGCGGCGGATGTCCGGAAAGCGGGCTGCAACCGCAGCGGCGCAGGTGGGATCCGCGATCCAAAACTCAGACCGACGACCTGCAAATCTCAAAAAATTTGTCAATCAACATTGAACCAATGGAATGGCGGGAACTGGCAATCACCACCTTGAAGTGGCCTATTTTCTCATTGAGCGGGCGAATGACAACGGGATCACCTTCGACGGTTATGTCCCGCATGGGAGGGAAGCCGACAAGTGTGTACCCCAATCCCTTGCCCACATAAGCCTGGACCAGTTCCCACGAATGAGACTGGAACGGTACTTCGGGTTGAATGCCCGCAGCTTGCAACAGCTGCAGATAGCTGGGCCCCGGACCAGCAGGTGATACCGCCACGTAAGGATGATCCGTCAGGTCTGACAGGGATATTGTGCGACGATCTGCGAGCGCATGGTCCGCGGACAAAAGCACTTGGGGCGGAAGCTCAGCGATTACATCATATTTGTGGCGTGTTGGATCGAACCCCTGATCAAAAACGATTAGCGCGTCAACCTTCCCGGTATCCAGTGCCTCGATCAGCGCAGGGTATTCGCCCTCCATGACTTCGATGCGGACATCCGGATGGCATTCCCGAAATGTGAGAACTGCGGGAAGAACAATTCTTTGGGCAAGCGCATAGTGCGTGCCAATACGAATGGCCCCCGCAAGTCCGGCACAGAGATCCACCGCGAGCCTGTCGAGCGCACCGGCCTTCGCCAAAACGGCATCGGCCTCGGCAGTGAATATCTCGCCAGCACGGGTCAGCCGCATACCCTGAGCGGGAAAACGGTTGAACAATTTTAGCCCTGTGGTGTTCTCGAGCTTATCGAGCGCCGAGGCGATTGCCGCCGCCGAAACATTCAAATGTCGGGCGGCCTGAGCAATGCCGCCCTGACGCGCCGTTTCTGACAGGTATGCCAGCTGACGAAGTGTGTATCTGACCATCAATAAAATCTCTTTTTAGTGAAGCATAAATCAGTTTTTTCGATGCTTCGAGACCCTTTAACCTGAACGAGAACAGTTGAGGAATCCGACATGGAAATTTTACCACTGACAGGCAGTTTGGGCGCTGAAATCTTTGATGCGGATATACGGCAGGAAGAAGATTTTGATGAAATTCAGGCCGCTTTTTCGAAATACTCGGTGATTGTGCTGAGGGGGCAAAACGTTGGACCGAAAGACCATCTGGCATTTGCCCGCCGCTTTGGGCCGATCAACGTCAACCGGTTCTTCAAGCCAGTTGATGAGTATCCCGAAATCGCCACAGTTCTCAAGGAAAGCGATCAGAAAGAGGCCGTCGGAGAGGGATGGCACACGGACCACTCCTATGACGCAGAGCCAGCCATGGGGTCAATTCTACATGCGATCGAAATGCCGCCCTTTGGAGGCGACACGCTGTTTGTATCGATGGGGGCAGCTTACGAGGCTCTGTCCGCGCCAATGCGAGAGTTTCTCGACGGGCTGACAGCAATCCATTCGTCACGCCATGTATTTGGTGCTGCCGTAATGGATAGCGAAGCGGTCAAAAGCGGCCGCTTGGGCAATGCGGAAGCCGCAACTCAGGACACCCGACATCCTGTTGTCATTACGCACCCCTTCAGCGGGCGGCGCGGTCTGTTTGTGAACCCCGTGTTCACCACAAAAATCGAAGAGTTGGACAGCCAGGAATCCGAGGCCATCCTGACGATGCTTTACGCACATTGCCAGCAGCCTGAATTCCAATGCCGAGTGCGCTGGAAGGTCGGCGATATCACCATGTGGGACAACCGTGCGACGTGGCACAAGGCCATCAATGATTACCACGGCTTTCGCCGGTTGATGCATCGTGTCACCGTCGAGGGGGGTCCGCTCTCACATAATATTACTGCTTGAGGATCCGTGATGCCCACAACTTCCGAGCCTGACCAAAAGCAGCGGCCCAATGTCATCCTCATTCTCGCTGATGATATGGGATTTGCGGATCTCGGTGTTACGGGGTCAGAAATCCGTACCCCAAACATCGACGCTCTGGCACAGGATGGGGTGATGCTCTCGGCGATGTACAACTGTGCCCGATGCTGCCCGACACGTGCCTCACTGCTGACCGGGCTTTATCCGCACAATGCCGGCGTTGGTCATATGGGCGCCGATTTGGGCACGCCCGCCTATCAAGGCTTCCTGCGCAATGACAGCGCGACCATTGCCGAGCATCTTAGGGCCAACGGGTACGCGACGTTGATGTCCGGCAAGTGGCATGTGGCCGGCGATTTCGAGGCCCGTAACGTCGACAGTTGGCGCGTTGGCGATGTCGAGCACCCGACTCCGCGCCAACGTGGCTTTGACCGGTTCTACGGGATCATGGACGGCGCAACTCATTTCTTTTCGCCCCACTATATACTTGAGGATGACAGTAGGGTCGAAACCATCCCGGACGATTTCTATTTCACCGACGCCATCACCCAAAAGGCAATTGGGATGATTGAGGGCGCGGTCACCGAAGAAAAGCCGTTCTTTCTTTACCTAGCCCACACCGCACCTCACTGGCCCCTCCATGCCCTTCCCGAAGACATTGCCCGTTACGATGGCGTCTATTCCAAGGGCTGGGATTATGTCCGAACTGCGCGCCATGAAGAGATGAACGGTCAGGGCGTTTTTCAACACGTGTGGGATATCTCTCCACGCGACGGATCGGTTCATGCGTGGACAGATGAGAAGAACCAAGATTGGGAAACCAGCAAGATGGCCACCTATGCTGCTATGGTCGACCGTATGGATCAATCTATCGGCGCGCTGATCACATCTTTGAAACGGCTTGGTCAGTTCGACAACACGTTGATCATGTTCCTGTCCGACAATGGCGGCTGCGCTGAATTCATGGCCGAAGATGGTTGGGCGCAATTTTATCCCGACCACACTCATGACGGCCGAAAAATCACCATGGGCAATGTCGCAGACCTGCGGCCAGGCGATGCACAGACCTTTCAGAGCTACGACAAGCCTTGGGCCAATGTGTCCAACGCTCCGTTCCGGCTGTTTAAACACTATGTTCATGAGGGTGGCATCTCTACGCCGCTGGTCGCGCATTGGCCAAAGGGCTTCGAGCCGCGCAGCATCGCGCATGCTCCGTGTCACGTGGTCGATATCCTTCCCACTATCCTTAAGGCAACTGGCGCGACCTATCAGACCGAAGTGGGAGGGCATGAAATTCAACCACTCCAGGGAGAATCCTTGCTTGATCTGTTTCGTGGAAGGGAATGGCGACGCGAACAGCCCATCTTTTGGGAGCATGAAGGAAACGCAGCAATTCGTTTGGGTCAATTCAAGCTGGTCCGTCTGCATGATCTGGCGTGGGAGTTGTACGACATTGAGGCCGATCGCACTGAGCTGACAAACCTTGCAGGTCGAAATCCTGCGTTGGAAAACAATCTGATCCGCCAGTACGAGTCTTGGGCAGAAAGCGTGGGCGTTCTGGATTGGAACAAGGCGCTTCCAAAGCTACTTAGGGCATGGAATATTGAAGCGGCCGACGGTTAAAGCTAAGGCAGCACAACCTTCGAGTCGTTTGCGTACAAGCTTGCGTTGTTGGTTCAACAACCGCTTGTGGAAAGCTGCATTGCGATTTGTCGCAACCATTCGTTTAAACATCCTGGTTTTGTTCATTTTCGCGTGGCGGGGAGCTCAGTGATTGTCTTAATCTGATACCATGACACGTTTGTTCGTCTCAGTACCCATCTCGTTGGGTGCTGTAATCATCAATACAATGCCACTTTGGCTTGCGGAACTCGCATCTTGTCCGAACGTGTCTGACGGTTTGGCAGGCGGGCTCGGGAGCCTTGTGTTATTGACGACCTCATTGGCTTGTGCCGTCCCGATCAGGCATCAGCTCTTGGTCCCGGCACGCATCGTTGTCCCCGTGGCATTTGCCCTCCTCGCGGTCAGTACATCGACATCAATTTTCTTCCTCGCCACTACCTGCCTCCTCTTGGGGCTCGCTTTGGGTGTGGTCACGCGACAAGCACTGGGTTCTTTGCCCACAGGAATTGACCTGTTGGAAGCTGTCAGCGTCGCGCTCGCGATTGGGCTTGCTGTATCATTGGTTGTTTACTTGGTGGTTCCTGCCGTCAGACTAACTACGCTGTCTATACTGGCGCTTGTTTCGATTCTCTTGCTGTTTACGGGGTCAACGACTGCCTCTTCAGCAACCGGCCTCGCGGCCACGAAACTCTTTACCGGGCTTCCGTTTGGATATTTTCCCTTCTTTGTCATGATGGGAGCGTACTGGAGTTTTCTCGAACTCTATGGACAGACTCTCGACGCAGAAAGTGGATTGGCCATCTGGCTACTGCTCAGCCTTCTTTCTGGCGCAGTTGGTTCCACTCTGGCCGGAAGGCTTCCAGAAAACCTATGGCGATGGGTTCGAGTTGTTGCACTGATCGCTGCAGCTTTGACCGGCGCGGCAAGCTACGCCTTCGCTGCACCGGTATTCGTCGGTCTCAGCATTATCGCCAACGGCTTTTTTCTGTTCCTGTTCTTTCCTTTGTATCTGACGTCACAAGGAGCAAGGGCACCCCAAGCGATGGCGCTTTATCTCGTTGGTTTCGCATTTGGAGGACTTGTCGGCGCCATTCTCATCGAGTTTGGCGGGTACACGAGCCTTTCGCTGGCAATTCTGCTCAGTCCTCTTGCGGTCTGGGCAAATCCTTCATTTGGAGCGGTAAGCTGACGACCAGTCCCGCCTTCTTCCAGCCATCAAACGCTTTCTGCACCAGAGGACCGGTAAAATAGTTGAAAACCATCTCATTCGGTATGTCCGCCTCGAAGTTCGGGAGAATATTCAGAAGGGCCAGACGAGCCTCTTCCGCAGCATCAAGATTCCCAAGCTCAGCGTGAAACCACACCTGATGCGCGTGGTACCAAGGGAAGCCAGGCATCGGAACCTTCTCGATTTCAAGAAGCGCAGCCTGCCAAAAATCCCCGAGCGCTAAACGCCAGGCATGGGCGTAGTGGTACCAGCCCGGATGAATAGGGCTGAGGTCTATTGCTTGATCAAGTAACGGTATAGCTCGATCGAATTCACCCAGAAAGGCATGACAGTGGCCTATTTCTGCAAGAATATCTGCATGGCCAGAATTGAGGTTCAGGGCTATTCGAGAGGTTTCGCGGAATCCGGACAGATCACCGGTGTGGAACTGGCAAAGCGCCAGCGCCATGCGCGCGAAACCGCTCTGTGGGTCACACTCGACGCAGCGTCGCGCCGCGGCAAGCGCAAGTTGCGGGGCGTCGACGTCGGACCGTTCGTTCAGGTGGTACCGCTTTTCCTCCAAAAGAAGGAGCGCATAGGCTGCCCAGCCATCGGACGCTTTCGGATCGGCTTCCAGCAATGTTGGTAGCCGGTCTCTGAGCTCGAGGTGAAGCCGCGGGTCATATGTCCTGTAGAACTCATAGAATTGGGCGACGGCTGCATACACATCCCAAGTTTGCGCCTGTCCTCCAAGCGCGCGCTGTCGGATGCGGGTGCCGAGATCGCCATGCTGAGACGCCACACGACCAGCCGTCAGAAGCCCGATCTCGTCTTGAATATCAAACATGTCCTGAATCTTTCCAGGACGATCAAACTGCTCCATCAGAGCAATCTCGCCGGTCGAGACATCGGTGACCTGAACCGTAACCCGAAGGCGTTGCGGCGATCTGCGCAGGCTGCCTTCGACCACGAAATCGACATCGTAGGACCCCGCGATCTCCGATTGGTCCATCCCGGATGCCTGGATGTGATGCGCTGTCAGGTGCGACAGAACCCGCAAGTTGCGGAACCGGGTAAGGTTCGCGGTAACTTCTTCACTGAACCCATCGGCAATTTGCTTGTCTTCGTCTGCGGCGCTGAGGCTGCGGAAAGGAAGAACAAGTATCACCGGTTCTTTTGCCACTTGGGCCGGTTTGGCCGGGCTTCGAGCAACTCCGACGGAAAGCCGAAACCCGACGCCATGAACCGTTTCTATGATCCGCTGTTCATTGCCCGTGTCGCCGACCGCCTTCCGCGCTTCCTTCACTGCAGTTGACAGGGTGGCGTCGGTGATGATCCGACCATCCCAGACCTGCGAGATCAGATCGTCCTTACTCACTATTTGGCCATCGGCCTCGACCAAGGCGCGCAGAATGCCAGCTGTCTGTCGCGTCAGGCGGCGCACATCGTCGCCTTGCGCAGCGGTCATCTGATCAAAGTCAATCCGGGCATCTGAAATCGTGATCTGCATCTGCATCACGCTAGCGAAAAACACGTTTTGAGGAAAGCTCGGCAAAACCTCAGACTCTTCTCAGATCTGTCTCAAGCGCTCTTATCGCTGGTCCCTTAGGTCTTCCTTGAACACGAAAGGACAGACCATGAAATATCGCAACGTACTGCCCCAACTTGCCGGACAACAAATGATCACCGACGGGGGCTTGGAGACGACCCTCATTTTCCACAATGGGATCGACCTGCCGCTGTTCGCAGCATTCAAGGCGCTCGAATCCGACGACGGCCTCGCTGCAATGGACGCCTATATGGAGCGGTTCGCCAAGATCGCCGTCGATGCGAAGCGCGGCTTCGTTATGGATACGCCGACATGGCGCGCCAGCGCTCGATGGGCGGCAGAGCTAGGCATGCCCCAAGACGGCCTGCGTGCCGTTCATCGCGAGGCGATCTGCACATTGACCCGGTTGCGCGACCGCTTCGAGACGGATCAATGCCCCTTTGTCATCAATGGTGTCATAGGCCCCCAGGATGACGGCTATGCCCCCGCTCGCGTCATGAAGGCGGCACAGGCAGAAACCTATCACGCCGCCCAGATTGGCTGGTTCGACGAATTTGGTGCTGACATGGTGTCTGCCATCACAATGACCTACTCTGATGAGGCCATTGGGATCGCCAGCGCGGCGAAAACGAAAAGTATGCCGGTCGCGATTGCCTTCACCGTCGAGATCGATGGGCGATTGCCTTCAGGAGAGACCCTGGCGGACGCAATCCGCGCCGTCGATGAGGCGACAGACGATTACCCGGCGTATTACATGATCAACTGCGCCCATCCCGATCACTTTGCGCACGTGTTGCACGGTGACTGGACCAAGCGGATCATGGGGCTCCGGGCGAACGCGTCGCGGATGAGCCACGCAGAACTAGATACGTCTGACACGCTCGATGACGGCGATCCCGTGGAACTTGGGCAACTCTATTCCGGGTTGTCTGCCCTTCTGCCACATCTCACCGTTATGGGTGGATGCTGCGGCACCGACCACCGCCACATCGCCGCGATTTGCCAGGCGACCACCACCTGACACCCGCCATTCCGGACGCCCAGGCGCCCCTAAACCAACAGTCGCGTTCGGGGCCTGCTCCTCGCGCACTGTACCCCTGATCCAAATCCAACCCTGCCTCAAAGGATAAAACCAATGTTCAAATCCACACTCCCTGCTCTGGCCATGCTGGCATCTGCCAGCATCGCGACGGCCGACGGTGCCCCGATGTCCTTCGATGTCGCCGAAGACCTGACGCGTTTTGTTTTCGCGTCAGAGCCCGTGTTTGACGATGGCATGCCCGCCTACGGCAACGCTTTCATCACCGAAGGGTACATCTACGAAGACGGTACACTTGATGACGGCGCCGAAGGCACGCTTGCCGATGGCAGCGCGGCGTTTCCAGATAAGGTGATTGGCCGCTGGACCTGTGATGGTTTCTTTGTCGGCGACGGCGCACGCACACTGACCGGGGCGATGGTCATCACCCGCCAGGTGTTCGAATTCGATAGCGGCGAAATCCTGGTCAACCAAGGAACCGAACTGGCCGATATCGACGTTGAAGCGCCGCGCATGATCACCGGTGGCACCGGCATCTACGCGCACGTCGGTAGCGAAATGTCTCAAACGCTTCTTGGCATGACCGAGGGCTATGGCGTGCGCCTGTCCATCGATATTCCGGTGAAAAAACAAGCTTCATCGGCCCGCACGGGAGCTTCATCGGCCTGGCGCCATTCCTATTACGATCAAATCGACGAAACGGACCATACAGAGTGGGATTCCGGTTTTCCCGTTGGCCCAATCGAGGGTGTTACCGCACCTGCGTCCTAAGCGGAAACCACAATCTGCCTTTGCCCGTTTTCAAACTGGGCAAAGGTATCTCTCCAATCGTCCTTTGAAAGGCAAAGGTCATGAAAGACTTTCCCGGCTACACCATCCGCCCTGTATTGCGCGGGGATGCTGAGGAACTGGCCCGCCTCATCGACATTTCTGGTGAGAGTATTCCCTCGTGGATTTGGGCACAAAGTGCCGCGAAAAGCCAAGGCCTACTGGATATCGGTATCGCGCGCGCAACGCGAAAGCGGAGGCTTCACATATCGAAATGCCATTGTCGCAGAATGCGCGGGTCAGGTGCTCGGCATGGCACTCACTTATCCGATTGACGAAGCACCCGGGGCCGCTGCAGCCGATCTGCTCGCTCAAATTGCGCCCTTTGTCCCGTTGGAGGCGCAACCTGTCGGGGCATGGTACGTCAACGCCCTCGCGGTCCGGGCAGGGGCGCGAAGTAACATAATGGGTACCGAGACCTTATGGCCGCGATAGAACACCAAGCCACAGACGCTGGATTGCCGCACTCAGTATTCAGGTCTATTCCCAGAACGTTGGTGCGGTCCGGTGTACCACAAACTTGGGTTCGAAACTGGTGGTCGCGCTCCGGTTCAACTGCATCCATGCCAGCTCTACTACATTGGCGGTGTGTTACTTCTTGTGAAATCCTTGGCACCTCACAGCACCCTGTTCCAGGAGCAGAGCCCCCGATGACTGTTATGAATATCAACCCTCGAAGCGTAATCCGTGGCGACCTCTTTTTTACAATTTTGTATTAGACGCCCTTACCGCCAGGCAGGCGGAGTTCGAACGCTGGCGTGTGGACCGCGTGTTTGGCGAGTTGAGTGCTCTATCCGATTTGCAACATCGTCCGCTCAAGGGGTTGTGCGGCGGGCGGCAAAGGGCTGCACTGCTGGCTGCTTTCTGGATTCAGGAACCTGTTATTGTAGATGCAATAGAAACAAGCTGAACAACTCCGCCTGAGAAGATATCTGCAACTTGCTGTAGATATTGCGTCGGTGGGTTTTGACCGTCGACAGTGAGACACAAAGTTTCAACGCAATCGAATTGCTGTTGTGGCCGACAAGTATCAGCTGAACAACTTCGCGTTCTCGGTCGGTCAGAGCGTCGCCACCAAAGTCCTGGAAACGCTCTTCCTGACCCGGGCGCGCATGATGCTCAAAGCTCTGGGGACAAATCTCAAACTGCTTATTCATAACCGCATCCAATATCGGAAAGCAGTCCTGCAATCGCTTTTCGTGATCTTTGTGAAGTGTTCCGTCCATCTCGGTCAGGAATGTGAAGTCGATCGCTGTCCCATTGGGAAGATTGATCAGGACAATAAATTCCGTCATGTTTTTGGGCCAGCCGGGAGTACGATAACCAATCGATTCGCTGTCTTCGATGCGGATCTCAAAATCGGTGGACCCGATGATATCATCATAGCCTTCCGGGATGAAATCCGAGATTAGAAAAACGCCGGAATTGGCCCCGTGTTGAAAGGCCCGATAAGTCGGGTTGATGACATAAGTGAAGTTCAGATAGTTCTCAAAGCCTCGTTTGTACGCGACATCACGCGGGTGATTGCTCAGGGCCACGGGGGCCGTGTCTTTGGAGTATTGAAAGATGTGAACCCATTTGAATGGCAATGCCTCGCCCAGAATACTCGCAAGGCCGTCAAAAAAACGATCCGAGCCAATAAGCGAAATCATCGATGCAAAAAGCGCGCCTTCGATCTGGGGCGTTCGCAATGTTGTTGAGGCATCTCTTGGCATGTAAAACCATAGCTTTACAGGGGTTTGAATTACAAGATTTTCTGCGGCCTCGTCATCCTTTGGGATGATGGACCGACCTGACAGTTTGCTTCTACCGTCGAATCGATGGCCAGCAACGATCTGGCCGTGGGAATTTAGGACGGCTGCATGAAATTTCCGATTTCAGACGTAAGGGCTCGCTTCCCGGCACTTGCGATACGCGACGATGGCTGCGGTCGCATTTATGCGGACAACCCTGCGGGAACGCAGGTTCCTGCTTCGGTTGCTGAAGCGGTATCGCAATACATGCTGACGACATCAGCGAATGCCGGGGGACATTTTAACACGAGTGTTGAAACGGACCGCATAACACTAAAGTCCCATGACGATGCAGCTGTGTTTCTGGGTGCGTCGTCGGGCCGGGAAGTGGTCATTGGTCAAAGCATGACTGCGCTGACATTTCACATGTCACGCAGCATTTGCCGGGACTTTGAACCAGGTGACGAAATCATCATTACCCGAATGGAACATGAAGGAAATGTTGGGCCTTGGTTGACGATTGCCGAAGACATGGGGCTGGTTGTCCGCTGGCTCGATTTCAACCGCGAAACATGGGTTGTGGAACCGGAAGACCTGAGTGCGCTGCTGACAGATAGGACGCGATTGTTGGCGCTGAACCATGCGAGCAACATGACAGGATCTATCAATGATGTTGCGGGCCTGTCCGCCATGGCAAAAGACGCGGGCGCGCTTGTGTTCGTGGACGCAGTGCAACTGGCGCCGCATCACTTAGTCGACGTGCAGGCGCTTGGTTGCGACTTTCTGGCCTGTTCGTCTTACAAGTTTTTTGGTCCGCATCTGGGGTTGCTTTGGGGACGCAAGGATATCCTGCAAGATCTTTATCCCTACAAGGGGCGCTGCGTATCGGATGATACGCCGGATCGGTTTGAACTTGGTACGCCGCAGTTTGAGCTGCTGGCCGGACTATCTGCGACAGTCGCGTATTTTGAGGATTTGGGCCGACTGGAATCGGCATCAGATAATCGCCGCGCGCTGATAACGACCGCTTATCAGATGTCACGGGATTACGAAGAGCCACTGACCAATATGCTGATTGATGGGTTGGCCCAGATTCCTGGCGTGTCGATTTATGGGATCACGAATCCAAATCGTGTTAAACACCGGGTGCCAACTGTCTCGATCCGGCACTCCAGTGTGAAGCCGACTGAAATCGCGCGGGCACTGGCCTTTGCGGGCATCCATGTCTGGCATGGTCACAACTATGCATATGAACCGGCACGCGCGTTGAACCTGCCGCTGGACGAGGGTGTCGTCCGCATCGGGCTGGCACATTACAACACGAATGATGAGGTCGAGAGCATTATCGACGAAGTTCAAAAGACTGTCGCGCGAACAAAATAGAGACTGAAAAGTCCATCAACCTGGAGGAAGAAATGAAACTGACAATGCTTAGAAATCTGGCCATTGGCCTGTCCGCGGCGCTGACGCTTGGAACAGCGGGCACTGCTTCTGCGGAAACCCTTCGCGTAGGAATGGAATGTACCTATGCGCCTTTCAACTACAAGACTGCTGACGGTGAGCTGGCTGGATACGACGTAGATGTCGCCAACGGGGTTGCCGCCATCATCGGCGTGGAACTGGAGTTTGTCTGTCAGGAATGGGACGGTATGATACCTGCCCTGCTGGCCAACAAATTTGATCTGATCATTGCATCCATGTCGATCACCGAAAAGCGCAAGGAGAAGATCGACTTTTCCGGTCCTTACCGCTTCTCGACCGGTCAAATGCTTGGTCCGAAGTCTAAGGAAATGGACCTGTTTGACGATGCGGGCAATCCAATTCCCGATAATTTCAACGGCCTGCGTGTCGGCCTGGAACGGGCCACCACCTATGCCAGCTGGTTTGAAGACGTTTTGCCGGGTGCCGATGTGGTTTTGTACGACGGTTCAGAGCCCTTGTATCTGGATCTGCAAAATGGTCGTGTCGATTTGATCATGACCAACCCAATGAAGGCGCATCTGAAATTTCTGAGCAAGGAAGACGGTGCCGGGTTTGAATTCAAAGGCCCTGTAGTTGACGAAGAAAAATACTTCGGAATCGGTGTGGGTATCGGAATGCGTCAGGGTGAAGATGAACTGAAGGGTCGCCTGAACAGCGCGCTCAAAGAACTGATCAATTCCGGTGAACTGGAAGGTTACGCAATGAAAATTTTCCCCTTCAAACTGCACAAGGATGAATGGGGGCAGTAAACTACTTCTCCCTGGCAGGCGGCAGGCGCATTCCAGTGTCCTGCCGCTGAGATTTGGGAAGAGGGAACGGCATCCGTTCATAAGGCAGAGGACAGGGCGTGGACGTACTAACCGGCTGGTGGGATGACTATTTCTGGGGCGCAATTGTCGTCGGACAGGTCTTCATGTGTTCGCTGGGCCTGATGATAATTTTCGGGCTGTTGGGGGCGATGGCCAAACTGTCCAATAGCCGCGTTGCTCAGAAAATCGCTGGTGCGTATACGGTGATCTTTCGCGGTACGCCGGAGATCCTGGTCATTCTGCTGCTTTATTTCGGATCGGCAATCACTCTGACCGCGATCGCACAAATCTTCAATCCAGAGATCAAGTTTGTCGATGTACCGCCATTTTGGGCCGGCACGATAGCGATCTCAATTATCGTGGGATCCTATGCCACCGAAACTTTTCGCGGTGCGTTTCTGGGCGTTAACCCCGGTAGTATCGAGGCGGCCCGCGCATTGGGGATGAGCAATCTGCAAACATTCATCTACGTGCGCATTCCCGAGATGTGGCGACTGGCGTTGCCGCCGTTCGGAAACCACATGTTGTCGCTGATCAAGGACACCGCGCTGATATCAATCATCGGGTTGAATGAAACGATGTTTGTGGCCAAGCAGGCGATTACAGTCACGGGTAAACCGTTTACGATGTATATCGTCGTCGGTGCTATCTATCTGGGCTTTTCTACGATCATTACCCTGGTTGTGATGGGAATTGAAAAATTTGGTGAACGCACCACGATAGGTGCCAAATGAGCTTTGATCTCAACCTTATTGCCGAAAGCCTGCCATTAATGCTGATGGGCATCGGGATAACGTTCAAGCTGTTGATCGTGTCAGGATTTCTTGGGCTGATACTGGCGATCTGTCTGTTGTTGATGCGGATCAGTGGCAGGTGGTTTCTGAATTTTCCAGCACAGGTTTACATCTATGTATTCCGGGGCACACCGATCCTGGTACAGATTTTCATCATCTACTACGGCCTGCCGCAGTTCGAGGCGGTACGCGACAGCATCTTCTGGCCCATCCTGCGCGAACCGACGGGTTGTGCGATCCTGGCGCTGACATTGAACACCGGGGCCTATGTTTCGGAAATTTTGCGCGGTGGCGTGTTGGGCGTGAGCAAAGGCGTGTTAGAGGCTGGTTCAGCCCTAGGCATGTCCGCACGGCAGAATTTCATCTACCTCACTGCCCCGATCGCTACGCGACTGGCGCTGCCGGCCTACAGCAATGATGTGATCAGCCTGCTGAAATCTACTGCGCTGGCCAGCACAATCACTATTGCGGATATGACTGGCATCGCGCGGACCATCGTGGCCGATACTTATGCACCTTATGAAATCTTCATATCGCTTGCGATCGTCTACATGATTTTCACATTCGGGATTCAGAAACTGTTCGGTGTGATTGAAAGATATCTCGGCCGATACATGGAACGGGAGGGGTAACATGAGCACAGCAGACGCGCAGCCTTTGATCCAGATGCAGGGGGTCAACAAATTCTTCGGAAAGTTTCAAGCGCTCAAGAACATCAATCTTGAGGTGCGTAAGGGCGAGCGCATTGTGGTTTGCGGACCGTCTGGCTCGGGTAAATCAACGATGATCCGTTGCATCAACCGACTGGAAGAGCACAATGATGGCCATATCGTCATTGGTGGCAAAGAACTGACTGATCAGATCGAAGACATCAATGCGGTGCGCCGCGAAGTTGGTATGGTTTTCCAAAGCTTCAACCTGTTTCCGCACATGACAATCGTCAAAAACCTGATGCTGGCACAACAACTGGTTCGCAAGATATCCAAGACCAAGGCCCGTGAGACGGCGATGCACTATCTGGAACGGGTGAAGATACCTGAACAGGCTAACAAATACCCGATTGCGCTGTCAGGGGGACAACAGCAACGGGTCGCTATCGCGCGTGCGCTATGCATGAAGCCTGAGATAATGCTGTTTGATGAACCCACATCCGCACTGGACCCGGAAATGATAAACGAGGTTCTTGAGGTCATGGTCGATCTGGCCAAAGAGGGTATGACCATGATCTGTGTGACCCATGAAATGGGATTTGCCCGCTCTGTCGCCGATCGTGTGATTTTCATGGATAAAGGCGAAATTGTTGAAGAAGCACCGCCAACTGAATTCTTCGAAAACCCGAGAAGCGAACGCACCAAAAATTTCCTAAGCCAGATCCTCTCTCATTGAAGGCATCATTCAGATGACATCCGAACTCCCCCAACATGCTGATTTTCTGTCCTTTGCAGAGACCCTGGCCGATGCCAGCCGCTCGATGTTACTGATGGCGTCACAGAAATTGCCCGAAGTTACGATCAAGGCCGATGCGTCGTATGTGACCACAACCGACAAGGCGGTCGAGGAAAAGCTGCGCGAGATGATCATATCCCGTTATCCCGAACACGGGATATTTGGTGAAGAATTTGAGAACATTAACACAGATGCGGAGTTTGTCTGGGTACTTGATCCCATAGATGGCACCGCAGCATTTGTTGCCGGGATACCCGTTTACGGCACGTTGATTGCGCTGGCGTGGAAGGGCAAACCCTTTATCGGGGTTATTGATCACCCACTGACTGATGACCGCTGGGCTGGGGTTAACAACATATGCGCATTTCATAACGGCAAGCCTGTAAAGACCCGAGCCTGTGAGGCGCTTAGCTCGGCCTATGTTACATGTAGCAACTCTGATTTCATGTCATCTGATCAACTGGCGCGGTTTACCACGCTGCGCAAAAAAGTGGCCTATGTCCAATATGGTGGCTCGTGTTTTTCATACGGTGTTCTGGCGTCAGGTCGAACCGATTTCGCCGTTGATGCGGGCCTTGATGCCTTTGATATTTACGCGTGCGCGGCGGTAATTCAGGGCGCGGGCGGCATTGTAACCACATGGGACGGATCGGAATTATCATTTGACATGGACGGCACGGTGCTGGCGGCTGGCGATAAATCCCGATTGCCGGAAATCATCCTTTCGCTGAACGAAAGTTAACTCACATGACCAACCAGGCCACGCCCAAGATTCTTGACGCGACTGCCGTGGATGCGTTGCTTCCGGGGCTGGATGTCAAATCTGAACTAACGACGCTTTTCCAGGCGCTTGGAACCGAGCGAGCAGTCCAACCGCCACAAACCATCACAGATTTTCCGAATGCCAAGGGTGACTTCATTACTTATCTGGGCGCGGTTGCTGATATGGGCGTTTTTGGCGCCAAACTGTCCCCCTACATTGTCACAGATGCCACCCCGGTCATAACCGCTTGGACCTGCCTGATGTCGATGGAAACCGGGGATCCACTAATGTGGTGCGATAGTGGCAGGCTGACCATTGAACGTACGGCAGGAACCACTGCACTGGCCGTTGACTTGCTTGCCCCGGCAAACGCCCATCGACTGGCAATCATAGGCAGCGGCGCAGTGGCTGAAGCGCATTTTCAACACGTCCAGGATTTGCGAAACTGGACAAGCGTGACTGTCTATTCGCCGGGGTTGATCGCTGATCCAGAACGTCAGGCAAAGTGGCGTAGTTTTGACGGCAAGATCGAAATCGCCGCCGATAGTTCAAGTTGTCTGACCGGGTGCGATGTGGTCATGTTGTGCACGTCTTCAGGAACGCCGGTGATCGACCCGAAAGACACCGGAAAGCCGTCCCTGTTTACGTCTATCAGCACGAACGTTGCTAACGCCCACGAGGTTGCGCCCGACTTCCTGCCCTTGGCCGATGTGTTTTGCGACTACCTTCCGACGACACCCGGCAGTGCTGGCGAGATGAAATTGGCCACGGCAGCGGGCGACTGGTCTGCGGATCAGATTTGCGGCGACCTGGCGCAACTGGTCTGCGGAACTTGCCCAAAACCCAACTATGAAAAATCCGTTTTTTTTCGTTCGATCGGACTAGGGTTGGAAGATATCGCGATGGCCCATGGCATCTATAAACTCTCGCAGATCTACTGACACCGGGCGCACAGCAACAAGGATCGCACAATGAAAATCAAACCATTTGGTGTCGAAATCTGGATGAATGAATTCGAGAACCACTGCGAATTCAATCTGGGCGAAACCTGTGTGGCATCTTTGACAATTGATCAGTTGCTACGAATGTCCGGCAAGAACGACACAGTTCTGAGTGACCTGTTGCCAATGAAAATGACCTACGGCGCCATTCAGGGCTCGGACCGGCTACGCGACAATATATGCACGCTCTACAAGCATCAGACGCGCGACAACATCGTTGTGACCCACGGGGCAATCGGCGCAAACGCTCTGGTGCACGAAACACTGGTCGAACCCGGTGATCATGTGATTTCGGTGCGGCCGACCTATCAACAGCATTATTCGATCCCCGAGAGCTATGGTGCGACGGTCGAAATACTGAACCTGAGACCAGAAAACGGCTTCCTGCCCGATCTGGAAGAATTTGCCGCTTTGATCCGCCCGAATACCAAGCTGGTTGTGATCAACAACCCCAACAACCCAACCGGTGCGGTGATGGATGGCGACTTCCTGAACAAGTTCATCGATATTGCCCGGTCAAGCGATGCCTACATCCTGTGTGACGAAGTATATCGCGGCACTGGCCAGATCGGAGACGGCTTTTCCCCCGCGATTGCCGATCTGTACGACAAAGGCATCAGTGTTGCGGGCATGTCCAAGACCTTTTCTCTGGCTGGGCTGCGGCTGGGTTGGATTGCAGGTCCTGTTGACGTGCTTGAGGCTGTGTCCATCCACCGCGACTACAACACGATCAGCGTGGGCATGCTGGATGATTACTTTGCCGCCATGGCGCTGGAAGCCAAGGAAAGGATTCTCGAACGCAGCCAGCGCATCACCCGGCAGAACTTGCGGATTCTTGACGACTGGGTGGCCAACGAACCCGCGATATCATACATCAAACCGCAAGGCGGAACGACAGCGTTGCTGAAATATGATTTTGATATGCCGTCGCGTGATTTCTGTGTTCAGCTTTTGCAGGCAACCGGTGTCATGCTCACCCCAGGATCGGTGATGCATATGGAAGGCTGGTTGCGCATTGGATACGCCAACAGCCCTGAGATTCTAACAGCTGGATTAGCCAAGATGAGCGAATTTATCGCGAACCTGCCCCGTCCGGACATCACGCGAGAAAAGACATGAATGCACTTGTGAAGGAAACCGCACAAAATGCCGTAAAGGCCCGCGACCGTATCAGGGATTACATCTACGAAACTCCGTTGCTGCCCTCGCAGCAACTGGGCGAAGACCTGGACTGCCGGCTGCGTTTCAAGGCCGAGAACTTTCAACACACAGGCTCGTTCAAAATGCGTGGTGCGGCCAGTAAAATGACTTCGATTACGGGTGATACCGGATTGATCACCGCCTCTTCCGGCAACCACGGAATTGCGTGTTCACGCGCGGCGGCGCGTGTCGGAAAAAACCTGACAGTCGTGTTGCCCGAGACTGTCGCAAAGCCAAAATTGGCAAAAATTCAATCATTTGGCGTCGAGGTCATCCTGCATGGTCAGGAATCAGGTCAGGCCGAAACGTACGCACAATCACTCGCTGCTTCGCGTGGGTTGTCCTACGTCTCGCCTTATAACGATCCTGTTGTAATTGCCGGTCAAGGCACGATCGGGCTG
Source organism: uncultured Ruegeria sp. (assembly GCF_947497005.1). Classification (GTDB taxonomy): domain Bacteria; phylum Pseudomonadota; class Alphaproteobacteria; order Rhodobacterales; family Rhodobacteraceae; genus Ruegeria. The sequence continues at coordinate 28,311 of NZ_CANMFF010000010.1, read as the reverse complement.
GAGCTGCTGGAGCAAACGGACCAGATCGACAACGTCTTCATCTCCATGGGCGGCGGTGGCTTGATCGGCGGCGTAGGGGCCGCGTTGAAAAACGCCAATCCCGGCACCCGAGTGTTTGGCGTGTCGGCGAAAAACTCTGCGGCACTGGCCGCCTCGATGAGCGCGGGTGAAGTAGTAGAAACAGACCACTACGACACGCTCGCAGACGGGGTCGCCGGGGGCGTCGATGCCGACAGCGTTACCTTGCCTTTGGCAATGCAGGTGATCGACGAAGTACTGATCTGCGATGAGGCTGAAATTGTGTCCGCCCTTCAGGCGATGGCGCTAAAGGAAAATCAACTTGTGGAGGGGGCAGCCGCCCTTGCCCTTGCCGGATTATTCCAGATTTCCGAACGTCTGCATGGGCAAGCCAATGTCGTATTGTTGTGTGGCGCAAATTTTGATTCAAAGAACGTAATGTCAGTTATCAGCGCGTAGCGTCCCTTGTCACTTACCATTGAATTGCGCTCATTTGCTGGCACACAACAAAGAACTCCTGATGGGGTGATGCCTGTCCGTCGTCAGGAATTTTGGGACAGATTGCAGCCTGAGCTAAGAGAGGGTCTGGCGCATCTGGTTGGTTTGATTATGCGGCGGATTTGCGGTGAAGCAAGCGCCGGGTTTTGATGGTCTTTCGTTTGATCCTTTCTCTTTGTTGGAGGATGGTCTGGCCGCGTCCGAACTAGACATCGGCTAGGGTGAGGTTTTGCAGTCTCTCGTGATAGCGTCGATGGTTGTAGTGATCGACGAAGGCATCGATCTGTTACCTTAGATTGCCAGGCAGATAGTAGTTTTTCAGCAGGATGCGGTTCTTCAAGGTCTGGTGCCATCGCTCGATCTTCCCCTGAGTTTGCGGGTGATACGGAGCACCTCGAATATGATCCATCTGCCGGTCCTCCAGCCAATCGGCCAACTCGCTGAAGATGTAACTGGGCCCGGTGTCGCTGAGCAGCCGTGGCTTATGCAAAACCGTCGCCTGATCACAACCTGAGGCTTGCAACGCCGATCCAGCATGTCGGTCACATCGCCCGACTTCATCGTCGTGCAAAGCTTCCAGGCGATGATGTGGCGGCTGTAATCATCGAGGATGGTCGACAGATAGAACCAGCCCCAGCCGATGACTTTCAGGTAAGTGAAGTCGGTCTGCCAGAGTAGGTTCAGCCGAGTGGTTTTCTCGTGAAACTCGTCTGCGGCCGACAGAACCACTTAGGCTGGGCTGGTGATCAGGTCATAAGACTTAAGCATGCGATATCCGTTCGTCGGGTGATCCGTCCACTGGACGGATCACTGATCCTCCTTACCCTCTGACACAAAATACTGTTCCGTGTCAGTGAACCGCACAGCCAACTCGCGCGGCGACAGCTCGCTTTCCTTCAGGGCCAAGTCCTTGATCTTCTCTCGACCCGGCTCGGGAATGCGGTTCCAGACCCGTGACGGCTTGGGGCCCTTTCGTGCACGCGACATTCCGGATGACCTGATCGAAAACTACGCAAGGGGCTCAAGCTTGCAGGGTGGACGTTTGAGGAATGCCTGAAGTTTGGTCGGTTGACCTCCTGGAGCGAGATTCCGTTATTTCTCATAGCTTCCGTCCAAGCGTCTTGAAGCTTAGGTCTGATCCAGGATGGGCCCTCAAGTTTTGCTGTGCATAGGCGTAAATTACCAATAAGCCAAAGCGACAATGAGCCAGCGATGTGATATGAGGTATTCTTGAGGTCATCATGCAGGCAGCAACCCTACCAATGGGAGGGCGCGTTATGATCATGCGGATATTCCAAGTCACAGCGAGAGAAGGCAAAGAGGAGGAATTCGGTGACTTCTTCCACAACACGGCCATACCACTGATGCGAGGAACCGAAGGGATCGTTCAGGTACTTCCGGGTGCGGCACGGGCTGACAGTCCAAGAGAATTCAGTTTCGTCATGATCTGGAAAGACCTTGCGTCTCTCATGGCGTTTGTAGGCGATGATTACCAATCGGCGCATGTGGATCCTTCGGAAGCCGAATTAGTCGAGTCCAGATCAATCAAACATTACGAATTCGTAGAGTGATGCGAACGGCTGCCGACGCAACACAGGAAGAACTCCAAGCGGGTCGTGGAAATGAGGCTCCTTTTGTGCCAGCGCTACTCGCGCCCTGGTGTGCCCACGTAACGGGCGGAGCAGGAAAAGGTGACGGTGCGCATGTATTGGATGTTGCAGGTGGCACAGGAGTGCTGACACGAACTGCACGCGAGTGTTCGGGTCTTACCGGCCGTGTGGTCGGACTTGATCCCGCCCCGGGGATGATCGCGGCAGCAAAAGAAGTCGAGCACACAATATCGAATGGATTTTGGCAATGCCGAAGAGTTACCCTTGGAAGATGGCTCGTTTGATTGCGTGATCTCGCAGTTTGGAATGATGTTTTTTCAGGACCTTCAGCAAGCTCGAGTGGCGGCATACCACGCGTCATATGCCTGGAAGCGGTGACATCGGATTGTTAGGGCCAAGCGACGGCGCCCTAGTGCAAAGAACCAATTTCGAACGGTTGAATGTGTGACTGCGTAAAGCTGCAAACCTCCCGGAGGTCGATTTCCTTGCTTCGTCCGCTCCCGCTTTCGGACTGTGAGATGGCTGTTTTCCGCGCGGTTGTTAGGACCCTTGTGCAACCAATGAACTAAGTCCGATGAAACCTCTCATTTGGCGGCTCCATAGGACCGCAATTTTGTCCGTGATGATCCGCTTGGAAGGCGTGGAAGCAGCGACTCGCTGCGCTGATGAAATGGTATTGTGGACAGGACAGGTTTCAGATTCGTCAATAAAATCCAGAACGTTTTACAAAGCTGTTGGAAGCTCAAGCGTAACGCTCGCTCCTCTTTCGACTTGGTTTATTGAGATTAGTCCGCCGTGGCGGTGCGCAACGGCGGAGACTATTGATAATCCCAATCCGCTGCCTTCGGAGTGTTCCAGCTGCGAAAACCGGGCGAATGCTGCGCCGCTTTGGTCAGGCGAAAGGCCCGCTCCATCATCCGCCACCGTTAGACTGACAGAGCCGCCGTCACAGTGCAGCACAACTGAAATTCTATTTAACTTGGGGCCGCCGTGCTTTACCGCATTATCCAGCAGGTTCTTTATTGCCTCAGTTAGAAATACCCGATCACCGGACACCATGATCGCTGCGTCAGGCATTGTGACATCAAATTCAATACCCTTCGCGAGGATGTGAACACCCATCTCCGCGCAGGCTTCTTCTACAACAGAGCGGAAATCAATCTCATCCATTTGATCTTGGTGTGTCGGCTGTCTGAGCCTTTCAAGCGACAACAGTTGTTCAGCCACAGTCGCAGAATTTTTCGCCGCAATTACAAGCTCTGAAATACGCTTGCCCCGGTCCTCATCCGTTTTTGCCTCCTGAAGTGCTTCGGCCATAGACTGTACGGCTGCTGCCGGGTTTCGCAACTGATGCGCCGCCTCGGAAATGAAGGTCTGGTGGGCGTTGATACTGTGCTCCACCTGCGCAAAAAGCCGATTCAGGGTCCTGACGATTCCCTGCACTTCGACCGGTACCGCTCGCTTTATTTCACTGAGGTCGTCCGGCGAACGCAGGTCAATTGCGTCTTGTAGATTCAGCAATGGTCTCAGCCCGCGGGCGACACCGAACCAGACGACAATGGCAAGCGTCGTCAACAAAACGCCCATCAGAATTGCGGCGCGGATCGACAGTTGATTGGCAAATGCGTTTCGATCGGCCATGAGTTGCCAAACAGTTACAGTCGCGTCTCCCACCAGGTTTTCCAAAGTGACGCGTTCCGTCATTCTGAGAACCCGGACTGGCTCATCCTGATGAGCAGATTCAAAAAAATGTGGCTTATATGGGTCTTGCTGGGCGGATGCAGTTGACGTCGGAGGGTAAGCATATCCGGTGACATAGCTGCCCCCGGGGCCGGTCACGTGATAGAATATCTCTCCCCCCGATGCATCGCGGATCATACTGCGTGTGGATGGCAGCAATGCATCTCCACCTGAGATCGCCACGTCGCGGGAAATCGCAAGGCCCGCAGACAGCAAGCTGTCATCAAAAAGCTCCTGTGTGGTTCTTTGAGCAACGGTAAAGCGCCAATATCCAAGCAGAAACGCAAGCAAAACCAAAGGTGTGAGGATCAACAGAAATAACCTGAGCCTAAGCGAGCGGTGCGGGATCACTTCTGCACCTCAAGCAAATAGCCAAGCCCGCGGGCCGTTTTGATTCTGATGCCCAGATCTTGAAGTCGTTTTCGCAACCGTGACACATGGGGTTCTACGGCAGAATCCTCGACATCCGCCCCGACGCCATAGACATAGTCGGTCAGTTGGCTTTTGGGGACAATCCTGCCTCGGCGTTCCAGCAGGCATTCAAGCACGGCCAATTCCCGGCGTGGCACGTCCAAAACCTCTCCGTGAACAGTGACCTGTCGTGCAGAGCGATCGAATTCCAACCCGCCGATGGTCTCACGCGCGCCATAGTCGAGGTCCTTTCGGCGCGAAAGTGCACGAATGCGGGCTTCCAACTCATCCATCTCAAAGGGTTTGACCAGATAGTCGTCAGCGCCCATATCCAAACCCGACACCCGGTCGCTGGTCTCTGAGCGTGCGGTCAACAGGATCACCGGTGCACCATCTCCGCGACTGCGCAAGGATTGCAGGATTTCAAGTCCGGACCGGCCTGGTAAGTTGATATCCAGAACGATCAGGTCTGCACCTTCCTGTTCCAGATAGACATCGGCCTCGTCACCATCGGTCAGCACGTCAGCCGCATGGCCACGATCACGCAGGCGATATGCAATGGCGTTGGCAAGTGGCTCATTATCCTCGACGATGACAATCCGCATCGGGTCTCCTGCAAGTTTCGCGCAAGGTTGGCCCTTCATGATTGCCAGATGGGAGGGGGAATCAACCCCACAGTTCTATTTGCGATCATGGTGGTGCCAAGCGTGCCTTCGTGATTGTTTGGTCAACAGGGAGGAACCAATGACCATTTCCAACTTTACCCGTCGCGCCGTCGTGGGGCTGATCGCTGCCGCCGGAATGGCCGCACCCGTTGCTGCCGAGGTCGATTTCTCGGGCAAGACCATTGAGTGGGTCATCCCGTTCTCGGAAACGGGCGGTTCAGCCAAATGGGCCAACTTTTTTGCGCCACTTTTGTCCGAGGCGCTGCCCGGCCAGCCCACTGTTGTGGTAAAATTCATGCCGGGCGCAGGCTCGACCAAAGGCGCCAACTGGTTTCAGGAACAAGAGCACGACGATGGCACTCTTTTGTTCGGCACATCTGGTTCAACCCAGTTTCCGTATCTTCTGAGCGACCCGCGCGTGCGGTATGAATACAACGACTGGATTCCGGTTATGGCGTCGGGCACCGGGGGCGTCGCTTATCTGAACCCAGAAGATGGAGCCAAGTTTGACGGTTCTGCAAACGCGCTGAAAGACACAAGTTTTATCTATGGTTCGCAGGGGGCCACTCGGCTGGATTTGGTACCGCTGCTAGCGTGGCAGATGCTTGGTATGGATGTTGAGCCGGTCTTTGGCATCAAGGGTCGTGGTGATGGCCGTCTGATGTTCGAACGCGGCGAAGCCAATATCGATTACCAGACCTCATCGGGTTATTTGGGCGGCTCCGCCCCATTGGTTGAGGCCGGTCAGGCTGTTCCAATGATGACCTGGGGCGCGCTGGATGCGGATGGCAACATCGTGCGCGATCCTACCTTCCCGGATATCCCAACCTTCAAAGAGGTGTGCGAAGCCACCGATGGGTGCGAAACCAGCGGTGAGGCCTGGGACGCGTGGAAAGCCTTCTTTGTCGCAGGCTTTCCGGTGCAGAAGCTGGCGTTCCTGCCCGGTGACACGCCGCAAGAGGTCGTCGATGCCTACACCGCAGCGTTCCAGGCCGTGACCGAGCGTGGCGACTTTGCCGATATTTCCTCCAAGCGCGTGGGCAAGTACCCGGTGTTCGTCGGTGACGGCTCCAAATCAGCGCTGCAGACGGCGACAAACGTTGATGACAACGCTAAAGCCTATGTCCTGAATTGGCTAAAAGACTCCTACGGCGTCGAGCTGAACTAAGCCGGGCCTTCACAGCGTGTGCCCTTCTGCGCGAGGGCCGCGCCATCGGAATTCTACAAAAATTGAATGAAAGGCGGCCGCTATGGAGGTTTTCGCCACCGCTCTTCCTGCGCTTGGTGATGCGTGGGCTCTGATCCTGCAACCTATCGTTCTGGGCTATCTCGTGCTCGGCGTTGTCATGGGATTGGCCGTTGGAGTTTTCCCTGGGCTCGGTGGTATCGCCGGTCTGTCCCTTTTGCTGCCATTCATGTTCGGCATGGACCCGATCCTGGGCCTGGCGCTGATGATCGGGATGGTCGCCGTCGTTCCGACCTCTGACACATTTGCCTCGGTTCTGATGGGGATACCAGGCAGTTCGGCCTCGCAGGCGACCGTGCTTGACGGCTTCCCGATGGCAAAAAAGGGTGAGGCCGCGCGGGCATTGTCTGCGGCCTTTGCGTCATCCCTGTTCGGGGGTCTGGTCGGCGCGACATTCCTGACCATGTTCATTCTGATCGCGCGGCCAATCGTTTTGGCCTTTGGCCTGCCCGAGATGTTAATGATCACCATTCTCGGTCTTTCGATGGTTGCTATCTTGGCCGGACGCATCCCGTTGAAAGGTGTTGCCGCCGCCGGGCTGGGCCTGATGGTCGGCACCATCGGCGAGGCGGACGCCGGTGGCTCGCTGCGTATGGCTACCTATGACATTCCCTATCTGACCGATGGCCTGAAACTGGTCATTGTCGGTTTGGGAATCTTTGCTGTCCCTGAAATCGTTTCTCTGCTGCGTCAGGATCGGTCGATTGCCAAGGGGGCTTCATTGGGGGCCGGATGGCTGGACGGGGTCAAGGACTGGTTCGCCAATATCTGGCTTTCGGTTCGCTGCTCAATCATCGGTGTGATCGTAGGCGTTATCCCCGGACTTGGGGGCTCGGTTGTTGACTGGATCGCCTACGGCCATTCCGTGCAGACAACCAAGGACAAGAGCAACTTCGGCAAAGGCGAAGTGCGTGGCGTGATCGGGCCGGAAAGCTCGAACAACGCAAAAGAGGGCGGCGGTCTGGTGCCAACCCTGCTGTTCGGCATCCCCGGTTCCGGCTCGATGGCGATCTTCATCGGCGCTGTGGCGTTGCTGGGATCCGGCGATATCGAGGTCGGCCCGAGCATGCTCAAGGACAATCTCGACATCACCTATTCCATCGTCTGGTTGCTGGCGCTTGCCAACGTCGTGGGCACCATCCTGTGCATCGCGGCCTCGGGCGGGATCGCCAAGCTGACCACGATCCGTTTTACCTATCTGGCGCCGTTCCTGTTCATGCTGATCAGCTTTGCTGCCTTCCAGTCCGGGCAAAACTTCGAAGACCTTCTGGCACTGTTCGTGATCGGCCTGATCGGCACCTTCCTGCGCCGGTTCGACTGGTCGCGCCCGGCCTTCCTGATCGGCTTCGTGCTATCAAACCCGGTTGAGAAGTTCACCAATCAGGCGTTCCAGATCGCCTCATTCCGGTTCCGCAAGAGCTTCAGTGAAGGTATGGAATACGTCTTCAGCCCCATCGTGATCGTCCTGATCGTGATCACGGTTGTCTCGGTCATTCTGGGTATTCGTCAGGCCAAGATGATCATGGCTGAAGGTGACGTGCAGGCAGGTACCAAGCGCGCGCCGCTGGTCTTCCTGCTGGTGATCATGGCTTATCTGATCGTCGCTTTAGTCAATGCCAACATGATCCCCGATTACAACATGACCGACAAGATCATCCCGCTGGTGATCGGCAGTGTGTCTTTGTTCTGCTGCGTGATCCTGCTGATCCAGATGACGCGGCGGCCCGAAGGCGATGCGATCTTCGCCGACAAGGAAATCGCGGGTGAAGACGCCAGTGCCCCTCACGGTCTGTGGTCCACGCTGGCATGGTTCGCGAGCCTTATCGCGGCGACCTGGGTCGTTGGCTTCATCCTCGCGCTTCTGGGCTTTCTGATCGCTTTCTTCCGCATTCGGGCGGGGGCCAGCTGGCAGATGACACTGATCCTGACCGCCTGTGGCATCGGTTTCATGTGCGTCATGGCAGGTGCGTTGAACCGCGATTTCCCGCCGGGTTTGCTGCAGGGCATGGTTGATCTGCCATGGCCGCTGAAATGAGCCGGGTCTTGCCAGGAGTGCGCAAAGATCTGAAAGGGCGCGCCAAGACCCAAACCGGAATTCCGTTCATTTTCATGCGGGGCGGCACATCTCGCGGCCCCTACTTCCGTCGCTCTGACTTGCCAGAGGATCTGGAGACCCTCGCGGACGTTCTGATCGCTGTGGTTGGCGCTGGGCACCCGTTGAATATCGACGGGATAGGCGGCGGCGCTGCCGTCACGACCAAGGTCGCGATGCTATCCGCCAGTGACGAAAACTGGGCAGATATCGATTTTTTCTTTGCCCAAGTTTCAGTTGAGGAAAAGCTGGTAGATTTCAAACCCACCTGCGGGAACATCCTGTCTGGCGTCGGCCCTGCAGCAATCGAAATGGGTTTGATCGAGCCGCGGGGCGATGAAACCGAAATCCGTATTCGCGCCGTCAACACAGGGGCGCAGGTAGTGGCAATGGTGCCGACGCCCGGCGGTGAACTGACTTATCAGGGAGATGCGGAAATTGCGGGCGTGCCGGGGCGTGCCGCACCGGTGCAACTCAGCTTCATGGGTGTTGTGGGTTCATCCACCGGCGCGTTCCTGCCCACTGGTCATCTGCGCGACACGGTGCAGGGTATCGAGCTAACCTGCATGGATGTCGCGATGCCGATGGCCATTGCGCGCGCTTCTGATTTCGGCCTGACCGGATACGAAAGCGCAAAGGAACTGGACAGCAATCGCGCGTTTTTTGACCGGATGGAGGCCGTTCGGATTGAGGCCGGACAGTTGATGGGAATGGGTGATGTGTCCCAGTCCGTGACCCCAAAATTCGGCATACTTGCACCTGCTCGGGACGGGGGCACACTTGCTGTCAGGTATTTCATGCCGTGGAATACTCACCCGACGATGGCGGTGACAGGGGCACAATGCATGGCCTCTTGCGCATTGACGCCGGGAACTGTTGCGGATGGCTTATTGCAACGAACCACATCCGGACCTGCCGAAGTCGTCCTTGAGCACGCTTCGGGTAAAATCGATGTTCTGGTGGATTTCTCCAGCGAAGATGGGTTCACACTCAGCGCGGCAGGATTGGTGCGAACAGCGCGCAAGCTGGCGGATGGCAAAATCTATGTACCGAAATCTGTGTGGGATGGGAGTTGAACGGGCACATATTTTGTTAGTATACTATGGTATACGCATAAGGAGATGTCATTATGAACGACTACTCTGAATGTCTCGATATTGCCAGGCAGGAACTGAAATTGGCGCAGGCAGCATTGCGGCAGGATATGGTGGATTATCCCACGCCGATCGCTGGCTGCGATGAACAATTCAATCATTTGCTGGATCAGAGCCAACGTGTCCGCAATGCGCTCGCGGCGCTTGAGGCCCCGCATTTTGTTCCGACACCAAAAAAAATGGAATCCGGGCAAGGCAGTCAAAGCCGATGAAAGTACATATTCTGGATGACTGGTTCGACACGCTGCGCGGCCTGCCTTGTTTTGCAAGGCTTGCGGATCATGACGTGACGGTTTGGACGGATCACGTTGAAGATATCGGCGTGTTGGCAACGCGGTTACAAGATGCCGATGCCGTGGTTCTGTTCCGGGAACGCACCAAGATTACCCGAGCGTTGCTTGAGAAGCTGCCTAACCTTCGGCTGATCAGTCAGCGCAGTGTCTACCCCCACGTCGATGTGCAGGCATGCTCTGATCACAATGTGCTTATATGCTCGAACATGCACAGCGGCACTCCGTCTTATGCCGCGGCCGAATTGACCTGGGCCCTGATCATGGCCGGAATGCGGGATCTTCCGGCTCAGATGGAGTCGGTCAAAGCAGGGCGCTGGCAGGCCGGGGTGGGTAAGACGCTGCGCGGGCGTCGACTGGGCTTATACGGCTATGGGCGTATCGCCCGGGCTGTTGCAGGCTATGCCGAGGCCTTTGGTATGAACGTCATCTGGTGGTCGTCCGAAGAAGGTCGTGCGCGGGCGATGGCGGACGGAGTCGAAGTCGCGCCCAGTCGGGAAGCGTTCTTTGCCGATAGCGATGTGGTGTCGGTTCATGTCCGCCTGAATCCGGACACGCGCGGAGTTATCAAAGCGTCAGACTTTGCAGCGATGCAGCCAGGCTCGTTGTTCGTGAACACGTCGCGGGCGGGGCTCATTGCACCGGGCGCTTTGCTAGGGGGGCTCAACACTGGCCAGCCCGAAAAAGCGGCCATTGATGTTTTCGATACTGAACCTCTGACCGACCCAAATGACCTGCTATTGTCACATCCCAATCTGATCGCTACGCCACATATTGGCTTTGTCACAGAGGACGAGTTCGACCTGCAATTTGCGGATATCTTCGATCAAGTAAACGCCTATGCCGATGGCGCTCCGATCCACCTGATCAATCCCGAGGTTTGGACCAACGCAAAATAAGACCGGCCGCGATAGGTGCGCCGATGATCACCAGCACGATACGTGTCAGATGGTGGGTGATGACAAACCCCAGATCAGCGCCCGAGACGATGGCAAGAACGGTCATCTCAGCCTGACCTCCGGGCGCAAACGCAAGAAACGCCTCGAGCGGTTGACCCAAGCCAAGCATGGTCACCATTGCCGTAAATCCGGCAGCCAGAATGGCGAGAATAACAACATAGGCGACGCCAGCAGCAACGACCCGACGTAGTTCGGCCCATGTCACGCCAACAAATTTCACACCTATCCCGCACCCGATGAAGAACTGCGCAGCCAGAATGGCTTCGCGTGGGGGGCGGGCATGGATAAAATCCCCCAGAGACAATGCAGCCGTAAGGATCATCGGCCCAAGAATGGACGCTCCGAAAAGTCCAATTCTTTCGCCGCCTTTCCAGCCGACGAAAGCTGCCAAGACCATGAGCAGAAGCTCATGAACAGGCAGCTCACTCGCAGGCTGCCCGATGGGGTTGGTGAGTTCGGCATCGTAGAATATCGTCAGAAACAGCGGTGCCAAGGTCACGATGATCAACACGCGTGTTCCGTGGATCAGGGACAACGTTCTGGGATCAGCCCCGGCCTCGGTGCCGAATATGATCATGTCCTGCAGGCCGCCCGGCATGGCGGCGTAAAACGCTGTCTTTTCATCGAACCCGCAGACTTTGCGGAAGAACGGCACGCCGATCAATACGATCAGGATGATGAAGAACGGGATCAGCATGATCGACGCAGCCATTTTTGGCAGCTCGGCAAACAGTCCGGGCGTGATCGATGCGCCAACCGCGACGCCCAGAATGGTTCTGGCTGCGACCGAGATCTGTCCGAACCCTGCCATTGGCGCATGAGCCAGAGCTGCGATCAGGCATGCTGTCATAGGGCCGAACAGAAACGGCAACGGTAGATGCAATACCCAGAAGATCAGCGTGCCAAGCGTCGCAAAGCCAAGTGTCATTGACCTTTTTTTCAGCATAGCTGGTTGGGCTTTCAGGCTGTTCAAAACTTGGCTTTCAGGATCATTGACTCGTTATGTATCCAAATGTATACAAATGCACGCAATATACAAGTGTACGCGCTATGACCATCCAGGACGACCCAATACAGCCCGGCCCACAAGGCAATTCCGCGTATCAGCGCATGCTGGAGCAGATCCGCGACGGCACGCTCTTGCCTGGCGATCGCTTGCGCGAGATCGAGCTGTCTGAACGCTTGGGTGTCAGCCGCACACCCAATTGAGCTTTGGGGCAGGATACATTGATTTCCGCCGCGCCACGTAATTCACGGCTCAATTGCGACCGGTGAGCATGTCTGATCTTTTTTGGGCTGGTCGACGCGCAGATGGCGCGCTTGGAGCCCTAATTTCCAAAACCCCATAGCGGACAACGCGTGGATGATCGTCGCGTGTTGAGTGGGATTATCTTCCTCAACCGCAATGGGTTAAGGTGGCGCGATGTCCCTGCAGCCTATGGCCCGCACAGGACCCTGTACAACCGTTGGAAACGCTGTAGCGAGAACGGCATCTTCGCACGGATGGTGGCTGGTCTGGTCGCCGAGCACGGCAAACAGAAGACGGTGATAAACAACAAATTGCACGCCATCACCGAAAGCCTCGGCCGCCCTATTCGGTTCTTCATCTCTGCCGACCAGGTCAGTTGGAATGGCTACCGCCCTCCCCTGACGGCATCGCAATACGCCAGGGTCCTGGTACTATTTGCCGCAATATGGAGAAGACAGCGACATGAAGGATATAATGATTGGGGTCGATCTGGCAAAAGCTGTTATTCAAGTACACAGAGCCCTGCAACCCGTGGCAGTGCAGTTTCGCAATAAAGCTCACGCGAAAGCAGTTCGTCACGTTCATGTCACATCAAGAGCCCTGTCTGGTTGTCTTTAAAGCGTATGGCGGTACGCATTTTAGGCGCGTGAGATGGAAGCTCTTGGCCATGAGGCCAAGCTAATTGCGCCACAATACGTGCACCCTTTCGTGAAGCGTCAGAAGAACGACGCCGCCGATGCCGAGGCGATCGCATTCGCAGCTCGTCAGCCGGAAATGCGTTTTGTAGTGGCCGAGACAGTTGAACAAAATCTCGCGCGGCAATGTTTCGCGGTCGGCAGCGATTGGTCCATCAGAAGGCTGAAGACGTCAATGCCTTACAGGCATTGCTATATGAGCATGGCCATGTATGCCCTGTAGGGATACGTTCTCCAGATCACATGGCAGCGCTGTAGGAGGATAAAACCGCGGACCTGTCAACACTGATCCGAGAGGATTGCACGGAGCTGCTGGCGCAAAATGCAGGGAAAACAGCTCAGGTCCTTGAAAGGAACAGGAAATTCTCCACTCTGGAGTCCCGGTCAGACAGAGCTCGCCGGCTTCAGAACATGCCAGGTGTCGGCCCCGTCACAGCCATCGCGGTGGAGGCGTTCGGGCCTGATATGGCACAGTTCAAAACGGGGCGTGACTTCGCAGCTTGGCAGGGACGTATGACCAAGACAGACCAGACCGATATCCGACGCTTTCTGATCATTAGCGCAATGTCGCGATTGCGCTGGGCAACATCCATCTCACACATGCAAGCATGTGTTGCCGGGCATTGGATGGAACGGCAGATATAGGTGATGCTGACGAAACACGAGGACGACAAAGATCCGGAACTTGCAAACAAGGCATGATACTAATGCAAGGCTGCGTGGACCGGTGCCACGGGTGTGTGAGAAAACGCTGGTATGAATGGGCGCAATGAACGAGCAGATCTGGATCAGGAAAACCGGTTAATCGCCGCGTGCGCAAAGCTAGACGGTTAGATTTGGACCTGATCCGCTGATCACCATCCCGGCCTGTGGCTTCTGGAAATGCCGCGAAGAGAGGGCTTACAGAAGTTTGCTCTCGATCACACGCCTGGATAGTCAAAAACTTCTTGCACTAGGGGGGGCAGGCTCAAGGATTGGCGACGCGCTGCAACCCGCCATGACCGCTGTTCCCAAGTATTCCTTCCTGCCACCGCGCTCGCAACAACCGTCATCTAATGGTTATGAACCCTGACCCTTAGGAAGTGATTTCGCACACTGGTTTCCTGCACCTGCGGAATAGTGTTCCCTACCAGATCTGAAAGAGTTCATGGCCGAACACGGCGTACCCTGCTACGGTGAACTCGCAGCACTTCGGTCTCAGGGTTGAGCAGGGTCATGAAATTTGGCCGCGCACCGGTCGAGCCGCCGCCAGAGCCAGGGAATGTTCACGTTGGCGGGGAATGATGCGAATTTCTTCATTTGTAGGCTTGGAGGCTTATTGCCGGTCGCCATAGCGGTCACGGCCCGCAGACTGTCAGACCATTGCGCCAGATCACCAGAGACAGGACTGCTTTCATAGTCGTTGAGCAGCCAGGGTTAGTGAAAAACGGAGACACTGATGCTGCCAGGGTGTCGTCTAACGTCTTCGTGACTTCGTCAGCTTCCATCGTCGAGCAAAGGCGTCAAAATACAACGTGACAGCTGTAGTCACCGAGAATTGCCGACAGGTATCCGCGAAGCTCCTGAAGCAAACGACATGACGCGGGATGGTAGCTGAGGTACCGAAACAATAACCTTTTGCATAGACTACTTGGACCGATAGAGCGTCTTAATTTCACTCACCAAATTGTTGTTTCCGACAAGCTTTTCGACAGCATCGTTTGTCTGGTGAACCACATCCCGCAAGTAATCTCTATGTGCTGGAAAAACAATATTTCGGTTCTTTCGCCCCCTACTATCCACCTTTTCGCCAACAAATTTTCTTAGATCTCTATGAGAAATCGCAAACTCCCTGAGTTCAGGTTTTTCTCGTAACACTGAACGGACTGCGAATGGGCGTAACTTAATATCATATTTCTCGCCTTCCCGGTGGAAGAGGAGGAAGCTGTCCCGATGTGTTCCAAATTCTCTCAGACCCTGAGTATCTGACATGGAGGTAGGAACGGTACGATTTGGATGCTCCGAGGTGTCCCATACTGCCGTAATGCCCGTAACGGGCTTGCCCTCGGCGGTTATTTGAAACACATCTAGAACCGTTCTGGTTAGCTTGATTGTAGCCACATTGGGGTCATCGACTTTTTCCATTTCACCGTACAAACTGTATGGGACCGGAAATGTCTTAATATGACCGTCGCGCAAACAGACGCCTCGACCTTCAAGAAAAGATGCGCCGTCTTTGTCAAGAAACCTTGTATTGGGCCACGAGAACAGATTTGCAGGTTCGCAACTCGAAGGCAGTGGGTAGCTTTCTACACATCTAATTTTGGTCAGTTTCGTCAGCGTACCCGAGGCACTTTTTATCAGCTTTGGAAGCAATTCCGTCATTAGCGAACCCTAATAATATCGCATTGAGCATTGGCTGTTCCTTGAATCACACTTTCCTTAATTGGGATGCCATTTCGACGCAACCAACACTAGGCACCCCAGGCGGATCAAGTGCTTTTCAAAGCCATGTTTCCCGCCAATGATCTGAGAACGCACAATTTTTTACGGCGGGCGACTGTGCTGTCCAGGTGCAAGCCCGCGGCACCCCAAGAATGGCTCGTAGTGCCGTGGCCCTGTCGGACCACTTTCACCGAGAGCTGCAGTTCAACCAATGAACATACGTCCGCTTTTAGGGCGAAGGGGTGTCTCTGTTTCGAGCTATCGTCAAGATCGGTAAGATCATGAGTTTCTTGCTCGCCAAGCACAGAAGCAAAGCAACTGCGACCGAGTTCTCTGCACGTGTTCTGGAGCTAAGTTGGTTATGACCCAAATTTGTCGTCCACCAAGGTGATCGTTTGGTTTTCCAGTGTCGCCGTTCGGGCAACCGGCTGATCACCTACAACTCTGATCGCCTACACTCGACCCATGGCTTATTGCCGCCCACGAGAACCACGAAAGCAAAACAGAGCCAATGAATTCAGCAGCCAGAGATGAACCTCTGATCCATCTTTACAACACCGCAAACTGGTCAAAAGCCAGGACCACCATTCACTGATCGGGAAAAGATCCTGTTTTCAAACCGGCTGAACACATAGGTCGAGTAAATGGTTAAACTCTTTGGTGTCCAAGCTATCGAAGTGAAATGCGTGTTCGGCAAGTTTCTTTGCTCTTTGCTCACCCATTACCGGGTCCGCCAAGAGATGGTATTTGGCGTAGATCTCGGCATCGCTCAGCGGCGCATCTGAATCTCCGCGCGGGGCGCGCGGCTTATCCTCGATCCGGCGGCCATCTGTCAGGATCAGCGCGACTTGCGCCCAACGTTTATCCGTGCTGATCCGAGTCATCTCTGGATCGTCGATCAATTGGACTGACCGGCTGACACGCAAGATATCCGGGTCTTGCAAGGTATCCAGGCCAAGCTCTTCAACCCCAACTTGTCCGCGCACGATCATTGCAGCGACCGGAAACGCGATGGAGTAGGCGAATTCGTCGGGCGTGGTGGGTGCGTGACCGGCAAGCCGGGTTGCATAGTGGAAAGTGCGGATTTCGACGCGATCAATTTGACCGTGAGACAGATTATGCGCCTGCATCATGTCCTTGACGGAATCGACAGACGGATGCGCCCAGCGGCAGCAGGGATAGGCTTTGTAATGTGTGTGGTCAATCAACCGCCACCCCGTTCCCAGATCTTCCCAATACGGTGCGGATTCCTCGCTTTCACAGGTCAGGGCGGGTGCGCCAGTAAACCCTTCGCTGGCCAGATAAGCGGCCGTCACACCCGACGGAGCGCCCCAACCTACCCCGTCTCGCAGCATGGTAGGGTGATCGATACACCGCATCATCTGGCTGCGCGGTCCATGATATTCACCAATCCCGGCTGCGTGACGGATTTGCTGCGTTGTGCCGCCCAACAACCTAGCTCCTGCCGCAGCCACGCCGACTGCAGTCCAGGCCCCCGAGGTGTGGTAGTCGGCACAGGTCGCGTGTTGCGCCAAGCCAGCGCGATAGGACAGTTCGTAAGCGGTGGCAATAATTCCGGCAAAGCTCGGCCCGTCAAACTCTGTTGCGCTGGCCTGAGCCATCGCAATCATTGCTGGGAAAATCGCCGAACCTGCGTGCCCTTTGCACGGAGTTGTTCCATCATGCGCGTCGATACTGTCTATGGTGAAAGCCCCGGCCATGGCCGCGCCAACCGGGCTGACTGAACATCCATCCATCAATATCTTCGCGCTTCCAGTTGTACCGGTGCCGAACAGCATCGGAGCGATACGGCGGGTAATTGCTGATAGTTCAGTTGTTGCCCCAACTGCGGCGACGCCCATCGTATCGAGAAACGAACGGCGTAATGTCCACAAGGCCTTTGGGGGCAGATCTTCGTACTGTAATCCGGCAGCAAATTCATCAAAAGTCACGGCCATCCGGTACCCCCGTCAAATTCCGATTGGACAACTTGATCCGCCTATTGGCTACTGCGAAATGTCGGCGCTGACTCGCGCTGTGCCGGCATCCTGCAACTTTGCATTGTAGCTCAATTTGGCAATCATACTGTTCAAATCTCCCCCATTGGCAAGCTCTTCTATGCTGGATAACAAATCCCGAGCCTTGGTCGATCCCATAACCGGTTCGGTCAACCGCAGGAATTTTTCACGGATGACATCGTGACCGACTCGATCTTCGGGATCACCCCTTGCTTCGGTGGCCTCCGACGTGAGAGTTTGGCCATCCACCAAACCGATCCAAGCCTGCGCGAAACGGCGGGCGGGGAAAGCGTTATTGAATGCGTCGGTCTCTTCAATCTGGACAAGATGTGCCAAACGCAGGATGTCGGCATCGCCAAGGCCAGGCGCCATCACCTCGTCCACTCCGATCGTCCCTGCAACCAGCGCAGCCCCGACCGAAAACGGCAGTGAATATTGCGCCTGTTCCGTTGTCGTCGGCATAGCATTCAGGCGCTTGGCCTCGTGAAAACTCTCGATCCGGATCGAAGTAATTTCTTCGATGCCAAAGCCATGATCACGTTGCAGCGCCATGACCGCTTCGGCCGCAGGTTGTGCCCACCGGCAGACCGGGTAGAGCTTGATGTACTGGTCCTGAATATACCAATGCGCTCCGATATCACTCCAGATATCTGACAGGTCCTGAGCCTCTACCGAGATCGCCGGAGCGCCAGTGAAACCATCGCGGGCGAGATAGGCCGCAGAAACGCCGGCCATCGCCCCCCAGCCAGATCCATCCTTGACCATGGTTGGCGCATCAATGGCACGCATCATCTGGCTGCGAGGACCATGATATTCGGCGATTCCCAGCGCCTCGCGCGCGCGGGTCTCATCCAGCCCCAGAATGCGCGCACCCATCGCAGCAGCGGCCAGGGCGACCCATGCCCCGGATGTGTGATAATCGCAGGCACTGCGATGCAGGGCGATGCCCGCGCGCGTGCCGATCTCGTAGCCAATTACCACGAGGGTTAGAAATTCCCGCGCGTCCGCCAGCCCTTCGGCCTGAGCCAGCGCAATGCCTGACGGGATGACACCGCACCCGACATGGCCTTTGGTCAATTTGTGCCCGTCATGAGCATCCAGCGCGTCAATGGTCATGCCGTTGGCAAGGGCTGCCCCGGCGGCGCTCGCTGTTTTTCCTTCGGGCCAGATCTGCGCCGCCTGCCCGCCAAACATGACCTGCGCATGAGTTCCGATGATCCGCGACAGCTCGGTCTGAACCGCGCTCATGCCGACCCCAAGCGTATCCACCAGCGCGCGTACTGCGTCTTGAACGACCGCTTCAGGAAGCTCGTCGTACGTTGTATTCAGAATGAAACGGATAACATCTTTCATATCATCACCTCAGTTTCGGGCAGACCTTCCAGGGGTTCAGACAGGCACAAAATCCCGGAGCGCGCGGATCGCCACCCCGAGCGCTTCGTCGTCCACGTCTCGGTGCAGGACCATACGTATGGCCGGCGACTGCCCCCCGATCTTGACGCCGGCCTGAGCCATATGGGCAATCAGTCGGGTATGATCCTCAGCTGCGGGCGTCAGGAAAACCATATTCGTTTGCGAAGAAACATGCCCAATGCCCGTCTCGCGCAGGGTGTCCGCAAGCTGGGCCGCACGGGTATGATCTTCGACCAGTTTTGGCAGATGATGTTCCAGCGCAAAAAGGCCGGCCGCAGCCAGCACACCCGATTGACGCATCGCGCCGCCCAAAATTTTCCGATTGCGCCGGATCTGCCTCATCAACTCATCAGGCCCCACCAGCACTGACCCGACCGGTGCGCCAAGTCCTTTCGACAGACAGATCGAAACCGTATCAAACGGCAGCGCGAGTGTCGCCGCGTCGCATCCCAAAGCAGTTATCGCGTTGAAGAACCGCGCCCCGTCCAGATGCACTGCAAGACCTGCATCGCGCGCGACCTGAACACCGGCAGTGATCCGATCCAAGGGAACGACTTGACCGCCGACAGTGTTTTCAAGGCTGAGCAGACGGCTGCGGGCATAGTGCGGATCATCAACCTTGATCGCAGCTTTGATACGGTCAGGATCCAGGCCCCCATCTTCTGAGACAGATGCCGGGTTCATCGAAACACCCGCCAAAACAGAAACGCCAGCCGCCTCATCACAGAACAGATGATAGCGGTCTCCCACGATCATCTCATCCCCGCGCCCACAATGGGCCATGACCGCCGCCAGATTACTTTGTGTTCCGGTTGGAAAGAAAACGGCGGCATCCTTGCCCAGACGCGCGGCCAGCTCCTGTTCCAGACGGTTGACCGTGGGATCTTCACCATAAACATCGTCGCCAACCTGTGCTTGGCTCATCACCTCGCGCATGTGGGGGCTGGGTTTGGTTAGCGTATCGCTGCGCAGATCACATAGGCAGTTTGTGCCCGTATCTGCCAAGCTGTATCCGTACAGGCTCATTCCTTGACCTGATCGTAGGCGAGCGCCGCAACGATATGCACACGGTGCTGTTCACCGCCATTCAGAGCCGTGTGGTAGGCGCGTGTGTCCGTGAAATAGACCGAACCATCGGCGGGCAGATGCGTCACATGATGGTTCACCACGAACAAAGAGCCGGGGTTTGAAAGCACGGGTATATGCAGGCGCGGTTCGGGGTCACGGTGCCAGGAGTTGCAGTTATAAAGCCCCTTGGACAGGATTCGCGTGCGCCCAATGGGAAAACGTTTGCTCAGTTCCTGATACACAAACTCAAAATATGTGCCTTTGAATTTCGGGTTGAACTCGGAAAAGTCGACCTCCGGCACCAGATCCTCGCGCGGCTCTTCCAAATAGCGGTCATCTGCACGCAGCCAATAACGACCCGAGAGGTCATTTGCGGTCCATTCGGTCTGGCCCGGGCGTTGCGTCAGCGGCAGCGTGGAAAACCCCTGATCCTGCATCCCGCCCATGAACTCTTCACGACGAAGACATTCCTGAAGCGCTTCTTGCAGCTTGGCGATGTCAAACTTCAGATTCAGACGCGCAATGCCGGGACCCGGAACAAATTCCGCGACCGACTTGTAATCGAGCATGGTGGACATCGACCGTTCGATCAGAGCAACATCACTGTCTTGAATTTGCGGCGTAAAGGACATGTTTTTTTGGATCTCCTTATAGGCTGGTGTTTCCGTCCAAGATACGTAACCCGAGTGAGTGTTTTGTAGCGGTGATTTCTCATGAGTTGATGACGAAAACGCATTAACTTGAACCTCTGCGCGTCAATCTTGCGCGTTCTCAAGCAGCCAGCTGCGCATACGTTCAATACGTGCCACACCAACCTTGCGATCCGGTGTCAGTAGAAAATAGGCGCTTTCTGTGCTGGCTTCGAAAGGATTTAGCGGGATCAGTGTTCCATTGGCCAGTTCCTTGTGGATCAATACCCTTGGAATGATGGCAATTCCATGCCCGGACTTGACCGCATCAATGAGCATTTCGAACTGACTGAACACCGGGCCGATGATCTTGCGGTTCAACGGTACGCCGAGATTTTCGAACCAAATCTCCCAGGACCGAGGTCTGGTCGCGTGCTGTAGAATCCGGCAATCAAGCAACGCGGTCGGATCGTCTACTGAGCCCGGCAAAATATCCGGTGCTCCCACAACCAAAAGCGTCTCCGGCATCAACCGGTCTGCTCGAAACCCGGGCCATGGAGCATTCCCCTGCACAATTGCCAAGTCTATGAGACTCGAATCAATTTCGCTGTTCTTCAGGTAAGTGATCAGGTTAAAACTGGACCGGGCGAGATCGGCTTTGGGCTGCATGAGGATTGGCATCAACCATCGACTGCCCAGGGTGGGATACACCCCCAAATTCAGGCTACCGTCTTCGCTATCATGCGTTTTAACCTTGAGGAGAGAGAGCTCCATCTCCTCAAGGAGCGGAGACAAATCTGCCATCAAGCCAATGCCGGCAGTTGTCAGCCTGACGCGTTGCTTGGATCGATGGAAAAGTGACTGACCAACAAAATCCTCAAGGGACTGAATCTGACGACTAACTGCACTCTGCGAAAGATTAAGCTCTTCTGCCGCTCTGGCGAAGTTTTGTAGCTTCGCGGCGGCCTCGAATGCAAGCAAGGCGGAAATGGATGGAATACGTCTGCGCATGAGGAAAAAACAGATTGTTGGTTTGCGCAGCTTAATGAGATTTTTGCAACCGTGGCAACCTGCAGATTTTGGTTAATTGATGTGATGGATCGACTGCTTTCGTTCTACATCGTGGCAAACCATACACCGCGACCGCGAGAATATGTTGCTGGCACGCGGGATCGATGCCTCTTAAGGGACCGTCCGGTGTCGGATCATCAAGTTCGGGCCGCTGATCGCCTGAGAACCTTGCGGCAGAGGCAATGCTGTCCGTGTTTCGTCCGGATACTCTTCCTCAAAACGCTTACCTCGCATCACTGTACGCACAAATGGGATCAACACAGTACACCCAGTGATGTTTTAGACACCACTGGGCACTTGGTTACGCGGTCTTAGTGGCTGCCATTTCGCTTGGCATTTATGACCGTTTGCTCAAGCGGGTTATACCCTTCAGGCACTGGGACGAGGTTCACATCGTCCGCCCACTGGTCATAAAACATCTGCATCTCAGCAACCAGTTTGCCGTTCTCACCAGCAAGGTCATGCAGCTCTGACGGGTCGGCTTCGATGTCATACAGCTCCCATGCACCTGTCCCTTTGGGCGCGAGGTTCTGTACCAGTTTCCAGCGGCCTTTGAACACGGCGGAAGATCCGGCGAGTTCATACCCAACCGGGTGCTCTTCGGTGCGGACGGTGTCTTGCTTGCCTTGCAAAACCGGAAGCATGCTGATCCCGTCAGGTGAGTAGATCTCACGACCATCATACGTTCCCTCGGGCACGTCTACGCCCGCCAGTTCAAGCAAGGTCGGCACCACGTCCCGCACATAGGCAAATTTGTCCATCTGGCTGCCCGGCTCCACTGTACCGGGGAACCGGACGATGAAGGGCACGCGCAAACCTCCCTCAGTTGAGAACGTCTTGTAGTAGCTCCCAGGTACTGCTGAAGCTGCGGCCCAACCCGGGCCATAATCCGCATAGACGCCCTTCTGCCCCATATCGGAATAGTCGCCGTCGAAGTCCTCTATATAGACCTTGTCGTAGTTCGCCTTGTACCAGTCACGATAGGCCTCAGACAGCGGCAGCTGGTTGGGGTCGGGACCGTTATCTGCCATGAAAATCACAAGCGTGTTGTCCGCGATGCCCTTCTCGTCAAGGTAATCCAAAATGCGTGAAATGTTCGTGTCCATATTGTCGAGCATGCCAGCATAGGTCTGCATGCGACGTGTGTTGAACGCCTTTTCCTCTTCTGTCAGGCTCTCCCAATCGGGCATCTGCCATGGCTCGTACGAGGTTTTGGCAAAGTCAGGGTCAAGCTCAACATCCGGCGAGACCAATCCCATCTCCTTTTGCTTTTGCAAGCGTGAGACGCGCAGCGCTTCGAAGCCGTCATCGTAGACACCATTGTATTTATCGATGAACTCTTTCGGCGCCTGATGCGGGTAGTGCACCGCCTGATAGCCGACCCAAGCCAGGAATGGCTTGCCGTCATCAAGGCTCTCATCGATGTATTCGATCATCCGGTCCGTGTAGAAGTTGGATGAGAAATAGTTTTCATCTACCGGCAATTTGACCAACTGGTCGTCTTCATAATAATGCACACGCTTGTAGAAAGGCGCGTAGGGTTGCTCTACCCAGTTGTCGGCACCGCTTTCGCCCAGCATAAACGATTTCTGGAAACCACGGTCGTAGGCGATTGTTCCGGGTTCATGACCCAAATGCCATTTGCCGGTCATGTAGGTGTTGTAACCCGCGTCCCGCAACAGCCTTGGAAGTGCCACGACCTTGTCATTGAGATGGCCTTCGTAACCTTGCTTGCCGAACTGGTTGTCGGCTTGAATTTCGGCCATGTTCCCCAAACCGGCCAGGTGGTTATCCACGCCGCTGATCAGCATCGTGCGCGTTGGGGAACAGGATGCTCCAACATGGAAGTTCGTGAACAGCATCCCCTGCTCGGCCAGTTGATCTATGGCCGGTGTGTCAATTTCACTGCCGAACGATCCGACGTCTGAAAACCCCATGTCATCCGCAATGAGAATGAGGATATTGGGCCGTTCATCTACCTGAGCGAATGTTGCAGTCGCAAAGACTGCGCAGACGCCAAATAAAGTGATTGCCGATTTAACTTGAACCATTCAGGCCTTCCTTTGACTAACGTGCTTTGGGCGATTTTCCCCTCGCCGTTATTCTGACATGTGAGTATCGCGGAATGCGATATCGCAAGACATCCGTTTCACTTCTTGGTACGGACATCGCAAAATTTGGGACATGGAAGACATGATCGATACCAAAGTCGCCGCAGCGGTCCGTGCCTTGGCGCAGCACAGGAATTTTCGGGCGGCAGCCGATGCGCTCGGGAGGTCGCCTGCAAGCTTCTCTCGCTACATTGCGCAAGCGGAAAGTTACGCTGGTCACCCGTTGTTCGAGCGTCTCGCGAAAGGCGCTTCCCTGACAGCCGCCGGACAGGAGTTTCTTTCAATGCTGGACGCCTTCATGGAGGCCACCAGCCGCTTTGAAACCGGCGTCGAACGATTGCGAGACACCGGCCCTGACATACTCAATATCGGGTGTGGCCCCTTGACCACGCGTACGGTCGTTGCCCCACTTCTTGCTGAAATGATGAAAGATCAGCCCGACTTAAGAACCCGTGTACAGGTGAGCGCGACAAAGGCGCCGCTGGAAGGGCTTCGCAACGGGGAACTTGACGTGGCGGTCTGTGACCTCACCCATACTCCGGATTTGAGTGATCTCGATCTCCATATGCTTCAAAAAGAACCCGTTTCTTTCTGGGCAAGGCCATCTCACCCGCTGCATCAGGCGTCGAAAGTGAGCGTCGCCGATGTTTTTCGAGATCGCTTCATCACTGCGCATCTCCACCGTCATTGGCGTACGGCAATCGCAAATGTCCTTGGAGGGACAGAAGAAGCCTGGCAGATCACCAATACCTTGCCGCAAGTCGAATGCGACGACTTTGCGTTAATGACCGATCTGGCATGCCGTGTTGATCTCGTATGTGGAGGCATGCGCGCAGATTTTGCGCAACATCAAGCTTTGGGGTTGCTGACACAAGTTCAAACAACCGAAACGCTGACATGGAACATTTGTGCCGCACGGCGCAAAGGCAATAGCTTTCCAGCACTGGACAATTTTTGGGGCCAGCTTTGCGCTCAATTTGGAGCGCCATGAGGCTTTTTGCACAAATACCGTTCAGGGGTTCATCTCACGAATACTGCACGCCAGCCGGAGGGTTCAGGAGCCATCCACACAGGACCTTCGCTGATAGCGAATTATTTCATGCTCGCAGCCGGGGACCGGAAGGTGTACGTCACCCACTAAAGGGGGCTTTGTTGAGGCGCTGTGGAAACTGTTCGGGGCCCAGATCAAGACATCACGCCAAATTCAGAACCGGTCCGTTCAGAAATTCGATCAAGTCTCCGAAATAGCCAGCAGATCTTGCCGGGCGGGTTTCCCCGCACAATGAAAGACACAGACACAGCGAGAGCAGAAGCCAACAGGAATGAGCGCCGTGTGAACATAACCTTCATGTGGATGCAGAAATTATGATGTCCAGTTGCTTGGACTCTCTTTTTCGTCCGAATTACCGTCGAAAACAGAAACCAGGACTATGGGGTTGGGACTAACGGCAACAGTATCTGTCGATCCAACAAAACAGATCCACGATCGGGCTAGATTTCCGTGCTAGACTGGACCGGAGGATAGTCTAGCAGGAGCAGTCCCGTTGCGACCGAATTCACTCTGTCTTTCGATCACCGTCTTGATCATTGCCCTAATTGTTGGCTCATTCCCCAATCGAGGCAATGCGTTGTCAAAAGAAATACCAGCATGGCTGCAAAAACACGTGGGCGCATCTGAAGGTCAAATCGCGCCGATAGTCCTGAAACGGGCTCGTGCGCTTTATCAGAAGAAACTCCGGCAGGGCGAAGTTTCGAACCCCTGCTATCTAGCAAAGGACGCCACACGTCCCAGCACGGCGCGGAATGGCAACCCGGGGCGACGGTTTTATGTGATTTGCGAGGCCCAAAAGTCGTTCCATGCCGTTTCGTCCGGCTACGGCAATGGCCGAAAATTGCGGCGGGCCAATTTCGCAAATGGCCGACAATGCGCGAAGAACTTCAGCAATGCAGAAGGTTCAAAGCTGACTGCGGGCGGAGCTTACGTTACGGCCGAGACCCGGACCTCCTTCAAAGGATACTACCAGCACTCTGGCAAGACCAAACCGTTTTATCGGACATTCCTGTTGTTTGACGGGGAAGGCGAAACAAGCAACGCCCGGGAACGTGCCATCGGTGGTCATCCCGCAGTTTTTCTCAAGTGGCAATGCCGATTCAAGAACCCGCAAAGCACACATGCCGACAAGGATGGATATGTCCCGTACGGCAAGCTCGTGAATTATACCGGTGGTCGTAGCAACGGATGCACAACCTGGTCGCAAACTGCATCGAAAGAGATTTTGGCGCTTGTCGAAAGGAACCCTACCACCCTCTATATCTATCCCGAATCGAAAGACATCAATGCTGTTGCCAAAGCGGTGAAGCAGGGACAACCGCTTTCGCGTGCAGGCGTCTATTGGAACGCCGCATGTCTGCAAGCGATCGGTGCACCGAAGTTCTGGCCGAAAAGAACCTTGCAACCGATCATCAATCAATGGCGGTCATCTCTGCCCCAACAGCCGCCACTTGAGTTGCCAATTTGCCGATAGTGGTTGGTGCAATATGCTGCAGTAGGCCACACAAAGAATTGAGTATTAAGAATCAGACAACCCGCTGGAAATTGTTACTGCATGCGCAAGACCCCAGACATGCCCAAATATGAACTCTATCTTGACCCTTGTTAACCAAAGGAGGCTGCGGAAGGCCTCACGTTTCTCCAAGTTCTAGACGGCAGGACCGATGGATTTGACGGCAACACCGCACCGTTCGCTGCGCTGGCTTCAAGCTATCGGTCCCCTGAACCGAATATGCGTTCACCTTGCTCGTCAACCACTTGCTTCGCCTTGGCGATGCTGAAGCTTTCGGCCTGATCCCGGCTTTCAAAGACGTCCGCCCGGATCACCACATGGGTCTTGCGATCTCCGTCAATTGTCTTTTCGATACGGGCCGACAGGCGGTACTTGCCGCCCTCGGCCACCGGATCGGGGAAGACGTCGAACCCTTTGTACGAGACCGGCTCAGGCTCCGACTTTTCGCTGCTACCGAAGAGTTTTGCGAAGAGTGACATTGGGTGGCTCCTTTCAGCGTTGCTCGGTTCTGAGACTAGCGTCGCTCAGGGCCGGAGTTAAGGGCGTTGTGAGATCAATTCACTAGTTCTTCAATCCAATAGTACTCTCCATGCAAAATCTAATCGTTCCGATCCGCGGCGAAGAGCCGGTCCCGAGAATAAGCGATGTCGGGCATGGGGATTTCCGTTGCGTGTGAGCCAATGCAAACATGCGTTCTCGCCGCCGGCCCGATGGACTCACTGACAACCTAGGTGCAAGCGCAACATCTAGCGCTCACGCGTTTTTCGTTTGATGAGCAACGGCCCATTGCCAACGTTCAATGCCCAAAATTTGTACCATCCGACCTTCCCAATGCCGGACATTCATGCACAGCGCAGCATTTATTTGACTTGGAAGTCTTCCAGGTAGGCAAACCAGATAATAATCAGTTCAGGTGTTTCGTAGTCCCCGATGCAACCCAAACAGGACGTCAGCGTCCACTGCGGATCTGCCACTGACGACGGTATAGGTCGTAGTGCTGAAATTCGTTCCTTCCGGGCGTTTCTGCAGAATTTCGTATCCACTGGACTTACGGGTCGCTGAGCGTAAATTCGTTTTGTCATTCAAGAGGGATGCGCGCTTGTCAGTAAGAACTGGTTCATTCGTTTTTGGAGCATGGATGTGGTTCGCTTTCGCGGTTCCGCTTTCTGCCGCCGAAGTGCTGTACAATTGGGTTCAGCTTGGGCCCGGCACGGAAACGATTGTCCGTGTCATCGCCCGATCGCCGAATTGCCCCACGCTGCAAGTCGATGGGCGTTCTGTCACTATGAACAAACGCACTGAACAAGCAGAACATTTCCCGGAAATTGTTTGCGAACATCGCGCACAAGCGCCGCAGCAGATAGCGCAAGAGGATAAGGTCCTTCCAACGCTGAAACCGGACATCCAGCGCATTGTCGTGTTTGGAGACACCGGCTGTCGTATCAGGCGAGGCGTGGTGCAGGCCTGCAATGATCCAGCTGCCTGGCCATTGAAATCGATCGCAGCAGAAATTGCAGCCAGATCGCCGGATCTGATAATCCACGTCGGCGACTACCTGTACCGATCTACGGAATGTCCTGAACCGGACAAATGCGATGGGTCTCCATTCGGCGATAATTTCCAAACTTGGTCAGCGGACTGGTTTAACCCGGCTGAAGAATTGTTTTCGATTGCCCCTTTCATATTTCTTAGAGGCAATCATGAAAGCTGTGGACGCGGCGACAAAGGCTGGTTCAGGTATTTTGCACCTCGGTCCTTTCCGGCAGATTGCCCAGCTGCAACCGCACCCTGGGTGGCCTCGGTCAATGGCCTGGATTTGGTTGCTTTCGATTCATCTGCTGGATCGGCGCCGGAAAGTAGCCCAGAGTTGTTACCCATATATGGGCGCATGGCGAGGGATGTGTTTACGAACATCAAACAGGAAACCTGGCTTCTGACGCATCGCCCACTTTGGGCGAACATGCACGCGTTTGGTGAGCTGATCGATGGTGACGATACTCAGCGTGCGGCATTCAGCGCGACCATGCCGGAGTTGCTAAACCTTATTCTGTCCGGTCATATCCATGCCTTTCAGGGGATCGATTTGGCCACCGGTCCAATTCAGTTAATCAGCGGCAACGGCGGGACGCTGCTTGATCCAATGCCAACTAGCATGGAGAACAATCTTGAAGTTGCCGGAAGTTTGGCCAGTACCGTGGTCAACGATAGTAGCTTCGGTTTCCTGATGTTAACCCGAGAGCGAACCGACGGCTGGTGGGTGGATGCGATGGACTCAAACGGCCGACTGCGAATTCGATGCCGCCTAAAAGGTGACCTGCCCCCCGAGGCTCCCTCATTCATAACGAGAGTCTGCGGGTCTGGTCTTCATATTCGTCGTCGTTGGTTT
>NZ_CANMFF010000009.1 GCF_947497005.1 uncultured Ruegeria sp. | reverse complement strand
ACAGGCATCTCCCAACCAGCAAAATCAACCAGCTTACCACCCAACTCAACATGCAATGAGTAAAGGGGCGTGCGTTTCGATGAAGTCATGAGCCGGTTACCTTCTGCGTGCCTAAAGGTCAAAATGCATAACCGTCAGTCTGCCCCAAGCCGAAAAGAATGCAATGATTCCACCCAGTTTTTAGCGAAACACCATCCTAAGCAGAGGCGGTATACAGACGCATGCACCATGAATGTTCCCATAGGAAACTTTTCTCCGTTAGGCAACAATCATCACTCTGAATCAACGGAAACACGAGTATCTTACCAGGAACAAAAAGAAGTTTTTCTCTGTCGGCACAACGGCTTCTTAGAAGGATGTCTGCCCCAGACGACGTTCACGAGGAGAGTGACCGCATAGCGCGATCCAGAACCTCAAGCCCTGCAATCAAATCGGTCTCGGCTGTGTCTTCCGCAAAGTCATGGCTGATTCCGTTGATCGAGGGCACGAACAGCATCGCGACCGGCATCAGCCGAGAAACGTTGGTGGCATCGTGCAATGCACCTGAGGGCATTCTGCGCCATTTGCCCTGAGCGACCTGTTCCGCTCCGTTTTCCAGTGCCCCGCGCAGGGTCAGATCCATAGCGACAGGTTCCAACCCCAACATCGGGCCGTAATCCAAAGCCATTCCCAGCTCATCGGCGATCTCTTGCGCTGTCGCTCGAATGATCTCCTCCATTCGGACCAGGCGGTCTGCATCACTATCACGCCATTGCATCGAAAACCTCACACGCCCCGGCACGATGGACGAGGCGTTCGGATGCAGTTCGACCCGCCCGATAGTCCAGACTGTCTGAGGCGTAACCACATTGCGAAAGCGTTCATTGAGCCGGGTGTTGAACACGGACAAGGCCTGAAACGCATCGCGGCGCAGGTGCATGGGCGTGGTGCCAGCGTGGTTTTGTTGCCCCTCATAGGTGATGGACATGTCGCGGATGCCGACGATATCGGTGACGACGCCAATCTGCTCTCGTGTCGCGTCCAGTGAGAGGCCCTGTTCGATATGCATCTCTACGAAGCCACTAAATTGGGACGGGTCCACGAAACTTTGCGACAGGTCGGCCATGGTTGATCGGGCCTGGCAAAAGGTGACGCCCGCCCCGTCTGTCAACACATCGGCCTTTTCCAGAGGTAACCCACCTGACCATACGGCAGAGCCAGTGGTCACGCCGAATCGGCCTTCCTCGTCCTGAAAGCTGACAACTGAAATGGGCCGGTCGCTGGAACGCGCGATTTCCAACGCGGCAATGACACCCAGCGCGCCGTCCAGCCAGCCACCTTCGGGCTGGCTGTCGGAATGCGATCCCATCAGCAGAGACCTTCCAGACGCCAATCCGAACAGGTTACCGACCGGATCAAACTGCGGTGTCAGACCGGCTTCGGCCATACGCACGGCAAGCCACTGGCGCGCAGCGATGTCCGCATCTGAATAGGCCGGGCGGACGACCCCCTTGCCCACACCCGAAGCACCGAATTCACGCAATTTATGCAGGTCGGTCAGAAAACGCCTGTGATCGACGGCCATGTGCACCTCCGGAAATTTGCTCAGGGAGACCATAGCCAGAAACGGAATTGGGGCGAGTATTTTTTCCGCAAGACATGAAACCCCTCTGGTCCCGACAAGGAACCTGCCCTAAGACTTCGGCGCAAGAGGGACCGACATGTCACATATCACATTGGTGCGTCACGGGCAGGCAAATACGACGGCACGGGACGAGGTAAGCTATGACAGGCTCAGCGAACTGGGGCATCAGCAGGCGCGCTGGCTGGGGGCGCATCTGCGTGACACCCGCAGCCACTATACGCGGGTCTATTGCGGCACCCTGACCCGCCATGCCGAGACAGCGGCCAGTATGGACTTGCCCGATCCAATCCGTGACGCACGACTGAATGAGATCGAGTATTTCACGCTTGCGCAATTACTCGAGGAACAACATGGTGTTGCGATCCCCACGGATCGCGAAGGGTTTGTCGAACATCTGCCCAAAACATTTTCGGCCTGGGCCAATGGGGACATCGAGAACACGCCCGAAACCTTCGACGCGTTCGAAACCCGTGTTCGCGACGCGCTGCGCGAGATCGGAACCGAAGGCGGGCCGGCCATTGTTGTGACCTCGGGTGGGTTGATCTCGATGGTGGTGCGGCAGGCGATGGGGTTGGATATCCCGTCGATGGCACGGGTTGCTCTTGCCATCATGAACACGTCGATGCATCGTCTGCACCCGATTGGCGCTCAGCTAAGCCCGGTTCTGTTCAATGCCGTTCCGCATCTGGAAGCACCTGACCGGCAGTTCGCGCAGACCCACCTGTAAACCAGATCGGAGACCCCTGATGCAGCTCTACTATGCCCCCCGGACCATCTCGGTCGCTGTCGCGATAGCGTTGGAAGAGGCCGGACAGGAATACGAAGCGATCAAGTTGGACTTCGCTGGGGGTGAGCAGACAAAACCTGCCTACAAACAGATCAACCCCAAGGGCCGCGTTCCGGCGCTGGTCGTTGATGGCGGTATCCTGACTGAAACCGGCGCGCTGTTGGAATTTGTCGCGGCCAAAGCACCCGAAGCCGGGTTGGTGCCTGCTGATCCGGTGATGGCCGCACGGATGCGCGAGGTGATGTTCTACCTTGCCTCGACCATGCATGTGAACCACGCACACAAGATACGCGGGCACCGTTGGGCCGACAAGAAGTCCAGCTGGAAAGACATGAAAGACAAGGTCGCGCAGACGATGACCGCGTCCTGCGACTATATCTCTTCGAATGGCCTGCGTGGACCGTTTGTGCTGGGCGAGGCATTCTCGCTGGCCGATGCTTACCTGTTCGTGGTGTGCAGCTGGCTGGAAGGCGACGGCGTCGACGTTTCGGCCTTTCCCAAAATTCTCGCCTTCCGTGAGGCGATGGAAGCACGTCCTTCGGTTCAGGCGGTGCGTGCCGCCGGGATGCTCTGACAAAAGGAAATAAGATGACACATCTCTGGGTCCGGGCAGAACAGCGCCCGAATGAGGAACGGGTTGGGCTGACACCTGAAGGTGCTGCCGAGCTGACCGCCGCAGGCATCCGCGTCACGGTCGAGGAAAGCCATGTCCGTGCCATCCCATTGGACGGCTACAAGGAGGCAGGCTGCAAGATTGCGCCCGAGAATTCCTGGCCCGAGGCCCCACTGGATGCGATTATCTTCGGGCTTAAAGAACTGCCCGAAGATGGCACACCCCTGCCCCACCGCCACATCATGTTTGGCCACGCCTATAAAGGCCAACACCCCGGCCGGGCGCTGCTGGACCGGTTCAAGGTCGGTGGCGGCACGCTCTACGACTTGGAGTACCTCGTTGATGAGGATGGTCGCCGGGTGGCTGCGTTTGGCTATTGGGCCGGATATGCGGGTGCTGCGGTGACGCTCAAGACATGGGCCGCGCAGCAACGGGATGAGGAATGCCCGCCGGTTGGTGTGTATTCAGACAAAGATTCGCTGAACGCGGAACTGTTGGCCGAGTTGGACGCCACCGGGTCTGCACGCCCACGCGCTATGGTCATCGGCGCCCTGGGCCGTGTCGGGACCGGTGCCGCGGACCTGTGCGAGGCGATGAGCGTCAGCGTCACCAAATGGGACATGGCCGAGACCGCCAGCGGCGGACCCTTCCCGGAAATCCTTGACCACGACCTTTTTCTGAACTGTATCTTTGCGCGCCCGGGCACCCCGGTCTTTGTCCCGCGTGAAGCATTGACCGCCCAGCGCAAACTGACCGCCATCGGCGACGTGGCCTGCGATCCGGACAGCGACTACAACCCGGTGCCGGTCTATGATCGCGCCACCACATGGGACACCCCTGCCCTACGCGTGGCCACCGACCCGGTGATGGACTTAATGGCAATCGACAACCTGCCGTCGATGCTGCCGGTCGAAAGCTCGGAAGACTACGCCGCGCAACTGCTGCCGTCTCTGCTGACGCTAATCGATCTTGAAAAGGGTGTCTGGGGTCGTGCGCGGGACGAGTTCAGAAAACATGTCTAAACGAGCGCGCGCATGGAACATCTGATCGGAGGGGCAGCGGCGGTTCTGGGCACTGTGTGCTGGCTACCGCAAACCCTGAAAACGTGGCGCAGTCGCGAGACCAAGGACCTGTCTCTGCCAGCAAACCTGTTGATTCTGTCCACGCTGACCCTGTGGCTGATCTATGGGTTGATGATCTCGGCATGGCCGCTGATCCTTGGCAATGTGATATCGATCCTACTTGTCGGTGCGATTGTGACCGCGAAACTGAAATTCGGCTGAACCGCCTTAAAGGAGCTTTCAAATGACCATCCATTGGTGTGGCACCGGCCTCTCGGCCATTCCCGGCCTGCGCCGCCTGATCGAAGGCGGGCACAAGGTTATTGTCTGGAACCGAACCATCGAAAAGGCCAAGGCCGAAGTCGGAGACCTGACCGACGACATCCACGCTTTCGACATCGACGTCTTGGGCGCGGTCTTGCAGAAAGGTGATGTGATCGTTTCGATGCTTCCGGGTGACTGGCACGTGCCGCTGGCGGAACTGGCGATTTCGAAACAAGCCAATTTCGTCTCGTCCTCTTACATCGCGCCCGAAATGCGCGCTCTGGATGACAAGGCGCGTGAAGCCGGTGTGGCGCTGGTCAACGAGGTCGGGCTGGATCCGGGCATCGACCACCTGATGGCGCACGCCTTGGTTGACGACTACCGCGCCTCGGATGCATTCGATCCACAAAACCACCTGAGCTTCATCTCCTATTGCGGCGGCATCCCAAAGCATCCGAACCCGTTCCGCTACAAGTTCAGCTGGTCGCCGCTGGGCGTGCTGAAAGCGCTGCGGTCACCGTCGAAATCAATCCGCGACTACGCCCCGCTGGACGTTGCCCGCCCGTGGGACGCGATCAGCAGCTACATCGCGCCGCTGCCTGCACCGGAAAGCTTTGAGGTCTATCCGAACCGCGACTCGCTGCCCTTCATGGCCGAATACCAGTTCGAGGAGCACTGGACCGTCAAGGAATTCGTCCGCGGCACCCTGCGCCTGAACGGCTGGGCCGACGCGTGGTCGGGTGTTTTCAGCGAGATCGAAACCCTTTCGGGGGCCGCAGGCGATGCACGTCTGAAAGAGATGTCGGATCAGTTTTGGGAGGAAAACGCCTATGACGAGGGTGAACCCGACCGCGTGGTTCTGTGCGTGAGCCTGAAGGCCGAGAAAGACGGCGTCAAAATCTGGCACAAAACCTATGTCATGGATGCCTGGGGTGACGAGCGTGGCACAGCAATGGCCCGTCTGGTGTCAATCCCGGTCTCACTGGCCATCGAGGCGGTTCTGAACCGCGCCATCCCGGCGGGCGTTCACGCAGCCCCCAGCGATCCGAAGCTGGTGCAGGGTTGGATGGGTGAAATCGACAGGCTGGCCCAGCATCTGCAAATCGTCGATCACACGGCCTGATTGAAGCAAAAAAGCCATCCCAGTTTTCTGGAATGGCTTTCATTGTTCTTCTTTTCGCATATCAAACTCGATTCTGTTTGTCTCGCAGGGCCTTCAGATAAACCGCTCTATCGTGTCTTCGATATCGCTGCGGTTGATGCCAAGCTCGGACAACTGGTGATCGGTCATAGCGTTCAATTGCTGCGCTGCGCGAACAATGTCAGGGCCGATGGCCCGGATCCGCATGGCCCGGTCGAACAACAACAATGCGCTGGTGGCCGGGGCAAGTTGGTCGGTGGGCGGGATAACGTCAAACATACTGGTAACCTCATAAACGGGATCATGGCGATTGGTGTAAGCTCACGTTGAACACGCAATCACTGCCGGTATGGCTTGTTGTGATAAACACTCTCATACACGCGCCGCTTGATCTGGTCTCGCTGGACGCCGATATCAGCCAGTCGCTGGTCGTCGAGCTTTTCCATATCCTTTACAGTTTTCGAATAAATTCGGCGGCGGAAGTGCTCAACTTTTGCGTCTGCGTATTTTACAAACAGGCCGTCAAGAAGGCCGTTCTGCGGGGCTGCAATTTGTGTATGTGCCATGTCTTTCTCCTCCTGAACTCGATTTCGTTGTCTTCATGAAATCAAATCTGGGAAGGCTGCCTTAACGTTGCCAAAGCAGTGGATTAAGGTTTCTTAACACGTGTCAGGAGGGAGGTCTGATCTGTACCGGCAACACGTTTTTTTTGAGGGTCAAGACCCAACGATTATCGAAGTGTCACCGAAAGTTTCTGATCCACGAATAGAACTACATCAGATCGTTCTCAACATCCTCGGCGGATATCCCCAACGCGTCCAGGCCATTCTCAAGATGATCGGACATATGCGGAGTTCCGATCAGGTAATCTGCACAAGGGGTCGAGGCCTCGGTCTTGGCGGTGGCAATCGCTTCGGCCAGATCTTCGGCGAAAAAGCTCTCGCGGCCGACCCACATGATGGCAACCAGTTCGGCCTGCTCATCTTCACTCATGCGCTCGATAAAGGCGCGCATTTCACCTTCTGCCCGGTTCAGTTCGCGCCCCATCATGGCAACCTGAGCGACCTTTCTTGCCGATATTTCCAACATGGATCAGTTCCTCGTATTCGCGTTGTTATGCCATCACAACCACCGAACACGGTCCGAGTCTTTGATCTTACGCAAACGACCGCCCTAGCGCTGCACACGTGAAACTTGCTGGTCCGGCACCGGTTCGTTGCGAAATGGACGAAAGGTCGCTTTTTTCAGCCAAAGCTTCAAAGCCTGCCAAACGATTAGCGTAAAAGTCCGCCGGGCACCAAATGGCCGTCGCAGCAGTGACCAAAGGATCACGCGATTGCTCAGGGGCTGGCGCGGCCCAGTCAACGTCGCGATCAGCCCACCGTCGGCACGGCCATAGTCGATCCAGACACCAACCCGGTTCGGGCGATAATCAAAGCGGAAGGTATAGCTGCCTTCGATCTTCTGAAAAGGCGAGACATGCATCAGCTTGTCCGCCACCACTCGGTCAGACGGTTCGATGGCCGAGAAATCGGGTTTGTGACACAGGTAACTGTGACGCGTACCATAGGTATTGGTGACCTCGGCCACCACGGCATAGAGCTTGTCGCTGTCATCAAAACAAAACCAGAGGCTCACCGGGTTGAACACATGCCCCAGAACACGGGGTTGGGTCAGCAACATGATGCGCGCCGGTTGCGCCACCGACATCTCATCGAACCGCGCGCGCAGCCAGCGTGCGCCTTCGCCCTGACCTGGTTCTCCCCCGTGATCCCTGGTGCGCCAGTTCGTGACATTCATGCGATCCACTGAAAACAGCAATGGCGTGTTCAGCTCTGCTTCGGGGTCCAGCAGGATATAGTCGATCGAGTACCGAAACGCGTTTTCAATCGTGCCCTTGCGCCCGTGATAGGTATGCCCCGCTATATGATCGATTTTTTGCGTCATTCGTTTCTTTCCGGCCTTCTTGTAAACACCTTAAACTGCACTGATTTCTTCCAGATACCGATGAACATGGTACGGGAATTTGCTCGATTTGGATCATAATGCCTCAATAAAGTGATCCGGCTTTGGCTGAGCTGCGTAATGTTGTTATGTTTACCGAGATCGATACTGTGACCTTGGACGAACCTGCGGCTGAACCGGTCGCCTTTCAGCCTCGGCGCGAATTGAAACGCATCAAGGGTAGACGGGTGAACGGAACCAACAGCAGGCGCGATACCAAAACCGAATGGCTGGATCACGTCATGCGCATCCGCGACGCGCAGGATCAGGCGGCATTTGCCGAACTTTTCCAGCACTTCGCGCCGCGCATCAAGGCGTTCCTGATGAAATCGGGATCAGATGCCACAATGGCGGAGGAATGCGCGCAGGAGGTGATGGCGACCTTGTGGAACAAGGCCCATTTGTTCGACCCGACGCGGGCATCGGTGGCCACTTGGGTGTTCACCATCGCCCGGAACAAGCGCATTGACGTCCTGCGCAAGCAGC
This sequence comes from uncultured Ruegeria sp., assembly GCF_947497005.1. Lineage (GTDB taxonomy): Bacteria > Pseudomonadota > Alphaproteobacteria > Rhodobacterales > Rhodobacteraceae > Ruegeria. The sequence continues at coordinate 189,545 of NZ_CANMFF010000009.1, read as the reverse complement.
GTCGCCCCGAACCGGAAGAGCTGGCCTGGGGTCCTGAGGCAGAGCCTGAGCAGACCGACGTGATTGCGCTGCAACAGGAGACCGCGCAGCTGCGCAACGCCTTGTCGGCGTTGCCGGAGGCGCAGAGAGAGCTGATCGAGAAGGCGTATTTCGGTGATCTGAGTCATCGGGAGATAGCGACGCAGACCGGGTTGCCCCTGGGAACGATCAAATCACGAATTAGGCTGGCGCTAGACCGCTTGCGCCATGCGATGAACTGAGATGAGTAAAATGAACAAGTCGATCAAACATCACCTGACAGATGACCTGCTGATGGCGTACTCTGCCGGCAGTCTGCCCGAAGCATTCGATCTGATCGTCGCAACGCATTTGTCCCTGTGTGTCCACTGCCGTGCGCGCGTCGAAAGTTTTGACGCCGTGGGTGGGCATGTTCTGGAAGAACAAACGGACTCCACCGCCATGAGTGACGTCTCTCTGGCAGCGACAATGGCTTTAATCGCCCAAGGCGCGTCGGCCCCCGAACCAGCGCGCCCCAAATGTTCCGTATTGCCGACCCCTTTGCAGGACTATGTTGGCGGCACTGTCTCGGATATCCGCTGGAAGCCGATCGGTATGGGCGTGAAACAAGCCATCCTGCCCACGACAAAAGACGCTACAGCTCGCTTGCTGTTCATTCCAGCCGGTGCTGCCGTTCCAGATCACGGGCATCACGGAATCGAGCTGACGATGGTTCTGCAGGGTGCATTCTCAGACGAAGTGGATTGCTTTGCCCGTGGCGATGTTGAGATCGCGGACGAGGATTTAGAACACACGCCCGTGGCAGACATTTCGGCAGATTGCATTTGTCTGGCAGTCACGGACGCGCCGCTGAAGTTCACCAAGCTGATGCCGCGCCTGTTCCAGCCCTTCCTGCGCATTTGAAGTCTCTGGCGAGGTCAACGTCAGATTCGATTTGGAAGGAAAGATCATGTACCGAAGACTGCTGCTGTCTGCCCTTCTGCTTGCAGTCGCGCCTGTTGCCTCAGCCCAGATGACCGCCGAAGTGCAGTTTCAGCCCGGCAATTACGGTGCCATGGTCAGCGGAACGATTTCAGGGGGCGCATATTTCGATTATCTGCTGGGTGCCAAGGCCGGTCAGGAAATGTTTGCCGACCTTCAGGTCAGTGACACCAATGGAAACGGTGTGATCTACTTCAACATCCTGCCACCGGACAGCGACGGGGTCGCAATCTATAACGGGTCGATTGACGGCAACACGGCCCGGATCAATCTGCCCGAGGATGGCGAGTATACAATCCGCGTCTATCTCATGGGCAATGACAGGGATACCGGCAAAACCGTGGGGTATAATCTGGATCTGTCGATCCAGTAAATCTCAGCCTTCGTGACGCGCCAGGGGTACAACGTCTGAGGCAGCCTCGGTCGCGATTTCTTCAAAGTCGAAATTGTCCAACCGCTGAGCGCGTCGGCCCGCCTTTTCGGCGCTGGTCTTGATTTCCGAGATATCCTTCGCCGCCTGACCAAAATGCCGATCCAGATTTGTAACGCGGTCGCCCAGACGCTCCACGTCCTTGTGCAGCAACCCAAGTTCTTTGCGGATCGCACCGGCCTGTTCGCGCATACGCGCATCTTTCAGGATCGCCCGCATGGTATTCAGCGTGGCCATGCAAGTCGTCGGTGAAACGACCCAAACCTTTGCGGCGAACCCTTCGCGCACAACGTCGGGCAGGCGGGCGTGCAGCTCGGCATAAATCGCCTCGGACGGAACAAACATCAAAGCACCATCGGCAGTTTCCCCGTCGAGAATGTACTTTTCGGAAATCGCCTTGATATGTACTTTTACGGCAGCACCGAATGCGCGCAGGCATCTTTCGACATCCGCCTTTGTCTGCGCGGCGGCAAGCGCTTCGAAATCCTCCAGCGGGAATTTCGCATCGATCACGATCGGGCCCGGCGGGTTCGGCAGATGGATCAGGCAATCTGCCCGTCTGCCGTTCGACAACGTGGCCTGCAGCGAATAACTGTCAGCGGGCAGCGCCTTTGATACAATATCGTTCAGTTGAATCTCACCGAACATCCCGCGCCGTTGCTTATTCGACAGGATATCCTGCAAAGACAGCACGTCACCCGACAGTTTCGTGATATTGTCCTGCGCCTTGTCGATGGCGGCCAGACGTTCCTGCAACTGTGTCAGCGATGTCGCCGTCTGTTTCGACGAGCCATGCAGGGTTTCCTTCATCCGTTCCTGCATCTCGGCCAGTGCTCGTGCCGATTTCATTGCGTTGTCCGCCAGCCGGTCGTTCATCTGCTGCTGGACCGATGACAAGCGTGCCTCGACCGTCTGGATCACCTGCACCTGCGCATTGGCCTGCGTGTCCGAGACATGCTGAAGGCCGCCGCGCATTTGTTCCTGCCCCTGCCCCAATTGCTGCACATGCTGACCCAGATGCGCCATCTGCCGTGCCAGCGGCTCCGCCATCCGGGCCGAGCGGTTGGCCGCCCGCAACGACAGGAACAACAGCAGCACGATCAAAGCCACCACCCCGCCCACAGTCAGAACAACCGGGTCATTCAACGCTATTTCAGTGCCTGCAATCTGGATCATGGGGTTCAGTTTGTTCTCGTTTTGTTTCTATCTTTTTAAGCCGTGCTTGAAAGCAAATCAACTGCGTCCGAACAGCCGTTCGATATCGCTCAGCTTTAGCTCCACATAGGTTGGTCGCCCGTGGTTGCACTGACCGGAATGCGGCGTTGCTTCCATCTCGCGCAGCAGGGCGTTCATCTCTTCGGCCCGCATCCGGCGGCCAGACCGGATCGAGCCATGACAGGCCACCCGGCTAAGGATCGCCTCAACCTTTGCCTGTACCATCTGGCTTTCACCCTGATCCGTCAGTTCGTCCAGGATATCGAGGATCATCGCGCGCGCATCAACCTCGCCCAGAATGGCAGGGGTTTCACGCACAGCGATGGCGCCTCCGCCGAAAGGTTCGATGGTCAGGCCAAAGCGCGTCAGATCATCCGCGACGGCCATCAGGCGGGCGCAATCACCTTCGGACAATTCTACGATTTCCGGAATCAGCAGAGCCTGCGCCGCGACGCCATTCTCGGCCATCTGCGTTTTCAGCTTTTCATAGACCAGCCGCTCATGTGCGGCGTGCTGATCAACGATCACCATGCCATCGACGGTCTGTGCGATGATGTAGTTTTCATGCACTTGTCCGCGTGCAGCACCCAACGGCAGATCCTGCGCCGGAGGCTCCTGAACCTCTGCAATCAGCGCAACCGGAGTCGGATCAACAACGCTGCCGCTGTAATCGTTGGCCAGTTCGGCGAAACCCGGGGCCTGGGCGCGATCCGCTGCCTGACGCGCTGCGGGCGACGGGCGATCCATCTGATAGATTCGCGCGGGGGCAGGCTGCGCCGGTTCCGGTCGCATTGCGCCCAGGGTCGCATTGGCGACTGTCGAGGATGCCCGGTGCCCGGCCTCGGCCAAAGCATGGCGCAAACTGGAAACGATCAGACCCCGCGCAATACCGGGATCACGGAACCGAACCTCGGATTTGGCCGGGTGGACGTTCACGTCAACCAGCGTCGGGTCGCAGTCGATGAACAGAGCCGCCGCCGGGTGACGGTCCCGGCTGAGGAAATCGAAATAGGCGGCACGCAACGCGCCGGTCAGCATCTTGTCGCGCACCGGGCGACCGTTGACGAACAGATACTGCGCCACCGCAGCGCCCCGGGAATAGGTCGGCAGGGCAGCATATCCATAGAGCCGGATGCCTTCACGCGTGGCGTCGATCCGCAGGGCGTTTTCGGCGAACTCGCGCCCAATCACGCGGGCCAGACGGGCATGGAGCGCGTCGAACAGATCTCCGTTCTCGCGATCCGCGCGGAAGGTCACACGACCATCGCCACCACCGGACACATCGCGCAGGGAGAAAGTCACGGAAGGTTCGGCCATGGCCAGCCGTTTCACTGTGTCAGTGATCGCCTGCGCTTCGGCCCGGTCCGTGCGCATGAATTTCAGGCGGGCTGGCGTGGCGAAGAACAGATCGCGCAGTTCGACCACAGTGCCCGCGCGCAGGGCGGCGGGTTTGACCACACCCATCTTGCCCCCCGCGATGTGGACCTGCGCTGCATCCGCATCGGGCACACGGCTGGTGATGGTCAGGCGACCGACCGCTCCCAAAGACGGCAGCGCCTCACCCCGGAACCCGAAGGTGTGGATGTTCAGCAGGTCCGACCCGTCAATCTTTGATGTGGCATGGCGGGACAAGGCCAGCGGCAAATCTTCGGCAGAGATACCGCAACCGTCGTCCGTGACACGGATCAGGGTCTTGCCACCATCGGCGATATCGATGGCAACCCGCGTGGCCCCTGCATCGATTGCGTTCTCGACCAGTTCCTTGACCGCCGAGGCCGGACGCTCCACCACTTCACCTGCCGCAATACGGTTGATTGCAGCATCATCAAGCTGCTTAATCACGGGGCGTTTTTCGCTGATATTGGGGTCTGCTTGCGCCATACCCCTAGACCTAGCACAATCGCGCACGATTCTGCCACCGGTTTGAGCAGCGCATTTTTGAAGGGAGGGGGCGTCCGGATAACCGCGAATGAGGCTTCATTCAGGATCACCCGGACGTGCCAAGTGAGTGGTGTGTTTCAGCTCGTCAATGAGACAGCATGTATCATGCACCTGTCGGAAAATCTGCTTAAGATTCGCCCGTTCAGTTTCTGGGCAGAGATTGGCCGATGACGCTCGGGCATGTGCGGCAGGAAAATGCCTGATCACGCAGATGTGTGTGCACCGATACGCGCCCGGCAGGGGCCGAACGTCGCTGCCGCAGCAAGAATCAGACCTGACATAGTGGCGATCATACCTGCCGCACTGACAGCATCCGCACCACCCAGCCACAAGGGTCCGTAACCCGCCAACACATAGCCCGACACGGCCGAGGCTGTGGCAAACAAGACGCTCCAGGCAATCTGCGTTTCCAGCCGGTTGGTCAACATCCGCGCCGCAGCTGGCGGGCAGATGAACATGGCGATCACGATGATTGAGCCTACAGCGTCAAAGGCAGCTACCGCCGCGATGGCTGCCGTGATGACCAGGGCCATACCCAGTACACCAGTACGAATGCCAATGGTCCGGGCAAAGCCTTCGTCAAAGGTCGAGATCTTCAGCGGTCGCCAGAACAACCATGTGAACAGAGTCACGCCCACCAAGGTCAGTGCTATGCGGGGTAGTTCAGGGGGCAAGCCGGCAAGTGCCTCTATGTCAAGCAAGGATGACCATCCGGTCGCGTCCAACCAGATCAGGCTTTCGAGATTGCCATAAAGCGCATGTTCCACGTCCAGATGCACGGTTGATGTGTCCGTCTGTTCAAGCAGCAGAACGCCGGCTGCGAACATGGTGGTAAAGACCACTCCCATGGCGGCGCCAGGTTCGATTTGGCCCAGTCGGCGAATAGCTTCGATCAGAACCACGGCCACAACGGCGGCCCCCGCCGCGCCCAGCATCATCGGCCAGGTTGATATGGTTCCTGTAACCAGAAATGCCACAACAATACCCGGCAGTACGACATGGCTGATCGCGTCCCCGATCAGCGCCTGTTTTCGCAGCACCAGAAAATTGCCGGGCAAAGCGCAGGCGATGGCCGCGAAGGTGCCAATCAACAGCGGTGTCAGCGACAGCGGTACGAATTCTTCGCCACTCATAGCAGTATCCCCTGTGGTCCGCCGATTCGGCGGTCGATCTCGGCGATCTGGTCGCGGGTCAAGACAGTCTCGATATCACGAAGCCCGTCATAAAGCGCAGCCGTTGCCTCATGCGCCAGGTCTGCGCGGACGATTTCCCAGCGTCTTTCGTCGCGGAGCGCCTTGGCCGCGCGCGCCTTGCCGGTGTCGGTCGCCACCCCGTCCGCGCGGGCCAGCCCCGCGCGACGTAACAAGCGCAGGGTCAAGGGTTCATAGATCTTTTGCCCCTGTGCCAAGGCCAGAAGACCTTGACGAATATGCACCCTCCGCTGAAAACGCAAATGGCGCAGCACTGCAGCAAGAACACCGCGCTTTGGAGCAAAAAAAAGGGACACGACAAAGAAGGCAAAACTGACCAGAACGATAATCGGACCGGTCGGAAGATTTGGGGCCGAAGCCGAAATGGCGGCACCAATGTATCCGGCCAACCCACCTGCTACCCCAGCGAGCAGGACTACATGTTCAGAGCGTTCGGACCAGAACCGCGCGGTCACGGCGGGGATGATCAACAATGCCACGATCAGGATCAAACCCACGATTTTCAAGCCAACCACAGTCACGGCCATGACCAAACCCATCATGGCAAGGTCAATCCTGTGCACCGGCAGCCCGCGGGCTGCAGCATATTCCGGATCGAAGGCGACAAGGGTCATCGGGCGGCGAATGATCATGACCAACAACAGCGTCACTGCACCTCCGATTGCGATGATCATCGCATCCGCCCAAAGCATTCCGGCCGTGGACCCCAAAAGAAAACCTTCCAACCCGGCCTGACGGCCCACGCCCATGGTTTGTATGACCGTCAGCAACACGATGCCGAAGCCGAAAAACACCGACAGAACCGCTCCGATGGCGGCATCCTCGGCCAGCCGTGTGTGCCGTGTCAGCCAATTCATGCAGAGAAGACCGGCCCAGGCCGAGATGGCAGATCCTGCCAGCAGGCCCAGCAGGTTACGCCCGTCCCCTCCCAGCGCAACCAATGCCATAAAGGCCAGACAGACGCCGGGAAGAGTTGCATGACTTATTGCGTCGCTGACCAGGGCGCGCTTGCGCAGAAACAGAAATGTCCCCGTCACGCCCGCCGACACCCCCAACAAAGTCGCACCCAGAGCTACCAGCGTGGCATTGTAGCCAAGCTGCAGGGTCAGAGCATCCCAAAGCATGTGTTACCCCTGCGCGCGCGACAACTGATCAATCTGCGCGGTTGCCAGTCGCCCACCATAAGCCGATTGCAACGTTTCCGCTGTGAAGGACTCGGCCACCGGCCCTTCGGCCACTTTTCGGGTATTGATCAGAAAGACGTGGTCGAAATAGTCGGTCACAGTCGCCAGATCGTGATGCACCACGACAACCGTCTTGCCCGCTTCTTTCAGCGACTTCAGCACCGCGATGATGGCTTTCTCGGTGGCAGCGTCAACGCCTGCGAACGGTTCATCCAGAAGATAAAGGTCAGCGCCCTGAGCCAAAGCGCGCGCCAGAAACACGCGCTGCTGCTGGCCGCCGGACAATTGTCCGATCTGGCGATCTGCGAAATCGCGCATTCCCACACGGTTCAGACAGTCCATCGCGCAAGCCTTGTGGCGGGCACGTACCCGACCCAACAATCCAAGCTCGCGTGACAATCCCATAAGAACCACGTCGATGACGCGTGTCGGGAAATCCCAATCGACGCTGGCGCGCTGAGGCACATAAGCGATGCGAGCCCGCTGTTTTTCCAATGGTTGGCCAAATACGGTGACCTGACCTGACAAAGGCGAAACGATGCCAAGTGCGGCCTTGAGCAGAGTCGACTTCCCGGCTCCGTTTGGTCCGATGATCGCTGTCATCGCACCGGGCTGTACCGTCATATCGACAGAGAATACGGCGGGCTTTTGTCCGTACGAGACCGTCAGCCCACGGACTGCAAGGGGGCTTTCGGCCAACCCCTGGTCGCCAACTGTCACACCTTCATTGCTAATCAGATCCAGCATCGATCAGAACCCCGCCGACAATTTGCCGTCCATGCCACGACCCGGCGCGTCGCCGCCCAATGCACTGGCAATGATCGTGATGTTGTGATCCAGCATACCGATATAGGTGCCTTCATAAGTTCCATCTTCACCCATGGCGTCCGAGAACAGCTCACCTCCGACTTTCACGTCATGTCCCTTGGCGGCTGCACCTTCGATCAGCGCGCGAATCGAACGATCCGAAACCGAACTTTCGACGAATACGGCTGTGACCTGTCGGTCAACCAGCAGATCGACCAGCTCTCCAATCCGGTTCAGGCCAGCCTCGGACTGGGTCGAGATTCCCTGAATGCCAAGTACTTCAAACCCAAAGCTTTCACCAAAATACCCAAAGGCATCATGGGCCGTGATCAGAACTTTGCTGCTCTCCGGAACCGAAGACAAAGAGTCATTGGCATAGGCCGTCAGACGATCGACATCCGTCAGATGGGCCTGCGCATTTGCGGCAAATACCTCAGCCGCTTCGGGACGCGCTTCTGTCAGCGCGGCCTGGACTTCCAAAACAACGTCACGCCACAATTCGGGTGTCATCCAGACATGAGGATCGAACTTGTCGGCATAGTCGTCATGCGCGCGCAGTTTGGATTTATCAATGCCCTCAGCAACGGCAACCACGGTCCGTTTACGTTCAAGATCGTGGAAGAAGTCTTCCATCTGCGCTTCGAGATACAAGCCATGCCACAGGATCAGATCCGCGCGCGTCATCGCCACAATATCACTGCGGGTCTGGCGATAAGCATGCGGGTCGACACCGGGCCCCATCAGCCCTTTGACCTCAACCTGATCACCGCCAACCTGACGCACCGCATCAGCAATCATGCCGGTCGTTGCCACCACTTTAAGCGGTGCCTCGGCCCAGGCTGTTACTGGCAAGGAAAGGGCCAGCGCCAATGCTGCAATAAAATTCCGGCGAATCATCTTCGACCTCAGTTTAGCTTCCTGCTTGGAGTGAATATGAGAACCATTCGCAACTAAGTCAACGCTAATGCGAATTATTCGCAGAAAAGTCGTATTGTTTTGTCCAAATGGTCAAAAACTTACCAATCATTACCCTTCAACATCTTCCATTCCCCGGTCTCCCGTGCGATTTTGTCGCAAACCTCCCAAAGGACGTGACCATGGATACGCAGAGCTCAGAAAGCCCCGTGCGCACCGCGCATCTGCCGCAAGTGACCGAACCCCGGAACCCCGGAATGGATCTGGATATGGATTGGGTGCGCGCCGTACAGGCCAACACCTCGGCTATTGAACGCCGCGCCGCGACTCTGCCGGGCCGCCGTTCGGTCAAAAAGGAATATCAGGCCGCGTGGCTGCTCAAAGCGATCACTATGATCGACCTGACCACGCTTTCGGGCGATGACACAGTGGGCCGCGTACGTCGCCTGTGCGCCAAGGCACGCCAGCCCGTCGCGCCCTCAGTCCTCCAAACGCTGGATATGCCGCCGATCACCACGGGCGCCGTGTGCGTCTACCACGACATGATCGAAACCGCCGTGGACGCGTTGAAAGGCACCGGCATCCCGGTCGCGGCCGTTTCGACCGGTTTTCCGGCGGGCCTGTCCCCCTTCCACCTGCGCGTGGCCGAGATCGAAGAAAGCGTGAAAGCTGGTGCCGAAGAAATCGACATCGTCATTTCGCGCCGCCATGTTCTGTCGGGCGATTGGCAGGCGCTGTATGATGAGATGAAAGCGTTTCGCGTTGCGTGCGGTGATGCGCATGTCAAAGCCATCCTTGCCACCGGTGAACTGGGCAGCCTGCGCAACGTCGCGCGCGCCTCGCTGGTCTGCATGATGGCGGGCGCGGATTTCATCAAGACCTCGACCGGCAAGGAAAGCGTCAACGCCACCTTGCCCGTGTCACTGGTAATGATCCGAGCAATCCGCGACTACTATGGCCGCACTGGGTACCGCGTTGGCTACAAGCCTGCTGGCGGTATTTCGAAAGCCAAGGATGCGCTGGTCTATCTGTCGCTGATCAAGGATGAGTTGGGCGACCGCTGGCTGGAGCCGGACCTGTTCCGCTTTGGCGCCTCGTCGCTGCTGGGCGATATCGAACGACAGCTGGAACACTATGTGACTGGCGCGTACTCCGCCGGTTACCGTCACTCCATGGGCTGAGGGCAAGAACAATGACAGTCAAAGAGATTTTCGAGACCATGGATTACGGCCCCGCCCCCGAAAGCGCCGCCGAGGCTTTGGCCTGGTTGGTCGATCAGGGCGACAAGTTCGGCCATTATATCGACGGAACCTTCACCAAACCCGGCAAAGGCTTCGACAGCCGCAACCCGGCGACCGGAGAAGTTCTGGCCAAGCTGACGCAAGCAAAACAAACCGACGTGGACGCCGCCGTTGACGCTGCGCGAAAAGCACAGCCAAAGTGGGAGAAGCTGGGCGGCGCAGGCCGCGCACGGTATCTCTATGCCATTGCGCGCCTGCTGCAAAAGCATTCGCGCCTGTTTGCGGTGTTGGAGAGCATGGACAACGGGAAACCGATCCGTGAATCGCGCGACATCGACATCCCTCTGGCGCATCGGCACTTCTACTATCACGCGGGCATGGCGCAATTGATGGAGAGCGAACTGCCCGATGCCCAGGCCTTGGGCGTATGCGGTCAGATCATCCCGTGGAACTTCCCCCTGCTGATGTTATCTTGGAAAATCGCACCTGCACTGGCGATGGGCAACACAGTGGTACTGAAACCGGCAGAATATACTTCGCTGACTGCACTGCTGTTTGCCGATATCTGCTCGCAGGCTGGCCTGCCCAAGGGCGTGGTCAACATCGTCACCGGAGACGGCGCGGTGGGCGAGATGATCGTGAACGCGGACGTGGACAAGATCGCCTTCACCGGCTCGACCGTAGTGGGCCGCCGTATTCGCGAGGCAACTGCAGGTTCGGGCAAGGAACTGACGTTGGAATTGGGCGGCAAGTCCGCCTATGTCGTCTTTGATGACGCCGATATCGACAGTGCCATCGAAGGACTGGTCGATGCGATCTGGTTCAATCAGGGTCAGGTTTGCTGTGCTGGGTCTCGTTTGTTGGTTCAAGAGGGCATCGCCGACCGCTTCCACGATAAATTGCGTGCGCGGATGGACACGCTGCGCATCGGTGACCCGCTGGACAAATGCATCGACGTGGGCGCGGTCGTTGACCCGGTCCAGTTGCAGACCATCAAGGGCTTAGTCGAAAGTAACACGGCTGGCCACGTTCATCAGGCGGCCTGCCAGCTACCCGCAAACGGCTGCTACTATCCGCCGACGCTGATCTCGGGCCTCGAGACCTCGGATCCGCTGATGCAGGAAGAAGTTTTTGGCCCGGTTCTGGTGTCGTCCACCTTCCGCACGCCGGAAGAGGCGGTGGAGCTGGCCAACAACACCCGCTACGGGTTGGCCGCGACGGTCTGGACCGAGAACGTGAACCTTGCGCTGGATATCGCGCCCAAGCTGGTTGCGGGTGTGGTCTGGGTGAACGCCACCAACCTGTTCGACGCTGCTGCCGGTTTCGGCGGTGTTCGCGAAAGCGGCTTTGGCCGCGAAGGCGGTTGGGAAGGTCTGGCGGCCTATACCAAGCCCAAGGGCAAGGCCAAGCCGCTGGCGAAGATTGAAGCCACTGTGGGCCAAGGCGCTCCGGTCGATCCGATTGACCGCACCGCCAAGATGTATGTCGGCGGCAAACAGGCGCGGCCTGATGGTGGGTATTCGAAGCCTGTCTGGGGAAAACCCGGCCTGTTGGGCCATGTGGGTCTTGCCAACCGCAAGGACGTCCGCAACGCAGTTGAGGCTGCGGCAGGTGCCAAAGGCTGGTCCAGGACCACCGGTCATCTTCGGGCGCAGATCCTGTATTACATCGGCGAAAACCTCTCGGCCCGTGCCGATGAATTCGCCATACGTATCGACGCCATGACCGGCGGGAAAGACGGCGCGAAGGAGGTCGAGGCCTCTATCCAACGCCTGTTCACCGCCGCCGCATGGGCCGATAAATATGACGGTCAGGTCCATGGCGTTCCGATCCGGGGTGTCGCAATTGCCATGAAGGAATCGGTGGGCGTCATCGGTGCCCTCTGTGCCGATGAAGCGCCTCTGCTGGGTCTGGTCTCTGCTATGGCGCCCGCAATTGCGATGGGCAACCGGACGGTTCTGGTGGCCTCGGAACCCTTTCCGCTGGCTGCGACTGACTTCTATCAGATTCTCGAAACATCTGACGTCCCATCAGGCGTGGTCAACATTCTGACCGGCAGCCATGCGGAACTGGCGAAGCCGCTGGCCTCACATCTGAACGTCGATGCGGTCTGGTCGTTCTCGTCCACCGACCTGTCAAAAGAGATCGAAGTCGTCTCGGCCGGCAACCTGAAACGGACCTGGGTCAATAACGCGACGGCATTTGACTGGAGCATGGACCATTCGCGTCACTTCCTTCAGGCTGCGACCGAAGTGAAAAACATCTGGGTGCCCTACGGCGAGTAGGGCTCCCCGCCAAGGGAGGCCTACATGAGTACTGCAGGGGATTTTTCAGGAAAAACCGTCATCGTCATCGGCGGAACCAGCGGTATCAATCGCGGCATTGCTGAGGCCTTTGCGGCCTCGGGTGCCAAACTGGCCGTCGCCAGCCGGTCGCAGGAAAAAGTCGATGATACTGTTGCCGCGCTGAAAGAAACGGGCGCACAGGACGCCATGGGTTCAGCGTTCGACGTGCGTAATCCTGAAGCTGTGGCCGTTGGCCTGAAACAGTTCTACGACGCGTTTGGAGAGTTCGATGTGCTGATCTCGGGCGCGGCGGGGAACTTCCCGGCACTTGCATCGGAGATGTCGGTCAACGCGTTCAAGGCGGTGATCGATATTGACCTGATGGGCACGATCCACGTGATGAAAGGGGCGTATCCGTACCTGAAGCGCCCTGGTGCAAGCATCATCAACATCTCGGCCCCGCAGTCTTATCTGCCCTATGAAGGTCAGGCCCATGTCTGTGCCGCCAAGGCCGGCGTCGACCAGATCACGCGCACCCTGTCGATGGAATGGGGTGTCGAGGGGATCAGGGTGAACTCGGTTGTGCCGGGGTTCATCGAAGGCACAGAAGGGGCCAAGCGCCTTGCGCCGACCCCCGACGCCGGTGAGGCCCTGCGCCGGGACGTGCCGCTGGGCCGCTGGGGCCAGCCACAGGACGTCGCCAATGCCTGCCTGTTCCTCAGCTCGGACATGGCCAGCTATATCAGCGGCACCGTTCTGGCCGTCGATGGCGCGCTGTATCAGCGTGGCTCAGGCAAGTTCGGCCAGATGATGGGGGATATGCTGCGCAGCATGAAAAAGGGGTGAGCTTTACTCACCCCTCCTTGTTCAGTTCGTGGTCTCAAGCCCGGCAGGTTTACCCACCACAGTGAAATGCAGCCCGTCCGGGTCCAGCAGTTCGGAGGCCACTCGGTTCACATCTTCCAGTGTCACAGCGTTCACTTTGTCATTCCGGGTGGCGATATAGTCGATCGGCAGATCTTCCATCTGCATCTCGACCATGATTCCCGCAATCTGACCATTGCCGTCAAAACGCAACGGATAGGCGCCGGTCAGATAGGTCTTGGCGTCATCCAGTTCCTTCTGCGTCACGCCTTCAGAAGCCGCACGGGCCCATTCATCCCGGATCACCTCAACCGCCTCGGCAATACGATCGTTGGCCGATGACACGGATCCCAGATAGACCGAGGCCAGATCCTTGGGCACAAGATAGGTTCCAACCCCATAGGTCAGGCCGCGCTTTTCACGCACCTCCTGCATCAGGCGACTTTCAAATCCGCCGCCGCCAAGGATGTGGTTCAGGACAAAGGCCGCAAAGAAATCCGGATCATCCCGGTCAATCCCGGATTGACCGAACAGGGCCACGGATTGCGGTGTGTCGAATTCCACAACGCTTACGCCACCTGGAATGGTTACATTGGCCTTGCCCGGAATGGGTTTGCCGGTTTCCGGCAGAGCGGCAAGCAAAGTATCAAGCAAAATACCCAGTTCTTCGGCCGTGATGTCACCAACCGCCCCAACATAGAGACGATCCTTGGCAAAGACGCCTTCATAAGCCGCCACCACGTCTTCGCGCGTCAGGGTCGAGACGCTTTCGATGGTGCCTTTACCTTCGGAGCCATAGGGGTGATCGCCATAGGCCATCTGCGCGAAGTTGAGACCGGCGATCTCATTCGGGTCGGTCAGATCCGAGCGCAGGCCTGACAGAATTTGCGCGCGCACCCGGTCAACTGCGTCCTGGTCAAAGCGAGGTTCGTGGATCGTTGTACGTAGCAGGTCGACCACCTCATCCCGGTTTTCGGTCAAAAAACGCGCGGAAATCGAAACCGTGTCGTCACCAGCGTTATAGCGGAATGACGCGGCCAGAGCCTCCAGTTCGCGCGCATAGGTCCGCGCATCCATGTCGCCTGAACCCTCTTCAATCAGGCCGCTCATCAGGTAAACCGCGCCACGTTTGTCAGCATCGTCCAACGACGTGCCACCACGAAACCGCAGCTCCAGCGCCGTGAAGGGGATCGAGTGATCCTCGACCAGCCAGGCTTTGATGCCTCCGGGCGAGGTCACTTCTTCGATCTCGATCTCGGCCAGGGCAGGCAGGGCAACCAGACAAGCAATCAGCGTTGCAAGGAACCGTTTCATTGCGTCACCTCATCATCGCGCATCAGCCAGCCGGTGACCGATGCCTCGGGTTGCAGAATTTCACGGGCGGCAGCGATGATCTCATCCCCGGTTACGGCCTGAAGGACATCGGGCCAAGCCTGCACATCCTCGACCGTCAGACCACTGGTCAGGGCCCGGCCATAGCGGTTGCCGATCCCGTCCACATTGTCACGTGCATAGGTCTGCGAAGCGCGCAGCTGCATCTTGATGCGGTTCAGATCGTCTTCATTTACGCCTTCGGCGATGAAATCGGCCACGGCCTGATCCATTGCGTCTTCGGCCTCTTGCAGGGAAACCCCTTCGGCCGGAACGATCAAAAGATCAAAGGTCGTGTCATCCAACGAAACTCCGCGGTAGAACGCCCCGGTATAAACGGCCTTTTGCTGGTCGAACTGAAGCTTTTCGTTCAGATAAGACGTGGTGCTGCCGCCCAACAATTCAGCCAGCATGAACAGAGCAGCCGCCTTTTCCTGTTTACCCGGATCGCGTTCCGGTGCCAGATAGCTGCGTTGCACATAAGGCTGGGCCACACGCGAGTCTTTAAAGGTCAGGCGACGCTCGGCCGTTTGCGGCGGTTCCTGTGACCGGACCCGTTCGGGCAAGTCGGCGTTGGCAGGGATCACGCCGTAATACTGATCGGCCAGGGCGCGGACCTCATCCGGGTCCACATCACCGGTCACCACCAGAATGGCATTATTGGGCGCGTAGTGGGTCTGGTAGAACGACAGCGCATCGTCCATGTCCAGGTCTTCCATCTCGTGCATCCAGCCGATGATCGGAGCGCCGTAGCGGTGGTTCAAATATTGCGCCGCGCTCATCTGTTCGCCGAAAAGGGCGCGTGGGTTGTTTTCGGTGCGCTGGTTGCGTTCCTCAAGGATCACGTTGCGTTCGGTCAGAATGTCCTCTTCGTTCAGACGCAGGTTCCGCATCCGATCGGATTCCATCCGCATCATCAGTTCCAGCCGGTCGGCAGCGACACGCTGAAAATAAGCGGTGTAATCATACGAGGTGAAGGCGTTGTCATTGCCGCCATTGGCCGCGACGGTTGCCGAAAACTCGCCCGGCGCCAACGTATCTGTGCCTTTGAACAGCAAGTGTTCCAGAAAATGCGCCACGCCGGACGATCCGATCGGCTCATCTGCTGATCCGGCGCGGTACCAGACCATGTGTTGCACGACCGGCGCGCGGTGATCTTCGACCACGACGACATCCATGCCGTTGTCCAGAGTGAATGTGGTGACCGCTTCTTTCCCGTCCTCGGCAAAAACCGGGGTGGTGGCAATCAGGGCAGCCGATAAGGCCAGGGCCCGAACCATGGGGCATCCTCCGTTTCGTTTCTGGGACTCAAACTACGGTGGTGCGGCCCGGGTTCAAGCCCGATGACGGAAAGTTAAGAATTATTCACCCGGCGGCGATGACGGGGTTTCGATCCCGGCCCGACGGGCAGCTTCTGTTTCCGAGAACGGATCGATCGATTGCTTTTCGTAAACTTGACCATAGCGGTCGACCGGGAACAGGCGCAGACCAGTCCAACGGCCACGACGTTTACGGAACGCGGCATCTTCGGCCTCGACCACCTGACGCGCATCAGGTGACACCCCATACCGGCTGGAGGCTGTGACAAGCGCCGCATCCGAGGAAGGAACGGCAGTATTCGGGTTCAGTGCAGCAGCGTTACCGCCCAACGCAGCCACGGCGTCAGCATTGGGGTTCGGATCGGTCAGATTTGCACCACCCAGTGTGGGCGCGGGCAAAAACGCATAATCCTGTGGCTGAGTCAGCGGTTTGACCGGCAATACCGAGAACTCGTCCGGGCCTTGCCCTGGAGGCGCCAGATCCCGAAGCCCGGGATTCGAACATGCCGCAACCGCAGCGGCAACTGTCAAAGCAAAAATGGCGCGCGGCATCCGCATTGGTGTCTCCAGCCTGTTTCAGGCGCTTTTATCGCATTTCATTCCGCACGTCACGAGGCCTTTTTGCCGTCAAAAAGCACCAGACCCAACGCTCCCGCAAAAATGAACACATCGGCCAGATTGAACACATACGGGTTGTTGATGCCGCAGCAGGACATGTTGAGGAAATCCAGCACATAGCCATACAACACACGATCCACGACATTTCCCAGCGCCCCGCCGATCAGAAGGCCGGCGCAAAACAACATGAATTTCGTCGGCGCCGTACGGCCAAGCCAGATCAGGACACCAACGCAGATGGCCAGTGAAACGCCGATCAGCACCCAGCGTGCCGCTTCCGAGTTACCCTGAAACAAACCGAAATTGATGCCGCGATTCTCGCCGTATTTGAACACGAGAAGCGGCGGCAGCACGTCGATGTCACCATCGGCCACACGCATGACGTGAACGACCAGATACTTGCTGATCTGGTCGATCAGAAACGCGGCCAGAGTGGCCCAAAGAAGCAGATGAGACCGCATCAGTGCCGGAAATGCCGCATGCCGGTGAAGACCATGGCCAGACCAGCCTCGTCTGCGGTGGCGATCACTTCGTCATCGCGCATCGATCCGCCCGGCTGGATCACGCAGGTGGCACCGGCTTCGGCGGCCTCCATCAGACCGTCGGGGAAGGGGAAGAACGCGTCTGACGCTACGGCAGAACCGATGGTCAGCGGCTGCGGCAGACCCAGTACATCCGCCATGCGTTCGGCTTTTTTCGCGGCGATCAGAGCCGAGTCCACACGGCTCATCTGGCCCGCGCCGACGCCGACGGTTGCACCGTCTTTAACATAGACGATGGCATTGGACTTCACGTGCTTGGCGACTTTCCACGCGAACAGAAGATCGCGCATTTGCTCATCGCTCGGGGCCTTTTGAGTGACGACCTTCAGATCGTCCATACCGATGAACCCATTGTCCTTGTCCTGAACCAGCAGACCACCAGCAACCTGACGCACGGTTTTGCCGCCGGCGGTCACATCGGGAAGCGCGTCGGTCGTCAGCAGGCGCAGGTTTTTCTTGGTGGCAAAGATCGCCTTGGCCTCATCCGATGCGCCAGGAGCGATCACAACCTCGGTGAAGATACCGGTGATCTCCTGCGCGGTTTCGGCGTCCAGCGGCTGGTTCAGCGCTACAATCCCGCCAAAGGCCGAGGTGCGGTCGCAGTCAAACGCGGCCTTGTACGCCTCAAGCAACGTCGCGCCTTTGGCAACACCGCAAGGGTTGGCGTGTTTGATGATGGTACAAGCCGCGCCTTGCGTCGGATCAAACTCAGCCACCAATTCAAAGGCCGCATCGGTATCATTGATGTTGTTGTAACTCAGTTCTTTGCCCTGATGCTGCACCGCAGTCGCTACGCCCGGACGGTTGGTGCCATCGGTGTAGAAGGCCGCCGTCTGGTGGCTGTTCTCGCCATAGCGCAGGGTCTGCTTCAGCTCACCGGCAAAAGCGCGGCGCTTAGGGGCCTCAAGCTGCAGAGCGTCGGCCATCCAGTTCGAGACCGCCGTGTCATAGGCGGCGGTGCGGGCATATGCCTTTTGCGCCAGCTTGCGGCGGAATTTCGGGCAGGTCGCACCGTTGTGCTGATCCATATCGCCCAGCAGTTTGTCGTAATCCTCAACGTCCACGACCACGTTTACAAACGCATGGTTCTTGGCCGCCGCGCGGATCATCGCCGGACCGCCAATGTCGATATTCTCGACGCATTCATCGTAACCTGCGCCTTTGGCAACGGTGGCCTCGAACGGGTAGAGGTTCACCACCAGCAGATCAATTGCACGGATGCCGTGTTCGTTCATGGCCGCAACATGGGTGTCATTGTCGCGCAACGCCAGCAGACCGCCATGCACCATTGGGTGCAGGGTTTTGACACGGCCATCCATCATCTCGGGGAAGCCGGTGACCTCGCTGACATCCTTCACCGCGAGCCCTGCATCACGCAGTGCCTTGGCCGTGCCGCCGGTCGACAGCAGCTCGACCCCGCGCTCGGCCAGCGCCTTGCCCAGCTCGATCAGCCCGGTTTTGTCGGATACGGAAAGCAACGCGCGGCGCACGGGGTGAAGATCGGTCATGGGTCCAAAGGTCCTTTTGGCGTCAGTCGAATTCTGGCTCGTCCCGGTGCGTATCGCGCACGGCATAGGCTGTGTCCTGTGCCTTGCTCAGAGTCCACCGGATGCGCGTCGCATACTCCATTGCGCGGCCAGATAGAACGATCTGTTTTGTCGCGCGTGGCTTTAAACGCCCCTTTTCAAGGTAAACGCTTGGCTCGACGGATAATTTTCCAATACCATCATGGCGGAAAACCCAGATCTCACCGCTTTTGAGCGCCATCGACACCGCCGCCCCGCCCAAATCCAGCGCTGCATCCACGTCGGGATGCAGGTGAAAACGGATGTCATACCCGATACCTTTGAGGCCCGAGGCATCCATCGCCTTGTCGAACTGACGCTTCGCCTTGTCGGTCGCGGTCAGCAGAATATCCTCGACCATCAGCTCACGACCGTCGAACCGCAATTCGAATGTGCGTGCGTGAGTTAGGCCAAAGACCTTGGCATATCCATCATGCCCGGCCATGAAGCGGATACCTTCGAACGCGTCTTCGAAATCAACAGGCACTTCTTGGGGCGCGTCCACCAGTGCCTGACTTTCGCGGCCCGGCAACGGGTTGGTTAGCCGGGCACTGGAAAACCCATCCAGACATAATGTCGAATGCGAGGGCGTCGCCCGCCCGGCGCGACGCCAATCCAGCCCGAAACTGGCCCCCGACCCACAATTCACGATCAATGGGCGCCGCCCCGAAGTTAGCTCGAACGCCAGAGTGGACGCGTGCGCGTTGAACGAGGCCGCACCAGATGGCGGAACGCTGGCATCTACGATTATCGTGGTGCGTGCGGCGGACAAGCGCGCATAGCCCATCGGCAATTCGGTGGCCGCCTTATGTTTGACGCCACTTTGCGCAAGAGCCTGCTCCAGACGTCCCTCAACTCCGCGCCCGCCACCGTGGAACCGCGCCAGTGCACCATCCGCATGGCGCAGGCTGCGCAGGGTCGGCGCGATCCGCTTGATCGCATTGGCCTGCGCAACAGGCGTACCGCGTCCAAGATCGCTTAGAGCCGCCGAAGTCCAGCTGAGCAGCGTGAACACCTCAAGCAGCTCTTCCGGATTGCGCGTTGGAATACCGCCCTGCGCATCTACCTGACGGTCGCATTCTCCGGCCAGGGCGCGCAAAGCGAGGTCGGCTATCTGCTCCAGCCCCTCCAACGCCAACCCGGCCTGTACCAGACCGGCCAGAGTTTCGAACCGTGGCAAGCCCGGTGTCGCGGCTTGCCAGCGTTTGGACAGGAACCATGTCTGTTGAGCCAAAGACCGAAAGAACAGCCTGCTTTGCTTTTCGTCCGCCCCACGCAGCAGAAAGATCGCGTGGTTGATCCAGCGCATGACACGGCGTCCGGTCAGATCAGGCACCCAGCCGGGTCCTTGCCCGCGCCCATGCGCCTCGATCCAGCCCCAGACCCAGCGCTGCGCCTTTTCCCGTGCGCGCATGTCGCCGACAGCGGCCAGATCATCCAACCAAGCAAAGCCGTGGCGTTCGTCGTCAAAGCCGGCGCTGGGGGCGGCCACATCCCAAAGTCCGGTATCTTCTGCCTCGACCAGATACCCGGCGAACAACAGGTTACCGGCGACCAACTGTCGTCCGCGCGCAAAAGAACCCACAGTACGCGGATCAGGTTGCGCAACAAACCCCGTGACCGCCTTTTGCCGCTGGCTCAGGCGCGCGTAGAAACGGTTCTGAAACCGCATCCACCGACTGGTCATGGTGTCTGATTTCGACATGACGCGTGTTACTCTGCCCCTTGCGCTCTGCTGGCGCTTGAGACCCAACGATAGACGGTGCCGATCGTCAAGTCATCGAAAAGCGTGCGCTCAGGCAGATTTGTTCAGACAGGCGATATAGAACCCATCCAATCCGCCGCGATCCGGCCAAAAATCCGGCCGCAACCGCAGCCCGCCCTCTTCGGTGATCCAGTCCTCTTCGACGCCCGGTATGTTCAGAGCGGCGCGATTCACGGTCATGCCAGGATACATGTCCAATGCTTCTTCGATCTGAACCTCACCTTCATCCGGCAGCAATGAACAGGTGCAATAGACCAAGCGCCCGCCGGGTTTCAGCAAAGTCAAGGCATGGGCCAACATTTGCGTTTGAAGCTCGATCAGACCGCCGAATTCCGAGCCATCTTTGGCAAACGGCAAATCGGGATGCCTGCGGATCGTGCCGGTAGCCGAACAAGGCGCGTCCAACAGGATTGCGTCGTATTGGCCTTCATGTTCCAGCGCATCCCCGACAACGACCTGCGCCTTCAACCCGGTGCGCTCAAGGTTATCGCTCACCCGCGCCATCCGGGCTTCCGATACATCCAAAGCCGTGACATTCGCTCCGGCGGCGACCATTTGCATCGTTTTACCTCCGGGCGCTGCACAAAGATCCAGCACCTTCTCGCCCGCCTTGGGCGCCAGAACGCGAACCGGTAAAGCAGCTGCCGCATCCTGCACCCACCAATCCCCGGCTTTGTACCCCGGCAGAGTCGAAACCTGACCGGCATCCTGCAAGCGAATTGAGCCTGTCGGCAACACATCGCCCGAAGGGCCGTTCACCCCCGGCTTCAAAGTCAGATCGAGTGGCGCCCCCCCGAAATGCGCCTGCTCCATCCCGGCAACGGCATCCGCGCCCCACGCCATGATCAGCGGATCCCGCAACCACTCTGGCAAACGCGGGACACGCATCTTCGGCCACGCCTCGGGCCCCTCTGTCGCAACCTTGCGCAGAACGGCATTTACCAAGCCCTTCAGACGTCCATGCTTGCGCGAACGGCTGATGATCTCGACCATCGAATTCACCACGCCATGCGCGGCTTCACCGTTACACAGCTCGATCGCGCCCAGTCTCAGCGTGTTGTGAACCGTCAGGGCCGGTGTGCGATTCAGATGGTTGTCCAGCAGACGGTCGGCCCGCTCCAGTCCGCGCAGCGTTTCCGATGCCAGGCGCTGGGCGCGCGCGCGGTCCTCGGGCTCCAGCCGATCCAGAGCACCCGCCGCCAGACATTCGGACAGCAGGCGGCCTTCGCCCAGAACCTGATCCAGAAGATAGATTGCGCTGCGCCGTGCTGCTGTTGCACTGTTTGACATGGTTCCGCCTTCATGTGACCTGAGCCCGCATTGCCTTTGGCGGACGCGCGCGTATATCAAGGCTATGGACGGAAAGGAACCCAATGTCATGAGTGACAACAGCAAAGATATGCCCCTTGCTGCCCAGCGCGCGCTGGCCGAAGCGGAAGAACGCCGCCGCAAGGCCGAAGCCGAGGCCACAAAGCTGCCCAAGGAACTGGGTGGTCGCGACGGGCCGGATCCGGCCCGTTACGGCGATTGGGAAAAGAAAGGTATCGCCATCGACTTCTGAGCGCTCAGCCGCGCAGCGCCTTCAGGAAATCCTCGATCAACGCACGTTGTTTTTTGGACTTCGCCCGGTCTTCGGGCCATGTCAGCCAATACCCGTCTTTGGTTTGCAGTTCAGGCAAATCCAGCCTGCGCAGCTGACCCTCCTGAAGATCGGCGGCCGCCAACGGAACCGACCCCAAAACCATTCCCATTCCGCGCCGCGCTGCCGAAATTGCGTGTTCCATTGAATCGAAGCTGATTGTTGAAGGCGGCAAATCTTCTCGGCCACATTTCTGGCTCCACTCACGCCAGCCGGGGCGTTCGCCGCGCAGATCAATCAAGGGCGCGCCCCAGCTGATATCCGGTGCGGCCATAGGCACAAGGACTTCGCGCGCAATCAGGGCCGCATCTCGCCCGGACCACATACCCCGGCCATAACGGATTTGCAGCCATGTGCGTTCCTCATCCAGGGACGACCGACGTGCGACCGAGTCGGTCATCACCCGAACCTTGGGCTGCAAGTGATGAAAGGCAGGCAGGGCGGGTAGGACAAGCGCATGAATGTTCGATGACAATCCGGCCACCCTGAGTTCGCGCGGGGATTTCCCGAACAGGTCTTCAGTGTTGCGCTCCAGCGCCTGCAGGCTGTCCTGTACCAAAGGCAGATAGCTTTCGCCTTCCACTGTCAGCGACACGCCCCGCGCCTCGCGCACGAACAAGGATCGGCCCAGCCAGGCTTCAAGATTGCCGATCCGTTGACTGACCGCCGCCTGCGTCAGTCCAAACTCTTTAGCAGCTGCCGAGAATCCACCAAGACGTCCGGCAGCCTCGAACACCCGCAGCCAGTCCAGGGGCGGCAATCCGATCTTTTTCTTAGCCATAAGTTTTTCCAAGTCTCAGCCGAAATAAGGATTAATTGTAGTAATGCCATGAACGACGTATCTGCTCAACCAAAGCCCGCGCTGAACAGGAGACCCCCATGCTGCGCTCTGCCATCCACGATACGTCGGTCGTCACCGTCGAATTCGACACCGGAACCCAAGCTCGCTTTCACGCCGTTTGGCTGCGCGACAATGCGCTGGACGCCGATACCCGCGCCCCCGGTAACGGTCAGCGTCTGATCACCATCGGCGATATCCCTGCAAACATCTCGGTCAGTGCAGCCGAGGTTGTTTCGGGCGGTTTGCAGGTCACGTTCCAGCCTGAAGGCAAGACTGTTACCTTCCCGGCCGAATGGTTGGCCGAACACAGCTACGACTGCGATCGTGATGTTGCACATGGACGCATCGCATCGGGCATCACGACATGGGAACGCGGCATCGGCGCGCCCAGTGGTGATTGGAACGAGGTCCATGCCAGCCCTGCGGCCAAGCGCAATTGGTTGGCCGCTGTGGCAGAGTTCGGTTTTGCCAAACTGACAGATGGCCCGACCGAACCGGAATCGCTGCTTAAAGTGGCCGACCTTTTCGGCTACGTCCGCGAAACCAATTATGGCCCTTACTTTGAGGTTCGGACCGAGGTGAACCCGACCAACCTTGCCTATACCGGATTGGGGCTGCAGGCCCATACGGACAATCCCTATCGCGACCCGGTGCCAACGCTGCAAATCCTCTATTGTCTTGAAAACAGCGCCGAGGGTGGCGACTCGATCGTGGTCGATGGCTTCCGCGCCGCTGAAAAACTGCGTGAACAGAACCCCGAAGGCTTTGCCCTTCTGGCTGGCTACCCGGCGCGCTTCGAATACAAAGGCTCGGACGGTGTTTACCTGCGCTCGCGTCGTCCGATGATCGAACTGTCGCCCGATGGCGAACTGATCGGCATCCGATTCAACAACCGCTCCTCTGCCCCTTTCGTGGACGTTCCGTTTGACAAGATGGAGGCCTACTACGCCGCCTATCGCCAGTTGGGTGATATCATCGACGACCCGGCCATGGGCGTATCGTTCAAGCTGGAACCCGGCGAGAGTTTCATCGTCGACAACACCCGCGTACTGCACGCGCGTCTGGGCTATTCTGGCGCAGGCTCGCGTTGGCTGCAGGGCTGCTATGCCGACAAGGACGGGCTGCTGTCGACACTGGCTGCGATGCAGACAGCGCAGCCGGAGGCGGCAGAATGAAGCCCGAATTCTCAACCCTGAACAGGGAAAATATCGTAGCCTTCATCGGGGATATCTTTGCCCGTCGCGGCGGCGAGGAATATCTGGGCGAGCCTGTCACCATGGCCGAGCACATGTTGCAGGGCGCGACCATCGCAGAACAGAACGGTCAGCCCGAAGAAATCATCGTCGGTGCCCTGTTGCACGATATCGGCCATTTCACGTCCGAGTTCGGCACCTATCACCCGGACGACACCGAAGACCGTCATCACGAAGATGCAGGGGCCGAGGTACTTGAGCAGTTCTTTCCCTCAGTGATCACTGATTGCTGTCGCTATCACGTGGCGGCCAAGAGGTATCTCTGCGCCACAAAGCCGGAGTATTTCAATCGGCTGTCGACAGCTTCGGTTCATACATTGGAATTGCAGGGTGGCCCGATGAGCGCCGATGAGGTTGCCGATTTCGAAGCCAACCCGAACTTGGCAGAGATCATTCAGGTGCGGTATCTTGACGAAGCTGGCAAGCGCGCGGATATGGAAACGCCGGACTTTGCGCATTTCGCGCCGATGGTGCAACGGATGGTCGACAAGCATCTGGGGTCAGCATGAACGCTCCGGAATACATCTTCGAAGCCAGCACAAAACCTTCTTTGCCGTGGCATGAGGTTCCTCTGATCCGGGCGACGGAAGACTCGGTCAAGAGCTATGGATGCCTGGTTGACGACCCTGAATCCTTTGAAATCGAAATTGTGCGCTGGCCGCAGCAAGGCTGGCGCCCCATCGACGAAGGAACGGGCGACGAAGGTGGTTGGGTCGAAGGCACGTTCAAATGCGACTGGCAGGGCGATGTGCTATACGGCGAGAACGAAGCGGTCAAAGGTCACTATGTTCTTGGCTGGTCCGCTGATCCACAGGCCGCGCAGACCGACCGGAAAACCGCGCCACGCGATCAGGTGCTGTTGTGGCATATGAACTACCACCCGGATGGCGGGCAGATGTTCTGGCCGCTGGACAACAAGCCCTTCATCGTGCCTGTCGCTCTGCCCGGTGACAATCTGACCCCGGACAAGGTTGTGGCGTTCTGGTGTGACGGCTCGCGCGGCCTCTATATCCATCCCGGCATATGGCACGAAGGAATTTTCCCGGTTGAAGACAACCAGCGATTCCTTGATCGGCAGGGGCGCGTCCATGCCCGTGTCAGCGCCGATATGGGGAAAGAGTTCGGCGTCTATCTGGCCTGCCCCCTGCGCGCAGATAAGATCAGGGATTTGTAGCCAACGTCCCATGATGAGCATTGCGCCTATTGGATACCCAAACCTGAACAACCAAAAGATAGGGCACGAAAAACGCAAAGTTCTGCACCAGATCGAAAGGGCCCGAGAAATCGGGCTCTGACCCAAGACCACCAGTCAGCAAGTACCATAGCGTATAGTGCAATCTGTAGAGCCACGACCCAAGCGCCAGCCAGAACAAGCGCAAACCCCACGCCCAATGACCTGCTCGATCTCTGGCTAAGGCCATGCGCGCCACCATCAGTGCGGCCGTGAACAGACACAGCCCATACAGAAAGAAGGCTGCGGACATCACCGGGCCACCGATTGTCCCGCGCAATGGGATATAGGTCATGCCTGCCAGACCTGTGATCAGCGCCAGTGCCACCAATCCGGTTCCCATCGCGCGGTGCAATCGATTGTATTCGAGCCGAAGCCCTTTCAGCAGTTGAAGCGGCACGAGTACCACCAGAAGCGTACCTGCCAGGATATGCACCAACATGGCTGCATTGCCGACGAACTGGTCATCCGCGAACAGATAGCTCTGTTGGGCTGCGTCTTCCGATAGGCCAATGCCTATCATACCAACGCCATGCGCCACGAATGGCAGCAGTGTCAGGTAAAACACTGCAAGCCAAACGCCGGTTGCCAGTCCAGTGTGCCGAATCCTCATGGGTCAGAGCTTAGCGTCGGCGACCGCTTCGTCTATGGCTTACAGCCCCAGCACATCCACCATGTCATACTGGCCGGGCGCCTTCCCCTGCCCCCACAGCGCAGCTTTCAAAGCGCCGCGCGCAAAGATTGCGCGGTCACTGGCCAGATGGCGCAGGACAATGCGTTCTCCGGGGGCCGCGAACAGCACGTCATGTTCACCAACAATGTCGCCGCCGCGAATGGCGTGGAAGCCGATATCGCCGCGTTTGCGGGGGCCGGTGATGCCGTCGCGGCCCCGGTCGGACACATCTGTCAGTGTAACGCCGCGCCCCTCGGCCGCAGCCTCGCCCAACATCAACGCTGTGCCAGACGGAGCGTCTACCTTGTGGTGGTGATGCCCTTCGATGATTTCGATATCAAAATCCTCATCCAGCGCAGCAGCGACCTTTTTGGTCAATTGCACCAGCAGGTTGACGCCAAGGCTCATGTTGCCCGCGCGTACGATCACCGCATGACGCGAGGCCGGTTCAAGTGCCGCAATCTGCTCGTCTGCCATTCCGGTTGTGCCGATCACATGTACGCACCGTGCCTGCGCAGCCAAAGCGGCAAACTCCAGCGTTGCCTCGGGCGCGGTAAAATCGATCACCGCCTGCGCCTGCGCGAATGCTTCCAACGGGTCGTCGGTGATTTTGACGCCCAGTGCGGGGCCACCCATCGCCGTGCCCACATCCTGACCGATCCAATCGTGACCCTCGCGTTCGACAACACCCACCAGACGCGCCTGATCGCTGTCCGTCACGGTCTTGATCAGCATCTGCCCCATACGGCCCGAAGCCCCTGTGATGACGATCCCCGGAATATGGGTCATTGCGCTGGTCCTTTCTCGAATTCGGCTCAAAGCCTCCTACCTCGTTCGCGCCCGCTTGGCAAAGCCCCGCTTTGGGCTTAGATCGGGGTTTATGGCAAAGAACAAATTTCACGATGGCCCCGGCCCGTCCCAACGACAGCTGCGTGTCGGCGAACTGATCCGCCGCACCCTGTCCGAAGTTCTGGCGCGCGGAGATGTCCACGACCCAGACCTGAACCGCATGTCGATCACCGTGGGTGAGGTGCGCACCTCGCCCGATCTGAAAATCGCGACCGCCTTCGTGCTGCCTCTGGGCGGCAAAGGGCAGGAGGACGTGATCGAACTGCTGGCCCGCAACAAACACGAGCTGCGCCGCATGGTCGGTAAGAAGGTCGGCCTGAAATTCTCGCCCGATCTGCGGTTCCGGCTGGATGACACGTTTGACCGTCTGGACGACACCCGCCGCATGTTCGAACAGGACGCGGTGCGCCGCGATCTGGACGAGTGATCCGCACGCTGACCACATTTTGCGCGGTTCTCTGGGCCGCGCAAGTTGAGGCAGTGACTTGCGAAAAGCTGACCCACGAGGACTTGCGGTATACGGTCTGCGAGGTTGATGCAGCCAACGAAGACATTCGCCTGTTTCTGAACGGCGAGGATGGCGACGTTCTTGGCCACTTCTCATCCGTCAACGAGACGCTGGTGCCCGACGGCAAACAGCTGACCTTTGCGATGAATGCGGGCATGTATCATGACGACCGCTCGCCCGTGGGTCACTATGTCGAAGACGGACAGGAGCAGATGCGCATCATCGCAAACCCTGGCCCCGGCAATTTCGGGCTACTGCCCAATGGGGTGTTCTGCATCCGCAAGGGTCGCGCCGATGTGTTTGAGACGCTGGATTACGTTGATCGTGCCCCGAACTGCCGCTTTGCCACCCAATCCGGGCCGATGCTGGTAATCGACGGAGAGCTGCATCCGCGCTTCCTGCCTGATTCGACCTCGCGCTACATTCGTAACGGTGTGGGCACGAGCGACGACGGCACACGTGCTGTATTCGTAATCTCCGAAGATTACGTGACCTTCCACGAATTCGGCAGCCTGTTCCGCGATGCTCTGGGTACCCCGAACGCGCTGTTTCTGGATGGCAATATCTCGCGAATGTATGACCGCGCCAATAGCCGTTCAGATCTGGGGTTCTCTCTGGGGCCCATTGTCGGCGTGGTCGAGGATAGGCCTTCAAATTGACAGGGCGATGGTGATCCGATAGGTCGCGCGCCTCGGCAAAAGGCAAGGTGCAAGATGGGACGCAAACGCAAGGGTCGCGACATTTCCGGATGGCTGGTGGTGGACAAGCCTGCGGGCATGACCTCGACGGCTATGGTCAACAAGGTGCGTTGGGCGATGGACGCCAAGAAAGCGGGCCATGCCGGCACGCTGGACCCCGAGGCAACAGGCGTTCTGGCCGTGGCTCTGGGGGAGGCGACCAAAACCGTTCCCTACATCACTGATGCTTTGAAAGCCTATACCTTCACCGTTCGTCTGGGTCAGGCCACCAACACCGATGATGCCGAGGGCGAGGTGATCGCACAAAGCGATGAGCGCCCGTCGGATGCAGATGTCAAACAGGCGCTTTCACCGTTTCTGGGCGACATTATGCAGGTCCCGCCGAAATTCTCGGCCGTGAAGATCGATGGCCAGCGCGCCTATAAACTGGCCCGCGATGGCGAAGATGTGGAACTGACTGCCCGGCCCCTTTGGGTCGAGGAGCTGATCCTTGTCGACCGCCCCGATGATGATCACGTTGTACTGGAAATGACCTGTGGCAAAGGCGGCTATGTCCGGTCCATCGCGCGCGATCTGGGTGCGGCGTTGGGGTGTCATGGCCACGTCAAGGTGCTGCGCCGCATCTGGTCCGGCCCGTTCGAGGCAGAAGACGGGCTGAGTATCGAGCAGATCGATGAGATGGCCAAGACGACCGCGCTGGACGACTACCTGCACCCTCTGGAAACCGGTCTCTCGGGTCTGCCGGAACTGAAATGCAGCCCCGAAGGCGCGACCCGGCTACGCAACGGCAACCCGGGCATGGTGCTGGCCTCGGATGTCGAGTATGGCGACGAAGCCTGGGCCTCGCTGGATGGCAAAGCCGTGGCCGTAGGCATCTACAAATCAGGTGAATTGCATCCCAGCCGGGTGTTCGTCGTCTGAACCACGTGTTAGGCGAAAGGCATGATCACCCGTTCCCATATCAAGGGCGATGCGCCCTCGACCGCCGTTTATTCTGACTGCGAAATGTATCGCTATAGCCTGACCCGTATCTGGGACCCGGAAGGGAAAAGGGCGTTGTTCGTGATGCTGAACCCGTCGACTGCAACCGAGGTACAGAACGATCCCACGGTGGAACGCTGCGAACGACGCGCGCGCGCATTGGGGTTCGGTGCCTTTCAGGTCACCAACATCTTTGCCTGGCGCGACACCGATCCGCATAAGATGCGCGCCGCCACCGATCCAGTGGGGCCAGAGAATGACCGGGCTATTCTGGACGGCGTGCAATGGGCCGATCAGATCATCGCCGCCTGGGGCACCCATGGTGCGCATTTGGAGCGCGGGCCGGCGGTTGAAACCCTTTTGCGCGAAACCGGCCAGCCACTGTTCCATCTGGGCCTGACCAAGGATGGTCACCCCAAGCATCCGCTTTATATCGCATACACCCAACAGCCCGAGCTGTGGTGATAAAGAATTAACCATTTCAATAGGTTGACTTTGACCTCAGTGCCGAATGCATGGGATGATCACCCTCGGAGCATTCTGCCATCGGAGGAGTGTCATGTTTCTGGCCGGATTGATTGGACTGGCCGCCATCGGCGGTGCTGCTTACGCGATGAGCGATATCTTGATCGAAGATGACGACGTGTCGGATGACAATCCAGACGATGACGCTTCGACTGAACACGGCACCGGAGAATATCTGGACATCGGCGAAAACATCGAAGACCCGATAGATCCTGACGCTGAAACCCCATCCACCGGCACTGTGATCTCGGAATTTGAAGGAGACCTCGTGATTGCCGGTAGCGACACTCCCGACACTATCACCGGGCAAGACGGAGTGGATCAGATCAATGGGTTCGGCGGCGATGACGCTATTGATGGCGGCAAGGGCGACGATGTTCTGTACGGGGGCGACGGTGCGGATGTGCTTTCAGGCGGTCACGGAGATGATGTCCTGCATGGTGAGGCCGATGACGATCTGTTGCTCGGCGAGGAAGGTGACGATGCCCTGTTTGGCCACTTCGGTGACGACATTCTGGACGGAGGTGAGGGCGAAGATGAGCTCTACGGTGGTCAGGGAAATGATACTCTGGAAGGTGGCGCTGAGGATGACGCGTTGCAGGGCGGGTTCGGAGACGATGTCCTGAACGGTGGAGAAGGTGAGGATGTGGTCTTTGGCGGAGACGGGGACGACTTTGTGTTCGGCATCGAAGAAGGCACTGCCGAGCGTGATTTTCTGAACGGGGGTGCCGGTGATGACACTATTGTCGCAGGCAGCGGCGATGTTGTGACAGGCGGTCTGGGTGCCGATGACATCGTGCTGAGCCCGGGCAATGACGAAGTCGCCGTCATGGGATTCCAGCCTGGTGAGGACAAACTGCTTGTCACCTGGGAGGATGAGACCAACCCAGAGATTGAAGTGGAACCCGACGCGGAAAACGCCAACCTGACGCGGATCATGGTCAATGGTCAGGAAGTAGCGCAGGTTTACGGGGCCGAAGGTATGACTGTGGCTGACATTAAACTGATCACGGAAGCACAACTGGCGCAGTATGGGCAGATGGTCTGAGCCATCAAATTCCCTTTGCCATTTGAAGAAAATGCGCTTATACGCGCCCATCCGCATCGGAATCGGTGCGGATTTCTCCATGGGCCTGTGCTGGACGACATCCCGGCCTGCGCCATCAACTCTAACCTATTGAAGGAGACCCCGATGTCGATTACTGCCGCTGAAAAAACACGCGTCATGAAAGAATTCGCAACCAAGGACGGCGACACCGGTTCGCCGGAAGTCCAGGTTGCCATCCTGACTTCGCGCATTACCACCCTGACCGAGCACTTCAAGACCCACAAGAAAGACAACCACGGTCGTCGCGGTCTGCTGAAAATGGTCGCCCAGCGCCGTAAGCTGCTGGACTACCTGAAAGGCAAAGAAGAAGCCCGTTACCAGGACCTGATCAAAAAGCTGGGCATCCGCCGCTAAGCTTCTTGAAAAAGACCCGAAACCGGGTTTCCCGGTTCAACGCGCCCGCCGACTGGCGGGCGTTTTCATTTTGATTCGCGGAAAATGACAAGACAGAATTTCAATTGCCACTCGGGTTGATACAAACTGTTTCAGCTGGCAATTCATGCTTGATCTGAACTGAGATCAAAACACCTTACCCCTCTTAATTCATCACAGCAGCTGGAAAACTCAAAACGGCCAAGTCAGGTCCATCTGGGTACATCGCCATCAGCTTTCAACGTGTTTTTCCCAACGTGTGGCATAGTCACTTTGCGACACACTTGCACGCGTCCCTGTATCAGCAAACGGTTTTCGGACCACATAATCCAAAAGCACCGGTAATCCTGCATTAAACGATCCAAGCGGGCGCGGACGCTTCTTTGTCTTGTTGGGGTCCGTCATTTTCACCACATTACGCGCAGCATATGGCCTTAACGGTTGCCACACACATTTCAGAGCCTCGTAGTTCATCGCGTTGACCCAAAAGCCGTACACGATCTCTGGGCAAATCTGATAGAAGCCGTGATTGATCCAATTGTTCGAAGGCGAGTGCGCAATAAACACTCCTCCAGGCTTAAGCATCTTATCAATGTTTCTGTAAGCGGTCGGCAAGTCGAACACGTGCTCGCAGGTTCCACCATCATAAATGACGTCAAACCTACCAACCAGCTTGTCGGGTAAAACCCCGGCGAGGTCCTGAACGATACTCGCACCTTCAAAATCTGAATAATCCAGAGAGTCCACTTCGGAGAACCCAAGTTTTCGAAAGAAGGTTTCCGAGTAACTATCATCCGAGTTGCAAAGGTCGGTTTCGGTCACTCCGGGCAGGTATTTCTGCAAGACTTCCCGAAACAAAGCTGCGGAGTTCGACCGGCGCACACCAACCCAATCCTGCCGTCCGAGCATCAGGAAACTCCCCGACAAGTCATTGGATTTGACATCTTCGATCAGACGCGCAGCCAGAACATCAACAATTGACACTAATTCCTCCAAGGGTGGTCGAATGCACTTTGATTTGCGGTGAAATTCCTATTCTGAGAATTCAATGTCAACGCAATAGCAACGCCACAGAAAACTCCAAAAAAGCGGGTAAGAATATTTGCTTTTAGAAAAGGTGAAACAGATCGGTTTCCTCACATCAAAAATCAATAGCCGGACCTTTCAATCTGATTTTCAGTGACAGCTGTAGCCGGTTTTTGCATGATCCGGCCACACTTGGCACTTCCCCTTTCCTTCCAACGCATTCTCATGTATGCGCGCGGTATCTGAGACGTTGTGCCCTGATCCCGGCACTCAGACGAAAGTTAAAATGGGATCGGCGGCAATGGGGCCGCCATGCAAAACGGGAGACCCGGAGGGCCGGGAGTGCTCCCTTCTAGGATACGCATATGTTTGATGTAACAAAGAAATCTATGCAGTGGGGCGAAGAGACGCTGACACTGGAAACCGGCAAGGTTGCCCGTCAGGCTGACGGCAGCGTGATTGCCACGCTGGGCGAAACCAGCGTCATGGCAAACGTGACCTTTGCGCGGGCGCAAAAACCCGGTCAGGACTTTTTCCCGCTGACCGTCCACTATCAGGAAAAATACTATGCTGCCGGTAAGGTTCCGGGCGGCTTTTTCAAGCGCGAGGCGCGCCCGACCGAGAAAGAGACGCTGACCGCGCGTCTGATCGACCGTCCGATCCGCCCGCTGTTCGTTGACGGCTTCAAGAACGAAGTTCTGGTGATG
Source organism: uncultured Ruegeria sp. (assembly GCF_947497005.1). GTDB lineage: Bacteria > Pseudomonadota > Alphaproteobacteria > Rhodobacterales > Rhodobacteraceae > Ruegeria. The sequence goes on along the minus strand of NZ_CANMFF010000009.1, from coordinate 156,862 downwards.
TGCACCGTGCTGTCCCATGATCTGGTCAACGATCCCGACATGGTTGCGATGATCGCCGCCTCCGCCGCGCTGACACTGTCGGGCGCGCCGTTCATGGGCCCGATCGCTGGTTGCCGCGTTGGTTTCGAGGATGGCGAATATATCCTGAACCCGACCGTCGACGACATGCAGGACCTGCGCCTGAACCCCGAACAGCGTCTGGATCTGGTTGTTGCCGGCACCAAAGACGCCGTGATGATGGTGGAATCCGAAGCCTACGAGCTGTCCGAGGCCGAAATGCTGGGTGCGGTCAAATTCGCACATGAGCAGATTCAACCGGTTATCGACCTGATCATTTCGCTGGCCGAAGACGCCGCGAAAGAGCCGTTTGATTTCCAGGCGCCGGATTATTCGGAGCTGTCCGCCGCTGTCAAAGCCGCCGGTGAAGAACAGATGCGCGCCGCCTTCGCGATCACCGACAAGCAAGAGCGCACCGCCGCTGTTGCCGCTGCCCGTGAAGCGATCAAGGAAGCACTGACCGAAGAGCAGCTGGAAGACGGCAACCTCGGTTCGGCGATGAAGAAACTGGAAGCTGGCATTCTGCGCGGCGACGTCGTCAAGGGCGGCAAGCGGATAGATGGTCGTTCGACCACCGACATCCGTTCGATCGTTGCAGAGACCTCGATGCTGCCGCGGACCCATGGTTCGGCCCTGTTCACCCGTGGTGAAACACAGGCACTGGCCGTGACCACGCTGGGCACCGGCGACGACGAACAGTTCATCGACGCGCTGCACGGCAACTTCAAATCGAACTTCCTGCTGCACTACAACTTCCCTCCGTATTCGGTTGGTGAAGTTGGCCGGGTCATGGGCCCGGGCCGTCGTGAGATCGGCCACGGCAAGCTGGCATGGCGCGCCCTGCAGGCGGTTCTGCCTGCGGCAACCGACTTCCCCTATACGATCCGCATCGTGTCAGAGATCACCGAATCCAACGGATCGTCCTCGATGGCGTCGGTCTGCGGCGGCTCGCTGTCGATGATGGATGCGGGTGTTCCGCTGAAGGCACCGGTTGCCGGTGTGGCCATGGGTCTGATCCTGGAAGATGACGGCGATTACGCAATCCTGTCGGACATTCTGGGTGACGAAGACCACCTGGGTGACATGGACTTCAAGGTGGCTGGTACCGAAAACGGCATCACCTCGCTGCAGATGGACATCAAGGTTGCGGGCATCACGCCCGAGATCATGGAGAAAGCCCTGGCGCAAGCCAAGGACGGCCGGATGCACATCCTGGGTGAAATGAGCAAAGCCCTGTCCGAGACCAACGAATTCTCGGTCCACGCGCCGCGCATCGAGACCATGAACATCCCGACCGACAAGATCCGCGAAGTGATCGGCTCGGGCGGTAAAGTCATCCGCGAGATCGTGGAAACCTCGGGTGCCAAGGTCGACATCAACGATGACGGCGTTATCAAGATCGCCTCGCCCGATGGTGAATCGATCAAGAAGGCCTATGACATGATCTATTCGATCGTGGCCGAGCCGGAAGAAGGTCAGGTCTATACCGGTAAAGTGGTCAAGATCGTCGATTTCGGCGCCTTCGTGAACTTCTTTGGCAAGCGCGATGGTCTGGTCCACGTATCCCAGATCGAGAACCGCCGCCTGAACCATCCGTCAGATGTTCTGAAGGAAGGTCAGGAAGTGAAGGTCAAGCTGCTGGGCTTCGACGATCGCGGCAAGGTCCGCCTGTCGATGAAAGTTGTCGATCAGGAAACCGGCGAAGAGATCGTTCCTGAGAAGAAAGAAAAGAAAGAGGAAGGCGCAGAGTAATCTGCCCCCTCTGACTGACTGCAAAAGGCCCCGGTTTCGACCGGGGCCTTTTTCGTTTCAGTACCACCGAAACGACGCTTCGTTTTGGTAAATCAATTATTAACACTTATTGCATGTATTTACTCAACCATAAGGATGTTATTGCCGCTTTCAGGGATGCTCTTCGACCGTGGCCTCAATTACCGTTTTCGAAATCAGTGCAGACCCGTTCAGCAATCGCAACGTTGATATCACCGCTGCGTATTCCGTCGAAATCACGGATAATGATGCCTTCTTGCAGGACCCCGACCCGGATGGCGCACAGCTGGATCTTGGGTCCCTGCCCGGCTTTGCCGGATCGAGCCAAAATTTCAGTACGTTCGAAAGTTATACCGGGACAGTGAACGGAACACCTGTAACCTTCATCCTGCTTCAATTTTCAAACCCGCGGTACATTATCGTCACCTCAGGTCAGGCCCAGCTGAACGATACGATATCGGATACAGGTTTTGCGGGCACGGCTCAGCCTTCGGCGTACCAAACGCTTCCGTCCTTTGTGTGCTTTACCGCCAATTCACTGATCCAGACATCTTCAGGGCCCCGCCGCGTGGAAACCCTGAGACCCGGTGATCCGGTGGTCACCGCTGATGGTCGCGTCTGCCCGGTGCGCTGGATTGGCAGGCGTCGATTGTCGGCGCACGAGCTGCAACAGAGCCCTCATCTGTGCCCGGTACGGATCAGCGCAGGCACTTTCGGACCGAACTGCCCCAGCCGCGATCTGGTTGTTTCCCCGCAACACCGGATCGCCGTCACGTCGACTATGATGGAGGTAATGTTTGGGGATGCAGCCATGCTGGCCCCGGCAAAAGGGCTGATCGATGGGCATACCATCATTCAGGAAACACCAGCGCAGGGGGTAGAGTACGTTCACATACTTTTCGATCGGCACGAATTGGTGAACGTGGAAGGTGTCTGGTCGGAGTCTTTTTTTCCCGGCGACACAACGTTAAGTGCCATGGCCCCGGCGACTCGACGAGAGTTGTTCGAGCTTTTCCCAGACTTGCCCGACAAGGAACACGGTTACGGATCCACGGTATTACCGGTGCTGAAACCCTTTGAAGTATGTGCGTTACAGGGGAATCTGATAGTTCCCCGCTGGGAGGTCCCAGCACTCACACCCGCGCAGGCAGCCTGAAGCCCCCAGTCCTCAATGGGCGACACCACCCGGGCCGTGTTTCAACACATGCCACTGGCCATAACTGTCCTTCAAATCCAGCTTGATCGCCGCATCGGCGCGAGTCGTGGCGCTACCGATTTCGGCAGTGGTGAATTCGATCCCACCGGGAATATCAATGCGTACGCGATGTTCTCCGCCGCCATGCGGAGCCTGAATCGGACGCCCGGTCGACTTTAGAACGTCACCGACGGTAACACTGGCTGTTCGCCCTTCGATATCCATCTCAAACTCAATCGGCAGGTACAATGTGTCATGCACTGTATCGCACATGGCCCGAAACACGAACCAATGCGTTGCCATCTCTTCGGTTTCTTCACCGTGAAAGACCTTTTCCAACGCATCGCGCTGCGTCGGCGTGGCTGCGGGGTCGACAATCACCTGCATTTCACCGCCACCCTCGAATATTGGCCCGGGCCATGCGTAAATCAACGCAGCCTTGGTTCCACTGAGATCCGTTTCTCCGAAATACCCGTTGCCGATTTCAAGCACTTCAAAGCCCCGACAATCGCCATGCGTCGGCAGCTCCTCGAATTGGCAGGGGCAAGCATAGCCGCAATTGCAATTCCCGAAACTTTCCCCCTCCACGTACCAATCTGTAAATGCCATGGTCTTCTCCTGTTCAAGACAGTCCGAAAGCCCGACGTCGTTGGTCACAAGCCTGTATGTTTCCCAAAACAAACTATCACAGATCGGCCGGAACCAGAATATGGTGGGCGGAACCTGCCGCCGGAGAGCATAAACTTTGGTTTAATCCACCCTGTTTCAACCATAAGCCAATCGCAGCGACCAGCCCGCGCGCCCAGTTCGACTGCATTGCCACACCGCAAAAAGGAGATGTGATATGGAAACTTTGAAACTGCTGACGCTGACAGGACTGATCGCAACAGCACCGGTACTTGCATTGGCCAATGTCGGACTGGGCGACAAACTGGGCACCAGCGAAGCCGACATCCGGTCAACTCTTGAAGCGCAGGGGTATCAGATCGAAGAGATCGAATTCGAAGACGGTGAGATTGAGGTTGAACTGCTCAAGGATGGCGTGGAAACTGAGCTCGTCCTGTCTGACACGGACGGCGTCGTGACCGCCATCGAGCTCGAAGAGGATGACGACTGAATTCTCGATATCCAAGGGGCTGTATGAAAATCTCTCAAACGTCTTTACTTTGGCTCCTTCTGGTGGTGCAGGCTCTCTGCGCCGCCTTTTTCATGACCGATGCGGCGCTGGACTGGACCGGTGGCAGCGACGCAGGGTTTCGTTACCTGCATTCGTTTGAGCTGTTTCTGGCGCTGGCGCTTGTCGCAGGTCTGAGCGCCACAATCGCCCTGATCCGTTCCCAGACTAGGCGGGTGCGCGACATGCAACGGCAGCTGCGCGTGGCCCAAGGAGCGTTTGCCCAGATCATCGAAAACCAGTTCAGTGAATGGCAACTGACCGACGCCGAGCGTGATGTCGCCATGTTGTCGATCAAAGGTCTGTCCATTGCTGAAATCGCCGAAATTCGGCAGACCAAAGAAGGGACAATAAAGGCGCAAAGCGCTGCGGTGTACCGAAAGGCGGGCGTTTCCAGCCGGTTGCAGTTGCTCAGTTTCTTTGTCGACGAACTTCTGTGCGAGCCGTTGGTAAAGGATGTTCCGCCCCCCACAGGTGACAGCTCCTGAAAAACGGCAAGACCTGCCCGCAATCCCGCCGGGCTATTCACTCACACTGTTCCAAAAACCTGTGAAGCGAAGTGAAGGTCCCGCACCTTTCCTTTTGGCCAGCTTTGCCCACATCGGTGGCATGCGGACTTTGGAACAAAGGAGATGGTTAATGTTCACGCGCCTCATTCTTGCCTCTACGGCTCTGGCTATCAGCTCGACGGCGCTTGCCGCACAGAGTCTTGGCGATGGTACCTATATTCAGGGCTTCATCGGCTACAGCCAACTACAGGACAGCGATTTCGCGGGCACAATCGGCGGCGCGACGCAATCGGTTGATACGGATTTCGACACAGGTTTCGGTCTGGGTGTGGCGATCGGCAAAGAAATCCCGCAATGGTCCAATGACAGTATCGGAACGCGCATCGAACTGGAGCTTTCCTATCGCGACAGTGACGTGGATGGTGTGAACTTTACCGGCAACGGTCCGGGGGCCGAAGGCAATATCTCGGGCGATGTCACGCAGACGTCGCTGTTTGCCAATGTGCTGTTCGATTTCAAACAGGCCGGTGCGCTGACACCGTTTGCGGGATTCGGCCTGGGTGCTACTTACTCGGATCTGGATTTTGCCTATGGGCCAGGTGTGGCGCTGGATGACAGCGACACAACTTTTGCCGCCCAACTGATCGCCGGTGTGGCCTATGACATCAACGCGTCAACCGCCTTTACCGTCGATGCACGCTATGCCAGGGCCTTTGACGTTTCCTCTCAGCGCCTGGCCCCGAACGGAGCTTTGACTGGCAACGTCGAAGACGATCTGGATACGTTCAGCGTCAACTTCGGGCTTCGCTATAACTTCTGATCGGTTTGGGCGTCAGGTTTCTCTCCGGTTTCCAGTCGCCTTATGCCCTCGTGCTTTTGGTACGGGGGCATCCAGACAGACCCCTGTCAGTTGTCGCGCGCGGTGGATTTACCGGCGATCGCTACATTCGCAGCAACCGCCTGCTTCATCTGGCCAGAAATATCTTCGGGGGGGATCGTACCGATAGGCGCGATGGGGGGCAGACAGCCCCCCTGACCCGGCAACCGTCTTAGGACGGCGCTTTGGTTTTGCGCAGATAGGGGAAGATCGTCTCGAACTCGCCAAACTTGGCTTTGGCGTCTTCGTTCGACACGGCCGGCGGGATGATAACGTCTTCGCCCGGCACCCAGTTGGCCGGTGTTGCAACGCCTTTGGCCGACATTTGCAGCCCGTCCAGCGCGCGCAGGATTTCAGCAAAGTTCCGGCCCACGGTCATTGGGTAAGTCATCGACAGTTTCAGTTGCTTGTCCGGGCCGATGATAAAGACCGAACGCACGGTGGCGCTGTCAGCCGGTGTGCGGCCATCGGGCAGATAGGCTTCGGCTGGCAGCATGTCGAAAGCTTTTGACACGGCCAGGCCGTCATCGGCGATAATCGGAAAGCCGGGATTGGCCTTGCCGTATTCTTCGATGTCTTTCTTCCACTTCTTGTGGTCCTCAACACCGTCGACCGACACGCCGATCACTTTGGTGTTGCGTGCGGCCCATTCGTCATTCAGCTGTGCAACAGCCGAAAACTCGGTGGTGCAAACAGGGGTGAAGTCCTTTGGGTGCGAGAACAGAATGGCCCAGCTGTCGCCAATCCAATCGTGAAACTGAACGGTGCCCTGATCCGTTTCTGCTGTGAAATTCGGGACGGTGTCGTTGATGCGCAAACCCATGGGGCATCTCCTTTCCTGTGAAAAACCTGAGTCGGTTGCTGGGAACCTAATCACTTTGAGCGAAGGTTAAACCATCCACCTCGCCCAAGGATACGGAATTCGTGGACACTTCGAGAAAATAATTTGATCAAATTCTCTATTGCTCCATCAGTATATGGGTGACAGAGTGACCTCGAACAGCCGGACTCAGGCGAACTTTCAGGAGGGCTCACGATGATCTACAAGCGGGATTTCTATATTAACGGTCATTGGGTCGCGCCGTCGCAGCCCAATGATTTTGAAGTCATAAACCCCTCGACCGAGGAGCCCTGCGCGGTGATTTCGCTTGGCGCAGAAGCCGACACCAATGCAGCTGTTACGGCTGCCAAAGCTGCCCTGCCCGGCTGGATGGAAACCCCGGTGGAGACCCGCATCGCGCTGGTGGAAAAACTGGTCGATCTTTATGCGGCCCGGTCCGAAGATCTGGCGCAGGCGATGTCGCTTGAGATGGGCGCCCCGATTGATCTGGCGCGCTCGGCACAAGCGGGCGCAGGTATCTACCACCTGAAGAATTTCATCCGCGCAGCCAAGGCATTTGAATTTGAACGCCCGCTGGGCGATCACGCGCCGAATGACCGAATCATCCATGAGGCGGTTGGCGTTGCCGCTTTGATTACTCCGTGGAACTGGCCGATGAACCAGATCACGCTCAAGGTCGGTGCGGCGGCGATCGCAGGCTGCACCATGGTTCTGAAACCATCAGAACAAAGCCCGCTGAACGCAATGATCTTTGCTGATATGATGGACGAAGCAGGCTTCCCACCCGGCGTGTTCAATCTGGTGAATGGCGACGGGGTAGGCGTTGGCTCTCAGCTGTCGGGCCATAGGGACGTGGATATGGTCAGTTTCACCGGCTCGACCCGCGCGGGTACTGCGATTTCGAAGAACGCGGCTGAGACGCTCAAGAAAGTGCATCTGGAACTGGGCGGCAAAGGCGCGAATGTAGTCTTCGAGGATGCAGACGAGAAAGCGGTCAAGCGCGGTGTGCTGCACATGATGCAAAACACAGGCCAAAGCTGTAACGCCCCCAGCCGGATGCTGGTTCAGCGCCCGATCTATGACAAGGCGGTGGAAACGGCGACAGAAGTGGCCAAAATGGTCAAAGTCGGCCCTGCCGCCGAGGAAGGTCGCCATATCGGTCCGGTGGTGAATGAAGTGCAGTGGACCAAGATCCAAGACCTGATCCAGAAAGGCATCGATGAAGGCGCGCGACTGGTCGCTGGCGGCACCGGGCGGCCTGAGGGTTTGAACAAAGGCTACTATGTCCGCCCCACGGTCTTTGCCGATGCAAACAACCAGATGACCATCGCGCGCGAAGAAATCTTCGGCCCGGTCCTGACCATGATCCCGTTCGACACCGAGGAGGAGGCAATCGAGATCGCCAATGACACGCCTTATGGCCTGACCAACTACGTTCAGACCCAGGATGGCGCGCGTGCCAATCGCATGGCGCGGGTTCTACGGTCGGGCATGGTCGAGATGAATGGCCAGTCACGCAGCGCGGGCTCTCCGTTCGGAGGCATGAAGCAATCCGGCAACGGGCGTGAAGGCGGCATCTTTGGTCTGGAAGACTTCCTTGAAGTCAAAGCTGTCGGCGGCTGGGCTGCGGAATAAGCTTCCCGGCGAGTTTCGCGGATTGGGCGAGGCGGCTCCTGAGCCTCGCCCTTAGTGTATTATACAGGCCGCACCACAAGTTGGGGTTCCCCATCGGAAGTGTGCCGTAGGGATCGACCGTCCCAGCCAATCTCTCCGGTAACGCGCTGTCGAAAAGCAGAGAAGCTATCGAAACGTACCACGTCGACCGGCGTATCGAAGTGCAGGGTTACACGGCGACGAGCACCATCGCCCAGCATAGTTATTGCGCGGATTTCCGCTGTGTACACCTGACCCAGATAGCGCCCTTCGACCCTGTCGCCTACACGCAAGTGCATCCGGTTCCCGGCCATTGCGTTCAACGTGTTCCAGTCTCGTACGCCATGCTGATGGGCCAGCAGTTCCAATGCGGCGCTGTGCGACAGCGCAACACCTGTCGCCTTCAGTTTTTCCCGCAGGCGTTTGGCTTGCGCTTTCAGCTCTTCAACCGGAGCAACGGTTTGGATTCGTGTCATCATGTGCCTCGTTTCCTTGAACGGGCGCGAAGTCTGGACGGGGTTCGCATTTCCATCCGCGCGCCAGAAATGGGCAACAGATGTTCTTCAAACCGGGTTTCACCAAAGCCAATGGCCGCGAACAGCAGGGGACCCGAACCTGCGATGTCTTTTGGCAGCGGTCGGGCATTGTGTCAATCAGGCGCCTGCCTGTGCCGCTTCATACGCCAGCATAGCGCGCTTGACCGGCAGGCCCCAGTGATAGCCGCCCAACCCTCCGGATTTACGCAATGCGCGGTGACACGGGATCAACCAGCTGACCGGGTTACGTCCAACCGCCGTTCCCACGGCGCGCACAGCTTGAGGCGAGCCCACGCGCTGCGCGATCTCTGAATAGGTCGTGACCTGACCCGAGGGGATGTGCATCAGAGCCTCCCACACCTTGATCTGCAAGGGTGAGCCGATCAGATAGATCGGCGTTGGCAGCAACCGATCGCTGGCCGCTGCAAAGGCACTGAGCACCCATGGGCGCAGACGCATCGGGTCTTCAACGAACTCTGCCTTGGGCCAGCGCGAGATCATGTCCTCCATCGCGGCTTCTTCGCCAGTCTCGGCCCCGAAGGCCATACCGCAAATGCCCTTGTCGGTGCCCATAACCAGCGCAGGACCAAAGGGACATTCGAACCAACCCCAATAGATCGTCAAACCATCGCCCTTGCGGGCGTATTCGCCGGGGCTCATGGATTCCCATTTAAGGAACAGATCGTGCAGTCGCCCGCTGCCTGACAGACCGACATTATGCGCGGTTTCCAGCGTCGTGAACCGTTCGTGCAGCAATGCCTTGGCATAGCCCAGTGTCAGATATTGCTGGTATCGCTTGGGGGACACCCCAGTCCAACGCGAGAACAGGCGCTGGAAATGGGCCGGGCTCATGTCCATCTGGCAGGCCAGGTCTTCGAGGTTCAGGTTTTCGCCACCTTGATCAATAAGATCGATTGCCCGGCGCATGACGTTGTAATGGTATCCGCCTTCTGGGGTCTGAACATTCATGATTCCACCTCATCTCCTGACAAAACCATAGCGCGCGGGCCACGCGCTCGCGACCCGGAACTTGCGCATTGGCTTTGGGCTTGTGTCACGGCCCGGTGGACGGCATTAAGGCCCGGATGGCAAAACAACTCGATTATCACACGATCCGCGAGATCTTTACACGCTTTCAAGAGGCCGACCCCGAACCCAAGGGCGAGCTGGAGCATGTGAACGTCTATACTCTGGTCGTCGCCGTAGCGCTTTCGGCGCAGGCGACCGATGCGGGTGTCAACAAAGCGACGCGCGAGCTGTTTCAGATCGCCGACACGCCGCAAAAGATGCTGGATCTGGGTGAAGAAGGCCTGATCGAGCATATCAAGACCATCGGCCTGTTCCGCCAGAAGGCAAAAAACGTCATCAAGCTCAGCCGTATTCTGGTCGAAGACTATGACGGTGAGGTGCCCAATTCCCGTACCGCCCTGCAATCGCTTCCGGGTGTGGGCCGCAAGACGGCCAATGTGGTTTTGAACATGTGGTGGCGGCAACCGGCACAGGCGGTGGACACACATATTTTTCGCGTTGGTAACCGTACCGGCATCTGCCCCGGCAAAGACGTGGACTCGGTCGAGCGCGCCATCGAAGACAACATTCCTGCAGACTTTCAACTTCATGCGCATCACTGGCTGATCCTGCATGGCCGGTACCATTGCAAGGCGCGCAAGCCACAATGCCCGACCTGCATCATCCGTGATCTCTGTCAATTCGAGGACAAAACCTTATGAAGACTTACCAACTGACCGGCATCGGAAATGCCGTAGTGGACGTGATTTCCCAGGCCGATGACAGTTTCCTGGAACTGATGGGCATCGAAAAGGGCATCATGCAGTTGATCGAACAGGAACGCGGTGAGGTGCTTTACGCCTCGATGGAAAGCCGGGTTCAGACGCCGGGCGGATCTGTTGCCAACACCATTGCCGGCGCTGGTGCGTTGGGTCTGGATGCTGCATTCATCGGTCGCGTGCATGATGACGCGCTGGGCCGGTTCTACGCGGACGCGATGAATGAAGATGGCGTAGATTTCGTGAACCCGCCTGTTCCGGGTGGTGAACTGCCGACTTCGCGTTCAATGATCTTTGTCTCGCCCGATGGTGAGCGGTCGATGAACACCTATCTGGGCATTTCCTCAGAGCTGTCGTCTGAGGATGTGTCCGATGACGTCGCTGGAAACAGTCAGATCATGTTCCTTGAAGGCTATCTGTTCGACAAGGAAAAGGGCAAGGCCGCGTTTCTTGAGGCCGCCCGCGCCTGCCATAAGGGCGGCGGCAAGGCAGGCATCGCCATTTCCGACCCGTTCTGCGTAGAGCGTCACAGGGTCGATTTCCTGCTGCTGATCGAAAATGAGTTGGACTTCGTGATCGGCAACGAGGCCGAGATCAAGTCGCTGTTCGAAACTGACGATCTGGATGAAGCCCTGGCCAAAACCGCGGCGATCTGTCCGCTGGTGGTCTGCACCCGTTCTGGCGACGGCGTGACCGTACTGAACGGCGACGCCCGCATTGATGTGCCGGTCGAAAAGGTTGTGCCCGTTGATGCAACAGGCGCAGGTGACCAATTCGCGGCAGGCTTCCTGTTTGGCATGGCCACGGGCCGCGATTACGAGACCTGTGCCAAGATCGGCAATGTCTGCGCCCGCGAAGTCATCAGCCATATCGGCCCGCGGCCCGAAGCGAACATGCAGGAATTGCTGCGTGCCGAAGGGTTGCTGTGAGCGCGAAGAACAGAAAGGGTATCGAGTTATGAGGAAGAAATTCTGCGTTCTTTTCTTACTCGGTGCCCTACCCGGACACGGCTTGGCCGACATGAAAGGCGGGCCGTGCCAAAACTGGAACCAAAGCGAAGCGGACCCCTATTGTGCTTCGTTTTTGGACTGGTTGCCGCAATATCGCGCGGATTTTGAAATCATCGAAGTCGAAGGCCGGTATTCTACCAATTGCTCAGTTGCGGACGGCGTGGAGATTTCCGGTTTGGGTGATAATGAACAGTTTGAGTTAACGTATCAGGGTCAACGCATCGCGGATGCAGACACAGCTTACACATATTATGGCAAACAAAACCCACCGGTCACTTTTGTGATCGGGATATTGTCCAACGAACTACCTCATTATTTCACGGTCAACGCTGATCAGGGTGGCTTTTATCTTCTGGAAGACATTGAGAACGGCCGCCGCCTGTCGCGCTGCGCTGAGTAGATATCAACCCTGGAACCTACTTTTGGCCGATCATGATCCAGCCCCCGCATCGTTCAGAGCCCAGTTGTATCGATAGGCTCTGACGCGCGGATTTTCCATGAGCCGTGCTTTCAGGTCCGGCTCTGACGCTTGAGCGATGGACGCAATCACGGCCTTTTCGCTGTCACCGAAATCTCCGCGGAACCAGATATAGATCTTTGACAGGATCAGCCGCCCGCGATCATCAAACCGCGCCCCGCGCGGATCGTTTACATAGGCGCGTTCAGCCGCAGCGAAATCTTCCTCAAGCGTGTTGCCTTGCCATGCCCGATCCATCAGATTCGGACAACCGACGGCAGCACAGTTCAGGGCATAGTGGATGCGGGGTTCGTCAAAGGTGGGGCGGATGATGCGGTGTTCGATGTCATTCAATGTCAGGTCCTGCCCGGCCACCTGCGCCAGTGGGCGATCCCAGGGGCCAAAAGACAAAGGGCCGTCGGTGATATCACGGATCGAGGCAACAGGGTAATTGTCCAGAACCACACCCAGTGTCAGCGCATTATACAGGTTGATCCAATAGGCCAAGTGCTGCCGTCTGGTCAGCATGGCCGGGTCAACTGATTGCAGATCATTCAAGTATGCGTCCAGCCGGGTTCGATCTGCTTGCGTCACCTGTACATAGGCCACCCGGTTCACACCCTGAGCGTCGGGCGAGACATAGCGTGAAAGAAACGCACTCCAATCACTGTGGTCCACCTTTGTGCCGGGAGGGTTGGCTGCCCGCGTCAGAGCCTGATTTTGCAACGGGTTCGGCGCGGGCAGAGCCAGGCGCTCGACACTGGCGCAGGCCGTCAGTAATGACAGCATCAGCGCTGCTATCATGTATCTCATGACGCGTCCTTCCGGTTTCGGTGTCGGGCTTTGAGTTGCCCCTTAAGCCGCTTGATCGGTGCCAGATCAAGGTCGCCCAGCCCCGGCATGTCGGCGTGATCGGACAAGTTGCGGCTCGCGGCGTTCCACCATTGCGGCCCTGCCGGACCATCCAGCCTGTCCGATGCCTGCAGATGGCGGTCCCGCTCGGCATTGTGAACACACATCGACAGCGGACCGTTTGCGGTTGCGACCATGAACACGCATGAGGCGCAGCGGTCTGCCTCCAACGCATCAGCGGACATGAAGTTGTGGATGAAGATGGCCTGCCGCCGCAATCGCCCACGTAACAGACCCGTGCCCAGCCTTAGCGTACACGCGAGCAGATGCGCCGCTGCGCGCAGGGCCAGCAGAGGGCGCCGCAGAACCAGTCGCAAAACAGAGGCCCGGATATCGAGATGTGCCTCGCGCCCGTCTTCGACCTGTTCCAGTGCACCAATCACACGCTGAACAAGGTGGTGGTTCGACAGAACCGAAACCGCCCGCCCCCCGGCAGTCAGGACGCCGGCATAGCGATTGCAACGGGAATGACCAACTGCAGCAGCATCAAAGTGCAGAGGTGTTTCATACCCGGCCTCCACTGCCCGGATCACACTGTCCTGCGTGATCGTATCTGGCCGCGCCCGCAGAAAACCCCGCCCTGTATCGGCCTGCATCTGGAATGAAACGAAGGCGACCTCGGGTTGGTCTCGGAAAAATCGGGCAAGGTCAGGAAGGTCGGAAACGTTGCCTTCGAAAACGGTTGTGTTGAAAAGGACGCGCAGCCCAAGGCCCTGCGCTCGGTCGATATACTTCCGGCGTACACGGTTCAGTTCGACCTCAGAGTGGAACCCGGAGCGTTCCTGCGTCATGTCCACGTGAAAGGCCACGTCGTCCAGCCCGGCTGCCGCCAGACGGGTCAGGAACGCGCGGCTGGCACGGATACCGTTAGTCATCAGGCAGGATCGCATGCCAAACCGCCGGATTTCCCGGCACAAAACTTCTAGGTCCTCGACCTTGCGCAGGGTCGGATCGCCACCGGTCAACTGAACCGAGACACCTTCGCCATAATGGCTTTGGATCGTGACCAGTCGCGCCAGCAGAACTGAAAGAGGCGGGTCATAGGTCATCTCGGCCCGATCCGAGAGATAGCAGAGCGTGCAATCCAGATTGCAGCGCTGGGTCACCTCCAGCGCCACACACGCAACAGGATAAAACCGCCCCGCCGTCTGGCCTGCGCCATATTCACCGCAGCCTTGCAGCCCGTCACGCAGCGGGGCGCGTCGGTCGGTTCCGGTGAACCTGCGGCCAGCGGGGGCCAGTATCGGAATATCGTGCGTACTGTCCTTCATGGGCACCAAGCTAGAGATGCCCGCAGTGTCAAACCACGCCCCCTCACGGCAACGTGCGGTTCAGCGAGCCAGCAGTGAAATCTGAAGGGGCTTACCGGCCAAGATGGTCGGCGAATGCGGCGACGACCTTTTCATACACATCCCGTTTGAAAGGCACGATTTCATCGATCAGGCGCGCAGGGTCCTGCCATTTCCAGCGGGTGAATTCGGGATGCTGGGTTTCAATGTCGACCTGATCGTCCCGGCCTGTGAAGCGCAGCAAGTACCATTTCTGCTCTTGCCCGCGATAGCGGCCCTTCCAGATCTTGGGCACGATGTCATGGGGCAGATCGTAGGCCAGCCAGCCGTCTGTTTCGGTCACGATCTCGACCAGATCGGCGGTAACGCCGGTTTCTTCCCACAGCTCACGCAGGGCGGCATCGCGCGGGTCTTCGCCCTTGTCCACGCCGCCCTGAGGCATTTGCCAGGCGTTCTTGTGGCGATCATTGCGCTGGCCCACGAAAATCTTGCCCTCGGCATTCATCAGCATCAGCCCGACACAGGGGCGATAGGGCAATTTGGCGATTTCTTCGGGGGTCATGCTCGGCCTCATCGGGTTGTTCCGCCCACCTCTAGCAATCGTCGGTGCCACAGCAAAGGGGGTGACGTGGGGTTTCGCGTGACAAAGTTGACGCGAACGTCAATCTAACACGCAAATTCGGGAGGGAGAGTTTCGCCATGACTGCGTACCCAAACATGCTGGCTCCGCTGGATCTGGGCTTTACCACGCTGAAGAACCGCGTGCTGATGGGCTCGATGCATACGGGGCTTGAGGAAACCGGTGATTGGAACCGGGTGGCCGAGTTCTATGCTGACCGGGCGCGCGGTGGCGTGGCGTTGATGGTGACGGGCGGGATTGGCCCGAACCTTGAGGGTTCGGTTTTGCCGGGTGCGTCGATGATGACCAACGACAAAGAGGTTGCGAAACATTCCATCGTCACACAGCGGGTGCATGAAGCGGGCGGTAAAATCGCCATGCAGATCCTGCATGCAGGCCGCTATGCCTATGGTCCAAAATGTGTGGCACCCAGCCCGGTGAAATCCCCGATCTCTCCGTTTCCACCCAATGAGCTGGACGAAGACGGTATCGAAAAGCAGATCGGCGATATCGTCAACGCGGCTGTTCTGGCGCAGAAGGCGGGCTATGACGGGGTCGAGATCATGGGCTCCGAGGGATATTTCCTGAACCAATTCATCGTGACCCACACCAACAAGCGCACAGACCGCTGGGGTGGGTCCTATGAAAACCGTATACGTCTGCCGATTGAGGTGGTGCGCCGGACACGCGAGGCCGTTGGCACCGATTTCATCATCATCTACCGGCTGTCGATGATCGATCTGGTGCCCAACGGCTCGACCCACGACGAGGTCGTGCAACTGGCACAAGAGATCGAAAAGGCCGGGGCCACGATCATCAACACCGGCATCGGCTGGCACGAGGCACGGATTCCGACCATTGCCACCAGCGTCCCGCGTGCGGCGTTTGCATGGGTGACGAAAAAGCTGATGGGCAAGGTGTCGATACCCGTCATCACGTCGAACCGGATCAACACGCCAGAGGTGGCCGAAGAGGTTCTGGCAACCGGTTGCGCCGACATGGTATCTCTGGCGCGCCCGATGCTGGCCGATGCGGATTTCGTGAACAAGGCGATTTCAGGCGATGCCGCCAAAATCGCGCCCTGTATCGCCTGCAATCAGGCCTGCCTGGACCATACATTCAGCGGCAAGCTGACCACATGTTTGGTCAACCCGCGTGCGTGCAATGAATCCGAGTTCGTGATTTCCAAGGCTGAGACGGTAAAGAAAGTGGCAATTGTCGGCGCAGGCCCGGCAGGTCTGTCGACGGCAATGACAGCCGCCCAGCGCGGCCATGACGTAACCCTGTTCGACCGCGCCAGCGCAGTGGGCGGTCAGTTGAACATGGCAAAACAGGTGCCGGGAAAAGAAGAGTTCTGGGGGTTGGTCGACTGGTACCGCACAATGATCGACGATCTGGGCGTGAAGGTGGAGTTGAACCGTAACATCGGCGCTGATGACCTGATTGGCTTTGACGAGGTGGTCATCGCCACCGGCGTCATCCCGCGTGATCCGCAAATCCCAGGGCAGGATCGGGATAACGTGCTGAGTTACATCGACGTGCTGCGCGACAAGGCCGATGTCGGTAAATCCGCCGCCGTGATCGGCGCGGGCGGTATCGGTTTTGACGTCTCCGAGTTCTTGCTGGAGGACGGTCACAGCGCCACGACTGACCTGCCGCTTTGGATGAAAGAATGGGGTGTGACGGATCCGTCCGAGCACCGATCGGGGTTGGCGCCTGAAGGGCCGCAACCAGCTGCCCCCGCACGTCAGGTTACATTGCTGCAGCGCAAGAAACAGGCGCATGGCAAGGGGCTGGGCAAGACCACCGGCTGGATTCATCGTGCAGCGCTGAAGATGAAGGACGTCAATTTCGTTGGTGGCGTGAACTATGAGCGCATCGACGATGACGGTCTGCATGTCAGCTTTGGTGAAGAGCGTGCAGACCCGACTGTTATCCCTGCAGACACGATTGTGCTGTGTGCAGGCCAGGTGTCAGAGCGCTCGCTGGCGGATGCACTGATCGAACGCGGCATCACTCCGCACGTGATCGGCGGTGCGGATGTGGCGGCAGAGCTGGACGCCAAACGCGCGATCAATCAAGGGACGCGTCTGGCGGCTACGTTCTGACCCAACGACCCCAATTTGCACCAAGGGAAGCCGTCTCGAAAGAGGCGGCTTTATTTGGTGTTGCTTGACACTTAATGTACTTACGTACATATATAACATATGAGTCTAAAGTTAGAACGCACCCAGACAGGAATTCGAATCGAAAAGCGCCTGCTGAAAGTCCTCAAAGGGTTGGCGGAGTCGCTGGACATGACCCTTGGTGATCTGATCGAGGGCATCGCCCTGCACAGCTTTGAAAACAAACCGGCGTTTTCCGAGGAAACGTTGGAAAAAATCAAACAGCTCAAAAATGTCTATGACCTCGACTGGACTGCCGAGGACAGTCACCGTTTCAAGGAGGACGGAGAATGAACGCCGATATCACCAATGCGTTTGAGGCACACGCCATCGACAACACGACGTTCGGACATGTCGAGCATGTGCAGGTCGCATACGATCTGTTGCGCAAATATGATTTCATCGATGCGGCCACGATATACGCCAAGGGAATCCGCACGCTTGCGGCCAAGGCGGGCGCCCCGGACAAGTTCAATCTGACGATCACTTACGCCTTCATGAGTCTGATCGCAGAGCGTCTGGCATATACTCAAACCGACGACTTTGAGAGATTCACACAGGGAAATCCCGATTTGATGGCCAACACCGTGCTTGACCAATGGTATACAAAGGAACGGCTGAATTCAGCGCTGGCACGGGGCGTTTTCCTATTGCCCGCCGCCGCATAGATTCGACGAAGATGTGGGCACGGACTACTCGACCGTAATCGTGATCACCTTGGATACGATCGGAGTGGCGTGTGGCACGTGCCCCGCGTCGCCCAGAACCAGTTGCAACGTATGCTGACCAGGGGGCAGATCCAGCGTTACCTCGGTCTGGCCACCGCCAAAATGCATGTGGCTTTCGTCGGACGGCAGGCCATAGGCCAGCTCATCCGGGCCATCCTCGCCCTCGCCCAGCGGGGGACGGTCGATCAGCAGATGGTGGTGGCCGGTGTTTTCCTTCTCGGTCCCGGCAGGGGCAACGCCCATGCCGCTGAGGCCAAAGACGACCGTGACAGGTGATTGTACGGTGTCACCATCGGACAGGTTGACGAAATAGACCTTTGCGTCAGGATTCGATGGCGTCTCTCCTCCGGCCTGTGCAACGCCGACCGATAGGCAAAGAGCAGCAATGGCGAAAAAGGTCTTCATGATCTCCTCCCTTGTCACAAAAAAGCCATTCTCAATTTAACAGCTTAGCGCGATTGACTGAAAAACACAGCATCACAAGGTCTGACGCTAGATTGGAAACCACTGTTTCTGCGTTTCTCATACGCAAACGATCCGATTCAAATCCCTGATATTATCCCATGTCTGCCGCGTTTCCGCCCAGATTCAGCGCCATAGTCAGGACGGAAATCAAGATCTGGGGAACGAGTATGGACCGACTGACCGAAATGGAAGCCTTCGCCAATGTGGTGGACCAGGGTGGCTTCACCGACGCGGCCAAAAAGATGGGCATCTCCAAGTCAGCCGTGTCCAAACACGTCTCGAGCCTCGAAGCGCGGCTGGGGGCGCGGCTGTTGAATCGTACCACGCGCCGGGTGTCACCAACGGAAATCGGTTTGGCGTATTATGACCGGGCGCGTCGCGTTCTGAATGACGCGGGTGAGGCGGATTCACTGGTAACGTCCATGCAATCGGCTCCGTCTGGTCTTTTGCGCATCAGTGTTGCCACGGATTTCGGCGTCAATCATCTGTCGCCCGTCCTGTCCGAATTTCTCGCGGCCTTCCCAGACATCACCGTGAACATGGTACTGAACAACCGTTATGTCGAACTGATTTCCGAAGGATTTGACGTGGCCGTGCGCATTGGCGAGCTGGAAGACAGTACGCTACGTGCACGCAAATTGACCGAAACGGTCAAACGCATGGTAGCAGCGCCCAGCTATATTGAAAGATTTGGCCGTCCACAAAAGATCGACGATCTGAACGAACACAAGCTGCTGCACTATTCCAGCCAGTCTTCGGGCAATGTCTGGAAGCTGACCGCACCGTCCGGTGAAAAGCGTCAGGTGCGCACTGCGGGCTGGCTAAGCGTGAATGACGGGCAATCCCTGCTGAACGCGGCCGTTTCCGGCCTTGGGATCGCCTATCTGCCAAGTTACCTTTATGCTGAGGCCCTGCAAGCGGGGTTGGTTGTCGATGCTATGCCGTCCCTGCCGGACGAGGTTCAGGGCATTTACGCCGTCTACCCGCCAGGCCGTTTCACACAACCCAAAGTACGCGCTTTCATTGATTTCCTCGTCGACGCCTTCCACGAGAAGGGTCCGATGGACTGGTAATTTCTCCCTGAAGACCTCCCTGTGGCCCGCATGTAAAAGTGCGGGTCTTTTTTTTGCCCTGCCACCCGGCTTTGCAAGTTCAATTGACCAGCAAAACCGCTTCGACACGGCGGTTCAGGTCGCGCCCTTCGGGCGTTGCGTTCGACGTGATCGGAGACAGATAGCCCACGCCCTGCGCTTCGATGCGGTCTGAGGCCACGCCATGCGCATCGATCAGGCGGGTTCGTACCGCCTCGGCCCGGCTTTTGCTGACCGCAATATTTGCCTGTAGCGCGCCGGTATCATCTGTATGCCCCACCAGCGCCAGCCTCGCGTTCGGATTATCGGCCAGATATCCGGCCAACAGGGTCAGCGAGCCAAACGGACCCTCGCCCAATGCGACTTCACCTGACGGAAAATGAAGGTCGTCCAGGATTACGTGGCCTGTTGTCGTCAGAGCGTCCAGCACCCCCACCGCACCCTCCACCGCCTGCTCGACCACCACGGGATCCGGGTCCGGCGCATCCTGAGGCGTCACCCGAATCATCTGGACATAGCCGTCCGGAGAGTTGCGGCTGACCAGCAGGCTAAGAGCAACTGGCCCTTTGGTAGCCGATAAAAACCGGTAATCCTGAATGGCAACGTACATGTCCGGGGTTGGCACAACCTCGGTGCCAAAGCGGAAGTCGAACCCACCACAAGCCCGCGCGTCGCATTCGAACAGAATCTTGTACCCCTGCGCCTCAATCTGATCCCGCAGCGGGGCGAGAAGCTGCAAGGTCGTGCTGGACCCCGCCTGAAGCCGCCACGTATAGCGCTCAACCCGGCCTTCGAACATGTCAGCAGGCACTGAGCCATTCGCATACGGGCCTGTCGGCAGATCATAACTGTCCAGCGGCGAGGTTCGGTCGCTGATTTGTCGGGCACTGGCTGGCAAGGTCAGGTCCTGCGCCAGAACCGGTCCTGTCAAAAGCAAAGCAAAAAGGGCAGCTGGTCGGATCATCGAAACTGCGCGTGATATTCTTCGTTGGGCACCATTGCGGTTGCGCTGGCCACCCGGTTGGACATGTTGAAAAACCCGGTGACATTGGCAATGTCCCAGATGTCGCGGTCGGTGAATCCCACGTCACGCAAGCTCTGGCGGTCGGGCTCTTCGATTTCGGCGCTGGCTGTGGTCATCTTGGCGGCAAAGTCCAGCATCTCCCGTTGACGAGGTTCCAGCGGCGCGACGCGATAGTTCATCACCAGCATCTCACCCAGTTGCGGATTGCCCGAGAGCTGCCGCACCGCCGCACCATGCGCGACCAGGCAGTAGAAACACTTGTTGATCGACGAGACGACCACGGCGATCATCTCACGCTCCAACTTGGACAATCCGCTGTCAGCCAGCATCAGATCGTTATACATCGCGGCGAAAGCGTTCAGCTTATCTATATCGAACGCGTTGGCTTTCAGCACATTCGGAATCATGCCCAGTTTTTCGACGCAGATATCAAAGTACTTCTGCGTTTCCGGCGGCAGTGGATCAACCATGGGCAGGTTCAGCGCGGTAGGCATGTCTTTTTGTGTCACGGAGGCCTCTTCGGTTCAGACAAGGTGACGGTAATGGTATTCGCCCGCGATCTCCATCCCGAGGGCGCGATAAAGACCATTGGCGCCCTCATTGGCTTTTGTGCAGATCACGCTGAGGCTTTGAGCGCCGTTGTCGCGCGCCCAGATCGCAGCGGCACGCATCGTCCAATGGCCCAATCCATGACGGCGGTGCTCGGGCAGGATTTCAAGTGCGTGGACCATTGCAACCTCACCATGCATCGCCACGAAGGCCACTCCGCTGGGTTTGTCATTGTGGCGCAACAATAGGCTGGTTTTAGGCCCCTTGGCACGCTGCATCACCGCCAGCCGCTCGGGTCCGATACCGGCAGTTGCCCAGATTTCACGCATGATCTCAAGTGGTTCCCAGACAGAAAAAACCATGACCGGAGGGATCGGTTGATCTGCCAGTTGAACGGCAGGGCAAACGTAAATGTTGACCGGATCCAGAATATCATACCCCCGGAGAGCCAACTGCGCATCCAGGGCCTCATCCCCCGGTCGCAGACAGAAGATGCTGTTCTGCCCCATGGCCTGCATCGCGGCCTCGGCAGCGTCGATGTCCGCGTCGGTCGCCGTGGATAGCGCGCTGGCGGCAGAGACGCGCGATCCTCCACCCTGCCCTGCGCGCAATTGAAACGGGCCAAGCGTCTCATACCCCGCTGCAGGCCAGGTGCCATCGACAATATCCGCCCAGTTGAGGCTCAAAGCTCAAGCTCTTTCGCCAATCGGGTTGTGGCGGCGTCAATTCGTCCACCATCAGTACCGCGCACGACCACGTTGGCGCCAAAGGCACCGTTGATCTGGAACGGATAGCAGCCAATGGAAAGCTCGCTGAAATCCTCGGCCAGTGTGGACAGAATTGCCGCGATATCACCCTCACCGCGATCCACGCGCAACGTTTGCGACAGCAGGGGGCTGCCACCTGTCAAGGTTGGCAGGACGCTGGCCACCATTGCCTGAAAAACCGACGGTACTCCGGCCATCACATGCACATTTGAAATGGTGAACCCCGGCGCGGTCGAGACCGGGTTGTCGATCAGCGCCGCACCATCCGGAATGCGCGCCATGCGTAGGCGGGCCGCGTTAAGTTCCAGCCCGGATTTGTCGTAGTGCGCTTGCAACAGCGCACGCGCGTCGTCGCGCACGTCAATCGGTGTGTCAAAAGCACGGGCGATGCAATCGGCGGTGATATCATCATGGGTCGGACCGATACCGCCGCTGGTGAAGACGTTGTCATAAGTGAGGGACAGCGCTTTGACTGTTGTTTCGATGGCGGGGGCGTCATCGCTGACAATACGAACCTCTTTCAGGTCGATGCCGTGTTTTGCCAGCTCCTGTGCCAGAAAATGCATATTCGCATCGCGGGTTCGGCCCGACAGGATTTCATCCCCGATCACCAGCATTGCTGCGGTTGGATTGGCCATGGCGCTCTCCCCTCTTGATCGTCCGTAGGGGCAGGTATAGGCCGTCACCCATGCGTTTTGAAACCCCTCTTGTCCCCGCCCGCCTGATCCGTCGCTACAAACGCTTTCTGGCCGATTGCACGCTTGAAGATGGGCGAGAGGTTACCGCCCATTGCGCCAATCCGGGGTCGATGATGGGGCTGGCTGAGCCGGGCGAAAAGATCTGGCTGGAACCCAACGATGATCCGAAGAAAAAGCTGAAATTTGGCTGGCGGCTGGTCGATCACGAGAACGGGCATTTTACCGGCGTCGATACCTCGGTCCCGAACCGGGCGCTGCGCGCCGCATTGGAAGCAGGTGAGATTCCCGAGTTTGCCGCCTATGACACCGTCCGGCCCGAAGTAAAGTACGGCGAAAACAGCCGCATCGATTTCCTGTTGACCGGGCCGGACCTGCCGGATGCCTATGTCGAAGTCAAAAGCGTGACCCTGTCCCGCCAATCCGGTCTGGCCGAGTTTCCCGACAGTGTCACAGCCCGCGGCACCAAGCATCTGGGCGAGCTGGCGACAATGGCGGCACAAGGTCATCGGGCGATCATGCTGTATCTTGTGCAACGGACGGATTGTGCCCGGTTTGCGTTGGCTGCAGATATTGATCCGGTTTACGCGGCAGCATTTGAAGCTGCGCAAGCTCGGGGTGTTGAACGGTTGATTTACGGGACGCGCATTTCGCCGGGGGGTATTTGCGTGGCTGATGCACGACTGGCCGACTGAGTAGGAATTCAGCAGGCCCGGCCTCGTTTGACGCTAAGGTTTTGCAGCCCTTGAACTTGGCTCTGTAAATGCCATTTTCTTTCGTTGAATCGCCCCGCGACCCCGCACCCTCTGGAACTTTCTGCACAAGCAGCGTAAAAGGAATGCTGCGCGCAACATTTGGAGCTTAGCGTCGATGAAAGAGCATCGTGGCCGCCTGACGAAGGACGGCATTCGCATCTATGAACAGGGTGACTTTGCCGGGATGCACGCGGCGGGCGCTTTGGCGGCGCGGATTCTGGATGATATCGCCGGGCATGTCTTTCCCGGCCAGTCCACCGGCGTGATTGACGGGCTGATCACGCAGATGGTCGAAGACGCAGGCGCAACCTCGGCCACCATTGGCTACAAGGGCTATCAGCACGCGAGCTGTATCAGTGTGAACCATGTGGTCTGCCATGGCATTCCGGGCGACAAAAAGCTGAAGGATGGCGACATCCTGAACATCGACGTGACCGTCATCGTCGATGGCTGGTTCGGCGACACCTCGCGCATGTACGTGGCGGGAAAACTGCCGCGCAAGGCCGAGCGTCTGATTCAAGTGACCCATGACGCGCTGTTCAAGGGCATCGATATGGTCAAGCCAGGTAACACCTTTGGCGATATCGGCCACGCCATTCAGGCCTATGTCGAAGCACATCGGATGAGCGTTGTACGTGATTTCTGCGGCCACGGTCTGGGCCGCGTGTTCCACGCGCCGCCAAACGTGCTGCATTATGGCCGACCCGGCACCGGTGCAGTTCTGGAAGAGGGTATGTTCTTTACCATCGAGCCGATGGTCAATCTGGGCCGACCCGAGACCAAGACGCTGGCTGATGACTGGACAGCCGTGACCCGCGATAAATCGCTGTCGGCTCAGTTCGAGCATTCGGTGGGTGTAACCGCCGATGGGGTCGAGATCTTTACCTTGTCACCCGGCGGAAAATACCATCCGACCTATTCCTCCTGATCGGCAGCCTGTTCGCGCAGGAGCTTCAGCAGCATCGTTTCGGCACCCCACGGCGTGACCGCGTCGTGGATGAACACGGGCGAACGCATAGGTTTGAACTCGGGTCCCGTTTTGACCTCGGCATCGCTGGAAAACGTCCAGACAAAAGGTGTCAGGGTGCGGTCCATGCATGCATCCTAGCACAGCCTCGGATCAAAGTCCCAACAGCTGGTGCGCCTGTGACATATCCGTGATCACTTCGGCCCCAAGATCGGCCAGACTGTCGCCACCCCCGTGCGGTGCGTAGGCAAGGCAGCGCATCCCGGCTCGGATCGCCGCCGTGACGCCGTTGTGACTGTCTTCAACGACCACTGGGGTCTCGGCACCAAAGTGCCGGGCTGCCAAGTGGAACATTTTTGGGTCCGGCTTACCAGTGCCCAGCACATGGGCCGAGAACATCACGTCTTTGAACCGATCCCAAAGCCCGTTCTGACCCAGCGTGATCTTCATCTTGTCCGGGCTGCCGTTCGACGCGACGCAATAGGGGATACCCTTTTGATCCAGCCTCTCCAGCAGGTCTGCGATACCGGGCACCAAAGGCACACCTGCACGCAACCGGTCGTAGGTTTCGACATAGACCTGATCAATCCAACCAGCTGGCAGATCAGCGCCCATCGCACGGGCTTTGTCGCGCACCCCTACCATAGTTCCACCCACAAACAGAGACATACATTCAGGCAGCGTCAGATGCAGGCCGTAGCCCGCCAGATTGTCCGCCAGAACCTGGTTCGAGACTACCTCGCTGTCTACCAGAACACCGTCGCAATCGAAAATGACCAGATCGTGCATTTGGGCCCCCTGCCTTGCCTCGCGGTCGGCCTATCCAAGCTTTCCCGTTTTTGCAAACCAGTGCTCAGCGCCAAACCGCGCAGAGTGTTTCAGTCTGAAACACTGTTCCACATCAATGAGATAAATGTGTCGCCATATTTCCGGTTATCCTGCAAGGTGAACCCAATCGGTGCCTGGATCGGAGTGTTTTCTTCCCAAACCAGCAATGCCTCATCCGCGACCCAGCCATTCGCCAACCCAGCGACGGCCTTCTCGCCCATGGATTTCCCGTAAGGCGGGTCCAGAAAAACCAGATCATAAGGCGCGCTGGGATTGTCGCCCAACCGGGTCGCATCGCGGCAGACCAAGTCGGTACGGTCGGCGCTGCGGGTCAGGTCGATATTCTTGCGGATCAGCCCCTGCGCCACACGTCCGTCATCGACGAAGGTGACATGTGTCGCACCCCGCGACAGCGCCTCGAGCCCCAGCGCCCCGGTTCCCGCAAACAGGTCCAACACGCGTAAACCGTCAAAGTCGATCTGGTGGATCAGTACATTGAACAGGCTTTCTCGCACGCGATCGGTAGTAGGCCGCAGATGGGCACCCGCATCGCCCTTACCGACCGAGGCCAAGGCACGACCCCGGAATTCTCCGGCTATGATCCTCACGCCTTGAGCAGCGGTTTCAGGTCCGCATCCGGGTCGGCCACGACCGCAGGATCAGCGGTTTTGCCCATCTCGATCAGACGTTTGCCGACCATATAGGCGCGCGGGTCATTCATCGCGTCCACCGCAATCAGCCTGTCGCCGCTGTAATACCAAAAGGATACGGTCTGCCCCGCGCCCTGACGGGTCACCACCCGGTCATAGCCGGTGTTCAGCCCGGCGATTTGCAGCTTGACGTCGTACTGATCCGACCAGAACCACGGCGTCGCCACATAGTCCCGGGCCGCGCCCAGCATATTCTGCGCCACGATTTCAGCCTGATCGATGGCGTTCGGGACGCTTTCCAACCTGATCCGCCCGCCTGCATGAGGGAATGACGCGCAATCGCCGGCCGCCCAGATCGACGGGTCAGACGTGCGGCCATGGGCGTCGGTTTTGATACCGTTGTCCAGCTCCAGCCCTGCCATCTCGGCCAGTTGGGTTGCGGGCGCGATGCCCACGCCAACCACGACGAAATCAACCTCCAGCTCGGTGCCATCGGTCAAAACGGCTCCAGTGACCTTGCCGTTTTCGCCAAGCAGCCGATCCAAGCCAACACCTTCACGGATGTCGGCGCCGTATTCGCTGTGCAACGCGCGAAAATAATCGCTGGTCTCGGGCGCTGCGACCCGTTGCAGGATGCGGTGAGCCATCTCGACCAGTGTGACCTTGACACCGCGCTTGGCGCAGACGGCGGCGGCCTCGAGCCCGATATAGCCGCCGCCCACGATCAAAGCACGGGCCCCGTCGGTTACTTTGGGCTCCATGTCGTCAATATGGGTCAGGTCGCGCACCACATGCACACCGTCCAGATCGCCACCAACGGCGGCGGGCAAGCGGCGTGGGTCGGACCCGGTGGTCAGCGCCAGTTCGTCATAGGACATTACCTCATCGCCCAGTGTCACGGTTTTGGCCTGTGGGTCGATGCCTGTGACGCGCTGGCCCAGACAAAGGGAGATGTCGTTTTCGGCATAATAGCTTTCGGGCCGCAGGAACAGGCGCTCCTGCTCCATCTCACCCAGCAGATAGGCCTTGGACAAGGGCGGGCGCTGGTATGGCAGATGCGGCTCGGCCCCGATCAGGGTGATCTCACCATCGAACCCGTCCTTGCGCAAACGCGCCACCAAGGACGCTCCCGCCTGACCCGCGCCAATCACAACTATATGGCTCATGTTTTGCTCACCCAGTAGTTTTCCCGTGGTCTCTGTGTTTGGACCACCTATATTGCGGCTAAGCCTAATTCTGCAAATCCAAATGACAGGAGCTAAGAAAATGATTTCAACAGGAGATACCCTTCCCGAGGCCACATTGATCCAGATGGGGGCGGAAGGGCCGGAAGAGGTTCGGATTTCAGATAAGACCAAAGGGCGCAAAGTGGTCATATTCGCAGTGCCCGGTGCCTACACCGGAACGTGCACCACGGCCCATGTACCAAGCTTCATGCGTACGAAAAAACAGTTCGACGACAAGGGCGTGGAAGAGATCATGTGCCTGTCGGTAAATGACCCTTTCGTGATGCAGGCCTGGGGCGAATCCACCGGCGCGACCGAGGCAGGATTGACCATGGTGTCAGACGCGGCCTCGGAACTCACCAAGGCCATCGGCATGGATTTCGACGCGCCACCTGTAGGCCTGATCGCCCGGTCCAAACGTTATGCGATGCTGGTCGAGGACGGTAAGGTCACAGCGCTGAACCTGGAAGAAAACCCCGGCGCCTGTGAAATCTCAGCGGGTGAAGGCCTGCTGGAGGTTATCTGAGTTTTACTGGCCCCGGTCTGCCCGGGGCCACTTGATCTCAATTTAACTTGAAGCACCGCCTCAATGCGCGAATACTCCAAACATGACTTTGGGAGATTTTTATGACGCTTAGAGTATTTTCACTCATCTTAGTCAGCGCAGGCCTTGTGGCGGCCTGTGGACCGGCCCCAACCCCACAACAGCAAGCGGCACGACAGCACGAAATTGCGTGCCTTGGCGGCACACTTGGCGGCGCGTTGATTGGCGGTGCAATCGGCAACCAGTTTGGCGGCGGATCAGGCAAAACGATCCTGACCGCAGCGGGCGCTGCCGCCGGTGGCTTCGAAGGCCAGAGATTCGCGTGCTGAGGAGGTTGAGCATGACACGGGCAATTTTCATAATCGCGGCCGCTTTTCTGGCCACGGCAGCAAATGCTGAAAGCGTTGCTGAACTGCATGAAAAAGAGCTGAACGCCATTGACGCGAATAATGACGGGTTCTTGTCCAGGGACGAGTTCAACGCGTTCTCGGACTATGCGTTTCAGACAATGGACGAGGACAAGAACGGCACTCTGGGTCAGGACGAGGCCAAACCGTTTCTGGACATAAAGCAGTTTCAGGATGTTGACCGGAACAAGGACAGCTTTGTTTCAAGATCGGAATATGATGCGCAGATGAATGACGATTTCGGCGTGGCAGATCAAAATGGCAATGGTCTACTGGACTAGGCCCATTTAGCAGGAGCTTGGTATGAACAAATGGATCGGATTGGGGGTTTTGGCGCTCGTGGCAGCTTGTGATGTGCCGCAGGCCCCCGTCGTGACCGGCCCGGATGGGCAGGCCCGCATTCAGATCAACCTGTCTGGCCTGACCTGCTATGACAACAAGTGTCTGGACATTAACCCGGCCGCGCGCGGTGTGCGCCAGATCGGCAACAAGACAACGGGTATCCCACGGTCCATTGACCTTAGTGACGGGACTGTAACACCGGCTGAGTTCAGGCAGATGGGCATTACTGCATCCCTCGCTGGTGGCGAAGGTTCAGGCCGCAACGATCGCTAGCACAGACTGTCCATTTTTCGGGCCAGCTTGGCGTCCAGCGCTGACAGGCCGCCCACGTCATGGGTGGACAGTACAACCTCGACCGTGCGGTAGACATTGGACCATTCGGGATGATGGTTCCATTTCTCGGCCCAGATCGCCACTTGCGTCATCCAGCCAAATGCATGCACGAAGTTGTCGAAAATGAAGGTCTTGGTGATTGCGTCGCGGCCTTCGACCATTGTCCAGCCGTTCTTGAACAGCGGATCCAGCAGCGGGCCACGGGTCTCGGTCGACAAAAGTTCAGTCATTGCTGTTCCTCCGGGTTCGATTTCCTGAACGGACCGTAATCCGTCAGAATCTCGATCTCTTCTCCCACTGCGCGGCCTTCGGCGTCCAGATATTTTTTGACCGCATCGGCAAAACCCGGATCGCCAACCCAGTGCAAGCTATGCGTGCGCGTTGGCAAATACCCCCGCGCCAGCTTGTGTTCGCCCTGTGCGCCCGCCTCAACCCGGGCCAGACCGTGGGCAATGGCAAAGTCTATCGCCCTATAGTAGCACAGTTCGAAATGCAGGCAGGCATGATGTTCACTGCAACCCCAATACCGGCCAAAAAGCGTTTCGCGGCCTATGAAGTTCAGCGCACCCGCAATGGCATAGCCATCCCGTTCCGCCAGCACCAAAGCCATGTCATCCATCATGGTCTGTTGCGCGATATCAAAAAACTGGCGCGTCAGGTAGGGCGAGCCCCACTTCCGCGCGCCTGTATCCTGATAGAACCGCCAGAATGCCTCCCAGTGTTCCGGGCGCAACTGATCGCCTGTCAGTGTGCGGATTTCACCCCCAAAGCCACAGGCCTGCGCACGTTCCTTGCGGATGTTCTTGCGCTTGCGCGACGACAAGGCCGTGAGGAACGCATCGAAATCAGTATATTTGTCATTCAGCCAGTGAAACTGTTGCGAGCTGCGCAGCATAAGACCCATCTGCCCACCGGCCAGCGCTTCGTCTTCGGTACAAAAAGTCGCGTGAACTGACGAGACCTGATTGTCGGCCGCAAGTTGCACTGCACCCTGCACCAAGGCTGACATTCCGATCCTCTCATACCCCGGACGCACCAGAAAACGCCGCCCGGTTGCAGGTGTGAACGGCACCGCGATCTGCAGTTTCGGATAATACCGCCCACCCGCGCTTTCATAAGCATGAGCCCAGCTGTGGTCGAAGATATATTCACCCTGGCTATGCGATTTGGCGTACATCGGGGCCGCCGCGATCAGCATCCCGTCCAGAAAGGCCGTCAGGTATTGCGGCTGCCAACCCGTGCCGCGCCCGACCGAGCCGCTTTCCTCGAGCGTTCGTAAAAAACGATGCGTGGTAAAGGGATCAAGGGGCCGCCCACCATCGGCAGCCTCGGGGCAGGCGCAGGCATCCCAGTCGGCCGCTGAAATCTGCGACAGAGCACCCAGTACCTGAATTTCGATTTGTGCCTGATCCATATGTCCTCCGCACCAGCCCTTTATCTGTGACCGAGGCGCTAAGGTTCAAGTTGAATGCGCGGCCAGATACCCTTCGAAGGTCACATTGTCGGCAACCTTGCGGACCTCTGCCTCTTGTTCGGGCGTCCGGATTGTCCAGCACAGGACTGGCACGCCTTGTGCCTTCAGCTCGGCCACGCGTGGTCGGGACAGGTCGGCGGCTTCATGGCTAATGAAACTGGCCCCGACGCGATCGAAATCCGGAATATCACGCAAATGATCGCAGACGTCTTGCGGCAAAAGCTCGACGCTGGGTTCATAGGCGCAAGTTGTGATACCACGCGGCAGATGCGGAGCCAGCCGTGCCAGTTCAGCGACCGAGTTGGGGTTGAATGACATCACGGCCACCGGGCCTTCGTAGCCTTGCAATGCGCGCACAGTGTCGCGTTCCAACGCGCCGATATTCGTGCCCATCGCTCCGTCCTGATCTTTCAGTTCGATCAGCAGCGGCACCTGACCCGCCACCATCTTCAGCACATCGTCCAACGTTGGAATACCGTCGTCACCATACAGAAGGGTCGCACGGGATGCAGTCTCCGCCGAGACCTGCCGGATCGGCCCGGGCTGACCGGTCAGGCGCAACAAATCATAGTCATGGAATACGACAGCCCGATCATCCGAAGTCAGCTGAAGATCGATCTCGATCCCGTAACCGGCTTCAATTGCAGCGTGAATGGCCGCCCGGCTGTTTTCCGGGCGGTTATTCGAGACGTCATGCAGCGCCCTATGGGCAATTGGGGCCTGCAGAAACGCAGCGGGCAGTGGCAGTATCATGCGATCTCGAAGATGCCTTCGATTTCCACTGCCACGCCCAGCGGTAGCGACGCCGCGCTGACAGCGGAACGCGAGTGGCGGCCGGCATCGCCCAGCGCCTCGACCAGGAAATCGGACGCACCGTTGATCACCTGCGGCTGTGCCGTGAAATCCGTGGTTGAGTTCACGAAGCCGGTCAGCTTGATAACGCGCACCAGTTTTTCAATATCTCCACCGCAGGCTGCCTTGACCTGTGCCAGCAGATTGATCGCGCAGGCGCGCGCCGCGGCAGCTCCGGCTTCGACATCCATGTCATCGCCCAGTTTGCCGATGATCAGCTTATCTGTTTTCGAAATCTGGCCGGACACATAGATGATATTGCCCGTACGTACGAACGGTACATAGTTGGCCGCAGGCGCAGGCGCGTCGTCCAGCGTGACACCGAGGCTTTCCAGTTTTGCAGCGATGCTCATTGAGTGGGTCCTTCCCTGATTGACTCCGCCGGACGCTAACCGGGAAGCGCAGTCGGGGAAAGACGGAAACAGGCAATTTCCGGCTTGCCTGCGATCTGAGCATATCTTTACTTATTATGACCTGTAGATAGTCGATCACTTTACCCGGCCATGACGGACAGGTTACACGCTAGGTGTTTCATTTGAGACCTTAAACGACTATGTGACAAAAACTTGTGCCATACCGGCATATGAATATTGGTGGATTGTGATTGTTAGTCCGACAGAGCAGGAGTCGGGCCATTTGGGAGAAGCAAAGATCGTGTCGAGCAGATTTCGCCTGAAGCACCTTGTTGTATTGTCACTCATGGCCGTTCTGTCTGCCTGCGCAACAACGCCCCCAGAGCAAGCCTCACGCAGTGACGTATTTGACCCGTATGAAAACACGAACCGGGGAATCCATAAGTTCAATCTGGGCGTTGACCGATTTCTGTTCCGGCCAGCATCGAAAGGTTACGTGAAGATCGTTCCCGACCCTATGGTCACGAGTTTCAGCACTTTTGCCGAAAACATCTCGCTGCCCGGGCAGGCCGTCGACTACCTGCTACAGGGCAATCCGAAACAGATGGGCAATGCCTTGTTGCGATTCGTGATCAACATGACCGTGGGCGGCTTTGGCCTGTCCGCACCGGCGGATGAACTGAACCTGCCACCCGTTGACACCGATTTCGGTGAGACCCTGCATGTCTGGGGGGTTGGCGAAGGCGCTTATGTTGAATTACCGTTCTATGGCCCATCAACCCAACGGGATGCGATCGGGGTCGTGGTCAACCTGTTCTCGAATCCGATCAACTTCTCTCCGACACGGCCTGCCGACAATCTTGGCGTCTACGCCGAAATTGTGCGTCGCATGGGCGATCGTGGCCGATTCTCGGATACCGTCGACTCGATTCTTTACGAAAGCGCAGACAGTTACGCACAGGCTCGCCTGATCTATCTGCAAAACCGCCGCTTTGAACTGGCAAGAGATGACGAAGACGCCTATCTGGACTTGTATTCTGACCCTTACGCTGAAACCGGGACAGACCCGGTCAGGGACCCCTATCTAGACCCCTACGAGGACCCCTATGCTGAATAACGAGTTGAACCGCCGTCACTTTATCGCAGCCGGTATGGCCTTGGCCGTTTTGCCCGCGCATGCGTTTGCCCAGACCGAGGCGACTGCCAAGGCACTGGTCGGCAACGTGGTTACCGACATCAACCGGGTTATCGAGTCGGGCAAATCGGAAAAAGCGATGTTGCGCGACTTTGAGAAGATATTTGTGCAATATGCAGACGTCCCGATCATGGCCCGTTATGCGCTGGGGGCGGATGCCCGCACCGCCAGCCCGTCCCAGTTGAAACAATTCACCAAGGCGTTTCAGGGCTATATTTCGCGCAAGTATGGTCGCCGCTTCCGTGAATTCATCGGCGGCGAGGTCAACGTGCGAAATGCGCGCAAGATCAAGGCAGGGTATGAAGTGCGCACGATGGTTAAACTGCGTGGGTCGTCTCCGTTTGATGTGACCTTCCTTGTCTCTGACAAATCAGGGCGCGAAAAGTTTTATAACATGTTCATCGAAGGTGTGAATCTGTTGCTGACCGAGCGTACCGAAATCGGAGCGATGCTGGATGCGCGCAAGGGCAACCTGAACCAACTGATCAAGGACCTGAAAAAGACAGGCTGATCTTGGCCATACGGAACCGGGCGTTGGATAACATGATTGGTAGAAGTCAGAGGTCAGCGCCGTCAGGCCCCTTTTTTCGCCGCTCAACCGGTTTTCCAGGTCGAAGTCACGGCATGTAACTGCGCACCAATGCGCCCGCGATCAACGCCCACCCGTCAGCGATCACGAAAAACGCCAGCTTGAATGGCAAGGACACTATGGCCGGCGGCACCATCATCATGCCCATCGACATCAATACAGCTGCCACAACAAGGTCGATGATCAGAAACGGCAGGAAAATCAGAAATCCAATCTGAAACGCCCGCGCGATTTCAGACAGCATGAAAGATGGCATCAAGACCGATAGTGGCGCCTGCGCAGACAGTTCCATGGCCTCACCACCGGGCCGCAAGGCCGCCATAGCGTAGAACGTGTCGGCATCCAGCCGGGTCGCCATAAACGCGCGAAAAGGCTCTAACGCGCGCTCAAGCGCAGGCTCAACCTCCATCGTTTCTTCCATCATCGGACGTATCCCGGCATTCCAGGCTTCGGTAAAGACCGGGTCCATTATGAAATAAGTCAGAAACAGCGCCAAACTGACCAGCAGCATGTTGGGCGGTGATTGCTGTAGGCCGACCCCTTGCCGCAAGATCGACAGCACAGTGATCAGAAACGGGAAACAGGTGATCATGATCGCCAGCCCCGGAGCGATGCTCAGCACTGTGATCAGTAGGATCAGCTGGATTGTTCGGGCAGAAATTGATCCGCCCTCGCCCAAAGACAAGGTCACATCCTGCGCAGCGGCAAATGATGGCGCAAGCGCAACCATCAGAGCAAACCAGATCACAGGACGCATCAACCGATTCCGTTTTGCAGATCCGCAATCTCGGTCAGGCGCACTGAAAGTTGTCCGGCATGATCACCTTCCATTTCCTCCAGCAGCCCGCGTGCCACCAATTGATCCCCAACATATAGATCAACGGGGTCTTCAATGCGCTTGTCCAGGGTCAGCACTGCGTTCTCTCCCATATTCAAAAGGTCCCGGATCAGCGGACGCGCCCGGCCGACGGACACAGTCACTTCAATCGGGACCGAGTCGAAAGGGTTGGGCTTTTCGGATTTCGGGGTCTGAGTATCATTCATTGGACAAAGCCTCTCTTGCCTCAAAGACATAAGCGTCAAAGATCTGTGCGATGGCAGCCGACAGGGCGGTGCAATCCACTTCTCGTCGGCTTGTGCCAACCTGAATCCGCGCCTGCCCAGGCTCCAAGGCGGCGTTTTCAATAACCTGGGGGGCGGAATGTAAATCTTGTGGCAACATCGCCACAACATCCTCAACGCATCCTGGTGGCACCAAAATCTGCATCGGCTGCTCAACTTGCGAACGCGCCATTTCGCAGAACTGTTCGACAAGACGGGCCGCCAAACCGCGCTCAAACATCTCAGGTAAAACGGTTTGAACCAGACTGTTGAACATGGGTTCCAAAGACAGCGTCATTCGGGTGATCGCTTCGTGATAGGTGAAAGACATGTCCTCAAGCGACCTGGCCAATTCGGCCGAAACCTGACCGCGGCTTTGTTCCTGCGCCCGAGATGCATCTTCCCAACCTGCCCCGTAACCGTCTTCAAAGGCCGCGAGCCGTTGTTCTTCCAGCGTTTCCTCATCCAGAACCAGAACGGGCCTTGCACTGGTCTGGGTGGTGAAATCCTCAAGCAGATGAGCAATCGACATCACACCCGTTCCTCACCTTCTTCAAGCCAGCTGCGCAAGATCTCGACAGTCTCTTCCTGCTTGTCACCGATCATTGCGCGCAACCGATCGACAGAATCTTCCGTGGTCCCCGAGCCGAGTGCCGGAACATTCCCCTCCACCGGCAGGGTCGCGAATTCTGCTGTTTCATCCGGCGCGATTTCACCGGTCAGCGCCAATGATCCCGCATCTGCCCCGCCCCCGGCAGGCAGCAGCGCCGGTATCGGTGCCGGCCTCATCAGGATTGGGCGAATTACAAACAGCGCCAACACCAGTGAGACCAAGGCCAGCACCGCCATCTGAATCAAGGACATCGCGTCCAAATGAAAGTTTTGCCAGAGCGACGACGACACCAGCGTACCCTGCGGCTCAACCGACGGTAAATCCAGGGATTTCAGTGTGATAACATCGCCACGCGAGACATCGTACCCCACAGCAGACGCCACAAGTTCTTCAAGCGCGGCCAATTCTTCCTGGGGCAAGGGTGTAAATGTTTCGGTACCGGACGCATCCACCCTTCGCGTTCCATTGACCAGAACCGCGACCG
The DNA here is from genome assembly GCF_947497005.1 of uncultured Ruegeria sp. Classification (GTDB taxonomy): domain Bacteria; phylum Pseudomonadota; class Alphaproteobacteria; order Rhodobacterales; family Rhodobacteraceae; genus Ruegeria. Next base: position 121,979 of record NZ_CANMFF010000009.1, on the reverse strand, counting down.
TCAGGCGCTTGATTGCGCCAGGTGCCGTATGCACTTCCAGTTCGGTCTCTGAAACTTCATAGTTCACCCGCTCACGAGTCTGGGTAGCGGTCGAGTTTGATTCGTCCCCACCCGCCCCATCACCGTCAGGCAGGTTCGACGCCACCGTGACATCCGATGACTGATTTCGGGCGCTGTCCGAGCGTTCTTCGACATCCGTGCTGATCGCCACCCGGCCCTTGGGATCAAAGCGCCGCTCGCGAATGGATTCCGTCTTGGTCTCAGTATTCACGCTGACCTCGACCACAGCATTGCCGGCCCCAACACGCGCTTCGACCAGACGCAGAACACGTTCCCGCAACTGACGCGACTTGTCATCCGCATTGTCAGCGGCCACAGCAGTATCCTGCCCTCCGATCACGGTTCCGTTCGAATCAATCACCGTTACGTTCTCGGGTGCCAGCCCACTCACGGCCGAGGCAACAAGGAATCGAATGGCCTTGGCCTGATCGCCGGTGATGTCGGCCCCGGACGGCACAAGATAAACCGAAGCTGTTGGCGAAACACTGCGCTGAAAGGGGTTGGCGGAACCGTTCGCTATATGAACCCGGGCCTGGCTGACATATGGGCTGCCGACAAGTGTCCGCGCCAATTCGCCCTCTTTCGCGCGCCAATAGGCGGCATCAAACATCTGAGACGTAGTTCCGAACCCGCTCAACGAATCAAGCAGTTCGTACCCTTTGTTGCCGTTTGCAGGCAGGCCTTCGCTGGCCAAAGTCATTCGCAATTGGTCGCGCTCCGCACCTGACACGTAAATTGATCCGCCGCGGATTTCATACGACACGCCACGCTGGTCCAACGCCCGCACGATATCTCCGGCGGCACCGCTTTCCAGCCCTGCGTAAAGCAGCGACATGGACGGAGCAGTCACCAGACGCGACATCCCGAGGATTCCCAGAAACACCAGCACAACCGCACCAGCGACGATAATTTGTTTACGTCTGTCCAAACTTGCCCAGACAGTTCCGATCTGCTGCACGCTCACCTCCGACTCGCCGGCATTCTGCCCGACGCACATCCTGTTTGGACGATTGCCCTTAACAATCGGTTAGTCCCTGCAGGGTTATGACAGGGACAGAACGGATGAATGAGGACGTCATGACCGACGCAACGACCGAACAGGCGGAAGCCCCCGAAAAAAGGGGGAAAAAGGGAATGCTTATCGGATTGATTCTGGCGATCGCTGGTGCCGCGGGCGGGTATGTCCTGACCTCATCAGGATTAATTCCGCTAGGCAGCATGGCCACGAAAGAAGAAAACCAAAACGTGGAAAAGGAAGAACCTGCCAAAGCGCTGGCAGACGTCGGGTTTATCGACCTGCCAACTGTCATAGTGTCGGTGAATTCAGGTGGATCGCGGTATCTGAAGTTTCACGCGCAACTCGAAGTTAACGCGCCATACATGGCTGATGTGCAAAAGATGCAGCCACGAATCATGGATGTTCTGAACGGATACCTTCGGGCCGTCGAGCTGAGGGATTTTGAGGATACGCTGGCATTGATGCGCATCCGGGGTCACTTGCTGCGGCGCATAGAAATTGTCGTTGGCGAAGGCCGCGTTCGTGATGTGCTGGTGATGGAATTTGTATTGAATTAGGAGGCGGAATTGGAGCTGATTTCAGATATTTTGCTGGTCGCCGGAGCGCTGGGTGCGGGTCTGTATTGCTTTGTGCTGTCCCGCCGTCTCAAACGGTTTACAGATCTCGAAAAAGGCGTCGGCGGCGCAGTGGCCGTGCTGTCGACGCAGGCGGAAGAGCTGAAAAAATCTTTGGACAGTGCACGACGTGCCTCTGACCAGTCGGGAGATCAGCTCAAGGCGCTGACGCTGCGCGCGGAGTCGGTGGCGCAGCGGCTGGAGCTGATGATGGCGTCGATGCATGATGTTATCCCCGAAGAGGACACAGCACATCGGGAGAAGGCGGATTCGCCCTCTGCCGACACTCAGCCAGAAGACGGAAAAAGGATCGCGCGGGAAGAAAAACCTGAAGCTGCGGACCCTGCCGAATCAGAAGCAAACGAACAGCAGACCAAGGCGCCGGAAGGGCTGATGTTCTTCCGACATGACCGAAAACAAAGTGAGGCCCAGGCATGAGCCGCGCTCGGGTCAGCAGGCGAGGCACACGCCCGCGTGGTGGCGTCCTTGCGGTGATCTCATTGTTGATGATTGGCTCGGCCGCCATTCGGGTTGGTCTGGAGGCGGGGCCCGCGCTCGCCAAACCTGCGATTCACGAAACCTCGGAAAACAAGTCTGCGAAGTCTGACACGCGCGACATCCAGGTCGTGCTTACAGAGCTTTTGCGCAGAGAGAAGACCATCAAACAGCGGGAAGACGCTTTGCGTGAACGGGAAAAAGCACTGGAGATCGCGGATCAGGCCATCGAAATGCGCCTGATCGCACTTCAAGAGGCTGAAGGTTCCCTGCGCGCCACGCTCGCAGTGGCAGACAAGGCGGCAGAGAACGATCTGACTCGCCTGACGGATGTCTATCAGAACATGAAGCCAAAAGACGCGGCGGCATTGTTTGAAACCATGGACCCGACCTTTGCCGCAGGGTTTTTGTCGCGCATGCCAGCAGACGCAGCTGCCGGGGTATTGGCGGGTCTCAGCCCGGAAGCGGCCTATACGATCAGCGTTGTTATGGCGGGTCGTAACGCTTTGGCCCCTCAGGAATAAATGCACGTGTTTCCCTGTTTTGCGAAGACCATAGCCGGAGATCTCAAATGATTGGAATTGTTGGAATTATCGTCATTTTTGTTATGGTATTCGGCGGTTACCTGGCTGCGGGCGGCAAGATGACGATCATTATGAAATCCCTTCCATTTGAAATGATGATGATCGGCGGTGCTGCCGTTGGTGCCTTTCTGATCAGCAATGACATGGGCGGCGTTAAACATACGATCAAGGACATGGGGAAAGTGTTCAAAGGCCCAAAATGGAAGCCTGAAGATTACCGCGACCTGCTGTGTCTGCTGTTTTCTTTGATCCGGATTGCCCGTGCCAACCCTGTAGAGGTCGAACAACATATCGAAGATCCTGAAAATTCTGACTTGTTTTCCGCTTATCCCAGGATTCAATCCGACAAGGAAGCCATCGACCTGATCTGTGACACGATGCGGTCCGCGGCGATGAACTATGACGATCCGCATCAGGTTGAAGAGGTTCTGGAAAAACGTATGGAGGCGAATTTCCATCACGCGATGCACCCGAGCCACGCGCTGCAAACAGTGGCAGACGGCCTGCCTGCATTGGGGATTGTGGCTGCGGTTCTTGGTGTGATCAAGACGATGGGATCAATCGACCAGCCACCCGAAGTCTTGGGGAAATTGATCGGCGGCGCACTGGTGGGCACGTTTCTGGGCGTTTTTCTGGCATATGGTCTGGTTGGTCCCTTCGCGGGCAAGCTGAAAGCGGTGGTCGAAGAAGACAACCATTTCTATCAACTGATCAAGGAAGTTCTGGTTGCCAACCTGCATAACCACAACGCCGCCATGTGCATTGAAGTTGGGCGCCAGAATACCCCAACCCACAATCGTCCCGGCTTTACCGAGCTCGAGGATGCGTTGAAGGAACTCAAGCAGGCAGTGGCATGAAACGTATCGGGTTTCTGGTTGCTGCTTTGATCGCGGCGGCAACTGCCGCGACCTCTGAGGATGTGACGGTGCGTTCCGGTGAGCATGACGGATACACACGTCTGGTATTCAATGTTCCGCCGGATACTGACTGGGTGCTGGCACAACGCAAAAACGGCGCACAGCTTACAATTGCCCTGGACGAGGTAACATTCCGTACTGGCTCGGTTTTCGGGCGTTTGACCACGAACCGTCTGGCCTCTGTGTTACAAAAACAGCCGGGCGATGCGTTGGAGATGGAATTCGGATGTGAGTGTGTGGCGTCCGCCTTCCTGTATAGGAATTCAATGATCGTGTTGGACATCGGGCCAGGGACATTTTTGCCGTCACGTCTTGAAGACATACCTCCACCCCAAGTTGGAAAACCAGCTATGGGCACTCCACGATTCGAGGTCACCGGTTTGGATTTGCCGCTTCTCACCATGAAACAGCAGGGGATAAAGGGCCAGCTGTCGACCCGTCTGTTACAGGGGGCCGATCGCAAGCTGCTTGATCTGAAGCTGTCACCCGTCGGGCCACGCAGCACGATCTTGCCGGATACCACACCCGTCCCATCCGGGTTGGAGTCGAACATACGCCTGACCACGGTTCTGGACGATTTGCAGAACGTACTGAATGCAGAATTGCAGCAATTCGGCACGGAGCTTGCGTGCATATCGACTGCAGAGCTGGATTTTACATCCTGGTCCGGAGAGTCGCCCTTTACCGAGCAAGTGGCCGCTCTGCGTGCAGGGCTGTACAAGGAATTCGACACACTTGACGATGAAAAGGCTCTGAAACTGGCAAAGCTCTATGCCTTTCACGGCTTTGGGGCCGAAGCGCTGGGTGTCATGAGTTTGCTGAAGATACGGCCAAAGGACACAAAACGGATTGCTGCGATTGCGCGGATTGTTGATGAACAACCGGCGCTTTCTTCGAACCCCTTCAGTGACCTGCAGCGATGCGACAGCGATGCTGCGCTCTGGGCTGTGCTATCCGAAGAGGACCTGACACCAGACGCGCATATTGTGGCTATCGAACAAGCCTATTCAAAACTTCCCGATCATCTTCGCCGCCAACTGGGAGCGCGGCTTTCAGATATTCTGGTAAGAGCCGAAGAACTGGAGGCTGCGCGCAGGATTCTACGTTCGGTGGACCGGATCGAGCCGAACTCAACACCAGGTGTTGCGAAAGCCAAGGCCAACGTGGCCGAGGCAGAAGGCGACAGTACTCGTGAAGAGGAACTGCTGACCAAAGTCATCGTCTCGACAGAGGCCGCGGTCGGAGCTCCTGTAGCTTTGGCGCGCCTGGTCGAAAAGCGCTGGTCTGAGCGCAAAACCGTTTCTTCCCAAGAGCTTGACCTGGCGGCATCTTATGCAGTCGAGTTCAGGCGGTCGGAGCTGGGCCCGACGATGACCCGCACCCATGCGATCGCCCTAAGCCTGAGCCAGGAATTCGACCGCGCGTTCGACGTGATCCAATCACTGCCGGCCGGGCACGTTAGCGGCAGCGCCTTCAATCGGCATTTGCAATTGCTTGCGGAACGGTCTGATGACGTAACCTTTTTACGCCAAACGATGGAGATGATGCGGCCGGGCAAGGCTGCTGTACTGACAACCGAAACTGCAATTGCACTGGCGGACCGCCTTGCTGCCCTTGGTTTTGCCACACAGGCTTTTGCGCTGGCGAACAGACCCGAAGATCAGACACGGCGCTCGGATCGAGCGCGTTTGCGTGCTCGGGCAGCTCTGCAGTTGGGACGCCCCCATCAAGCCATGTTGGAGCTGGCCGAGGACAACTCGGAGGACGCAATTGTCTTACGTGCGCAAGCCCTGGACGGGGCGGAGGATTTTGCGGCCGCAGGTGATATGCTGCGCAACCTCGAACAATACGGTGCGGCAAACCGCTATTTCTGGCTGGCCGGGTTATCGGACGAATGGCTCGGGTCTCAGGACGAGAAATTCGCAACATTGAATCGGACAACCAAAGCCCTGTTGGACTCACCCGTCCGGTTGCCAGAAAAACCTCTGGCGGGCGCGAAATACCTGTTGGAGGACAGTCAGACCACACGACAGCGGATCGATGAGATGTTGAGTGCTGTTGGGATGGAGTGACATACCTTATGCATCGTCCAGACAATACCCGGCAGGATGAACGTATATCATGGCTTCGGCAGGCCCTTGTCCCGTACAGGCTTCTCGCCGATCGGGAAACTGGGTGCCGATGCGTCGCGCCGACCCATTCCAAGCGCCCGAACCGGAAGAGGTAAGAATGAACCAAACCCTCTTTCCGGGCGGTTCGGGCGCAGGCCTTACTTGAGAAACAGGCCCTGGATTTCAGTAGCAACCCCGGTTGAGGAGTTCGCAACGGTTGCCCTGGCGCCCTTCGGGAAACACGCGCTGAGGAATTCACTCTTGACGCGTGAATCCCGAAGTACCAAACTACTGGGTTTTGCCGGCGGAGATTCCGCTTGCTCAGTTAAACGGTGATCTGAGAAACCAGAATTTTCCGTCGCCACCGGGTTGGCTCGGACAGTAGCGGATAGCGAAGATTTGAACACAACACTCTGCCAAGCAGATCTGTTCTGCCATGCGGACAGGCTTTGGCGTCATCAGCCCTGGTATGCGCGCCACTGGTAGGGACGAGCGCCTGCTCTACTCCCGACATCAGACGCCAAGAGCAGAACCATCAAAACGACTCACCGCCGTCATTGCGTCAATACGGAGCCTCGACGTCGTTCATCGAGACATAGACGGTTTTCATTTCCGAGAAATGATTGATCGCCAGTTTCGAGTTCTCGCGCCCGACACCGGACATTTTCGATCCACCAAACGGTGCCTCTACCGGGGCAAGGTTGTAGGTGTTTATGTAACAAGTGCCAGCCTCGAACCCAGCAACAACTCGGTGCGCGCGGGTCAGATCATTGGTGAAAACGCCGGCCGCCAGACCAAATTCAGTGTCATTGGCACGGGCTATCACATCTTCCTCGGTATCGAAATCCAGCACCGACATGACTGGGCCGAAGATTTCCTCGCGCGCGATGGTCATGTTGTCGGTGACGTCGGCAAAAACAGTGGGTTGCATGTAAAAGCCATCACCGTCGATCCGTTCGCCGCCAAAAACCAGACGCGCACCTTCGGCTTTGCCCTTTTCGATATAGCCCAAGGCAATGTTCATCTGATTCTCGCTGACCATCGGCCCAAAGCTGACATCCTCATCCATCGGATCGCCGATTTTAGCGTTGGCCAAACGTTCAGACAATCGTGTCAGGAATGCCTCTTTGATGCCTTTCTGCACAAAGACGCGGGTGCCATTGGAACAGACCTGACCCGAGGAATAGAAGTTGCCCAGAATCGCACCCGAAACCGCGTTTTCGATGTCGGCATCGTCAAAGACGATCATCGGGGATTTCCCGCCAAGCTCCATGGTCACGTGCTTCATACCGCCCGCAGCAGCAGCATAGACTTTGCGACCCGTAGGAACAGAACCTGTCAGCGAGACCTTGGCAACACGCGGATCAGTGACCAACGACGCACCTACATCGCCATAGCCCTGGATCACGTTGTATACGCCTTTGGGCGCGCCAGCCTCGACCAGAATCTCGGCCACTTTCAGTGCTGAAAGGGGCGTAGTTTCAGAAGGCTTGAACACCATCGTGTTGCCGCAGGCCAGGGCCGGAGCACCTTTCCAGCAGGCAATCTGAGTGGGATAATTCCATGCGCCGATCCCGACGCAAACACCAAGCGCCTCGCGGATGGTGTAAACGAAATCGCCGCCACCCAGCGGGATATGCTCGCCGGTCAATGAGGCGGTTAGGCCTCCGAAATATTCCAGCGCATCCGCGCCCGAAGTGGCATCCGCCACAGTGGTTTCCTGAATCGGCTTGCCGGTGTCGTGGGTTTCCAGAACGGACAGGTCATAGTTTCGGTCGCGCATGATATCGGCCGCGCGGCGCAATATGCGGCCGCGTTCCGTACCGGACAGTGACGCCCAAGCTACCTGAGCGTTTTTTGCACTGTTTAGAGCCTTATCTACGATCGCCTGCGTTGCTGAATGCAGGCGTGCAATCACTTCTCCTGTTGCAGGGTAGATCACGTCAATGGCAGTACCTTCAGTATCCTCAACATATTCGCCATCAATGAAATGGCTGGCCTTGGGCTGAAATTTCATACCGTGTCCTTTTCTTTCGCACCCGTTTGGACGGGACATGAGGGCAGTTGAAAATCGGCCTATCGGTTATTGACTGATCAGTCAATAAAATCATCCAAGGGGCGAGTTTTTGCCTGCCAAACCCCTCAAGCCTTGAATTTTTCGGTTAATGTTCTATTTATGTTCCACGTAGTCAGAGGACAAACCGATGGCCCAGCAAACACGTCATGCAGCCCTGAATGGGCCAAACAACGATTACCACTTGCTTCCGGTGACAGACCGGCAAATGCGGTATGCACGCGCGATTGCCGAGGTATCAGCAGTTGAGATTCCGGTAGAAGCGCAACGCGACCGGCGGTTGTTGTCCGACTGGATTTCGGCGCACAAACCACGCGCGACCTCGCAATTCGACAATTACCCGACCGGAAAGCAGGTCGCCTTTGCCGAGCGGATATCACGCAGCAAACGCCGCCCGATCCCATCCGAATGTTTCCGCGACAAGAAAATGATGTCGCGCTGGATCGATCAAAATAAATAGTCCCTATTTAGGGTCTTCTCGATTGTGGTTACGTGCATAGAGCGAGACCGCTGCCGCAACAAACATGCCCAACAGGATATATCCCGTTACAGCCTCGGACACAGCCAGACCACGACACAGGCCAGTCGGGGACATGTCGCCATATCCAACCGTGGTGAAGGTGACGTACGAGAAATACAGAATATCCCCCGGACCCTGCGCACCAATGACGCAATGGTCGTTATATCCAAACGCCCCGTATACTGCGGCGAACAGAAAGGGCACGACCTGAATGAACGACACGCCCATCAAAAACAATAGTCTGCGGGGCGATTTCACTTGGGTCATGTAGTACCAGGATTGTGACACCAGCCAGATCAACAGGCCAACCGAAGCGAATGTGCCAATCGTGTCGCCCGCGGTCGTCTCGTTCAGGCGCGAAAGGCCGTACCAGGCAAGGAAACTCGCCAGAACTAACCCCAACGCTGCAAGCAGAGTTGATTTCCATTCTTCCAATGTTGTGGGTTCGCGGTGCATGAACGCCCCTTCAAGCTGGTCTACACGCGATCATCCAACCTAAGACAGGGGCCTGCAACCCGAATTCAGCCCTGCCGAAAATGCGTGTCACCCCGTTTACGCGCGAGTAGGATCTGTTTTTGCCGCTCGCGAAAACGCTTCTTGTCAGCATCCGACGTCTCGTCGATGCATCGATGGCACGACACGCCGTGCTCGTACTCAGGGCGTTTCACATCCTCGGGCAAGATCGGGCGACGGCATCCATGGCAGAGTTTATGTGGCCCTTCGACAAGACCGTGACCAACCGAGACACGATTGTCGAACACGAAGCAATCGCCCTGCCACGAACTGTCTTCTGCAGGCATTTCTTCCAGATACCGCAAGATACCACCTTTGAGGTGATAGACATCCTCGACCCCCTGCCCCAGCAGGTAATTGGTCGATTTCTCGCACCGAATGCCACCCGTACAGAACATGGCGACGCGCTTGTTGTGGAACCGGTCCTTGTTCTCTTCCCACCAAGCGGGAAAGTCGCGAAAACTAGCCGTTTCTGGGTCTATTGCGCCCTCAAACGTTCCAATCGCTACCTCGTAATCGTTTCTGGTATCGATCAATACGACATCGTCTGAACGGATCAGGTCGTTCCAGTCCTTTGGCTCGACATAATTGCCGACGCGGGCGCGCGGATCGACATCCGGTTGACCCATGGTCACGATCTCTTTCTTCAGCCGCACCTTCATCTTGCCGAACGGTGGATGATCCGATGTCGCCTCTTTCCACTCCAGATCTGCACAGCCCGGCAAGGCCCGAATATACGTCAACACCACATCGATCCCGGCACGCGGGCCTGCGATGGTGCCATTGATCCCTTCCTGTGCGAGCAAAAGCGTTCCTGTGACGGATTGCGCGCGACACAGGTCCAGCAACGGCTCACGCAGCGCGACGTGATCCGGGAATCGGGTAAAGTGATACAGGGCAGCAATTGTGTACATAGGCGCGATCTACCCCCGCAAACCCAGAGTCGCAAGGGATTGCATTGACGCCCCGCGCCGTGCCGCCTACCGATAAGGCATTCAAAGGAGGCTGCAATGACCCACGCCCTGATCGTAATCGACGTCCAGAACGATTTCTGCCCCGACGGCGCGTTGGCTGTGGTCGGAGGGGATGAAATCGTCGCCCCAATCAATGCCATGATGAATGAGTTCGACGCCGTGATCCTGACGCAGGACTGGCATCCGGCAGGGCATTCTTCGTTTGCGAGTTCGCATGAAGGCAAAAACCCGTTCGATTTGATCGAAATGCCCTATGGCCCGCAGGTGATGTGGCCCGATCACTGCGTTCAGGGTACGCAGGGGGCCGCTTTTCATCCCGAATTGCGCATCGACAGCGACCTGATCCTACGCAAAGGATTCCGCAGTGCCATCGACAGCTATTCCGCGTTTTTCGAGAACGACCACCAGACTCCCACTGGCCTGAAAGGCTATTTGGAAACCCGGGGCATCGACCGTTTGACGTTGGTCGGATTGGCCACCGATTTCTGTGTACACTACTCAGCAGTGGATGCCGCCCGGTTGGGTTTCGATGTAACGGTCCACACGGACGCTTGTCGCGCGATTGATATGGACGGTTCGCTGGCCGCAGCCGAACAGGCGATGCGGGACGCTGGCGTTGTGCTGACCTAAGGCGTGGCGCCTGCAGCGGCCAAAAGCTTGATCATCACGAACAGAACAACTGCCAGACCCAACGCAAACCCAATGCGCCCCGGAGCCGTGCGACGTTCCGGGTTCGGATGACTTGGCTGTGGTGGCAGATTGCGCATCGGGCGGCTACGCACAATCCCGGCCATAGGCTGCGCTGACCGGACATAGTGCAGAAAATCCCACAAATTGAACTCACCGCAGTATTCCCCCTGAACCCCACGGGTCTTTACGTTCTCAAACAAAGACCGCAGAATCTGCACCCGATCCGTCTGATCTTCGGCTGGATATACTCCAGGCACGATGCCGCTGTTGCGCGACTCGAGGCTGAATCCGGCATCCATGAAAATCTTGCGGATTTTCGGCGACGTTCCCCGTAACGCATCCGCCGTTCGGATATCGCGGAACACTGCACACACATGGCGTTCCGTATCAGAGTTAGACCCCAGCTTTTTGGGATCTAAGTCGTCCAGTGTTACGTTAACAATATCAAAATCGTACTCGAGACCCATTCACAAACTCAGTTTCGTCTTTCCATCCCCTTCTCTCACTAACCGGTAAAAACAATGCACAATATGCCGGTATTGTGACGTCATACTGTCATTGTCACCAAATCAGCGACTCTTGCCATTTCCAGAGTCGATTGATCTAACTACGGAAATCGCAGGAGTTCCCCATGGTCGACATCGCGACCCGCGTCTACAATCACAAATGGAAAATTGACCCGATTGTGCGGTCTTTGATCGATACTGACTTCTACAAACTGCTGATGTGCCAGTCAGTGTTTCGAAACAAGCCCCAAACGGACGTTGTGTTCTCGCTGATCAACCGGTCGAATCACGTCCCTCTGGCCCGTTTGATTGATGAGGGCGAGTTGCGGGAGCAGCTGGATCATATTCGTTCACTCAGCCTCAGCCGTGGGGAAAGCACCTGGCTGCGCGGCAATATGTTCTACGGCAAGCGTCAGATGTTTCGCTCGGATTTCATGGAATGGTTCGAGAATATGCGCCTGCCTGCCTATCACCTTGAACGCAAAGGTGATCAGTACGAATTGGCGTTCGAAGGTAAATGGCACGAGGTCATGCTGTGGGAAATCCCCGCGCTGGCAGTGCTGATGGAGTTGCGATCCCGCGCGGTACTGAATCAAATGCGCCGGTTTGAGCTTCAAGTACTTTATGCCCAGGCAATGACCCGCGTTTGGGAGAAAATCAAAAAGCTCAGCGCCATCGACGGGCTTGGTATCGCCGATTTTGGTACAAGGCGGCGGCATTCGTTCCTTTGGCAGGACTGGTGCGTACAAGCGATGATTGAGGGGCTTGGGCCCGCGTTTACCGGGACGTCGAACTGCCTGATCGCCATGCGTCGCGAGGTCGAGGCCATCGGTACAAACGCTCATGAGTTGCCGATGGTCTATTCTGCGCTGGCCGACACCGATGCCGAACTGGCGCAAGCCCCCTATGACGTTCTTAGCGACTGGCATGACGAGCATGACGGCAACCTGCGCATTATCCTGCCCGATACCTATGGCACCAAAGGGTTTCTGGACAACGCACCTGACTGGCTGGCGGGGTGGACCGGCATTCGCATCGACAGCGGGGATCCAGCTACTGCGGCCGAGGTGGCAATTGACTGGTGGAACGCCCGCGGCGAGGACCTGACGCAGAAACGGATCATTTTCTCGGACGGGTTGGATGTCGATAAAATTCGGGAGTTGCACGCCCAGTTCTCAGGTCGCACCAATATTTCTTTCGGCTGGGGAACTCTGCTGACCAACGATTTTCGCGGGCTTGTTACTAATGACGCGTTAGCGCCGTTCTCGTTGGTCTGCAAAGCCGTATCCGCCAATGGACGTCCAACAGTGAAACTATCGGACAACCCGGAAAAAGCAATGGGGCCGAAAGACCAGATCGAGCGGTACAAACGTGTGTTCGGCGTCGGCGCGCAAGAGGCAATCGAGGTGATCGTTTAACCGTGATAGGCGGCGACTGTCTTGAGCTGAGAAAAGCCATATAAGGCCTCAAACCCTTTTTCACGGCCATGACCGGACTTACCCACGCCACCAAATGGCAGTTCAACGCCGCCGCCCGCACCATAATTATTGATGAACACCTGACCCGACTGCAGGCCTTTCGCCAACCGCATCTGTCGCGCACCGTCCCGCGTCCAGATGCTGGCGACAAGTCCGTATTCGGTATTGTTGGCGATTGTTAGAGCCTGTTCTTCAGTGTCAAACGGGATCAGAACCTGAACTGGGCCGAAAATTTCATTCCGCGCCAGCGGATGGTCAGGCGACACATCTACAAACAAGGTTGGTCGGATATAGGCGCCTTTTTTCGGCGCGTCCTCTACAATTTGCCCCTGTGCGGCGATGGTCAGATCCGCGCCTGTTTCCAAAAAACCGCCGACAATCTGCTGCTGTCGGTCCGAGATCAGTGGCCCGACGCGCAGATCCTGCATCGCGGGTCCGACAGTGAGGTCTGCGTACGCCTCAGACATGCGGGATTTGACCTGCTCATAAACACCGCGCTGCACCAAAATGCGAGAGGACGCCGAACAGGTCTGCCCAGCGTTTTGAATGCCAGCATTCACCAGAAACGGCAGCGCCGCATCCAGATCAGCATCGTCAAAGACCAGTTGCGGGGATTTCCCGCCCAGTTCCAACGTCACAGGCACCACGTTGCGCCCCGCAGCCTGCTGGACCAAGGCTCCCGTGGCGACCGAGCCGGTGAACGAGATATGGTTGACCCCCGGATGCTCGGACAGCGCGGCCCCCGCCTCACCCCCCAGACCGGGGACAACGTTCAAAGCACCAGCAGGCAACCCTGCCTGCTGCGCGAGATGGGCAAAGGCCAGCGCGGTCAGGCAGGCCTCTTCCGCAGGTTTCAACACACAGGCGTTGCCCATTGCCAGCGCCGCCCCAACGGAACGCCCGATAATCTGCATCGGATAGTTCCAGGGCACAATATGGCCCGTCACCCCATGCGGTTCGCGTAACGTATATACGGTGTAGCCGTCGAGATAGGGTATGGTCTCTCCCATCACCTTATCCGCCGCACCGCCATAGAACTCGCAATACCGCGCCAGCGCAACTGCGTCCCCCCGGGCCTGCGTCAGCGGTTTGCCTACATCCATCGCTTCAAGCTGCGCCAGATCGTCGACCCGCTCCAGCACCAGCTGACCCAGCCTCGTCAGAATCCGACCCCGCTCAAGCGCTGTTTTATGCCCCCAATCGCCCTGCAACGCGCTTTGGGCCGCTGCAACTGCGGCGTCGACATCTGACTTCGAGCCACGCGCGATCCGACAAATTTCGGTCCCGTCCGAGGGGTTGATGAGCGGCACGGTGTCACCTGAGGTTGCTGGTTTCCAACGACCCTCAATCAGGCAAAGTGTGGGGTCGAACCATATTTTCTGGGTCAATTTCGCCTCCATTTCAGGCTCTAATCAATGATTTCAGGCCGGTACCTTCCCAAGCTCAGGCAATCGGGGTGCGGCTGCGATCAGGGTTTGTGTGTAGGGGTGTTTTGGTGTCGTAAAGACCTGATCGGTCTCGCCCTGTTCGACGATCCGCCCGGACTGCATCACCAGCACGCGGTCGGTGATCGTATGCACGACGCTCAGATCGTGGCTGATGAACAGATATGTCAGGTCGTAAGCTTCGCATAGCTCTGCAAGTAAATCGAGAATCTGCGCCCGGACCGAAACATCAAGGGCAGAGACAGCCTCGTCAAAGAGTATCAGTTCGGGCCGAATGATCAGGGCACGGGCGATAGCGATCCGCTGCCGTTGCCCACCCGAAAACTCGTGGATGTATTTGCCTGCGTCATCTGGACCAAGGCCAACAGCCACCAGCATCTCGGCGATCCGATCCTGCCGCTCTGATCCGGTTGGCGGGGTTTCCAACAAATGGAAAGGCTCTGTGATCAGGCGTGCGACACGGTGGCGGGGGTTGAAGCTGCCATACGGGTCCTGAAACACCACCTGCATCTTCTTACGCACAGCAAGGTTGGGTTTGTGACCAGTGAAAACCGGCTGACCGTCCAGAAGGATTTGACCAGACTGCACTTCTTCTAAACCCAATATAGCTTTTGTTAGGGTCGATTTTCCGCATCCGGACTCGCCCACCAACCCCAACCGTTCCCCTCTGTTGAGGGTGAAACTGACCCCGTCCACTGCCCGGTGATGGCGTGGCGCATCCAGCAATCCCTTGCGGGGGAGGCGGTAGTCTCGCACTACCTGATTCACCTCCAGCAAAGGGTGGGATTGCGCGGGTTCTGGCAGCGTGACCTGATGGCCAGAGGCCTCGAACAGCATACGGGTATATGGGTGCTGCATGTTGTGCAGCAGATGTCGGGTCGGGCCGCTTTCAACCACTTCGCCTTGACGCATGACGGTGATCTGGTCAGCCATATCCGCAACCACGGCCAGATCATGGGTGATCATCAGCAGGCCCATATCATATTCGCGCACCAGCCCCTTGAGCAGATCAAGGATCTGCGCCTGCGTAGTCACATCCAGCGCCGTCGTGGGTTCATCCGCGATCAACAGCTTGGGGCGCAGGGCGATAGCCATGGCGATCACCACGCGCTGGCGTTGCCCGCCGGACAGTTCATGCGGATAGCGAGACAGAGGAAACCGATCCGACGGCAACCCGACGCGGGTCAACACCTCTTCGGCGCGCGCACGGGCCGGGGTCAGGGTCATTGCCTTGTGGATCAGGATCGTTTCCATCACCTGGTCACCAATAGTTTTCACTGGATTGAGCGCTGTCATCGGTTCCTGAAACACCATTCCGATGGATGCACCACGCAAGGCGCACATTTCGACCTCTGACCGGGTCAGCAAATCTTGACCGCCCAGTCGGATGGTACCATCCATCTCTGCTCCGTTTGGCGGCAATTGCATGACCGCCAAAGCAGTCATCGACTTGCCCGAGCCGCTCTCACCCGTGACAGCCACGATCTGGCCGGGATCGATCGTCAGGTTGACCTGTTTCAGGATCAGTGCGCCGTGAATCGTCAGCGACAGGTTTTCGATCTGCAGCAAACTCATGCCCGTGCCACCCTGATCCGCGGATCCAGCCAGTCGCGCAGACCATCGCCCAACAAGTTTAGACCGAGCACCGTAACAATGATGGCCAGACCCGGAATCAGAGCCAAATGTGGGGCAAAACTAACCATTGTCTGCGCATCTGCCAGCATTCTACCCCAACTGGGCGTAGGCGGCTGTGCCCCCAGGCCGACGTATGACAGACCGGCCTCGGCCAAAATTCCCAAGCTGAACTGGATTGTGCCCTGCACGATCAGCAGGTTGGCGACATTGGGAAGGATGTGTTCGGCCGATATCCGCGCCGCGCCCTTGCCAGATACGCGGGCGGCAAGGATGAACTCGCGCTCCCAAAGCGACAGAGCAGCACCACGGGTGATGCGGGCGAAGACGGGGATGTTGAATATGCCGATGGCAATGATGGCGTTGATCGCACCGGCGCCAAACACGGCGGTGATCAGGATGGCGATAACCAGCGAGGGGAAGGCAAAGACCAGATCGTTGCCACGCATGATCACCTCATCCAGCCAGGATCCTTTGCGCGCGGCCGCTGTCAGGCCCAGCGGCACGCCCAGCACCATTCCGATCCCCACCGCCACCAGTGCCACAGCGATCGAGGTACGTGCACCGACCATGATCATCGAAAATATGTCGCGTCCGAAATGGTCGGTCCCAAACCAATGCTGTACATTTGGCGGCTGCAATTTGTTGGGTATGTCCAACGCAGCATAGTCGTAGGGTGTCCAGACAAACGAGATCAGCGCGGCCAGCACCACCAGTGACGACAGAAAAGCACCGAGGATCAGGTTGCGGCTCATGACCTGCTCCTCAGCCTTGGATCAACGGCAGCATAGGCGAGATCAACTAGAAAATTCACGGTGATCACGGCGAAGACAAGCAGCATGACCACCGATTCAACCACGATCAGATCACGGGCTGAAATCGCCTGAAACACCAATCGCCCAAGGCCCGGTAGATAAAACACCTGTTCGATGATGATCGAACCCGCCAGAAGGAAGGAAAACTGCAGACCTATGATGGTCAGCACCGGGATTAACGCATTTCGCACCCCATGCCGCCAAAGGGCCTGACGGCGGGACAAGCCCTTGGCGCGGGCGGTGCGCATGAAATCCTCGCTCAGAATGTCCAGCAAGGCCGATCGCATCACCCGTGCCAGGATCGCCGCCTGTGGTAAGGCCAGAGCCACTGCAGGCAGTGTCAGTGAATGTAAGCCCGGTAACACCCCTTCACCCCAACCGACAAACCCGCCAGCGTTAAACCAGCGCAAATTGATGGCAAAGATCAGCACAAGCATCATCGCGAACCAGAAATTGGGGACCGCTATTCCAAGCTGCGTGGCTCCCATCACCGCCAGATCCCCCGGCTTGCCCCGGCGCGCGGCGGCATAAATCCCGGCGGGAAAGGCGATCAAAGTGGACAACATAAGCGCGTATAACGCCAATGGCAGCGACACCCACATCCGGTCTGCAATCATCTGGGACACTGGCGTGCGGTAGGTGTACGAAGTCCCGAAATCCCCCACCAGCATCCCACCGACCCAGTTGAAATACCGCTGCATCTTAGACCCATCGAGACCCAATTCGGAACGCAGCGCGGCCAGAGTATCCTCTTGCGCGTTGACGCCCAGCATGAACGACGCGGGATCTCCCGGCGCAACCTCGATCACTGCAAAAATGACCACCGAGGCAACCGAAAGGCTGACAAGCAGTGAAATCAGTCGTTTGAGGGCATAGCGGAGCATCGGCACCACGTTAGGGTCACATCACGCATGGGTCCAGCATCTAAGGTACCAGAAGATAGGCGAAAACCGCGTAAGCCACGATCGCTGCATAGCCCAACGGATAAATCCACTTGATCGCATAATTGTCCAACGTCCGCGCCGTGCCTTCTTTTCCGGACACTTTGAGTCGTCGCAGCGCGACATTGAACACGATCAGCGCTCCGGTCATCAAGAACATGCACTGAAGGACAAAGTCCAAAAATGTCAGATAGCCCAGCTTGGGCAAATCGGCAGAGATGGCCCAGTTGAATGCGACGAAGACCAACAGATTGCCGCCGGCGATCTCGATCCTCCGGCGATATTCATCCAGGAAAAACAGAGCCCAGCCGACCGAGATCAATACAAGCATCGGCAGGAATACCCGAATGACGTAGTAGGTCAGATGCCGGTTGCCTTCGAAGACAAGCGCCACCTGGTCGCTTTCCCTGCCGGACAGCCCCATGACCTCGGACGCTTCCAGTCGTGCATTGTTCAAAATCCACTCTTCTTCGCCCAGCAGGTCGCCAAGGCCGGAAAACTCCTCCAACGGGTAGTAAGAGACATATTCAGTTGGAAAAATTGATACGACCTCAAAGTGAAATTCCTGCGTGTCGAATGGGTATTTCCGGAAATCAAAATGCGGCGCCTGTAATATCAGCGAGGACTTCTCAACATAGACAACGCGCCCGTCATACCGCAAAGACGCCGCAGATTCGTGTATCCACTTGTTGGATTGCTGGTTGTGAATGACAAAAGCAGGCATGACAGCGCCGACCTCAGCTGCATGGTTGGCAAGGTCAGGCGGGTTGAAGACCCGGATATCGCGCCCCAGTTCTTCGTGATCATATGCGAGTGCCGGGTCCGTCCATTCCACCCGCAAAACAACTACCGCGCCATAGTTTTCGGCCTTTTGATCGACGCCTGTGATTTGGTCGATGCGGATGCCGACGCCAACCTCCAGCGGGTTTTCCGGTGTTCCGGCCAGAGCGTCCAAGTGCCCCCCCAACACATTCTGAGACACAGCCTTGTCTGGGAAAAAGGAAACGAGGCAAACGGTAAAAGCGACGAAGTAAATGGCACGAAACAATGTCATGGCGAAACACACCCAAACCTTGTGAATGCTGGGGCCGCACCGGACGGCCCCGGTTCATTCATTACTCAGACCAACTGATCTGCGTCAGATCAATTGCGGCCGTGGGCGCGTTTTCCCACAGGCCCTTAACACCGGCCTTCGCAACCCCCAGCTTGGCCAGTTGGAACAGATATCCGTTAACATAATCACTTGAGATGAGACGCTGCGCCTCTCCCAACAGGCGGGTGCGTTCTTCGGGATCAGTGGTGGTATTCAACGCATCCATCAATGCCTGAAAATCCGTGCTGTCATACTGGAAGTAATAGTCAGGCCGCGCGTAAATGCCGATATCCATCGGCTCTGTATGACTGACAATGGTCAGACCGAATTCCTTACCCTTGAACACCGATTCCAGCCATTGAGCCCATTCCACGTTTATAATCTCGGCGGTGATGCCAACTTCGGCCAGTTGTGCGGCAGTGATTTCCCCACCGCGACGGGCATAAGATGGCGGAGGCAGGTGCAAAGTCGTCTCAAACCCGTTTTCGAATCCAGCCTCTGCCAGCAACGCCTTTGCTTTTTCGGGATCATAGACGGACTGCCCGGTCAGATCGACATAAGCCGGGTTGTGTGGCGCAAAATGGGTGCCGATCGGGGTACCATAGCCAAACATCGCGCCGTCGATGATCGCCTGACGGTCGATCGCATGAGCCAGCGCCTGCCGGACAAGAATATCGTCAAACGGCGGCTGCTTGTTGTTGGTGGACAGGATCGTTTCGCCCTCGGTCGAGCCAACCAGAACCTGAAAGCGTGGATCAGCCTCGAACTGGGACAGGTTTTCCGGTGCCGGGAAGTTGTCGAACACGTCCACATCTTCGGCCATCATGGCTGCAAAAGCGGCGGTTGGGTCTGAGATGAATTTGAACGTGGCAGTCTCTAACGCAGGCTGATCGCCCCAATAGTCGGGATTGCGGATCAGCGTGATACTGTCGCCCTGAACCCAGTTACCAAACGTGTAAGCCCCCGTGCCAACCGGGTTGGTCTTGATGTTCTCAACGCTCTCAGGCGCAACGACCACCGCATCGCCCCATGCAAGGTTGAACAGGAAATTGCCGTTCGGCTCGGCCAGAGTTATTTTGACAGTGAGCGGGTCCACGGCCTCAACGCTGTCAATCCCGGCAAACAGGGCTTTCTGCGCATTAGCGCTGTCTTCGGCGGTTGCCCGGTCGAGGCTGAATTTGACGTCTTCAGCGTCCATGGTGGTACCGTCATGGAAGGTCACACCGTCGCGCAGTTTAAAGGTGTAAACCGTACCGTCTTCGGAAATCTCCCAGCTTTCGGCAAGGCCAGGCACGACCGAACCATCGCCCATGAAACGGGTAAGACCTTCGAAAATATTGGTATAGACCACCGAGTCGATGGCCTGCGCCGCGGCGCTGGTGGGATCCAGATGCGGGGGTTCAAGTTGCATTGCGATGGTGATGTCCGACCTAGCCAATGCTTGCGTGGCAAGCAGGCTGGCCCCTACGGCCAGGGTCGATGCAATTGTCCGGAACATGAATTTTGTCATGTGAACTCTCCCTACTGAAACTGTTTGTGCCCTTGTTTTCAGGGCCGTTTTACCGACAGTCTTCCTGTAAACCTGAGGTCAATCAAGGGAATGTTCGCGCAACCGGGGTTTCTTAGGCCCCGTCTGATCTGCTATGCCGCACTGCAACATAATACCTGCAGGAGCGACACATGAGCGCCACCGCCCGCAAGAAAGCCCCGAATGCCGAGGATATTCGCGCCCGAAAAGGCGGCGAACCGCTGGTCTCGCTGACCGCCTATACCACACCGATGGCGCGCCTGATGGACGCGCATTGCGACTTTGTTCTGGTCGGTGACAGCGTAGGTATGGTGCTGCACGGGCTGGAATCCACACTGGGGGTCACGATGGAGATGATGATCCTGCACGGTCAGGCTGTTTCACGTGGTCTGGACCAGGCGATGATGGTCATCGACATGCCTTTCGGGAGCTATGAAGAAAGCCCGGCACAAGCCTTTCGCAATGCTGCCCGCCTGATGGCAGATACCGGGGCTGGCGCGGTCAAACTTGAAGGCGGGGTCGACATGGCCGAAACCATCCGCTTTCTTGTCACGCGCGGCATCCCTGTGATGGCTCATATCGGCCTGACCCCGCAATCGATCAACACACTGGGCGGCTACAAGGTACAGGGCCGTGACGAACAGGCCGAAACCGTCTTGGCAGATGCCCGTGCGGTGGCCGAGGCTGGTGCGTTTTCCGCGGTGCTTGAAAAAGTTCCTCAGGTTCTGGCCGACCAGATCACCGAAGAGATTGCGATTCCCACCATCGGAATCGGTGCATCCGCAGGGTGTGACGGTCAGATTCTGGTCGTGGACGACATGGTCGGTTTTTTCACCGCCTTCAAACCCAAATTCGTCAAACGCTATGCCGAGCTGGGCCCGTTGGCTGAAGCCGCTATAGCAGAATACGCTGCCGAAGTTCGGGCTCGAACTTTCCCGGCAGAGGAACATGTCTTTGCCGATCAGGCTCCGGCCAAAGGACGCAAGACATGATCGCACCGATATTGCGTTCACTGGCCGAACTGCGCGCCAAAACCAACGAATGGCATAGGAACGGTGAGACTATCGGCGTTGTTCCGACCATGGGTGCGCTGCACGAAGGGCATTTGTCACTGGCGCAGGCCGCGAAAGAAGGCTGCGACCGGGTCATCGTGACAATCTTTGTGAACCCCAAGCAGTTCAACAATCCTGAAGATCTGACGAATTATCCCCGCACCGAACATGAGGACGCCCAAAAACTGTCCCGTTATGGTGTGGACGTGATCTATGTCCCAGACCCGCAGGACATCTATCCTGACGGTTTTTCCACCACGGTTTCGGTGGCCGGTTTGACCGACATGATGGAAGGCCCCTTTCGTCCTGGCCATTTCGAAGGCGTTGCCACCGTCGTCGCTAAGCTGTTCTTGCAAACGCAGGCTGACAGAGCCTATTTCGGCGAAAAAGACTATCAGCAGCTGTTGGTAGTTCGCCGAATGGCGCGCGATCTGAACATACCAATCGAAGTAATCGGTTGCCCGACTGTGCGCGAACCTTCGGGGTTGGCAATGTCGTCCCGCAATCTGCTGCTTTCGCCCGAGGGCTTGAAGATCGCCGCACTTATGAATGAAATCATGCGACAACTTGCAAAGGACCTTGCAGCAGGCAAGGATTTTGTCACTCTGGCGCAAGATGCAAAGGCAGCATTACTGAACGCAGGTTTTACGGAAGTTGAATATATCGACCTGCGCTGCGCCGAAACGCTGGAAAGCTTGCCCCGTGCCAGCAAGCCCGCCCGTCTGTTCGTTACGGCCTGGGCAGACGGCGTCCGCCTGATCGACAATATTCCGGTCAATCCGGCCTGATTTCTGCTCTGGCCCCTTCGCCGTTGTTTGCGCTAAAGTCCCGCAAAACGATACTGGGGGAGAGCGGACATGACCTATATTCTGGCAATCGATCAGGGCACTACGTCCTCGCGCGCTATTTTGTTTGACGCGCAGATGCGGCCGGTTGGCTCCGCGCAGCAAGAGTTTCCCCAGCATTTCCCGCAGGAAGGTTGGGTTGAACATGACCCAGAGGATATCTGGTCCAGCGTTCTGCACGTATGCCGTGAAGTGATTGAGACCACCGGCGTTTCAGCGGATCAGATCGCCGGGATCGGCATCACCAATCAGCGTGAAACAACGGTCGTCTGGGATAAGCAGACCGGCAAGCCCATCCACAACGCCATCGTCTGGCAGGACCGCCGCACAGCCGATATCTGCGCGCGTTTCAAGCAAGCCGGGTGCGAGGATGATGTCACCGCCCAGACCGGGCTGCTACTGGACCCGTATTTCTCGGGCACCAAGGTGAAATGGCTGCTGGATACTGTTTCGGGTGGCCGCGAACGGGCTGAGGCGGGAGAGCTGCTGTTTGGTACGATCGACAGTTTCCTGATCTGGCGACTGACCGAGGGCCGTGTACACGCCACCGATGCCACCAATGCCGCCCGCACCCTGTTGTTCGATATTCACAAAGGTGCGTGGAGCGCCGAGATTTGCGACCTGCTGGATGTGCCTCTGAACCTTCTGCCCGAAGTGCGGGATTGCGCTTCGGACTTCGGCACCACCACGTTATTTGGTGCCAATATCCCAATTCTGGGCGTCGCGGGTGATCAGCAAGCTGCCACCATCGGGCAGGCTTGTTTTCAGCCTGGCATGATGAAGTCAACTTATGGCACGGGCTGCTTTGCGCTGCTGAATACAGGCGCACAGCCGGTCGAGTCGAAAAACCGCCTGCTGACGACGATTGCCTACCAGTTGGATGGTCAGCGCACCTATGCGCTGGAAGGGTCAATCTTTATCGCGGGGGCCGGCGTGCAATGGTTGCGCGATGCGTTGCAGATCATTGATGCGGCCCCGCAAAGCGGCGAGCTGGCGGCGCAGGCCGATCCGAACCAACATGTGATTCTGGTACCAGCTTTCACTGGCCTTGGCGCACCTTATTGGAAACCCGAATGTCGCGGCGCGATGTTCGGACTGACACGCAATTCAGGCCGAGCCGAGATCGCCCGCGCCACGCTGGAAAGCATCGCCTTTCAGACCCGCGACCTGTGGCACGCGATGCAGGGCGACTGGGGGGCTGACGCTGATGTCATCCTGCGAGTCGATGGCGGGATGAGCGCATCAGACTGGACCATGCAGGGCCTGTCGAATTGTCTGGGCGCACCTGTGGATCGTCCCGTTATGCAGGAGACGACCGCCCTTGGCGCCGCGTGGCTGGCAGGCATGAAAGCCGGAATTTATCCGGATCAGGCCGGTTTTGCCAAGACATGGGCGCTGGATCGCCGGTTCGAGCCAACGCAAGATCAAGCCGAACGCGACGTAGCATATGACCGCTGGCAACGGGCTGTGCAGGCGACGATGGCATTTTGAACTGCAGCATTTGTTGAGCCGAATTCTGTATGAGCCAACATGTTCGAAGGTCACAGGATTGTTCAGGCAGAAAGGCGAAACATGATTTCGTACATCACAGTCGGCACCGATGACATAACATGTGCGAAGCGGTTTTATTCGGCGTTTATGCTCGCGCTGGGGTACGAGCTCGAGGAAGGGCCAGAGGGGCTGAGCTATGCATTGCCCGTTGAACCCGGCCAATCTCCTATTCTTCCTGAATTTTATGTCAAGCCTACCTTCGACGGGCGTCCGGCGTCGGCCGGTAACGGGTCCATGACCGCATTCGAAGCGCGCAATCAAAATCAGGTTCGGGATCTTCATGCGGCAGCCGTAGCTGCAGGTGGATCCGACGAAGGTCAACCGGGGTTTCGCGCTAATTATGGACCCGATTTCTACGTCGGTTACCTGCGTGATCCTCAAGGCAACAAGATCGCACTGTTCTCAAGCAATCCCAAAGAACCTGGGCGAGGCGATTAACCCGAAGCTCTGCCTCTAGCTGTGATCTTTCAAAAGCCGCTGCTTTTGCCGTGACCAATCCCGCTTGGCCTGAGTTTCGCGCTTGTCATGGGTTTTCTTACCCTTGGCGACGCCGATCTTAATCTTGGCCAGACCCTTGTGGTTGAAATATAGAACCAACGGCACCAGCGTCATGCCCTTACGTTGGGTCGCGTTCCACAGATTCGACATCTGTTTGCGTGACACCAGTAACTTGCGTCTACGGCGCTCTTCGTGCTTGAAAACCTTGGCCTGCTCGTAGGGTGCGATATAGCTGTTAACCAGCCACAGCTCGCCATCATCGACCGCAGCATAGCTTTCGGCGATATTGGAGCCACCCGCGCGCAGAGACTTGACCTCGGACCCTTGCAGGATAATGCCGCATTCAATGTCCTCTTCGATCGCGTAATCGAAGCGGGCGCGCCGGTTTTCGGCTATTACCTTGTAATTCGGGTCTGTCTTCTGCTTGGCCATGACGCGTTGATTTAGGCGGCTTGAGCCGCCCTTGCAAGGCAAGGATTTCCGAAGGGCATCAGGATTTGGCCGAAATGATCAGATCAGGGCCAAAAATCGTGTCGGCGTGGTTGTGAAGGTATATCTTCAACCAGGGCGTAAACCGGTCCGGATGACGTTTCACCTCGGCCAGCAGATCGTGGTAATCGATCCAACGGATGTCCATGACTTCGTCAGGGTTAGGCTCGATTTTCAGCGGCCCACGTACATGCGCCAGAAAGACGTCGACAACCTCATTTTCTACCATGCTGTTGCCGACATCGGCGTGATATTCCAGACGGTGACGATATTCGGGATAAAGGCCGGTGATCCCAAGCTCTTCGCGCAGGCGGCGCACAGCACAGGTAGAGGAGCTTTCGTCCCAATCCGGGTGCGTGCAGCAGGTGTTCGCCCACAGCCCGGGCGTGTGGTATTTGCCCAATGCGCGGCGTTGCAACAGAATTTCTGTACCCCGCACAACAAAGACGGACACGGCCTTGTGCTTAAGCCCTTTTTCATGGGCTTCGAGCTTGTCTACAGGGGTCAATTCACCATCGACCCAGGCCGGGATCATAATGCCCATCTGTCCTCTCCTGCTGCCAATCCGCCTGGCGGGCGCTGATGTTGGGTTTAGCTGTTGCCGTTGCGGCTTGGCGTTGCGGCGAACTCTGCGGCTTGCCGTCAGATACCAAAGTGGCAATGTTCTACTTTAGTATCAATCGCACCAAAGGCCGCAGGGGCTGCGGCCTTTGGTCCTTGTGCAAAGGTGCACAATATCAGTTGTTATTCGCCCGACACGCTGACGATGTAAGCATACACGTCTTCACCGCCTTTTTTCAGCTTGAAGGTCATTTTCGACTTGGCAGCCGTGTCATCCAGATAGGATTTCAGGAAGGCCTTGGGGTCCTGCGAGTACTCGACAAATGTTGCCTCGTCCCAAACCAGACCATTCTCACCTGCGGCAACAATGCTGTCACCGTACTTGAAACCTTCAAAGGTCCCGGCGGTGCGACCGTCAATGCCGAAAAGGTTCGGGCCAGTTTTGCCGCCCTTGACGATCACTTCGCCTTCAGGGTCGGCGATCATGTGGCAGGACTTGCATTTGTTGAAGGTCTTCTTACCAGCCTCAGCGTCGCCTTCAGCATAGGCGGGTAGGGCCAGAAGGCCGACGATTGCGGTAGCGAGGATGCGATTCATAGCTTTTGCTCCGATACAAATTTGGCTGCACCGAATGGATCGTCGGCGCAAAAAAGAGTCAACGCGCAGATTGCCGCGCGCAGATACTGTGCCACTGCGACAAATAGGGTGTCCTTAACTTTTGTCATGTACCCCGGACCAGCAGCGCAATAGATCGCCTGCTTCCGGAGTCGCCAGATAAACGGCCCGAGCAATGGCCCGCGCCAGACAAATCGAAGCGGCATGCCCGATGACACCCGGTTCTGTATCAGAGGTGATCTTCCGCGCGCCCGTGCTGACCCCGAACACCAGATCGCCATCCCCCGGCGTGTGGGCGGGTACAATGGCGCGCGCAATACCGTCATGGGCAGCAACGGCCAGCCTCTGGCATTGAGGTTTGGTCAGAGCAGCATCAGTCGCAACGATGGCAATCGTGGTATTGGTCTTGTCCGGATTGGCCGACTGCATCACTTGCGCCTTGCGACTGGCTGTCGGATAGCCGAGACCCGCACTGGAATCCGGCCCTAATCCTCCGAATTCGCCGTTCACCTCAAATGGGGCTGCCCAGAAATGCCGGTCGCCCGGCGTGGTCACGCTTCCCAGCGGGTTGACAGCAACAAGTGCGCCAACGGTGACACCGCTGTCCAAGACAAGCGAGGCAGAGCCCAGCCCGCCTTTGTGCATGGCCGCCAGTGCCCCTGTGCCCGCGCCAGCGGTACCAAGGTCAAACTGGTCCGACGCGGCTTGGAAGGCGGCGTACCCCAATGCGCGATAGGGGTTTTCATCCCAGGTTTTGTCGCCACCATTAAGAAGATCAAACAGGATCGCCCCAGGAACAAGGGGGACCACAGCGCTCCCAACCGGAAAACCGCGGCCCTGTTGCCGCAGCGCGTCTGAAACACCCGAGCAGGCGTCCAACCCGAAAGCCGAACCCCCGGACAGCGATATCGCGTCCACGTGGGTGACTGTCTTGTCAGGCGCGAGAAGATCCGTTTCACGCGTTCCCGGCGCGCCGCCCATAACATGGACCGATGCCACGAACGGGTCTTTGGCCGTCAGGACAGTCGTACCGGATTTCAAAGCGGCGTCCTGAGCATTTCCGACCATCAGGCCGGGAACATCCGTGATCAGGTTTCTTGGTCCAGGGGTCATGTAAATCTCGATGGTTTGGCGGGAAAGCGCGCTGATGCGCGCTGCCTCCGGCAGGGATATTTTTGGCCAGATGAAGCGCGGATCAGATGCATCGGCCGCCGTCGACTTCAAGCGCGGTGCCGGTGATCATGCTGGCCTCGTCCGAGCACAGGAAACAGGCAGCGTTGGCCATGTCTTCAGGGGTTGAAAAGCGGCCCAATGGAATGGTCGACAGGAACTTGGCGCGGATTTCAGGTGTGTCTTCGCCCATAAAGGATTTCAGCAGCGGCGTTTCGCCCGCCACCGGACAAATCGCATTCACGCGCACACCGGTGGGAGCCAGCTCGACCGCCATGGTTTTGGTTGCAGTAATCATCCAGCCCTTGGACGCGTTGTACCAGTTCAGATTGGGGCGCGGTGACAGGCCAGCGGTGGATGCGACGTTTAGGATTGCCCCCGCACCCCGTGCCTTCATATACGGAACCAAATTACGGGCAGTCAGATAAACGGACTTCATGTTCACATTGAAAACATGGTCGAAATCTTCTTCGCTGACATCTTCGAGCGGTGTTGGCAGATGGGTAACGCCTGCATTGTTTACCAGAATATCCAGCTGCCCGAATGTTGCGAGCGCCGTATCCGCCATCTTTTGAACCGAAGCGCCGTTGCTCACGTCGACCTGTTGCGCCACTGCGTCGGAACCTAGCTGCGCTGCTAATTCGTTCGCTGCGTCGCCGTTAATGTCCGCAATCATGACGCGCGCGCCTTCGGTCAGGAACTTCTGCACGATCCCTGCGCCAAATCCAGATGCTCCGCCCGTGACGATTGCGGTTTTTCCCTCCAGCCTCATGGCGTTACCCTCCAACAGCTTTTGAAGGTCAGACTATCAACGCCCCGACAAGATGCCAGATCAATCTTCGGACACTTTGCCCCGCAGCGTTTTGACGTCGCCTCGGGCCTTTTTCGCAGCAAGCCGGCGTTTGACCGAGCCATAAGTGGGTTTTGTTGCGATCCGCCGTTTGGGTTTTACAAGCGCGCGGCCGATCAGTTCAGCCAGCCTTGTTCGCGCAATTTCCCGGTTGCGGGCTTGCGAACGTGTTTCTTCGCACTGGATGATGATCGCGCCATCCTTGGTCCAGCGTCGTCCGGCCAGCCGTTTAAGCCTGGTCTTGACCGGATCGGGTAAAGAAGGCGAGCGCGCAGCCTCAAATCGCAACTCAACAGCGGTTGAGACCTTGTTGACGTTCTGCCCACCAGGACCGGAAGAGCGGACAAAGCTTTCGGTCATTTCCCAGTCTTGCAGGATGATATCGTCGGTGATGCGCAACATGGCGCGACCTTATAGGGCATAGATGGAAACAGAAAGGGCCGCCCCGGCGGGACGGCCCTTCGAAAGTTCAGGAGGTCGGGTCGGTTAGATCAATCGACCAGCCGGAGCGAGCGCTCCGCCAAGGGCTGCCCTAACAGGCGATCCCCCCGGTTGTTCCGACACCTCTCTCCAATCTCTTTCTCGACACTGGATCACCTCCTTTTCTATCTGTTGCGGTTAAAAAGAAGCGTGACACAACTTGTGCCATTCTCAAAGAACTTTTTTACGCAGGCTGAACAGTCAGACGGGAAACGATCATCTTAAATGGGATCAGCGCAATCAGAGCCAGCGACAGTTTCACCAGCCAGTCCGCGAATGCCAACGTGACCCACAGGGGGGCCATCGGGCCCGACAGCATGAAGGGCACGGGCTCCCACGCCCAGTTGATTGCGGCGTCTGCATTGGCTCCGAAGAAGGTGACCGAGGCCGAGAAGGCAATGGTGAAGAACAAAGCGGTATCCAGCGCCGAGCCGACCAGCGTCGAAACCAGCGGCGCGCGCCACCAACGGCCGCCGCGCATCGCGTTGAACACTGTGACATCGGTCAGCTGCGCGATCAGGAACGCCGTGCCTGATGCAATAGCGATCCGCAACGGTACGGCGGCATAGGTAAAGCCGTCGCCCTGCAACATGATCTGGCTGCCGATCAGCGAGCAGATGATACCGGTGACAAACCCGGCAAACACAACCTTGCGGGCCGTGGCCACACCATAAACGCGATTCATGATGTCGGTGACCAGAAAGGCCAGCGGATAGGTGAATGCACCCCAGGTCAGCAGCCCGTCAAGGATCAGGAACTGGACCAGAATGTTTGAAGCCACAACAATTGTGGCCATGGCAAGGATGCCGGGAAAAAAGCTGCGTTGCATATTTGATGCCCGTTTTGACAAGGTAGCGGCGACTTGGCCAAGGGACCGTCCCAAGGCAAGCCGTGCGTTTAGACCCTCATCTGCCTCGTGTCAATCGGGCAGCAGGTATTCCACCAGCTCGGTCCGTTGCAGTGCCAGAAAGTTGTCATCCGAGATCATCGTGGCCCGCAAACGGCCCTGTCCATCGCGCCAGACCGACAAACCTTCGAGGTTGTCATGAGCACCAGTTCCGGTTTCGAACAGGATCTCCTCAGTGTTTGGCAAGTCATCCGTCAGATCCCATCGCCGCAGGCGCGAGCGAAATCCGATAGCTGAGAGCTTGCGTTCCAGCATGTAAAACCGTCCATCGGGACCGAAATCAGCGGCGACCGGCTTAAACCAACCACGTTGAGGCAGGGCAAAGGGGGTCGACCAGCTATGACCATTCCAGCGATAGACGGGAATGTCCCCCTGGGCAGTGCGGTTTTTTTCCGGCATGGTGTAAAGCCGCCCGGTTGCGTCGATGGCCAGACCTTCAAAGGAGCCGTTTTCAGAGAGGTTTTGAAACGCCTGCGGGCGCGGCAATACGCGCGCTTTTTTGCCCGGTCCGGAATAATAGGCGACACGATGCACCCCTTCGAAAGAGATATAGAACCCACCATCAGGTGCCACCGCTATCCCTTCTGAATCACCGACACCCCCGGACATGATGCGCCCTTTGCTGGACAGAACCGGCCATTTCCCAAGAAGGCGAATGCCGACGACCTCGCCCCCGCTCCGCTCAATGCGCGCGGTCACAAGCCTTGCCCGGTCGCTGAGCGCAATCATCTGGCGTCCGTTGTCCGAGATGTGAAGCGCCGAAAACCCGCCAAACCAATCCGCCTGATGGCGCCATGCGAAACTGCTTTGGTGAGTGGCTGTCTTTACATCCACTCCCAAGGCCGCCGAGGCCAGTATCAGCGCTGCGGTCAGTTTGATTGCAAAACGGCGGTGCATTGTTTCGGCAAATCGGCCAGAACATATTCCCGGCGTTTCTTTGGCGCAGGTGCGTTCGGATCAGGCGGCGGCGGATTCAGGATGTTGCGGACCCATTGCCGGGCTTCGGCACAACCGTCACCTTTAGGCGGCTGATCCTGATTGACGCAGCCTTTCGATCCTCTCGGACACTTCAAGCGCACGTGGAAATGGTAATGGTGTCCCCACCAGGGTCTGATCTTGCGCAGGTAAGCGCGGTTGCCTTTTTCATCGTTGCACATTTGCACCTTGGCACCAGGGAAAACGAAGATACGCGCCACGCGCTTGTCTTTTGCGGCTTCACGCAGAACCGCATGGTGTTGTTTGGTCCAGTTGCCGTTGACGTAAGCGCCGTTCGAGCGGCGCAGCGAGATAGACGAGATATTCTCGCGCACCTTACGCGACAGGCGCATGTTATCGCCCGGAAGCATCCAGATATCGATATCCAGCCCCAATTGATGCGAGCGGTGGCCCGAGGTCATTGGCCCACCCCGAGGCTGGCTGATATCCCCGACATAGAGACCATTCCATCCCTTTTGACGCGCCGCAAACTTGCTGAGGTCCTGAACGTAATCAATCGCCTGTGGATGCCCCCAATTGCGGTTCCTGGACAACCTCATCGCCTGCCATGTCGGCCCGGTTTCCGGTAATTGCACCGACCCGGCGGCACATCCACGCGAATAACTGCCGAAAGCGGCTGCCTTTTGTTGAGAGTTTACTTTCTGTGCCCCGAACAACTGTTTTGCCAAGGGCTGCGCTGCGGCCGTGTTCGCCAGCGTCATGATTGCCAGTAGTGTCAAAAAACGTAATAAAATCATCTGCTCTGATCCCCTTCAGGTCTGACCCAACGCATCAGGAATAGCCCCAGAATAAACAACAGAATGATCGGTGACACCCCCAGACGCGCGCTTCCGGTCACAGTTGTTGCCACTCCGATCAGCAAAGGCGCAGCAAAAGCGGTCGCCCGCCCCGACAGGCCATAGAGGCCGAAGCTTTCGACCGGGGTTTTGGGGTCGGTATGGCGCACCATCATCGAGCGGCTGGACGATTGCAGAATGCCGCCCATGCCGCCAATCAGCACGCCGCAGCCAAAGAAGACTAAGTCGGGCAGGCTTGACCCTTCGGGCAGGGAAAGGCCATAAACCTGCGTCCGGTCCATCGACACGACAGTGATGCAGACGAAGATCAG
This sequence comes from uncultured Ruegeria sp., assembly GCF_947497005.1. Classification (GTDB taxonomy): domain Bacteria; phylum Pseudomonadota; class Alphaproteobacteria; order Rhodobacterales; family Rhodobacteraceae; genus Ruegeria. Next base: position 90,849 of record NZ_CANMFF010000009.1, on the reverse strand, counting down.
CACCCAGATGGCCATCAAAATCACCGGTTTAGGACCGTATTTTTTGTCCGCCTTCCCGCCGATCCATGCAAAAATAGCCGAAGCCAGAACACTGACGATCCCGAAGATACCGATCTTGATCAGGTCCCACTCCAATACCAGCCGCGCGTAAACACCACCAAATCCGTATAGGCCGTTCAGCGCATCGCGGTAGAACATGGACGAACCAAGATATGTGGCTAGGCTGACGCGATGGCGCAGATTAGACACTGATTTCGCCAGTAATTGCAGTGCCTCACGCACACTGCCCTTCTTGTTCGTTGTCTCATCGTCGCGGACCCACAAGAAATAGGGCACCATGAACAGAATGAACCAAGCCGCCGTGAAGGGACCGACAAAACGCGTACCCTCCCGGGTTGAGGCATCCAGACCAAGGGCGGGCTCTATCCCGATCAACGTTCTGCCATTGGGTTGTTCGACAAACAGCGCGAGCATGATTATCAACGAGATCAGCCCGCCAAAATAGCCAAAGGCAAAGCCGGAACCTGAGATCTCTCCGACTTCACTGTCATCGCCAAGATCGGGCAACTGTGAGTTGATGAAGATCAGCGCATATTCCGCGCCCACGAAACCAAGACCAAATGCTGACAGCATCAGCCACATGTTCGAGCCGTCGGGCATCGTATACCAAAGCGCAGCAGAACCGACCGCATACATGGCCGAAAACGCAAAGATCCACGGGATGCGCCGCCCTGATACATCCGCCATGGCCCCCAACAGTGGCGCACCAAACGCGATGATCAGCCCGGTGATCGTCAGGCAGTTTGCCCAGACGGTCTGCGCTTGCGCGGCGGCGGCCTCGGCATCCAGCCCAGTATTTGCGTAATAGCCCGCCGCCACTCCGGCGAAATACGGACCAAAGACAAACGTGACCAACAGGGTGTGATAGGGCTGACCAGCCCAGTCAAAGAACCACCAGCCCCAGATGCGCCTGCGCTTGGAAATCTCTGCCATCTCTGCCTCTGTTTATCGTTGCGTTTATAAGACGAGGCTTTAATTCAATTCGCAAGCGTTGAGTTCCGGGCACTTGCTCTTTATCGCTTTGGTGCTTAGGTCTCGGCCAACAAGAATACGGAGAACCCATGCTGTCACTGATCCAAATCCTGCTGCTGATCCTGGACATTGTCTGGTTCGTCATTCTGGCCCATGTGATCATGAGCTGGCTGATCAACTTTCAGGTGCTCAACCTGCATCAACAGCTGGTCGCGCAAATCTGGTACGGCCTGAACCGCATTCTGGAGCCTCTATACGGCCCGATCCGGCGCGTTTTGCCAAATATGGGTGGTCTGGACCTGACTCCTCTGGTCGTGCTGATCGGCGTCTATGCGTTGCGGATCGTCCTGATAAACAACATGCCCTATTTCTACTGACCCCTTGTTCACCGAATCTTAGTATGTGATTGTCCTGTCTCAAGAGCAGTTAAACCTTAAAACAGGGCGCCCCCGCATATGTTCGACGCCGCACCCTTGCTGCGAGATGTCTTTGGATTCGACGACTTCCGACCTGGTCAGGAAGAAATCGTTGACGCCGTGACCGCAGGCGAAAACGTGCTGGCCATCATGCCCACCGGGGGCGGTAAATCCCTTTGTTTTCAATTGCCCGCACTTTTGCGCGACGGAGTGACGGTGGTGATCTCTCCGCTGATCGCCCTGATGCGCGATCAGGTGCGCGGCCTGCAGGAGGCCGGAGTTGAGGCCGGGGCGCTGACCTCGGGCAATACGCCCGAAGAAACCGATGCCGTTTGGGAGGCGCTGGAGGCCGGGCGGCTCAAATTGCTTTACATGGCGCCTGAACGTCTGGCCGCCGGGTCGGCGATGGGGATGCTGCGCCGGATCAATGTCAGCCTGATTGCCGTGGATGAGGCGCATTGCGTAAGCCAATGGGGTCACGATTTCCGCCCGGATTACCTGCGGATCGGAGAATTGCGGCGTGCATTGGACGTTCCGCTGGCTGCTTTCACGGCGACGGCAGATGCCGAGACACGGGAAGAGATCGTCGAGAAACTGTTCGATGGCACCGAACCCCGCAAGTTCCTGCGGGGATTTGATCGGCCCAACATTCATCTGGCCTTTACCGCCAAGGACGGGCCGCGCAAACAAATCCTTGATTTCGCCGCCGCTCGCAAAGGTCAATCCGGCATCGTCTATTGCGGCACCCGCAACAAAACCGAGGTGCTGGCGCAAGCCCTGCGGGCCGATGAGCACGAGGCCTGCCATTATCACGGCGGGATGGAGGCCGAGGATCGCCGCATTGTCGAATCTCGTTTCGCGCGCGAGGACGGGCTGATCGTGGTAGCGACTGTGGCTTTCGGCATGGGCATCGACAAGCCGGATATCCGCTGGGTCGCCCATGCGGACCTGCCGAAATCGATCGAGGCCTATTATCAAGAGATCGGCCGCGCCGGGCGTGACGGCGGGCCCGCCGAAACTTTGACCCTGTTCGGCCCCGATGACATCCGCCTGCGACGGTCACAGATCGATGAGGGGCTGGCACCGCCCGAGCGCCGTATGGCCGATCACGCCCGGCTTAACGCATTGTTGGGTTTGGCCGAGGCGCTGAAATGCCGCCGCCAGACTCTGTTGGGGTATTTCGGAGAAAAGGCTGCGCCTTGCGGGAAGTGCGACCTGTGCGACACACCGCCCGAGGTGTTCGATGGCACTACGCCCGTTCGCATGGCGCTTTCGGCAATTCTGCGCACCGAGGAGTGGTTCGGGTCGGGTCATTTGATCGACATTCTCCTGGCAACTGAAACCGACAAAACCCACGCGCGCCGTCACGATAACCTGTCTACCTGGGGTATCGGCAAAGAGTGGTCGCGTGCACAGTGGCAAGCCATCTTCCGCCAGATGATGGGGCACGATCTGGTGCGCCCCGACTCCGACCGCCACGGCGCATTGCGTATGACCGAAGCAGCGAAACCGATCCTGAAAGGGGACGCACAGATCAATCTGCGCAAGGACTCGTTGCGCAAGGCGACCCGGCGCCCGGCGGTGAAAGCCATGGTATCCGAAGAGGACGCTCCGCTGCTGTCGGCACTTAAGGCCAAGCGACGCGCTTTGGCGGAATCCGCGCGGGTCCCGGCCTATGTCATTTTCCCCGATCGCACCCTGATCGAAATGGCCGAAAAACGCCCTATGACGTTGGACGACATGGCGCGCATTGGTGGTATCGGCGCCAAGAAGCTGGAGCGCTATGGCGATACGTTCCTTGAAGTGGTCGCGGGCGCCGTTGAGGCCATACATCCCGCACGTCGCAAACTGGCCGGACGTGATCAGGGCGAAATTTATGACCGGTTGCTGGAAGTTCAGTCTCAATTGTCCCGCGGATCTGAAGGAATCGACAAACCGCTGACCTGTTCAGCATCGCAACTGGCAAAGGTGGCGCAGATGCGCCCCGATGACCCGCGCGGGGTCGAGAAGGTGCTGGGCGACCGTCGTCACGAAAGGTTTGGCGCTGCCTTTCTGGACGTGCTGCGTGAGGCGGGCTAGATACGCCAGAGCAAGTAAGAAAAGAGGGCAGGTATGCTGGTAGTGATTTCCCCGGCCAAGCGGCTGGACTGGGCAGAGCGGGATGTAAAAGTCACGCAACCCGATTTTCAGGACGATGCGATCCGACTGTCTAAAACAGCCCGCAATCTGACCCTTGGCGATCTGAAGAAGCTGATGGATCTGAGTGATGATCTGGCCCGCTTAAATCGCGACCGCTATCGCGCTTTTTCAGACACGCCCGAGCTCGATGCAACGCGACCAGCTGCGCTTGCATTTGCGGGTGACACCTATCAGGGGCTGGAAGCTGCATCGTTGGATGACGATGAATTGGCGTGGGCGCAGGATCATCTGCGCATCCTCTCGGGCCTGTATGGAGTTTTGCGGCCACTTGATGCGATACAGCCCTACAGATTGGAAATGGGCAGCAGGCTGAAAACCCGACGAGGGAAGAACCTCTATGAATACTGGCGCGACCAGTTGAGCAAAACATTGAACGCACAAGGCACCGTGATCGATAGCGACGTTCTGGTGAACTGCGCCAGTCAGGAGTATTTCGGTGCCGTGGATCCGAAAGCCTTGAAACTGCGCGTCATCACGCCGGTCTTCATGGAAGACAAGAATGGCACCCCGAAGATCGTAAGCTTTTTTGCCAAAAAGGCGCGCGGTGCCATGGCCCGCTATATCATTCAGCACCAACTAACCGACCCCAAAGCTCTGCTGGATTTCGACACAGGTGGTTATGAATATCGTCCTGATCTGTCAGAAGAGGATAAACCAGCCTTTGTTCGGCCGTATGCGGCCTGATATCTTGGCATTTTGAGCGACGTATTTACAGCTACAACAGTAGCTTGCGACTCTGAGCGAGGGGCCAGCCCCTCGCGCTCCCCGAGGTATTTTTAGCCAGATGAAGAAGGATCCTGGACGAGATGATCGTCCACAACATTGCATACCCCATCGGGTTGATGTTGCAAAATCATCTGATGAATGAGGTTTTTGTGCAGAGGTTTCGTCATGTAGTGATCCAACCCTGCCGAAAGAATACCCTGATCGTCTCCGGCCATGGCATGAGCTGTCAGGGCAACAATCGGTACATGACGGCCTGTCTCGATTTCGAGCCTGCGGATTTCTGAAGTGGCCTGTTTGCCGTCCATCTTCGGCATGGATATATCCATAAAGATCAGATCCGGATTGAACTCCTGAAATATTTCAACGGCCTCCATCCCATTGGATGCAAATCTCAGGTCGAGATGCAGGCCCTTAACCATCTTTTTCAAGATCAACTGATTGGTGCGGTTGTCCTCTGCCGCAAGGACCCTCATACGTTTTGTTTCCAAGGTCACGGATTCAGCATTATTAGAGACTGTTTCAGGTTGAGTTGAACGGCACTCAGATAGTGAAGGGTCTTTGAGGTCCATCAGCCTGCAATACAACTCGGCCCTGGGGATTGGTTTCTGCAGAACGCCGTCGATCAGGTCGCGCGCAGGGTGAGTGTGAATCAAAGCGGGGTTCGCGGACATCACGACGATCGGTAAATCTTTCCAGCCCCGGTCTTTGAATGAGACTGCAAGGTCCAGCCCGTCCATATCCGGCAAGTCATGATCGCAGAGCACCAGCTCGATCGATTCATTCATTTCTGTCAGCGCTTCAGTTCCGGAGGTGCAAACTGTTACTTCAGCGCCAAGACGGCCAAGTTGTTTTGCAAGAATTGCCCGGTTTACAGCCAGATCCTCGACCACCATGACATGCTTCACACATTCTGCCAGTTTCGGAGGCTCGGGCTGAGGACCTTCAGCCGTGGGCAGCGATACTCGAAAGCCGAAACAGGACCCTTCCCCCAATTCACTTTCCACCCAGACCGAGCCACCCATCATGGTAATCAGGCGTCTGGTAATGGCAAGACCCAGACCTGTACCCTCAAACTGGCGATTTTGCTCGTCTTCGACCTGATTGAATTCGCCGAAAATGTGGCTGACTTTCCCAGCATCGATGCCGATGCCAGTGTCCTCTATGGCAATATGAACGTCGCAGGTTTGCGTGTGTGAATGCGGGACGCCGGTAACACGGACCAGCACGTGCCCGTCCGCTGTGAACTTGACCGCGTTGCCAACCAGATTGGTCAGAACCTGCCGTATTCGGCCTGGATCGCCAACGAAAAGAGTAGGCAGGAACAGGTCGTAATCCACCAGCAAGCTGAGCCCCTTGTCGCGAACGCTGGGTTGCAGCAGCATCGCGACCTCAAGGATGCACCGCTCCAGATCGAACGGTTCGGGATGCAGAACCAGTTTGTCCGCCTCGATCTTGGAATAATCAAGCACGTCGTTGATGATAACCAGTAACGCCTCGCCCGAATTACGGATTGTGTTCACATATAACCGCTGTTCTTCGTCCAGAGCGGATTCGTCCAGCAATTCGGTCATGCCGACGATACCATTCATTGGCGTACGGATTTCGTGGCTCATATTGGCCAAGAAGGCGGACTTGGCCCGGTTGGCTGCTTCAGCCCGTTCGCGCGCCGCCTTCAGTTCAGCTTCGTGTCGAACCGACGCGGTGATGTTAAGCGCCAGACTGACGACATCGCCGCCACTGCCTCGCTGGTCGATCAGTCGGATGTAATGACCGTTCCAAAGCTGCATGACGATTGGAGGTGGGTTGGCGCGCCCCCAACGCGCTTTCATTCTGGTTTGCCATTGCCCAGCAGTTTCGCCGCCTGTATCCACAAGACCTTCCGAGGTCAGCAACTGTAGAATACGAAAATACGATATCCCGGGCGCGACCTCATCCAGGCCTTCAAAAACGCTCAGATACGCAGCGTTTGCACTGATCAGCCGACCGCCGCCGTCGAAGAAGGCAAATCCATCCTGAATGGTCTGGATCGAATGCCAAAGACGGCGTTCGGCCACCTCGATCTTGGCATGCGCGACGGAGAGATCGGATTTGACTTTTTCGTTCTCGCCCCGAACAGTTTCAACCTCGGCCTGCGTTTCGCCAATACGTCTGGTCAGCGCCATGGCATGTTGGCCGAGTTTTCGATTTGCCGCCGAAAGCTCGGCCTGTTTCAGGGCAAGCATACGTTCGGCCGCCAAACGCGCGCGCCGTTCCTGTGCCAGTTTGTTTGCAAGACTCATGGTAATCGATTCCAGGACGTTCAAACCTCAGGATCGCGGCAGAGAATGAAAATCTGTTTAAGCCGTTGCGCAACAGGCACGCGCCATGCAAGGCTGAGCTCAAAGAGGAGGGCACCATGCACCGCTTTGTTTTTATTTCAATAACTTACATCTTTTCACTTCTGATCCTGCCCACTGTCGTTCTGGCGCAGGATGCGGTGCCAGAATTCCGCTATATCACCACGCGGGACACGGATTATTATGGCGCGGATCTGGATGCTCTGTTCGACACCGATCTGAAATCCTGCATTCAGGCTTGTTCTGCCAATGCGCAATGTACGGCGTTCACCTTTAACACCCGATCCCACGCGTGCTTTCCAAAAACCGGCGTCACCCGGCAGGAGGCGTATCAGGGGGCTTTTTCTGCGAAGAAGATATCAAGCACAGAACCGGCCCTAACATTGGGCAAAACGCGCGCTGAGGCATTGAAGATGCTTGGCGCTGCCGATCTGGATCAAGCGGCAAAACAAGCCCGCGATTTGGGGTTCCTGCACCCGGCAGACGGTTACGATGTTCAGGCTGTTCTGGGCGCGGCGCGTAGCGCGGGCAATTCGCGACAGGCGATGCAGTGGACCGGTGTTGCCGTGTCACTCAGCGATGCACCGGATTTGTGGGTGGAATACGCACGTTTGCTGCTGGCCATGAATCCCTCGGGCTGGAACGCGCGGCGCGACCTACGTAAACGCGCGCTGAGTGCGGCGATCAATGGCTATCTGCGCGCCGATGCCCCCGGCACCCAGATCGTTGCCCTGATGACACTTGCACAAGCTCTGGAAGAGGTTGAGCGCGGGCGCGACATGATCCCTGTTCTTCGGCTGGCCGAGCAGGTTCAGCCGCGTGAGGACGTACTGACCGCACTGGACAATGCCATTGGAAAGTACGGCTTCCGCGTTGTGGACAGCTCAGTCGAGAGCGACGCTGCTGCACCACGAATTTGTTTCGAATTCTCGGAACCGCTGGCCAAGGCAGGGGTCGACTACGATCCATTTGTTCAGCGCACTGATGACGGTTTGGTCGTGCAGGCAGAAGACAGACAACTCTGCGTCGATGGAATTGCGCATGGGCAGCGCTATCGGCTGACACTGCGCGAAGGTTTGCCTGCCGCCTCGGGTGAAGTGCTGAACCGCAACATCGAACTGACCCATTACGTGCGCGACCGAACACCATCGGTTCGGTTTCCAGGGCGCAGCTACGTGCTTCCGAAATCTGCTGATGCAGCCTTGCCCATCGAAACGGTCAATGTCACCGAACTGGATCTGATCCTGCGGAGGGTCAGTGACCGCAACCTGTTGCGTGCGGTGCAGCAGGACTTCTTTGGTCGCCCGCTCAGCGAATGGCAAGAAGAAGAGTTCTCGGATCAGATTGCCGAGGATATCTGGACTGGCACTGCAGAGGTTTCGAACCAGTTGAACCAATCCATGACGGCACGTCTGCCAATGGCTGAGGCGATTTCCGACCAACCCGCCGGAATTTATGCGCTGACAGCCCGTGTTCCAGGGGCCGACCCCTATGACGATCCCGGTGCAACGCAATGGTTTGTGCTGTCTGATCTGGGAATAAGCACTGTATTTGGCACCGATGGGTTGCACGTGACCGTGCGCGGTCTAAGCGACGCTGCGCCGCGTCGGGACGTCGAGGTGTCTCTGGTCACAAACGCAAACGCAGTCATCGCAACGGCGCGGACCGACGAAACCGGCTATGCCAGATTCGATCCCGGTTTGACCCGCGGCAAAGGGGCCAGTGCGCCCGCCTTGGTGATGGCCGCCGCCGGTGACAGCGATTTCAGCTTTTTGTCCCTGACCGATCCCGCCTTTGACCTGTCGGATCGCGGCGTCGAAGGCCGAGCGCCAGCGGGGCCGGTCGATGTTTTTCTGACCACGGACCGAGGCGCGTATCGGGCCGGGGAGGTGATCCACCTCACCGCCCTTACACGCGATGGTGAGGCTCAGGCTATTGAACGCCTGCCGCTGACCGCGATCCTGTATCGCCCGGACGGGGTGGAATACCGCCGGTCTGTCTCAGATGGCGGCATTGCCGGAGGGCATGTCTTTGCCCTGCCCGTTGCAACAGATGTACCGCGTGGAGCATGGAAGATTGAAATCAAGTCCGACCCCAAAGGAGATGCACTGGCGCGTCAGACCGTGCTGGTGGAAGATTTCCTGCCTGAGCGTATCGATTTTGATCTAACCCTGCCGGACGCGCCGCTGCGCCCCGGCGATAGCCCACCGTTAACTATCGACGCGCGCTATCTCTTCGGTGCGCCGGGTTCGGATTTGAGCATCGACGGTCAGGTCGTTGCGCGCCCAGCAGATACCATCCCGGGCTACGAAGGGTATCGCTTTGGCCGTTATGATGCAGAGACCTCGGTCAAGAGCACCTATTTCGGCGATACGCGAACTGACGCGGCGGGTCGCGCCAACGTTGCCGTTGAAATCCCTGTGTTAGAGACAGAAGGAAAGCCGATTGAGGCCGCAATCATTACGCGGCTGGCCGATGGCTCGGGCCGTCCGGTCGAACGTCGCCTGACTGCTCCGGTTCTGCCGCCGCAACCTGTGATCGGTGTCAAGCCCATGTTCAACGAGGTCATTCCTGAAGGAGCCGAGGCCGCGTTCCAGATCGTTGGCCTTGCCTCTGATCTGACCCCTAGCCCGATGCGCCTGCGCTGGACGCTGAACAAGGTTGAAACGCGATATCAATGGTATCAGCTGTACGGCAACTGGAACTGGGAACCGACGACGCACCGCACCCGGATCGCCACCGGAGAAGTGGACGTTGCTACAGACCCTCTGATCCTGACACAGCCTGTGGATTGGGGTCGCTATGAATTAGTGGTGCAGCGTGTCGACGGTACTTTTACCGAAACTGCTGTCGACTTTAATGCCGGGTGGTATCAGGCCGCCGACGCCTCGACAACGCCGGACCGGCTGGAGTTGTCGCTGGATCGTGACAGCTATCGCGCAGGCGACACCGCGCAGCTGAGAATCGTCCCGCGCATGGCCGGTGTCGCCCAGATCGAAGTTCTTTCGAACCGGGTGATCCATCGCCATATGGTGAAGGTGCCGGAAGGTGAAACCTTGATTCCCATTGAGGTTACGCAAGACTGGGGTGCAGGTGCCTATGTCACCGCCACCGTGATCCGCCCAATGGATGTTGCGGCTGGTCAAAATCCGGCGCGTGCGATGGGCGTGGCTCATGCCACCATTGATCCAGCGGATCGCAAATTGTCCGTGGCCATAGATGTGCCTGAGGTTACTTCGCCACGACAAACGCAAAAAGCCCGGGTTAGGGTCGAAAATGCCTCAGATGGTGATCCGGTCTGGCTGACGCTTGCCGCTGTGGATGTGGGCATCCTGAACCTGACAGGGTTCGAAAGCCCGGACCCGCAGGGATACTATTTCGGGCAACGTCGTCTGGGTGTTGATCTAAGGGATGTCTACGGGCGTCTGATCGACAGCATGAACGGGGCCATGGGCACGGTTCGGTCCGGTGGCGACAACGACAACGGGATGCGCCGCCAGTCTCCGCCGCCAACACAAGACCTGATGGCCGTGTTCAGCGGCCCTGTTGAGGTGGGCGCGGATGGAGAGGTGGAGATCGACATCCCCCTGCCGGCCTTCAACGGGACCGTCCGGTTGATGGCCATTGCGTGGTCACCCAATGCCGTGGGACAGGCCGTGGCCGAGATGATCGTCCGCGACCCGGTGGTCGTCACCGCCAGCCTGCCGCGTTTCCTGGCCCCCGGTGATCAAAGTCGGATGCTGCTGGAGATCGTCCACTCCGATGGCTCTCCCGGAGAAATGGCACTTGGCCTGACTGCATCGGGCGGCCTGAGACTGGGCACGGCACCAACCAGCTTTGTGCTGGACGACGGCGGCAAGGCGGTATTCGAGATCCCGATCACGGCCAGTGTCATCGGCGATCCTGAAATCAGCGTATCGATCACCACACCCGATGGGCGCGACCTGTCACAAACCTTGCGGATGCCAGTGCGGGCCAACGACCCGGTGATTGCCCAGACGCGGCGTTTTGCTTTGGGCGCAGGCGACAGCTTCCTGTTCTCGCAAGACGTGTTTGACGGGTTCCAGCCCGGCTCGGCCAAAGCCATTCTGTCTGCCGGAGCTCTGGCAAAATTCGACGCGCCCGGTCTACTGGATCAATTGAACCGTTACCCCTATGGCTGCACCGAACAGATGACCAGCAAAGCCCTGCCGTTACTGTACCTGTCATCAATTGCACAAGCCTCGGGGCTGGGGGACGGTCTGATGGTGGATCAGCGCATCACGGATTCAATCCGCAGCATCCTGACCCGTCAGGCCGCAAACGGAGCCTTTGGTCTGTGGCGCGCAGGAAGCGGGGATTTCTGGCTGGACGCCTATGTGACCGACTTCCTGTCCCGTGCCCGTGCTCAGGGACATCCTGTGCCGGACCGCGCTTTTGCTCAGGCGATGGACAACCTGCGGAACAGAGTCAATTACGCGCCCGATTTTGACGAAGGCGGTCAGGATATTGCATATGCACTGATGGTTCTGGCAAGGGAAGGCGCGGCTTCGATGGGCGATCTGCGTTACTACGCGGATGTCAAAGGGGATGCATTCGACACCCCAATGGCGGCGGCGCAACTTGGCGCGGCCCTGGCCTCTTACGGAGATCAGACCCGGGCGGATGCGATGTTCAGCCGCGCCGCGCGGATGTTGGATCAGCAGCAGGACGAGCAACAGACCTATTGGCGTGCTGATTACGGAACCTACCTGCGTGATGCGGCGGGTCTGTTAACTCTTGCCGTGGATGCAGGCAGCGCAGCGATCGACCGCAATGCTTTGATCCAACGGGTAAGCGCTGGCCACACGCCATTGTCCACGCAAGAGGCCACGTGGTCCTTACTGGCGGCGCATGCGTTGGTCTCTGATCCAACCGGATCAGGCTTGACGGTCAACGGCGCACCGGTTGCTGGCCCGTTTGTGCAAGTTCTGCAATCCGGACAGACGGATGAGGTCAACATCACTGCCGCTGTCGGTCAGGCGACGGATGTTACCCTGACCGTCACGGGTATACCGGACATCCCGCCCGAGGCGGGCGGCACCGGCTATGCGATCGAACGGTTGTATTATGCGATGGACGGCAATCCGATCGACTCACGCAGCTTTGCTGTGGGTGAGCGGTTTGTCACGGTTCTGAAAGTAACGCCGTTCGAAAGCGGCGGTGCACGGTTGATGGTGGACGATCCGCTTGCCGCCGGGATCGAGATCGACAACCCAAGCCTACTGCGCTCGGGCGATGTGCGGGCACTCGACTGGCTGGATCTGTCTGACGCCACCCATACCGAGTTTCGCGCGGACCGGTTCCTTGCTGCGGTTGACCTTTCAGGGCGCGAAATCGTGACGCTGGCCTATGTGGCCCGTGCCGTCACACCGGGGGTGTTCCACCACCCGGCGGCCTCGGTTGAAGATATGTACCGGCCGCAGAACCGCGCGCGAACCGCAATCGGTCGGGTTGAGGTTCAGTGATAGGCACCGCGCCATATCACTGCTTGGGTGGTTGTCATGCCTAGACCGTCTCGCCTGTTGTTTGCATTGGCAGGGGCCCTCTATCTGACGGCACTGGCACGAGACGGCGTTGACAGCTGGGTCGATGCCACCACGCTGCCCCCCGTTCTGGCGGAAACTTCGGTCGAGATGCGGGATCGGAATGGCGAGCTTTTGCGCACGTTTCCGGTCGGGGATGGCATCTGGAGAATGCAGCCCGGTGCGGTTGATCCGAATTTCACCGCCATGCTGGTCCGATATGAGGACAAACGGTTCTGGGCCCATTCCGGGGTGGACCCGATTGCGATGTTGCGGGCCGCAGGGCAAAGCCTTTGGAACGGGCGCGCAGTGTCGGGCGGGTCGACCCTGACCATGCAGGTCGCGCGTTTGATTGAAGACGGGTCAACCGGGCGTTGGAGTGGCAAAACCCGTCAAGTTAGGGTTGCATTGGCGTTGGAGCGGCATCTCAGCAAGAGACAGATTCTGAACCTCTATCTGACGCACGCTCCTTACGGCGGAAATCTCGAAGGACTCCGCGCTGGAACACGTGCATGGTTTGGCAAAGACGCAGCTCGGCTGACTGCGGCACAGGCAGCCTTGCTGGTCGCTTTGCCGCAATCCCCGGAAGCTCGGCGCCCGGATCGCAATCCCGATGCAGCCAGAACCGCCCGTGACCGGGTTCTGCGCAGACTTGAACGCCAAGGCGTCCTGACCAAGGCTGAAACAAACTGGGCTTTGACGGATATTATTCCTGACAGGATGATACCATTTCCGCGCCTTGCGCCACATCTGACCGACCGCGTGAAACGTCAGACCCCTGCAGCCGGTGCATATGATCTGACTTTGGACGCCGGGCTACAATCCCGGTTGGAGGCCTTGGTGGCACAAGCCGCCGCCCGAATCGGTCCGCATGTGTCCGGGGCCTTGATTGTGGCGGACCATCGCAGCGGCAAGGTTCTGGCCTCGGTCGGGTCTGCTGGGTATCAGGATGTCCGCCAGGGGTTTGTAGATATGACCCAAGCCTTGCGATCCCCGGGGTCGACCCTGAAACCTCTGGTCTACGGGCTGGCATTCGATCAGGGGCTTGCCCATCCCGAGACCCTGATCAGCGATAGCCCCGTGATGTTCGGCCGGTACGCCCCACTCAATTTTGATGGCGCGTTCCGTGGCGATGTGCGGGTGCGGGATGCGTTGCAATTGTCGCTGAACATCCCTGTTGTGCGCCTGACGAATGAGTTGGGTCCCTCCCGTGTGATGGCGGCAATGCGCGCAGCCGGATCAAAACCGCGTTTGAATGGGGGCACCCCCGGATTGGCGATCTCTTTGGGTGGTGTGGGGTTGAGCCTGCACGATCTGGTCCAGATCTACGTTACACTGGCAGCCGGCGGGCAAGGTCCGATCCTGCATCATGACATGCTGGCGGATGCGCGGCAGACCAAGCGTGTTCTGTCAGAGACCTCTGCCTGGCAGATTGCGGATATTCTGGCCGGACTTTCACAGCCCACAGGCGGTGCGACAGGGGCTCTCGCATTCAAGACAGGAACATCTTATGGCCACCGCGATGCGTGGGCCATAGGCTTCGACGGGCAGCACGTCATTGGGGTCTGGCTGGGCCGAGCCGACGGAACACCTGTTCCCGGCGCATTCGGCGGCGACCTTGCCGCGCCGCTTCTGACCGAAGCTTTCGGGTTTCTGAAACCCGAACTGACACCGTTGCGCCCACCGCCGCCCTCGACCTTGTTAGTGGGCGCGGCTCAATTGCCTCAACCATTGCAGCGTTTCCGCCCCCGCGCGGCAGCTTTTGAGAGTGACTCTTCTGCACCGGACTTGTTATTTCCACCGAATAACGCCGTGTTAGAGATGTTTGGTGCGCCACTGACAGTCAAACTTCGCGGAGGCGTCGGGCCATTTTCAATACTGGCGGATGGTGTGCCCGTGCTCACTGGTCAGCTGCAACGAGAGTTCGAAATCCCCAATCCGGGGGTAGGTTTCACATCGCTTGTTGTAGTAGATTCGCATGGTCTTTCCGACCGGGCAACAATCAGGATTGATTAACGCCGCCCTTCACGCAGCCAACCGCCCAACAGGAAACCTCCTGCCAACAGCAGAACAAGCCATGGAGGCAGCAGACCGGCCTGCGTGACATCCCGTGTTTCATACGCATTGCGCGGGGTCAGACCGATCCAGCCCCGACCTGCCGCCGGGCGTCCAACGCGCACGTTGCGGATCGACGGCAGCCCATCCTCCAGTCGGATTACACCCCCGCGCATACTGGCCAGAACCGGTTCGAGGACATCGCCGGTCGCGATCGTGCGTTCAAACTCTTTGGGCGCGGCGGGACCCAGACCAATCACGGCCATGTGCTCCCCTTCCTGCAACCGGTACAACCCGATCTCGGGACCAAAATACTGCGCTTCGAACCGACCCGGAGAGACCTCATCCAAAGTGATCTCCAATGTCTCACCATTTGGGCGTGTTACCGTCACAGGGCCCACTTCATCTTCAAGGGTCTGACGAATGATGCGCATGGACTGACCGTTGGCCTCGGCCCACAGCGCCTCTTCTTCCAGTTCGGGTTCCTTCATCATCCAATGGGCCAGCCTGCGCAGCAGTTCCAACTGCGGGCCACCGCCTTCAAAGCCGCGACTCCACAACCAGGCGTGGTCGGACGCCAGCATAGCAACGCGCCCTTCACCGACGCGGTCCAGAACCAGCAGCGGACGATCATCAATGCCCGTCATCAACACCTCACCCGTGCGATGATTTACGTCGATCTGACGCAACCACGCCCCCCAATCCTCGGAATCCCCGAGGTTGGTTGTCACCGGATGCCGCTGCCCCAATTCGCTGACCATCGGCACATAGCGCTCTTCGAACACCCGTGCCGAGGGCTGGGCCGGCAGAATCGGCGCAAGTGGAGACCGGAAGATGCTGTCAGCACTTGCGAAATCGGGACCCGCTGCAATCAGAACTGCGCCCCCGTCGTTGATGTAACTGGTAACGTTGTCCAGATAGATCGCAGGCAGGATGCCGCGCCGCTTATAGCGGTCAAAGATGATCAGGTCGAAATCGTTGATCTTTTCCAGAAACAACTCGCGGGTCGGGAAAGCGATCAACGACAATTCATCGACCGGCACACCGTCCTGTTTCTCGGGCGGGCGCAGGATGGTGAAATGCACCAGATCGACCGAACTGTCAGATTTCAACAGGTTACGCCATGTGCGTCCGCCCGGATGCGGCTCGCCCGAGACCAACAACACGCGCAAACGATCCCGGACGCCGTTCATCTGGATCAACGCGGTGTTGTTGCGGTCGGTCAACTCGCCGTCGGCCTGAGGCACTGAAAACTGGATTACGTTGCGTCCGCCATGGGGCAACGTGATGGGAAGTTCGACGTCCCGACCGATTGGAATATTCAGTTGCTCGGGTTCGCCACCATCCACCGAAATCTCAATCGGAGCAGTAACTGCGCCCGTAGGGGCCGCTCCACTGTCTTCCACGCGCAGGGTCAAAGTCACAGATTCGCCGATTATGGCAAAGGCAGGCGCATTTCGGACAATCAACCTGCGGTCCCAATCGCTGCTCTGCCCGGATTGTAGCAGGTGCATCGGCGCGGGCAGGTCAGGGGCCTGATCGACATCGTGCACGATCCCATCCGACACCACCAGAATGCCCGCGATACGCGCGCGCGGTTCTTCAGCCAATGCCTCATTCAGGGCGGCCATGACCCGGGTGCCCTCATCCCCATCACTGTCGCCGACCCGAACGCGGCGCAGTTCCGTATTGTCACGCGCCTCAATCTCGGCTGCCAGATCTTCAGCCGCCCGAGCGGTTTGCTCGGTCCGGTCCGAGAGTGTCTGGCTGGCGCTTTCATCCACAATCATCAAGACGATATCTGTCAGCGGTGCGCGATCCTCGGCTTGATAGACAGGGCCGGACAGGGCCGCGACGACGACCAGAGCCGCCATTCCCCGCAAGGCCCAACCAGACAAGCCGCGCCACAGGGCCAGTACCACCCCAGCCAAAGCAATTGCACACACGGCAACCAAGACCGGCCACGGGATCAACGGATCGAATATGACGGTTCCTGTCATTGTCCCAACCTGTCCAAAAGGGCGGGCACGTGGACCTGATCGGATTTGTAATTCCCGGTCAGCACATGCATCACTAGATTGACACCAAAACGATTGGCCAGTTCGCGTTGCCGTTCCCCCGCATATCCGCGCCCGACCGGCAGCAGAGCCTGGCCGTTTCGATCCACGGCCCATGCCCCGGCCCAGTCATTGCCTCCGATGACCACGGGTGTCACATTGTCATTGAGGTTACGGAATGGCATCCCTTCGATCTGTTCCGCATCCAGTGCAGCGGCTTCGACCCAAACTTCGGTACCGGAATAACGACCCGGAAAATCCTGTAGCAAATAGAAGGTTCTGGTCAGGACGTGATCGCGTGGAATCGGCTCTAACGCAGGGATATTCAGTGGTCCGGCCAGTTGCTGCAACTTGCGGCCATTCGGGCTGGACGCACCGAAGCCAGCGATGTCCGCATCGCGCGTGTCAAACAGGATCATTCCGCCCGAACGCAGATAAGCATTTAGCTTGACGTAAGCCTCAGCCGACGGTTGCGGCTGGCTTGGTGCAATAGGCCAGTAAAGCAGCGGAAAAAAAGCCAGCTCATCACGTTCAAGATCCACACCGATAGGTTCCGCAGGCTCAACCGAGGTGCGATAGAACAGGGTCTGGGCCAATCCGCGAAGCCCGGCTTGTGCGATGTCGTCTACCTGTGTGTCACCTGTCAGCACATGCGCCAACACAAGTTCATGTGTTGCCGCCAAGGCGAACTCAGTGTCTTCAGGCGTCTGCGCCTGAACCTCGGGGACCAGCAAAAAGGCGGCCAGAGCAGCAGCCGCAGCTCGCGCCAGACCCAATCTGCCGGACAAAGACAAAGATGCGACCACATCGATCGTCAAAAAAATCAGAGCCAGGCTGAGCAACAGGCCACCAAGTGGCGTTTCAGTGCTGGCCTCCTGCCCCTTGATCGGCACATTTGCAGGCCAGACCACCGGTCGCAGCTCGGTATCCTCAGAAACCACATTCAGCGCCAGTTTCTGTTTGCCGCTTTCATACAGACCGGGACGTAAGTCTGGGCCAATCTGTCCCGAGATCAATTGCACGCCGTCCACACCAACCAGAGTGCCGGCATCCGACAGCGTGCCAAACCCGTCCATGATCTGCACCGGTTCCCATGTGGTTCCCTGCAATTGTTCCTCTTGCCGGGATTTCGCAGCGGAAGCCACGGCGAGACGATCCAGCATCTCAACAAACAAACCTGACAGCGGCAGGCTGGACCAATCCGCATCCGCAGTGACATGGAACAATACCACCTGCCCCAACCCCAACGCTTTGCGGGTAACCAAAGGTGTGCCGTCAGACAGTGAAGCAATCACACGATCCGCCAGTTTAGGGTCTGGTTGAGCCATGACTTGTGTCGAAACAACCACATCATCCGGAATGTCCAATCCGTAGAACGGAGAATTTTCAGGGAACGGAGCCAGCGTCTTGGCCTCGCCCCAGCTCATCGCGCCGCCGACAGATCGTCCGCCGCTGCGCAGACGCGCTGGTAACAATGTGTCTTCGCTGTCCCGCCCCAGATCACTGGCGGCCATGCGTGGACCGGCAAAACGCAGCAATAAACCACCTTGTTCGACCCATTCGATCAACGCCGCCTCTTCCGGTTCCGACATCTGCGCCACGTCCGACAGGACGATCACATCCGGATTGGCGGGCAGAACCTCAAGCAATCCGCCGTCGACAAAATCAGCGGTCGGGATCAGGACTTGCGTCAGGTAATGTAGGGGCGACAACAACTCCAGCCCTTCGCGGTTCAAGGTTCCTGCAATCAGCGCAACCTCGCGCCGACGCAAGCTATCATCAGTCAGAGTCACAGCCCCGGCGGATTTCTGGCCCTGGATTTCGAACCGCGTGATCCGAGCCCGAAGTTCAGAGGGCAGCGCCAGATCGATCTGCGCTGTTGTTTCCCCTGCTTCAAGGGACAATTCTATGGAATGCAGCACCCGCGCCGTGCCCGCAGGATCGCGCCCTTGCGCCAAAACCGTCACCTGTTCTTCAGGGCCGGGCCCCGCGCGCTGTACTGTCAGTTGGATCAGCCCATCCTGATAGGCCGCAGGCAGGATCCCAACGGGTCGGGATGCCGCCTGATAAACCGTGACATCACCGCGCGCCTGCAAGGCAGTGACCAGTGAAGCATGCTGAACATAGTCCAACCGGTCGCTAAACCAATGGGTATCAAACCCTCCGTCGACGATCTCCAGCGCTGCGATTGTCTGAACGATCTGCTCATCAGTCGGTTGCCATGGGTTCGGAGTCAGCCCCGGCAAACGCCCGCGCCACGCCTCTGCCGCCTGGAAAACAGGAGTTTCCGGCTCTGTCAGGCGCAGAATGGCAACTGTGCGGCCCGCGCGCCCGGCCTCGGTCAATTGTGTGTCGATCTGGTCAACTGTGGCCGCCCAGCGCGTGGCCCCAGCCCAACTTGCGTCCAGCACCAACAGCAGCGGCCCTGTTCCAGTCTCATCTCTTGACGGGTTTAGAACCGGCCCTGCCAATCCGATGATTATCGCCGCCGCCGCCAGCATCCGTAGCAACAATAACCACCACGGCGTGCGGTCCGAAACGCTTTCATCATCCTTGAGACCCAACAGAAGTGTCACCGCCGGGAACATCCGGCGGATCGGCGCTGGCGGTACTGCGCGCAGGATCAGCCACAGGATCGGCAGGGTTAAAAGACCCAGCAAAACCCAGGGTGCAGTAAACCCGATGCCCGCCAGAACCGTCATCGTGTTCCCCCATCCAGCGCCCGATAGAGCCATAACAGAGCCGTCTGTGCGCTATCACCCGTGTGATGCAGACCCAATTGCCAGCCCGTCGCACGGCAAAGCTGCGTCAATACATCCTTGCGGCGCGCAAGACGTTCCAGATAACGGTCCCGCAACTCTGCAGCCTTGAGCGTTTCATGCCGGACAGAACCGCCGACGCTTTCGAATATTGTCCGGCCACGGTAGGGAAACGACTCTTCGCCCGGGTCCAGCACCTGCAGGACTACGCCGCGCACGCCCCGGTCGGCGGCTTTGGTCAAGGCAAGTTCAACTTCGTCCATGGGACCAAGAAAATCAGAGATAAACACAGCGCGGGCATGAGGGATCATGGCACGGTGTTCTGGCGGGGCGTAATCGGTCTGATCATCCTCGGACCAGGCCTGCGCCAGCCGGATGATCTGCGCATTGCCGCGCCGGGGCGGCAAGGTTGTGCCTGTCAGGCCAACACGCTCGCCACCTCGGACCAGCAAGATTGACGTTGCCAACCCCAAAAGCCGGACGCGATCCGCCTTGGTGGGCAGCGATTTGTCGGATGCAAAGCGCATTGACGCGCCCTGATCGACCCAGAGCATCACCGATTGCGCGATCTGCCATTCCCGTTCGCGTACAAATTGCTGATCCCCACGCGCTGATCGGCGATGGTCGATCATGCGGCGGCTGTCACCGATCTGAGCGGGGCGGTATTGCCAGAAATCATCGCCCATCCCGGACCGGCGCCGCCCGTGATCGCCCAGCAGAACGGTTCCGGCCAGATGCTCGGCCCGCGCCAGAAGGGGCGGCAACCGTGATGCCTCGGTCTCGGATCTTTCGCGAAGGGTCAGCGCGGCATTCACGCCGCTGCCTCAGTCCGGATCAGCCCAACTGCTGTCGACTCGATCAGCTGTGCAAGGCTGTCACCGCGGGCTCGCGCCGCAAAGTTCAGCGCCATCCTGTGGCTGAGTACCGGGCGTGCCATATCCAGAACATCCTCGGCATTGGGTGCCAGACGTCCTTGCAACATCGCACGCGCCCGCACTGTCATCATAAGCGCCTGCGCTGCACGGGGGCCCGGCCCCCACGCGACAGTTTCGGTAACCCGTTCGGATACACCAGTTTCTTCGGGGCGGAAGGCTCGTACCAGATCAAGGATCAGTTCAACGACGGAATCCCCAACTGGCATCCGGCGCAACAGGACCTGCGCTGCCAGCAGCTCTTCCTTGCTGAAAATCTGATGTGCTTCGTCTTCTTCAACGCCGGTCGTGGCCAGCAAAATATCCCGTTCGGTCTGACGGTCGGGGTATTCAACATCGATCTGCACCAGAAAACGGTCAAGCTGAGCTTCGGGCAGCGGATAGGTACCTTCCTGTTCAATCGGGTTTTGCGTGGCCAACACATGAAACGGCGTGCCCAACGACCGGTCTTCGCCGGCCACGGTCACTGTTCGCTCTTGCATGGCCTGCAGCAGTGCTGACTGTGTCCGCGGGCTTGCCCGGTTGATCTCGTCCGCCATCAGCAACTGGCAGAAGATGGGACCGGGAATGAACCGGAAATGGCGGCTGCCATCGTCTGCAGTGTCCAATACTTCAGAGCCAAGAATGTCAGCAGGCATCAAATCAGGTGTGAACTGAATGCGGTTGCCATGCAATCCCATCACTGTTGACAGGGTCTCGACCAGACGCGTCTTGCCCAGACCCGGTAGACCGATCAGCAGTGCATGGCCGCCGCACAATAGCGCGGTCAAGGTCAGGTCCACGACCCTCTCCTGCCCGATGAAGCGGCGGGTGATCGAGGCCTTGGCCTCTTGCAGCTTGTTTTCCAGCGCTTCGATCTCGGCTACGAGGTCGGCAGGTTCGGACATGACTTTCCCTTCCGTGGACGAATATGATTGAAGTGTATCGCGCTGAGAGGAAATGGCAAAAGCAATGAGCGGACAAAAACCTGTGAAACCGTCGCCAGATAGTCTGGTGGCCTCGGTCAAAGCGACCAAAACCAAGGGTTTACCGCCCGTTCACCTCTGGAATCCTCCGTTTTGCGGCGATCTGGACATCAGGATCGCAAAAGATGGTACCTGGAGTTATTTAGGTTCCCCCATCAACCGTTTCGAGCTGGTGAGGCTTTTTTCCTCAATTCTTAAGAAAGAAGATGGAAAATACTACCTCGTCACGCCGGTTGAAAAGGTGGGAATCACCGTCGAGGACGTGCCGTTTGTGGCCCTGGACTTCGACCGGGACGGAGATGGAAAGGCCCAGTCCCTGACATTCACAACCCATGTCGGCGACAGCGCCGTTGCCGGAGCTGATCATCCAATCAGGATTGTCATCGACCCCGAAACGGATGAACCCTCACCCTACATATTGATCCGCGCCAACCTCGAAGCGCGCATAGATCGCAAAAGCTTCTATCGCCTCGTCGATATTGGCACCCACCATGATGATTGGTTCGGCGTGTGGTCTGGCGGTCAGTTCTTTGCGCTGATCCCCTCAGCCGAGCTTAGCTGATCCCTGGGCTGATCCGGGCGCTCGATCCTGCGCCAACACGACAGCCAGAGCAACCACCCCCGCGCCCAGCGCGCGGGTCCAGTTCCACTCATCCCCCAGCATCAGCATGATCAGCATCACATAGAATGGCGCGATGTTGATGTGAAACGAGGCCAATGCCACGCCCAGCTTGCCGACCGAGGTGATGAACAAAACCTGGCTGAGGCCCATGGCAACCAGCGCGTAGATCGCGAGCATCCCGATTTGTTGACCATCAATGGTCGCACGCGGCAGTACACCCATACCCATCTGTGCAGCACCAAAGCTCAGAACGCCTGCCATCAATAGACCACCAGTAAAGGTGATCGTGGTGCGACCAATCGGACTGAGCTCGGGGAAATCCCGCGCCGTTGCCATGCTCGCCCAGCAAAACAGCGCAATCGAGGTGATCGCGAAAACCGCGCCTAACCCCAACTGCGCGGGCGCGCCAGCGCTGGTTGCTATCAAACCACCCACAATCGACACGCCAACGCCCAGAGCAAAGCTCCACGTCAGCCGCCGTGTGCCTGCAGCAAGCTCCAGCAGTGTGGCCATCAGCGGCGCGCAGGATGCGATAATGGCGACGGTCACCGGATCTGTCAGCTTTTGTGCAAGGATCATAAGGAACATGCTGATCCCAAAGCCCAATCCGCCAATCACCATCGCCCGACCCCACCTGGCCTTCAGCACGCGGCCGGGTCCGTCGAGGATGAACCAGATCGGTGCCATCACAGCCACTGCCAATGCCAGACGCGCCGTCAACACGGCCACAGGGGGCCAGCTTAGCAACAAAATCTCAGCGGCCGGGAAACCCGCGGCCCAGGTTATCATCGACGCCACCGCCAATCCATTGCCGGACAGGGCCGACTGGCGGCCAGCAGACAAAGAGCGTGATGCCCGGCGTGCCGGGTCCGGGCTCATGGCCATTGGGTTCAAACCTTCTGTTGATGTAGCGCGAGAAATGATTCGCTGTTACCACCAGAAGCTCTTCGATTTGATGGGCGTGATCTGGTCGATTTTCGACAGATTGTCGTTTTCGGTCTCTTCCCAGCGTTTCACATGCCCGTTAGGGTCGCATTGTCATTACCGCAGACCACTCATGCCCCGATTTGCCGCCAACCTCTCGCTGCTCTTTAACGAACTGCCCTATCTCGACCGGTTTCAAGCCGCCGCCGATGCAGGATTCACCGCCGTCGAGGTATTATTTCCCTATGACATCGCCGCGACAGAGACTCGCCGTGCCTTGCTGGCAAACGGGTTGGAGTTGGTGCTGATCAACGCACCCCTGCCAAACTATACTGGCGGTACACCGGGTTATGCCGCCGTCCCGGGCGGTAAGGCGCGGTTTCAATCCGATATCCGACGCGTTTTGCGTTATGCCGATGTGCTTCGGCCCGGCCTTATCCATATCATGTCGGGATACGCTGACGGGGCGGCTGCCATGGACAGCTTCGTGCGCAATCTGCAATGGGCCGCCGATTTCGCGCCGCAGCAAGTGTTTACGATCGAACCGCTCAACCCGATATCCCAGCCCGGGTATTTCCTGAACGACTATGATCTGGCGGCCGAGGTGCTGAGCCGCGTGGACCGCCCGAATGTCGGTCTGCAATATGACAGTTTTCACGCGCATATGATCCACGGTGACGCGCTGGCCGTCTGGGCGCGATTTCACCCAAAGGTAATTCACGCCCAGATTGGGGCCGCCCCGGACCGATCTGAACCAGGGCGCGGGCCCACGGATTTCGCGACCCTGTTCGCGGCGATGGACGACGCCGGCTATACCGGTTGGGTCAGTGCTGAATACACGCCTTCAATCACGCGAACGGCTGCGACTTTGGCATGGATGCAGCTTTAGCGACTGATCCCCGGGCTGGAATTCGCCGCCCAAATGACGCACATCTTGGAAAACGCGCCTTCAAGGATATCCGAAATGATCCCTGCCCGCTTTGCCCATGCCGTCTTTGGCCTGATCATGTCCGGTCTGATGTCCTGCATCGTCACCGGCATCGCCACGGTCAAGGCAGTGGGGTTCGGTCCCGGCACGCTTGGTGACTGGATGGCGTCCTGGGCCTTTTGCTGGCCCATCGCCTTCACTGTCATCCTGACCCTTGGCCCTTCGGTCAAACGTATGGTTGAGGGATGGGTCAGGCCTCGGGACTGACCCGCTGCGAAGAGGGCCCGTTGGGCCTGATGAGCAGCGTTGCTAGTGCGCTTCGGCCCAGTTCGCGCCTTGCCCGGCATCCACAACCAGCTTCACATCCAGTTTCACCGCCGGGTCCGAGGCACCCTCCATTACGTCGCGTGCAACACCAACAAGCTGGTCCACTGCGTCTTCGGCCACTTCGAACAGTAATTCGTCATGCACCTGCAACAGCATTTTGGCAGGCAACCCGTTGATCGCATCCGGCATCCGCACCATCGCCCGCCGGATCACATCCGCCGCCGTACCCTGAATCGGAGCGTTGATCGCCGCCCGGCGTGAGAATCCGGCATGCGGACCCTTTGCATTGATCTCGGGCGTGTGAATCTTGCGCCCGAACAGGGTTTGTACATAACCATGCTCTTTGGCAAAGGCGACCGTGTCGTCCATGTATCTGCGAATACCCGGGAAGCGTTCAAAATAGCGGTCGATAAAGCCCTGCGCTTCGGCCCGCGGAATGCGTAGGTTCCGTGCCAGACCAAAGCCCGAAATACCGTAGATCACACCAAAGTTGATCGCCTTGGCCTGCCGCCGGATGTCCGGCGTCATCTCGTCCAGCGGCACATCGAACATCTCGGACGCCGTCATTGCGTGAATATCCAGCCCGTCCGAGAATGCCTGCTTCAAGGTGTCAATCCCGGCGATATGGGCCAGAATTCGCAACTCGATCTGGCTGTAGTCGAGGCTGACGAGTACATTGCCCGGCTCAGCGATAAACGCTTCGCGGATGCGGCGGCCTTCCTCGGTGCGCACCGGAATGTTCTGCAGGTTCGGGTCGGTCGAGGCCAGACGCCCTGTGTTCGCACCCGTGATCGAATAAGACGTATGCACCCGGCCTGTATCGAGGTTGATATGGGTCTGCAGCGCGTCCGTGTAGGTAGATTTCAGCTTGGACAGCTGCCGCCAGTCCAGCACCCGGCGCGGCAATTCATGCTCGGTCGCAAGGTCCTCAAGAATATCCGCGCCGGTCGAGTACTTTCCGGTTTTACCCTTCTTGCCGCCTTCCAGACCCATTTTGTCGAACAGGATCTCGCCCAACTGGGCGGGCGAGCCGACGTTGAAATTCTCATCGGCCAATTCGTGGATTTCAGCCTCTAACCCAGCCATTTTTTGTGCAAAGGCGTTGGACATGCGCGATAACACATCACGGTCGACCTTAATGCCATGCATCTCCATCTCGGTCAAAACCGGAACCAGAGGTCGTTCAAGCGTCTCATAGACCGTCGTCACCTGCACCTGATGCAATTGCGGTTTGAACAGTTTCCAAAGGCGCAGCGTTATGTCCGCATCCTCGGCCGCATAGGCTGTGGCCTCATCAATCGGTACCTTGTCAAAAGTAATCGCAGACTTGCCCGCGCCCAACAGTGGTTTGATCGGGATCGGTGTATGGCTCAGATATCGCTCGGACAGTGTGTCCATCCCGTGCCCATGCTCGCCGCCGTGCATGGCATAGGACATCAGCATCGTGTCGTCGACCGGAGCCACATCCACACCATAGCGCTTAAACATCTTGGCATCGTATTTCATGTTCTGTCCGATCTTCAGGATCGACGGGTCCTCGAACATCGGTTTCAACAATGTCAGAGCTTCATCCAGCGGGATCTGCCCTTCGGCCAGCGCATCGGTTCCAAACAGATCATCCGTCGCGCTTTCACGATGGATCAGCGGGATATAGCAGGCTTCACCCGGCTCAACGCACAGCGAAATCCCGACCAGATCGGCGATCATTTCATTCAGACCGGTGGTCTCGGTGTCCACCGCGACCCAGCCGCGCTCATAGGCCTGGTCGATCCACTTCTGCAACGCGGCGGCATCTCGCACGCATTCATAGTTCGCCGCGTCGAATGGGATTTCCTCGGCCTGCGCTTCCTCGACAAGCGCGGGCGCATCGGCGATCACCGGAGCCTCGGCCCCCAGCTTTTCGGCGATCCGCTTGGTCAGAGTGCGGAACTCCATATCCGCCAGAAAACCCAGCAAGGTTTCGGGATCGGGGTCCTTCACTTCCAGATCGTCCAAAGTGAAGTCCAGCGGCGTGCTCTCGTCCAGTTGGACCAGCTTCTTCGACAACTCGATCTGGTCACGCTTTTCAATCAGGGTTTGGCGGCGTTTGGGTTGCTTGATCTCTTCCGCACGGTCCAGCAACGTTTCCAGATCACCGTATTCATTGATCAAAAGGGCCGCCGTCTTGATCCCGATGCCCGGAGCGCCGGGCACGTTGTCCACGGAATCCCCAGCCAGCGCCTGCACATCTACAACGCGCTCGGGGCCAACACCAAATTTCTCAATTACCCCATCCCGGTCGATGCGCTTGTTTTTCATCGCATCCAGCATTTCTACACCGCCGCCGACCAACTGCATCAGATCCTTGTCGGAACTCACAATAGTCACACGCCCGCCCGCCTCGCGCGCTTGCACAGCGAGAGTGGCGATGATGTCGTCGGCCTCATAGCCTTCCAGTTCCTTGCAGGCGATGTTGAACGCCTTGGTCGCCTCGCGCGTCAGCGGCATCTGCGGGCGCAGATCCTCGGGCATCGCCTCGCGATTGGCCTTGTACAGATCATACAGATCGTTGCGGAAGGTGTGCGAGCCCTTGTCAAAGATCACCGCCACATGGGTCGGCGCATCCGGTCCGGCATTATCCTCGACATATTTCTGCAGCATGTTGCAAAAGCCGGACACGGCCCCAATCGGCAAACCATCCGTCTTGCGCGTCAAAGGCGGCAATGCGTGATAAGCTCGGAAAATAAAGGCCGACCCGTCGATCAGATGCAAGTGACACCCTTTACCGAATTCACTCTTGCTCATGGTGTCGCGCCCCTTAAAGTGCTGATCATGTTCATTCAGCGCTTTTTATCTGCGATCCCGCTTGTGACCGCAATCATTGTTGTAGCCGCACCGGCATATTCCGGCCCCAAACTGCCAACAGATTGTGTACCCGACCAATCAAACAGTGCGAATTGCGTACCGATCCTTGCTTGTCTGGGCCAAGACGGCATCTATTTCATTGGCCGGGCCATTGGATGGAGTTCAGGGACTTTTGCAGGTCAAAGCAGTGCTAACTTTGCATGTTTCGGCGAATGGCTATCGAAAGGATCATTCGGTTTGGGTGAAGCCAATATAACTTGTGACAATGCCCTCACAGGGCGGGCCTTTTTCACCTATCAACATCCAGAGACCGGTACCGCAACCGGGCTCGGTGTTCTGAGCGATGGAGAACCGTTCCGCGTATGGACCGGCTTTAATGTCGAACAGTTTCTGCGCAATGAATATGGCGATATTAACACCACGGAAATGTGCAAAACCGCCTCAAAACCTGTTAGTTAGAGACTGTTCATAGGCGGCAGGCCCATCTCAGTTAACCACCAAATAGACCGGTAAAGAAGTCTGAGAAACTATGTAGAAATGCCATAATGACCAGCACACCGAGGAAAGCGAAAAACGCAAAAGCGAAGAACTGGAACAGTATCGCACCCGTGCCAATGACCATTCCGGCAACGGCCGGACGCCGCTTTTCGTGACGCAGGATTCCAATGACCGAGATGACGATGGCCAGCCCGCCCATCATGGCGACACCGATCCGCAGGAAATCATCCAGATCACGGGCGTGGGCAACAGGCGCGGGTTGCTCCATACCTGCCGCGGCCCGAAGCGTCGATTTGCCAATCTCGGCAGCCAGTTCACCCAGCGACACGCCCGTGGATTGCTGAGGTGCAAACGGGCCCGCCCAAAATGCAAGCAAAGCGGCAAATAACGCTAAAGAAGCGATGCAAAACCCGACCCAACCGAAAACCGGGTTAGCATTGTCTGTGACTGGAATGTCGGTCATCACACTCACCTAGGATGGCTGCGCCAAAGCACTTCCATCAAAATCGCGGTGAAATTTGGGCGAAACCTGATTGAGAAGGCAATCAGCCCTGCTCTGTGCCCTTCAGAACATACTTGCAGTCGCAATAGGGACACTCGACCCAACCTGTGTCCTCAGGGATTTGCAGCCAGACGCGCGGATGGCCCAATGCGCCTTCGCCGCCGTCACAGGCGACACGGGCGGTTTCGACGATCTTGGTTTCCGGCGCTTCGATGGTCACGGCTGGCGATCCTTCTTTGGTTGTCGGCCTCGCGGGCATGTATTAGGTGCGTTTATGAGCGATGAGCAAACCGGGGGCAAGAGCCACATGAGCGATGCGGCAATCAGGATCGAAGGGCTGCGCAAGACCTATCGCGGTGGCAAGGGTCAGCCTGAGAAGCAGGCGCTGAATGGCATCGATCTGACCGTGCCGCGCGGCTCGGTCTTTGGACTGCTGGGGCCGAACGGGGCCGGGAAATCGACCTTGATCAATATTCTGGCCGGTCTGGTGGTGAAATCCACCGGGGCCGTGTCGATCTGGGGCTTCGATCAGGACCAGCACCCGCGCCAGTCCCGCGCCGCAATCGGCGTGATGCCGCAGGAACTGAACCTGGATCCCTTCTTCACCCCGCGCGGCGCGCTCGAGGTTCAGGCGGGCCTGTATGGCATGCCCAAAGCCCAGCGTCGCAGCGATGAGATTCTGGAACTGGTGGGCCTCAGCGACAAGGCCGAGGCCTATGCCCGCACCCTGTCCGGCGGCATGCGGCGGCGTTTGCTGCTGGCCAAGGCGCTGGTGCATCATCCCAAGGTTCTGGTGCTGGACGAACCGACAGCGGGCGTCGATATCGAACTGCGCCAGATGCTCTGGGCCAATGTGCGCAAGCTGAACGAACAGGGCATTACCATCATTCTGACAACCCATTATCTGGAAGAAGCACAGGAAATGTGCGACCAGATCGCCATCATCAACCATGGCGAAAAGATCGCGCAGGACAGCACCGCCAACCTGCTGGGCCGCATGGACAGCCGCACCATGGTGATCGTTCCTGACAGCCCCGTTTCCGATCTGCCCGCAACCGAAGGGGTCGAGGCCATGTTGCGTGACGATGGCAGTCTGGTGCTGCAATATCGCAGCGCGCAGACCAGCGCCGAGCAGGTTTTGGAATCGGTCCGGACCGTAGGCATCCGCATCCGCGACGTCCGGACCGAGGAGGCCGATCTTGAGGATGTGTTCCTCGCCCTGACCTCATCCCGCGCGGATGACACCCCGGCGGACGATCAGGATCAGCCGCGCCGGGGCATGCACCGGGTCAAGCTTTAAGCCCGGTCGATCCGCGCCTGATAGCAATTGTTGCGGGCGGATCGCACGTGGATATAGGCGATGTCCGGGCGGGCAAAGATGTCCTTCACCGCCGTGCCGATCTGATCCGTGGGCGTAATCGCCCCGGTGCCATAGGCGATGCGGTCATCCACCCCATAGCCTTTGATCAGATAGTCGGGGGAGGTGGTCAAAATCTCGGGCAACTCGGCGCCCTCATACCGCTCACACGGGGCAGCACACAGGAAAATCGGCCCTGTTTCGGCATAAGGATGTGTCTCTGAAAAAGGGCGATGTGCCAGTATCAGCATCTCTTCGCCTTCCGGGATATTCTGCAGACAATGGCGGCAGGGATTTCCCGCGCCGGTCGAAACAGTGCGCTCCGGCACGGCTCCGTAAGCATCTGGCCCACCCGCTTGCAGGGCGCGTACGTCGTCGGTTGACAGTGCAGTGATCTTGAACATCTCAGGCCTCCTTTTTCGCAACACTGCCCGGCGACCCAGACCCAGGCGACCCGTTTCCTGCGCAAAGGACTCGAAAAAGAACAAAACGTGAATATAATATGGATTCGCCATGTATGCCGAATTGTCGATCACATCGAACTTCACCTTCCTCACCGGGGCCTCGCACCCCGAGGAGTATATGGAGCGCGCCGTCACCCTGGGCCTGCCCGCCATCGCGATTGCCGATGACAACTCGGTCGCCGGGATCGTCCGCGCCCACACCCAGGGGCGCGAGATCGCCCGCAAGGTGCGTGAACGGCAGGTGTGGGAGGCGCAGAATACCCTCATCGGCCCGCCTTGCCCCGATCACATCCCCAAGCCGCCTTCGTACCCTGTCCATGCGGTGCCGCGCCTGATCCCGGCGGCGCGACTGGTCTTTACCGACGCACCCACCGTCTCCGCCCTGCCCCTGAACCGGCAGGGCTGGGCCAACCTGTGCCGTATCCTGTCCCGGGGCCGCCTGCGCGCTGAAAAGGGCGACTGCATCCTGCATCTCTCGGACCTGCTGGAATTTTCCGACGGTCTCCATCTGCTGCTTTGGCCACAGGCGACACGGGCGCAGGGCGGCGCGAACCCTTGGCGGACACAGGCGCACCAGTTGACGCGCCGCTTTGCCGGGCGGATGCATCTGTTGATGCACCCCCGGTATGATGGGACAGACAGCGCGTATTTCCACAAATTAGAGACTGAATCACAGCATCTTAACATCCCCACCCTCGCCAGCGCCGCGCCGATGATACATCACGGCACCCGCCGTAAGCTGGCCGACGTGCTGACCGCCATCCGCCTGCGCCGCAAAGTGGATGAGCTGGGCCGCGACGCGCTGGCCAATGGCGAGCAGCGCCTGCGGTCCGAAGCTGAAATGTTGCGTCTCTTCAAAGGTCATGAAGGGGCCGTCGCCCGCGCTCATGACCTCAGCGAACGGCTCCAATTCTCGCTCAATGAACTGCGCTATGAATATCCCAACGAAGGCAGCGAACAGGAAACCCCGACCGAGCGCCTGCATCGTCTGGCCCATGAAGGACTAAAATGGCGTTATCCGGCAGGCGCGTCAGATAAGGCGAAACAGATGCTGGCGCATGAGCTTACGCTTATCGGCAAGCTGAAATACGAACCCTATTTCCTGACCGTCCGCGATATCGTCAAATTCGCCCGCTCGCGCGATATCCTGTGTCAGGGGCGCGGCTCAGCCGCCAATTCGGTGGTCTGCTTCTGCCTTGGCATCACCGAGGTCAGCCCCGAACTGGGCACCATGGTGTTTGAACGCTTCGTCTCGGAAGCCCGCGATGAGCCGCCCGATATCGACGTCGATTTCGAACACGAACGCCGCGAAGAGGTGATCCAGCACATCTATGACCGCTACGGCCGCCACCGCGCCGGCCTTTGCGCCACGGTCGTGCATTATCGCGGCAAGCGCGCCATTCGCGAAGTGGGCCGGGCGATGGGCCTGAGCGAGGATACGATTGCAGGCCTCTCCTCCCAGCTTTGGGGTTTCTTCTCGGCCGATGGGCTAGAAGCGCAACGGATGCGTGAAATCGGCCTCGATCCCCAAGACCGCCGCTTGAAACAGACTCTAACACTGGTGCATCAGATCAACGGCTTCCCCCGCCATCTGTCCCAGCACGTGGGCGGCTTCATCATAACCGAGGGGCGGCTTGACGAACTGGTCCCCATCGAAAACGCCACTATGGAGGGCCGCACGGTGATCTGCTGGGACAAGGATGATATCGACAGTCTGGGCATCCTGAAGGTCGATGTCCTAAGCCTCGGGATGCTCACCTGCATCCGCAAAGCGTTCGATCTGATCGGGCAGCATCATCAGACCAGCTATACGCTGGCGACCCTGCCGCCCGAGGACCCGGTGGTTTATGACATGCTCTGTAAGGCGGACAGTATCGGCGTGTTTCAGGTGGAATCACGTGCGCAGATGAACTTTCTCCCCCGAATGCGGCCGCGCAATTTCTATGATCTGGTGATCGAGGTCGCCATCATCCGCCCCGGCCCCATTCAGGGCGATATGGTTCATCCTTACATCCGGCGGCGCAATGGCGAAGAGGATGTCAGCTTCCCCTCGGACGCACTGGGCGAGGTCTTGGGCAAAACGCTGGGGGTGCCGCTGTTTCAGGAACAGGCGATGCAGATCGCCATCGTTGGCGCGGGCTTTACACCGGAACAGGCCGACCGGCTGCGGCGATCTCTGGCAACGTTCAAAAAGCATGGCAATGTCAGCGAGTTTCGTGCCCTGTTCCTGCGCGGGATGAAACAGAACGGGTATGAGGATGATTTTGCCGAGCGCTGTTTTTCCCAGATCGAAGGGTTCGGGTCATATGGCTTCCCTGAAAGCCACGCGGCCAGTTTTGCGCTGCTGGTCTATGCCTCGGCCTGGATCAAGTGCCATCACCCCGGCATCTTTGCCTGCGCGCTGTTGAACTCGCAGCCGATGGGGTTCTACGCGCCTGCCCAGATCGTGCGCGATGCGCGCGAGCATGGCGTGCAAGTGCGCCCGGTCTGCATCAATGCCAGCTTCTGGGACAATGTGATGGAACCTGACGGGCGCGGCGGGCTGGCCCTGCGGCTGGGGTTCCGCCAGATCAAGGGGCTGAGCGAGGAAGACGCCAGTTGGTTAACGGCGGCGCGCGGCAACGGTTACCATCAGGTCGATGACGTCTGGCGGCGCGCGGGGCTGGGGCCTGCAGTGATCGAACGTCTGGCCGAAGCCGATGCCTTTGCCGCCTGCGATCTGACCCGGCGCGAGGCGTTATGGCAGGCCAAGGCGATTGCCACCGCGAAACCCTTGCCGCTGTTCTCGCAAGATCTGGAGGGTGAGGCGCTGGACGAGCCCGAAGCCCATCTGCCGCAGATGACGCTGGGCGAGCAGGTGGTCGAGGATTACGTCGCCACCCGCCTCAGCCTGCGGGCGCATCCGGTGGCCCTGCTGCGGCATTTGCTGACGCCCGAGCCGCGCGACAAAACCACGCCTGTTGCCTGACGGCTGAACCGGGTATCTGCCCTGAACAGAGTCAAAATCGAGCCGCTCATGACCAGACCCACCCTGCCCCCGCGCTTTCCCGCAACGCACGCGCAAATCAACGCGCAGGTCCGCGCGTTCTACGCTCGCGTGCGCGAAGACGCCGTACTGGGACCGGTCTTCAACAAACACGTCGACAACTGGCCCGCGCATGAGGATAAAATCGCCGCCTTCTGGCGCAACGCCATTCTGTATGAGCGCAGCTATGACGGCAATCCGCAGCGGGTCCATATCGAACGGCCCGACGTGAGGCCAGAGTTCTTCGCCCACTGGCTGGACCTGTTCGAAGAGGTCGCCACCCAGACGCTGCCGCCGGAAACCGCCACGCCGTGGGTGGCGCTGGCCCGCCGCATCGGTGTGGGAATGAAAGCGGGCGTGCAATCCGCGCGCCAGCCCAAGGACGCACCACCGATGCTGCGATGATCTCAAATCATGGCAGCTTTGACATGTTAGCGGTAAAATTTAGGCTATTCGCGCCTTCAAAATAGGGTTAAGCAGCAATAAAGACAGCCGGGAACTCTGCCCGCGCTGCTATGGCGTATCGCCACCACACCAACATTAACCGGGGCCAGACCGATGAGCGCTCAAAACACCACCCTAAGGGGGCTTGGCTATGCATTTCTTGGCTTTGCAGTCTTTGCCAGCCACGATGCCTTGATCAAAGTGCTAGGTGGTACCTATTCGGTACTGCAGATCATCTTCTTCGCCACATTGTTTTCCTTTGTGCCTATGGCCGTCACGATTCTGACAGACCGTACGACCGGGAACTTCCTGCCTCATCACCCCTGGCTGGTGCTGCTTCGCTCGGGCCTGATGGTTACGGCCATGTCCTGCGCGTTTTATGCATTTTCCGTCATGCCACTGGCCGAGGTCTATTCGCTGCTGTTTTCTTTCCCATTGATCGTCACCGTTTTGTCGATCCCGATACTGGGTGAGGTGGTCCGCGCCCAGCGCTGGGCTGCGGTCGGCGTCGGCCTGATCGGCGTCCTGATCGTTTTGCGTCCCGGCGCAACGGATATCACGCTTGGCCATCTGGCCGCCCTGACAGCCGCCTTCTGCAGCGCCTTTGCCTCGGTTCTGGTGCGCAAAATCGGAAACGAGGAACGCTCAGCCGTGCTGATCCTGTACCCGATGCTGCTGGCCATTGCTGTGATGAGCCTTGCCCAACCCGCCGTATATCAGCCCCCATCTCTGCTGCATCTGGCGATGATGGCGCTGGTTGGGGTGTTCTCGGTGATCGCCCAGCACTTGATCATTCTGGCTTACCGGGCAGCACCTGCCGGTGTTATTGCTCCCAGCCAGTACAGCCAGATCATCTGGGCGACACTGTTCGGCATGATCTTCTTTGGCGAACGGCCAGGCGGCTGGGTGGCCGTAGGGGCCAGCATCATCATCGCTTCGGGTGTCTACGTTGTCTGGCGCGAAAGCCGGGCGAATACGACGTCGGTCAACACTCCGGTTCTGCGCGTGCGGTCGCCGAGGTCGGATACAGGTGCGACACGGCCGGGCTCATGATGCTAAGCAGAAAACATCTCTGCCGCTTATGATCCAAATCTTAGAGAACTTTGACCCCGGATTTTCGCACGCCTCCAATGCGGATAACTTCCACTCAAGATCTTCAAAGTTGTCTAAATCCGTATTTGAGTAGATGAGGAGTTGATCTACGTCTGAACTCGATTTCTTAGCTTTTGAAAAGATTGCTCTTTGAACCAGATTTCGAAACTTGGGTTTTCTTTGTGGGTCCATCAAGCCTATGTCACGGCTGATTGGCTCTTCTGAAGCTTGTACATTTTTTGCGAAACGCGTCCACTCTGCTTGCTCGCGAGGATCGCAAGCTTCGACAACCTCAATACCACTGTTGATTCCCTGACCGGTCAGAATGAAATCCGGGTTCTCACATTCCACAACTTCCAGCGGAAATTTGAGTTGACCGCTTTGGTTCTGAAAGTCCAGGAGGAGCCGAAGACAAAATCTTTCGAGCTCCTTCTGCCGTCCTCTTCGCTCCAAACGAGGGGGAGCCGAAGCCCCCCATGTCCTTAGTATTTCATAGAGTTCGGAACTAGTTTGAGCGACGAAGGCCTCTGACACTAGTAAACGACCACTGACCGAATGCTCTCGCCTTTATGCATCAGGTCAAACCCATGGTTGATGTCGTCCAGGCCCATGGTGTGGGTGATCATTGGATCGATCTCGATTTTGCCGTCCATATACCAATCGACGATCTTGGGCACATCAGTCCGGCCACGCGCGCCGCCGAACGCGGTACCGCGCCATGAACGTCCGGTCACAAGCTGGAACGGACGGGTCGAGATTTCGGCCCCCGCAGGCGCCACGCCGATGATGATCGATTCCCCCCAGCCCTTGTGTGCCGATTCCAGTGCCGCGCGCATCACGCCGACATTGCCGGTGGCATCAAAGGTATAATCCGCGCCGCCCTTGGTCAGGTTGACCAGATAAGGGACCAGATCGCCCTCAACTTCGGACGGGTTGACGAAATCGGTCATGCCGAATTTCGTGGCCATCTCGACCTTTGACGGGTTGAGGTCGACGCCCACAATCTGATCGGCCCCGGCCAGACGCAGACCCTGGATCACGTTCAGGCCGATACCGCCTAGACCGAACACGATGGCACGGCTGCCGATTTCCACCTTGGCGGTGTTGATCACCGCGCCGATACCTGTGGTCACTCCGCAACCAATGTAGCAGATTTTGTCGAACGGCGCGTCTTCGCGCACCTTGGCCAGCGCAATCTCGGGCAGAACCGTGTGGTTGGCGAAGGTCGAGCAGCCCATGTAGTGCAGGATCGGATCGCCATCCAAGGTCGAAAAGCGCGAGGTGCCGTCGGGCATCAGGCCCTGGCCCTGGGTGGTGCGGATCGCCTGACACAGGTTGGTCTTGGGGTGCAAGCAATATTCGCATTCACGGCATTCCGGAGTGTAAAGCGGGATCACGTGATCGCCTGGTTTCAGGCTGGTCACGCCCGGCCCGACCTCGACCACCACGCCTGCGCCTTCGTGGCCCAGAATGGCCGGGAACAGGCCTTCGGGATCGGCCCCCGACAGGGTGAATTCGTCGGTATGGCAGATGCCGGTGGCCTTGATCTCGACCAGAACCTCACCCGCTTTGGGGCCCTCGAGGTTCACATCCATCACTTCCAAAGGTTTGCCCGCCTGAACGGCGACGGCGGCACGGGTACGCATGGTGTTTGTCTCCCTGTCACTTTTGCCCGACCCTGCGTCAAATACAGGGTGTTTTCAACTGCGCTTTCATGGCAGGTTGGCTAATTATTTGATATTGCAGAAACGACATTGTCAGAATGAGGAACGCCAATGCGTCGATTTAGTCCGATTTTGGTCCTTTTGGCGGCCTGTGCTGAGACACCGCCCACCCCCGAAGGCGCCGCGCTGTCGCCTGAGCCCGACCCGGTCGATCTGGCCTTTTGTCAGGGCGAAGATTTTGCCGATACCGTTGGCCAGCCGGTTTCGACCATTCAGGCGAACTTGCCCGAACGGTCGCGCGTGCTGGGGCCAGATGACATCGCGACGCAAGATTACCGCATCGACCGGCTGAACGTGTACGTAAATGGTGCCGGGGTCATCCAGCGGCTGACCTGCGGATAAGGACGGACTCGACTCAGGCACCGATTCTCACTTAAGAACAAAATGAGAACATCGTGATGTCTGCTGATGCCCAAACGCCGAATACTTTCACTCTGGTTCCCCCGTCTGGGGGCTGAACGGATGATCCGCGCCGCGCGGGGCCTGCATTCCGGACCTTTGGCCGTGGTGACCGAACAATCGAACATGCAGGTCGTCACCTCATTGAATACCGAGGCTCAGGACGCTGGTCTGCGTGTGGGGCAACCGGTGCGTGACGCCCATGCCATGTGTGCGGCCCTGATCACCCGTCCCGGCAACGCCCCGGCCGAGGCCGCGTTTCTGACCGCATTGCGCCGTTGGGCAGGCAAGTTCAGCCCATGGGTGGCTGAAGAGACCCCGGACGGGCTGATCGTTGACTTGTCGGGCTGTACTCATCTGTTCGGAGGCGAAGAAGCACTGCTGAGCGTCATTGAGACCGACTGTACCGATATGAGCCTCAGCGTGCAGATGGGCATTGCCGACACGCTGGGCGCAGCCTGGGCTTTGGCCCGCTATGCGGGGCAAGAGGCCACATCCGACCGCAATGGCGATGCCATCAGCCAAGAAGCTCGCGCCACCCGCGCCCGGGCGGGTAAACGGCGGCACTGGACCAAAGGCGGGGCTGCACCACAGGTGATGGCCTTGGGTGGAGGTGCGCGGATCGCGCCGCCGGGACAATCCTATGGCGCGCTCAGCCCCCTGCCCATCGCGGCGCTGCGGTTGGAAGATCAGGTTGTCGTTCAGCTGAACCGTCTGGGCCTGCGCCGGATCGGCGATCTTCTGGGCCAGCCGCGGGCCAGTTTGGCGCGGCGGTTCGGGCGCGGGCTGGTGTTGCGTCTGGATCAGGCCATGGGCAGCGCGCCCGAGCCAGTCTCGCCCGCGCGTCCGCCACATCACTTTGCGGTGCGGATGACTTTGCCCAATCCGATTGGTTTGATCGAGGACGTGATGGCCGCAATCGACCGGGTTTTGCCCACGCTTTGCAAGAAGCTGGAAGAAAAAGGGCGCGGGGTCCGCACCCTGCGACTTGAGGCGCACCGCGCCGATCAGGCGGCTGAGGTTATCGAGGTCGGCCTTGCCCGCCCGACATTCGATAAACATCGCATTCGCCCTTTATTAGAGATGAAAATCGATAAGATCGACGCGGGTTATGGCATCGATATGCTACGGCTTGAGGCGATCCAGACCGAGCCCATCCACGCCCGCACCATCGCGGGCCATGCCGAGGCGCGCCGCGTGGCCCGCAACCGGCTGGACGGCAATACTGGTGTTGAGGATTTGATCGGTAAACTGGGCGCACGGGTGGGGCTTGAGACGATCACTCGACACCATCCTGCGGCCTCGCACATCCCCGAGAAAACGGCCCAGACGCTGGCGGCTGCGT
Source organism: uncultured Ruegeria sp. (assembly GCF_947497005.1). Taxonomy (GTDB): domain Bacteria; phylum Pseudomonadota; class Alphaproteobacteria; order Rhodobacterales; family Rhodobacteraceae; genus Ruegeria. The sequence goes on along the minus strand of NZ_CANMFF010000009.1, from coordinate 53,334 downwards.
GGTCGGATCCCGCGCGCAACTGGTCCGCCCCACCGCGCCCCCGACCCTTACTTATGTGGCAACCCGAGCCGGTGATGGCCCCGGAAACCCCCGACATGCCCAGCGCCTTTCGCTGGCGTGGACGGGACTGGCAACTGGCGCAAGCCACCGGCCCGGAACGGATCGCGCCGGAATGGTGGCTGGACGATCCCAATTGGCGCAGCGGCGTGCGCGACTACTGGGTGGTGGTGACGCAGCAAGGCGAGCGACTGTGGCTGTTCTATGGCCACGGCGGCACCATGTCGGCTGGCTGGTTCTGCCACGGACAGTTTGGTTAGGGTCTACTTTCCGCGATAGACAAGCAGATCAGGTAAATAATCGATCAGGCGGATCAACCAGGAAAACGGGGCCGGAAAATCTGTGCGGAAGCGACGGCGTGACATCGCCTTGACCACACGGTCTGCCGCATCTTCGGGCGTCATCAGCATGGGCATCTTGAAACTGTTCTTTTCCGTCAGTCGGGTTTTGATGAAGCCGGGATTCACAATGCGCACCGTCACGCCGGTGCCCGTCAGATCGTGCCGCATCGTCTCGGCCAGTGAAATCAACGCGGCCTTGCTGGCCCCGTACCCGATGGCCGCAGGCAGCCCATGATACCCGGCCAGCGACCCGATCAGTGTAATCTCTCCCTGACCTTCCTGGACGAAACCCGGAACGATTTCACCCAGAACCCGCAACGCACCCAGATAGTTCACATCGCTCATCCTGAGCGACGCCTCGGTATCCCACTCAGCTGAACGCATGGGGTCATAAGCACCGGCATTATAAATCAACCCGTCGACCCGGCCTGCCTCAGCAGCAGCGCCACGAACAGAGTCTAAATCGGTTACATCGCACTGGATCGCACGCGCATTCGGAAGTTCAGAACAAACCTCGGATAATCGCTCGATGTTGCGTGCAGACAGGATCAGTTGGGCACCCTGTCGGCTGAGTGCTTCAGCCAAAGCGCGACCCAAACCTTCGCTTGCGCCGATGATCCAAAAAGTTTTTCGGTCAAAGCTGCTCATGTGTAAGCCGTTTCATTCGTGTTTCACAATAATACGGCCCCGCATCCGCGTTGGATCAAACGGCTAGCAAATCACGAAAGCTGTAACAGGAAGTCACATGGTAGTGCATCTGTTAAAAATATCTAATCGGATTGATCCACCTGCGCCTACCCTGCGTATCTTATTGTAAAACGTCACATAACGAGGCTGGAATGTTCGACGAAACCCGGGGTGTCCGAAAGAAAATCGCGATTGTAGGTGCAGGCATTTCGGGTCTTTCCGCCGCTTACTATCTGTCAGAAAACAACGACGTGACCATTTACGAGGCAGAACCGCGACTGGGTGGTCACGCCCGCACGGTCATAGCAGGGAAAAACCGCGATCAACCGGTCGATACAGGCTTCATCGTTTTCAACTATGAGACTTACCCTTACCTAACCCGGCTTTTCGGCGAGCTCAATGTTCCCGTGACCAAAAGCGAGATGAGCTTTGGTGCAACGATCGACAATGGCCGTATCGAATATGGGCTGAACAACCTGCGCACATTGACGGCGCAAAAGCGTAATCTGGCGCGACCGGCATACTATAAGATGATCGCTGATATCCTGCGCTTTGGCAAAGAAGCCCCCGAGGCTGCCAAAGACGATGACACGACGATTGGCGAGTTGGTGGAGCAACTACGTCTGGGTCACTGGTTCCGGTATAATTATTTGATGCCCATGTGCGGTGCGATCTGGTCAACGCCGGTTGAATTCGTCGACCAGTTCCCTGCACGTTCGCTGGTGCAGTTCTTCCGAAATCACGCATTGCTGGCCAGCGGTCGCGCCAAACAACACCAATGGTACACAGTCAAAGGCGGAAGTATCGAATATGTCCGTCGGATCGATGCAGCCCTACGGGCGCGCGGGTCTGAAATTCGCCTCGACAGCCCTGTGCAGCAGGTCGCGCGGGATGAAGACGGCGTTACAGTCCGCAGTCAGGGTCTGGTGGATCGCTTTGACGAAATAATTTTGGCAACCCATTCAGACCAGTCCCTGACCATTTTGGGCGAGGATGCGACACCTGCGGAAATCGCTGCGCTGGGATCGATCCGCTATCAGCCAAACACCGCTACATTGCACTGCGATCCCGGCCAGATGCCAAAGCGACACGCCTGCTGGTCCAGCTGGACTTATCGCTCGCATGCCGGAGATGTAGGCGTCACGTATTGGATGAACCGCCTTCAGAATATTCCAGACAGCGACCCGCTTTTTGTGACGCTGAACGCCTCCACAGAGATTTCCGCAGATAAAATCTATGATCAGGTCGAATTCGCCCATCCGGTATTCGACAAAGCTGCCCTTAAGGCTCAAGGACAAATTCGCGAGATGCAGGGACAGAACCGAACCTGGTTTGCCGGCGCGTATAACCGGCACGGGTTTCACGAAGACGGGATAGCCAGCGCGATGCATGTCGTCGAGCGGATAAATGGCACCCCGCAAACCATCGGAGCTGACAATGCCATTCCTGGACAAGACCCGGCCATCTCTGTTGCCGCCGAATAACGGGATGTGGCGCGCGGCGTTGTTGAGCCTTTCCTTGCTGACCCCCACCGGATTGATTGCGTCACCCGTGGCGGAAGAGTTGAACAGCGCACAACTGCGTGGCACCGCAACCTTCCGCTATCTTGGCTTTCCGATCTACGACGCCATGCTTTACACATCCAACGGTGCTTCGTTCAATTGGGGCGAGGATTTTGGCCTGCAGCTGACCTACCGCAAAAGCATCAAGAAGAAAGCGCTGGTCAACTCGACCCTTGACGAGATGAAACGTATCGGTCGCCCTGCTCCGGTTGGGGATCAACTGGACGTTTGTTTTAAGGCCGTGACCAAAGGCGATAGTTTCCTTGCAGTATCTGACGGGCCTGACAAGGTCAGTTTCTGGCTGAACGGTCGAAAGACGTGCACAATGGCGTATCCGGGCATTAAACGCAGTTTCATGTCGGTATTCCTTGGTGACAACACGCGGTCCGCGTCGTTCACGCAAAAGCTTCAGGGAAAATGATGCTCTATCCTCGGGTCAGTCTATATGCGCTGATGCTCGCTGCGGCGGGTATCCCGCTTTACATTCACTTGCCGCGGTTTGCGGCGGTGAATCTGGGCATCGGCCTAGGAGTGATCGGTGCCGTATTGCTGGCGATTCGATTGGTGGATCTGATACAGGACCCGCTGATCGGCTGGGCGATAGACAGATGGCCCGGCGGCCAGCTTGTCTTTGCATCAATGGCGGCATTGGGTCTTGCCATCGGATTCCCGGTGCTGTTCAGCCTGCAACAAGGCGCAAGTGTGCTGGCGTTGGCTGTTGTTCTGATCCTGTTGTTTTCGGCCTATAGCCTCGGAACTATCCTGCTCTACGGGCGCAGTGCGACTCTGGCGAAACGCACAGATGCGAAGGAGCTGATGACGTTGGCCGCCTATCGGGAAGGTGGGCAACTAACGGGCGTAATCGTTGCGGCAAGTGCCCCGGCCTTTTTTGTTGCGGCCGGAGCGCATGCCCAAGGCTATCCCGCATTTGGTCTGTTTCTGGGTTTGTTGTCGGTCGCGACTCTTCTGTTGACCATTCCGATCTGGCGACGGGCACCGATTACCGGAACAGGCTTGTCATTTGCAGGTTTGGCTCAGGCTGGCGGCCTGCGTCTTCTGGCGTTGGCATTGGTCAACAGCCTGCCCGTGGCCATCACCTCCACCCTGTTTCTGTTCTTTGTGGAAGACCGTCTGCAATTGCCGGGCAAAGCCGGGCTCTTGTTGATCCTGTTCTTCCTAAGCGCGGGCGCAAGCGTGCCGCTTTGGGCAAAGCTGAGCAATCGAATTGGCTCGAAACAGACACTGATTATTGCGATGCCTCTCTCCATCGCGGGTTTTATTGGCGCCGCCACACTGAGCGCCGGAAACCTGGCGGGCTTTGCAATGATCTGTCTCACCTCGGGCGCTGCTCTGGGCGCGGATATGGTCGTGTTGCCGGCCATGTTCTCGGTCGTTCTGACCCGAGCCGGGCTGAACGCGTCGTCCGCGTTTGGAATCTGGTCCTTCGCCGGCAAGCTGGGTCTCGCCCTGGCGGCCTTTTTCACTCTTCCACTGTTGGAACGCAGCGGCTTCACACCCGGTCAAACCAATTCTGCCCAAGCGCTCGATACACTCAATCTTGCCTACGCCGTGCTGCCCTGCCTTCTGAAACTTGGGGCGTTTGGGATGGTTCTGACTCTACCAACCGAGGTCACGAGCAAATGAATGCTGTCACCATCATCCTACTGGCCCTGCTGATCGCCATATTTGTCCGCGCACGATTGCTGAGCTTCCGGGCGCAATCCCCGTTAGACTATGCCGGAACCGGACCAGTCTTTTCGCTCAAAGAACACCTGAACGGGGAAATCCTATCCGAAGGGCTGATCTATGGCCCCAATGGCAAGATGTCGAACAGCTTTGTGGCTCGCATGATCGGTGAATGGGCTGGGAACTCCGGCACACTTTCTGAATCTTTTGCGTATTCAAATGGGAAGCAGATGAACCGCAAGTGGTATCTGACGCTGGGCACCGGCAATACGTTTACTGCAAAAGCGGACGATATCGTTGGCGAAGGCCAGGGCACGATATCCGGCGCGACGGTCAAACTGACCTACAGTATTATTCTGCCACAAGACGCCGGTGGGCACACACTGGATGTTACGGATTGGATGTATCTGACAGAGCACGGCGTCATCATGAACCGGTCCGAGATGCGCAAATATGGCATCAAGGTTGCTGAACTGGTTGCCACGATGCGCCCGGCCCCCAAATCAAAGCCGATCCATATGAATGGCGCCAACCGGTACGACGCGGTTTCAGAACGAAAACCGTTGCAATGATCTTTGCGCGGTCACTTATCGCATTCATTGCCGTCGCAAGCCTTGCGCTGCTGGCGGCGTGTTCCAGCAAACCACGGGTTTCAAAAACGTTTCTCTCAGATCGCAAGCTGAATCTCGAGGAATTCTTCGAAGGCAAAACAGTGGCTTATGGTCAGTTTCAGGATGTGCTAGGGAATATTCCACGCAGGTTTACAGTCGACATCGATGGCACCTGGGATGGGAAAACGCTGACGCTGGTCGAAGATTTTGTCTACGACGATGGCGCGACCGAGCAACGTGTCTGGTCATTGACCAAGACCGGAGAAGATACATGGACCGGCACGGCTCCGGGTGTGCTGGGTACCGCCAGCGGAATCGAGCGGGGCGACACCTTCAACTGGAAATACAAGATCGATCTGCCGATCAAAGAGGGTACAATGCGCGTAAACTTTGACGACTGGATGTGGCTTCTGGATGATGATCGCCTACTCAACCGCGCTTACGTATCGCGATATGGCCTTCGGTTAGGCGAAGTGATCCTTTTCTTCGAAAAGGAATAGTTCGGGCTGGGTCAGTCAAGCAAACCGCTTCAGTAGAAGATAAACTCGTCTACCGGCATCAGCCCAGATCCATTTGACGCTCTGTTCATGGTTGCACCCGCCTCTTCCGAGGCTTTTGCATCAGATGGATTACCGCCTTCGGCATTTAAACGCGCGCGCTCAATCTCTCCCCATAAGAAAAATAGGCCATCTCGCTTTCCCTTTAGACGTGAGGGTATTTTTGTTCGCAAAACACGTGTTTTTGCCTGTCGCATCTGCTTTCTCACTGCCCCCGGTGTTTTCCACCTTTCGGAAAAACCTATCGGTTTTACCCGAAAAAGACAATTTTTTATGGACAAAACTGATACTTCAACCACCCGTTGATAGGTAACGGCTGCAGTTCTCGCAAAACGAAGGCGATTTTGTACAATCCGCGACGCGCCTCGCACCCCACGGCTTGCATATCTCTGCGTCTTAATGTCAGTAACGCATAAGAGTGCAATTTTTGACCCGCTCCAAACGAAATGCGATTAACTAGTTGATAATATTAATGAAATTCCAGAACTATCGGCTATTTAACCATATGTGTGCAGGCGAAACTCATAACCTTGTAGAAACACATGTAGGCCGACAAAAAAACACCCGCTGAAAGCGGGTGTCGCAGCATAACTTCTGGAAGTGCTTAGTCTTGATCGCGCAACCACATCTCCAAGATAGCTTCGCGACGGAAGAACTCTTCATACTGCTCAACCGAAAATGGTGAATGGTTTGGCTTGAGTTCAAATCGGTCAGTAAATGCTCTGCAGAAATGCCGTTTTTCAATCTTGCTTTGGTTCTCGGTCTTGGCCAGTGTTAGGGCCTCAATCAAGAGCTCTATGACCAAACCCCATCTGTCAGCGCAAGAAAATGAAAGCCTTTGGTGAAAATCTGAGTTGCTGATCTCCGAAAAATCTACGCTGACGCGGTCGGCGTAGGCGAAGCAAAGCTTGTTCAGCTCGATCAGATCTTCTTCGCAAAGGGGGTCTATTTCATTGAAAGTGACAGTCCTGACTAAGTACCTTAGCTGTTCTTCCCGCAGGATAAATTCTTTGAGCTGCTGCACGCCGGAAAACACGAGCATAAGGGGCCAGGCAGGTTGCTTGAGGAGTGATTTGAAACAGTCAATCAGATTGTCTTGCACATCGGCTGACTTACCAGAAAAGATGTGCTGACATTCATCATAGTGTATGCAAACCACCCCATGGGCTTGGGCATGGAATGCGACAAGATCCCAAATCTGGCTTTGGTTCGAAGAGCTTCTGCTATTGAAACCCAACTCGCTTAATGTGTGTGTTCCAAGCGATTTCCACGATGAAATACCGCGCAGTGTAATTTTGACCATTTTCGCAGGACGCCCATCCGGCATCGATAGCTTGCAACGGTCCAGCTCGTAGCGAATCTTGTCGATCTCTGCGGTCTTTCCCACACGCGAGGGTCCAACGACAAGCAAAGCTTTGGCCTCAAACCCCTTTCCTGTTTCCTGTCGAATTTCTGCGTTGACGAAATAGTCTGTGAATGCCCATTCAACTGCTTCGTTGAGCCGATGCGTCCGTGGAAATTCATAATGAGCATCCTTCAAAATCTTCAAATGCTTCGCTTTGGCTTGATTGACGAACGTCATTTGAGCTTGCCCTCCGAATTCGGTCGACCATATTCACGGACCGGCTGCATCGGCCGTGGCTCATCAATCGCGCTCGTCTGAGCATCCATGCCATCAATAGCATCGAAGAAGAGTACGCGTTCGCAAAGGATAACAAAGCTCAATTTGCATTGCTGAAGAAAGCCTTTTCCACCGGCGACGACGAAAAGATTGATCAAGCACTGCTCACAGTAACTTACGCCAGGGACGACCTGCGCAACGGGATCCTTGAAATGCTTAGAGACCACGTAAGTTTGGACTCCAAGAAACCTTGAGCTTCGATTGGGCGCAGGCCACAATGCCGATTGGCAGGTAAAATCTCAAGTGTGCGTTAACGACCATCGCGGCGCCTGGCCCAAAAGGGCATGTGGCTTCAACAGGTGGGTGGGAAGCAGTTATTCGCCGCAGCTGCGACATGCGCGTTGTCACATCCGTGAAGCAGACATTGGCACTGCTGGAGTACATACTCCTACGGCGTGAGGTTCGCATAGGCACTTCTGAGTATGTGGGCCCTAAGATTCGACCTCTGCTACTTCTGAATCCTCCGCATGCTCTTCGGCTATCCCTACCAGGTATTTGTCATAGGTCCTTTTTAAGTACTGTAATGCAGTGTCCTTATCGACGTTGGCCTTCAACTGCTCCTGGACAAAATGCATTCGGGCCTTGCAAGCGTTTAGGACCTCAGCCCAACTTTTCACCCATACCTCGACGTTACCGTCGTCTGAGATAAACACGCGACCAGGCGGCTGGTCTTTTTGCCGGGTCTTTGTAGCTGCATAATCGTCCATATCATTGGATATCACCCAGAAGCTCCAACGTGTCTTCACAGAACGGAAGCGCTCGTCATTGGCGATAGTGAAAGCGTACTTCTCAACCTGCGTGATCTCATCCGAGCCGATCTTACACTTAACCAGCTTTGTGGACCAAACGAGAACAGCAATGTAGTTCGGGGACCCAAGTGGTCTTGATACGTGGCCATACCAAAATCTATCGCCATAGCGATCATCTGCATGTATCAGCGTGAGTAACTCGGAAGACCCTGTTGGACCGCGCTCACACACGAACACCTTGTTTCGCCCGAATAAACCCACATTGCATTTTCTGTTTGCGGCAAGGCAATCTAAGACGCGATGGCGAGCAAGTTCAACACTCATAGCGCGTGACACCAAGCAAGGCAGCTCGGGCTTCCCCCAAAGGAAAGAAACCGTGTCGCAAAGGAACGATCACGTGTCATTTGTCACACTTAAAAAAGTGGTGAGCCGTGCAGGAGTGGACCTGCACAAAGAAATCAACGACTTAAACTGACGAACCACCGAAAATGGCGTATTGAAACTACTAAAGAAATTAAGTGCTTGGCGAACCAAAAAGCCGGTGCAACTCAAAGAAAAACCGCTGAGGGGGCGGCCACCCACCTCAACGGCAATGCAAATCTTTCTGCGCGCTCAACTTATCAAAAAGGTGACCTTACCGCAATCGCGGGAGGTGCACATGCCTAAGCTTAACCGTTTTGAATGGCTGAAAGCTGTTCTGCAATGTGCCGACCTCAATTCATCTACAAAAGCGGTCGCATCAGCGCTTTCCGTTCAGTTCGCCAACGACAAAACTGGCCAGCTCAATCCATCGCTGAACACATTGGACGAGTTTTTGGCGGGTATGTCATTAGCAACCATCAAGCGATGCCTTCGACAGCTTGTTGAGTTCGGTTGGCTCTTTCGAACCGAAGGGCGTGGTGCCGGAAACTGCACCAAATATGACCTTCGCGCGCCCTCCAAAATCATCCCATTCCGCCCCCAAAAAAAGGGCGCACCAATGAGCCTTTTGAATACTGAAAAGGGGTCAACCGTGGGTGAAAAGAGGCTCACAGGTGATCTTTCCTATATAGAGACTAAACAATCCAAAGAACAAAAAACCGCGCTTGAGCCGGATCTGCCGGATGGAGGGCCATCCGCCTCGGCGCGCAGGGGTGCACCGCAGGCTGTATTCGTTCCGCGATCATCATTCGGTTGTCGCCAATGGGAAGTGTTCACAGAACGCATGTTTGGAACCTGGATTGACAGAACCCTGCCAGCTGCCTGGGAGAACGGCGCTAGCGGATACTGGCTTCCGGACAGGTTCCCGCCAACTAACAAAGACGACTGGCCCGCTTGGCAGCATTGGCTCATCAAGGAGGGTTGGACCGTTTTCGAGCCATCTGAGCTGGAAGTGCGCCATGCGAGTTGAGCAAGGAGCAAGGCGACCCATGTCATACACTGGCGTTGCTGACACGGGACCTTGCGATGGGTGGCAAGCCTCCCCTTCGAACCCCACCGGCGGGGGCAAGCCCCACGCCAAAAAGCCGCTGACCGAGACCTTTGTCTTTCGGTGCACAACTGCTGAGAAGGCTGAGCTTCGCGCCAAGGCCGAGGCTGCTGGCGTCCCCGCCGCGACGCTTTTGCGCGAGGCGCTTGGCCTGATCGAAGCCCGTCGTCGCAAGCCCGCACCGCGCGTTGATCCAGCGTTGGTCCTGGCTGTTGGACGCATCGGTGGCAACCTCAACCAGATCGCAAGGTTTGTGAACCGTGCGCTGCTGGATGGTCGAGTTGATCTTGATGCGTTGGCCGTGGCCCGCCAGTTGGTCGTGATCGAGCGCCAACTTGCCCAGATTATCGAAGTAGCGCGGCGATGCTGATCAAGTTCTTTCCCAACGGAAAAGGTGTAGGCGCTGGACCAGTCGGCTATCTCGTTGCGGGTGAGGTGCTGGCCTATGATGCCAATCGCGATTTGATCCGTGACGCCGATGGTCAATCAGTGATGGTCGCGCGCGACCCACTGCCTGAAGTCTTTCGTGGTGACCCTAGCCGCACTGAAGCACTGATCGACGCGAGCCAAAACCAATGGACCTACCGCGCGGGCGTCATCAGTTTTGCCGACGAAGATGCGCCTACAGAAGCTCAACAAGTCGAAGTAATGGAGGCATTCGAAAAGCTGGCCTTTGCGGGATTGGACGGTGAACAATTCGATATGCTCTGGGTCCGCCACAGCCACGAAGATCGCATTGAATTACATTTCTGCACGCCACGTTTGGAGCTGACAACAGGCAAGAGCCTCAACATCGCGCCTCCAGGCTATCAGTCAGCCTACGACAGCCTACGTGACCTGATGAACAAGACGCACGGCTGGGCTGATCCGATGGAGCTAGAGCGGGCGCAAGAAGTGCAAGCGACTCTGGAGACCCCGGCACGCGCGCAAGGCCGCGAAGACCTGCACCGCTGGATCCTCGACCAGATCAGCATCGGCGCCATCACTGACCGCGCCAGCATGATCGATACCTTGACGGATGTTGGTTATGACATCCCCCGCGCCAGCAAGAATTACATCACTGCCAAGGACCCTGAGACCGGCGAACGCTGGCGATTGAAAGGAGAAATATTCCGTGACGACTGGCAAGCCGACTCGGCTGAGCGAGAAATTGAATACGGATCTGGAAGAGATCCGCAAGGAACACGCCGCCTTGATGGAGTCTCAATTGCAGAGCTTCAGGAACGATATTCAGGAGTGTGTGACACGCGCGCAGAATACAATCGAAGCCGATACCCGCATGTTTCTGGATTGGAGCGGGACGACCTGGCAGCGTCACATCGACACGATCAAACGATTGCTACGGATTTCACCCTGGGCTATGGCGACTGTCTGTCTGGTACTGATCGCAGCAACATCAGGGCTGACCTTTCTTTGGAGTTGGAAGCTTTCTACGATTGCGACCACGACGCAATTGGAGAGGTTGGGCATTCAGACGGTGCTGCACGAGCAAGCGACTTATTTGATCCTGCCGTCAGAGACGTCGAGCATGCGCACCTGTTCGGTGGCAAGCCGGTTGGTTTCCTGCATCAGAGTGGAGCCGAACTAGATGGATCAGCCTCTGACAGCCTTGGAGCGCGATTTGCTCGCTTGCGTCGAGCGGTTGGTGACGGCTTGCGAGACCTCAGCCAAGGAATTGCGCAGTTTGGAAGAACGCTCGACGACCGGGATCGAAGCCAGATTGAATGGCTTAGTGCAGTGCGTGGAGCTGCTCATGAAATCGCATCTCGTGTCAGTCACCACGTTGGCCGACTTGCTAACCGAAGAGCAGAGCTACACGGCGTTGGAAGAGAAATTGAAAACCAGCTTGAAGCTAGCGAGAGCCGCCGAAACACAGCTGAAAGAGAGCTGAACGAACAGTACCTTGAGCAAGACCGTGAATACGGCTTCCATCTTTAATTTGAAAGGAAAGCAATGTTGTTTCCACATGAACGCTTCACCATGAGTTTTCGCCAAGCTCTCGACTTCGGGATCGACTATCGCGACTTCGAGAATGTGCGTTGCTTGCCAAAGGATGTCCTGTTGATCGCCATTGCAGGTGTTTGGGGCGAATACAGCGACATCCGTTGTCTGTTTATGGATGCCGAAGGCAACGGCTACTTGCGCAACATCCAGAAGTGGGGCGACAAAGGTTTTTTGATCAGGGAGTTAGGATTGGATGCGAAGGCGATCGAGGTGGGACAGATAGTGAATACTAACACTTGACCGTTTCAAACCTTCACCGATCTGCAGCACCGATACTGCTCGTTAGTTGAAGTTCAATTCGGGAAGTCCTGCGACTCGCTGATCTCTAATTGCGCATGCTTTGAAAGAATACCAACAAACCTTACCGTTTGTATTGTTCATGATCCGACCTCGCCTGGTCGAACTCTATACCAGCCAACAGTCTTGTCTTTTCATCCTTAAACTCAATTTGATAAACTATTTCATCGCCTTACTCGCGTGCATTTGCTATGCCGCGAAGCTTTCATTCTGCGCAAAGCGGTCAGTAACGTTTTTTGCTCCGCGCACCCCTAGGAAGCTTGTTGGACTTTCGTTGGTTCGCGCCAGTCTGCAAGGCCTGAAGATTGCGCGATGCATCAGATCCACCTCTTGAACGAGGCATGATGTGGTCAACTTGCCAACCCATTTGGCTGTTTTTTCCGTAAGACGATTTGTAAATTAGATTCCCTTCATTATCTCGTCTGTATTGGTTTGGATTCTTGCCTCTAACCTTCCGCGCCTTACGCCAGGCAATCTGTGCTTTCGGGTTCGTTGAGTACGGCATCTTCTTTCTTTCTGCTGGATTCTACTTGGTTGAGAGTGTCACGCAGCCGATGCGGCTGCGTGATCAACTTAGACCGGCGTGCATGCCATGCCGTTGCGTTTCGCATTGGAAATGCAGTCGCTTTTGTTCATGTACCCTTCGCTTGATGCGCCGACGATGCGGCCGTTCGAGGCCGTACGGCGCCAGCGCCAGTTGCTAGCGTTGTCGCGATAGATTTCCCACTTGTCACCGTAGGCAGTGCAACTCTGAGTCATAGCAAAACTCCTTTTCATAACGTTTGCTGTTATGGTTTTTGTACCGCCTGCCTGATTCTGTCAACAGCTTTTCATAACGTTTTATGTTACTTTTTATTTTTGACATCTGATTCTCTTTCCATTACACGACGCGTTATGGAAAAGGTGGCCAACCACCATGACGCTTAGAGGTTTTCGGATGCAGGTGGCGTTTGAGTCCCGCTCGTTAGGGGACTTGTGCAACAGTGGATACCGTTTGGTTCATACTTTGGGAGAAGACGCAGCCGAGAACGTCAAAGACCTTTTGTACTACCTAGATGCAGCGCCGACATTGGCCGACCTTAGCAAATCGCCTCCGGTACTTAGAAACCAAGTTGCCGAACAGAAAAGACCAATGTTTACAGTGGGTAGGGCTGGAACAGGGCAGATATTGTTCATGCCGTTCGAGCATCGGCCAGACCAAGGTTTGGATAGTATCCGAAGCGTGAGCGTCATTTCTGTGGGAGGAACAGTATGACAGACAGCGCTATTCAGAACTTTAAGCCAGATTACGCACCGCGTGCGCCTGGTGAGCATTTGCGTCGCTTCCTAGAGGCGCGCGGGATTAAGATCGTCGACTTTGCGCGCCGAACAGGTCGCCCGACAAAGACTATCAGTGAAATAATTTCTGGGAAGGTCGCAATAACCCCGGAAACCGCGTTGCAGTTTGAGCGCGTTCTAGGTGAGAGCGCGGGTTTTTGGCTAGCTCTTGAGGCCAACCATCAGCTTGCCAAACTTCGTGACCGTGAAACAGAAGCCGCAACATCGAAGGACGCGATTGAATGGGCAAAAAACTTTCCAATCGCAGAAATGCTCAAGCTGAAGCTCTTAGACGCAAAACCTAAGGGCTCACAGATCGTAGACGCGGTATTAAGAGCATTCAGCGTTAGTAGTATTTCGGCTTGGGATGAGCATTGGAAAAAACGATTGGATCTTTCTCGGTTCAAACAACAGGGACACAACAGGATCGATCCATATGCAGTAGCAGTTTGGCTTCGGCGTGCTGAGGTAGCTGCTGATCGAATAGATACGGCTCCTTATTCCGAGCAAGAATTCAGAAGCAAACTTCCTGTTTTGCGGAAGCTCTCGCTCGACCGCTGGGACAAAATTTCCGAGAAGTTGGTGTCAGAGTGTGCCGAGGTTGGTGTTTCCGTAGCTCTCGTACCCATGGTTTCCAACACTGGACTTCGAGGAGCTGCATATTGGGCGACAAAAGACAAAGCGGTAATTGTTCTCAGTGACCGATTGAAGCGTGAAGCAAATATTTGGTTCTCATTCTTCCACGAGGCGTGCCACATCTTGGAGCATAGCAAAAAAGCAGTGTTTATCGACCAAGAAGACAGCGGAACTGGAGAACGTGACATCGAGGCTGAGGCGGACCAGTTTTCGGCTGAGATACTTGTTCCAATGGATGTCCTAGAGGCATTTGTCACCTCATTCGGAAGTTATGTTCCCACTATGAAAGCCCAAATCTTTAAACGTTTCGCCGACCAGCACGATGTGCCTCCCGGGCTATTGCTTACTAGGTTGCAGCATCACAAAGTCATTCCGCAACGAACTTCCTTAGTTAGCGTGAAGCGCAAGGTTGAGTTCACAGTCGAAGACTAGCTCACCCGATTGGGCATGTGTATCGGTTTTCTGATCGACAAACTTCTTTGAAGTACGCAGCAAAGCGGAAGGTCGAGGCTAGAAATCCGCAGCACATCGCCACCGCCAGAATGACGGGCGTTTTCCTTGTGAGCGCTCCACGGATTGGTGCCCGTTGCGAGCAGCAGCCATTCATGCGGCACGCGGCGAATTCGAGCAGAGAGCCCACACTGGCCGATTCTGCGATTTGCACGAATGTCTCCATTCATGAGATTTAGCGCTTATTGCGATCTGTTCATCGCGCGCGGTTTGGTGTGACGCACGGCCTACTTAAGTTGGTCGGGTCCTCGCAACTCAGGCGGCACAACAAATCGTTTCCAAGCATCTGGTTCGATCATGTATCCCGCTGCACTTGGCGGCACAGGCATTTCAATACCTTCCTGTTGGGCCATGATGACACCCATGCCAAACGCTACATATGTATGGTTGCCGTCAACAATTTGGTCATTCCCTGTGGTGAGGTTTTGGCAAATCAGAATCGGACGGGCGCTTTCTGGGTTTGGCAGCGTGTGCGATTTGAAGTGTTCGACGTCGATAGCATTGGAGGTAATGATATCTGAAACGCGCCGTAAGTCTATTGGAACGCGCAAGACAGGAAGGTGGGCGTCAGCCCAAGTTCGCAGACCGACTACGTCTAGCCACTGTTCCTGACCGTTGTCGTCTGTATATGCGTAGACCTCGGTCTTGCCTTGTGGATAACTGGGGATCGTTGCTTTTGCCTTACCCTTGCGCTGTTGACGCTCTAGTTGTCGGCGCTGCTGTCTATTCACGGGGCACTCCTTTGTAGCTATTTGTCCCAGTCGCGAGAATGGCGAGTTAGACGCACGTCGAAAATGGCTTAATGTTGTGTATGCGCATGTGTCCAGATAATCTATGTGGTGTCTGTACAATTTTGCAGTAAGCGTTAACCATAGCGCACCCTACAGTGCTTGATTGCTCCAACGAGCATTGACAAACGACGCCATTTCGTCCATATAACTCGTTACCTAAGCCATCATGTGTGCCCGCCGATGATACTTGTATCGTTTGTAGGCCGCGTCATTGTATCGGCAAACCGGAAAGATAGGCTTCGAGCGTTGATCTGGTTAAGACCGCATTGAGCATGTGAACTCGACTTAGGTAACTCGAATTCGGATAGGCGTAGCGGTTTCGTTGCGCCTATTTCCGTTTTAGAGCCAGCTACCGAATGAACCCGTTCGGAAACATATTGATATGGGTGGTTGGCTTAACGACAAACTCGGCTAAGTGGCAGTCTCTAAACGTGCCGCTAATCTGCCCGCCACCCAATGATACATTAAAGTGCAGCATCCGATTGATCGTAACGCCGAAACGCGCTGACGCAGTTAACGCACAATCAGCGGCATGTGGCGGCATAGCGGTTTCAGATTGACCATGCTCCTCCTTACCGAGTTCAAAAAACCTGTCTTTATCGTCTTTCAAAAAATGCTGGGTTCCGCTCTTTTTCTTCTTTGGAACGCTTCGGTCGCGGACAGCTTTAAGCTGCGCCTCTAACAACTCAGGAAACTGTCCCAAATCACATTGCGTCCTGCATAGATTGAAAACTTCATCTAATTCTGACGCATTGAAGCTACCCTTGGGCAGTAAAAGGCATTTGACTTGCTTACCGTCTCGAAACGTCCGCGACATAAACAGTAGATTTTTCAGCCAACGTTTCATGTTGTGGCCAAAGTAGTTTTTCATACTCCCTTTAGCTTCATTTGGCTCAAAAGCCTTTACAAATAAAGCTGACGGGCACGCCTTTAAACGCGACAAACAAGCTGTTTCAACTAACACACCAACGGCATCGTGTTTAAGGTGGGCGTCTAGCAAGGCCCTAATTAATTCAGGGTCGCTACACGCCGCGTCTATTGGTATCGCACCATATTCGACGTTGCCCTTGCGCAGTTCTCTTGGAACAACAGCGCCCTTTTGCTCATCGAAGAAAGCACGCACGTCTACGTCGTGCGTTATCACGACAATAGCGACCTTCATTCACTTACCTTCAAGCAATCGAACTATTACTCGTGCAGGAATGTTGACGCTTTCAATCTCTTCAGGTGGCAGTTCCGAAATTGCTTGAATAAACCCATAGAACGCCCGTCGGTTCTTTCGTAGCTTGTCGAACTCTGAGGGTTCAGGTTTGGTCTCAACAATCGCGTCTGAATAAGAAAAGGTTTGCGCGACAGGATGCACGCCGACCTTTGCATATTGCTGTGGATGTTGTGCTACCGTCAGCTCGGCTACTTCTTTGTCGATGAAGTTACGTAGCCCTTGCCCATCAAGAATTTCTTTGTAGTCAAAACCCTCAGCTTTTAAGACTGGCCCTAGCCGACTAAGCAATAAAGGCTGCGAGACCTCTTTCCAATTTGCCGTAGCAAGCGCAACAATCTTGTCGGCTAAGTCTTGTTTTGTATGCGCCATGCCAATCCCTTACTCAAAAAAACAACCTCATAGAGACATGCCACAACCATAGAAGCAATCGTAGCGGAGTGAAATATCGAAGTGAATGCGGAACTTGACTATGAGGCGGATAGAGTCGTGCGGGCAGCAGCACAGCAGACATTTGGTTATAGTCCGCATTGTCCCGCATCTTACCAGTTCGGGCCTGGCGATGCGAACAGTCGTTCTCAGACCACAAGCCCGGTGTGATTTGCTCAGTCTCGGTGAGTTGTGCCCGTCTCAGAATATCTGCGCCAGTCGCAATTATTGTGAGCCAGTGGCGACTTTGAGTCTCAAATAATCTGAGCCATAAACGCCGATAATCTCGCGCCAAAGCCCGGATGATCTCAAGCCGCTGCATCTATCGCTTTAAATTCTTTCAAACCAATCTGGGTGAATTTGAACCCTCTCAATCATCTCAGTTGCTACACCCAGTCGATTTTCCTTCAACAACTCGCAGAGCCGATCACCGTCGATGAGGTCAATCGCAATCGCGCCGTCGCGCGTGGCTTCATCCGAGGCTTGGCTAGTGAAATGCCCAGTGGTGATGAAAAGCCCTTTTTCAGCGCGGCCCTGCAAGGCTCCCCAAAAGTCTCGGATTTCCTTGGAGCCAACGCTGCCCTTCCAGCGCTTGCACTGAAAGTAGACCTGGAATGACACGAGGTTCACGCGCAGCACGCCAACTCCGTCGATCCCACCGTCGCCTGACTTGCCGCGGACCTCGACCTTTGTGAAGCCTGCCTCGCGCAAGAGACGCTGTGCCAGGCGCTCGAACCCATCCGGGGGTCATCTTGCCCAACACAGCCAACAGTGCCGATTTCCAGTCATCCTCGTCCGCGAAGCCGTCACCGGCCATGACCTCAATCTCTTCTCCCCTGTCAGTGTCGGCCTTCTTGGCGGCCAGACGCTTCAGGCGCGCGCGCTCGCGTTCCTCCTGTGTCACCTGATCGTAGATCGCTTGCGTCGCACTCAGGTCGGATATTGCAGACCCTGTCTCGGTCAACGCCCACACCCCGCGCTTGGAGTTGTTCAGCGCATCACCGCGTTTCAGATAGGTGCGCGCCCAAGCAAGGTAGTAGTTCACCCGCGTCCGGTTTTCATCGCGCGGCATGGTAAAGGCCTGTTCCGCCTCGGTCACGCCTTCCAGCTCGATCACCTTCTCATCGAGCTCTTGGATCGTCGCGGACCCGCCGAGGTCTTTCAGCGCATCAACCGCGACAAGCATCATTCCGGGAAGGTCCGGGAGTTTCTCTGCATCAATTTCAAATCGTCTCATCAAAGTCTCTCACTCAAAACCGCGACACGCCTGGGATCGATGAGAACAGCAGGATCGCGTCCATGATTTCGCCCCAGAAAAACTCCCCGCCCAGGCTTTCCAGCTTGCCGGATTTATCCTTAAACAACTGCTCTGCCGTCTCTGCCGCTTTCCGATCCGTGAAGGGCGCTTGCAACTCGATCCGCCACCGCCCCTTGGCAGCGGGCGGAATGCCTGCGTTTAGCTGGTCAGAGCGCGACGCCGGATCGTTCGAGACACCGATCTTCAGCGCGACAGACTTACTTCCGAATGCCTTGGCGCGCCCCAGCAGGGAAGCACCGTCACCGTCGAACTTCGCTAGGTACAGAAACGTCTCGCCATCGGTGTAGGTAGACGTGCGTTCGCCGCTCGACCCCGGAAATGCCTTCGACGGAAAGAACTCGTCCTTGAACGGGGTATTGGTCAGACCGCTCTCCCCAACCGGCTCTTCACCGAAGACGTTGACCTCTGTCACATTGATCTTCAGCGCCGTCTCGATCTCGTCTGGCGTCAAGGCACGGCCCCAGACGCCTATACCTTGGCCAGCGTCCTTGTCGTAGGTGTCGGGGGCGATGCGCTCGATCGACATCTTGTCGAGCGCACGCCATGCGCGACTTACGGGAAGGCCATAAGTCCACTTTTCGCTGTTTCCTCTTTCTCGTTTGGCCTTAAGCGAGGCCTCAGACGCCTTTTCGTGATCGCGTATTGGGCGCGCTTCGATTTCGACAAATCCGAGGATGTGCGACCGCATGGACTTCTTGGTGTTGCCCGACGCTGCGCCGTAGATCATCATCAGATCGCCATCGTTCAGTTCACGCAGGGCGCGTGCCTGACCACTCTCATTGGTCCATCCTACATAGCCGTCCAGTTCAGGATCGAAGCCGTAAAAGGCGCGTATCCACATGTTGCGTCCGTTGGGCAGCCCGGTGCTCATGTCACACTACGCTTTCTAGAAGGGCGATTTCGTCGGGAGTGAGGTCGAAGAGGTCGTAGACGATGCCGTCGATCTTGGCTTCGGCCTGGGCTATTTCGGCGGTGAGGCGCGCAATCTCGGCGCGGTCGCGGGTGATCCAGTCTTCCCAGTCGGAACGCTCTGAAAGCGGGATATCGGCCTTGAAGGCTTTCTTCACCTCAGCCCGGAAGGCGGCGAAGTCTGGCAGGGTCCACCATTCCTTGAGCTTGGCGTTGAGCTTTGGCTCGCGGTCTGGCGGGCAGAGGTCGGGGATGCGGCGGGTGAGGGCTGTTTGGAGTGCCAGGCGTTGATGCGCTAGGTCGCCGCACTTTTCGACCTGCACAGCCAGCTTAGATCGAGCTTCTTCGGAAGCATTGGGGATAGGTACTTGCTCAATGTACTGGTTCTTTTTCCTTCGGTAACCGCCTTGAGCCAATGGGGTTAGAGCAGAAAGTACAAACCAGAATACTCTTGAGTTCAATACCGCGATCAGGAAGGGATCATCTGCATCAATGAACGAGGCGGTCGAATCCAAGTGAAGTCCGCTTTTGTCGAGCGCAAACGATGCTTGCCGCGAAACGTCCCGATAGATGATCTTTTTGTGTGAGAATGACGCATGGTAGCCAATCGTGTCTTGCACTTCGAACCACTGGTATGTGCCTGATTTTCTGCCAGGCCATTTGTCTCGCGGCTTGGGTGGCGTCCATCCTTCAGGTTTCGGTTCCAGTTTTTCGCGATGGCTATGCAAGTAAGCTTTGATCGCTGGATAGGACTCAATATCGAGGCCGCGTCTCGTGAATATCAGCCACCTACCGCTTGGTTCTGCGCGCCAGCGTTTCAAATCCTTCCCTTCAAGAAATGGCTTCAAAAGCTCTGCAGATCGCGGGTCTTCTGCGCAAAGCTGTTCCTTGGTCGCAGTACCGATAACAAAGACAGGATTTGCGCCCGTTACGATGCCGCGAAATGGTGCCCCATATACATCCTTCAAGGTCTTCTTTCCGCCCCAAATCTTTTCTCTGAGGGCTCTGAGTGACCGATTTTCCAACTGCCATGACCCAGAATCCAGTCCGGATTGTGTGAACGGTCCCGCAGCGGCTTCCCAGCTTGCAATAAAGTTCGTTTCTGGGAGCGCTTCCACTTTCCAGAACCTGAGTTCATGGTCTTTTGGCGCGGAGCCGTTCTTAAGCACAAGGATCGCGGGATAGGTTGTGACGCCCTCGAAAACCTGCAGGTCACCAAAATCGACCACGCCTTCAACCGTTGCATTCTTCAACAAGTACTCACGCAATAGTTTGCCTGAGTTGGTTTTAAAGAAGGTGTTCGACGAGATGTAGCCCAAGCGACCGCCCGGCTTCAGCAGACGGAGACCGCGCTCGTAGAAGTAGCAAAACAGGTCAGCCACACCGTGGTAGCTCTCAAATCGCCTTTGTAAATATGGCTTAAGGTTGGAGATAAGCTCCTGACGCACATAGGGCGGGTTGCCCAGCACTACGTCAAAGCCACCTTCGGCAAAGACCTCGGGAAAGGCGGTTTCCCAAGTGAAGGCGTGATCGAGATAGGCGAAGTTGCTGTCCTCGATCAGGCTGTCACCGACGCGGATACTGCCCGACAGACTGTCCAGCACCTTGCCGCGCCGCGCGGTCTTGATCCAAAGCGACAGCTTGGTGATCTCGACGCTTTCCGCGTTCACATCGACGCCGAAGAGGTTGTTCGACAGGATTTCACTGTCCGGCAAGTAGTCGAGCAGATCGCCGAAGTGTTCGGCCTTGGGCAGCAGCTCCTTGATCTTGTCATTAACGCGGGTCAGCTCAGCTTTCATGAAGTCGAAAGCCATCACCAGAAACACGCCCGAGCCACAGGCGGGATCAACAATGCGAAGAGCTCGTAGGCGATCACGATAGGCTTGCCAGGCTTCCAACTCGGCCGATTTCCTGCGCCACGGGATGGCGGCATAGTCGGACACATCCGCGCCCTTTTTGGCATGATCGCGCAGGATGGCTTCAAAGGCTTCCTTCAGGTGCGCGCCAAGGGTTTCAGCCACGATGAACCGCGCGATGTAGTCAGGGGTGTAAACCACCCCGTCCCGCTTGCGTCGCCCACTGGTGCCGCTGGTCTTTTCCAGTTCTTCCTCTTCGCCCCGCGCGATGGCCTGCAGGCGTTCCACATCGGCGATGGATTGTTCGAAGATGTGGCCTAGAACCGTGACGGAGACTTCGGAGGCGAAATCATACTCGCCCAGCGTCTTGAACCCTTCACAGATGGCATCCGGCAGGATGAGGCGGTCGATCACTTCATCCGTGCGGAACAGCCCGCCGTTGTAGCGCGGGATGGCCGGGACGAGGACCTTGCCTTCTGCGTCCCTAACTTCGTTGCGGCCTGCGTCGATAGCGCGGAACAGGCCTTTGAAATTTTCCCAAACTGGGCGCGGGCTGTAGGGGTCAACGTGCGAGAACGCGTCTCTAAGCGTGTTGTCGGGCAGAAGGCCAGTATCTTCTGCAAAGGCGATGAAAAGCACGCGGTCGAGGATCTTCTGCGCGAAGGCAATCGCGTCGAGCGCGTCGATTGACGAGTCTGCCTCTTGCACTGCATGGAGCAGCTTCAACCGGAGGTCTTTGTAGTCTTGGTAGAGCTTGTCCGTGATGTCCTTGTCTTCGCGGCGGCTTTCCTTAAGCAGGTCAAGCGTGCGGCCAGATAGAAGGTTTTCGGCCGAGAGAAGAAGCATGAAACGGGCGTATTCGTCCGGATCCGTCAGCTTGTCGAGGCGGAAGACCTCGTAAGCCGATGTGCCTTCGCCAAACCCATAGAGCCGCAGTTCGATGTAGTTAGACACTAGAACCCACTTCACGCCGCGCGCGTTCATGGCGTATTCCCACGCCTGTTGAACGGGGCTCTTGTTGCGGCCAGGCATGATCGCATCAAGGTCGCGGGTATCTGCGCCCTTCAGCTCGAACGGTGCGAGGATTTCAGGCTTGGGGCCGCCGAAGCGCCCGAGGGCCAAGTCGACACTGCCTCGCAGGATCGTTTGTTCGGTTGAAACAGTATAATCTGCACCGCCAGCGGGACCATGGTAACCTAGTACACTCTCTACAATCTTGGAGGTGAACTGCCCATGCAGAGCGACTTCCTTTAGCGAGTAGATTCGACTGTCATGGATCATACTAGCCCAAGCAGACAGGGTATCGTAATGATCGTGAGGGATCGTTGCAGGCTTAAGGTGCCGCTTAATAGTTTTTTTATTGAAGAGATTCATTTGTTTTATGATCTATTAGAGCCGTATTCAATTTCGCGGCGATAGCGCCAATCAATAAGAGCGACGGGACACGCGATCACAGTTAAGAGTAACATTGTCAGCATCGACGATGCGGCGATCAAATGTTGAATTTCAATTATCAACGAATTCCCGATACCTCGAAAAGTGAATAAGTTGTGCCAGACAAAAACCACTAAAAAGCAAAGTGTAGCCGTTGCTGTGCCATTAAACAGAGCTCTACCAACTGGCTCGAGGATTCTACGGTGAGCTCCTTCAAGTGCCGCAATTCTAGCGCGTTGCCATTGAACGGTTGGTTGTTCCAAAATCTACTCCTTAAGTAGTTCAATCCAAGTATGAACGTCATCCATGATCACTCCCTTCCCCTCTAGGAAAGAACGATACCAGCGTGCTGCAATGGCCCCGCGCTTTTCGCTTTTTAGTGATATCCCATTATCAGATAGATACTTATCCAGCGCGACTTCGAACTCTTCAAGGGCGAACAAATCGTGTTTCAGTCTTACCGCATCGACGCCCAAGAGAACCCAATTTAGGTCAACGGAAAATATGCGGTGCAGTTCCACAAGCCGCTCGACGGGAATTGAGCGTTTCCCGAGTTCGTAGCTCTGATAAGCGCGAAGCGAAATCCCGAGCGCATCCGCCATTTTCTTTTGTGACATGCCAAGCTCATTGCGCGCGATTGCTAAGCGCGCACCAAGAGAGCTTAGGTAGTCATAGGGCCGATCCGCCATGCTGGCATCGTTCCTCTTGCAGTTGCGCACAATTGAGTGCTATACGCACATTTGAGCGTCACTTGTTGTGTTTCGTACTCGGATCACTGCGCTAAAGTGAGTATGGCCTGATTCGTGCTACCTTATGAAAAGGAAAAGCTTTTGACACGAGAAAAACTACTTTCACCGAAAGAACTTGGAGAGATCGTAGGCCTCAGTACAGCGCAAGTTCGAGCGTTGATGAACGACGGGCGGCTCGAGTTTGTTGAGATATCTTCGAAAACCAAGATGCTTACTTTAAGTGGCTGGGAGCGCTTCCAAAGGGAAGCCACAAAGATCAAACATAAGGCAGTCAAACAATCGAGTTTGCCTATAGGCGAACCTCCGCACTCAAACCTTTGATGCGAAAGATCACTCAATGAGCACGTCTCGTGCGTCGATAACGCAAACCGAATTAACACGATACCTCAAGGCATACAGAGACGCGGGCATACCTGTCCTGCGCTCCGAAATCAGCCGCGACGGAAAGGTCGTGATTTACAGCACCGAAAAGCAGGCCGACGAAAGTACTAACCCGTGGGATCGCCCGTGAAACGCCGCAAACAGTTTCCCGGCGCAACGGCCTATTTTGATCGGCACCGAAATCGGCGTTGGCGGTTCCGAAAGAAAGGATTTTCAGCGGAACTGGGAACAGGCTACGGATCAGAGGATTTCGTACGCCGCTATGAAGCGGCAGTTCAAGGGTATAAATCACGTGGAAAAATTGGCACTGACCGAACTAAACCTTACAGCGTCAGCCAGCTCGTTGCCTTCTGGTACCGTTCACCGCAATTCCTCGATCTCGAATTAAGCACTCAAAAAGTTTATCGCGGGATCGTCGAGAAATTCCGCGAAGCGCATGGTGACAAGCCTGTAAAACTGATGCAGCGAAGGCATGTACAGGCGATTTTAGCAGAGAAAGCTGGGACTCCTGCGGCAGCGAACAACTTACGCAAACGGCTAATTCAACTGATGGATTTCGCGATTTCCCTTGATTGGCGCGGCGACAACCCGGCAAGGGCGACCAAGCCGTTCCGCGTGGGCAGTGATGGTTTCCATACCTGGGATGAGGACGAGTTAGCCCAGTTCTTTAAGGTCCATAAACCCCACACGTTGGCGCATACGGCAGTGACATTGATGCTCTACACAGGTGCGGCGCGAGTCGATGCTGTGAAGCTAGGGCCAAACAACATCCGCAACGGCAAGATCGAGTACAGGCGGCAGAAGACACAGCGCTCAGGTGGTGTTTTGATATCTGTGCCGATCCACCCAGATTTGGCCGAAGTGCTGGACAAGCTGCCGAAGGATCGCCCTTTCCTAGCAACCCAGAAAGGCGCGATGCGGTCCGCCGGAGGCCTAGGCAATCTCATGCAGCGTTGGACTCAAGGCGCCAAACTGCCTCAGTGCTCCGCTCACGGCCTGCGCAAAGCCTGCGCGCGTCGCTTGGCCGAAGCAGGAGCCACTGCGCACGAGATCGGAGCGGTCACCGGCCATAAAACTCTGGCGCTCGTCCAACGCTATACAGAGGCCGCAGGTCGCGATGGCATGGCCGATTCTGCCATCGGCAAGCTGATTACCCGTCCAAATGGCGAGCGCAACTTGGCGAACCTTCACAAAAGGTTCGTCAAATCCAACACCAACCCCAAGCAAGGCAAGGAAAAATTATGAAAAGTGGTGAGCCGTGCAGGATTCGAACCTGCGACCCACTGATTAAAAGTCAGTTGCTCTACCAACTGAGCTAACGGCCCACTCTTTTTGTTGGATCTGATTGATCCGTGGCGCTCTTTAAGGCATTTTCCCAACTGGGTTCAAGCCCTTATTTACGCCTCGTTTCGCCGTTACTTCAAGTGTTTCCGGCGACCCGATAGGCGGCCTAATTAGGCAGGTGGCGCATGAGGGTCAACCCCTTTTTTAAGGAATCTTCGTGACAGGGTGGATTCATGTTCTGACCAACGTTATATGCCCGCCATGCAACAGAGACTCGATACCGGATTGCCCTTCTTGAAGATGCATGGTCTGGGAAATGACTTTGTCATTGTAGACGCACGTGCACACGATGACCCGATTACCCCGTCCATAGCCAAGGGAATCGGGCATCGACAATTTGGCGTGGGTTTCGATCAGTTGGCCGTTATCGAAAACGGTGAAGCTGACGCGCATCTGGTGTTCTATAATTCCGACGGATCAACCTCTGCCGCCTGCGGTAATGCAACCCGCTGCATTGCGCGGTTGCTTATGGATGAGACAGGTCGATCTGCACTGACGCTCACCACCGAACGTGGAACGCTTTTTGCGCGAGACGCGGACAATGGGCTCACCTCGATCAATATGGGTCATCCGCAATTGGAGTGGCACGAAGTTCCGCTGGCAGAAGAGGTGGAAACGCTGGAATTGCCAATCGAAGGCATCCCAACAGCAACGGGAATGGGTAACCCGCATTGTACCTTCTTCGTTGAAGACGCCGAGGCGATTCCGTTGGCAGAGTTTGGTGCACGTTATGAACACCACCTGCTCTACCCGGAACGGACTAATGTACAGGTGGCGCAAATTACCGGCCCGGATCGCATCCGTATGCGCGTCTGGGAACGCGGAGTTGGCATCACTCTGGCATCCGGGTCGTCATCCTGTGCTACAGCCGTTGCTGCAGCGCGGCGCGGTCTAACTGGGCGCAAGGTACAGATTGATCTGGACGGCGGAACGCTTTGGGTCGACTGGCGCGACGATGGCGTCTGGATGACCGGCCCAACATGTCACGTCTTCTCGGGCACGCTGACGCCTGACTTCCTGAGGACGCTGGGATGAACACGCCCAAATTCACCACGCTGGGTTGCCGTCTGAACGCCTATGAAACCGAGGCAATGAAAGAGCTGTCGCAACAGGCGGGTCTGACAGACGCTGTGGTGGTGAACACATGCGCGGTGACTGCCGAGGCGGTGCGCAAAGCCCGGCAAGAAATCCGCAAGCTGCGGCGCGAGAACCCCAGTGCCCGCCTGATCGTCACCGGCTGTGCCGCTCAGACTGAACCCGAGACCTTTGCCCAAATGGATGAGGTTGATGTGGTGGTCGGCAACACTGAAAAGATGCGACCCGAGACCTGGAAAGGCATGGCGGCCGATTTCATTGGAGAAACCGAAGCTGTTCAGGTTGATGACATCATGTCGGTCACCGAAACGGCCGGTCATCTGATTGATGGGTTCGGCACACGCTCACGTGCGTATGTGCAGGTCCAGAACGGCTGCGACCACCGTTGTACCTTCTGCATTATTCCCTATGGCCGGGGCAACTCACGCAGCGTGCCCGCAGGCGTTGTGGTGGATCAGATCAAGAGGCTTGTCGACAAAGGGTATAACGAAGTGGTCTTGACCGGGGTCGATCTGACCTCCTGGGGGGCCGACTTGCCCGCTCAGCCCAAGCTGGGCGATCTGGTGATGCGTATTCTCAAGCTGGTGCCTGATCTGCCACGCCTGCGGATCAGCTCGATCGACTCGATCGAAGTCGATGAGAATTTGATGCAAGCCATCGCGACCGAGCCGCGACTGATGCCACATCTGCACTTGTCACTGCAGCATGGCGACGATCTGATTCTGAAGCGCATGAAACGCCGCCACTTGCGTGACGACGCCATCCGATTTACTGAAGAGGCCCGGAAATTGCGCCCCGAAATGACTTTCGGCGCCGACATCATCGCGGGATTCCCGACTGAGACCGATGATCATTTTGAAAACTCACTCAGACTGGTCACGGATTGCGATCTGACCTGGCTGCACGTTTTCCCTTACTCCAAGCGGGAAGGCACTCCAGCCGCCCGCATATCGCGGCAAGTGAATGGAACTGTCATAAAAAACCGTGCCGCCCGCCTGCGCGCTGCCGGTGACGCTCAGATTCAGAAGCACCTGTCAGAACAAATCGGAAAAACCCATCACATCCTGATGGAGAACCCTCATTTGGGCCGAACCGAACAATTCACCGAGGTATCATTCAAAGCGCCCCAACCCGAAGGTCAAATCGTGACTGCGTCGATCATCGGGCAGACGCTCACCCAACTCACCGCCTGATCCGTTCTTCATCTGGCCAAAAATACCTCGGGGATGAATTGGCCAAAGGCCAAGAAGGGGCTGGCCCCTTTAAGCGAATCTGAAAAAAGAAAACCCCGCAGCCAGATGGCGCGGGGGTTTCGATATCAATATCCCGGAAAGGATCAATCTTCGTTACGAAGCTTGCTCTTATGCGGTGCCCAGAGGCGCTTGTTGACCAGATAGAGCAACACCGAAAGTACGGTTAGGAAGATCACGCCGACAAAGCCCGCGGTTTTACGCTCCATCATCTTCGGCTCAGCCGCCCACATCAGGAAGGCTGAGACGTCTTCGGACATGGCTTCAACTGTGGCCGGGTGGCCATCGGCGAATTCAACCTGTTCGTCCGACAGCGGCGGCGCCATCGAAATCCAGCCGCCCGGGAAGGCTTTGTTTTCGTAAAGGACAGTGCCTGCCTCTTCCTTTTCCTCACCGGTATAGCCGTCCAGCAGAGAGGCGATGTACTCGGCACCGCCCATGCCTTTGACCAGCTGGTTGATGCCCAGACCGTAAGGTCCATGGAAGCCCGCGCGAGCCTTGGCCATCAGGCTCAGGTCCGGTGCGCCGACACCGTTATTGGCCGGGAAGTGGTCGGTCGGGATCGCCGGGCGGAAATCGTCCAGCTCAGGATCGAATACTTCGAAGTTGTCAGCTGCGTAAGCGATGACTTCTTCTTCCGAATAGCCCAGCGCTTTCAGATCACGCAGAGGAACATATCGCAGACCGTGGCAGGCTGCACAGACCTCGGTATAGATCTGCAGACCGCGCTGCAGCTGATGCTGATCCCAGGTGCCGAATGGCCCCTCGAACGAGAAGGCGAAATCTTCGATATGCTGCTCGCCACCACCTGCTGCAATGGATGCAGCAGGGGTCAGTGCCAGAGCAAACGCGGCGCCGATTGCAAGTTTCTTGAACATGTTTCCGGTCCCTCTTCTTACTCGGCCGGCGTGGCGTCAGCGTCAGCCTTGCCATAATGCGCGTTGAAGTCTTCTTCGATGGTCTCAGGTTGTGCCAGAGGCTTCTCGATTACGCCAAGGATTGGCAGGATTACGAAGAAATAGGCGAACCAGTAAGCGGACGCGATCAGCGAGAAGGTCGCATAGGGCTCTTCGGCGGGCATCGCACCCAGCCACATCAGGGCAAAGAAATCGATGATCAGCAGGTAGAACCACCATTTGAACATCGGGCGGTATTTGCCCGAACGCACGCTTGACGTGTCCAGCCACGGTGCCAGAGCCATGGCCAGGATCGCACCGAACATCGCCAGAACACCAAAGAACTTGGCGTCGATGATACCGCCGGTGATGAAGCTTGCGAACTGAACGACCCAGACCTCGCCGGTAAAGGCACGCAAGATTGCGTAGAACGGCAGGAAATACCATTCAGGAACGATGTGCGCCGGTGTCACCAGCGGGTTGGCTTCGATGTAGTTGTCCGGGTGGCCCAGGTAGTTCGGCATGTAACCGACAACCGCCCAGAACACGACCAGGATAACGACCAGCGCGAACAGGTCCTTGATCACGAAATATGGCCAGAACGGCAGCGTGTCTTTCTTCGCCTCATCCTTCGACCCACGACGCACTTCAACACCTGTCGGGTTGTTGTTGCCGGTGGTGTGGAAGGCCCAGATATGCACAACAACCAGTGCCGCGATGATGAACGGAAGCAGATAGTGCAACGAGAAGAAGCGGTTCAGCGTGGCGTTGTCCACAGCGGGTCCACCCAGCAACCAAGTCTGCAGCGCTTCGCCAACAAACGGGATCGCGCCAAACAGGCCGGTGATCACGGTCGCACCCCAGAAGGACATCTGACCCCAGGGCAGAACGTAACCCATAAAGGCGGTGCCCATCATCATCAGATAGATCAGCATGCCGATGATCCACGTGATTTCACGCGGGGCCTTGTATGAACCGTAGAACAGGCCGCGGAACATGTGAATGTAAACTGCGACAAAGAACAGCGACGCGCCGTTCATGTGCACATAGCGGATAAAGTGGCCACCATTCACGTTGCGCATGATGTGCTCGATGCTGGCAAAGGCCAGATCGACATGCGGGGTATAGTGCATCACCAGAACGATACCGGTAATAATTTGCAGCGCCAGGCAGAACGCCAGAACGATGCCCCAGATCCACCACCAGTTCAGGTTCTTAGGCGTAGGGATCATGAGTGTGTCATACAGCAGACCGACAATCGGCAGACGGCTGTTCAGCCATTTCTCGCCGTTTGTCTTCGGCTCGTAATGATCGTGGGGAATTCCGGACATAAGTTTGGGTCTCCCTTAGCCGAGTTTGATTGTGCTGTCGTCTACCCATTCGGCGGGCGGGACAGGCAGGTTCTCAGGCGCGGGGCCTTTACGGATACGACCGGCAAGGTCGTAATGTGAGCCGTGGCAGGGGCAGAACCAGCCACCGAAGTCACCGGCATCACCCAGAGGTACACAGCCCAGGTGGGTACAAACGCCCATCTGAACGATCCATGCACCCGGTGCTTCGCCTTCTGGTGACGGCATCACGCGGTTTGCGTCGGTCGCCGGTGCATCAGCGCTCAGGTTGAAGTTGCGCGCCAGCGGATCGGGCAGCGCATCAACGCCTTCAGCATCCTGCTCCTGTGCTTCCTGGATCTCTGCACCGGTGCGGTGACGCACAAACACGGGTTTACCCAGCCATTTCACGGTCAGCTGTGTACCCGGCTCAACGCCGCTCACGTCCACACGGATCGAGGACAGCGCCTGAACGTCTGCCGATGGGTTCATTTGGTTGATCAGGGGCCATACTGCTGCACCCGTTGCAACGACACCTGCGCCGCCTGCGACGTAATACAGGAAATCTCTGCGGGTGCCTTCGTGGTCTTCTGCGTGGGACACGAGGTTATCTCCGATTGTCTGGCGCCCGCGGACGGGCAAATAGCTCGCGCACCGCATGAATGCGGCGTCTTAACCGCGCTTACTATCGGGGAGAATAGTGTTCGTCCAGCGTTCATAAACGCGCAATACGCCGCATGTGTCGCTTCACGCACCTGTCGAAGGGCTTTTTTTGGTGAATCTTGCCTGCAACTTTGCCGGGAGCGTCGAATCAGGCAGCCTTGATTCGAACACCAAAACCTTCTTTGCGAAGCCCGTTCAGCCGGATCCGAGTCACCGCGACGGCCTCTTATATGCGCGCAAATCCTCTACAATCAGCAATGCAGGATGAAGATTGTGTTCGGTTAAATGATATTCCCTAAATAGATGATTTAAATTGCAAATTGAGCGTGAATACACCGTTGCACTTTTTGCGCGAATACCGGACAGCGCAGGACACGCGCGAACTCCTGCAAGGAGACCTCCAATGTCAAAAATCACCCTGGCCATTGCGATGTTCACATTGGCCCTGCCCGCACAAACCTTCGCCGCAGGCGATCCTGCCAAAGGTGAGGCAATGTATAACCGTTGTTCCTCGTGTCATGCGATCATCAGGGACGGTGAAGTTCTGGTCAAAGGCGGAATCACCGGCCCGAATCTCTATGGCGTGGTCGGGCGCGTGGCCGGATCAGAAAACGACTATCGTTATGGCAGCGAACGCCTGCCCGTCGGAATGTTCACCGACGACATGATCCGTGCAGGCGAAGAGGGTCTGATCTGGACCGAAGACAACATCGCCGCCTACTCCAAAGATCCGATCGGCTTCATCAAAGAATATCTGGATGACGAAACCGCCCGCCCGAACATGAGCGTCAAGCTCAAGAAGGGTTCGGCAGATATCGCTGCCTATCTGGCGACTTTCAGTCCCGAGTAATTCTGTTTCCCGGTGCTGGCTATGCCTTGCGCATCAAGGCGGCCAGCTGTCGGGGTTCAATGCCAAATCCATCTGGCACATGATCCGCAGCGGCGAATCGCACCTCGTCAGGTTTGTTCTGCCCCAGCTTCCATGTGCCCTGAACATCTTGCACGTGCATCCGACACGGCACGATCATCCGCATCATCCGGGCCAATGCCTGTTCCGACATCTTTCCGGTTGCCCAGGGCGGCTTTGGCAGCAAGCGGCCTTCATAGAAAGCTGATTGACGGTTGAGCAGATCCAGCAACTCTTCTTGTGGGCGCAGTTCCAGCTCTCCGCTCAGGTGAACGGCAATATAGTTCCAGGTCGGAACCTGATCCTCTACCCCGTACCAGTCAGGCGAGATATAGGCGTCCGGCCCTTGCACTGCGATCTTCACCTCTTGCGGAGTGCTTAACGCCCGGATAATCGGGTTGGAACGCACCAAATGCAGCTCAGCCACGGCCCCGTCTTCCGAAAGCAAAAATGGCAAATGGCTCAACAACGGTGTGCCGTCTGCGGACAGGGCCAGCACACCAAAAGCTCGGTCCCGAGCGAATTCAACATGACGGGCGCGGTCTTCACTTCGAAAAGCGGGATTTGGGTGCATGACGATCCTCCTGTCAAATCACTTGCAGAGAAGACCGGTTACATGCAAGGTCCGCATCGTTCTCAGGGCGGGGCGAAATTCCCCACCGGCGGTATGCGGGCCATGACCCGTAAGCCCGCGAGCGGCTCTGCCGTGTCCACGATCCGAAAAGTGGGAACCGGTTTTCGGTCAAATTGTGGAACCATGAAAGAGTGTCAGCAGATCTGGTGAGAAGCCAGAGCCGACGGTTAAAGTCCGGATGAAAGAGAACGTGCCAGCCGCGCCGGTGATACGGTGCGTCTGCTCGTGATCGCCTTGGGTGAAGTGTCTGTTTACTAAGGAGATCATGATGACACACACCCGCTATGCCTTCATCAAGGCCAACTGGCATTCCGATATCGTCGACCGTGCGCTGGACGGGTTTCTGGAGCTCATTCCTGCCGAGCAGGTCGATGTCTTCGACGTTCCCGGCGCGTTTGAAATGCCGCTGCTGGCCCGCGATCTGGCTCAGACCGGGCGCTACGCCGCCGTTGCCTGTGCCGCCTTTGTCGTGGATGGCGGCATCTATCGGCACGATTTCGTGGCGCAAGCCGTGGTCGATGGGCTGATGCGCGCCGGAATGGACACGGGCGTGCCAGTCCTGTCCGTCTCGCTGACCCCTCATCAATACCAGGAAACCGATCACCATAACGCCATCTACCGTGACCATTTCGTCCAGAAAGGGCGCGAAGCGGCTCAGGCCGCGTTGAAGATCACGGAAACCCGCGCGAAAGTCGCACAGGTCGCCTGATCTTCATCTTTACAAAAATACTCAGTTGTGCCGCCCATAAGGCGGCACACACGCCATCAACGACCTAATCCGCTTGAGGCCGGGGGCCTTGCCCGCTAATCACAACCCTCAAAGGAGTACA
Source organism: uncultured Ruegeria sp. (assembly GCF_947497005.1). Taxonomy (GTDB): domain Bacteria; phylum Pseudomonadota; class Alphaproteobacteria; order Rhodobacterales; family Rhodobacteraceae; genus Ruegeria. Next base: position 21,138 of record NZ_CANMFF010000009.1, on the reverse strand, counting down.
CCCCATGTCGATGAACAGCTTTGGACATCTTTTCCGCGTCACCACCTGGGGTGAAAGCCATGGGCCCGCTTTGGGCGCCACGGTCGACGGCTGCCCCCCCGGAGTGACAATCGACGAGTCCATGATCCAGCGCTGGCTGGACAAGCGCAAACCGGGGCAGAACAAGTTCACCACTCAGCGGCGTGAACCCGATCAGGTGAAAATTCTGTCCGGCGTGTTTGAAGGGCAAACCACCGGAACGCCGGTGCAGCTGATGATCGAGAACACCGATCAACGCTCGAAAGACTACGGCGATATCATGGACAAGTTCCGCCCGGGCCATGCCGATATCACCTATTGGCAGAAATACGGTATCCGGGATTACCGCGGCGGCGGGCGCAGTTCGGCCCGTGAAACGGCGTCTCGCGTTGCGGCAGGCGGGCTGGCGCGCGAAGCGATCAAACAGATCGCTCCGAACATACAGATCACCGGCTATATGACCCAGATCGGGCCTCACAAAATTGATCGCGTCAACTTTGACTGGTCTCAGATCGAACAGAACCCGTTCTGGACACCTGACGCATCAGCCGCAGAAGATTGGGCCGCGTATCTGGACAACCTGCGCAAGTCCGGCAACTCGGTCGGCGCCGTGGTCGAGGTCGTCGCGCGCGGTGTCCCTGCCGGGATCGGAGCACCCGTTTACGCCAAATTAGACACTGATCTGGCCGCAGCGATGATGTCGATCAATGCCGTCAAAGGTGTAGAGATCGGCGAAGGAATGGATGCCGCTGAACTGACTGGCGAAGCCAATGCGGACGAAATCTTCATGGGTCAGAATGGACCACAATATAGCTCGAACCACTCAGGCGGCATTCTGGGCGGCATCTCAACCGGGCAAGACGTTGTTGTGCGCTTCGCGGTCAAGCCGACCTCCTCGATACTGACGACGCGCAAGACGATTACGAAAACTGGCGAAGAAACCGAAATCATCACTAAAGGTCGCCATGACCCCTGTGTCGGCATCCGTGCAGTTCCAGTGGGCGAGGCGATGATGGCCTGCGTGATCCTGGACCATCTATTGCTGCACCGTGGTCAAATCGGAGAAAACCGTGGACGGATCGGCTGACCTGCGCGCGCGTTTGCGCGCTGTCGTCGCGCACCGCATGGAAACTGATCCGGCCCATGATCTGGCCCATCTGGATCGGGTCTGGACCAATGCTAAAGCCATAGCAGATGACCAAACCGAAATGCTCGTGTTGCTGGCCGCAAGTTATCTGCACGATCTTGTAAACTTGGCAAAGGACGATCCTGACCGACATCTGGCTTCCCGCAGATCTGCAACGGAATCAGAGCCTATTCTGGTCGAATTCGGGTACAGTACAGATCAGGTTCGGGCCATACAGCACGCGATCGAAGCACATAGCTTCTCTGCCAATATAGCGCCCGAGACAGATGAGGCGCGCATCCTGCGCGATGCAGATCGGCTTGACGCTTTGGGTGCAATCGGCATCGCACGCAACTTTTCCGTCTCCGGCGCGTTGGGGCGCACTCTGTATGATCCGGCAGACCCTTTTGCCCAAAACCGGCCTCTGGACGACCTTTATTTCTCTCTCGACCATTGGAAGGTGAAACTTCTGCGGCTGCCGGGTGACATGCTGACTGAGACCGGCAGAAGGATCGCCGAGCAACGAACGGCCCGTATGATCCGCTTTCTCGAAGAATTCGCCGAAGAAATCGGCAGTTCCTTGCCTCAATCATGGGTAAATTACTGACCCCACCCGTTGATCTTTGTCTGGCAAAGGCGCAGGTTCGCGCCGATGACAAAACCCTTAACATCGCATCGACCTTTGCTGGCAGTGACGCTGAAACTGGGCGCTTTGTTCCTGTTCACGTCAATGTCTGCTTTGGTCAAGGCTTTGTCCGACGACTTCCCGCCGGGCCAATTGGTGTTCTTTCGCTCGCTTTTTGCCATTCCGGTCATCATTGTTTGGCTAATCGCACGTGGAGAGTTATCGAAGGGATTTGTGGTCAAGAAACCCATGGGCCATTTCTGGCGCGGTGTTCTGGGTACCGGCGCAATGGGTCTGACCTTTACCGGCCTCAGCCTGCTGCCGCTGCCTGAAGTTACCGCGATCGGCTATGCCACCCCGATCTTCACTCTGATTCTGGCGGCTGTGATGCTGGGCGAACGCATTCGCCTGATCCGCATCGGCGCGGTGGCCCTTGGCCTGCTGGGTGTCCTGATCATGATATGGCCGCGCCTTGGCAGTACCGAGATGGAGGTCGCTGCGACCGTTGGCGCGGTATGTGTGTTGGGCGCAACCCTCGCACGCGCTTTTGTTCAGATCCACATCCGGCAACTGGTCAAGGTTGATCATCCTGCTGCCATTGTCTTTTATTTCTCCATGACCGCGACGCTGCTGTCCGCACTGACAGCGTTCTGGGGATGGTCGATGCCGACCTGGAATCAGGCTCTAATCATGATCATGATGGGCCTGACCGGCGGGGTTGCGCAGATTCTGGTGACGTCGTCCTATCGATTTGGTCAGGCCTCGATGCTGGCACCTTATGATTATGCCACGATGCTTTTTGCGATTTTCATTGGCTATTTCTGGTTTGACGAATTGCCAACGGTTGCGATTCTGATCGGCGCCACGTTGGTGATTGCCGGCAATGTCGTTGTAATCTGGCGCGAACACCAGCTGGGGCTTGAGCGTGGCAAGGCCCGTTCGGTCACGGACCCCAAAGCGTGACTTTACCTTTCGCAATCTTCCCCTAGGTTGGGCCGGACAATCAAAGAGGTTCCCAAATGAGCGACGCGCAGGATCACAAGGAAAAGATGCAGAAGGTGCAGGCAAAGCACCGAAAGAAAGTGTCCGAAGCGGTCGACCCCGGGCGCGGTCTGGTTTTGATTAATACCGGCAAGGGCAAGGGTAAATCCTCGGCAGCGTTCGGCGTGGTCATTCGCGCCTTGGGCTGGGGTCAGAAAGTTGGCGTTGTGCAGTTCATCAAGGGCAAATGGAAAACTGGTGAACGCCGTTTCTTTGAGGAACGCGATCTGGTGACATGGCACACGATGGGTGAAGGTTTTACCTGGGACACGCAGGATCGCGAGCGTGACATTGCCGCGGCAAATGCCGCTTTCGACAAAGCACGCGCCCTGATGGCAAGCGGAGAGTATGATCTGATCGTATTAGATGAGATCAACATCGCCCTGCGTTACGAATACCTGACGGTCGAACAGGTCATCGAAGGGTTGAAAGTACGCTCTGACAAGACCAGCGTGTTTCTAACAGGTCGTGACGCACCGCAAGCCCTGCGTGAATATGCCGATCTGGTCACTGAAATGACCGAGGAGAAGCATCCGTTCCAAGCGGGTATCAAAGCACAGCGCGGTGTGGATTTCTGAAGCAGCGTGTGGTGTGAGGCTGGCGGTGTGTAGCCGCCAGATATGATCGTCGTTCTGCTGCGTTGGCCAATCCTACTGTGTCGCAGGTGCTGGAAACCGCGCGCGCGTGCGGTTGGCGAAAGCCACAAGAGACAACATCACCGGCACTTCGACCAGAACGCCCACAACGGTTGCCAATGCCGCGCCGGAATGTAGACCGAACAAGCTGATTGCTACGGCAACGGCCAATTCGAAGAAGTTCGATGTCCCGATCATGGCACAGGGGGCTGCGATCCGGTGGGGAACTTTCAGCGCATAAGCGGCACCATAGGCTATGGCAAAAATACCGTAGCTTTGGATCAGAATGGGAACAGCGATCAGAACGATAACCAACGGTTTCGCCAGAATGGTCTGGCCCTGCAAGCCGAACAGGATAACCACAGTTGCGATCAATCCCATCACAGACCACGGTTTTACCCGGGTCGAAAAGGATTTAATCGCTTGTTTAGAGCCTAAATTGCGGCGAGTGATCAACCCGGCGACAAGCGGTAACACAACATAAAGGATCGTGGCCAATACCAGTGTCTGCCACGGCACTTCAATGTCGGTGACGCCCAGCAAAAAGGCCACGATCGGCGCAAACGCAACGACCATGATCAGATCATTGACCGAGACCTGAACCAGAGTGTAGGTCGCGTCGCCTTTGGTGAGTTGCGACCACACAAACACCATGGCGGTGCAGGGTGCTGCCCCCAACAAGATCAGACCAGCGGTGTATTGGGCGGCGTCTTCAGGCGCGATCCAGGGCGCGAAGACATAGTCAAAAAACACAACGGCCAGCAGTGCCATAGTGAAGGGTTTTATCAGCCAATTTACCACCAGCGTAACAATCAGACCACGCGGTTGGCGGGCAACCCCGGCGACTGCGCCGAAATCGACGTTGACCATCATCGGATAGACCATTGCCCAGATCAGCACGGCCACAACCAGATTGACGCTGGCAATCTCAGCGTTTGCCACCAGTTGCACCAGTCCCGGCGCGGCTAGTCCGATTAGGACGCCGCCAATCATCGCAAGGGCAATCCAAACCGTGAGATAGCGTTCGAAAATGCTCATGAGAGCGCCTCGGAAGTTTGATCTGTGAGTTTGCCGGACATCAGTGCGGCAAGGGCAACCATAACGGTTGCCGTGCCAAGAACCATGGGTAACCCCCCCACCTGAAAGGTCAGGCCGGACAGTACGGTTCCAACTAACCGACCCGCCGCATTCGCCATGTAGTAAAAGCCAACATCCATCGTCACGCGCTCAGACCGGGTGAAGGCCAGAATCAGATAAGAATGCAGTGATGAGTTGACTGCGAAGATCGCACCGAAGATCAGCAAGCCAACTACAAGCGTTATGGTGAGCCAAGTCTCTGGGCTATCCGACAGCGAAACTACTAATGTTAGAGCCGCGGGAACACAGAATAGGATGACCGCCCAGCTTCGCGCGGCACGGATCAGATCACTTTCGGTTCGGTCCCTTGCACGCAATATCTTCGGCGCGCTGGCTTGCACTACGCCGTAGAGGATGACCCATACCGCCATAAATGTCCCGACCATGAAGAACGCGGCCCGATTGCCCTCTTCTGTGCCGTCTGACAGGACCGCATAAAAATAGACCGGGATGCCAACCACAAACCAGACATCTCGCGCACCGAACAGAAAGACGCGCGCCGCAGACAACCAGTTCACATTGGCGGATTTCGAAAAAACCTCAGAAAATTTCGCGCCTTTGCGTCCCTTCGGTAGGCCTGCCGGCATGAACAGGATAACTGCGAACAGGATCAACGCCAGAGCGGCAGCCATGACAAGGATTGCCGTCATGAAGCCCAGCGTTGCCAGCATGGCCGCCCCCAACAGGAAACCCAGCCCTTTGACGGCGTTTTTCGATCCCGTCAAGACCGCAACCCAGCGAAATAAACCGCCGCCTTCGGTCGGAGCCAACAGCTTGACCGACGATTTCGAAGACATCTTGGCCAGATCCTTGGCCACTCCGCTGGCTCCTTGCACCATCATCACAAAGGTGACCGAAGCGGCAACGGTCCAGTTCGTGTCAAGCTGCGTCATCGCGAGCAGCGCCACCACCTGCAACCCCAGCCCCGCATAAAGGGTCGAGGTCAATCCGAACCGCGCTGCTATCCAGCCTGCGGACAGATTGGTGACAATCCCGGCGATCTCATAAAGTACAAACAGATATGCCAGTTGAACCGGAGAGAAGCCCATGGTGTGAAAGTGCAGCAGCACCAACATCCTGAGTGCACCGTCGGTCAGCATGAAAGCCCAATAGGCCGCCGTAACCGCGATATAGGCCGACAGTCCTTCGGGCCGCTGTGTCACAGGGATGACCCTACCATCAATGCGACATCCACCAGTCGATGCGCATAGCTCATCTCGTTATCGTACCACGCGTAGATTTTCACCTGCGTCCCGTTCACAACCATGGTCGACGGCGCATCGACAATCGAGGAGCGTTCGTCATTGGTATAGTCAGTTGAAACCAAGGGGCGGGTTTCATAGCCCAGAATGCCCTTCAGATCACCTCCGGCGGCGGCTTCAAAGAATGCATTGACCTCTTCAACCGTGGTTTCACGTTCAACCTCGAACACGCAATCGGTCAACGAGGCGTTCAGTAGCGGCACCCGTACTGCGTGACCGTTCAGGCGGCCTTTGAGTTCCGGGTAAATCAGCGTGATGGCCGTGGCCGAGCCGGTGGTGGTCGGGATCAGCGAATTCAGGGCCGAACGCGCGCGCCGCAAGTCTTTTGCTGGCCGATCGACAATGGTCTGTGTGTTGGTCACGTCGTGAATCGTGGTCATCGACCCGTGACGGATGCCCAGATTTTCGTGGATCACTTTGACGACAGGCGCCAGACAGTTGGTGGTGCAGGACGCTGCTGTCACGATCTTATGGGTCGCTGGATCATAGGTGCTGTCATTCACACCCATGACGATATTGGCCGTCGGGCCGTCTTTGACCGGGGCTGAGACAACAACCTTCTTCACTCCAGCATCGAAATACGGGTCCAGCTTGGCCTCGGTCTTGAAAACGCCAGTACAGTCGATCACCACGTCAACGCCATCCAGCGGTAGGGCGCCCGGGTCTTTGGTGCCAATGAAAGGCAGACGGGTTCCATTCACGGTGATGCTGTCAGCATCATGGCTGAACTGTGCGTCCCAGCGCCCATGGACCGTGTCGAACTCCAACAAATGTGCATGCATCTCGGGATCACCGACGGCATCGTTGATCCAGGCGATCCTTGCGCCCTGTTCCAGCAAAGGTTTCAGGGCCAGTTTTCCCATCCGGCCAAGGCCGTTCAGCGCATAGATCGTCATTTCGTGTCCTCGAGTGGCGCCCGCCCGATTTCATCGACAGCGGATTGACGTGCGATCCGGTCAAGACTTTCGACTGGCAAAGATGTGAAGGCCTGAATCCGTCGCTGCAGCGCGCCGTAGGCGTTTTGGAAGGCCAGGCTCTTCTCGGCGTCGGTGCCTTCTGCCTTGACCGGATCAACCATGCCCCAGTGGCCGCTGATCGGTTGACCGTCCCATGCCGGGCACTCCTCGTTGGCGGCCTGGTTGCAAACAGTAAAAACAAAATCCAGATCTGGCGCGTCCGGCCCCGAAAACTCGGATACATTCTTCGATCGCAGGACCGAGGTATCGTGCCCCTTGTCATTCAGAACCTGCAAGGCAAACGGGTTGAGCGCTGAGCTTGGCCGTATTCCAGCTGAATACACATTGAACCGATCACCGCCGATCTCACGCAGCAGGGATTCGGCAAAAATCGAGCGGGCGGAATTGCCCACGCAAATGAACAACACATTGAACTTACGGTCAGTCATAGTGTCACTTCCCTTGGGTGAAGGCATACAAAGATCAGGACGGCCGCGGCAGCAGTCCACAATCAGGAAATCGAGCATTTGCTGCACGTTCTTCATTTCTATCGAATAAAGAAGAGACGTCCCGGATCGCTCCTGCTTGACCAGCCCGGACCTCTGTAAAGCGTTGAGATAGTTCGACATGGTGCTGGGTTTGATATCCAGTTCAGTCGCCAGCTCGCCTGCCGGAACAGTGTCAGGAAATCGTCGCACTAACATGCGAAACACAGTGATACGTTGCGGGTGGCCAAGGATGGCCAGTTGATCGGTTATCTTTTTTTTCATATTTCATGAAATATAGAAATATATGAAGCTAGTCAATTTGAGTCCCACACCGTTACAAAAAATTCACAGACGAACGTTCCAACTCGACGGTTTGGTCGCAGGCAGGCCTCTCACAAGCTGAGACCTGTGGTGACGCATAGCTACGTCGATACGATTACAACCGGGCTTGCAGGCACCAGTTTGACAGTTTAAACGATCTTCGCACCCGGTCAGAACCAGTTCCGGGTGACCTACGGTGCCGCTGTAGCTCAGCTGGTAGAACACGTCATTCGAAATTAGCGGGTCCCCGCGAGAATGACTTCCGAAACCAATGAGTTCGCGGCAAACACTTAGAACTAGTAGGGCCATAGTAGGGTCTGAAAGCCTCAATAGCTCAGCTGGTAGAGCAGGTCCTTCGTAAGGACAAGGTCGGGGGTTCGAGTCCCTCTTGAGGCACCATCAGTTTTCTATCGTTTTACCAACCGAATTGTAGTTTCTGGCCCAAAGCCGACGTTTAACGCATTATTTCGATGCTGCATTCGCAGCCCACATTGCGGACATCTGCCGCAGTCGCGAAACTTCCCTGTGTATAGCGGAACTCGCCCAACAAGCCGAGTTGCTTGCACTCAGTCGCCAAATCCTCAATTTGAATGGCACAATCGGTAATCTAAACGATCCAGCCCTCGCAGGAACATCAATGACTAGTCCAAACGATGCCAATGAACACTGCCTTCTTTGCGATGCTTGGAGTTATCTCACCTCGGATGATATGGTGCTCAACCTGACATCCGAAATGATCGGAATTATTGTCACGCTCGTCCTGATAACGTTGCTCGGAGGCTGGTACGTTCGACGGGCAGCAGCAAAATCATTTGATCGCAAGTGGGCGGCTTTTCGTGCGGACACTGCAGCGTCGATATTGGAAGGTCAGAAGCAGCTGGACGACGACTATTTCTACTTGGGGCAGGAGATGCTCCGAATATCCGAGAAACCTACGGAAGAAATCAATACGGAAGATCTAGAAACGTTTCGGCGAAAGCGGGCTGCTTGTAAGTCCCGAGGCGGTGAGCTTGCATCGATATTTGAACGAACTCATTTCGCCCTGAGAGAGACTGACGTGGCTCTGGCCGCAGAGTTCATTTCAACGTTGCGTGTGGAAACCCTGGAAAAATTGGCTGACGGCTTCTCTGACTTCGAGCAGTTTGACACACGATTAGCTATGCATCTCCAAGGACTGGCGCCGCTTCACGATCATGAAGGGGGAAAGGCCGGGCCCACCTATCGCGATGTCTTGCTAAGCGCTGCACGAGGGGCTGAGAAGGCAATTGCAAATATCGATAGAACGAGAGTGCTCCATTTGAGCCGGTCACATCCAACCCATGGACGCCAAAATTCGCAATGATGGGGTCGGGGGTTCGAGCCCCTTCAGCGGCACCAAATAAACCCAAAAAATTAGTGAATACTTGGCCAGGTGACTTGTCGCGCAATTTACACGCCTTCGATCCCGCCTTCATTTTGCGGCAAGTCCCATGATCTCATTCACGGGTGGGTAAGCACCAACCGCGATTCACTCAGAAGTTACCCGGTAATTGGGGATATACCCCCGGCGAATGCGGCTAAAATTGGCGCGGCCAGCGCAAAGCCGGCGCGGATAATGTCGCCCGTACCCTCGGCCAGCTTGTGCGAAGACCTCCATTCTTCAATGTCAAACGCATCTTCAGCCTCACTTTCCTGGCTGGCAGCGACGGCAAGGTTGGCGATCCTTCCATCCAGTATGACAGCCACAGGAAGGAAATAGCTCAACATCAACAAGCAAAAATAGGTTCCTGTAAAAAGCGCAGAAGCGGTCACCAGCGAATTGTAGGCGGCTCTTTCAGAATCCGAGATCAGGGGCAGGGGCCAATACATCCAGCTTGCTGCAAAGAACATACCAAAGGTGAGGATAAGACTGGACAGATACAGCTGTTGTCGCATTTGACGCAGGTTTTTTGCCAACTCGGCAGCGGTTTCTTCGATATCGCGGGTTTCGCGGGATCCCAGGCACAGAATCATCCCAACGATCAATGACCCAATGGCAAGCCCGGCAAGTGCGTTGATCACGTCTAATATACGCCTGAAAAGTGTAAATACCGGCATGTCACCGCACCTTCCCAGCAGCCAGGTATCGTCGGGGTCCATACATCCGGGCAGAGTCCCCTGAGACAATGCCAATTCAAATACAGTTTTGCCGACCTGGTGATAGATTTGCGGTGTCTTTGACGTCACATGCTGTTGGACAGTCGGCACAATCGCCAGAAGAAGAATGGCCAGAACAATTGCGATGGCGGTTACTCTGGTCTGCCGTTCCGTAGGGCGTGACAAATTGCGGACCAACACAGCCACAGGTAACAAAGCGAGCGCTGCAAAAAACCATGCAGCGGCAAGAAATCGAAACCGCCCTACAGCCTCAAGCCACGTACGCTCGTCGGTAAGAATGCTGATGGGAACGTCCAATTCGGTCGCAATCATGTGCTTTTGAATAATCTCGTGCAGTGCAAAAACACAAACTGGCAATAATGCGATTGCAAAAAAAACCAGTTTTACTCGACGTTTAGACACGTCGTCCCCTTCTCGTTTCAGCATTCCACTAAAAGAAGGGTAACACGAAATCGTGGCGTCTGCGATTTTCCGGGTATGAGAGAGTTTGGCAAACGTGCTGACATCTCAGTGCGTCGGCGCGTTTAAGTCAGGTATTCGCCCTATTGGCTGAGTTACTCGTCGACCGCATCGTTTTCTGCGAGCACCCAATTCACTAGCTGCGCGGAGTGGACCATAATGATCGAATCCTATGCGCGTTTTTCACCGATTGAGGCCACGCCCAGAACATCTAATACCCTGGCTTCGATCTGCTCGGCATTCATTCCGGCCACGGCATACATGTCCGCCGGATTGGCTTGATCGATGAAAATGTCCGGAAGAACCATTGAGCGATATTTCAACCCCCGATCAAAAACACCTGTGTCCGCCAGAAGTTGCGCAACATGGCTGCCAAAGCCACCAACAGCGCCTTCTTCAATGGTGATCAACGCCTCGTGATTGGCCGCCAGGTCCAGAATCAGGTCGCAGTCCAGAGGTTTGGCAAAGCGGGCGTCAGCAATGGTTGGTGCAATACCTTTGACCGCCAGAGACTCCGCTGCTTTTTGCACCTCTGCCAGTCGGGTACCGAAGGACAGCAAGGCCACGCGCGCTCCAGTCTGGATCATACGCCCCTTGCCGATTTCCAATACGTCGCCGCGTTCGGGAAGATCTACGCCGACGCCTTCGCCGCGAGGGTAGCGGAAGGCGATGGGGCCTTCGTTATGTGCGGCAGCAGTTGCCACCATATGCATCAGTTCGGCTTCATCCGCAGCCGCCATCACGACGATACCCGGCAGATTGGATAGATAGGCGATATCGAACGATCCGGCGTGGGTGGCACCGTCCGCCCCCACCAAACCCGCGCGGTCGATAGCAAAACGGACTGGCAGTCGCTGAATTGCCACGTCATGCACCACCTGGTCATAGCCACGCTGCAGGAAGGTCGAATACATCGCACAAAACGGCTTCATTCCCCCCGCCGCAAGGGCCGCCGAGAAGGTCACGCCGTGCTGTTCTGCAATCGCCACGTCAAAGCAACGCGACGGAAAGCGTTCAGCGAACAGATTCAGACCTGTACCATCGGGCATTGCCGCAGTCACCGCTACAATCTTGTCGTCGCGCGCGGCCTCGTCCGCCAGCGCCTTGCCAAAGACCGAGGTGTAAGAGGGTGCATTAGAAGGAGCCTTCTTCTGTTCGCCCGTCACCACATCGAATTTCGCTGTGGCATGGCCCTTGTCGCGGGCCTGCTCGGCGGGCGCGTACCCCTTGCCCTTCTTCGTCAGCACGTGGATCAGGATCGGCCCGGTTGCCCGTGATTTTACAGTCCGAAGAACTGGCAAAAGCTGGTCCATATCATGGCCGTCTATAGGGCCGAGATAGGAAAACCCAAGCTCTTCAAAGAGTGTGCCGCCCATCGCCATGCCTTTCAGCATTTCCTTGGCTCGCTTGGCGCCTTCTCGGAATGGTTCTGGCAACAGCGACACTGCGCCCTTGGCAGCGGCTTTAAGATCGTGAAACGGTTCTTCGGCATAGATACGCGACAGATAGCTTGACAAGGCACCCACCGGAGGGGCGATGCTCATTTCGTTGTCATTCAGAATGACGATCAGACGCTTTTTCAGGTGGCCTGCATTGTTCATCGCCTCAAAGGCCATGCCCGCAGACATCGAACCGTCACCGATCACTGCAATTGCGTCACCCAACCCTTCAGGCGTTACACCGCCCAGATCCCTTGCGACAGCAAATCCTAGCGCGGCGCTGATCGACGTGCTGGAATGCGCAGCGCCGAACGGATCATAGGGGCTCTCACTGCGCTTGGTGAAGCCACTGAGACCATCCTTCATACGCAATGTACGGATGCGGTCACGTCGCTCGGTCAGGATTTTATGCGGATAGCACTGATGACCCACATCCCAGATGATCTTGTCGCGGGGTGTATCAAACACTGCGTGTAACGCTGTGGTCAGCTCAACGACCCCCAAACCGGCCCCCAGATGCCCGCCGGTAACGGAAACCGCAGAGATCGTTTCGGCCCGCAACTCCTGTGCGACCTGATGCAGTTGCGCGTCCGAGAACTGCCTGAGATCCGCAGGGCGGTTCACAAGATCCAGCAGGGGCGTGTTGGGGCGGTCTGACATTTGGCGCGTTCCTGGCTTAGCTGTCCCGGGCAATAACGAAGCGGGCGGCTTCCTTCAAGGTTTCAGCTTTTGGGCCATACCCATCCAATGCGGTGCAGGCCTGATCCACCAGTTCATCTGCGCGTGCTTTGGCTGCTGACAGACCCAGCAGAGAAACGAATGTGGCTTTCCCTGCCTCAGCATCCTTTTGCAGACGCTTGCCCGCCTTTTTGGCATCACCTTCAATATCAAGGATGTCATCAGCGATTTGAAAAGCAAGGCCCAGTGCACGGGCATATTGGCGCAACGGTCCTGGGTCGGATTGCGCCATAACGGCACCAACGCAGGCAGACCACTCGATCAGAGCACCCGTCTTTCCCGCCTGCAGGCGCGTGATCTGGTCCAGCGACAGCGGTTCTGCTGCCGTTTCCGCCGCAATGTCCAACGCCTGTCCAAGAACCATGCCTTGCGCGCCGCTGGCTTTGGCCAACGTCAGGGCAAGGTCTGCACGAACGTTCGCAACTCCAACCTCAGCGTACATACACAGCTCGAAAGCAAGCGTGTGAAGGGCATCACCGGACAGAACAGCGGTCGCTTCGTCCCATTCTACGTGAACAGTAGGGCGCCCGCGACGCAGATCATCATCATCCATGCACGGAAGGTCGTCATGCACCAAGGAATAAGCATGCAGCGCCTCGATAGCCGTCGCAGGCCAGATCGCACGGTTTTCTTCAACATCATGAAGTCGGGCGCTTTCCAGGGCCAGAAACCCCCGCAATCGTTTGCCGCCTCGGGTAGCGTAGGCCATTGCCCGGGTTACATCCACGTCTTCAAACGCGCCTAGAACCAGATCGAATTGGCCTTGAATGCTGGCTGCATCCTTCGCAAGTCTTTCGGGGAACATTCACTGACCTTCGACGGGCGTCGTACCGGTTGGCTGACCATTCGCATCCAGAGTGATTGCCGCTACTTTTTCCTCGGCGCGCTTCAATTCGTCTTCACACCGTTTCTTCAGCGCCGCACCACGTTCATAAAGCGCAATTGACTGGTCCAGTGCCACGTCGCCACGTTCAAGCTGGCCCACCACGGCCTCAAGCTCGTTCATGGCTTGCTCGAATGTCATCTGCTCAACAGGGGTATCGGTCATCGTGCTGCTCTCATAAGTTCTTCCACATGGGCGCGTGTGGCATCGGCCAGTGCGTTCAGATCATACCCGCCTTCCAAAGTCGAGACGATACGGCCTTCACAGGTTTCATCGGCAATCCTGCACAGCTCGGCGGTAATCCAGACGAAATCGCCGGTGGACCAATTCAGATTGGCCAAGGGGTCGTCCTGATGGGCATCAAAACCGGCTGATATGATGATCAGTTCCGGCTTGAACGCCCTGAGGCGCGGAAAGACTTGGGCTTCGTATGCCGCACGCATCTGGTCGCCGCCTGAACCGGGCGCAAGCGGTATGTTCAGTACCGTGTCATAAGCGCCCGTCTCATCCGGGCGCCCGGATCCCGGCCACAGCGGCATTTGTTGGCTGGTGATGACCAACGCGCGCTTCTCATCCCAAAGAAGATCCTGCGTGCCATTGCCGTGGTGCACATCGAAATCAACAACGGCCACCCGGTTCAAGCCGTGGTGATCCAATGCATGTTTGGCAGCCAGCGCTGCATTGCCGAACAGGCAAAACCCCATGGCCGTATCGGTTTCGGCATGGTGCCCCGGCGGGCGAATGGCGCAAAACGCGTTCGAAGCCCCGCCGCTCAACACCAGATCGACAGCTCGAACAACAGCGCCCGCTGCGCGATAGGCCGCATCAACGGATCCCGAAGACATGAACGTATCACCATCAATTTGGGCAAAACCGTCCGCCGGACGCGTCGACCGAATATCGCGAATATATCCTTCCGGATGCACGCGAAGCAGATCATCATCGGCAGCCAGCGGCGCCGTTGCGCGTTTCAGGTCTAACCCTTCCAAGGCGTGCAGAATGTGCTCTAGTCGCGCCACCCGTTCAGGGTGGCCCTCAGGTGTCACATGGCCCAGACAATCGGCATGGGTCAATAGGGCAGTTGTCATCGAGGTCCCCTGTTCATCTGGCTACAAATACCTTCGCCGAAGGCTCAAAACCGCCGCGCGGCGGCAAATTTAATCCGGTGCCAGCATATACCCTGCACCACGGACGGTTTGCAGATACCTGGGTTGCTTCGGGTCCTGTTCAATCTTGCGCCGCAGGCGTGTGATCTGTACATCCACCGCGCGCTCCTGTGCCTGACCTTTGTCACGACCCAGATCCTCGACCAGCTTGGCGCGGCTGATCGGCTCTCCGGGCTGGGCCGAGAAAATCTTCATCAACTGGCTTTCGGTTGCGGTAAGTCGTACCGGATCTTCGCCCTGCCACATCTCGCCGCGTTCAATGTCGTACCGGATCGGGCCAAGGTTCAGGATCTTCGCCGCGGTTTCCTCGGCCGGGGTGTCCGGCATCCGGCGCAGGATTGCGTTGATCCGCAGCAGCAGCTCTTTTGGTTCGAACGGTTTGGCCAGGTAATCATCCGCCCCGGCCTCAAGGCCTGCGATCCGATGTTCGGTTTCGCCTTTTGCGGTCAGCAACAGGATCGGCGTCGTATGGGTTTCGCGCAAAGCCCGTGTCAGGCTGACGCCATCTTCGCCCGGCATCATCACATCCATGACGATCATGTCGAAATCCAGCCCAGACAATACACGCCGTGCATGGGCCGCATCCCGCGCTGCCGTAACCAGAAACCCGTTTCGCATCAGGAATTTCTTGAGCAGATCGCGAATGCGCTCGTCATCGTCAACAATCAGCAGATGGGCATCCATATCGCTCATGAGGTCGTATCCCGAAGTTTCGTATAGGCATGACGCATATCAGCATCCATCATTGCTTCAAGCACTTTGCGAAATCCAGCCACAGCTTCGGGGCCGGCATCCTTGTAGGCGGCACGCATTCTGGCCCGCTGTGCATCCGACAGCGTGGTTTCCAGCGCTTGGCCATTCTCAGTCAGAAATAGGTGGCGTTCGCGTTTGTCCACTGTTCCCACGCGGCTTTCTACCAGACCATCCTCGATCAAGGTCCGCAAAACCCGGTTCAGAGACTGTTTTGTAACCCCAAGGATGGCCAGCAGGTTGTTAACTGTTGTACCCGGCGCGCGGTTGATAAAATGGATTGCCCGGTGATGGGCACGGCCATAGGCCAATTCGGCAAGAATGCGATCGGGATCGGCGGTAAAACCGCGATAGGCAAAGAACATGGCTTCGATCCCTTGCCGCAATTGTTCATCGGTCAAAAACAACAGACTCTCGCCCCCATAACGCGGGGCCGGGCGGGTTTCGGACATATCATGCCTCATTCGTTACACACCGCCGAGTTTATGTCAGCGTTATTGACATTCCAAGGAGAGAGAGGTATCGAATCGCAGTTTTTGCGCAACATTATGTCCACATCGGTCCTAAAAAGCGCAATAATCGAAAATTCAACCCGGTTCAGGAGGTTTCGCATGGCGGGGTATGATGATCGTGATGGCACCATTTGGTTGGACGGCAAGCTGGTGCCTTGGCGTGAGGCTAATGTACACATTCTGAGCCACGCAATGCACTACGCTTCGTCCGTATTTGAAGGCGAGCGTGCATATAACGGTAAGATCTTCAAAAGCCGCGAACATTCCGAGCGTCTGATTGCCTCTGCCGAAGCGCTGGATATGCCGATGCCATATTCGGTGGACGAAATCGAAGCGGCCAAGGAAGAAGCCCTGAAGGCCAGCGGATTGCAGGACGCTTATGTGCGCGCACTTGTCTGGCGTGGCTCGGGTGAAGATATGGGCGTAGCCTCAGCCAAGAACCCGGTGCGCATGGCCGTCGCTGTCTGGCCCTGGGGTGCATACTACGGCGATGCCAAGATGCAGGGCGCCAAGCTGGACATTGCCGAATGGAAACGCCCCAGCCCCGAAACCATCCCGGTTCACGCCAAGGCGGCTGGCCTATACATGATCTGCACCATTTCCAAGCACAAGGCCGAAGCCAAGGGCTGCTCGGACGCTTTGTTCATGGACTGGCGCGGTTATGTTGCCGAAGCAACCGGCGCGAACGTGTTTTTCGTCAAAGGTGGTGAGGTTCATACCCCACTGGCCGATTGCTTCCTGAACGGCATCACCCGTCAAACGGTCATTCAGATGCTGAAAGACAAGGGCATCACAGTGCATGAACACCGCATTAAGCCCGAGGAAATGGCCGACTTCGAACAGTGCTGGCTGACAGGCACAGCAGCCGAGGTCACTCCGGTCGGGCAAATCGGTGATTATACTTTTGAGGTCGGGGACCTGACCCGCCAGATCGCGGAAGACTACGAGAAACTGGTTCGCTCTTAAGCTTTCAGCCCCTGCTTCGGCGGGGGTTTTTTTGTTGCAGTGCGTGCAAATTACTGTGCATATCGTTCGGTGGTCTGGACGGTTTGCACAGATTGCGTATCTTCTGCGCATGTTGGACCTTCTCAGCGATATTCTCACCCGCCTGTCCTTGCGAGGCACGTTTTACTTCCGCACTTCGTTCACACCACCCTTCGGTATTCAGGTACCGAGGTTCGAAAACGTGGCGCGGTTTCATTTTGTGCAGCGCGGCGAGCTCAAAGTGTACGTCTCTACCACAGGGGAGACCCTGCGGCTTAGACAGGGGGACTTGATCTTGATACCACATGGTGCCCCGCACGCGTTACTCTGTGCCGAGGTAAAACCCTTGGATGCGCTGCCGCTGGAGCAGGTGCTTGAGGTCGCTGGCTACACCGGCGATGGCGTGCTGGTTTATGGTGGGAATGACGAAGAACGGGATACGCAGTTGATCTGCGGTCATTTCTCTTTCACTGGCCCGGCTGGGCGACAGGGTACCGGGCATATGCTGATCGATCGCCTGCCGCCGTATATCCTGATCGAAAACTACGGTGAAGAGGCCGGATCCTGGATCGAATCGACCCTGCGCATGATCGGATCCGAAGTGTCCGGAACCCGGATCGGTGGCGACCTCATCGCTCTGAAACTCTCTGAAGTTCTGTTTGCGCAGGCGATCCGTACCTATCTGGAACGTCAGAGCCCCGGCGATGCTGCCCTTGCGGGGTTTGCGGATACACGAATCTCTCGTGCGTTGACCGCGTTCCATCAAGCACCGGCAAACGATTGGAGCGTTGCGACCCTGGCGCGTGAATCTGGAATGTCACGCACGGCCTTCGCCCAATTATTTGCCGAGAAGATGGGCACGACGCCGATGCAGTACCTCACCGACTGGCGCATGCAGATCGCGTGCCATGGGTTAACAGAGGCACGATGGAACGTGGCGGACGCAGCGGCCGAAGTCGGATATGCCTCTGAGGCCGCGTTTTCCCGCGTTTTTAAGAAGCAGGTTGGCTTGTCGCCGGCTGCATACAGGGCCATGCATTGAAACCCCAGAGGTTCTGAACGATCTGCAATGTTTCTGAAACGATCAGGAATTCTTCGTTCGGGCTTGGGTTCCTACCTTTCTTTCATCACTGATTGAGAAGAGGAAGATCTTATGTCCCTGCGTTTCGTTACCCGTTCTGTTCACGCCTATCTTGACTATCCGGTTGCCATCGCCCTGATGACACTGCCGTTCCTGCTGGGGTTAGGGCAATCCAATCCGCTGGCGCTGTGGCTTTCGGTAGTCACCGGTGTCGCTGCATTTGTTCTGACCGTGCTGACGGACCACCATCTCGGGATCTGGCGGGTTCTGCCTTACAAGTTCCATCTGGCCGTGGATCTTATTGTCGGCATCACCTTTCTGTGTGCACCCAGCGTTCTCGGGTTCTCGGGTTTGGATGCGGCATTTTACTGGCTGAACGGAGCTGCAGTAGTGCTGGTCATTTCACTGAGCGCGCCAGAGCAGGAAGTCCCAGCCTAAAGGCGACGTTGGAAACTGTCTCGCTTTAGCGTTGCACTTTCAAAAACAGAGCCATCGGTTTTTCCCACCGATGGCTCTATTCAACTGCAAGCAGTGAAGCTTCTAATACGTACCTCATCCTATGCTTTGATGGATTACTAACTACTCTGTGGCCTGATTTCAGGGGGCTGGCCCAGAACGACAAAAGCCGCCTTGCGGCGGCTGGTTCGGCAAAAGTGGTTGCGGGAGTAGGATTTGAACCTACGACCTTCAGGTTATGAGATAGTTTACGCCCACCTGCACCAATTACGCTGGAAAGCGCCGTTCTAATCTATCTTATTGGAATCGTTGTTTTATTGTTGACGATCGCATCACTCCATTCCTACCTCTTACGCCATGAACCGCTTCCAGTTGCTTCCACAATGCTTCCACGGGGCGATGACAGGTAAAGGAATGAGCATGCCGAAACTGACCAAGCGCGCCGTAGAAGCTCTGCCCGTTGAGGCGAAGGATTACTTTGTTTGGGATAGTCAGATTGCCGGGTTTGGTGTCCGCGTCATGCCCTCCGGTGCCAAAACCTATCAGGCGCAATATCGCAAAGGTGGAAGAACACGGCGCGTTTCCATCGGTCGACATGGCAAGATCACAGTCGACGAGGCACGGAAGCTGGCAAAGGAAGTCATGGGCCAAGTGGCAAAAGGTGAGAACCCTGCCGAAGAGATTTCCCAACATCGCCGCGCGCCAACGGTCGCGGCTCTGTGTGAACGGTTCTTTGAAACGCACGTCAGAGAACGCTGCAAGCCTTCTACCCAAGGGGAGTATCGCAGGGCAATCGACCTGTTCATTGTTCCAGCAATTGGCAGCTTCAAAGTAGTTGACGTGGAACGGAAAGACATTGCCGAACTGCACCACAAATTCCGGGACAAACCCTATCAGGCGAACCGAACACTGGGCGTATTGTCCAAGATGTTCAATCTGGCGGAAATCTGGGGCTTGCGACCTGACGGTTCAAACCCCTGTCGCCATGTCCCGAAATACCGCGAAGAAAAGCGGGAACGGTTTCTGAGCCAAGATGAGCTTCAACGGCTTGGGCAGGTTTTGGCAGACGCGGAACGGGACGGATCAGAGTCGCCGTTTGTGGTTGCCGCGTTCCGATTGCTGATCCTAACCGGCTGTCGCCTTGGTGAAATTCAGACCTTGCAATGGTCCTTCATCACAGACGTTGGAATGGAGCTTCCAGATACCAAAACAGGTGCGCGGCGCATTCCCCTGCCCCAAGCCGCCAGAGCGGTCCTGAGCACCCTCCCACAGCTTCCTGACAATCCTTACGTTATTGCCGGGGCAGTTCCCGGACACTACGTCACTGATCTGCAAAAACCTTGGCGGCGTATTCGTAAGCTGGCTGGTCTGCATGATGTCCGCATTCACGACTTGCGCCACACCTACGCATCAAATGCCGTATCTTCAGGTATGCCGATCCAGATGGTTGGCCGGTTGCTGGGTCACAGTCAAATTCAGACCACCATGCGGTATGCGCATCTGGCGGATGATCCGGTACGACGGGCGGCGGAAGAAAACGCGACCCGGCTCGACGCATTGGTGGGAATGCCAAACGTCGCCCGCAGGTTGCGTTTAGCAGTTTAGGCATGGCACCGCTCTACGTAAGGTTACGTTACATAGGGATCAGAGTATGCATTACCTTATGTATGGATTGCCCCATCCCTACGTAACAAAATCTACCAACCAAGGTGAAGTTCAGTACAGCAGCACAGAGCCCTGAGCTGCCGTTGGTCATTTTCCTCAATTCAGTAGTCAGGCTACATGCCGCTGTGGAACCTAGGCTCGAGCCCGCCACGTCAGCGGAAGGTAGCAAGTGTTTGATTAAATCAAACCTGAAATTGAGCCCTGACAACCCGCTTAGGCCACTTACATCGCTTCTTAGTTTTCTCAACTTTGCAAAAGGCTGTAACTGTGGTTTTGGACACCTGTTTGCCTACGATGCGGATGACGCAGTTGCTTTCAAGTTGTTGGGTTTTTCGCCGAGCGACTTAGAAAGACGAGAGATCAACTGGTATGATATCCAGATACAGAAAAGCCTACCTGAAATTTTCATGCTTTTTTCAGAAGCAAGTACAGACGAGTTGACTAGACGAGCACTTAATCAAACAATCAACTTTTATCGTGCTTCAAACGCTTCACGCCGCGTCTCGATCGAGATGTCAATAATTGCTGCACATTCCGCCTTGGAAGCCATTGTGCACTACATACTAGGGTATAGAGCGGGTTGGTCTAAGCCATTAATGAAGAACCGCACAATCGCTTTTGCTGACAAAAGCCGTGCCGCTACACTTCATTTCGGCATCGAAGGTGATTTGCTTTCTATGAGCCCCGAGCTTTCGAAGTTTTCTTCGGAAAACAGCAACATTGACGTGTTTGAAATTATTTCGCAGTTTAGAAACAGGTTAGTGCATCAAGACACGAAAGGTGCCCTTTCCGGCATTCAGCTTCACGAGAGTTGGCTTATTTCACAATGGCTGGTTGAAGTCTTAGTTTTCGGTGTGATTGGCTATCGCGGGACTATCATCGATAGACGAGCTTATGGCGAGTGGCGTGGAACTACATGCCAAGTCCCTCTTTCGCGCTGAGTTATTTCTACTCTTTTGCGTTGCTCTCCGTCTATCGCGGAAGCAGTGGCTCAATTGAATTGCGACGGCACAGGGCTCATTGTAACCAATTTGCGGAGTATTGCGCGGACAGCCTTTGTTGCGGAGTTGTCACAGGCCTAGTTCGTTCCTGTTGCTTCCACAGTGCTTCCACGGGCTATTCCTCAAACGCAAAAAGCCCCGCGTTATGCGAGGCTAAGTGCTTGATATCTGACTTAGAAGTTTGGTTGCGGGAGTAGGATTTGAACCTACGACCTTCAGGTTATGAGCCTGACGAGCTACCGGGCTGCTCCATCCCGCG
>NZ_CANMFF010000008.1 GCF_947497005.1 uncultured Ruegeria sp. | reverse complement strand
TTCGGCTTCGGCTTCGGCTTCGGCTTCGGCTTCGGCTTCGGCTTCGGCTTCGGCTTCGGCTTCGGCTTCGGCTTCGGCTTCGGAATGGTCCTCTTTTACAGGCTCAGTCGGGTCAACAGGCGTATCTTCCTGTTGCCGTTCGGTTTCGACGACGTCATCCGCCTTGGGGTCTTCCACCGGCTTGTTTTCGGTTTTCTTCTTACCAGCCACCGCAATATTCCCCTTATCGAATCCAAATTCAGATGAATAACAGCCCAGGTTAAGTTAGTCGGGGACCACGCCGCCCTCAACCCGCAACACATGTTTCACAAGCTTTTTAACAGCCTTACGCATTTTCTGGGGCGTCGGCTCTTTCGCGATCTTAAGACGTGCATAGTCCAAAGAATAAAGGGGATCGGCCGTGGCCTGACTGATTGCCGCAAGCCAAAGAGGCGCAGATCCAACCCAAACATCGGCAAAATGTCGCGCCGAACGCGGCGAAAAAAGCGGTGCGACTATCGGCAATTTCCCGTCAGCAGCCCCGTTCGCCTCGGATGTTAGCGGCAACAACCTTTGTTGATAGACCGGCTGTTCCCGCACGGTCAGTCCGGATTCGGTCAACCGACCGGCAACGTCACCCCGTGTGTGCTGACCACGAAGATGCAAAAGTGGGGTTTCGGGCCGGCACTTCAGCAGATGTCCTACCAGTTCCTCTGCCGTGGCTCCGACCATCTTGGCCCGCCAGCCAAAGCCTTTCGCCGTACCGGTCGTCACAGGACCGACGCAAAAAGCGGGCAGATTGCGGTCTACGCCTTTTGAGGCCGCCGCATTCACTGCATTGGCCGAAGTAAAGATCAATCCCTGCACACCTCCGACCTCTATTGCATCCGCCGTAGGCCGAATCTCCATAACCGGAGAATAGATGACCTGAACCCGGGATTTGACGCGGGTCGGCAACTGCGCGACGAACCTTTCTGAGGCTGCGCGCGGGCGGGTCATCAACAAATACAACGTGTGCCGCCTTGGCCCTTCAGGATTGTTTGCATCCGCGCAGGGTGATACCCCGCCGTAAGATCATGATGCAACGGATCAGGGTGATGGTGCAAACACTTACGGTACTGGGTCTGGAAAGCAGCTGTGACGACACGGCCGCAGCTGTCGTGCGCCAAACAGAAGGTGCCGAGGCTGAAATCCTGTCATCAATTGTGCATGGCCAAACCGACCTGCACAGTGCATTTGGCGGTGTCGTGCCCGAGATCGCAGCCCGGGCGCATGCAGAAAAGCTGGATGTCTGCGTCGTGCAAGCGCTCGATTCCGCTGGCCTGTCACTGCGTGACCTGGACGCCATTGCCGTCACAGCCGGGCCGGGTCTGATCGGAGGGGTCATGTCTGGCGTCATGTGCGCCAAAGGGATCAGCGCGGGGACCGGCCTGCCACTGGTCGGCGTCAATCACCTTGCGGGTCACGCATTGACACCGCGGTTGACGGACGGAATTGCCTTTCCCTATCTGATGCTTCTGGTGTCGGGCGGCCATTGCCAATACTTGATCGCGCACGGGCCCGAGCATTTCACGCGCCTTGGTGGCACCATCGACGATGCACCAGGCGAGGCGTTCGACAAGACAGCCCGCCTGCTCGGCCTGCCACAACCCGGCGGCCCTTCGGTCGAGGCCGAGGCACGAGCGGGCGATCCCAAACGCTTGCGCTTTCCCAGGCCCCTGCTGGACCGGCCGGGGTGCGACCTGTCTTTCTCAGGATTGAAAACTGCGTTGATGCGGATGCGCGACCAGATTGTGGCCGACAACGGCGGCCTGACCCGTCAGGATCGCGCGGATCTGTGCGCAGGCTTCCAACAGGCCATTGTGGACACACTGGCCGAGAAAACCCGGCGTGCGATTGATCTGTATCTGGAACTCAACCCGATTAATCCCGTGATTGCCGTTGCCGGAGGGGTGGCTGCCAATACGGCCATTCGATTCGCAATAGAATCTGTATGCGTCGAAAAAGGAACCAGGTTCACGGCACCTCCGCTGGCGTTGTGCACGGATAATGCCGCGATGATTGCCTTTGCGGGCCTTGAACGTTTTCGCGCCGGCGCGCGCGACGGGTTGGACCTGACCGCCCGTCCCCGCTGGCCACTGGATCAACGAAGCCCGTCGATGCTGGGCAGTGGCAAGAAAGGGGCCAAGGCATGAGCTTATCAGTTCTAGGTTCCGGTGCCTTTGGCACGGCTCTGGCAATCTCGCTGGCAGGGCGCGGGCCGGTGACGCTGTGGTCTAGGACCGCCAATCAGGCGCAGCAGATGCATGAGACGCGTGAAAACTCCGCTCGCTTGCCCGGTATAGCCTTGCCCGAAGATATCGCCGTAACCGACGACATCGCAGAGGCGACCAAGGCTGAGACAGTCCTCGTGGCCGTGCCGATGCAGCAATTGCGCCGGGCTTTGCAAGACCATGCCCCAAGGCTGTGTGGCAAAACATTGGTGGCCTGCTGCAAGGGGATTGAGCTTTCCTCTGGCCTCGGACCTGTTGCCGTCATCAAGGACATTATCCCGGATGCCCGCATCGCTTTGCTGACAGGGCCAAGTTTTGCCGATGACATCGCGCGCGGCTTGCCCACTGCGTTGACGCTGGCTTGCGATGATTTGGATCTTGGCAAAGCGCTGCAGGCTGAACTGACCACTGCGAACCTGCGTCTCTATCGAACCACAGACACGATCGGGGCTGAACTTGGCGGTGCGCTGAAGAATGTCATCGCCATCGGTTGCGGGGCTGCAATCGGCGCAGCCTTGGGTGACAGTGCCCGAGCAGCGTTAATGACACGCGGTTTTGCGGAAATGCAACGTTTTGCCGCCATGCGCGGCGCGCGTTCTGACACATTGATGGGTTTGTCCGGGCTTGGAGATCTTGTGCTGACCTGCTCCTCAGACCTGTCCAGAAATTATCGTTTTGGCCTAAGTTTGGGTCTGAACCGGCCTTTCGATCGTCACACAACGGTCGAAGGTGTCGCCACTGCCCGCGCCATGTCTGAAATAGCCACCAAGGAAGGGCTGGATATGCCCATCAGCGCAACAGTGGCGGATCTGAGCCACGGCGCTTACAGTGTGACCGAAGCCATCCAAACCTTGCTCAACAGACCCCTCAAGGAGGAATAACATGCTGATCGCCCTCATTGCCCGTGACAAACCCGGCGCACTGCAAACCAGACTGGACAACCGCTCAGCCCACCTGGGCTATATTGAGGAAACTGGTGTGGTATCTCAGGCCGGACCGCTTCTGGACGGTGACACAATGATCGGCTCGTTGATTATCCTCGACGTCGAAGATTTGGCGGCCGCCCAGGTCTGGGCCGATACCGACCCCTATGCAAAGGCGGGATTGTTCCAATCGGCTGAACTGATCCCATGGAAGAAGGTGATCGGCTGATGGCATATTGGCTGTTCAAATCCGAACCCTCGACCTGGAGTTGGGATCAGCAAGTGGCAAAGGGCGACACGGGCGAGGAATGGGACGGCGTGCGTAATTATCAAGCACGTAATTTCATGCGTCAGATGGTTCTTGGGGATCGGGGGTTCTTCTACCATTCGCAAAAGGACAAATCGG
Source organism: uncultured Ruegeria sp. (assembly GCF_947497005.1). GTDB lineage: Bacteria > Pseudomonadota > Alphaproteobacteria > Rhodobacterales > Rhodobacteraceae > Ruegeria. Next base: position 263,089 of record NZ_CANMFF010000008.1, on the reverse strand, counting down.
TGGTTGGGATTGTCGAGGTCTGCGCCGAGGTCCATCCCGACAGCACCACTGACGACGAGCGGTGGGAATGTGTGGATATCAAAGCCCTGCGGCCCTTTTCAAAACCTGTAACGCTGGACCAAATCAAGAGTGACGAGAGGTTGTCGGACATGGTGTTGGTGAAGAATTCCCGCCTATCTGTGCAACCCGTAACGGAATACGAGTGGACCGTGATCTGCGCCTTGGGCGGGACGCAGCCTGATTGATTTAAAGATCTCGCTCAGGCGCAAAACTTCTCAAATGCCTGACAAAATGTTATCTTTCCGTGGGCTTTGCCGAGTGGGGACTTGTCGAGAGCGTTTTCTGCAATCGTAGACATTTGGCGGTGTTCGAATAGAGTTCGGTCATTCTGGAAAGTATGAACCCATGCCTGACAACGAAGGCAGCGGTGGGACACTCGAAGACGCCGTTGCTGCGAAGACATCACAAACCTGGGAATCGCGCCTGAAAGAGGCGCGTGAAAAGCGCGCGGCGATCCTCGCCAGAGCGCCAGAAGAGGTGCGTGAAGAACCCGAGTTGATATCGTCTGAGACTGAGAATAAGCCGCCGCCGGACGAGCCCGAAATCGAAGAAATCATTTCCGACCGTGTTCGTTCGCTGCATCTGGACGAACCTCAGGCCCGGAAAAAGCCAATAAATCGAACAGCTATGATACTTGCCGCCCTGGTCTGTGGGGCCTTCCTGCAATGGGCGGTGGCAAAATTTGTCGGCGATTGGCGTTCCACAGACGGAGAGGATCCAGCAAGCCTGAACACATCCTCCGAAAACCTTCCGGAAATCGAGGAACTGCTTTCTGACAGAACGCCCGCAGCCGAACATGCGAATCCAACGGATCAGAAGGAAACAATTTCAGCGGGCATTCTTACCGGTTCGGATGAACCTGAGGCCGGGCCCGTTTCCAACCCGCCACATGTCAGTGATCCTGAGGATGCGATCAATAGCACACCTGACGATCCGAATGTCCTGGTTGAGGCAGCTGTAACTGCGCCAGCACCCGCAAAGAGCGTTTCGAGTTCAGAAGACAAACAGATACCGGAACCTGTACCACAGGTTCCGGAACTGGAACCGGAATTGTCTTCGATGCCACCGGCGGTCTTCATTCCAGCACAGCTCGAACCGGCATTGTCGACTTACAACCCTTCGGATGTTCAACCCTTGCTTTCGGTTCCTGTTTTGCTGCCCATTCGGCAACCTAACCCGTTGAACAAGAACAGTATCTTGCCAATATCTCTGCCAAACTTTGATCCCATCCCGCAAGAGATCACCATCGCTGCGGTCCCATATTATGCAGAAATTAAACCGCTCCCGCCTGCGCAATCCCCGATTGACCTGGAAGTCTCTCTTTTTGTTCCGTCAAGAGTTTCGCAAGATGCCAGCAGCCGAGCTTTAGATCTGCTCACGCAAGGGCGGGCAACAGTAGTCGCAACAGCTCGCGTTGGCTTCCGGGTCAAACAGACGCAAGTTCGGTATTATCACCCGGATGATGCGGGAAACGCGGCCCTGGCGGCTGATATACTTGGCGGAGTTGCACGGGATTTTACAAGCTCGGGCAGCAAAACCCGCCCGGGACGAATAGAAGTGTATCTGGCAGGCAGCGGAAGCGGCCCACGTAGGAGTTCGGACCCTCAGCCCACGGAATTCGATAAATTCATTGCGCGCATTCTTAACGAGCTTAGATGAGAATTTAGGGAAGGCCCTGACGATTCAGAACCTTCCCTACCCCCGCGTGCTCCCTACTCACCACACGCGTATGGAAATATCTGGTTCTGACCGTCCTGGTCACAAATTGAACTTAGCCCAACCGAGCCCTGCGTTTCAAACGCCAAGTCCCTAAATTTCAATTCAAATCAAAAACGCCCGCCAAAAAGTCAGCGGGCGCAGCAAGAAACCAAAGCCAGATCAGCTGTAAACGGCTTCTTTGCCGAAATGTTTCGTCAGCATGTAGTAAACCACCGCGCGGTATTTGTTACGCTCGGACATGCCATAGGTTTCCATGGCTTTGCTGATCGCTTCCATCAGCTCGGGACCGTCGGCCAGACCCAGCTTCTTGATCAGGAAGTTATTTTTGACGGTTTCGAGTTCGGAGTCCTGGCTGGCCGCAACAGTCGCCGCATCTGCGTCATAGATCGCCGGACCACAACCAATGGTGACCTTGGTCAGCAGGTCCATATCGGGATCCACACCGCATTTGTTCTTTAGGTCTTCCGCGTATTTGGCAATCAGATCGTCGCGCTTGCCCATATCCTAGTCTCCTTAATCCGTTGATCCGGTACTTTTCACCGATGGCCGAAAGAGTAGCCGCGTCCAGGGTTTTTCTAAAAGGAAAAAAATCCACGATTTCTCCCCCTCAACCAAACTCAGAAATTTTATTGTCGGCAAAATCAACGGCAATACCCCCAGCCGGGGCCTTGCAAGTGGAAATGGTCCGCATGCAAACGGTTGAAATCAGGGCCAAGAACCACACTGAACCAGCCACAGGCTCCGCGCCAGATCTGCCGCAGAAACGCTGCCTCTGGTCCTGCACCCTGCCAGTCGGATAACAAGGTCAGCGTCCGACCATCACCGGTATCCACCCCAATGATATCGATTGAGTCCGCGCGAGCATGGCTGCTCCACCCATTGTCTTGGCCCTGCGCGGTGCGCATGCGACGGCAATTGTAACTGCCGACGTGGCGCATTCGGGTAATGTCAGTCCCAAGCAGGTCCCGCGCAGCGGTTTGCACGACGTGGTGCTCCCACATGGTCAGGCGCAAGGTGGTGGTGCAACTGGTTTCAACATTCTCGATCCGTGATGTCACCAACCGGGACAGAACACCCCGTCCGGTTATGCCGCAGTTCTGATCGACAACCAGATCCTCCTTCGCTGCGAAATGAACGCCGGCTTCCGCCAAAGCGGCCCGGCACTGAACATCATCCGCCAGGGCGCGGTTCAGCTGAAATTTTGTCACTGGTGTGATCGGGGCGGTCACTTTCAGATCGCGCACTGGGTTCCAATGCGATGGCACAGGCGTTTCGGGGTGCGCCAACACCCACCAAACACCACCGCCCAACAGGGTCGCCACAGCCACAAGCCTGAAAATGAAAGACGCCGCCGAGTAAACAAACCGGCGGCGTCCAGAGTTCTGCGTCATAATCAGACGGCGATCAGTAGCGGTAGTGTTCCGGCTTGTACGGACCTTCCGGCTTCACGCCGATATACGCAGCCTGATCTGCATCCATCTGGGTCAGTTTCACGCCAATGCGGTCCAGATGCAGACGAGCCACTTTTTCATCCAGATGCTTGGGCAGGATGTAGACGTCGTTTTCGTACTGATCACCTTTGGTGAACAGTTCGATCTGCGCCAGAACCTGGTTGGTGAACGAAGCCGACATCACGAAGGACGGGTGACCAGTGGCGTTGCCCAGGTTCAGCAAACGGCCTTCGGACAGCAGGATCAAACGATTGCCCGAGGGCAGTTCGATCATGTCCACCTGTTCCTTGATGTTGGTCCATTTGTGGTTCTTCAGGTTGGCCACCTGAATTTCGTTGTCGAAGTGACCGATGTTGCCAACGATGGCCATGTCCTTCATCGCGCGCATATGCTCGATGCGGATCACATCCTTGTTGCCGGTGGTGGTGATGAAGATATCCGCGTTGGCGAGTTCGTCCTCCAACAGGGTCACTTCAAAACCGTCCATTGCGGCCTGCAGCGCGCAGATCGGGTCGACTTCGGTCACTTTCACGCGGGCACCTGCACCGCGCAAGCTGGCAGCCGAGCCTTTGCCCACGTCACCGTAACCGCAGACAACTGCAACCTTGCCGGCCATCATGGTGTCGGTGGCGCGGCGGATACCGTCGACCAGCGATTCTTTACAGCCGTATTTATTGTCGAATTTCGACTTGGTGACGCTGTCGTTTACGTTGATCGCCGGGAACGGCAGATGCCCTTCTTTCACCAGCTGATACAGGCGGTTCACGCCAGTGGTTGTTTCCTCGGACACGCCTTGGATCTGGTCACGCATCTTGGTGAACCAGCCAGGGCTGGCCGCCATACGCTTGGCGATCTGCTTCTTGATCACCTCTTCTTCTTCGGAACCCGGAACCGGGATGACGTCCTCACCCGCTTCGGCACGAGCACCCAAAAGGATGTACAGCGTTGCATCGCCGCCATCGTCCAGGATCATGTTCGGGCCATCTTCGAACATGAACGACTTGTCCAGGTAATCCCAGTGCTCTTCCAGCGTCTGGCCCTTGATGGCGAAAACGGGAATACCAGCCTCGGCAATCGCAGCGGCCGCATGGTCTTGGGTCGAGAAGATGTTGCATGACGCCCAGCGCACATCCGCACCCAACGCCACCAGCGTTTCGATCAGAACCCCTGTCTGGATGGTCATGTGCAGCGAACCAACAATGCGGGCCCCCGCCAGAGGTTTGCTTTCGCCGTATTCCGAGCGCAGGGACATCAGGCCCGGCATCTCGGTTTCGGCAATGTCCAGCTCTTTGCGGCCAAACTCAGCCAATGAAATGTCTTTAACGATATAGTCCCCGGCCATCAGGTGCTCCATTTTCCGGTAAATCACAGTCCCGGCTGCCCCTAGCATTCCTTGGGGCAGGTGGCAACTTTGAAGACTGGTTTTAGAAGCTAGATGGCTGATATCAGCTTGGTGTGCCTTCAATTCTTATCTTTGGTATCGCTTCAAAAAAATCGGTGCCAACGGCGACAATACAACTGATTCCGTTCGCATTGGTTACCAAAACGGTATAACTTCCCGTTTCTTTCGAGGTCCAAACCTCCAATACCGCTTGTGCACCACGTGTTTTTTGCAGGCCGCCAAAGGCTAGTTCCTCGGCATAGCTGTCCTGCAATTTGGCAATGATGTTATCACGCTCTGCACAATTCTGGGCAAAGGCTGGCGGGGCAGTGGCGGCCATTCCGAAGGTCAGGGCAATAGCAAATAAACGTTTGAACATAGGATGCTCCTTTCGATACGTGTTTCAGTTCGAGAGGGGCACACTGGGAGGAGTACGCACCCCCCTCAGTCCTTGATGTCGGGATCGTAACGCACCGTTTCAAAGCACGAATGCTCAAGAAAATGTTGGCAGCATGTGATCCAGACAGGTACATCATACCATAAAAACGCGAATTGAACGTGTCCAACTTCACAAGGCATGGCAGAATGGCAACACAACCCAGAGCATGGCAGAGGATGCTGTCGGGCCGCAGGCTGGACCTGCTGGACCCGACCCCGGTGGATATCGAGATCGAAGATATCGCGCATGGTCTGGCCTTTGTCGCCCGTTGGAACGGTCAGACAAACGGCGATTTCGCCTATTCAGTAGCCGAACATTCGCTTTTGGTTGAAGAGATTTTCGGCCGCATTGCCCCCAAAGCACCCGCGAAATGGCAATTGGCCGCCCTGTTACATGACGCGCCGGAATATGTGATCGGTGACATGATTTCACCGGTGAAATCAGCGGTCGGCCCAGACTATGGCGCATTGGATGACCGTCTGGCGGCGGCGATCCACATCCGGTTTGGCCTGCCTGCGCAAGTACCGGCAACCGTAAAACGCCAGATTAAGAAGGCCGACAAGATCAGTGCCTGGATGGAGGCCACACAAATCGCAGGCTTTTCCGAGGCCGAGGCCACCAAATTCTTTGGTCGTCCGGACAAGGCGGTCATGGCAGGGTTACAGATCACGCTGCGCGCTCCTGTCGAGGTGCGGCACGCCTATACAGCGCGGCATGCAGAACTGATCGTGCAAGTGTAAATGGCGGTGTCAGGATGAACTGAGCTGCTAAAAGAGATGGTGATACAAGTATGAAACAACGGATCTTGCTTGCTGCCAATCTGGTTCTCATCCTCGCTCTTGCAGCCGTTTTGGTCAAATCCGGGTATCTTTCGAAAGCGGTCCGCAAACTCACCGGGACGCATGTTCCGGTCACGGAAACCGATCACTACAAGCGTATGATCTGGCTGCACGAGCGGCCGATTTCTCAGGCGTTGGCTTCACCCGATATTCAGATTGCCTTTATTGGTGATTCAATCATCGAGGGATGGTTGACCAGCAACATCATGCCAAACACGATGAATCTTGGGATCAGCCGCGACACCGCGCCAGGACTGATCGCAAGGGTCAAACCGGAATTGATCGCGCATGTCCCGACATGGTATCTGGGGATAGGGGTCAATGACGCCCTGACGGACACACCCCCGGAAGAGATTCTGGGATACGTTGCCCAGCTGGCAAACGTGTTCAGACCCGCCGACAGGTTGATCTGGCGCGCCGTTCTGCCTGTCACCGCCGCATCCTGGAGCACAGAAAACGAGGCGTTTCGAACCGCCTTCAACACCGCCGCACAACAAACCTGTCAGGATATGGCCAATTGCACTTTTCTGGCTCCGCCGGACGGGTACGGTGAAAACACTGCGGATTGGACATCAGACGGGTTGCACCCCAATGCCATTGGATACCGTCATCTGGCTCAGCAGCTCTGCGCTGAAATTTCATGCCCGCCGCAGCATCCATGAATGGATAATACTGGTGCTGTTCGGCGTGCAATTTAGAGATTGTATGGGGTTTGCAGTCGCCGCGGCTCAACCAAAGATGTAGAAACACAACTTGTTGCCATCCGGGTCGCGCACATACGCGCCATAGAACCTGTCAGGGACACGTTGGCCGGGTTCGCCTTCATCCACAGCGCCTAGGCTGATTGCTTTGTCATAGAGATCCTTGGCGTCGTCCTTGGACTCGGCGGCAAAGGCCACCATGGCACCATTCCCGACGGCGCAGGCGTTGCCGTCGTAAGGTTCACACACCGCAAGCATCGGCGCGTCGGGCGTGTTTCCGATGAATGCGATCCGACCCGCGTCTAGAACAACTTTCGCACCCTTGTCCGCGAAAAGGTTGGTGTAAAAATCCTTAGCGCGCTCCATGTCTGAGACACCAACGGTTACATATCCGATCATAGCAACTTCCTGTTCTGAATTGAGATTTGAGACAGACCGAACAGTCCCGGACAAGACCCAAGGTTACAAATCACTTAACCGTCATCGAAAGTTTTATAGGTTCACCGCGGGCTACGCTTCGCCAAAATCCTCTGCAACGTCCGGCGGTGCATGTTCAATCGCCGCGCGGTTTCCGAGACATTCCGGTCGCACAGCTCATAGACCCGCTGAATATGCTCCCACCGCACACGATCCGCGCTCATGGGGTTTTCCGGTGGTGGGGGCAGTTCGTCGCCCTTTGCCAGCAGCGCGTTGGTGATGTCAGTCGCGTCGGCTGGTTTCGACAGATAATCGGTCGCACCTATCTTCACGGCGGCTACCGCAGTAGCTATCGCTCCGTAACCGGTCAGAACAACAACCCGGCTGTCGGGGCGTTTTTCGCGCAACACTTCAACCACATCCAAGCCGTTGCCATCCTCAAGCCGCAGATCAACTACAGCATATGCAGGAGGTCGAGCGGTGGATATGGCGCGGCCTGCGGCAACGGAACCTGCGGTTTCGACCTCGAACCCGCGTTTTTCCATGGCCTTGGCCAAACGTCTCAGAAACGGCTCGTCATCATCAACCAAAAGCAGGGATTTATCAGGGCCGATGTCAAGCTGAGGGGTGTCTGCCATATGTTAGGTCTTTCCGCTATTTCATGCCTTTGGCTTGACCACGAGTAATAGCAGCGCGGGAACAAAGGTCAAACAACCTTGTTAGGACGCGGCCTGATCCAGAAAGCACCCAACCTTGTCTGCCATCTGCCCGGCCGTGTCATCGCGCTTGAAGAATTCCAGAAACCCATCTTCCGGTGTGACCAGGTATGTAAAGGTGGAATGATCTACCAGATAGTATTCATCGCTTTTGTCATGTGCCTTGTAATAGGTCTTGTAAGCCTTGCTTGCGGCCTTGACCTGCTCAGGCGATCCGGTCAGCGCGATGGTCTTACCGCCAAGGTTAAAGGCATAGTCGGCCATCACTTCGGGCGTGTCGCGATCCGGATCAATTGAGATGAACAGCGGTGTCACCGATTGCCCGCGTTCAGCCAGAATATCGACGGCCTCGGCGTTGCGCGACATGTCGAAAGGGCAGACATCGGGGCAGAACGTATAACCGAAATAAACCAGCGTCGGTTCGGTGATCACGTCTTTATCTGTCACCGCCTCACCCTTGCCGTTCAACAATTCGAACGGTCCGCCAATAGCAGCAGCCCCACCTGCGATCTGGGTGGACCGGCATTGCGCGAACTGGTCACCGGATTCGCTGCCGCGCGTCATAAGCCACATAGCACCAAGGCCAATGACCAGAACAACTGCTGCAAGAATTGCGTATAGGCGGGTCATTTGGATATTCCGGTCACAAGGGGTTGTTGATCGTTTCGACCGGGACACTTATCAAGATGAACAGCCGATGCAACAGGACATAAGCAGCCCATGGCAGAATCCAATCAGACTTTTTGGCGCGGGCAGGAACGGAGCGGCTGGATTCGCCTGCGAACACTGATCCTGTTGCGCTGGGTTGCCATTATTGGCCAGTTCACCGCGATCACCGTTGCCCAAAGATACTATGACGTTCAGCTGGAACTTGGCCTGTGTTATCTGGCCATCGGAATTTCAGTCATGGGCAATCTGACTGCCATTTTGCTGTTTCCGCAAAACAAGCGCCTGACCGAGTTTGAAAACTTCCTGATGGTTCTGTTCGACCTGCTGCAGCTGTCAATTCTGCTGTATCTGACGGGCGGGCTGAATAACCCGTTTGCGCTGCTTCTGCTGGGGCCCGTCACAATTTCAGCCAATGTCATGAGCACGCGGTCAACTCTGATTGTCGGAGCCGTCGCGATTGTTCTGACAACAGTTCTGGCAGAATTTCATCTTCCGTTGCGGACCAGTCTGGGGCTTGTTTTGGATATTCCGGCCATCCTGCTTTTCGGCAATTGGGCCGCCATCATTATCGCCATCGTTTTCATCGGGGCCTATTCCCATCGCGTCAGCTCCGAGGTCCAGTCCATGTCTGAAGCCCTGGCTGCAACGCATATGGCTTTGGCGCGCGAACAGAAGCTGACCGATCTGGGCGGCGTTGTTGCAGCCGCCGCGCATGAACTGGGCACGCCGTTGGCGACGATAAAACTGACCAGTGCGGAACTGATCGAAGAACTGGACGAACGTCCCGAACTGAAGGAAGACGCCGCCTTGATCCGAGAACAGGCCGATCGTTGCCGTGACATTCTGCGCGATATGGGCCGCGCCGGCAAAGATGATCTGCATCTGCGGCAGGCTCCGCTTTCGACAGTGGTGAACGAAGCGGCCGAACCACATGTGGGACGAGGCAAGGTTGTTCATTTTTCCGAAGGCCCAGCGCAGGACGGGGATGTGCAGCAGCCCTCGATCTTGCGAAAACCCGAGATCATCCACGGGCTGCGCAACTTGATCCAGAACGCTGTCGACTTTGCCCGTGCAAATGTCTGGGTCGAGGCCGAGTGGACCGACAGCAGGATCACAGTCAGCATCATGGATGACGGTCGGGGATACCCGTCCCACATGATCGGACGTATCGGTGATCCCTTTATGCGCCGCAGACGGGCTGAATCCGACCAAAGAGCCCGCCCGGAATATGAAGGGATGGGCCTGGGGTTGTTCATCGCCAAAACCCTGCTGGAACGCAGCGGCGCCGAGCTCGAATTCGCCAATGGTTCAGACCCTTATCAGCACCTGACCGACAACCCGAACCGACGCGGAGCAATTGTCAAAGTGTCCTGGCCTCGCAAATTGATAGACGCGCAAAAAGGCGACACTCCGGTGCCTTCGGGTACGAACAAACGCATTCAGGTGTGAATTAAGAGACCGTTAACCAATCGCGCCCATAGTCGGCCCGGATTTCGTTAAGCCTTGGGGAGTTTGATGGCCGATTGGATCATTCTGGCCGCGATCAGTCTTGTTTCGTGCTGTTTTGCCGTTCAATGGCTGTTGCCGCGCCGGGCACAGCGCGACGCGGCTTTTGGTCTGTTTTCAAACACTTCTCTGTTCGATGTCGTGTTCCTGTTCGATGGCGACCAGCTGATCAGCCATTCCGATATCGCGCTGGCCGGATTCGAGCATGTTGAAAACTGGCTGGACTTGCGGCGCCTGCTGCAAAGGGATTTCCCCACTTTCCCCGAAACTCCGGACATGGTGCGTGATCAGGGCAATCTTGTGGTTTCCGCCATAGACTGCACCGTCGAACGCAAGGTGGTGTGTGAGTGGATTGACGGTATCGTCCGCGTGCGTGTTTGCGAGCACGTCAAGACCACCACCGCAGGATCGGGTGCCGCGAGCGAACCAACCCGTCTGGCCATGGATCAGGCCCCTTATCCGGTTTGGTTACTGGATCACAACAATCAGGTGCAATGGTGCAACGCTGCCTATGTCACGCTTGTTCGTAAGGCACGTGATCAGGACGCCGATCTGACTGCGCCTCTATTCTCAGGTCCCGAGGAAACCGCGAGATCTGCCGGAAAAGCACGGGTATCGGTGGATGTGTCAGGTAGCAGCAACAAACTATGGTTCGATTTGACGCAGATCGAACAGGAAAATGGTCACCTGTGTTACGCCGTTGATATCAACGCGATTGTCGAAGCCGAAACCGTCCAGCGCAAATTCGTGCAGACCATGACCAAGACGTTCGCACAATTGTCCATCGGCCTCGCCATTTTTGACCGCAATCGTCAATTGGCCCTGTTCAACCCGGCCCTGATCGACCTGACCACCCTGCCCCCTGATTTCCTCAGCTGTCGTCCCGGCCTCAGCAGTTTCTTCGACCGTTTGCGGGATCAGCACATGATGCCGGAACCCAAGAACTACCGAAGTTGGCGGCGTCAGATGAACGATCTTCTCGAAGCAGCGGAAGATGGAAACTATCATGAGACGTGGTCACTGCCATCCGGGTCGGTCTATTCTGTCAGTGGCCGACCTCATCCGGATGGTGCGGTGGCCTTTCTATTCGAGGATATTACCGCAGAAATTACACTGACGCGTCGCTTCCGGGCTGAAATGGATCTGATGCAGTCGATCCTGGACAAACTGGTGGATTCAATCGCCGTTTTTGCCGATGACGGTACCCTGGCCTTTACCAACTATGCGTATCAAAAGCTTTGGAAAGACGCGCAAGAGGTCGGGTTTCAAACCGAGACAGTCACAGACGTCACGCGACGATGGCAGGATCACTGCATCGCGACACCAATTTTGGGTGAGATTCGGGATTTTGTCGAAATGCGGGACAACCGGGCCGAATGGACAGCTGAAATTCAGATGAGGTCCGGCATCACTGTGATTTGCACCGTCACTCCGGTTCATAACGGCGCGACAATCGTGCGGTTTGCACTGCCCGAGCAACCCGCGAAAATCACCGCGAGGGAACAGATCAGCGCCTGAACCGGGTTGCAGCCAGTAAGGCGCAAGTTCATTGTGGCGCCATGACACAGACCGCCCGATCTCTGACCTTCAAATCCCCTATCGAGACTGCCGAATTCGCAGCGCGTGTCGGGGCGTCTTTGGGCCCGGGCGATGTTTTGCTGCTTGAAGGCTCAATTGGCAGTGGTAAGACACATTTCGCCCGCAACCTCATTCAGTCGCTTCTGCCCGAACCCGAAGACGTTCCCTCACCTACTTTTACTTTGGTTCAGGCCTACGACACTCCGGTTGGCGAAATTTGGCACTGCGATTTGTATCGCTTGAGTGCAGTAGAAGAGGTCGATGAACTGGGACTGACCGACGCTTTTGATGCTGCAATCTGCCTTGTGGAATGGCCAGAAAAGTTGGGTCTGTTGGCCCCTGAATCGGCATTGAAACTGACCTTTGAAACAGACCCTAATCACATAGATTCCCGCCATGTGACCCTGTCCTGGTCCGCTCCGAAATGGGTGGGAAAGCTGGAGAATACCGCATGACAAACAGGACGGTCCTGGCCGAGGCTCTGATTGCGCATACCCCCTGGGCCGGCGCAACGCATGCGCCACTTGCAGGGGATGCCTCAAACCGCCGGTACGAACGGCTGACTGATCCGGTCAGCGGGCGCACTGTCGTTTTGATGGATGCGCCACCCGAAAAAAGCGACGATATCGAACCTTTTGTGCGTGTTGCGGAATACCTTCGTTCTGTTGACCTGAGCGCGCCGGAAATCTACGCCGAAGATACCCAATACGGCTTTCTGTTGCTCGAAGATCTGGGAGACGATCTCTTTGCGCGCGTACTGAAAAAAGACCCAACCAAAGAACGCGAATTGTATCGCGCTGCAACGGATGTGCTGCTCCATCTGCATCACGCGCCGTCTTTGTCCTTGCCGTCTTATGATCCGGCCCTGATGACGGAATTGGCTGCACTAGCCTTCACAAAATATGCAGCTGGCATCTTGGGTGCATGTGACGCAGACGCCCTTGGCCGGTTTGAACACCGTTTTGCGGATATTCTACACCGCGAAACATCCGGTTCGAAAGTGGTCATTCTGCGGGATTATCACGCGGAAAACCTGTTGTGGTTGCCAGAGCGCGAAGGCGTCAAACGCGTCGGTTTGCTGGACTTCCAGTTGGCCATGTTGGGGCATCCCGCCTATGATCTGGTCTCTCTTCTGCAGGACATACGCCGCGACGTTTCGGCCGGGATCGAAATGCAGATGATCAACCATTACATCGCTGCGTCTGGCATGGATGACCATGAATTCCGCACAGCTTACAGCGTATTAGGGGCACAAAGAAACCTCCGTATCCTTGGTGTTTTTGCGCGCCTCGCGACGGATTATGGTAAACCCCATTACGTGGACATGATCCCTGCCGTCTGGGCACATCTGATGCGCGATCTGGATCACCCTGCCCTTGTTTCGGTGGCGTCCCTGCTGCATGAGGCTTTACCCAGACCCACGCCCGAAAACCTGGCCAGGTTGAGAACGCAATGACCGGATCGCAGTATGCCGTCATGCTGTTCGCAGCCGGGTTTGGTACCCGTATGGGCGCGTTGACCAAAGACCAACCCAAGCCATTGATCGAGGTGTCAGGGCGACCACTGATCGACTACGCATTGGATCTGGTCGAAGACATTGACCCTGTTCGCACTGTCGCGAACCTGCATTACCACGCCCATCAGCTCGAAACGCATCTCAGCCCCAAAGGGGTGACGGTATCGCGCGAAGAACCCGAAATTCTGGAAACCGGCGGTGGATTGCGGGCCGCTCTGCCCTTACTGGCCACCAACCCGGTATTCACACTGAACACCGATGCGATCTGGTCGGGTCCCAACCCGCTGTCCCTGTTGCAAAAGGCATGGGACCCAACCCGAATGGACGCGCTTTTGATGTGTGTCCCAACTGCCCAGACCGTGGGTCATGCCGGTGAAGGAGATTTCACCGCCGATCAGGATGGGCGCATCACACGAGGACCAGGTTTAGTGTATGGAGGTGCGCAGATCCTGAAAACCGACGGATTGCACGCGTTTTCACAGACAGCTTTTTCCTTGAACCTGCTCTGGAACCAGATGCGCGATCAGGGCCGCCTTTTCGCAGTCGAGTATCCGGGACGTTGGTGCGATGTCGGCCGACCCGAAGGGATCGCCCTGGCCGAGGGTTTGCTGGTTGATGTTTGAACCCGGCACCCTGCCCCGCGTCTATGCCGTGCCGCCCGGCACAGATTTCCCCAAGGCATTGGTCGATGGTATGCGGCAACGCTCTTCAGGCCCGCCCGAAGCCTTGGCGCGGGTGCAATTGGTGTTGAACACACGAAGAATGGAACGGCGGGTCCGCGACCTGTTCAACCAGGGGCCGCCCTGCCTGTTGCCCCGACTTTCTTTGGTCACGGATCTGGGTGAAAGCGTTGATCTGGCGCAGATTCCCCAAGCCACCCCGCCCCTGCGACGGCGTCTGGAACTGACGCAGCTGGTGGCCAAGCTGTTGGAACAACAGCCGGATCTGGCCGCCCGGTCCTCGGTCTTTGATCTGTCCGACAGTCTTGCCGCACTGATTGATGAAATGCAGGGCGAAGGTGTTTCACCCGAAGCAATCCGGCAACTGGACGTTAGCGACATGTCCGGCCATTGGGCACGGGCGCAGGCATTTATTGGCATTGCAGATCATTTCATCGACACCGACGCGCAGGCAATGGATGCACAAGCCCGACAACGCCGTGTGGTCGATAACCTGATCGCGCGCTGGCAGGTCGATCCCCCGAAACATCCGATCATTTTGGCGGGTTCCACCGGTTCACGCGGAACCACTCTGATGCTGATGGAGGCCATCGCACGCTTGCCGCAGGGCGCGCTGGTGCTGCCTGGATATGATTTCGATCAGCCGGATCATGTTTGGCACGGACTGGACAATGCGCTGACTTCGGAAGATCACCCGCAATACCGGTTCCACAAGCTGATGCAGAAACTGGATCTTTCACCCAATCAGATCACCCCCTGGACAGATCTGTCAGCGCCCTCGCCTGCTCGTAACCGCCTGGTATCTTTGGCTTTACGACCGGCTCCAATCACCGACGCCTGGATGTCAGAAGGCCCGGGGTTGACCGATCTGCCGGAGGCCACTAAAGACCTGACACTGGTCGAGGCGCAATCGCCGCGTGCCGAAGCTTTGGCCATCGCCCTACGCTTGCGGCAAGCCGCTGAATGCGGTCAAACCGCAGCCCTGATCACGCCGGACCGAATGTTGACCCGTCAGGTCAGCGCCGCGCTGGATCGGTGGAACATTGTGCCGGACGACAGTGCGGGTTTGCCGCTGCAACTGTCCCCGCCCGGTCGCTTTCTGCGCCATGTGGCCAACCTGTTCACGCGCCGTCTGGAAGGCGAAGCGCTGCTGACCTTGATGAAGCACCCGCTATGCCATGATGGTGGCGAACGCGGTAACCATTTGCTGCATACGCGTGATCTGGAGCTTGACCTACGCCGCCACGGCCCGCCCTTCCCGGACAGTATAAACCTGACGGCATTTGCAGTGCGCAAAGAAGCGTCCGAAAGCTGGATCAAATGGGTCGTACTTCACTTCTGCGATCAAATGATCACCGGCGAAATGCATCTTGCCGACTGGGTAGATCGGCTCACAACACTGGCCGAGGCGATTTCGGCGGGCAGTTCAGGTGAGACCGGCACGCTATGGGACAAGAACGCAGGCCAGAAAGCTCTGATGGTTCTGAACTCGCTCAGGGACGAAGCGCAGCATGGCGGCCCGATGACCGCACATGACTTTGCCGATCTGCTGGGTGCTCTGCTTGCAGGCGAAGAGGTTCGTGACCGCGATGCGCCGCATTCACACATCATGATCTGGGGCACGCTCGAAGCGCGGGTGCAAGGTGCCGATCTGCTGATCCTCGGCGGGCTGAACGAAGGAAGCTGGCCAGAGGCACCAACACCCGACCCTTGGCTGAACCGTCAGATGCGCGACAAGGTAGGCCTGTTGCTGCCCGAACGCCGTATCGGCCTGTCGGCGCATGACTTCCAACAGGCGGTCGGCGCACCCGAGGTCTGGCTGACCCGTGCGATTCGCTCGGATGATGCCGAAACGGTGCCGTCCCGCTGGTTGAACCGGCTGACAAATCTGCTGCAGGGCTTGCCCGGGCAGGGTGGTCCCGAAGCGCTGGCCGGAATGCGCGTCCAAGGCCAACACTGGCTCAACTGGTCCGAGGTTCTGGAAGACGCGCCACGCGTCGACCCCGCGCCACGCCCATCTCCGCGCCCTCCGGTTGCAGCACGCCCGCGCCGTCTGTCCGTTACTGAAATCAAACGGTTGATCCGTGATCCTTACGCCATCTATGCCAAACACGTGCTGCGCCTGAAACCATTGGATCCGCTTGTGCAGGCCCCGGATGCCTTACTGCGGGGCATTGTGATCCACGAAATCCTTGAACATTTTGTCAAAGACAGCGTGCTCGATGTCGCTTTGCTGACCCGTGAGAATTTCCTGAAACGCGCTCAGAACCTGCTGGACCTGCATGTCGCCTGGCCCACAGCCCGAAAACTCTGGCTGGCCCGGCTGGAGCGAATCGCGGATGATTTCCTGGGCGCCGAGCTTTCGCGCCGGGGCGATGGTGGGCCCGTGGCGTTTGAAGCTGCGATGAAGCTGGTGCTGAGCCCTCTGGATTTCACTATTGTCGGACGCGCAGACCGAATTGATCACAACAGCCGCGGCGCGTTGCGGATCATCGATTACAAAACCGGTGCGCCCCCGACCGAGAGTCAGCAATCCAAATTCGATAAGCAGCTTTTGATCGAAGCTGCCATGGCAGAGCAGGGCGGATTCGAAGGCATTGACCCGATTGACGTCGCAGAAGCCATCTTCATCGGTATGGGCGGCAGTTACAAAGAGGTGGCCGCGCCCTTGGTCAAGGAACCCACTGATAAGGTTCTTGCCGAGCTGAAAGAACTGATTTCTGCCTATTTAGAGCCAGAACAGGGGTTTTCTTCCCGCCGGATGCTGCACAAAGACACAGATTTCGGTGACTATGATCATCTGGCAAGGTTCGGTGAATGGGACCGGACAGCAGAAACCCATCCCGAGGATCTGACATGAGCCCGCGCAACGACGCGACCGAGCGGCAGGTGCAGGCAGCGCGTCCCGATGCGTCGACCTGGCTGGCGGCCAATGCAGGGTCGGGGAAAACGCGGGTTTTGACCGACAGGGTCGCACGTTTGCTGCTGGGCGGCGCCCAGCCACAGCATATTTTATGCCTGACCTACACCAAGGCCGCTGCCAGCGAGATGCAGAACCGGTTGTTTGATCGCCTCGGGCAATGGGCAATGAAAGATAATGCCGGTCTGCTATCCCAACTGACCGATCTGGGCGTATCCGGCGAAATCGACTCGGGCAGGTTAGCGCAGGCGCGCACCCTCTTTGCCCGCGCCATCGAGACGCCTGGAGGTCTGAAAATCCAGACCATTCATTCGTTTTGCGCCTCGCTGCTACGGCGTTTCCCGCTTGAGGCCGGTGTCAGCCCGCAATTCTCCGAAATGGAAGACCGCGCTGCAGCCTTGTTGCGCGAAGAGATTGTCGAGGATTTCGCCGAAGGCCCGCAAGCTACGCTGATCGAGGATGTCGCCCGATTTGTCACCGATACCGGATTTGACAAGCTGACTGCTGCCATCACGCAGAAGCGCAGCCTGTTTACACAGCCTCTTGACTGGCCCGGTCTGTTGAAGCGGTTCGATCTACCGGAAGGCTTTGACGAAGCCACTCTGGCCGGACGGGTGTTTCTGGGCGGCGAGGTCGAGCTGATCCAGTCCATGCTGCCCGCTTTGACTGAAAGCGGCGGCAACAATGCCAAGGCTGCTGCGAAGCTGTCTGGATTCGATGAGGCCCGATTGGCGCATTTACCCATGTTGGAAGGTGTGTTTTTGACCGGTAAAGGAGCAAAAGAACCATTCACCGCCAAAATCAACAGCTTTCCGACCAAAGCTTTGCGCGAAGGCACGTTTGCCGACCGGATGCCGCAACTGGAGGCCCTCATGCTGCGGATCGAGGCGTCGCGCGAACACCGCTTGGCACTGGTTTCCGCCCAGAAAACCGATGTTCTGCACCATTTCGCCGCAACTTTCCTGCCGGAATACGAACGACGGAAACAACTGCGGGGCTGGCTGGATTTCGACGACCTGATCCTGCGCGCGCGGCAGGTGTTGAATGACCCCGCGGTGGCCGAATGGTTGCTGTATCGGTTGGATGGCGGGATCGACCATATTCTGGTGGACGAGGCGCAGGACACCAGCCCGGATCAATGGGATGTGGTCGAGAAACTGGCGCAGGAATTCACCAGCGGGGAAGGCGCCCGATCCGGGGTTGAACGCACGATCTTTGTAGTTGGGGACAAGAAGCAGTCGATCTATTCATTTCAAGGAGCAGATCCGCAGGCCTTTGACCGGATGCAGGAAGAGTTTGGTCGGAAGCTGACAGAATCAGGCTCTAAACTGTGGGATTCCACGCTGGAATATTCGTTCCGGTCCTCCAGCGCGATTCTGTCTTTGGTCGACATCCTGTTTGAAGACCGTACAGATGCGGGGTTTCACAAGGACAGTCTGCACCGCGCATTCAAAGCCGATCTGCCGGGTCGCGTCGACCTGTGGCCAGTAGTTGAAAAGGTGGACGATGCAGAAGAGGGCGATTGGACCGATCCTGTTGATCGGCCCGGTGCCCGACATCACACCGTTATTCTGGCCGAGCAGGTAGCGCAGTCGATCAAGGCCATGATCGAACGCGGGGAGACGATCCCGGAAGACGGTGACAAGCCCGGTCACTTCGTTCGACGCAAAGTACAGCCGGGGGATTTTCTGATCCTCGTCCAGCGTCGCTCGGACCTGTTTGCCGAAATCATCCGTGCCTGCAAATCCGCAGGCCTGCCTATCGCAGGGGCGGACCGGCTGAAGGTCGGTGCTGAACTGGCGGTCAAGGACCTTGCCGCTCTGCTGAACTTTCTGGCCACGCCCGAAGACAGCCTGTCGCTGGCAACGGTTCTGAAATCGCCTTTGTTCGGATGGTCCGAACAGCAGCTTTTCGATCTGGCGCACAGACGGCAGGAACAATTCCTTTGGGCCGCGTTACGCAATCGTGCGGACGAGTTCCCCGAAACATTGGCCATACTGAACGATTTGCGCGGCCAGATCGACTTTCTGCGCCCTTATGATCTAATCGAACGTATCCTGACCCGCCATGACGGGCGGCGAAAACTGCTGGGTCGACTAGGGGCCGAAGCAGAAGACGGTATTAACGCTCTGTTGTCTCAGGCGCTCGCGTATGAGCGAACGGATATCCCCAGTTTGACCGGGTTTCTGGTCTGGATGCAAACCGATGATCTGGAAATCAAACGGCAGATGAGCGGTGTCGGTAACATGATCCGTGTGATGACTGTGCACGGATCAAAAGGGCTGGAAGCTCCGGTCGTCATTCTGCCCGATACGGGCAGGCGCCAGCCGCCACGTGATTCCGAGATCATGGTGGCTGGCGGAACACCGTTATGGAAAGTTTCGGCAGATGCTTCGCCAAGCCTGATCACTCAGGCCCGGGACGAGGCGCGCAACCGCGAGGAAAATGAACGGCTGCGGCTTCTGTATGTCGCTCTAACACGGGCTGAAAAGTGGCTGATTGTGGCCGCTGCCGGCGAGCTGGGGAAAGACGGCAACAGCTGGTATCAGTTGGTTGAGGCGGCGATGGAGCGCGCCGGGGCAGCCCAATTGCCCACTTCCGATGTCCGACGCTTGTCCCACGGGGATTGGGAAGCGCTGCCTTTGGTCGATCAGCCTCAAGCTGTCGCTGAGCGGATCGATCTGCCCGACATATTCCTTCGCGCCGCACCGGAACCGGTTGAGCCTGCAAGCGCGCTCAGCCCTTCGGATCTGGGTGGGGCCAAATCTTTGCCCGGTGATACCGGTTTGGATGAAGACGCCGCCAAACAGCGAGGAACCCGCCTGCACCTGCTGCTGGAGCACCTTCCCACAGCGGCACAGGACCTTTGGCCAGCGTTATGCGCCCGGTTGCTACCCGATATGCAGGACGCGGTCCGGCAAGAGCTTTTGAATGAGGCCGCATGTGTGCTGACTGCGGAAAACTTGCAACCCGTCTTCGCACCTGACACTTTGGCCGAAGTGCCCATCACTGCCGATTTGAGCGGGCGGCGGATGCACGGGATCGCCGACCGCCTGATCGTATCCGAAACCGAGGTGCATGTGATTGATTTCAAATCAAATTCCATTGTTCCGAACCGGGCTTCAGATTGCCCGGAAGGCCTGCTGCGACAGATGGGGGCGTATGCTCGGGCGCTGGCGCAGATCTATCCGGACCACAGCATTCGTACCGCAATTTTGTGGACCCGAACGGCAAGCCTGATGTGGTTGCCACACGATCTTGTGACAGATGCATTGACCCGCACCCAGATATCTTGACCTTCCCCTAAGCGGCACCTACGTTCTGTTCCCAAGATTACCCCATTCAGGAGACAGAATATGTCGACCGTAGCCGTTACTGACGACACCTTTGACGCCGAAGTCAAAAACTCGACCGTTCCCGTGGTCGTGGACTTCTGGGCTGAA
Source organism: uncultured Ruegeria sp. (assembly GCF_947497005.1). GTDB lineage: Bacteria > Pseudomonadota > Alphaproteobacteria > Rhodobacterales > Rhodobacteraceae > Ruegeria. Next base: position 243,054 of record NZ_CANMFF010000008.1, on the reverse strand, counting down.
TGGTGCGGCCCCTGTAAACAAATCGGCCCCGCGCTGGAAGAACTGGCTGCCGAGTATGGCGACAAGGTTAAAATCGCCAAGGTAGATGTAGACAGCAACCCGAACGCTGCGGCGGCGATGGGCGTACGTGGCATCCCGGCGCTGTTCATTTTCAAGGACGGTCAGGTTGTTTCGAACCGCGCAGGCGCTGCCCCCAAAGCGGCCCTGCAAAGCTGGATCGAAGAATCCATCTAATCTGGTCCTAACAGATTGTCCCAAAGGCGCCTCAGATCGGGGCGCCTTTTTTGTTGAAGACATCGGAGAAACCAATGGCAAAAACGCGGGTCCTTGTAGAGTTCGGTATGGGTACATCCCTGCGCCGAATGGATTATACCGAGGCATCGCTGCGGGCGATCAAGGATGCACTTTGGCATAACTCGATCAACATGGCCGAATTGTTTGGGTTTCCGAAAGAAGCGATGATCATTGACGCCGAGATTGGGGTGCAGCAGCCGGATCAAGTGGATATCGAAGCTCTGAATGCTGTCTTCCCCTATGGTCAGCCTAATATCACCGTCACAAAAGGCGGGCTGGATATCGAAAAGCCGCATAGTGACGGGCACACGGTTATCGCCAACGCCGCCCTGATCGTTTCCTTCGACATGGAGCCCGCACAATGAGTGAAAAACGCATTATTCTGGAAATGGGGACGGGAAACGATCTTTACGGTCAGGATTATACCAAGGCCGCCCGCCGCGCAGTGCAGGATGCGCTGCATCATTCCTCGATCACGCTGTTTTCCAAATTGGGCATCGATCATTCCGAAATGCGCGTCATTGTGACGATCGGTGTACAGGCACCTGAAAAAGTGGATTGCGAGCTGGTTGCCTCCGACCTGCCGCGGGGCAGGGCTGAAGTGCGTGCAGTTAAGGGTGGACTGGATGTTATCGATGAAGAAGCCGGCACACGGCACGTTGTTGCAACGGCCGCAATTGAGGCGTTTCTGCTCGATCTGGCTGGAAAATACGTTCGAAGCTGAACAAAAAAAGCCGCTCGGAATTCCGGGCGGCTGTCTCGAATTGGTGATCCGTTGGAATGATCAGAGTTTGGCGATATCCGCGCGGCTCAGACCGATATCGTCCAGCTGGGCGTCGCTCAGGTCCGACAGAAGTCTGCGGGTTTTGCGGGATTCGTACCAATCGACAACAGTGTTGACGACGTTGGTGAACGCGTCCGCCACGTGCAGGATGGTAGCTGCTCCGAGCGGCGCATGGATGTTAGCTGTGGTTGCCATGTGCGCAGTCCTTTGTGAAGAAACAGCCGACCCTTTGTCGGTTGTGAGCCTCATGTAGTCCCGCGCAACCAGACTCACAATTGCTAGTCCGGTAACCCCGAATTGCATTTCTTGCATATCTTTTGGGCGGTTTTAGAACGGGTTGCGTCAACACCGCGCCCAGCCCATATATAGCGCCAGTGAAAACGGAGACGATCATGGCAGATAGCGACTTTCCCGGTTGGCACGGTACGACGATCATTGGCGTCAAGAAGGGCGGTCAGATCGTCATAGCTGGTGACGGGCAGGTCAGCCTGGGCCAGACCGTGATCAAAGGCACGGCCCGTAAGGTACGCCGCCTGTCACCCGGCGGGTTCGAAGTTGTGGCAGGATTCGCTGGATCGACCGCGGATGCCTTCACGTTGCTGGAACGTCTGGAATCCAAGCTTGAGGCCACGCCCGGCCAACTGGCCCGCGCCTCGGTCGAGCTGGCCAAGGATTGGCGCACTGATAAATACCTCCAAAAGCTCGAGGCGATGCTGATCGTAACCGACGGCAAGGACCTTCTGGTGATCACTGGGGCAGGGGATGTACTGGAGCCTGAACACAATGTTGCTGCCATCGGATCCGGGGGCAACTTCGCCCTGGCAGCTGCCCGCGCGATGATGGACAGCGACAAGTCGGCGGAAGAGGTCGCACGTCAATCTATGGCCATTGCCGCCGATATCTGTGTCTACACCAACGGCAAGCTGACGGTTGAGACAATCTCAGGCTAGCAGCGCCGAGATTTCCTTACCTTTCCAGCGGCGGTGCATGCCGATCAAGCCAATAATCGCCGCGACAATCACGATGTAATAGGGCACGCGGATATCGATGCTCATCAGTCCGCCACCGATCAGGGACATGATTCCACCCGCAAGGCAGAACACGGCGGTGGTCACGCCCATGACCCAGCCCTGATCCGCTTCGCTGACGCTGGAAGAAAACAGGCCCAGCATCGTTGGATAAGCGACCCCGAACAGGAAATAGAAGAAAAAGACCGGCACATAGCTGAACACACCGCTCGGGCTGAAGGCGAAAGCAAATCCGCAAATCACCATCACCACAAGCGATGTGTAGATAATCGCGTGTTTGCTGAACCTCTCCTGCGCGGGTTTCACCAGGAAGGTACTGGAGAAGGCCAGCGCCACGCCAATCACCACCATCGCCATGCTGCCACCGATGACTCCGTATCCGAATGCACTGGTCAGGAAGTTGTCGACAAACACGTAGAAGGTGACGTTCGCAATCATGAAAAACGAATAGACCGGCAGGATCTTCAGCACCATTGGATGCCCCCGCACCGCAATCAGGCTGTCTGTGACGTCACGGGGACGGAACACGAAAGGTTCACGATCAGTCCGGGTGTCCTGGAAGAAGAACAGCACAAGAAAGATCGCGATCAGTACAAGGACAAACGCGCCATAAAACGGGGTTCTCAATGTCGCAAAACTGCCCAGCAGGGCGGCGTCTGACAAGACCGCTCCGATGATTGGCCCGCCCACAAGTCCAAAACTGACACCTGTCACGATATAGCCCATGTTCCTGTCCCGATCCGCCGCATCGGTACTGCCGTCAATCATCGCCGCCTGGGCAATGGGCTGATTGCCCGCAGTGAATCCGGTGATCGAACGTCCGACGATCAGCAAAAGAAGGCTGTTGAGGTAAAGCGCGGCAATGGTCAGGGCATATCCGGCCAATGCGCCACCAAGGCACACAAGCAAAGCGTTCTTACGCCCGATCGAGTCCGATACTTTCGAGACATAGACAACGCCCAGAAACCACGACAGGAAAAAGCACCCGATCACGAGGCCATAGAAGAAATGCCTGCGCCCCATGGCCGTGTTTTCAGGCAGGAACCCGGATTTCGTTTCCATGATCAGAGAATTGATGATGGGAAAGACCAGCCCCTGCCCGATCAAATCCACAAAAACCACAAACAGCAATGTTATCTTGGCAATCTTCGACATAAAAAACCCCCGGAAAATGCCTTTCCGGGAGTGTAACAGAGCAACTTAATTCCACCTAATGGCGTGTCTAAGGCCCGAAATCTCTGAATTCTGTAACCAGATTACTTAAGCGAAGCAACGCCCAGCGGAACACCTGCAACTTCACACCAGATGTAAACTTCGTTGTATTTCGATGTGTCCAGAGTAGGCGGCACAGCATAGGATTGCTTGCCGGTCAGATTCAGCAGTGCGCCCAGCTTGGTGTCGGGATCGTACGTGCCGTCTTTTCCGAATGCAACGCGCGGGTCCGGTCCGCCATCCAGTGAAAAGTCGTCTCCCAGTTCAACGATATAGCGGTCCCCATTTTTAACCAGCTTTACCGACCCGGTGGTAACGTGGTTCGACCGGCCCTCAAAGTGACCTTTGTGCCCCCCGGCCAAAGCAGTATTTGCACTGACCAGAGCCAGCGAAGCGCCTGCAGCGGCGGCATTCAGAAAGAGCGAACGGCGAGTCATCATGTTGTATTGTCTCCTTTGACGGCACGGGCAGACAAGCCCGTTGATTTTGCTTTATTGCGGCGGAATCGATCACGAAGCGATTCACTTCTTCACGATTTTCCGTGTACAGGCCGTGTGTTGACGTGAGATTTTCGTGATAAGCTTGTGTTTTCACGCCTTATGATTAGGTTCCGGTTCGAAACAACCGGATAGATCACATATGACCGACCTGACCCCGCGCGAGATTGTCTCGGAACTGGACCGCTTCATCATTGGCCAGAAGGATGCCAAACGCGCGGTGGCCGTTGCCTTGCGCAACCGCTGGCGCCGCAAGCAATTGTCGGATGACATTCGGGAAGAGGTCTATCCTAAAAATATCCTGATGATCGGCCCCACCGGTGTCGGCAAAACCGAGATCAGCCGCCGTCTGGCCAAACTGGCCCGTGCGCCGTTTATCAAGGTCGAAGCCACAAAATTCACCGAAGTCGGCTATGTCGGCCGCGACGTGGAACAGATTGTGCGCGATCTGGCGGATGCGGCGATCCTGCAAACCCGCGAGTACATGCGTGAAGACGTTAAGGCCAAGGCCCATCAGGCTGCCGAAGATCGCGTGATCGAAGCCATCGCAGGCGCGGATGCGCGCGAAGGCACGCGCGAGATGTTCCGCAAGAAACTGAAAGCCGGGGAGCTTGACGACACGGTGATCGAGCTGGAACTGTCCGACACCTCAAGCCCGATGCCGATGTTTGACATTCCGGGGCAGCCGGGCGGTCAGATGGGTATGATGAATCTGGGCGACATTTTCGGCAAGGCGTTTGGCGGGCGAACCGTCAAGAAGCGCCTGACCATCGCCGAAAGCTATGACGCGCTGATCGGGGAAGAGGCCGACAAGCTGCTGGATGATGAAACAGTCACCCGCATCGCGCTGGAATCGGTCGAACAGAACGGCATCGTGTTTCTGGATGAGATCGACAAGGTCTGCGCCCGTTCCGATGCGCGCGGTGGCGATGTCAGCCGCGAAGGGGTTCAGCGCGACCTGCTGCCATTGATCGAGGGTACGACCGTCTCGACCAAGCACGGCCCAGTGAAAACCGACCACATCCTGTTCATCGCCTCGGGTGCGTTCCACATTGCCAAACCCTCTGATCTGTTACCGGAATTGCAGGGACGTCTGCCGATCCGCGTGGAACTTCGCGCCCTGACAGAACAGGATTTCGTGCGTATCCTGACCGAGACAGACAACGCTCTGACCCGTCAATATACAGCCTTGATGGGCACCGAGGAGGTACACGTCAGCTTTACCGAAGACGGCATTGCCGCGCTGGCGCGGATTGCAGCTGACGTGAACCAGAGTATCGAAAACATCGGTGCGCGGCGGCTCTACACGGTCATGGAACGGGTATTCGAGGAATTGTCCTTTGCGGCACCAGACAGGGCCGGTACGGACATCACTGTGGATGCGCAATTCGTCAGCGACAATCTTGGGGAGTTGACCAAGTCCTCGGACCTTAGCCGTTACGTTTTGTAACACGGCCAGCCGTTTTTTTCGCTGTTTCCGACGTACCATGCTGGACGTTGGTCAAGAATGCGGTAGCGTGTGCACAATTCACCCCGAGGGCTGACCCGTGCTGCGCTATTTCATCATTCTGCTCGCATCCCTTTCGCTCAGCGCTTGCGTTGACCGGACGGTGTCCGAAGTCGTGCCCACTGCCTTAAATGTGGGCACTCCTGAAATCATATTCGCAAGTACGACCCGAGCGCGCGAGGCCGACGGATCCTATGGCTTCCGACGCGGTGAAACGCTCAAGTTTCTGGAAACCACGGTTTCGGTCCCGCCGACACATACTCCGGGTACGCTCCGGTTCTCTTACGCGAACCCAAATCCACAGAAAGAATTCGTCCTGGCGGATGTGACCGAGTTGGACGGGCCCGGAGGGCTACGTGAACATTTGCGAGGCCAGGATGACGTCACGATATTTGTGCACGGCTACAATTCGACCCAGACCGAAACGATCTTTCGCGCCGCACAGCTGACGCATGATATCGGACTTCCAGGCTCGACGCTGGTGTATTCTTGGCCAAGCCGTGCAACGGGTTATGGATATGCCTATGATCTGGACAGCATGCTGTTTGCCCGCGACGGGCTGGAGCAGACCATCCGCGAACTGAAATCCATGGGTGTCAAACGCGTGATTCTGGTCGCCCATTCCATGGGTGGCGCTTTGACAATGGAAATGATCCGGCAAACCGAGCTGCAGGAACCCGGCTGGGCCAACAGAAATATCGAAGGGGTCGTGCTGATCTCACCCGATCTGGATCTCGACCTGTTCCGCTCGCAGATGAAGCGGATCGATAACCCGCCGGATCCATTCCTTGTAATGGTGTCCCAAAAGGATAAGATTCTGAACTTCTCGGCCCGCCTGCGCGGCACGCATGAGGGTAAAAGGCTGGGAAATATCAGCTCGATTGACTCGCTTGAGGAATTCCCGATCAGCGTCATCGATACGACTGCATTCAACAGCGACGCGGGATCCTCGCATTTCGTTGCCGCGACCTCCCCGGCATTGCTGTCGATCCTCAACTCGTTGCGACGCGTGAACAGTACTTTCGGGCGTGAAGACCGGCCCGCAATCGATATCCTGGTACCACCAAGCGAGCGCAATCCAGATGGCGCCACTGAAATTGTTCTGACAGAAACAGGACAGGCTCAGGTCAGCTCTCCTTGACGCGGTTCAACCTGCGCCGATACCTTGTTGACAATGCAACCTGGCTTGGCACCGGTGTTCTGCTGACTTTTCTGTCCAGCTTCGGGCAGACCTTTTTCATCTCGATCTTCGCCGGCGAAATTCGCGCGGAATACGGCCTTAGCCATGGTGCTTGGGGCGGGCTATACACATTGGGCACAACCCTGTCCGCCATTGTGATGATCTGGGCCGGAGGATTAACAGACATCTTCCGTGTCCGGGTGTTGGGCCCTGTGGTGCTGGCGGGGTTGGCTTTGGCTGGCCTTGCCATGGCGTTGAACACCTGGCTGCCGCTCCTGCCGGTGGTGATCTTTTTGTTGCGTTTGTTCGGTCAGGGGATGAGTACGCATCTGGCCGTGGTCGCGATGGCACGATGGTTCACGGTTACACGGGGCAAAGCATTATCCATAGCGTCAACGGGCTATGCGATCGGCGAAGCAATGCTGCCTCTGATCTTTGTGGCTGCCATGGCTTTTCTGGATTGGCGTTGGCTGTGGATCATCGCTGCGGGTATCACCGTCCTGGGTATTCCCGTGCTGACGCGGTTACTGCGCGAGGAACGAACACCGCAAAGCCTATCCAGTGAATTTTCTGCCACAGGTATGCAGGGTCGTCACTGGAGCCGCCGGGACGCCCTGTTCCATCCCCTGTTCTGGTTCATGGTGCCGTCGATACTTGCGCCATCGGCATTTATCACCGCATTTTTCTTTCATCAGGTCTATCTGGCTGACGCGAAAGGTTGGCAGCATATCCAGTTGGTCGCCCTGTTTCCGGTCTATACCGGTGTATCGCTGTTGTCGTTGTTTGCGGCGGGCTGGGCATTGGATAAATGGGGTACCGCGCGCATCATGCCATTTTACCAACTTCCGATAGCGGTCGGATTTGTCATACTGGGCATGACCGACTCAATCAGTGGCGCGACGATCGGATTGGTGTTTCTGGGTTTGACGGTTGGGGCGAACAGCACTTTGCCCAGCGCATTCTGGGCCGAATTTTATGGCACCCGGCATATCGGGGCCATCAAGGCAATGGCCGCAGCGATCCTGGTCCTGGGCTCGGCCATCGGGCCGGGTTTGACCGGTATTCTTATCGACACCGGCATATCGCTGAACACGCAATTCATCTGGATCGGCGTGTTTTTCATACTGGTATGCGTTCTGGTTTGGGTTGGCATTTCTCACGCCCGCCGTGATCTTTAGCGCACGCGCCTGAGATACACATAGTAAGCCCCATCACCGCCATGGCTGATATGAGCAGGCGTGACCTGCATCACTGCCTGTACCAATGGGGGTATGGATAGCCAATGAGGCACCTGGTTGCGCAGGACACCGCGTGGTGTCGGGATCGGGCCGGGTTCATCCCTGTCCTTACCTTTCCCGGTTACGACCAGAACAAGGCGCTTACCCTGTGCCTGCGCACTCAGGACAAATCGGATCAACGCGGGGTGGGCCGTATCAACCCGCATACCGTGCAGGTCCAGCTTGCCTTCGGGTTTCAGATTGCCCCGCTTCATCCGACCAAAGGCCTTGGTATCCATCTGAACCGGAGCTTTGCGCAGTGCATCTGTCACCGACGGTTTCAGATCGTTTGGTTTCGGTTTTGCTTGATGTTTCTGCCCAAGTTCAATCGCGTCGAACCGGGGTTTCGGCGTTCTCTTGGGTTTGGGTTTCGGCAAGGAGGTTGGATGGACCGTCTGCGGCATTTCCGGGTGCAGCCGCTCAGCCTGCTTGGTAACCTTGCGCCACAGCTCGATCTCTTCGTTGGTCAGCTTTCGCCTGGTCATCAGAACTCATCCGGCAAAAGGGCATAGGCACGCTGGATGGGCAGCAACACCACCATCCGGCCCGGATCTTTCAATTTGCCCGCGTCTTGCCCGGCTTTGTCACCGGTCCCGAAAAAGATATCAGCTCTTTGCGCGCCTTTGATGGCCGCGCCTGTATCCTGCGCGATCATCAGGCGGCGCATTGGTTTCTTGCCGTCCTTTTCCACCCAGACCGGCGCACCCAGCGGGGTATAGACCGGATCGGCCGCGATGCTGCGCATCGTCGTAACGGATCGGTTCATGGCACCCAAAGGCCCAAGCTCGGGCGCAACACGCGAGACTTCGCGAAAGAAAACATAGGACTGGTTGTGGAACAACAATTCTGCACCTGCTTCGGGGTTCTTGCGCACCCAGGCGCGGATCATCTGGGCGCTGACCTCATGCGAACCCAGAATACCGCGCCGCACAAGCTCGACACCGATGGACCTGTAGGGATGTCCATTCGCGCCTCCGTATCCCACGCGCAGGGCACCGCCATCCGGCAGTCGAACACGGCCAGACCCCTGGATCTGCAGGAAAAACAACTCAACGGGATCATCGACCCAGGCGATCTCAAGCCCGCGACCCTGCATCACGTCACTGGTCAGGATTTCACGGCGGCTCAGCCATGGCCCCTCAGTGCGGGCCTCGGGGGGCATCTTGTAGATTGGGTATTTGAAACGGCCCGTCCGGGTACGTGCGCCGTCAAGCTCGGGCTCGAAATACCCGGTGAACAGGGCGTCTTCGCCATCCTCAACAAGAACCGGGCGAAAGAAGAGCTCAAAGAACGCCCGTGCCGCGCCCGCGTCATAGATTTTGGCGACGCCGCACAGGGCGCGCCAATCCGGATCCTTCAGATCACCACATGTGTTTAGGAAAACCGAAAGGGCTGCACCATGATCATCATCGGCCCAGCCCTGCAGATCATCGAACGACAGAATGGATCGCGTTGCCTCAGCTCCGGCGGCGCTGGCAGTGGTCATTGCACCCACCAGAAATAGCGACCGGAGCGTTGCAATCATGCGTCCGTGGCGACAAGCAGCCAGTTCGGATCGTCCTTGCCCATCACGCGGGCAAAGGTCCAGCTGTCCTTTTGGCGTTTAACGGTATTGGGATTGCCTTCGATGATATCCCCACCGCGATCCCGCACGACCGAAGTCAGCTCACCCACGAATTTCATGGTGATCTCGGCCTGATTGGAATCCTTGTCGAATTTCACATCCGCCAGGGTGGTTTCCCTGACCCCGATAAATTCCGCTTCGATGGACAGGCCTTGATCTTCACGGTCGGACACGACGGACACGAAGGTATCGAATACTTCTTCCGACAAGAATGGCTGGATTTCATCCAGGTTGCCCTTTTCGAACCCCATCACGATCATCTCATAGGCACCGCGTGCACCCTGAACAAACTCGGTGACCGAAAAGCCCGGCTCGACCCGCTTCATTGCGGTCAATGTTTGTGCCTGTTCGCTATCTTCCGCAACATGGTCGGTAATGTCATGATCCGGGCCGCCTTCGATCACCTCGAAATCGCGGCGCGATTTATGCGCTTCGGGTTGTTGCTGCACGGGCGGTTTTTCAAAACCTTCACGTGAGCCCAATACGCTTTTGAGGCGCAAGATCAGGAAAATGGCAATTCCGGCCAGGACCAGCAACTGGATCATGGGTTCGTTCATTTCATCCTCTTTTCAGAACCGCGACTTTGTATACGCGGCCTCATGCCACTATGTAGGTGACCGTGGGTAGCAAGTCCACAGCACGGCCTAACGGAAAGGTTAACGCAAATGTATCTGTTCTTGGCATTTTTGTTGGTGCCTATCATCGAGATCGCGCTGTTTATTCAGGTTGGCGGGTTGATTGGCTTGTGGCCGACCCTTGCCATCGTAGTACTGACAGCGGTTTTGGGCACAGTTTTGGTGAGGACACAAGGTCGCATGGCACTGGGAAACCTGCAGCGTTCTTTTGCCGAGCTTGATGATCCGTCCGAACCACTGGCACATGGTGCGATGATCCTTTTGTCGGGTGCTTTGTTGCTGACACCGGGGTTTTTCACTGATGCCGTTGGATTTGCATTGTTGATACCGGGCGTCAGGGTTGCCGTTTTCCGCTATTTGAAATCGAAGGTCACCGTCGCTCAATTCCAGATGGGCCCCGGTCCTGGCTATCAGTCGCAGGGAAACCCATTCGACAAGAGTGACGTCATCGATGGGGAATTCACCGAGATCCAACCTAAAAAAGACCCATCCAAGCCCTCGAAATGGGTGGAAGGCCCGCACCAGCATTGAGGTAGCGCGCCCAACTTGATAAGCAGTGGCGAATTTCAATTTTGGAGTAGATCCATGGCCGAAGAAAACGCTGCAGGAAACTCTGCCGCCCAAGCCGCCCCGCAGGTTCAGATGCGTGTTCTGGGGCAGTTCATCCGCGATATGTCCTTTGAGAACGTGATGGCACAAAAAGGTGTATCGGGCGATGTACAGCCCGAAATCGCCGTTCAGGTGAACCTGGATGCCAAAAAACGCCCCGCTGACCATCAGTTCGAAGTGTCCGTCAAACTGAACCTGACCTCCAAAGCCAAAGGCCTGGACGATGTTCTGTTCCTGTGCGAGCTGGACTATTGCGGGTTGTTCCACGTCGAAGGGGTACAGGAAGATCAGCTGCACCCGTTCCTGATGATCGAATGCCCCCGTATGCTGTTCCCGTTTTTGCGCCGCATCGTCAGCGACATCACCCGTGACGGCGGCTTCCCGCCGGTGAACCTGGACAATATTGATTTCGTTGCCCTGTATCGCAACGAATTGATGCGTCGTCAGGCCGAGCAAGCCCAGAAAGCTGACGCCTGAGGTTTGGCCCGTGCCTGACCGGATCAGGCACGGGTCCACAGGGCTCTTTCGCCCAGTTTTTCCACAAAAACTTTATGAGCGGCTCGTTCATCTTCGGTGATACGGGATGGCAGTGCTGTGGCGCGCGGGGTTGGACGCCAATCGTCGACACCACCCGCCGCGGATGTTGCTGATGTCGACAGGCCGAAATCAGGCTGCCGCCCTCCGATCAGCTCCAGATACACTTCCGCCAGAATTTCGGAGTCAAGCAGAGCGCCGTGCAAAACACGGTTTGAATTGTCGATATTGAACCGACGACAAAGCGCATCCAAAGATGCCGGAGAACCGGGAAACCGTTTGCGCGCAATCGCCAGCGTATCCAGCGCCTGTTCCATCGGGATGAGCGGGGCGCCCATCCATTTCAGTTCGGCATTCAGGAATTTCATGTCGAATGACGCGTTGTGGATCACCAGCCGTGCATCACCAACGAATTCGCGAAACCCGTGACCGACCTTAGCAAAGACCGGTTTGTCTTTCAGCGTCACTTCACCTTTTTCAGGCGGGCGCGAGTTTTCCAGCAGGTCCGGGCCAATACCATGCACGCCAAACGCCTCTTCCGGCATCGAACGTTCAGGGTTGATATAGACGTGATACGTCTCACCTGTGGCGACGTGGTTCCACAATTCAACAGCACCGATTTCCACGATCCGGTCGCCGCTTTCGGGATCGAACCCGGTGGTTTCTGTATCGAGTACAATCTCACGCATGCGCCATCCCCGCCCGTATCTGCCTGACCACATCCTGCACCTGCGCACGAGCATGGTCCAGAGTGTCGGTCACGATCACATAATCCGACCGCGCACATTTTTCATCATTCGGCATCTGCCGGGCGCGTATCTGCTCGAACTGCGCCTCTGTCATCGTTCCCCGTTCCATGACGCGCCGTTTTTGCTCGCTGACCGGAATTGAAACACACGCCACCGCGTCCATCATTTTGGCGCCGCCCGTTTCAAACAAAAGCGGGATGTCGAACACTAGGATGTCGGTTGTCGCGCTTTCCCGAAACTCGGCACGATCAGCGGCGACCAGAGGGTGCACAATGGCTTCGATGGTCTTCAGCGCAGAAGAGTCGGCGGCAATTATCTGCTTCAATGCATCCCGGCTGACCGCACCGTCCAGAATGGCAGACGGAAACTCTTGCTCCAGAGGATCAACCGCAGCGCCGCCCTTGGAATACAACCGATGCACCGCCGCATCCGCATCCCATAAGGCACAGCCTTCTTCGACAAACATCTGCGCGGTAGTCGTTTTCCCCATACCGATGGAACCGGTCAGGCCAAGCATAAAACTCACGCCAATGCCGCCGCACGTGTGCCTGCGTCCACTTCTGGTCGGACACCGAACCAGCGTTCAAACCCGGGAACGGCCTGATGCAGCAGCATACCCAAACCATCGACGATGGTGCACCCGGCCTCTTCCGCGGTTTGCAGCAGTCGGGTTTTCAGTGGCGCATAGACCAGATCAGTCACAACGGCGCCGGGCTGCAACCCGTCCAGCGGAACTCGCAACTCTGGCTGACCCTGCATCCCAAGCGAGGTCGTATTCACCACCAGTTCGGCATTCTCTATGACGTTTCCGGCCTGAACCCAGTCAACCACGCGGATGCGCTGGCCAAATTCTTCTTTCAGATGATCGGCTCGGGCGTGGGTTCGGTTCGTGAGCAGGATTTCCGGCACGCCCGCATCAGATAATGCCTGCAGAACGGCGCGCGCGGCCCCTCCGGCCCCGAACACAACGGCCGGGCCATCTTTCGCATTCCAGTCCGGTGCTCCGCTGCGCAAGTTTTCCATGAACCCGTACCCATCGGTGTTATCTGCATGGATCGAGCCGTCTTTGCGAAACACAAGTGTATTCGCCGCGCCAATCACCGTCGCGCGATCTGACACGTGATCCGCGATCTTCAACGCAGCCTCTTTGTGGGGAACGGTCACATTGGCCCCGACAAAACCAGCTTTGGGCAGGGTTCGCAGCACGGTTTCCAGATCCGAAGGGGCCACATCCATGGGAATGTAATGACCCGCAAGGCCATAGGTCTTCAGCCAATGACCATGCAGCTTGGGCGAACGTGAATGTCCAATGGGATGACCAATCACGCCTGCCAAAGGCACCTGGTAGTCCGTCATTGATCGATCACCCCTTTTACAGCCAGAAAGTTGAGAAGCTCCAACAGTGGCATACCCAAAACGTTAAAATAGTCGCCGTCAATGGTAGCGAACAGGCGCACACCTTCTTCTTCCAGCTTGTAGGCCCCGACGGCATGTCGGATACTATCCCAGTTCCTTGCAATATAATCTTTCAGATATGCGTCGGAACTGGCCCGCATCCGCAAGCGTACCTGTCCCACATGCCGCCAGATTGGCTCACCATCCTGATAGATCACCGCCGCGGATAAAAGCATATGACGCTTGCCACGCATGGCTTTCAGCTGAGCCAATGCCAGTTCCGGGGTTTCAGGCTTCGACAGCAACTGGCCCTCAAAGTCCAGAACCTGATCACATCCCAGAACCATCGCGCCGGGGTTCTTGTCGCTGACCTTGCGGGCTTTCATTTCAGCCAGCGTATCGGCAATATCGCGTGGCGAAGCGCCTTCGGCCAGCAAAGCGCGCTTGGCCGTCTCTTCATCCACGCGCGCTGTTTGAACAGAGAATTGTACACCTGCGTTTTCAAGCAGCTGCGCGCGTATGGAGGACCCTGAAGCCAGAAGAATGGGGACAGACATGTGGAAAACCCCGTGTGCAAATCGATAAGAGTTCTGGGGTGCTTTGTATGGTTTTCCGGTTGACACGCAACCCTGGGAATTTCGCGGCAAAGAACCATGAGTCGCTCAAATCCCATCCAGCCGGGACAAGGATAAGTCGGCTTCCTAGGAAAATCTAGATATCCCAAGAACTCCTACCAGTTATCCCCAAGTCTAGATTGCCTGCAAGTATGTATCCAATTGTTTTTAAACGATTAAAATATCAACTAACAGAATCACTTGCAAATTCTTTAGTTCTGTCCACTTGGGGAAAACACTTGTGTAAAAAAGTAATCCACGGATTTTACTCGCCCTACAAAACCATCATCCTTTTTCTTTTCTTTTTTTTTTATTAGGGAGAGTCCCGAGCAACGCCCGGAGTCGAAATGACCGATCTTCTTTTTACGATCTATCCTTGGGTGAAGGCGCTTCACATCATGGCTGTGATTTCATGGATGGCTGGATTGTTCTATTTGCCCCGACTGTTTGTCTATCACGTAGAAAAGGCACAGACCGTTGATGGCGCTGAACAGATCTTCCTTGAAATGGAAGAAAAGCTTCTGCGCGTGATCATGGGGCCGGCGATGATCGTGGCGTGGGCCTGCGGTCTGATCATGGTGTTCACGCCAGGCATCATCGGATGGGACTGGTCGTGGCCTTGGGTAAAGGGTGCTGCCGTGATTGGAATGACTTGGTTTCATCATTGGTTGATGGCACGACGCAAGGACTTCGTAGAGGGCCGAAATAAGCTCACTGGGCGGCAGTACCGCATGATGAACGAAGTTCCGACCGTATTGATGGTTGCCATCGTTCTGGCGGTCATTCTGAAGTTCTGAGGGCCTGTTTGACTCCGAACCTTGCTGCGCATATGTAAGGGTCAACACGCCCGTCCGGGCGGCGTATCTTCCGTACTGAAATTTAACTTCGTGCCGCAGTCTCAGCGGTGAAGGTTTGTATAATGACAACAGATACTCTGAATCTGGCCGATCTGAAGGCCAAAAGCCCCAAAGACCTTCTGGCGATGGCCGAAGATCTGGAAATCGAAAACGCCTCGACCATGCGTAAAGGCGAGATGATGTTCCAGATCCTGCGCGAACGCGCGGATGAAGGCTGGACCGTTGGCGGCGATGGCGTGCTGGAGGTTCTTCAGGACGGTTTCGGTTTCCTGCGCTCGCCCGAGGCGAACTATCTGCCGGGTCCGGATGACATCTATGTCTCGCCCGAGATGATCCGCCTGCACTCGCTGCGGACCGGGGATACGGTTGAAGGGGATATTAAAGCTCCGGACGAAAATGAGCGCTATTTTGCACTGATCAAAGTTACAAAGATCAACTTTGAAGATCCTGAAAAGGCCAAGCACAAGATCGCCTTTGACAACCTGACACCGCTCTATCCCGATGAGCGTCTGAAAATGGAGGTTGAAGATCCCACCATTAAGGACAAATCTGCGCGTGTCATCGATCTGGTGTCTCCCATCGGTAAGGGTCAGCGTTCTTTGATCGTGGCGCCACCGCGGACCGGTAAGACTGTGATCTTGCAAAACATCGCGAACTCGATCGAGAAGAACCACCCTGAGTGCTATCTGATCGTCCTGCTGATCGATGAACGCCCGGAAGAGGTGACCGACATGCAACGTTCGGTGAAGGGTGAGGTTGTATCCTCGACCTTTGATGAACCCGCTACGCGCCACGTGGCTGTGTCTGAAATGGTTATCGAAAAAGCCAAGCGTTTGGTCGAGCATAAACGAGATGTTGTTATCCTTCTCGATTCGATTACAAGACTTGGTAGAGCGTTTAACACTGTGGTGCCGTCCTCGGGTAAAGTTCTGACCGGTGGTGTGGATGCGAACGCACTTCAGCGGCCCAAACGTTTCTTTGGTGCGGCACGGAATATTGAAGAGGGCGGTTCGCTGACCATCATCGCCACCGCATTGATCGATACGGGCAGCCGGATGGACGAGGTGATCTTCGAAGAATTCAAAGGCACCGGCAACTCGGAAATCGTTCTGGATCGCAAAATCGCAGACAAACGCGTGTTCCCGGCGATCGACATCCTCAAATCCGGTACCCGGAAAGAGGACCTTCTGGTCGACAAGGGTGATCTGGCCAAGACTTTTGTTTTGCGCCGCATTCTCAACCCGATGGGTACCACCGACGCAATCGAATTCCTGTTGTCCAAGTTGAAGCAAACCAAAACAAACGGTGAATTCTTCGACTCGATGAACACCTGACACAGGTCTTAGTTTCAAGCGAGGCCTTCGAATGGATACGATATTCGCCTTGGCCAGCGCGCAAGGTAAAGCCGGGGTGGCGGTCATTCGCCTCTCTGGCCCCGAAGCGCATTCAGCTGCAGCTCGCTTGACTGGAAGCACGCTGCCAAACCGCGGTATGGTCTTGCGCACTTTGCGCGATCACGGTGGAGCGCGTTTGGACGACGGGTTGGTTTTGACATTCCAGGCCCCGGCCAGTTTCACCGGAGAGAATGTGACTGAGCTTCAGATCCATGGAAGCACAGCGTCTGTCAACGCGGTGTTGCGCTGCTTGTCAGATACGGAGGGGCTGCGTATCGCCGAACCGGGTGAATTCACGCGCCGGGCGCTTGAGAATGGCAAGATGGACCTGACACAGGTCGAAGGTCTGGCTGACCTGATCGACGCAGAAACTGAAGCTCAGCGAAAACAGGCCCAGACTGTTCTGGCAGGTGAACTTGGTGCGTTGGCGGAACGTTGGCGTCGCGATTTGATTCGCGCAGCGTCTTTGCTGGAAGCCGTGATTGATTTTGCTGATGAAGAGGTTCCAACGGATGTCACACCGGAAGTTCGTGTTCTGGTAAATGGCGTTATGTCAGACCTGCGTCGCGAAGCAGATGGCGTGAAAATCGCTGAGCGTATTCGTAATGGTTTCGAGGTTGCGATTGTGGGCCTCCCAAATGCCGGGAAATCCACTTTGCTGAACGCGCTTGCCGGCCGTGACGCTGCAATCACGTCGGAATATGCGGGTACAACACGGGATGTAATCGAGGTTCGGATGGACCTCGCCGGGTTGCCCGTCACACTTCTGGATACAGCAGGGTTGAGGGATACCGAAGATTTCGTTGAAAACCTTGGGATTGAGCTGGCTCGTAAAAGAGCGGAGGCCGCGGATCTTCGGGTCTTTCTATCAGAAACGCCAGAACAGTTGGGTGTGGCAACTCAGGATGGCGATATTCATGTTCTCCCTAAGGCGGATCTCCGAAATGATTCTAGCGATGGCGTTTCCGGTAAAACTGGGCAGGGTGTCGATGCGTTAATATGCCAGATATCGTGTGTACTTAGCCAACGTACTACTAGCTATGGTATTGCGACACGCGAACGACACCGGGCGGCGATCAACAAAGCGGCAGAAGCGTTGAATGCTGCGATCCGGGTTCTGGAATCGGGTTCAGATCTGTATGATATCGCAGCAGAAGAGTTGAGAACGGCAATAAGGGCCCTTGAATCTTTGGTGGGTAGAATAGATGTCGAAACTCTATTGGATGAAATCTTCTCCAGCTTCTGTTTGGGAAAGTAAGGAGTGTTTCACGTGAAACATTCGAAGTTTGATGTCATTGTCATTGGCGCAGGTCACGCGGGAACAGAGGCCGCGCACGCGTCTGCAAGGATGGACGCAACGACTGCGTTGGTGACATTGTCCGCGTCGGACATAGGCGTGATGTCCTGCAACCCCGCGATTGGCGGATTGGGGAAAGGCCACCTAGTTCGAGAGATTGATGCCCTTGATGGTGTCATGGGCCGTGTAGCGGATCGGGCAGGTATTCAATTTCGATTGCTGAACCGTCGAAAAGGACCCGCAGTTCAGGGTCCAAGAACACAGGCGGACCGTGCCCTTTATCGGGCTGCGATGCAAAATGAAACGAAAGACCAGGCTAACCTATTCGTCGTAGTCGGAGAAGTTGTCGATTTTCTGATGAGTCGTTCGCGAATCACAGGCGTTGTATTTGCAGATGGGTCAGAACTTCATGCGCAAGCGGTCATTCTGACCTCCGGTACTTTCCTTCGCGGCGTCATTCACATAGGAGATGTGTCTCGCCCAGGTGGGCGGATGGGAGATCGACCCTCTGTCAAACTGGCCGAAAGGTTAGATAGTTACAATCTTCCAATGGGTAGATTGAAGACGGGTACACCGCCCAGGCTGGACGGGAGAACAATCGATTGGTCAGATTTGGAAAAACAGGATGGCGACGACGATCCCACGCTGTTTTCATTTCTGTCGAAGAATGTCATCGCACCTCAGATTTCGTGTGGAATAACGCATACAAACGCGCAAACGCATGAGATTATTGAAGCGAACCTGTCGAAATCTGCAATGTATGGTGGCCACATCGATGGCGTAGGTCCTCGGTATTGCCCATCCATCGAAGACAAAATCGTACGTTTCGCGGATAAGGAATCGCATCAAATTTTCCTTGAGCCCGAGGGTATCAAAGATCACACGATCTATCCGAACGGTATTTCCACCTCTCTACCTCAAGAAGTACAACTGGAATACGTCCAATCGATTAAAGGGTTGGAGAAAGCGGAAATCCTGCAACCAGGATATGCGATCGAATATGATTACGTTGATCCGCGAGTCTTGAGCGCGTCTTTATCGCTTCCGGATGTACCGGGTCTATATCTAGCTGGGCAGATCAACGGAACTACAGGATATGAGGAAGCCGCGGCCCAAGGGATGGTGGCTGGTCTTAATGCAGCGCTCGAAGTTCAATCGCGGGAACCGATTCATTTTTCGAGATCAGACAGTTATATTGGCGTAATGATCGACGATTTGACAACTCGCGGAGTTGCTGAACCCTACAGAATGTTCACTTCACGGGCCGAATTCCGATTGTCTTTGCGCGCTGACAATGCTGACCAGCGCCTGACGCCGCTTGGGTTGGGGTTGGGGTGTGTAGGAGAAACACGCAAATCTCAGTTTGAGGACAAAATACATCAACTCGAATTTGTAAAGTCAAAACTGTCGGGCCGCACCTTCACCCCCAAAGAGGTACTCAATGCTGGAATAAATGTTAACCAGGATGGCAATCGAAGGGATGGAATGGCGATTCTGGCTTTTCCTGATACGTCATTTGAAGATTTGCTACCTCTGGTTCCGGAATTGAGCGACGTTGATCCCAAGATTAAGCTTCAGATAGAGCGGGATGCTCTATACGCGAATTACATTGCCCGACAAAAGCGTGATGTGGAGGCGATGAAGCGGGATGAATCCCATGTCATCCCGCGAGAATTTGACTATTTTGCCTTGGACGGCCTGTCTTCGGAGATAAAACAAAAGCTGTCGCAGGCCAAACCGTCAAATATAGCCCAGGCAAGTCGGGTCGAAGGAGTCACGCCAGCGGCGTTGACTCTCGTTCTGGCAAAACTTCGGCGGGACCAAAGAGCTCGTCGGGCATGACAGTCGATTATTCATTGTTCGATGAAATGAATGTTTCACGTGAAACATTCGAACGCCTTTCGACTTATGTAGAGTTGGTGAAGCGATGGAATCCGAAAATCAACCTTGTATCACGAAAAAGTCTGGAACACATATGGAACCGGCATATACTTGATTCCGTTCAGGTTTATCGTTGCGCTGGTAGTTTTGAAACTTGGGCAGACTTCGGAAGTGGAGGCGGGTTTCCAGGTATGGTGTGCGCAATAATAGCAGCCGAGGAAAACTCAACTTCTTCATTTACTATGGTTGAAAGTGACCAACGTAAATCAGCGTTCCTGCGCAGCGTGGCACGGGAGTGTGGAATAAAGTGTTCGGTGATTTCGAAGAGAATCGAAACTGTTGATCCTATGGCTGCAAATATCGTGTCCGCCCGGGCGTTAGCCGATTTGAACACTTTATTGTCTTTTTGTGACAGGCATTTAGCTGAATGCGGGATGGCATTGTTGCCCAAAGGCGCAAATTGGAAAAAAGAGCTGGCAGACGCATGTGAGGAATGGAATTTCGAGGCTGAGCCGATTACAAGTTTAACTGAACCTCAAGCCGTTATCCTTAAGATCAAAGGAGTATCACGTGGTTGATTTGTCTCGACCTTCAGGGCCTCGGATAATTGCTGTCGCCAATCAGAAGGGTGGAGTAGGGAAAACAACCACAGCTATCAATCTGGCAGCAGGATTGGCGGAATCCGGGTGTAGAGTTCTGGTGGTTGACCTCGATCCACAGGGGAATGCGTCAACCGGATTGGGCGTCGAAGATCGGGATTGGACGACCTATGACCTGATCCTCGACGATGCACCACTGGAAGCAGTCGTGCAGGAGACCGAAATCGAAGGTCTTTTTGTGGTTCCGGCGACTGTTGATCTGAGTTCCGCTGATATTGAACTGATTTCCAATGAAAAACGCAGCTATCTATTGCACGATGCACTGCGTCAGACGGCAGTGGATGTGTTTAATCTGGATTTCATCCTTATCGACTGTCCTCCGTCGCTTAATTTACTGACTGTCAATGCGATGGTTGCCGCACACTCGATACTTGTGCCACTGCAAAGCGAGTTCTTTGCGCTTGAGGGGCTTTCGCAACTGATGCTGACGATTCGAGAGGTTCGACAAACGGCGAATCCAGAGTTGAGAATCGAAGGTGTTGTGTTGACTATGTATGACAACCGCAACAACTTGTCCCGACAGGTCGAAAAGGACGCACGTGACAATCTGGGTGAGATGGTTTTTAAGACGAAAATACCCAGAAACGTGCGGGTCAGCGAAGCACCGTCCTATGCGTTACCAGTTTTGCAATATGACTCGGGTTCGCTTGGGGCTATGGCTTATCGTCATCTTGCTCGTGAGATCATGCACAAAAACAATAAGACCGCTGCGTGAGCGGTAATGAGGAGGGCGACATGAGCGCCAGGAAAGCAAAATCCAGAGGGTTGGGGCGCGGGCTGTCCGCCCTTATGGCGGACGTGAATTCCGAAACGGAAGGCCGGGCATCCGCTGACGCACGCAGGCCTGACCTGAAAGTCCCAATTGAAAAGCTGAAAGCAAACCCAAATCAGCCACGCAGGACATTTTTGCCCGAGCAGTTGGATGAATTGGCGGCATCGATCAAGGAAAAAGGGATCATTCAGCCTTTGATTGTGAGGGCGACGGGCTCCGATGAATATGAAATTGTCGCCGGTGAACGTCGTTGGCGCGCAGCACAGATGGTTCAGTTGCATGAAATCCCGATCATTGTGCGTGATTTCGACGATACCGAAGTCCTGGAAGTTGCGATTATCGAAAACATCCAGCGCGCCGATCTGAATGCAGTGGAAGAGGCCGCGGGCTACAAGCAATTGATGGATCGCTTTGGTCACACTCAGGAAAAACTTGCCGAGGCTCTAGGCAAGAGTCGCAGCCACATTGCGAACCTCATGCGTTTACTTTCCTTGCCGATTGATGTGCAAACCCTTGTAATTGAAGGGAAATTATCGGCTGGACATGCCAGGGCGCTGATTACGGCCGAAAACCCTTCGGAACTTGCACAACAGATCGTCAAAAGTGGTTTGTCAGTACGTGCAACCGAGGCATTGGTCAAAAAACAGCAGCAAGGTGATGTTGAACGCTCTGCACCTCGCTCCAAAAACCTGGATGCGGGAAAAGATGCCGACACACGCGCTTTGGAGAAGGACCTGTCTGCAATTTTGGCGATGAAGGTGTCGATCAATCACAAGGCGGGAACGGAAACGGGACAGGTCGTTCTGACCTACGAGAATTTGGATCAGCTGGACGATCTTTGCGCCAAGCTTAGCCGCTAGGTCGCGTCCAGATAAAGATCATGACGCCGCCCAGCACGACGGCCTGAATGCCCAGTACAAAAATTGGCGCGGACATCAATATCGAGATACCAAAAACGGCGGCGACTGAAACGGTTGCCGCCTTTTTTGCGACAGGTCGAATGGCGCCCGAGCTTTGCCAATCAAGAATCAGTGGCCCAAAAAGTTGATGGCTCAGAAGCCAATTGTGCAAACGCGACGAAGACCGGGCAAAGAAGAAAGCTGCCAAAAGAAGAAACGGAACAGTTGGAAGAAGGGGCAGGACAACCCCAACGGTGGCCAACGCAACACACAGCAATCCCAGTCCGGCCCAAAGATACTGCATATTCAGTTCAAAAGCTCCCGGATGACGGCGTTAAGAACGGCGCGCCCGTCGGATGTGGCTGCGAGTCGTCCGTTCCTCCGCTGGACCATGTTGATATCGGTCAGGTGGTCGATAACCTCCGGGGGAAGAGAACGGCCGGATAAAGCGTGCCACCTGTCCATATCTAGACCCTCAGCAATTCGCATACCCATCATAAGGTATTCATTCGCCTGATCTTCAAGTGGTAATACACTGCGGCTCTTTTCCCCAACACCTTGTTTGGCGGCACCAAGCCAGCGCTGTGGGTTCAAATAGGTCTCGGTCGCGTATTTCTGGCCATTTTCAGTGATCCGCCCATGGGCGCCGGGTCCAATGCCAACATAGTCGCCGTACCGCCAGTAAATCAGATTGTGCTGTGATTCAGCACCGGGGCGAGCGTGGTTCGAAACTTCATAGGCGGGCAGGCCATGCGCTTCACAGATTTCCTGTGTTGCCAGATACATATCGGCGGCTTTGTCATCTTCGGGTAGGCCGCGTAGTTTACCCACCGCATATCGATCCCCAAAGGCCGTCCCGTCTTCGATAGTCAGCTGGTATAGTGAAAGGTGGTCTATGGCCATCGATAGCGCTTCAGTCAGTTCCGAACGCCAGGCCTCCAGTGTCTGATGTTGGCGCGCATAGATCAGGTCGAAACTGACGCGATCAAAGCAATTGCGAGCGGTATCAAAGGCCGCTCGGGCCTCGGCTACAGTGTGGATCCGACCGAGGCGGCGTAGATCATCGTCGTTCAGGGCCTGAATACCCATCGAGATTCGATTGACGCCAGCATCGCGGTAAGCCGCAAACCGTCCGGCCTCAACCGAGCCAGGATTGGCTTCGAGGGTGATTTCCATGTCATTGGCCGGGTGCCAAAGCGCCCGCGCCTCATCAATCACGGCAGCAACGGTTTCTGGGTTCATCAAGGATGGTGTGCCGCCACCGAAAAAGATGGTGTTCAAGACCCGGTTGGAGGTTTCGGAGGCAGAACGGCGAAGTTCACTCAGATAAGATTCAAGCCATTGTTTTTGATCGATATTACTCGAAACATGGCTATTGAAATCGCAATAAGGGCATTTGGCCTCGCAAAAGGGCCAATGCACATACAGGCCAAAGCCCCCATTGCGCCAATCATCCGCCAAAGCAGCCCTTCACGAACATCTGCACCGCACGGCCGCGATGGCTGATCTTGTTCTTTTCCCAGCGATCCATTTCAGCAAAGGTAATGTCGTATCCGTCCGGGACAAACATCGGGTCATATCCAAACCCACCCTCGCCACGGATCGGCCAAACCAAATGACCAGGTGCGATGCCTTCAAATACTTCGTCATGTTCATCCGGCCAAGCCAGAACCAATGTGCTGCGGAACTGGGCTGTACGGGGGTAGGCGGCGTTTTTTGCCTCCAGTTCGTTATGAGCACGAGTCATGGCCATCAGGAAATCACGCCCATTGCCGGTTTCTGCCCAATCGGCGGTGTAAACACCAGGCGCGCCGTTCAGCGCATCAATGGTGATCCCTGAATCGTCCGACAGCGCAGGAAGGCCGGTTGTTTTGGCTGCGGCATGAGCTTTGATCCGGGCATTGCCGACAAACGTATCCTCGGTCTCTTCCGGTTCGGGCAAGTTCATTTCTGCCGCGCCAACAACCGTCACACCAAAAGGTTCAAGAAGATGTGCCATCTCCTCAAGCTTGCCTTTGTTGTGGGTTGCGAACAGCAACCTGTCGCTGTCGAACTTGCGGGTCATGCGGTGGCGGCCTTTTGGGCTGCGGCCAATTCGCCGACACCTTTTTCGGCCAGATCCATCAGCTGATCCATTTGGGCACGACTGAAGACAGAGCCTTCGGCGCTCATCTGCACTTCGATCAGTTTCCCCGATCCGGTCATGATGAAGTTGCCATCCACACCGGCTTCGCTGTCTTCGGGGTAATCCAGGTCCAGCACGGGTTGACCGGCATAGATACCACAGGACACTGCGGCGACGGGATCGACCAGCGGGTCGGAGATCACATCGCCCGTTTTCATCAGCTTGTTTACGGCCAGGCGCAGTGCAACCCAGCCACCTGTGATCGATGCACAGCGTGTGCCGCCATCGGCCTGAATTACGTCGCAGTCGACGGTTATTTGACGCTCACCCAATGCAACCCGGTCAACACCGGCGCG
The DNA here is from genome assembly GCF_947497005.1 of uncultured Ruegeria sp. Lineage (GTDB taxonomy): Bacteria > Pseudomonadota > Alphaproteobacteria > Rhodobacterales > Rhodobacteraceae > Ruegeria. The sequence continues at coordinate 218,875 of NZ_CANMFF010000008.1, read as the reverse complement.
CAGGGCGCGCCCAATCAGGCGTTGGATTTCAACTGTGCGCCCGCCTTGTTTGCCCGACGCAGCCTCTCGCCGCATCCGCGTGTTGGTGGCCCGGGGCAGCATGCCGTATTCGGCCGTGACCCAGCCAAGACCCGAGCCCTTGATAAACGGTGGTACGCGATCTTCGATCGTGGCAGTACATAGCACATGGGTGTCGCCCATCTTGATCAGGCAGGAACCTTCGGCATGTTTGGTGAACCCCGTTTCGATTGAAACGGCGCGCATTTCGCTTAAATCTCGTCCAGAGGGTCGCATGGATAATCCTTTATTTGCTGGGTTGGGGATAACGCCCCGCAGCATTACGATGCAACCCCGATTGACCTTTCATTTGCCTGCTATTTAATGGCGAACGAACAAGGGAAGACGCATGAGCGAAGCGAGCAAGATCCTGGACGAGATGAACGACCGGTCGCGCGAAGTATTTCGCTTGATTGTCGAGAGCTATCTGGAAAGCGGTGAGCCCGTTGGAAGCCGCACCTTGACGCGCACCCTGTCCGAAAAAGTCAGTGCCGCGACCGTTCGCAATGTGATGCAGGATCTGGAATTCCTGGGGCTTCTGGACAGCCCTCATGTCAGTGCGGGTCGAATTCCAACCCAGCAAGGCCTGCGGATGTTTGTAGACGGACTGCTTGAGGTCGGCGATCTGGGAGCCGACGATCGGAACAAGCTGGAACAGACTTTAGGCTCTAACACAGGCGATGTTGGCGGAATGCTGGACCGCGTGGGTTCGGCATTGTCACACGTGACACAAGGGGCGTCACTGGTCTTGACGCCCAAACATGAAGCCGAAATCAAACATATCGAGTTCGTCTCGCTGGGTCATGACCGTGCTTTGGTTGTTCTGGTCTTTTCTGATGGGCATGTCGAAAACCGGCTGTTCGCCCCACCACCCGGACAGACGCCAAGTTCCATGCGAGAGGCTGCGAATTTCCTGAATGCACTGATCGAGGGACGGACACTCGGCGATGTGCGCCGGCAAATGCAAAGCCAGATTGATGCACGTAAGCAGGAAATCGATATTCTGGCGCGCGAGATGGTTGAAAGCGGCATGGCTGCCTGGGACGGAGATGGCAGCGACTCGGCCCGTTTAATCGTGCGCGGGCGGGCGAATCTGCTGAACGAACCCGGTCAGACCGAGGAACTTGACCGCATCCGCACCCTGTTTGATGACCTGGAACGCAAGCGAGACATCGCAGAATTCCTTGAATTGACTGAAGATGGCGAAGGTGTGCGCATTTTTATCGGGTCTGAGAACAAACTTTTCTCACTTTCGGGTTCCTCTTTGGTGGTGTCTCCATATATGAACGCTGATCGTAAGATAATCGGTGCGGTCGGGGTCATCGGGCCCACGCGTCTGAATTATGGACGGATCGTGCCGATCGTGGACTATACGGCGCAACTGGTCGGCAAGCTGATATCCGACCGGAGCTAGAGGGTAAGAGATGGCAGAGCCCAAGAACGAAGATTTTCTGGACGATATCGCAACCGCCGAGGCGGAAGAACTGGCCGAGGAGTTGATGGATTTCAGCGAAGAAGCGCTTGAGATAGATGCGCTGCGCGCCGAACGCGACGATTACAAAGACAAGTTCATGCGCGCGCTGGCAGATGCCGAAAACGCACGCAAGCGCGGTGACAAGGCGCGCCGCGATGCGGAACAGTATGGTGGGTCCAAACTGGCCCGTGATATGCTGCCCGTTTATGACAACATGAAACGCGCGCTTGAAGCAGCGACAGATGAGCAGAAAGAAGTGGCTGCTGGTCTGCTGGAAGGTGTCGAACTGACCATGCGGGCGTTGAAGGACGTGTTCCAGAAGCACGGGATGGTGGTGATCACACCTGAAGTCGGCGACCGGTTTGATCCGAATGTACACGAAGCCATGTTCGAGGCTCCGGTGCCGGGAACAAAGGCAGGGGATATCATTCAGGTTTCCGCTGAAGGCTTCATGCTTCACGACCGCCTGCTGCGTCCGGCGCAGGTGGGAGTGTCTTCGATGCCTGCAAGCTGATTGGCTTCAAAGAAGCCACGCCTTCGGTGAAAGAACCTTTGAAGACGAAGAGGCGGTCAGGATCTGGCCGCTTCTTTCAGTTTGTAGATCAGGTCAAGAGCCTCACGCGGTGTCAGCTCGTCGGGCAGAACACTGTCCAGCATATCGTTAACTGGTGATGTCCTTGGCGCGGGCGGGAGGGACGCGGGTGTGACGGAAAACAGCGGAAGATCATCAACCAATGCCTTCTGCTTGCCGCCCTCACGTTCAGTTTTCTCGAGTTGATCCAGTACGATACGGGCGCGCTCGACAACCGAGGCGGGCAGGCCGGCAAGTTGCGCAACCTGTACTCCATAAGAGCGGTCGGCGGCGCCTTTGTGAACCTCGTGCAGGAATATGACCTCGCCCTCCCACTCTTTGACGGCGACGGTGGCGTTGTCCACTCCTTCCAGATTTCCGGCTAGCGCGGTGAGTTCGTGATAATGCGTGGCAAACAGGGCACGGCATTGATTGGCCGCGTGCAGATGTTCCAATGTGGCCCAGGCAATGGACAGGCCGTCATAGGTGGCCGTTCCACGCCCGATTTCATCAAGTATGACCAGTGCCCGATCGTCGGCCTGATTCAAGATGGCTGCGGTTTCGACCATTTCGACCATAAAGGTCGACCGACCCCGGGCCAGATCATCTGACGCTCCGACGCGGCTGAATAGTTGGCTGACCACGCCGATGTGGGCTTGTTCGGCCGGGACGTAGCTGCCCATTTGGGCCAGAAGTGCAATCAGGGCGTTCTGACGCAGGAAGGTCGACTTACCTGCCATGTTTGGACCGGTCAGAAGCCAGATTGCGGCTGTGTCTTCGGCACTGAGGTCGCAATCATTGGCGACGAAGGCATCCCCGCTTTGATGTCGTAGAGCGTGTTCCACAACCGGATGGCGGCCGCCTTGCACTTTGAATGTACGAGAAGCGTCGACCAGAGGGCGGCACCAATTTTCACCGAGTGCCAGATCAGCCAGAGCGGTGGTCAAATCCAGCTCGGCCAGCCCGCGGGCGGCCTGGTTCAGCCGGGCGGCGAGGTCCAGAATCGCGCTAGAAAGCCTTTGATAGAGCCGTTTTTCGATCTCCAATGCCAGATTTCCCGCGTTCAGGATGCGGGTTTCGATCTCGGAGAGTTCAACGGTTGTAAACCGCACCTGATTAGCTGTTGTCTGGCGGTGGATGTAGGTCTCGCTGAAGGGCGGGCTCAGCATTTTTTCGGCATGCGTTGCCGTGGTTTCGATGAAATAGCCCAGTACGTTGTTGTGTTTGATCTTCAACGAGGTGATGCCCGTGTGCTCTGCGTATTTCTGCTGATATCCGGCAATGACTGAGCGGCCTTCGTCGCGAAGCGTTCGCGCCTCGTCCAGTTTAGCGTCAAAACCAGGTGCTATGAAACCTCCATCGCGGGCCATCAGAGGTGGTTCTGCAACAAGAGCTTCGTCTAGCAGATTTAGAAGGTCGTCAAAATCAACGAGATTCTGAAGTGCGGTTGTCAGTAAAACCGGAAGATCCCGACCATCGCAAATCCCGGCTATTTCGGCGGCCTGTGTCAGGCCATTTCGGATCGCAGCGAGGTCGCGAGGGCCACCACGGTCCAGAGACAGACGGGACAAGGCGCGGTCCAGATCCGGTGTTTTTCGCAGGGCTTCGCGCAGGTCCGAGGCCATCAGGTGTTCCTCGGTTGCAATACTGACCGCATCCAGCCGGGCATGGATCACATCCAGATTGCGTGAAGGGCTTGAAAGCCGCTGCTCCAGCAATCGCGCGCCACCGGGGGTTACGGTGCGATCAACCACCGACAGAAGTGAGCCGGCACGTCCGCCAGACAAGGATCGGGTCAGTTCCAGGTTTCGGCGCGTAGCGGCGTCAATCTGCACGACGCGATCTTCAGACTCTTTCAGTGGTGTTTGCAGCAAGGGCAGTTTGCCCTTTTGCGTGATCTCCAGATAATCGATCAGTGCGCCCATCGCCGACACTTCGGCGCGGCCAAAATTTCCGAACGCGTCCAAAGCACCCACGTGAAACAGGCGACAGATCCGCTTTTCCGCCGCCGTGCTGTCAAAACTGGCGCGCCCAACCGGGGTCAGCGAGACACCCAGATCAAGCACAGTTTCGTTCAGTTTTTCCTGTGTCCCGTCGGCCACGATCAGTTCTGATGGCGCTAGTCGGGCAAGTTCTGGGCTGAGTCGTACAGGGGTCAAAGGCATCACGTGAAACGCGCCGGTTGAGATGTCGGCCCAGGCCAGCGCGGCCTCATCCCGGACTTCGGCATAAGCAGCCAGAAAGTTGTGGCGGCGGGCCTCCAGCAGGGCATCCTCGGTCAGTGTTCCGGGTGTTACCAGACGCACAACACCGCGCCTTACGACCGATTTAGAGCCTCTTTTCTTTGCTTCAGCCGGGCTTTCCATCTGTTCGCATACCGCCACGCGAAAGCCTTTGCGTATCAGTGTCAGCAAGTACCCTTCTGCCGAGTGAACGGGCACACCGCACATCGGAATGTCTACGCCATTGTGCTTGCCGCGTTTGGTCAGTGCGATATCCAGCGCCTCGGCAGCGTTTACGGCATCCTCGAAGAACATCTCATAGAAATCACCCATGCGATAAAACAGCAGGGCATCAGCGTGGGCCTCTTTGATTTCGAGGTATTGCGCCATCATCGGCGTGACTGTGGACAAAAGCGGCCCCCTTCTGGCGTATTCCGGGCGCGACCTTACAAACCCGGTCCCTGCGACGAAAGGTGAAAACGTATTGTCGTTGAGACGCGCCCCTGCCTGCGCTATGAGGCAAAGGCCCAACAGATGTAAAGAAACGACATTTCCGATGCCCAAAGCGAAGATCACCAAAGAAGAGGCGCTGGCCTTTCACCTGGACCCCACCCCCGGCAAGTGGGAGGTGCAGGCCACCGTTCCCATGACCACGCAACGCGATCTGTCGCTAGCCTACAGCCCCGGTGTGGCTGTTCCATGTGAAGCAATCGCGGCAAATCCCGAAACGGCTTATGACTACACCAACAAGGGTAACTTGGTGGCCGTGATTTCAAACGGAACCGCGGTTCTGGGTCTTGGCAACCTTGGCGCACTGGGCTCGAAGCCGGTGATGGAGGGTAAATCGGTCCTGTTCAAACGGTTCGCCGATGTGAACTCGATCGACATCGAACTGGACACCGAAGACCCGGACGAGTTCTGCCGCGCGGTCCGCCTGATGGGACCGACATTCGGCGGCATCAACCTTGAGGACATCAAAGCGCCCGAGTGTTTCATCATCGAACAGCGCCTGAAGGAAGAGATGGACATCCCAGTCTTCCACGATGACCAGCACGGTACTGCGGTGATTTGTGCGGCGGGCCTGCTGAACGCCCTGCATATCTCGGGCAAGAAGATCGAAGATGTGAAAATCGTCCTGAACGGTGCGGGTGCCGCGGGGATCGCCTGTATCGAGCTGCTCAAGTCCATGGGTGCGCGGCACAAGAACTGTATCGTGTGTGATACCAAAGGTGTGATCTATCAGGGTCGGACCGAGGGCATGAACCAGTGGAAGTCGGCCCATGCGATCACGACCGATTTGCGCACGCTTGAAGATGCCATGAAGGACGCGGATGTGTTTCTGGGCGTGTCGGTCAAAGGTGCAGTCACGCAAGAGATGGTCGCCAGCATGGCCGACAACCCGGTGATTTTCGCGATGGCGAACCCGGACCCCGAGATCACACCAGAAGAAGCGCACGAAGTCCGCGTGGACGCTATCGTGGCGACCGGGCGTAGCGATTACCCGAACCAGGTCAACAACGTGCTGGGCTTCCCCTACCTGTTCCGAGGCGCCTTGGACATCCACGCCCGCGCTATCAATGATGAGATGAAAATTGCCTGTGCCCATGCGCTGGCCAATCTGGCACGCGAGGATGTGCCGGATGAGGTCGCGATGGCCTATGGCAAATCGCTGACCTTTGGCCGTGACTACATCATCCCGACGCCATTCGATCCGCGTTTGATCCATCGTATCCCTCCGGCTGTTGCCAAAGCCGGGATGGACACCGGTGCAGCCCGCCGTCCGATCATCGATATGGACGCCTATGAGCTGAGCCTGAAATCCCGGATGGATCCGACCGCCAGCATCCTGCGTGGCCTGAACGCCCGTGCGCGACAGGCGCAAAGCCGCATGATTTTCGCCGAGGGCGATGATCCCCGCGTGTTGCGCGCAGCGGTCATGTATCAGCGCTCGGGTTTTGGCAAGGCGCTGGTGGTTGGCCGGGCCGACGATGTCAAACTGAAGTTGGAGGAAGCGGGATTGGGCGATGCCGTGCGCGAGTTGGAAGTGGTGAATGCCGCCAACACGGCGCATCTCGAGACCTATTCGAATTTCCTCTATGAACGCCTGCAGCGTAAAGGCTTTGATCGCAAGGATATTCACCGCCTGGCGGCGCGGGATCGGCACGTATTTTCGTCGCTGATGTTGGCGCATGGACATGGCGATGGTTTGGTCACCGGAGCAACGCGCAAATCAGCGCATGTGCTCGACCGGATCAACCACGTGTTTGATGCCGATGCTGCGCATGGCGCTGCTGGTGTGACTGCCCTGCTGCACAAAGGCCGGATCGTTCTGATTGGCGACACGCTGGTGCATGAATGGCCGGACGAGAATGATCTGGCCAACATCGCCGAACGCTCGGCCGCTGTGGCGCGGCATATGGGGCTTGAGCCCCGTGTGGCTTTTGTCAGTTTCTCGACCTTTGGCTATCCGGTGTCTGAACGCGCCGAAAAAATGCATCGCGCACCTGCGGTTCTGGACCAGCGCGGCGTCGACTTTGAATACGAAGGCGAAATGACTGTGGATGTGGCCCTGAACGTGGATCAGCAAGCAGGCTATCCGTTCCAGCGTCTGACCGGTCCCGCAAATATCCTGATCGTCCCTGCGCGGCACTCGGCGTCCATTTCGACCAAGCTGATGCAGGAAATGGGAGGGGCCACTGTTATTGGCCCGATCCTGTCGGGCGTCGACAAGCCAATCCAGATTTGTTCGACAGGTGCGACAGCCAACGACATCCTAAACATGGCCATCCTGGCCTCCTGCGATATTGGGTGAGTTATGACGATCTGGAACCTGGGCTCGATCAATGCGGATATGGTTTATGACCTGCCGCATTTGCCTGCACCGGGGGAAACTCTGGCCGCCCATGGGCTGGATCGTTTCCTGGGGGGCAAAGGGGCCAATATGTCGGTGGCCGCGGCGCGGGCCGGATCACGGGTCAGCCATATCGGTGCCGTCGGCCCAGATGGACGCTGGGCGAAGGACAGATTGACGGAATATGGTGTGGATACGCGCTATATTGCCGACGCAGAAGTACCCACCGGACATGCGATCATTGCCGTGGACACCGAGGGCGAGAACCTGATCATCCTCTATCCGGGCGCCAACCACGCGGTGGATGTCAGCCATCTGGGGCAGGCTTTGGCTTCGGCCAACACGGGTGATTTGCTTATTCTGCAAAATGAAACCAACGCACAGGTCGAAGCTGCGCAGTTGGGGCATCAACTTGGGTTGACTGTTTGCTATGCCGCAGCCCCATTTCAGGCACAGACGGTAAAGGCGGTTCTTCCGTATCTGGATTTCCTGATCCTGAACGAAATCGAAGCCGAGCAGCTACGCCAGGAAACCGGGCTGAGCGCCGCTGATCTGCCGGTGCGGCATGTCATTGTAACTTTGGGCTCCAAAGGCGCGCGGTACTTGCAGCAAGGAAGCGACCCGGTCGAATTTGCAGCGCATAAAGTGCAGGCCGTTGATACAACGGGGGCCGGCGACACGTTCACTGGCTATGTACTGGCAGGAATGGATCGCGGAATGCCGATGGAACAGGCCATTTTACAAGCGAACCGCGCCGCGGCCCTGATGGTCACGCGACACGGAACGGCTGATGTTATTCCTGATCTGAGAGAAGTGCGTGACGCGTCCTTCGATTAAGACCCGGCAAATGGCGCATCCCGACCCCAAAGCTGCTTGACGCGTGCGTCACGGCCACAGGCTTTGCGATAAGCTTTATAGGCACTGTGCTGACGTTTGGGCCCAAACCGGGTGAAGATCAGTTTGTTCCCTTTGTAGTAATCCTGATGATACGCCTCGGCTGGATAAAAGGTGCCCGCGTTCAGTATCGGGGTGACAACTGTTTGACCCAACGCTTGTTGTGCATCGGTCTTTGCTTGTTTGGCCAACGCTTTTTCGCCCGTGTTAGAGACGAAAATTGCAGTACGATAGCTGTTCCCGCGATCACAGAACTGACCACCTGCGTCTGTGGGATCAACCGAACGAAAGAACATGTTCAGAAGTGTTTCACGTGAGACACGAGCCGGATCGAAAGTGATCTGAACCGCCTCATAATGACCGGTACCACCTTTTGAGACCTGATCGTAAGTAGGGTTCGCAGACTTGCCGCCAGTATAGCCCGATACTGCCCCGATGACGCCCGGCACCGATTCAAAATCGGATTCCACACACCAGAAGCATCCTCCGGCCACCGTCAGCGTTTCGGCTCCTGCTGCCGGGGCAGGCAGGGCCCGCAGTATTGCAACCAATGAGATCAATGTGAACAGAAAAACGGGTTTGAAGGCGTCAAGATAAGCAGTCCGTGTCATGTCGGGTCTCCTTTTGGGACCAAGGTGACCCGAGTCCGACCGACATGCAATTGCCTGACATCTCATGTCACGCGCTGGTGAGACGAGTTTATCGACGACCGACGGCAGAGAAAGACCTCACGCCGAGCTGTTTTGGCAGCAGTATGTGATAGCGCAGGCGATGCAGAAACCCATTGCGGATTTGCGCTGAGTTCAGCCCAACAGCTGCCCCAGTTTCATTGCAACACCCATGTTGCCCGAGATCTTGAGCTTGCCCAATGCGACACCTGTCATCGGGTTCAGTTTTCCGGTCAGCAGCTTGGTCAGGTTGTCCTGCGAGATACGGATCGTGCAGTCTGTTTCCTGATCCTGTGTCGATGCCTGATTGTCGGCCAGAACAATCACACCGTCCTCGCCGCAATCGAATTTCAATGAACCGTCAAAGGTTTTGCCATTCAGGCCGTTTTGAATTCCATCGGCGATATCCTGAAGCATCCGGATTCCTTTCGCAGTTTCCGAATGCGTAAAACGTCAGGTATTGATCAGGCAAGGTTGACCCAACTGGAACTTCTGATCAAAACGCGCCGAGGCTTTGAACTGTTCGATCGCAGGGCTCACCGCAATAAAAGGCGTCTAGTACAGCCTGAAACTCGACCGGAGCATCCGCCACGGATGAAAACAGCGTCATCGAAGAACGAAGTTTCTTAGCATCAATCCCGCCCAGAATATCGCTGGCGTTGCGCCCTTCGTGCAGCAACATAAGCGAGGCCGCCTCCGTCAGGCGGCGGCGTAGTTCCGGGTGGCTCAGATAACGTGTCGCCTCGTCCAGATCTTCGATGCCGTAAAGCTGCGCCATATGAGACTGGCCCAGCTCGGCCAGTTGCGGAAACACGAACCACATCCAGTGGCTGGTTTTTTGCCCCTGTTCCAACTCACGCAGGACATCGGCCCAAACCGTGTCCTGCGCCTCGACGAACATATCGAGTTCGTCGTCGTTGTCGTCTTCGTCGATCACTTGGACAAACGCTTGTCGCGCGCGGCCAGAAGCTTCAGGCGCAGTGCGTTCAGCTGGATGAAACCTGCCGCGTCTTTCTGATCGTAAGCACCAGCGTCCTCTTCAAAGGTCACATGCGCCTCGGAGTACAGCGAGTGATCCGACCAGCGGCCAACGGTCGAGGCCAGACCTTTGTACAGTTTCACACGGACGGTGCCGGTGACATGCTCTTGCGATTTGTCGATCGCGGCTTGCAGCATCTCTCGCTCGGGCGAATACCAGAAGCCGTTGTAGATCAGTTCCGCATATTGCGGCATCAGCTGGTCCTTCAGATGCATCGCACCACGATCCATGGTGATGGATTCGATACCACGATGCGCCTCAAGCAGGACGGTGCCGCCGGGTGTTTCATAGATGCCGCGCGATTTCATACCCACGAAACGGCCTTCGACCAGATCCAGGCGACCAATGCCGTGCTTACCGCCATATTCGTTCAGCTTGGTCAGGATGGTGGCCGGGCTCATCGCCTCGCCATTGATGCTGACCGCGTCGCCTTTTTCGAAACCGATTTCGATGAATTCCGGCTCGTTCGGAGCATCCTCGGGGTGGACGGTGCGCTGATAGACATAATCGGGTGCCATATCAGCGGGATCTTCCAGAACCTTGCCCTCGGACGAGGTGTGCAGAAGGTTCGCGTCAACCGAGAAGGGCGCCTCGCCGCGTTTGTCCTTGGCAATCGGGATTTGGTTCTGTTCCGCGAACTCCAGCAGCTTGGTGCGGCTGGACAGGTCCCATTCGCGCCAGGGCGCGATCACCTTGATCTCGGGGTTCAGCGCGTAAGCGGCCAGTTCGAACCGCACCTGATCGTTGCCCTTGCCGGTCGCGCCGTGCGCAACAGCATCGGCCCCGGTGGCCTCGGCTATCTCGACCAGACGTTTCGAGATCAACGGCCGCGCGATTGATGTACCCAGCAGGTACAGCCCCTCATATTGAGCATTGGCGCGGAACATCGGGAAGACGAAATCGCGGACGAATTCCTCGCGGACATCCTCGATAAAGATGTTTTCGGGTTTGATCCCCAACATCTCGGCCTTCTGGCGCGCGGGCTCCAACTCCTCGCCCTGACCCAGATCGGCGGTGAAGGTCACGACTTCACACCCATACTCGGTCTGCAACCATTTCAGAATGATCGAGGTATCAAGGCCACCGGAATAGGCCAGAACAACTTTCTTGGGCGAGGACATCTGACTTCCCTTTATGCGTAGAACGATTGGCCCCTAGCCGGTTTTGGACGCGGGGGCAAGTTGTGTGGATTGACGCAGGGCGGGAATTGGGGTGAAACGAGTGCAGAGAATAACAAGCATTGGTTGAAGGGGCAGTTTAAAATGTTGGGATGGCAAATATTTGTGCATTCGGTGCGGATGGTGTTTGGGAACCTGAAGCAGGTTCTGCAGATAACAGTTGGCCCTGCTTTGATTGCGACAATCATCATAGTGGGTGTGTTTTTGGCACTTGGCATTCCGCTTGAAGCGCTTGACGAAAATGCAGGCGAGTTGCCGCCAAGTGTAACTGCAGGTTCAATTTTTGTCTTTATTTTCGTTTTGCTGGCGGTAATTTTCGTCACCGTGTTCTGGATTGCCGTGTCATGGCACCGCTTCATCCTGTTAGAGGAGTATCCCACGGGGATACTTCCGATATTCCGTTTCGACAGAATTCTTGCCTATTTCGGTCGCGTTCTGATGTTGGGGATTTTGATGATGATCGCGTATATCCCCGTGGGTTTGGTCGTTGCGGTACTAGGCGAAAGTCTTGCGGTGCTTTCGATCATACTGGTGATTGTTTATACTGTTTTTCTCGTCGTATGCTTCTATCGCCTGTCAATTATCCTGCCGGCGGCCGCGATTGGTGAACCCATCTCGCTTAGCGATGCATGGAACAACACAACTGGAGTCGGCGGCGCAATCTTGTTGCTGCTACTCGTCGCATTCCTGTTCCAAGTTATGGTGCAGCTGGCTTTCACGGTTTTGGCAATAATACCAGTGTTGGGCGTTTTGCTGACAGTGTTCTTCGGCACGCTCATTCTTCCAATGATCAACGTCAGTATCTTTACCACTATGTACGGCGTCTTCATCGAAAAGCGCGAGTTGTCCTGAAGCCGTACACATATGTATTCCTTGCCCTTACCGCGCTGATACGGCAGTGAAACGGCCATGACTGATTTCATGACCCGCGCTCGCGCCGCCGAACAGGCGATGCGCTCTGTCTTTCCGGCGACGCCGTTGCAGCGGAATGCCCATCTGTCTGAGCGCTATGGGGCCGATATCTGGCTCAAGCGCGAGGACCTGAGTCCGGTGCGATCGTATAAAATCCGCGGCGCCTACAACGCGATGCGCAAGCAGCAGGGACAGGACCTGTTCGTTTGCGCTAGCGCGGGCAACCATGCGCAGGGCGTGGCCTTCATGTGCAAGCATCTGGGTGTGAAAGGCGTGATCTTCATGCCGGTGACGACCCCGCAACAGAAGATCCAGAAAACCCGTATCTTCGGCGGCGAGAATATCGAAATCCACCTGACCGGCGACTATTTCGACGACACTCTAGCCGCTGCGCAAGCTTGGTGCGCGCAGCAGGGCGGGTATTTTCTGTCACCGTTTGACGACGGGGATGTAATCGAAGGGCAGGCTTCGCTGGCGGTCGAAATTGAAGCGCAACTGGGCGGCGTGCCGGACCATATTGTCCTGCCGGTTGGTGGCGGCGGCATGTCCTCGGGCGTGGCAACATGGTTCGGGGATCGCAGCCACTGTCTGTTTGTCGAACCTGCGGGTGGAGCCTGTTTGCGCGCCGCTTTGGCTGCCGGGCATCCTGTCTCGCTGGATCATGTGGATACCTTCGTAGACGGCGCAGCAGTTGGGCGGATCGGTGAAAAACCTTTTGAATTGCTGAAATCACGCCACCTCTCGGATGTACTGGTTCTGTCCGAAGACCGCATTTGCACGACCATGATCGAGATGCTGAATGTCGAAGGCATCGTTCTTGAACCCGCAGGTGCATTGGCAGTCGAGGCTGTTGGCGATATCCAGAGCTTTGTGCGCGGCAAGACCGTGGTCTGCGTGACGTCAGGCGGCAATTTCGATTTCGAACGCCTGCCCGAGGTCAAGGAACGCGCGCAGCGTTATTCGGGCGTGAAGAAGTACTTCATCCTGCGGCTACCGCAGCGACCGGGTGCTTTGAAAGAGTTTCTGGGCATCCTGGGCCCCGAGGATGACATTGCCCGTTTTGAGTATATGAAGAAATCCGCCCGCAATTTCGGTTCCGTCCTGATCGGGATCGAAACCCGCAAGCCAGAAAATTTCATGCGCCTGTTTGCGCATCTGGACGAGGCCGGGTTCACATATACTGACATCACCGAAGACGAAACGCTGGCGCAGTTCGTAATCTAGCGCAAGTTCTGTTTCAGCTCAGCTTCAAACACTGTTTTTGAACTTTCAAACACTGCCAGAATGGCTGGCAAGTCGACGTCAGCGCCCTGACCTGCGGCCGCCTGCCGTTCGCCGTCCTGACAGAGTCTTGAGAACTGATCAAATCCTAGGCTGAGTGCGCTGCCTTTCAGGAAATGCAGGTTCTGCTCCAACTCAACCCGGCGCGTATCTTGGTGCAGGCGGGTGATCACCTCCTGCACCTCTTCCAGAAAAATCTGAACCACCTCTTCAAATTCACTCGGACCAACTTCGTTCCGCAATTGCCTGACTCTGGTCCAGTGGATCATATTCAACACCAGCTAATGAACGTGTATGTTTCTGGATAAACGCGTCCGGTAAAGGCCAGGTTAACGAGGTTATCCGTCAGCGATCCTCCGTCTTCACCGGATGTTAAATATGTGGGCGCTAGGGTCGTACTGTGCGAGCAAACTCATCAGAGCAGAGGGTAAACAGTGCCAGGGGCGAGTCTTGAGGAAACCAGATCAGATCTGGATTTCGGCGCGATCCGCAAGGTGCTGGTGGTGGATGACAGCCGTTTGCAGCGGCGCATTCTGGTCGCCTCGCTCAGAAAATGGGGCTTTGAGGTCGTCGAGGCCGATACAGGTGATGCTGCCCTGGCGCATTGTCTGGATGATCCGCCCGATCTTGTTCTCAGCGATTGGGTCATGCCGGGGATGAGCGGCCTTGAGTTTTGCTATGCGTTTCGCGCTTTGGACACTGACCAATACAGTTATTTCATCCTCCTGACCTCTAAAAGCGAAAAACAGGAGGTTGCACGCGGTCTGGATGCCGGGGCGGACGACTTTCTGATCAAACCTCTTGAGGCAGACGAACTGCGCGCACGTATTTCGGCCGGGGCACGCATTCTGGACATGCAGCGTGAGTTGTCGCAGAAAAACCGCCTGATTGAATCCGCGCTCGAAGAACTCAGGCTGGCGCATGATGCGATCGACAAAGACCTTATGCAGGCCCGTAAGATTCAAGAATCCTTGGTGCCGGAACTGACGCGGGATTTTGGAAACTCACGGGTTAGCTTGTTGCTGAAACCCTGTGGCCACATTGGCGGAGACCTTGTTGGCATGTTCTCACCTGGGGTTAATCGGCTGGGTTTTTACAGCATCGATGTGTCCGGACATGGCATCACGTCGGCGATGATGACGGCTCGGTTGGGAGGTTATCTGTCCAGCAAGCATTTCGATCAAAATGTCGCTATGGAACAGAGGTTTAACAAGTTCTATGCGCTGCTACCTCCGGAAGAAGTAGCGACAACGCTCAATTCCCGCTTGATGGCCGATGAAGGGATCGAAGAGTATTTCACGATGGTCTATGCCATCGTTGATCTCCGCAACGGGCATCTGAAAATGGTGCAAGCCGGGCACCCGCATCCCCTTGTGTTGCGGCAGGACGGTAGTACTGACTTTCTGGGGGACGGCGGGTTGCCTATCGGACTGATCGAAGATGCGAGCTTTCAGCAAATCGAGACGCAGATGCAACCTGGCGACAAGCTGTTGTTGCATTCTGACGGGTTTACAGAATGCCACCTGGCAGATGGCGGCCTGTTGGAAGAAGACGGTTTACGAGAAATGGCACAACGGTGCATTTCGGAAAGGGGCGGGTCTGAGTTTCTGGATGATATGTTCTGGCATTTGACGCAAATGATTTCGCCTAAAGACGGGATAAGGGATGACGTGTCTGCCGTATTTTTTGAATATAATGGGCCCTAAAGCGAACCAAGGTGCATTTCGGCAAAGTGCCGATCGCCATCATTGCCCAGCAATGCGGCTGCGTCGGCAGTTTCCATCCACAACGCTTCGTGGAACGCCTCGGTCGGTGGTCCCATGCGGCGTACAGGGCGAGCGCGGTAAATCAGGCATATCTTTTCAGCCCACAAATCGTATTCAGGCATATAGGTGAACCGTCGAAACGCTCCAACCCGACGGGGGGCTGTGATCAACCAGCCGGTTTCCTCGAAAACTTCTCGGTGCAGAGCGGTAACCGGCGATTCCCCCGGATCAATGCCACCACCCGGCAATTGCAGTTCTGGGTTAAGACCGTCATCATACCAGGTCACCAGCAAAGAGCGCCCACGCGGTAACAATACGTAAGCTCCGGGTCTTTGCGTGTATTTCCGCCCCTTCTCGGGGGTTTCGCCAAACCGTCTGATCATGTATGGCCCCTTAAAACCCAATCTGTACGACCTATATGGTGCCGGTATGCCAACCCGTGGCGTGTAAGGAAACCCCATGTCTCTTGGAACAAAAATCGCGTGGGACGACACCGTCCTGCCCTTTCAACTTGATGCATCCGACATGCGCGGCCGCGTGGCCCGTCTGGACGGCGTGCTGGACGGTATCCTGAAGCAGCACGATTATCCGCAGCAAGTCGAAGCGCTGGTGGCTGAAATGGCCTTGCTGACCGCGTTGATCGGCCAGACGGTTGCGCTGCGCTGGAAGCTGTCGTTGCAAGTGCAGTCCAAAGGGGCGGTCCGCATGATCGCGACCGATTATTACGCGCCGCAGAAAGAGGGCGAGTCCGCGCAGATTCGCGCTTATGCCAGTTTTGACCGCGATCGGCTGACCGATGCCGCCCCTTTCGATCAGGTGGGCGACGGGTATTTCGCGATCATGATCGATCAGGGCGAGGGCACGCAGCCGTACCAGGGCATCACTCCGCTTGCAGGAGGATCGCTCAGCGCCTGTGCCGAGGCGTATTTTGCCCAGTCCGAGCAGCTGCCGACCCGTTTCTCGCTGAGCTTTGGCAAATCGACCGAACCCGGTGTCGGCGAACATTGGCGCGCTGGTGGCATCATGTTGCAGCACATGCCCAAAGCCTCACCTTTTGCCGCATCGGGAGAGGGTAGCGGCGAAATCCTGACGGCCAATGATCTAGTGGACGGTGAAGAAGGTGAAAACTGGGGAAGGGTCAATATCCTGCTGGATACGGTTGAGGATCTTGAGATGATCGGACCCTCAATTGCGCCGACCGACCTTTTGGTCCGTCTGTTTCACGAGGAACAGCCACGTGTCTATGATGCACAGTCGGTGCAGTTTGGATGCACCTGTTCCGAAGACCGTGTGCGACAGAGCTTGTCGATCTATTCGGCCAGGGATATCGAAAAGATGACCACACCCGAAGGTCAGGTCACCGCAGATTGCCAGTTCTGCGGAGCGCATTACGTGTTGGATCCTGCAACGGTCGGGTTTGATGCCGAAGACACCAAAGGTGCTTGACCCAGTGGAACAGATCCGGGCGGCGTTGCGCCGTCCCGGTCACGGGTCCAGCGATTTTGACCTGAACCCGGATACCGTTCTGCCACCGGGGCGACGATTGCGACCTGCCGGTGTTCTTGTGGCCATTTCGCTGTTGGACGACACGCCGCGCGTGATCCTGACCAAACGTTCATCGGCGCTCAAGCACCATCCGGGGCAGATCGCTTTTCCCGGCGGTAAACAGGACGAAACCGATACCGATGTGACGGCTGCGGCCCTGCGGGAAGCGCAGGAAGAGATCGGGCTGCCCCCGGAGCTGCCGGAGGTCCTGGGTTTTCTGCCGACGCATGAAACAGTGACGTCTTTCATCGTCACGCCGGTGGTCGCAGTCCTGCGCGACACGTACCAACCGGTTCCTGAGCCCGGTGAAGTGGACGAGGTTTTTTCAACCCCTCTTGCCCATCTCTTGAATCCCGAGAATTATCTGGTTGAATCGCGCCGCTGGCGCGGCCAGAAACGCAGATATTACGCAGTTCCGTTCGGCCCTTATTACATTTGGGGCGCGACGGCCCGCATATTGCGCGGGCTAGCAGCAC
The DNA here is from genome assembly GCF_947497005.1 of uncultured Ruegeria sp. GTDB lineage: Bacteria > Pseudomonadota > Alphaproteobacteria > Rhodobacterales > Rhodobacteraceae > Ruegeria. The sequence continues at coordinate 201,941 of NZ_CANMFF010000008.1, read as the reverse complement.
GGGTGAATGAATGATGCAGATTAACGAGCCCTGGGTCAGTGAACCGGCAACCCAAAAGGTTTGTTCGGCGCTGACTAAATCCGGGGCTCAGGCACTTTTCGTAGGCGGGTGTGTGCGCAACGCACTGCTTGGAGCACCGGTATCTGATATCGATATCGCTACCGACGCACGACCCAAACAGGTTGTTCAGATCGCAGAGGCTGCTGGGCTCAAGGCCATTCCGACAGGTATCGACCATGGTACGATCACAGTGGTCAGCGCAGGTATACCGCACGAGATCACGACCTTCCGACGTGATGTAGAAACCGATGGTCGGCGTGCAGTCGTCGCCTTTTCCGAACACGTTGAAGAAGACGCTGCGCGGCGCGATTTTACCATGAACGCGCTTTACGCACTGCCCGATGGGTCAGTGTTAGACCCGCTTGGCGGCCTTCCCGACCTTGAGGCTCGGGCGGTGCGGTTTATCGGAACGGCCGAGAATCGGATCCGCGAAGACTATCTTCGCTCGCTTCGCTATTTCCGCTTTCACGCCTGGTATGGTGATCCTGATGCCGGTTTTGATCCCGATGCGCTGGCGGCCATCGGTGCCAACCTTGATGGGCTGGAATCGCTGTCGCGCGAACGGGTCGGGGCAGAACTGCTGAAGCTTCTGGGTGCGCCTGATCCAGCCCCCGCCTTTGCAACGATGCGCAGCACGGGCGTTTTGACCAGGTTGTTGCCAGGTGCGGACGATCGGTCGTTGGCACCATTGATTTCGCTGGAACAGGCGGCGGGTGCCGATCCCGATCCGGTGCGGCGTCTGGCAGCCATCACCACGCCCGAGGATGCCGCGACATTGCGGTTAAGCCGTGCGCAGCTGCAACGCCTGACCCGGATGCGCGAGGAGGCGCAGGCCACAACCAGTGTGGCCGAATTGGGATACCGCTATGGCGACGAAGGCGGCTTGCACGAGACCCTCTTGCGCTGCGCCTTTCTGGAACGACCATGGTCCGAAGACCTAAGGCGTGATTTGCATGCTGGCGCAACAGCCCGCTTCCCTATACAGGCCAAAGACCTGATTCCCAGCTTCAGCGGGCCGGCGCTGGGCAAAAAGCTGGCTGAGCTTGAAATCCGCTGGATCGCGTCCGGCTTTGCGCTCTCGCGCGAGGAGTTGCTTGCAACTTAGCGCGAAGTCTCAAAAGGGGATGACAACTTTTTTCCTTTGTGCTTAGGTGCGCCTGACACATGGATGGAGGAATGCGAATGTATTACGGGATCTGGTTCGGCTAAAGCCAGGACACTTGCCCCGTAACGGGTGGTGTTCAGGCGCCATCTTTCTTCGCACGTCATTTATCTGCTCAATCGGAGCACTCTCCATGTTTCGCTATTTCGAAAACCTCGTTGACCCTTTTGTCGCCTATACGGAATCTGACAAGCCACCGACGCAGCTGTGGCCATTCATGTTGGATTATTCGCGGCCCTTCTTTCGGGTCTTTGTCTGGGCCGCGTTGATTTCCATCTTCGTCGCGGGGGTAGAAATCGGGCTGATCTACTATATGGGTCGCGTTGTGGATCTGTTGGGCGGATCACCGGCAGAGGTCTGGGAGACCCACGGGACCGAATTGCTGCTGATGGCGGCGTTTGTCCTGTTTCTGCGACCTTTGCTGCATCTGTTCGATGTGCTGTTGCTCAACAATACGATTCTGCCAAACTTTGGCACTCTGATCCGCTGGCGCGCGCATAAACACGTGCTGCGCCAGTCAGTTGGCTGGTTTGAAAACGATTTTGCCGGGCGCATCGCTAACCGGATCATGCAAACGCCACCTGCTGCTGGCGAAGTGGTATTTCAGGTCTTTGACGCGATTTCCTTCTCGCTGGCTTATCTGATCGGCGCGGCAATCCTGTTGTATGTTGCGGATGCGCGCTTGCTGATCCCGCTGCTGATCTGGTTCGCGTTCTATGCTGTGCTTGTGCGCTGGACAGTGCGGCGTGTCGGTCCGGCGTCCCAGGCGGCCTCGGACGCGCGTTCGACCGTGACAGGTCGGGTGGTGGACAGCTATTCCAACATTCACTCAGTCAAGATGTTTGCCCACGGGGCGCAAGAGTTGGACTATGCCCGCGAAGCGATCGAGGAAACGCGCCGGACATTCCAGGTCGAGATGCGGATTTTCACCGTTATGGATGCAGTTCTTGTCACCCTGAACGGAATGCTGATCGTGGGCGTTGTAGGCTGGGCGATTGCCTTGTGGATGCAAGGCAGCGCTTCGGTTGGTGTCGTCGCAGCGGCCACGGCGTTGACCCTGCGCTTGAATGCCATGACCGGATGGATCATGTGGGCTCTGACCAGCTTTTTCCGCCAGTTGGGTATCGTGGCCGAGGGGATGGAGACCATTGCGCAGCCCATCGATCTGCTGGATGCACCGACTGCGAAGCCCCTGCATCTCAGCAAGGGCGAGATTCAGATCCGCGATCTTTCGCATCACTACGGTCGTGAGACCGGAGGCTTGGACCATATCAACCTGACCATCCAGCCTGGTGAAAAGATCGGTTTGATTGGGCGTTCCGGTGCTGGCAAATCGACTCTGGTTAAGCTTCTTTTGCGGTTTTACGACGTCGAGCGCGGTGCGATTTTGATCGATGATCAGAACATTGCGCAGGTCACGCAAGACAGCCTGCGCAGTCATATCGGCATGGTCCAGCAAGACAGCGCTTTGCTGCACCGGTCTGTGCGCGACAACATCCTGTATGGTCGGCCGGATGCGTCCGAGGCCCAGATGATCGCCGCCGCCAAACAGGCCGAAGCGCATGAGTTTATCCTTGATCTGCAAGACCCGCAGGGTCGGACCGGGTATGATGCACATGTGGGGGAACGCGGCGTGAAGCTGTCCGGGGGTCAGCGTCAGAGGGTGACCCTGGCGCGAGTGATCCTTAAGGATGCTCCGATCTTGTTGTTGGACGAGGCGACATCTGCGCTAGATTCCGAGGTTGAAGCGTCAATTCAGGAAACGCTCTACGGCATGATGCAAGGAAAAACCGTGATCGCAATTGCGCACAGGCTCAGCACTATCGCGCAGATGGACCGCATTCTGGTGATGGATGCTGGCCGCATCGTGGAAGAAGGCGCACATTCAGACCTTCTGGCACAGGGTGGCCTTTACGCGCAGTTCTGGGCGCGGCAATCTGGCGGCTTCATGAACCCGGAGGCCGCTGAATGAGGATTGCCGACCTCATCTACCCATTCAAGAATATTGAAACGCCCCCACCGCAGAAATTGGGGGCGTTCATTCGCTGGAGCCTGTCCGGGGCATGGCCCATGCTGTTTGTCGCGGCTTTCTTCTCGGCTACAGCAGGCGCGATGGAGGCAGGGACAGCGTGGATTCTGGGTCGCGTGATAGATGTGGCAACCTCCGGCGGGCCCGAGAGTTTTCTGACCGCAGCAAATACGTGGATGATCTTGGGCACGGTCGCCTTCTTTATGCTAATCCGTCCGATCCTGTTTGGCCTGTCGTCTCTGTCGAATAATTACATCGTCATGCCCAACATCACCCCTTTGGTGCTGGCCAAGTTGAACCGTTGGACGCTCGGGCAGTCGGTGACCTATTTCGACGACGATTTTGCTGGTCGGATCGCGCAGAAACAGATGCAGACTTCCAATGCCATGGCATCGGTCGTGTCGGAAACGATCAGCGCGATTGTGTTTGCCTTGGCGTCACTGGTGGGGTCTTTGCTTTTATTAGGGTCTATTCATCCACTGGTGATGTTGCCATTTGCCGCGTGGCTGGTGGTCTATTTTCTGCTTGTACGCTGGTACCTTCCGCGCATCCGCGTGCGTTCCGCCGCACGGGCCGGGGCGCGGGCGATGGTGTCGGGGCAGGTGGTTGACACAATCACCAACATCAAGACCGTCAAGCTGTTTGCCCATTCCACTTTTGAAGATCAGGCCGCGCGCGACTCGATGGTAGAATTGCGCGAACGATCGCTGGATTTCGGCAAGCTGTCGGCCAGTTTTCGATTTATTCTGATGACGCTGGCCGGTGTGCTGCCCGTTCTGCTGTTGGGCGCGACGCTTTGGTTGTGGCAACTCGGCATGGCGACTGCCGGTGATATTGTTGCGGCCGGTGCGGTTTCGATCCGCATTGCTCAGATGACGGGTTGGGTCAGTTTCACGCTGATGGGCCTATATGCCAATGTGGGAGAGATCGAAAACGGAATGAATACGCTGGCCAAGCGGGACAGGGTTGAAGACACGAGCGGTGCACAAGACCTGAATGTGAACGAAGGGTTGATCTCCTTCGAAGGCGTCAGTTTCGCGTATGGCCGGGATGTCGGCGGGGTCGTGGACCTGACTCTGGCTATTAAGCCAGGCGAAAAGCTGGGAATCGTCGGGGCCTCAGGGGCCGGAAAATCCACCCTCGTTTCTCTGCTGCTCAGGCTCTATGACAGGGAAAGTGGCACAATTCGAATTGACGGGCAGGATGTGGCACAGGTGACGCAAGACAGCCTGCGCCGCCAGATTGGCATGGTCACGCAGGAAACGGCGATGTTCAACCGTTCGGCCCGCGAGAATATCTTGTACGGTCGCCCGGATGCGTCAGAGGATGAAATGATCGAGGCTGCGAGAAAGGCCGAAGCGCATGACTTCATCCTGAGCCTTGAAGACGCTCACGGTCGCAAAGGCTATGATGCTCATCTGGGGGAGCGCGGTGTAAAGCTTAGTGGCGGGCAGAGGCAAAGGATCGCTCTGGCGCGTGCCATTCTGAAAGATGCGCCGATTCTGGTTCTGGACGAAGCGACATCAGCGCTGGATTCCGAGGTTGAGGCGTCGATTCAAACAGCGCTTCATCGGGTGATGCAGGGCAAAACCGTTCTGGCCATTGCGCACCGGCTATCCACACTCAGTGAAATGGACCGGATCGTTGTTCTGGACCATGGGCGCATCGTGGAAACCGGAACCCATGAGGCTTTGCTGGACCACGGCGGGCTGTATGCGCGGTTCTGGCACCGTCAATCGGGTGGTTTCATTCAGGCGGAAGCTGCGGAATAAGGGTTTTGTTGCCGTCAAAGCCCGGCTATCAGGCCTTCCATGACGCAGCAATTCACAATCACACGGCTTGGACATCAGGGCGATGGTATTGCCGAAGGCCCTGTTTACGCCCAGCGCACCCTTCCTGGTGAGGTCGTCAGCGGCAGCCTTGTGGGCCAGCTACTGACGGATATCAAGGTCGAAGCACCGTCCGAAGACCGGGTCAAAGCCCCGTGCCGTCATTACAAAGCGTGTGGCGGTTGTCAGTTGCAGCATGCATCTGATGCGTTTGTGGCAGGGTGGAAGCTGGAAATCGTCCACAACGCGCTGAAGGCACAGGGGCTTGAGGCGCCTATGCGCCCGATACACACGTCGCCTGAACAGTCGCGCCGGCGCGCTACGGTGGCCGTTAGGCGTACTAAGAAAGGAACGTTGGCCGGGTTCCACGGACGGGCCTCGGACACGATCACGGAAATCCCTGACTGCCGATTGCTCGACCCTGCCTTGATCTCTGCCATTCCCGTCGCCGAAGCGCTGGCTGTTTTGGGAGGAAGCCGCAAAGGGATTTTGGCTGTCACGCTCACGCTGTCCGAAGGTGGGCTGGATGTGGCTGTCAAAGGCGGCAAACCGTTGGATGGCCAACTGGAACTGGCATTGGCGCAAGCGACCGAGAAACACGGGGTGGCCCGGCTGAGTTGGGATGGGGAGGTGATTGCCATGCGACACGCGCCGGTTCAGCGTTTTGGAACAGCTGACGTCACGCCACCTCCAGGCGCATTTCTTCAGGCAACAAAGGACGGAGAACAGGCTCTGTTAAAGGCTGTTTTAGAGGCAACACAGGGCGCGAAGCGTATCGTTGATTTGTTTGCAGGCAGCGGAACATTCTCTTTGCCATTATCGGAAGAGGCTGAAATCCATGCTGTTGAGGGCGAGGCGGCCATGGTCGAGGCACTGGATCAGGGTTGGCGCAGGGCACAGGGCCTGAAACGCGTGACCACCGAAGCCCGCGACCTGTTCCGCCGCCCGCTCATGCCGGATGAGCTGAAAGCGTTCGGCGCGATCGTGCTGGACCCACCTCGCGCAGGGGCCGTAGCACAGGTAGAAGAGCTGGCAAAGGCCCGACGCCCGATCATAGCCTATGTCTCATGCAACCCTGTGACCTTCGCACGCGATGCAAAAACGCTGGTTAACGCAGGCTACACCCTTGAATGGGTACAGGTCGTTGACCAATTTCGGTGGTCGTCACATTCGGAACTTGCTGCGCGGTTCGTACTGAACGCCGCATCTTGATCAGACAGGAGAACGAGACACATGGCGTTTAAATGGCGTTTGCTGAACCTTATCGAAGCGCCCGCTTTCGGCCGGTTTATTACAGTTGTCATCATCTTCAACGCAGTGCTTTTGGGGATGGAGACATCGCCAACCCTGATGGATATGGCAGGACCGTTGATCGTGGCGCTGGATAAGCTGTGCCTTGCGATCTTCGTGGCTGAGATATCCATGAAACTGATCGCCACCGGGCGCAGGTTCTTCACAAACGGCTGGAATATTTTCGACTTCCTGATCGTAGGCATTGCCCTCGTTCCCAGCGCCGGAGGTCTCTCCGTGCTGCGCGCTCTGCGGATTCTTCGGGTACTGCGCGTGATTTCCGTGGCACCGCGACTGCGTCGCGTGGTCGAAGGGTTCATATCGGCGCTGCCGGGTATGGCCAGTGTGTTCCTGTTGATGGCAATCCTTTTCTACATCGGGGCCGTGATATCGACCAAGCTGTTTTCAGCTTCGTTCCCGATTTGGTTCGGGGATTTGGGCTTGTCCGCATACACACTGTTCCAAATTATGACATTGGAAAGCTGGTCGATGGGTATCGTTCGCCCGGTGATGGAGGTTTACCCCTATGCCTGGGTGTTCTTTGTGCCTTTCATCATGGTCACGACATTTGCAGTAGTGAACCTTCTGGTGGGTTTGATCGTGAATTCGATGCAGGATGCCCATCATGCCGAGGATGAGGTTAAAACCGACGCCTATCGTGATGAAGTTCTGGAGCGGTTGGAAAGCATAGAAAATCGCCTGGCCGAGCAATCGAACATCAAAAAGTGATTTCAGTTTTTACGATTTTTGGCATAATGATCGGAAAAAATAGAGCAGGCAGTGAAAAATGGATCGTCGAGCATTTGGATTGGGGGCGATGGCAACGCTGAGCCTTTCGGCTTGTGCCTCAGCCAGCCCAAGATTTCTGGCTTATAACGGGCCTGAGGTGACCTCGTTGGTGATCAACAAGGGCGCGCGCAAGCTTTACTTGTTGCACAACGAAAAGATCCTCAAGGAATATGATGTGGATCTGGGTTTTGCACCAAGTGGAACAAAGACCCAGCGTGGTGATGGCCGAACGCCCGAAGGAAGTTACCTGATCGACCGGCACAATCCCAAAAGCCGATATCATCTGTCTCTGGGCATTTCGTATCCAAACTCGCAGGACGTCGCCCAAGCCAAGGCTGCGGGCGTTGATCCGGGCGGGGATATCTTTATCCACGGTCAACCGAATCTGCGCACTGAACTGAAACGCGCCAAAAAGACGCCGGATTGGACAGCGGGATGTATCGCGGTCAAGAATGACGAAATCGAAGAGATCTATTCGATGGTCAATCGGGGCACGTTGATCACGTTGCGCCCTTAGGCCGTATCGGAACCCAGTCACCGAACCCGAACGCTTCATAGTCGCGCTGGTAGGTTTCGGCCGCCAGCGATTCCAGTTGCGCGTCGTATATCTGAGCCAGAGCAAACGGTTCATCCGGAGCGCGCAGACCGGGTTGAGGCGGGTTTGAATGCCCCATTTTGCGTGCCAAATCCGGTAGGGCGGTCGTCAGATCCTCTTCCCGTATGACCAGATCGGGCATGGTGAAAGATGCGATCCCCTCCAATGCCTTGAACTGGCTGCACCACGTACCGTCCACGCGGATTGGCGTCTGACCGTTGAGGTTAAGGCGCAGAAAGTCCAGAAAAGCCGAAAACGCTTCGTAGTGTTGTTCAACCGAATAGTTATTGTCCCGTACCTGCCCGGGGATTGGCAGTTTGAGCCGGTTGCGCAGGTAGTTTCGCACCATCTTGTAGCTTCCCGGCCCTGCATACAGAACGCGCTCGCAAAATGCTGTATGCGCTCGGGCCACAGGATGACGCAGAACCGTGAATCGGCGCTGACCGGGATGGTCCTGCATCCAGGACCGGACCTGTTTGCGGTTCCGATCAGTGATCAGATCATCTGTCCGGCATCCATCAAGGTCAGCCAGCCACTGATTGATAACAGGCCCTATTCCGCAGCGAATAGGCAAATACATCAATGCGGATCGTGCTGCAGCAACGTAAAGTGGTACAGCTGCCCCGCGCTGAGGTTCAAAGCTGATTGACCGATGCAATCCAAACCGATCCTGATCAGACAGGGATTGCTTCATCTCATCCGGATTGGTGACCTTCGACACAGCCGGCGCCGGGTTTTGCGGCTTCAGTGTGTCGTCAAGACGGGTCAATCGTGCTTCAATGCCCAGCCATGCGGCCAACCCGTTTAGAACATCCAGCTCGGTCAGGTCGTCATAGGTAATGAAAAACCCTGTTTGGCCGGTTATTTGCAGATGTCTGTGCACCGTCTGCTGATGGTTTTGTGTTCTATCCAAATAATCGGAAAACTCTTTCCCATCGAAGGCGACCTGCGCGTCAACGCGGCGTTTTACGTTCTTCAGCAGCCATTGCTGCGTGGCCTGCGCGATTTTCAGGGACAGATAGCTGTCCAGCGGGTTACGGGTTAGTATGATCTTGGCACAGCGTGGATCGTTCAGCATGGGCTTCAGGACGCGCGGATCATGGCCTTCGAAATACCGGAATCCGTTTATGTCTCCGGGTGCTGACCGAATGGCCTTGAGTAGCCGCATCGGGTCGGCGTCCCGATCTTCGAGCGTGAGCCCCAGCAGATTATCGGATTTCAGATTACCGGCGAAATGCGGGTTGAAGGCCTCTCCGTGGCAGGTGACCCCGTCCAACGCGTTCAGATTGGCCTCTAGCAAGTTGGATCCCGTGCGCATAGCCGCCAGAATTACGAAGTAGTCAAATTTGGCTGACATGGGCAATCACTGCACCAGATAGGGTTTTCGGTAAGGTCTGGTCTGATGACCAAATATGTCATCCGTCGGGAAATCGCCCATCAGATAGGGATGCATTCCTTGATTCTTGAGATTCTGCAGGAATTTTCCGAACCCGGACAAATCGACCATTGTCGGCACCTCGGTCAGATGGCTGGCCTGTTGCACGCCGATCTCATCAAGGACTGACTGCAGTGCGCCCATTGGAGATTCTATGAAATCAGCCAGTGTCCAACTTCGCATTCTCGCCTTGGTCCAGACAGACGTCAGAACTTCAAGCTGCTTGGTTTCAATCCGTTGCAGACGCGCCGCCTCACACCGGATTTCCGTGAAGTTCGTGTTCGATCTGAACAGCGGAATCGCCCAGGCACCCGTGATGACGGAAATCTGAGCGTTCTTGTCCCGCGCCAGAAACCAGTTGATATCCTGAGTGTCCCGGGGGCTGAACTGAAAACACTGACGTTCGCCACGTTTATTCCAGATCAGGTTCGACAGAAAAGCCGTTGGGTTATAGTCCCGTAGTGCGGCACAATCACTGAGCGCCCCGTTCGTTATCGTTTCACCCTGAGCAAACTCGGCCCGCTCGGGCGCGAACAAATGACCGTGTACTTTGGTACCGGTGGTCGTGGCCAGCCATGGCTCGAAACCCTCAAACAGCTCGGTAAAGCCCTGAAATACGGAATAAGGCGATGATGTAAGGCCGTTTTCACTGCCATGCCGGGGAAACCGGCTTTGCATGTACAGCCCGTCGCGCCCGCGTGTCCGCCGTTCGACCGCTTTCGAGAATACGCGATCTATCTTGCCCGGGTTGGGCTCTGCCGGTTTCATTGCACTTGTCTGATCTGTCAGGAATGCCTGATACAACCGTTCCGCCCGAGGCCAGATCTTGCGGGCGACGAAACAATCCGACCGGCGCAGCAATTGCAGATGATCGTCATAGAAAATGTGTGGACGGCCCTGATAGTCGAATTTCGACAGGGTCAGTGACCGGCTTTCGATATGCGTGGAATACAGGCGCGCCAATGTCTGGAAATAGCTCTCGTCCGGAATCCACACGTGGCGGAAATATTTGTCGTAAATTTTGCGCTTGGGATCCTGAAGGATAGCGGACAGCGTTTGACGGGTCAGGCACCACCACTGGCTGCCCATATGCGGAACCAGCCCTTCGGGAATTTGCCGACGAAAACCCGCTGCGCGTTGAAGCTTCACATAGGTGTCAAACAACTTACGTTGTTTGCGCCAAGAAAACGGAAACCGCAGGGTAAAGCGTTCATGGTCCAGCCCACCGATCGTCCAGCTGACATCCGATGTTGTTGCGCTTTCGATGAAATCGACACGAGGCCGGTCTGACAGATAATCGATCAGGTCCTGAACCGGGCGCAAAGGCACGCAGGCCCCCGAGGACAGAAACACATGCCTCACCTCCGGGAATTGCTCCAGCATCAGCTCGGATGCGCTCTGTGACGCGGCAACAATACCCCAACCGCCCCAATCGCACCGATGTCGATCAGAAAACACGATCCGGGGATTGTTCGAACAAGAAGCCACAAATCGGGTGTACGTGTCGTCGGACACTTTGCTGTCCACGTGGATGACCACCGGGCACCCCGCCGCTGTCCAATGACGCGCGACCTGTTCGGCGCGGTCCAGCGATGTATGAACCAGCATGACAATACCCAGACCGCTCATGCCCAGTTTCCTTTCGACATGAGGCCCAGAATCTCTAGCTGTCGCCAGTTGATATATGCCTCGGACCACTCGCACCAGAAAATCGGCTTGTCCTCAAGCTGAGTGGCATAGGCTTTGTATTCACCTGATCCACGATAGTGCTGGCCACGTTGCAATTCTTCGCGTGCTTTGTCGCCGATCGTGTTGATCAGCTTGGCATGAAGCAATGATCCGCTGGCTTTTTCCCCTCCCCATTCGTCATAAACCTGATTGAGCCCGCGCGGCAAAAGCGAATGGGTCGAGCTGACATAGACATAGCGCCGATCCCATTTCACCAGCGGAATCTTGTTCAGCGCCGGGGCTTTGGATGGGTTGTCTTCAAAGAACACACGAGCCCGTGGCCCGCCCTGAATCCACAGGTTCCTGTACTCGGGGTTTTTGGTGATCATGTAATTGCCGGGATCGAACCAGCGTGCGATTTCAAACGGATCCTGCCCTTCGCGATAAGGTTCGGCGTCTACCGACCCCTCAGGGTACATGTCGATCAGCATGGTGCCGAAGCTGCGCACGGCACTGCCATCCAGCCAGTCCGTCAAAGCGCGGATCGGACGTGTGTCGCAAAACGGATAAATGAAGAACTCGTCTGGATCGACGGTCAGGACCCAATGTCCGTGCGCATATTTGCGCAGGATGTAATTTGACCAATCCAAACCAAAGCTTGCATGTTTGTAACTGGTTGTCGTGCGCCAGACTGATACGTCTGCTTGTTCTTTCAGGAACTCGAAACTGCCGTCATCGCTGTCATTGTCGATGAACAGGAAGTGGTTGATGCCTAGTCGGCGATAGTATTCCAGAAAGAAGGGCAGGCGAATTTTCTCGTTTCGCACCACACTCATCAACAGAATATCGTCGCGGCGGATTGCCGATGTATTGATGCTGGCAGGCTTGAGTTCACGGCGGTGTTTGAGGCAACGCAAAATACGGCGCTTGCGCCGCAATCTCATTTTGTAGGACTCAAACAGGCTCACGTGACTGCCCAACCTTTGTTATGACGCGAGCTTTCCCCGACCACGCCGCGACCGTTGGCGCGACTAGGCATTATCGGTTTATGCCACTCTTGCATCTTCTGAAGCAACGACTTTAAAACCCGGAAGTGGTAAACGGGCCGTTGATCCTATTGTATTCATTTTCAATCCCAGGCTCCGCTGGTTATCAGATTCATCCGCTGCAACTGCGCCCAACCGGTGTAGCGCACCGATTGAGGGGTCCACATGTCCGGTTGGCTAATTATACCATCGTAGTATGGCCCGAATTGGTCCGGATCATGAAAATGCTGGCGCCGCTGTTTTTCGGTTTTGGACTTTTCAACAACGTCAGGCAGAAACTTCGTGTGCAGCAACACTCCGGACGGGGTATCACCGCCCGGCCCATCATAGGCTTCGTTCAGATGGCGCGGCAGGACGGAATGGCATGAGTTCACATAAGCATAGCGCCGCGACCAGCGCATCAGCGGGATCTTGTTCAGCGTCGGTGACCTTTGCCGTGTCTGCGTGAAAAACATCCTTTCCCTCGCACCACCCTGAACCCACAGATTTCCCATCGGGCTTTGCCGTTGCGCGCGGTATGGCCCACCGTCAAACCAGCCCAACCGATCGGTTGGGTCGGTATCCGGGTCATAACCCTCATCACCCAAAGGACCTTTGGGATACAAATCCAGCATCAGTGCCCCGAACCCGACCTGTCCTTGCCGATCCAGCCATGAAGTCAGGTCATGCAGGGATCGGGTTTCGCAATGGGCATAGACCAACAGTTCATCCGCATCGGCCATCAGGCACCAGTGGCGATGGCCATAGCGCATCTGCAACCAGGTCAGCCAGTCCAGGCCAAAGCGCGATCCGCGATAACTGGAATGGGTTTTCCACACAGAGACATCCGGTTGATCCAGCAGATACTCTGATGATCCGTCGTCACTGCCATTGTCGACGATCAGAAATTGGTCGATTCCCAGACCGCGATAATGACGAAAAAACCACGGCAGGCGGGTGATTTCATTGCGTAAGATGGTAAAGGCCAACACGTCACCGCGTTGGATCTTGCTTGTCTGATCCTTCACGCAAGTCAACTGCTGTCGGCTGCGCAGCGATCTCCAAAGCAGCCGCCGACGTTTCCAGCGCAACCGGTACTTCTGTGCCCATCCGATATGGGGAAGTATCAACGCTGCGCTGGACGTCACCGGGGTCTCATTTCTCGTAGTGGCCGTTCTGGTGCCAGCGCCAGGCGTCCGCGATCATTGTCTCTAACGTTGACCTTTTTGGCTTCCATCCCAGTTCGTTTTCAGCCCGTACAGAGCCGGAAACTAACTTGGTGCAATCTCCTGCCCGACGCTGTCCCACTGAATATGGTACAGGATGGTTGGTGACGGATTTGGACTGTTCAATCACCTCCAGCACGGAAAACCCGGTCCCGGTACCCAGATTGAAGACACGGCTGGCTTTGCCCTGTTCCAACCAATCCAGCCCCAGAACATGCGCGTCCACCAAATCGCAGACATGTACATAATCGCGGATGCATGTTCCGTCCGGCGTGTCATAATCGGTGCCAAAGACGGTCAAACCATCCCGTTTTCCGTCAATCGCGTCCAGCATCAGCGGGATCAGATGGGTTTCAGGCCGGTGAAACTCGCCCACTTCTCCCTCGGGATCAGCCCCAGCGACGTTGAAATACCGGAATATGACATGGCGCAGCCCATGGGCCGCCTCGAAATCCTTCAGGATGTCCTCGATCGCGCGTTTCGATGCACCATAGGCATTCAGCGGATGTTGCGCAGTCATCTCATCCAGAACCACATTGTCATGCTCGCCATATGTGGCGCATGTTGATGAGAACACGAAATCCAGACATCCAGCGGCAACCGCAGCCTCGATCAGTGTCAGCGAGCCTGAGACATTGTTTGACCAGTAGAGCCCGGGTTGGCGCATTGCGTCGCCCACCTGGCTGAGCGCTGCGAAATGCATCACAGCCGCTGGATTGTGCTTTGCAAAAACCTCGTCCAGCCGGTCCCGATCCAGCAGGTCGCCCTGCTCAAACGGGCCATATTTCACCGCATCCTGCCAGCCGGTGACCAGATTGTCGTAGGTCACGGGAACATAACCTGCTTGCGCTAGCGCCTTGCAGGCATGCGACCCGATATATCCGGCACCACCGGTGACAAGAATTGTTTTCATGACCTATCCATAGGAACTGGTTGAGACGCAGCTACGCAAGTGGCGCTGTCAAAGTCATGGGGAAAAGAGGTCACTCCAGCCCCATAGCTGCCATCATCTCTTCGATCTTGGGCACGTCCTGCGGATTGTTCAATTCCCAGAACTGGCGACCTCTTGCTTCGACCTCGACGCACAGAACCTTGCGGCCGTTTTCCATGAACCGAAGTTGTTCAAGGCCCTCCAGCTGTTCCAGCGGGCCGGCCGGCCAACCCGGATACGCCGCCAACGCATCGGGTCGATAAGCATAAACACCTACATGGTGAAACACCGGCGTCGGGTCGTCGCCCGCATATGTCTGAGACGTAAAGGGCACAACCTCTTTCGAGAAATACATCGCACTGTGATCTTGCCCGAATACGGCAGTCGTGCCGCCTACACGGTCATGCTTGCGGTCGTTCAGCAAACCGTTCAGCGCGTTGCCATCGCAGCGCAAGACCGGGGTTGCTACGCCAGCTTCCGGGGCTGCGCGCAGCCCCGAGATCAGATCTTCGACAAACCAATGCGGGGTCAGGGGTGCATCACCCTGTAAGTTGACCACGATCTCATGCCCACCCCCCAGGACTTCATGCGCTTCGGCACAGCGTTCGGTACCGTTCTGACAGGTTTCAGAGGTCATCACGACCTCGGCGCCAAAGCCTTCGGCCAAGTCGCGGATACGGTCGTCATCCGTTGCAACAACAACGCGATCGACACCCGAGACCGACTTGGCGGCCCGCCAGGATCGCTCGATCAACGTCATCGAGACACCCGTTGCACCAGTCAGCGGAACAAGCGGTTTGCCCGGGTACCGGGTCGAGGCATAGCGAGCAGGGATGGCAATCAGAACAGACATCAGGCTTCCTTCAATTCAACACCCGGAGCGTAGGCAATAAAAAACGGGTTTGCATAGCCGTCTTTGCCATAAGTTAACGGGGTATGGTCATCAAAACGCACTACCCGGCCACCGGCCCCGGCCAGTACCGCATGGCCTGCTGCAGTATCCCACTCCATCGTCCGCCCGACGCGCGGATAGAGATCTGCCTCACCCGTGGCAATCAGACAGAACTTGAGCGACGAACCTGCGCTTTTACTGTCTTTTACCTGATACTTGTTGATGTAGTCCTCGGTGGCCTGATCCCGGTGGGATTTCGAAGCCACGACCATAAGCGCGGAATTATCTGGTTCAGAGACTGATATTTCCGTCAAGGGACCGGGTGTTTCCTTGTCAAAAGCGCCTGTTTCCTCGACCGCTCTGCCATCTGCCTGCGTATAGAACATGCGCCCCCGTGCCGGTGCATAGACCACGCCTCGGGTCGGCACTCCGTTCTCGACCAGCGCGATATTGACAGTGAAGTCACCGCGACGGTTGATGAATTCCTTGGTTCCGTCCAACGGATCCACAATCAGCAAAGTATCGCCCTTTTCAGAATGCGATGCGGCCTGCTCTTCGGTGACCAGAAGGATATCCGGGAATGCGTCCCGCAATCCTGCCGAAATCAATGCATCGGCAGCTTCATCCGCCTCGGTCACCGGGCTGGCATCGGATTTGACTTTGATGTCGAAATCATCCGCCCCATAGATGCTCATGATCTTGTCGCCTGCCTGCAGGGCCAGCCGCCGGATGACGGGAATAAGCGCGTCGTAGGTCACAAAAATGCTCCGTTCCTGTGGTTTGTTGAACCAAACTCGTGATCGACTTATGATGCGGCGGTTACGGAACGGCAAGATAATGATGCCAGTTTAGAGGCGACGACGCAGAAAAGACCCTTTGAATGTTTTACTTCAAGCGCAATCAAACACTGCTGGGCGGTGCCTTTACGACGGCAGAGCTGGTGTTTCATGCCGCCGTACGAAAAGTACGGTCGCAACATCCGAATGCGGTGGTCGCCATCCTGATCAATGTTCTGCAGTTGGTCGTGATGGGAACCACATTCTATCTGCTCATGACTTTGATGGGCCGGGGCGGTATTCCCAAGATCAGGGGAGAATTTCTGCTATATGTCCTGTCGGGCGTGTTCCCATTCATGCTGCATATCCAGTCGATAGGCGCGATATCCGGGGTGGGGGCCGCCAACAATCCGATGATGTTGCATTCTCCGATGAATGTTATGGTCACGATTCTTTCCACGGCGCTGAGCACTCTTTACAAGCAATTGCTGGCCATGTTCGTCATTCTGTTTGTTTATAGCGTCGCGGTCGCCCCGATCGAGATTCAGGATCCCGGCGGTGCGTTCGCGATGCTGATGCTGGCCTGGTTCACCGGCTGTGCCGTGGGTTTGGTATTCATGGCGCTTAAGCCCTGGTTTCCAACAACGGTCGGAATGCTCACCAATGTCTATCGTCGGTTGAACATGGTGTTTTCCGGCAAGATGTTCGTTGCCAATACGCTGGGTGGCGGAATTCTGATGATGTTCGCCTGGAACCCGTTATTTCATATTATCGACCAGTGCCGCGGCTTCATTTTCCGCAATTATTTTCCGCGAAACACAAGTTGGGAATACGCATTTTGGGTTGGGATCGCGCTGCTGATGATTGGTCTGTTAGGCGAGTTTTTCACCCGCCAGCATGTCTCGCAAAGCTGGAATGCGCGCCGCTAACGTGCGACTCGCAGCGTCAGGTTGATCCGCCCGCCTTTTGGCAGCAGCCGGGATGATCCGTATCTGATCCGGTCGACCCCGTGAAACGCCAACCGCGCCGGGCCACCCATGATCACTACATCGCCCGAGCCAAGCCAGATCGACTCGGACTTGCCGCCGCGTGTCGTGTTGCCGATCCGGAACAAGGCGTCATCGCCCAAAGAAACCGACAGAACCGGCCAGGAAAAATCTGCCTCGTCCTTGTCCTGATGCAGGCCCATCTTGGCACCTTCCGCATAGTAGTTGATCAAACAGCAATCTGGCGACCGCTCGGTGCTGACCAGATCCCGCCAGATATCAAGTATGACAGGTGGGATGTCAGGCCAGACCTCGCCTTTGGGATGCTGATCCTGATACCGGTAGCCCGCTTTATCAGTCACCCAACCCAGATCTCCGGCCGAGGTCATCCGCACCGACATCTCCTTGCCCGAAGGTGTGACGGGCCGAAACAGGGGCGCGGCTTTCAGAATCGGTCGTAAATCTGCGATCACCTGCGTCTGAGCAGCAGGATCGAGATAGCCTTTTCTGATTTCGAACCCCCGCAAAATCAGCCGCGCCATTCCGGAAACCCCAATCCTTTCCAATTCCTTGCCAAAAAAGGCCTCAGATTCCCGAAAACCTGCGTTTTACAGTGCTTGCAGGCCTCTGGTCTCGCCCTTATATACGCCGGGACGCGCGATGGTAGTGCTGTCGCGCACATCAGATCGGGGGTGGGATGCCGTAACGGGTCCGGTCCTCGGGACATCGCCTTGAAGAGAAAGGGATTGCAAAAATGGGAAAAGTAATCGGGATTGACCTTGGAACCACAAACTCTTGTGTGGCCATCATGGACGGCTCGCAGCCGAAGGTCATCGAAAACGCCGAAGGGGCGCGGACCACGCCCTCGATCGTCGCCTTCACCGAAGATGAGCGTCTGGTCGGTCAGCCTGCGAAACGTCAGGCGGTCACCAACCCCGACAACACGATCTTTGGCGTCAAACGTCTGATCGGTCGTCGTGTGGATGATGCCGAAGTCCAGAAGGACAAGAAAATGGTTCCGTACGCCATCGTGGATGGCGGCAACGGTGACGCGTGGGTTGAAGCCCGCGGTGAAAAATACTCCCCAAGCCAAATCTCGGCCTTCACTCTGGGAAAGATGAAGGAAACAGCCGAGAGCTATTTGGGTGAGGAAGTCACGCAAGCGGTCATCACTGTACCAGCCTATTTCAACGACGCACAGCGTCAGGCCACCAAAGACGCCGGCAAAATCGCCGGTCTGGAAGTGCTGCGGATCATCAACGAGCCTACTGCGGCCGCGCTGGCCTATGGTCTGGACAAGGAAGAAACCCAAACCATCGCGGTCTATGACCTTGGTGGTGGTACCTTCGACGTGACCATTCTGGAAATCGACGATGGCCTGTTCGAGGTCAAATCGACCAACGGTGACACCTTCCTGGGTGGTGAAGACTTTGACATGCGCATCGTTAACTACTTGGCGGACGAGTTCAAAAAGGAACACGGTGTCGACCTGTCTGCCGACAAGATGGCCCTGCAGCGTCTGAAAGAGGCCGCTGAAAAAGCCAAGATCGAGCTGTCCTCGACCTCGCAGACCGAAATCAACCAGCCGTTCATCTCGATGGGTTCGAACGGTCAGCCGCTGCACATGGTCATGAAACTGACCCGTGCCAAGCTGGAATCGCTGGTTGGCGACCTGATCAAGAAGTCGATGAAGCCCTGCCAGGCCGCACTGAAAGACGCCGGTCTGTCGGCGGGTGACATTGACGAGGTTGTTCTGGTCGGTGGTATGACCCGGATGCCGAAAGTCATCGAAGAGGTCACTAAGTTCTTTGGCAAAGAGCCGCACAAAGGTGTGAATCCGGACGAAGTGGTTGCCATGGGTGCTGCCATTCAGGCCGGTGTTCTGCAGGGCGACGTCAAAGACGTGGTTTTGCTGGACGTAACCCCGCTGTCGCTGGGGATCGAGACGCTTGGTGGCGTGTTCACCCGTCTGATCGATCGCAACACCACGATCCCGACGAAAAAGTCTCAGGTCTTCTCAACCGCCGAGGACAACCAGAACGCCGTGACCATCCGCTGTTTCCAGGGGGAACGCGAAATGGCTGCGGACAACAAAATCCTGGGTCAGTTCAACCTTGAAGACATCCCTCCCGCGCCACGCGGCATGCCTCAGATCGAGGTGACTTTTGATATCGATGCCAACGGTATTGTCTCGGTTTCGGCCAAAGACAAAGGCACTGGCAAAGAGCAGAAGATCACGATCCAGGCATCTGGCGGTCTGTCGGACGAAGATATCGACAAGATGGTCAAGGACGCCGAAGAGAACGCGGAAGCCGACAAGGAACGCCGCGAACTGGTCGACGCCAAAAACCAGGCCGAAAGCCTCATCCACTCGACCGAGAAGTCGATGGAAGAGCATGCCGACAAGGTCGACCCGACCACCATCGAAGCCATCGAACTGGCTATTGCCGCGCTGAAGGACGAACTGGAAACTGAAAATGCCGACAAGATCAAGTCGGGCATCCAGAATGTTACCGAAGCCGCCATGAAGTTGGGCGAAGCCATCTATAAGGCGCAAGCCGATGAGGGCGAAGATGCACCGGCGGCGGCTGATGAAGCGCCGGGTGAAGACGACATTGTCGATGCCGAGTTCGAAGATCTGGACGACGACAAGCGTAACTAACGGGTAACCGGGCCAATTTGGGCCGGTCCGGTTGCCGGGCCGGCCCAATTACGTTGAGGCAGAAGGAAATACTGATGTCCAAACGCGACTATTACGAAGTGCTCGGCGTGTCCAAGGGCGCTTCGGCGGATGAGATCAAGAAAGGCTTTCGCACGAAAGCCAAGGAATTGCATCCGGATCGCAATAAGGACAACCCCGACGCTGAAGCGCAGTTCAAAGAGGCGAACGAGGCCTATGATGTCCTGCGCGACGGTGACAAGAAAGCGGCTTATGACCGCTTTGGCCATGCTGCGTTCGAAAATGGTATGGGTGGCGGTGGCCGACCCGGCGGCGGCTTTGGCGGCCAGGGTGACTTCTCCAGCGCGTTTTCGGATGTATTCGACGATTTGTTCGGCGATTTCATGGGCGGCCAACGCGGCGGTGGCGGACGCCGCGCGGCGCGTGGGTCGGATCTGCGGTATAATCTGCGTGTTTCGTTGGAAGAAGCCTACGGTGGCCTGCAGAAAACCATCAATGTACCGACTGCTGTGGCGTGTTCGTCTTGCGAAGGAACCGGCGCCGAAGGCGGCGTCGAACCCACAACATGCCCCACCTGCTCGGGTATGGGCAAGGTTCGGGCGCAACAGGGCTTTTTCACCGTTGAACGAACATGCCCGACATGCTCAGGTCTGGGTCAGATCATCAAAAACCCTTGCAAATCCTGTCAGGGTGCGGGGCGGGTCGAAAAAGACCGCGCCTTGTCAGTTAATATTCCTGCTGGTGTCGAAACCGGAACACGTATCCGACTTGCCGGTGAGGGCGAAGCGGGAATGCGCGGTGGCCCTCCGGGTGATCTTTACATTTTCGTGGAAGTATCCGAGCACAGATTGTTCGAGCGCGACAGCGTGAACCTGTACTGCCGCGTTCCGGTCAGCATGGCCAAGGCGGCATTGGGCGGATCGATCGAGGTTCCGACAATTGATGGCGGTCGCGGTCGCGTTCAGATCCCCGCTGGAAGCCAGTCGGGTCGGCAAATGCGCCTGCGCGGCAAAGGCATGCCTGCATTACGCGGTAGCGGTGTCGGTGACATGTTTATCGAACTGGCTGTGGAAACTCCGGTCAACCTGACCAGTCGCCAGAAAGAACTGCTGCGTGAGTTCGACGATTTGGGCGAAGATAACCATCCGGAATCAAAAAGCTTTTTCTCATCTGTCAAATCCTTTTGGGATGGTATGAAAGGCTGAAAACGCACGCGACCGGGGGCTCTGCCCCCGCCGCCCTGCGGGCGACTCCCTCGAGGTATTTTTTGCCAGATGAAGCAGGGGATCGGTTCTTCATCCAGCCCATAGCCTATCGATGCGTGTTGCTGAAGCCGGGACGGTATACCGAGATAGGTGGTTTGGCCTTATCGGATGGCCCGAAGTGGCAATACGTCTGGTAAATTGACTCTTGATTCCGAGCGGTGACCCTGAGATTGTCCGCTCCAACCGTTGGGGTGCCCTTCATAGGGGCTGAGAGGCGCGGCTGCGTTAACCCATCGAACCTGATCCGGGCAATTCCGGCGTAGGGAACGGTCTTATGAGAACAGACAGTTTCCCTACCCCGTTGCCCAAAGAAGATGGAGCAACGACATGGCGGCAATTGCCCTGACTATAGCGGGATCTGACAGCGGCGGCGGCGCAGGGATTCAGGCTGACCTCAAGGCCATGTCCGCGCTGGGCGTTTTCGGCGCAAGCGTTATCACCGCTGTTACCGCGCAGAACACACGGGCCGTCACAGCGGTGCACGGCATTCCGCTGGGCATCATTGCTGCGCAAATGGATGCGGTGCTGAGTGATCTGGATGTCAGAGCCGTGAAAATTGGCATGCTCGCGACACCGGAGATCATTCACACTGTCGCCCAAGGATTGGCAGCGTTTGAAGGTCCTGTGGTTCTGGACCCGGTGATGATCGCGAAATCCGGTGACGCTCTGCTGGCGCAAGAGGCGGTCCAGACTCTGCGCGATGTGTTGTTACCCATGGCGACGGTGCTGACACCGAACCTGCCCGAGGCTGCCTGCTTGCTGAATACACAAGCCGTGGAATCGCGGGAAGAGATGGCTGAACAGGGCAAAGAATTGTGCGCATTGGGCGCAGGCGCGGTCTTGATGAAAGGTGGTCACGGATCCGGTGAAATCTGCCACGATTTGCTGATTGATTCTTCGGGCATCGTGGCCGAATTTCAAGCTCCGCGTCAGGACACGAAAAACACCCATGGGACAGGTTGCACCTTGTCGTCGTCGATCACCGCAGGTTTGGCAAAAGGCCTGACCTTGAAGGATGCGGTCACGCAGGCGCATGACTATCTGCAAGGGGCCATCGCGCGGGCGGATGAGTTGAATATCGGCGCGGGGCACGGCCCTGTGCATCATTTTCATCGGGTCTGGCTCTCGTGACGCTTTGGTCCGTCATTGGGGCCGGGGTGGCCGGTCTGGCCGTTGCCAGCGAACTCGTTTCGCGGGGTGCCAGGGTGCAGGTTTTTGATCCGGGTGGCCCCCCCGGACCGCACGGATGTTCATGGTGGGCCGGCGGAATGCTCGCCCCGTGGTGTGAATATGAAAATGCAGAAGAACCGGTTTTGCGATTGGGTCAGGAAGCGATCGAATGGTGGGCTCAACGTACCGACGTGCGTCGGTGTGGAACAGTTGTCGTTGCTAGTGCCCGTGATCTGCCGGACCTGCGCCGATTTGCACGCCGAACTGAAGAGTTTGCCGAAGTTGATCGCGAAAAAATTATCAAGTTAGAGCCTGATCTGACCGGTTTCGGCAAAGGCCTGTATTTCGAACGCGAAGCCCATGTTGATCCTCGCCAAGCGTTGCGCGATCTGTATCGTCAATTGCAAAACCAGGGCGTGGAATTCCACCGAAAGCTGGCGCCTGCTCAGTTGAAAAATGCCATAGACTGCCGTGGCCTTCACGCACGCGAATACCTTCATGATTTGCGGGGCGTGAAGGGTGAGATGCTGGTTATTCGATGCCCTGATGTAGAACTGACGCGCCCGGTGCGATTGCTGCACCCAAGGATGCCGCTATATATCGTGCCGCGCGGCGACGGAGTCTACATGTTGGGCGCGACCATGATCGAATCTGAAGACAGCAGCCGCATCACCGCCCGTTCGATGCTGGAATTGCTCAGCGCGGCCTATGCCGTGAACCCGGCTTTTGGCGAGGCTGAGGTGCTGGAGATTGGCGTCGACCTGCGCCCCACCTTCCCGGATAACCTGCCGCGTATCCGGCGGCTGGGTCGAACAATCTATGCCAACGGGCTCTATCGTCATGGCTATCTGCTGGCACCTGCCTTGGCGCGGGGCGTGGCGGACCTGGCGCTGGACAACACACATTCGGAGATGGTCGATGAAGATCGTGATTAACGGCGAAACGTGCGACGTGCGCGCCGAAACCCTTTCAGAGCTGTTGGAAGAATGCGGTTTCTCGGGTCGCGTCGCTACGGCTGTAAATGAAAATTTCGTACCTTCAAGCCTGCGCATTGCACACAAACTGGCCGAAGGCGACCGGGTCGAGGTTGTCGCACCGATGCAGGGGGGTTGAAGATGAAAACGTTCTACGGCACCGCATTGTCAAACCCGTTGATGCTGGGCACTGCGCAATATCCAAGCCCTGCCATTCTGGAACAGGCATTCCGCGAAAGTGGCGCAGGGGTCGCCACTGTATCCTTGCGGCGGGAATCCGGCGCAGGGCAGACTTTTTGGAATATGATCCGAGAGTTGGGTGTTCTGATTCTGCCCAACACCGCTGGCTGCCACACGGTGAAAGAGGCCGTAACCACTGCGCATATGGCACGTGAGGTTTTTGAAACCCGATGGATCAAGCTGGAACTTATTGGCCACACCGACAGTCTGCAGCCGGATGTCTTCCAGTTGGTCGAAGCCGCGCGCATCCTGACCGAGGATGGGTTTCAGGTGTTTCCCTATACCACTGATGACCTGATCGTGGGCGAACGCCTACTTGAAGCAGGGTGCGAGGTGCTGATGCCCTGGGGAGCGCCGATCGGGTCTGGGCGCGGTCTGAACAACGAGTACGCCCTTAGGGCGATGCGGGCTGAATTTTCTGACATTCCGCTGGTAGTGGATGCCGGTATCGGCCTGCCCAGCCATGCCGCCCACGCGATGGAGCTAGGCTATGACGCTGTACTGCTGAACACTGCTGTGGCCCGTGCCGGAGATCCGGTTCTGATGTCCAAGGCGATGGCACAGGCGACCCTTGCCGGGCAACTGGCCCACCAGGCCGACCCGATCGAGGCGCGTGACATGGCCGAACCCTCTACGCCCGTTGTTGGAAAGGCCTTCCTGTCATGACGCTGGATCGTTTTTACCCGATCTTTGATCACTCAGACTGGCTGCGGCGGATGTTGCCCTTGGGCATCAAGCTGGTGCAATTGCGCGTCAAAGATCAACCTGACGCGGCTGTGCGCGATCAGATTGCGGTTTCACGCGATCTGTGCCGCGACCATGGGGCCGTTATTGTGATCAATGATTTCTGGAAACACGCCATCGATCTGGGCTGTGACTGGATTCATCTGGGGCAAGAGGATCTGAACGAAGCAGACCTGAAAGCCATCCGAAAGGCGGGTCTAAAACTGGGGGTTTCCACTCATGACGACGATGAGCTTGAGCGTGTACTGGCCATGGATCCCGATTACGTGGCGCTTGGGCCGGTCTATCCGACCATCCTGAAAAAGATGAAATGGCATCAGCAAGGCCTGCCAAGGGTGACCGAATGGAAGGCGCGGGTTGGCGACATTCCTCTGGTGGGCATTGGTGGCATGAGCGTCGAGCGCGCGCAGGGTGTGCTTAATGCAGGGGCCGACATTGTCTCGGCCGTTACGGACATCACTCTGAACGCAGACCCCGAAGCACGGGTGCGCACATGGATTGAGGTCACAAGATGAGCCGGTACGCCCGCCAAACATTGCTGCCCGACGTGGGGGCAATAGGGCAGGGGCGTCTGTCTTCTGCCCGCGTTCTGGTCGTGGGTGTTGGCGGTCTGGCCGCGCCGGTCCTTCCGTTATTGGCGGGGGCCGGGGTGGGGCGGATCACGCTGGTGGATGGGGATAATGTCGATTTGTCGAACCTGCACCGCCAGACATTGTTTTCCGAGGCGGATTGCGGTCACCCAAAGGCAGAGCGCGCCGCCGATCGGTGCCGCGCATTGAATGCCGAGGTGGATGTTGTGTCGCTCAAACAGCCACTCACAAGCGAAAATGCACCTGGCCTGGTGTCACAAGCAGACATCATTCTGGATTGTGCGGATAGCTATGCGGCAAGCTATATCCTGTCGGATACCTGCCTTGCGCAGATTAAACCGCTGATCAGCGCATCGGTGCTTGGGCTGTCCGGCTATGTGGGCGGCTTTTGTGGCGGGGGCCCTTCGCTGCGCGCTATATTCCCAGATGCACCGGATAGTGGCGCAAGCTGTGCCACGGCGGGCGTTCTGGGCCCCGTGGTTGGCGTGATCGGGGCCATGCAGGCGCAGATGGCGCTCAATCTGCTCCTTGGGCTAAACCCGTCCCCGTTGGGGCAGATGGTGCAATATGACGCACGAACGCTACGCAGTACCGGGTTTCGCTTTGATGACGCGCCCGAGCCTGCCAGTTGTTTCCGCTTTCTGTCCGCAAGCCAACTAAAAGACACGGATCAAATCGTCGAGCTGCGCAGCCCGGACGAGGCGCCTACTCCGGCCCATCCGAACGCGACCCGCATATCGCAGGAAAACTTGCACCAAATAGACCCTAACAAGAGAAAAAGACTGGCGCTGTGTTGTGCGACCGGTCTGCGCGCATGGCGTGCTGCGGAACAGATTCAACCAGATTGGCCAGGCGAGATTGTCCTTGTTGCGGCCTCAACCTCTTAAGAAGAAGGAAACGCGAGAGATGAAAAAGCTGATGACAGCCATCGCCCTACTGGCCGCCGCGCCAGCCTGGGCCGAGGACAAGATGACCGTTCTGCTAGACTGGTTTATCAACCCCGACCATGGGCCCATCATCGTAGCAAAGGAAAACGGCTATTTCGCCGAGCAGGGGCTTGAGGTTGAGATCGTCCCACCCGCCGACCCGTCCGCGCCACCGCGTCTGGTGGCTGCTGGTCAAGCCGATCTGGCGGTGTCCTACCAGCCGCAACTGCACCTGCAGATCCATGAGGGCCTGCCGCTGAAGCGCGTTGGCACGCTGGTCGCCACCCCGCTGAATTGTCTTCTGGTCATGAAAGACGGCCCGATCAAGACACCCGCAGACCTCAAAGGGAAAAAGATAGGGTTTTCGGTCGCAGGTGTTGAAGAAGCCGTTCTTGGCGCTGTTCTCGGAAAATATGACGTTTCGCTGAGCGATGTCGAACTGATCAACGTCAACTTCTCGCTTGGCCCGTCAGTCATGTCGGGACAGGTGGACGCGGTCATCGGGGCCTATCGCAATTTCGAACTGAACCAGATGGACATCGAAGGCCGTCCGGGCAAGTGTTTCTATATCGAGGAAGAAGGCGTGCCGTCTTATGATGAGCTGATATATGTCGCAAACCCCGATACCGCGGATGCAGACAAGATTGCCCGTTTCCTGGCCGCAACTGAAAAAGCGACACAGTATATCGTCAACAACCCGGAAAAAAGCTGGGAAATCTTCTCGGGTACCTCGCCTGAACTGCAGGATGAGCTGAACGCGCGCGCCTGGACTGACACTTTGACCCGCTTTGCCCTGCGTCCCGCGGGTTTTGATGCAGGCCGGTATTCACGGTTCGAGCAGTTCCTGTTTGACAGCGGCATGATCGACAGTGTCAATCCAGTCAGCGACATCACCATCGATGTTACGGCGCAATGAGCGATTACGGCAAAGCATTCACGCTTATGCGTGACGCGGCGCAAGGGCCGTGGCGGGACTATACCCGCCACGCTTTTGTCGAAGGCATGAAGGACGGGACCCTCCCGCATAAGGCGTTCTTGCATTATCTGCGTCAGGATTATGTGTTCCTGATCCACTTCAGCCGCGCGTGGGCGCTGGCAGTGGTAAAATCGGAAACGCATTCCGAGATGCTTACAGCTGTGGGCACGGTGAACGCTCTGGTCGCCGAGGAAATGCAACTGCATATCGGTATCTGTGAAACGGCCGGGATTTCTCAGGAAGAGCTTTTCGCGACGCCCGAACGGGCTGAAAATCTGGCCTATACGCGTTTTGTACTGGAAGCGGGTTACAGCGGTGATTTGTTGGACTTGCTGGCGGCTCTGGCACCCTGCGTCATGGGCTATGGCGAAATTGGTGCACGGTTGACGTCCGAAGCAACATCCGAGACCTATCGCGAGTGGATCAGCACATATGCAGGTGGCGATTATCAAGGGGCCTGCAAAGCGGTTGGAGTGTTGTTGGATTCGGCTCTAACACGTCGTATTGGCGCCGATTTCGAAGCTTCCCCCCGCTGGGGTCGCCTGTGTGAGACTTTCCGGAAGGCGACTGAGCTGGAAGCCAATTTCTGGCAAATGGGCCTGACCCCATGACACCTGCGCCCGATCTGACGATCAGCGGTTCGGCCACAATCGACGACGCGACTCTGTTTGCGCCGTTGAACCTGACCCTTGGGGCAGGGCAGTGGACCTGTCTTCTTGGCGGTTCGGGCGTGGGCAAAACCACTGTTTTACGGCTGATTGCGGGTCTGGCGACCGGGGCCACCTTCTCTGGCAGGATCACTGCCAGCGATGGGCTGCCGGTGCCTGAACGTGTCGCCTACATGGCTCAGGATGACTTGCTGTTGCCGTGGGCGAATGTTGCGCAAAATGTCTCACTTGGCGCGAGTTTGCGGGGCGAAAAAGTTGATCTGGATCGACGCAACCGTCTGATCAACCGAATGCGCTTGCAGGATCATATGAACAAGAAACCCCCCGAATTGTCCGGTGGGCAACGTCAGCGCGTCGCATTGGCGCGGACGCTGATGGAAGATCGCCCAATCGTTTTGCTGGATGAGCCGTTTTCAGCGCTGGATGCCCGCACCCGCGCTGACATGCAGGAACTGGCCGCCGAAGCTTTGCAAGGCCGCACCGTCCTTCTTGTGACTCATGACCCGGCGGAGGCGGCACGTTTGGGGCAATCCATTGTCGTCATGACGGAACACGGATTGACGCCGTGTGATCCACCACACGCCCCGGCCCCACGCAACGTGGATGATTTGGAGACATTGGAAACCCAGGGTGCTTTGCTGCGGCTTCTGCGGGAAGATGCGGCATGAAGTATTTTTCCGCACTGGCCGCAACGTTGTTTGCACTGGTCATCTGGCAAGGGATAGTGACCCTGACCGGGTTGCCAAAGTTTATCCTGCCAGGGCCCGCATTGGTGGCCGAGACCTGGTGGCAGAACCGCTGGCTAATCGCGGAACATACCTGGATCACCGCGATCGAAGTGGTGATAGGTCTGGCGTGCGGGACGTTGCTGGGTGTTGTTACCGCTTTGCAACTGGCCAATTCCCGGGCCGCGCGCGTGTTGGTACAGCCGATGCTCGTGTTTACGCAGGCGCTGCCGGTTTTTGCGCTCGCCCCGCTGCTTACCCTGTGGCTGGGCTATGGGCTCTGGTCCAAGGTCGCGATGGCAGTGCTGATTATCTATTTCCCGATCACCTCGTCCTTTTTTGACGGTTTGATGCGGACGCCTCCGGGCTATCTGGATCTGGCCCGTACGATGCAGGCCAGCAAGCGGGCCGTGCTGTGGCATATCCGTATTCCCGCTGCCCTGCCCTCGCTGGCCTCGGGGATGCGGCTGGCGGCTGTCTATGCGCCGATTGGGGCGGTGATCGGTGAATGGGTCGGCTCGTCGCAAGGGTTGGGCTATCTGATGCTGCTGGCCAATGGCCGCGCCAAGACTGACCTGATGTTTGCAGCAATGCTGACGCTGGGCGTTTTCTCGATACTTCTACATATGATCATCCGCCGCGCTACGGCGCGTATGGCGGGTGAGATGCGTTAACCATTCAGAAACCCATTCTGGGTCAGGTTAAACGTATGACTCAGGACGCCTTTGCCGAAGCCCCCATGCTGTTTGATACGGACGAAGCGCCAGCGCAGCCGTTGCCCTCTGGTCGGTTACCCTCCTACATCAAAGACCATCGCAAGCGGCTGCGCGAACGCTTCATGGCGGGCGGGTCGGCGGCGATGCCGGATTATGAGCTGCTGGAACTGGCGCTGTTCCGCTCCATCCCGCGGCAGGACGTGAAGCCACTGGCACGGGTGCTGATGGATGCTTTTGGTGATTTCAACCGTGTTCTGACAGCGCCAGAGGAAAGGCTGCGCCAGATCAAGGGCGTGGGGGATACTGTAATCACAGACTTGAAGATTCTTGAGGCATGTGCCCATCGGATGGCCCGCGCGCGGGTGATGCAGCGACATGTGATCTCGGGCTGGGACGCGCTGCTGGATTACTGTCATACAACAATGGCCCATCGTGAGATCGAGCAATTTCGAGTCTTCTACCTGGATCGCAAGAACGTGCTGATCGCGGATGAGGAACAGGCCAAAGGCACCGTCGATCATGTACCGGTTTACCCACGCGAAGTAGCTAAACGGGCGCTGGAATTGAATGCTTCAGCCCTTATCCTGGTGCATAACCACCCATCCGGCGATCCTACGCCTTCGCAGTCGGATATCGACATGACCACCCGTATTCAGGATGCCTGTTCGGCCCTGGGTCTAACCCTGCACGACCACCTGATCATCGGAAAATCGACCGAGCTGAGCTTCCGGTCCGAAGGTTTTCTGTGACGACTACTGCACCCAGATCTCGACCCGGCGGTTGACCTTACGACCCCATTCGGTGTCGTCGCAGGCCATGGGCATGGCTTCGCCGAACCCTTCGGTGGACAGCTCGATGCTGTCGGGGATCGATGTTTCTGCCGCAGCCAGCACCGCGTTCCGCACAGTTTGCGCGCGCCGCAGCGCGATGCGCGCGTTGGCAGCGGCCCCTCCGTCCCCGTCACTAAAACCTGCAAACACCAACCTGCGAACGTTCAGGGTTCCGGCCTCAAGCATCTGCGCCAGCTGTTGAATGTTGGATCGCGACTGCGCATCCGGGCGCGAGGAACCGGGCTCGAACCGAACCGATAGAGACAGGCGCGACAGGGGACGAAGCGTTCCGATCATGCGCTGAAGCTCCTCCAACCCAACTTCGGATCCGCCTGTGGTGACGGCATTGGCAAGTCGGTCGCCCTGCACGCTGACGGGCAAGGTTTCGGGCGATTGATCCACATAGCCTGCGTCACGAATCGTCATTTGGGCTTCAGGGCTAAGGCTGTAGGCCAGAAACTGTCGAGCAATCCGTGGCAGGCGACGATCAGGCAAGTAGAGGAACATCGGCAGATTCAGCGGATAATCCTCGGTCTTGATCGTTTGGCGAGTCGCGGCCAGCGGATGTCCACACCCACCGGTCAACGGCAAAGCTCGGGTGATGTCGGCCGACGCCTTGCTGGCGATGCCGATGGAAAACGGGTCTTTGGCGACTGCCTCGATCAGGTCACGCGTGCGAACATGGCGGATCGCGGTTTCAGCCACATCTACACCGGCAGTATTCAAGACCTGATCTTCGATCGCCTGCGCAAGTCCGGACCCTGCATCCGGTACATGCAAAGCAATCGGCGCATCCGGTCCGCCGAAGTCTACCCAATTGTCGACTTCGCCGGACAAAACACGCGCCAAATCGGCGAGCGAGATTTGACGTATCACACTGTCCCGGGCCACCACCGGGACCATGGCGTCCAATGCAACAACTCTGGATCGTCGTGTCCGTTTGAGATCGCCCAACCCGGCGGCTTCAGCTGCCGCCTGTTCAGCCTCGCGCACTTCGCGCAGAGCCATCACGATATCCGCCTGATCGTCGATCAGGTTGGCAAAGCCTTGATCCGTCGTGCTGACGTCAAAGAAGAATCGCGCCAAAGGGGCGTGACGGCCTGTCTGATGCAGCTCATAGACAAAGGTATCCGAATCCACGCGGGCAGGTGTCGCAGTCAGCCCTTCTTGCCGGGCAAAGCCGATGATCAGGGCAGGTAAGACCGTTTCGGCCATTACTGATGACCCGGAAAACCGCAACTCGGCCACGAAATCGGTCAGGTTGGGGCAGGCGGGACCATCACAGGTGACGCCCGAACCATCGACAGTCAATTCACCAAACTGTGTATCGACGCGGTAGAATTCCCCGTCAAAGCCCAGCAGGTTGCCGGTCACTTCAACCTTGCCGTCATGCGAGGTCAGCGTGATATCCTGCGCCACAGCGCCGGTTGCAACTGCAACTGAAAACAGCGCGGTCATTGCCGCACGGAAAAATGTCATACGAGAGTCGAGCCTGCCTGCGGATTACTTTGCCGCAATTGTCAGGTCTGAGAGCAGATTATTCAACACCAGAAACTCACCTGTCTGTGAACAATCTGGCAGGGACAGTGACATATCGCGCGACCGCAAGCGGCGATCTGACAGCAGTTCCAGCGCCTGCACATTCAATGTGTGCCCGCAATTTGCCTCGGTCACTTCGGCTTCGACGGTCAGGTCGATTGTGCCGGACTGATCCGATGTGCCCGCAGGAAATGAATACACTTCGATATTTTGCGCTTCACCCAACCCGGGCTGACCCAGGCGCAAAACCTGTCCTGCGCCATTTGCCGAGGCATCATCCCACACATGGCCTTTTGAGCCATAGCTTGCACCAAACTCCAGCGCGTGGATCTGCAATTCAGTGTCACCGCGCCACTGCAGGGCAACGCGGTCAAATTCGGCAATATCGGTGACGTGAGTGGTGGCGACAGTGCCGGTTTCATTTTCGAACGAAATCAGGAAAATTGCATATTCCGATAGCGCAGGGATCGTTATGCCCAACGCACCGGAGTCGTCGGTTTTGTGACTAAGCGTCAGACCGCTATGGTGGATTTCAACCCGCTCGTTCCTGTGGCACGGCGCTTTGAGCGACACGCGGGCCATCGCACCAGGAACCGCATCGGCACGGGCGCTTATACTGCAATCCGAAACCTTGGGGGTCGACGGAACCGCCCGGGTTTCGGGCGCTGCAGCGTCCGGAGCCGCGTTGGACGCCGTAGCCGAAGTCAGTACAATACCATCCAGTCCCGACAGAACCGAAGACTGTTTGGATGCCGACGCGACATCGACACCGTCCTGCGCGCTGACAGGCTGCGCAGGCGATCCGTTTTGCATCAGATAGCCAATGCCCAAAGCACAAGCGACCGTTCCGCACATGGTTACGTAGTTTCGAACTACAAACAAAACACCCTCCCCAGTTGAAGGAGCAAATCGCACTCTTGCCACGAATCGCGGCCAATTTGTGGCCGCGAGACGAACACATTGTGGATTTAGGGTGGTGACGTTAGGTCAGGCGGCCATGGCAGTGTTTGAATTTCTTGCCTGAACCGCACGGGCAGGGATCGTTACGGGAAGGATTGCCCCAGGTTGATGGATCGTTTTCGTCGAATCCCGGAAGCGCATCGCCAGAAGCCGCAGCTTCGGCCTTTGCTTCGGCCTGATCAGTGGCTTTTTCTACAACCTGCTGTGCCTGCGCCTGTTGCGCGGCCATCTGCGCCAGCATTTCTTTCTGTTCTTCTTCGGTCAGCGGACGCACGCGCGACAATTGCTGTGTCACGGTTTCGCGCAGGGAATCCAGCATACTTTCGAACAGCTGGAAGCTTTCGTTCTTGTATTCGTTCAGCGGATCACGCTGGGCGTATCCACGGAAACCCACGACCGAGCGCAGATGTTCCAGCGTCAGCAGATGCTCGCGCCACTTGCTGTCGATGGTCTGCAACAGAACCTGCTTTTCGATATTGCGCATGTTTTCAGGGCCAAAGGCGACTGCCTTCTGTGCCATCATCTCATCAGCGGATTTGACCAGACGCTCGCGCACCTGCTCGTCATCCACGCCTTCTTCGGCGGCCCAGTCCTGAACCGGGGCGTCGATGGTCAGCTTGTCCTTGATCGCCTCGTGCAGACCGTCGGTATCCCACTGATCGGCATAGGATTTCGGTGGCATGTATTCGTCAATCAGGTCGTCGATCACCTGTTCGCGCATGTCCGAGACGATCTCGGACAGGTCATTGGCTGACATGATTTCGCGACGCTGGTTGAAGATCACCTTACGCTGGTCGTTCATCACGTCGTCAAATTTCAAAACGTTCTTGCGCATGTCAAAGTTGCGGCCTTCGACTTTGGATTGCGCACGTTCCAGGGACTTGTTCACCCAGGGGTGGACGATCGCCTCGCCTTCTTTCATGCCCAGCGTGGTCAGCACCTTGTCCAGACGTTCCGAGCCAAAGATGCGCATCAGGTCGTCTTCAAGGCTCAGGTAGAACACGGTACGGCCCGGGTCACCCTGACGGCCCGAACGGCCGCGCAACTGGTTGTCGATGCGGCGGCTTTCGTGGCGCTCGGACGCCATAACGTACAAACCACCGGCACTCAGTACCTTTTCTTTTTCTTCCGAATGGCGCGCTTCTTCGGCGGCCCGCAACTCTGACGGGTCAGCCTCGGGGCTTTCAGCCAGCGCTTTCAGTACCTGCATATCGACATTGCCGCCCAGCTGAATGTCAGTGCCGCGACCTGCCATGTTGGTGGCAA
Organism: uncultured Ruegeria sp.; assembly: GCF_947497005.1. GTDB lineage: Bacteria > Pseudomonadota > Alphaproteobacteria > Rhodobacterales > Rhodobacteraceae > Ruegeria. The sequence goes on along the minus strand of NZ_CANMFF010000008.1, from coordinate 168,979 downwards.
TGGTCACCGCGCCCAAACGACCTGCATCGGCAACGATCTGCGCCTCTTGCTCGTGCTGGCGGGCGTTCAGAACGTTATGTTCAATGCCTTCCTTTGTCAGCATCTGGCTCAGCAGCTCCGATTTCTCGATCGAGGTGGTGCCAAGCAGGACCGGCTGGCCCTTTTCCTGCGCCTTTTGGGTTTCGCTGATCATCGCGCCGTATTTCTCCATCGCGGTGCGATAGACCTGATCGTCCTCGTCGATACGCGCAATCGGCTTGTTGGTTGGAACTTCGACCACGCCCAGCCCGTAGATTTCAGCGAATTCCTCAGCTTCGGTCAGGGCGGTCCCGGTCATCCCGGCCAGTTTTTGATAAAGGCGGAAATAATTCTGGAAGGTCACACTGGCCAGCGTCACATTCTCTGGCTGAATCTGAACGCCTTCCTTGGCTTCGATGGCCTGATGCAAGCCTTCGGACAGGCGGCGGCCCGGCATCATGCGGCCGGTGAATTCATCGATCAGAACCACATTGCCGTCGCGGACGATGTAATCCTTGTCGCGCTGGAACAGCTTGTGCGCGCGCAGACCCTGATTGACATGGTGCACAACGGTCGTGCTTTCCGGATCATAAAGGGAATGGCCTTCGGGTATCAGACCTGCCTGAATCAGTTGGGCCTCAAGAAACTCGTTGCCCTCATCGGTGAAAGTCACATTGCGCGACTTTTCGTCCAGAGTGTAATGCTCGTCGCTTAACGATGGGATGAGTGCATCAATGGCGGTGTAAAGGTCCGAACGGTCCTGCGCAGGCCCCGAGATGATCAGCGGCGTCCGCGCCTCGTCGATCAGGATCGAGTCGACCTCGTCCACAATCGCGAAATTGTGGTGTTTCTGGTAAACCTGTTCCAAATCCGCCTTCATGTTGTCGCGCAGATAATCGAAACCCAGCTCATTGTTGGTGGCATAGGTGATGTCACAGGAATAGGCGGCCAGTTTTTCCGCGTCGGGCTGACCCGACCAGATCACGCCGGTGGTCATGCCCACGGAAGCAAAGACCTTGCCCATCCATTCCGAGTCTCGCTTGGCCAGGTATTCGTTCACCGTGACCACATGCACGCCCTTGCCGGTCAGCGCGTTCAGATATGCAGGAAAGGTTGCGACCAGCGTCTTGCCTTCACCCGTCTTCATTTCCGAGATGTTGCCCTGATGCAGGAAGGCGCCGCCCATCAGCTGCACATCAAAGGCCCGCAAGCCCAGCGACCGCTTGGCACCTTCGCGCACGTTGGCAAAGGCTTCGGGCAGCAAATCATCCAGGCTTTCGCCATCCAGCGCGCGTTTGCGCAGTTCTTCGGTCTTGCCGATCAGGCCCTGATCCGACAGCTTTTCGAACTCGGGTTCCAGCGCGTTGATCTTTTCGACCAGCGGGCGGGTCGCCTTGATCTTGCGGTCGTTCGGTGTTCCGAACACCTTTTTGGCAAGCGTTCCGAGTCCCAGCATGTTCACTCCAGCGGATCTGTTCTTATCGTGGTTGCGACAGGCTTGCCCACCTTGCGCGCAACCCATAGATACGGGGGGTGAAAGGCGGCCCTGTCCAAGGCTTCAAAGCGATGTAAGCGGCAGGTTCCAGAGTGTCAACGCCGCGCCCTGTCGCGGCAAGGAAATAGGATGATTCAATGCCCAAAGGCCTCACTTTTCTGCCATCGCTGGCTCTGACTGCCGTGATGGCGCTGCCGTTGGCCGCCGAAACCCAGCCGGATGCGTCAACCGTTGTTGCACGGGTAAACGACGATGAGATCACACTGGGTCACGTGATCGCCACTGTCGCTTCTCTGCCGGCGCAATATCAGCAGGCCGAAGATGATGTTCTGTTCGATTTCGTGCTGGAGCAGCTGATCCAGCAGCAATTGCTGGGGCAGCAACAGGATGGTCTGAACACACAGAACGCGCTGACACTCGACAATGAAAAGCGGTCGCTTCAGGCGGTTCAGACCGTCGCAGCCCTGACCGAAACCGTCGTCACGGACGAGGCCATTCAGGCCGCCTATGACGCGCGGTTTAACGAATTTGCCGGTGAAGATGAATTCGACGCCAGCCATATTCTGGTTGAGACGGAAGATGAAGCCAAAGCGCTCAAGGTTCAACTTGATGACGGTGCCGACTTTGCCGAGCTTGCGCGCGAGAACTCGACCGGCCCGTCCGGCCCCAATGGCGGTGCACTGGGATGGTTTGGCCCGGGTCAGATGGTGCCCGAATTTGAGGGTGCAGTGATCACGCTGGAAAAAGGGCAGGTGTCGGATCCGGTTCAAACCCAGTTCGGCTGGCATCTGGTCAAGTTGAATGACAAACGCAAAACCGAGGCACCCGAACTGGATGTCGTGCGCGATGAACTGGCCCAGACGATCCAACAGGACGCCATTCAGGCGCGGATCGATGAACTGACGCAGCAGGCGCAGATCGAGCGCCCCGCGCTGGAAGGTGTAGGCCCCGAGGTCATGCGCCAACTGGACCTGATTCAGGAGTAAAGACCCGTGGCCACTATCACCAAGGTTTCGCCGCTGGCTCCAGCGTCATTTCCCGATCTTCCCGCGATTGACGGTGTGCGCTTTGCCACCGTCGACGCGGGGGTACGTTATCAGGGTCGCACCGACGTCATGCTGGCGGTTCTGGACCCGGGTACATCGGTGGCCGGGGTCTTCACCCGCTCGGCCACCCGTGCCGCGCCGGTGCTGGATTGTCAGGAGAAAATCGGCGGGTCCAGCGATGGACCGGCGGCGATTCTGGTGAACTCGGGCAACGCCAACGCGTTCACCGGCCATTATGGTCAAACATCAGTGGCTGAGGTGACGCAGGCTGTCTCCAAGGCCACCGGCGTTTCTGCTGAGCGGGTCTTTACGTCATCGACCGGCGTGATTGGTGAGCCGCTGCCACATGACCGCATCGTGGCTCAGCTTGAGACGCTGAAGGCTGATCTCAGCCGTCACGCGATCGAAGATGCCGCGCGGGCGATCATGACAACGGATACGTTCCCGAAAGGCGCCAGTGCACAGGTCGAGATTGATGGTAAACCAGTCTCTATTGCAGGGATTGCCAAGGGATCAGGCATGATCGCACCGGACATGGCAACCATGCTGGTTTACATTTTCACCGACGCGCAGATCGAGCAATCTGCATTGCAGGAAATGCTGGGCGCGCAAACGGATAGGACGTTCAACTGCATTACAGTGGACAGTGACACCTCCACCTCAGACAGCCTGCTTCTTTGCGCCACCGGAGCCTCGGGCATCGATACCACCGGCAATACCGCCTTCGCACAGGCGCTTGAAACGGTGATGCTGGACCTTGCGCAACAAGTAGTGCGCGACGGAGAAGGCGCCACGAAATTTGTGGAAATTCGTGTCACCGGGGCCGCATCGGACACGGACGCCAAAACCCACGGACTGGCCATCGCCAACTCTCCGCTGGTCAAGACCGCCATTGCCGGGGAAGACCCGAACTGGGGCCGCATTGTCATGGCCATCGGCAAATCGGGTGCAGCTGCGGATCGCGACCTGCTGAGCATCTCTTTCGGTGACATTCTGGTCGCTGAAAAAGGCTGGGTCAGTCCCAACTACTGCGAGGAAGGCGCGTCGGCCTATATGCAAGGTAAGGACCTGGTGATCGCGGTGGATCTGGGGCTGGGCGAGGGCAAATCTACCGTTTGGACCTGTGATCTGACCCACGGCTATATCGAGATCAACGCGGATTATCGCTCGTGAAGACAGTATTAGTGTCTGCTGTCGCCCTGATCGACATCGAAGGCCGCGTGCTGTTGGCGCAACGTCCCGAAGGTAAATCCATGGCCGGCCTCTGGGAATTCCCCGGCGGCAAGATCGAACCCGACGAAACCCCCGAGGCCGCCCTGATCCGCGAATTGCACGAGGAACTGGGCATCGACACCTGGGCCTCCTGCCTTGCGCCGCTGACCTTCGCCAGCCACAGCTATGATGACTTCCACCTGCTGATGCCTCTGTTCGCCTGCCGCAAGTGGGAGGGTATTCCGCAGTCAAAGGAAGGGCAGGCGCTGAAATGGGTGCGCGCGAATGACTTGCGAAACTACCCGATGCCCGCGGCCGATGTGCCGTTGATCCCGATTTTGCGGGATTGGTTGTAGGAAGGAATTCTCCATGTTTAAGAATTTGGGTTTTCTGTGTGTGCTTCTAACTTTGATTCCTGTTGCACCCGCCCTTGCTGATCAAATCGAGCTTGATTGGAATGCTGTGGAGCTGGGGTTCTTTGAAAACATCGATGATGCGGGTGAATCAAAAAACGGACTTGCAGTGTATGTTCCGGGAAATCGGGTCGCCACCGCAGATGACTTCTACGCCATCATTCCTGAGTTTTGCAGTTCACGCCTTGAAGGAGTGCTGAAATTTGCCCAGCAAATCGAGGATTCTCCGGATGTCTCTTTGCTCAAATTGCAGATCGATTTTTACGGTTCAAAGGTTGGTGAAAACAAAACCTATGTTGGAGGGTCTGCGACCATAGATTTAGCAGATGGTAAGTGCTCGCCGTAGATGAGTTTTAACGGCTAACAAATGCCTAAAACTTGTCGATTTTTTGCAAGTGGTACATTTCTTACCGCTCGGAAGATGCCCGATACCTTTGTTACAATTCGTAAGAATTGAGAAAACATCAGGCAAAACTTGACGCTGATCGTGCTCATGCTCCTAATCGGGGCAATGGCGTTCGGGCACTATCCCGGACCCGCCATTTCCGACCTGAAGAAAGGGTCGGGTGGGGAGGAGAGGAAGATTGGCTCAGACGCAGTCGGGCGCTGAAGGGATGCAGTCCCTTCCGGCGCTGCTACACCGCAATGCGACCCAGTTCGGGGATGCCCCGGCCTATCGGGAAAAAGAATTCGGGATCTGGCAATGCTGGACCTGGGCTGAAGCGGCGAAGGAGATTCGCGCGCTCGCTCTGGGTTTCCTGGAAATCGGTGTTGCGCGGGGCGACCATATTGCGGTGATCGGGCGTAACCGTCCGGCGCATTACTGGTCGATGGTCGCGGCGCAGATGGTGGGTGCTGTTCCGGTGCCGCTTTATCAGGACGCGGTTGCGGAAGAGATGACCTATGTGATGGAGCATTGCGGCGCGAAATATGTCGTCTGCGGTGATCAGGAACAGGTCGACAAGGTCATCGAAATTCAGGAAAATGTGCATCAGATCAAGCACATCCTCTACACCGACAAGCGCGGGATGCGGAAATACGACCACTCCCAGATGAACGCGCTGGACGACATTAAGGCCGAAGGCAGCGCTGGTCATGCACGGTTTGATGCCGAGCTGGATAAGCGCATCGCCGAGCTCACCTATGACGACACCTGCGTGATGCTTTATACCAGCGGAACAACTGGCAAGCCCAAGGGCGTGGTGCTGTCGAACCGCAACGTGATCGAAAGCGCCAAGAACTCGGCCGAGTTCGACCATCTGAACCGGAACGAGGACATCCTGTCTTATTTGCCGATGGCGTGGGTGGGCGATTTCATCTTCTCGATTGGGCAGGCCTATTGGTGCGGCTTCTGCGTGAACTGCCCTGAAAGTGCTGACACGATGATGACCGACCTGCGCGAGATCGGACCGACCTATTTCTTCGCCCCGCCGCGTGTGTTCGAGACGCAGCTGACCAATGTGATGATCCGGATGGAGGACGCGGGCAAACTGAAACAGCGTATGTTCCATCACTTTATGGCCCACGCCAAAAGGGTCGGTGGTCTGCTGTTGGACGGCAAGCCGGTAGGGTTTGGCGACAAATTGATATACGCGCTGGGCAATCTGCTGGTTTATGGCCCGCTCAAGGATACGCTGGGCTATGGCCGCTTCCGCGTGGGTTATACAGCGGGTGAGGCGATCGGGCCGGAAATCTTTGATTTCTACCGTTCTTTGGGCATCAACCTGAAGCAGCTTTACGGTCAGACCGAGGCCACCGTGTTCATCACTGTCCAGCCGGATGGCGAAGTGCGTGCGGATACGGTCGGTGTCCCGGCACCGGATGTGGAGCTGAAAATCGACGACAGCGGCGAAATCCACTACCGCTCACCGGGGGTGTTTGTCGAATACTTCAATAACCCGGCTTCCACTGCATCGACCAAAGATGCCGAGGGCTGGGTGGCCACCGGCGATGCCGGGTTCATCGAAGAAAGCTCGGGCCATCTGCGGATCATCGACCGGGCCAAGGATGTGGGCAAGATGGCAGACGGCTCGATGTTCGCGCCGAAATATGTCGAGAACAAACTCAAGTTCTTCCCCGATATTCTCGAGGTCGTGCTGTTCGGTAATGGCAAGGATCGCTGCGTGGCCTTCATCAACATTGACCTGACGGCGGTGGGCAACTGGGCCGAGCGCAATAATGTGGCCTATGCCTCGTATCAGGAACTCGCCGGTCATCCCCGTGTGTTAGAGACGATCAAGTCCCATGTGGAAGAGGTGAACAAGTCGGTTGCGGCGGACGAGATGCTGTCGGGCTGTCAGGTGCATCGTTTTGTGGTTCTGCATAAGGAACTGGATGCGGATGATGGTGAGATGACCCGGACCCGGAAGGTGCGGCGCGGGTTTGTCGAGGACAAGTTCCACGACATCATCGCGGCGCTTTATGACGGGTCCAAGAGCGTGTCGACCACGACCGAAGTGACCTATGAGGATGGTCGAAAGGGCTCGATTTCTGCGACGCTGGAGATTGTCGATGCGCCGGTTGTGACGGTTGCGCAGCACAAGGTAGCGGCGGAATGAGGGTCATTCGAGCGCCGCTCGACCTGCGTTCATCGCCGCGCCCGCCGTCCCGTTTTTGCGCAAGTCAGGGAGTGATTGATGCTGGATAACGCTGAAGGATATGTCACCGAAGACGGCCGCAAGATCGGCGGCGTGGTGATGGAGATGAAAAACATCACTCTGCGCTTTGGCGGCGTGGTGGCGATCAAGGATATCTCGTTCGATATTCGTGAGGGTGAGATCCGCGCCATCATCGGGCCGAATGGCGCCGGTAAGTCCTCGATGCTGAACGTGATTTCAGGCTTTTATGTTCCGCAAGAGGGTGAGGTCTGGTTTCACGGGGCCAAACGCCCGCAAATGCGACCCTTTGAGGTGGCACAGCAGGGAATCGCGCGCACGTTCCAGAACATCGCCTTGTTCGAAGGGATGAGCGTGCTGGATAACGTGATGACCGGAAGGTTGGGCTATATGAAGACCAACATTTTCCAGCAGGCATTGTGGAAGGGCAAAGCCGAGTCGGAAGAGGTTGAAAACCGCGAGGCAGTCGAGAAGATGATCGATTTCCTTGAAATCCAGCATATCCGCAAAACACCGGTGTCGCGCCTGCCTTACGGTTTGAAAAAGCGGGTCGAACTGGCCCGTGCGCTTGCGGCCGAGCCCAAGCTGCTGCTGCTGGACGAGCCGATGGCGGGCATGAATGTCGAAGAGAAAGAGGACATGAGCCGGTTTATCCTCGACGTGAATGACGAATTCGGAACCACCATTGCCTTGATTGAACACGACATGGGCGTTGTGATGGACCTGAGCGACCGGGTGGTCGTGATGGATTACGGCAAGAAGATCGGTGACGGCACCCCCGACGAGGTGCGCAATAACCAAGAAGTCATCGACGCCTATCTGGGCGTCAGCCATGACTGATTTCCGGGCAGAAATTTGGGGAGGCACTTATGCCTGAACAACTTATCTTCGCGATGGAGGTCATCCTCAACGGTCTGATGGCCGGGGTGCTCTATGCGCTGGTCGCGCTGGGCTTTGTGCTGATCTACAAAGCGTCGGGGATTTTCAATTATGCGCAAGGGGTTATGGCCCTGTTTGCGGCGATGACTTTAGTCGGGATCATGAACGGACAGGTGCCGTTTGCCCATGTGATCAATGCCACCTTTGGCACACATGTCTATAATTTTGGCTGGACCGTACCCGCATTGCTGGCGATCATTTTGACGATGGCGGTGATGGTCTTGCTGGCCTGGGCCGTACAGCGGTTCGTGATGCGTCACCTGGTCGGGCAAGAGCCAATCATTCTGTTCATGGCGACCATTGGTCTGGCATACTTCCTTGAGGGTGTGGCCGACCTGATGTGGGGGTCTGAGATCAAGACGCTGAATGTGGGTCTGCCGCAGGGCATCAACCTATGGATAGACGAGACGACGTTCAACTTCTTCGACTACGGCTTCTTCATCGACAATCTGGATATCGTGGCGACGGTGATTGCGGCGCTGCTGGTGGCGGCCTTGGTCGCGTTCAGCCAGTACACCAAACAGGGCCGGGCGATGCGTGCAGTGGCGGATGACCATCAGGCGGCGCTGTCGGTGGGTATCTCGCTGAACTTCATCTGGATTATGGTCTGGTCGGTTGCAGGTTTCGTCGCCTTGGTCGCGGGTATCATGTGGGGCACCAAGTCGGGTGTGCAGTTCTCATTGTCGCTGATCGCGCTCAAGGCACTGCCGGTGCTGATGCTGGGCGGGTTCACTTCGATCCCCGGCGCTATCGTTGGCGGCCTGATCATCGGTGTAGGCGAGAAACTGTTCGAGTTTGCTATTGGCCCGATGGTCGGTGGCGCGACCGAGAATTGGTTCGCCTACGTGCTGGCGCTGATCTTCCTGGTGTTCCGGCCGCAGGGTCTGTTCGGCGAAAAGATTATCGAGAGGGTGTAGGGCATGACCAAGCTGATCTCCATCATCAACGTGATTGCGTGGGCGGGGTTCTGGGCGTTTGGTTATCTGGCGCTCACCGCCGAAGGTCTGACTGAGGGCCAGTTGGTGATTGCTGCCATCCTGGCGTTTGCGGGGTTGGTGACCGGGATCGTGGCCTACATGAAACTGGTGCGGGTGACCGAGCAGAGTGGTTACGCCAAATCGTCGAGACAATTGGACGTCGTGACCCGTAACCGGGCGCAGGAAGAATGGGGAAGGTAAGATATGTTCTATCGTGAGGCTGGAGATTTTAAAACCTCTTACACAGCTGACAGCCAGACTTTCCCGATCAAGTTCGATCGGTACCGGTACTATGCAGTTCTGGCGGTGGCGTTCGGGATCATTCCGTTCATCATCAACGATTACTGGGCGAACGCGTTGCTTTTGCCTTTCCTGATCTATGCGATTGCGGCGATCGGGCTGAACATTCTCGTGGGTTATTGCGGGCAGGTCTCGCTGGGCACCGGCGGTTTTATGGCAGTGGGGGCCTATGCCTGTTACAAGCTGATGACGGCATTTCCGGATGTCAGCATGTTCATTCATGTGATCCTTGCCGGTGGGATAACGGCCATCGTGGGTGTGCTGTTCGGCTTGCCAAGCCTTCGGATCAAGGGATTCTATCTGGCCGTGGCGACACTGGCGGCGCAGTTCTTCCTGGTGTGGCTGTTCAACCGGGTGCCGTGGTTCTACAACTATTCAGCGTCGGGCCAGATCAACTCGCCCGAGCGGGATGTGTTCGGTATTGTTATCACCGGCCCGAATGCTTCGGCCTGGGCGACCTATCTGTTCTGCCTGATCTTCCTGACACTCTGCGCCATTCTGGCGCGCAACCTGACGCGCGGCACCACGGGCCGCAAATGGATGGCGATCCGCGATATGGACATCGCGGCCGAGATCATCGGGGTGAACCCGTTGAAGGCGAAGCTGACCGCCTTTGCCGTCAGCTCATTCTTTGTGGGTATCGCCGGAGCGCTGTTCTTCTCGGTCTATCTTGGCGCGGTCGAAGTGGGCGAGGTGTTCGGCATTCAGAAATCGTTCCTTGTGCTGTTCATGGTTATTATCGGCGGATTAGGGTCTATTTTCGGTTCATTTGCCGGGGCCGCGTTCCTTGTGCTGTTGCCGGTGGTCCTGAAGGTCGTCGGCGTCGATGTGCTCGGCTGGCCCACGGATATCGTGGCCCATCTGCAGCTGGTGATCGTAGGCGCACTGATCGTCATGTTCCTGATCCTCGAACCGCACGGGCTGGCGCAGTTGTGGCGCGTCGCGAAAGAGAAACTCAGACTCTGGCCTTTCCCACACTAAGGGTGGCCCAATCATAAAGACGGGTGCGAAAACCCGAAAACACCATCGGATCAATCAAGGGAGGAAACACCCGATGAACAAGAAACTGGCAACCATGGCGCTGAGCGCCTTGATGGTCGCAGGACCGGCGATGGCAGAGCTCGTGATCCCGGATCTCAGTTACCGGACCGGGCCTTATGCGGCGGGCGGTATCCCGTTTTCGGACGGGTACAACGACTATTTCACGCTGTTGAACGAGCGGGATGGCGGCATCGGCGGTGAACCGATCCGGGTTGTGGAATGCGAAACCGGGTACAACACTGAAAAGGGTGTTGAGTGCTATGAATCGACCAAAGGTGAAGGCGCGTTGGTTTATCAGCCTCTGTCGACCGGTATTACATATCAGCTGATCCCCAAAGTGACCGCAGATGGCATTCCGCTGCACACGATGGGCTATGGACGTACATCGGCTGCCAACGGCAAAGTGTTTAGCAACGTGTTCAACTACCCGGCCAACTACTGGAACGGGGCCTCCGGCGCGATCAATTATCTGCTGAGCGAAAACGGGGGTGATCTGACTGGCAAGAAAATCGCACTGGTCTATCACAATTCGGCCTATGGCAAGGAACCGATCCGCACGCTGGAAACGCTGGCTGAAAAACACGGCTACGAGCTGACCTTGCTGCCTGTGGATCACCCAGGGCAGGAGCAGAAGTCGCAGTGGCTGCAGATTCGCCGCGAAAAGCCCGACTATGTCGTCATGTGGGGTTGGGGCGTGATGAACCAGGTTGCGGTTCAGGAAGCTGCCAACATCCGCTTCCCGATGGAAAACTTCATCGGTGTCTGGTGGTCGGGTGCTGAGTTCGACGTTGAACCGGCGGGCGACAAAGCCACTGGCTACAAGGCGCTGACTTTTACCGGTCTTGGCGATGACTATCCGGTTTATGACGACCTGAAGAAGCATGTCGTTGACACAGGCAAAGCTGCAGGTGCCGGCGATCAGCTGGGTGCGGTGCAGTACAACCGGGGTCTCTATGCGGCGATGTTGGCCTCGGAAGCCATCAAGACAGCGCAAGAGATGCATGGCGTGACCAACATCACCCCGGCAATGATGCGTGACGGCATGGAAGCTCTGGAAATAACCAACGCCAAAATGGACGCGTTGGGCATGGCAGGCTTTGGCCCCGAGTTCAGCGTCAGCTGTGAAAACCACGGCGGCCCGGGTCTGGTGGGTGTTGTTCAGTGGGATGCCTCGACCGGCACCTGGAACAAGATCCAGGATTTCATGCCAACCGATGCAGAGGTGATCGGTACTCTGATCGCTGAGGATTCGGCAGCTTATGCAGCTGAAAACAACATCGAACAGCGCTGCGAATAAAAACTGGCGCACCCGGGTCTAGGCCGGGATCACAATAGCCGGAGCGGCAGGCCATTTGCCGCTCCTCAAGAATAGCCCAAGACGGGCAGGCATGAGGACACGCGCTGATGCTGGATGCGGCACAAACCACTGACGTGCAGGCGGAAACCCTGCTTGAAGTCAATAATATCGAGGTGATCTACAACCATGTGATCCTTGTGCTGAAAGGCGTCAGCCTGACTGTGCCCAAGGGCGGGATCACGGCCCTGCTGGGCGGTAACGGCGCAGGCAAGACGACGACACTCAAGGCGGTGTCGAACCTGCTTCATTCGGAACGCGGCGAAGTTACCAAAGGTTCGATCAAGTATCGCGGCGAAAGCGTACATGAAAGCGACCCTGCCGTTTTGGTCGAAAAAGGCGTCATTCAGGTGATGGAAGGCCGCCACTGTTTCGAACACCTGACGGTCGAGGAAAACTTGCTGACCGGTGCCTATACCCGCAAGGATGGCAATGCCGCTATCCAGAAGGACCTTGAACTGGTCTACAATTATTTCCCACGGCTCAAGGAACGCCGCCGATCGCAGGCAGGCTATACCTCGGGCGGTGAACAGCAGATGGTTGCCATGGGGCGGGCCCTGATGTCGCGACCCGAGACGATCCTTCTGGACGAACCCTCGATGGGTCTGGCGCCGCAGCTGGTCGAAGAGATTTTTGGCATTGTGAAGGACCTGAACGAAAAAGAAGGCGTGTCCTTCCTGCTGGCCGAACAAAACACCAACGTTGCCCTGCGGTTTGCGCATTACGGATACATTCTGGAATCGGGGCGCGTCGTGATGGACGGGCCAGCCGCCGAACTGCGCGAGAACCCGGACGTAAAGGAATTCTACCTTGGCATGTCGGATGAAGGCCGTAAGAGCTTTCGCGACGTGCGGTCCTATCGCCGCCGCAAGAGGTGGCTGTGAGCGGATGGAGGATATGGCGATGACTTATTTCGACGCACTCGAAACACGCTCGGCGGACGAACGTGCCGCCGATCAGGCCTCGGCGCTTGCCGCGCAGATCAAACGTGCGGTATCTGCCCCCGGGTTTACCGCCCACCTGTCGGAAACAGACACTAATAAGGTGGTTTCGTCAGGTGATCTGCCGATGTTACCCGTGCTTCGAAAATCTGATTTGACCCGCGCCCAGGCAGAGCGGCCTCCGTTTGGTGGATTTACCGTGAAGCCTGCACGTCATTTCCACCACGTGTTTCAATCCCCCGGCCCAATCTATGAGCCAGGCAGCACGGATCATGACTGGTGGCGCATGGGCCGGTTCCTGAATGCTGCGGGTGTCGGTGCTGGTGATATTGTTCAGAACTGTTTTGGCTACCATCTGACCCCGGCCGGCATGATCTTTGAAAACGGCGCCCGCGCTGTTGGCGCCGCCGTTTTGCCCGCAGGCACGGGCCAGACTGAATTGCAGGTGACAGCGGCGCGAGACGTGGGCTGTACAGCTTATGCAGGAACGCCGGACTATTTGAAAATTATTCTGGATAAGGCCGACGAGATGGGCGTTTCGCTGAATTTCTCGAAGGCCGCCGTTGGCGGCGGTGCGTTGTTTCCGTCACTGCGTCAGGAATATGCAGATCGCGGTATCGCGTGCCTGCAATGCTATGCAACGGCGGATCTGGGCAACATCGCCTATGAAAGCGACGCAATGGAAGGCATGATCATCGACGAACATGTGATCGTCGAAATCGTGACCCCCGGCACCGGAACACCGGTAGCCCCGGGTGAAGTGGGCGAGGTCGTGGTGACTTCTCTCAATCCTGACTACCCGCTGATCCGCTTTGCGACGGGCGATCTGTCCGCAGTCATGCCAGGCGTTTCGCCCTGTGGCCGCACAAATACCCGGATCAAGGGCTGGATGGGGCGCGCAGATCAAACCACCAAGATCAAGGGCATGTTCGTGCGACCGGAACAGGTTGCGGCTTTGGTCGATAAGCACGACGAGATCGTCAAAGCCCGCGTCATAGCTGCGCGCCAGGGTGAGATGGATACGATGACCGTCCAGATCGAAAGCCCAAGCAGAGATGACATCGCATACGCCAAGTCGGTGGCCGAGGTGCTGAAACTGAAAGGTGCGATCGAGGTTGTGGCCCCTGGGTCGCTTCCCAAAGACGGGCTGGTGATCGAGGATCAACGCGTCTACGAATAACAGTGTTTACAAATCTGCGGCAGTTTGTGCCGCAGATTTGTTGACCGACGCACTGGCGTTTCCGAGCTTTTTGGTCGATTAAAGGCGGACCCTTCGCTTTGCCAATCACAAGTCGGGATGATGGCCCAGATCGAATACTCACAAAACGGATCGCACAATCGCGGAGTACGCGGTACCCGACTGCTGGCAGGTATTGCATATCTAGTGGCCGCGGCATGCCTGTTGCCCATGATTGCCGTCATTCTGGCGGCTGTAACCGGTGGAACGGATACGATTTCGCACCTGATGGAGACGGTGCTGCCTAGCTATACCGTGACGACCCTGGTTCTTGTAGTGCTGGTCGCGGCAGGTACGTTTAGCATCGGCACCGGGGCGGCCTGGTTGGTGACGATGACCCGGTTTCCCGGAGTTCGGTTTCTTGAGATCGCGCTGGTTCTTCCACTGGCCTTTCCGGCTTATGTTCTGGCCTATGCCTACACTTTTATTCTGGATCACCCGGGTATCGTCCAAAGCACGTTGCGTGACGTGACGGGCTGGGGGCCGCGCGACTACTGGTTCCCCGAAATCCGTTCGACCGAGGGCGCGGCGGTCATGCTGATCCTTGTGCTTTATCCGTATGTCTACCTGTTGGCGCGGGCTGCTTTCCTGCAACAAAGCGCGACGGCGTTTCTGGCGGCGCGGGCGCTGGGTAACAATCCGTGGCTGGCCTTCCGACGGGTTTCACTGCCGATGGCGCGCCCGGCAATTGCGGGCGGCGTCTTGCTGGCCGTCATGGAGACCATCGCAGATTTCGGCACCGTATCGTATTTCGGTGTGCAGACCTTCGCCACCGGGATCTACACCAGCTGGTTCTCCATGGCCGACCGTGCGGCAGCGGCGCAACTTGCATTATGCCTGCTGGTCTTTGCCCTGGTCATGGCCATGGCCGAGCGTACACAGCGCGGCAAAGCAAAATATTACCAGGCTGGCAAACAGCAAGTGGCGCAACCGGCGGCACATTTGACGGGCTTGCGTGCCTTTGGAGCATTCTTGCTTTGCGCAATACCTGTACTGTTCGGGTTTCTGTTGCCCGTCATCATTCTGGTCGAAATGGGTCTGGAATCTGAACAAAGCCTGCTGTCGCGGCGCTATATCGGATTTGTTCAGAATTCGCTGACCCTTGCCGGTACGGCCGCGGTCATCACCGTCTTTGCGGCGATCAGTGTCGGGTTCTTCCAGCGCCTCAGACCCGGGCGCGCATCGTCTGCGGCGGCCTATATAGCCCGGCTTGGATATGCCGTGCCTGGTGGCGTCATCGCTGTTGGTTTGATTGTGCCATTTGCAGGTTTCGACAACGCGCTGGACGCCTGGATGCGGCAGACCTTCGATGTGTCTACGGGGTTGTTGGTCACAGGTTCGATCTGGTTGCTGGTTGCGGCCTACATGGTACGATTCCTTGCAGCCGCGCTCAGCGCGTATGAGGGTGGTCAAAGCACGGTACACGCCAATATGGATGCCGCTGCCCGCTCATTGGGTCAGACACCGTTGGGCACGCTGCGGCGTGTTCACCTTCCCATCCTGACACCTTCGCTGTTGACCGCCTTGCTGATCGTGTTCGTTGACGTGATGAAGGAACTTCCCGCCACGCTGATCATGCGGCCATTCAATTTCGACACATTGGCTGTACAGGCGTATCGATTGGCCTCGGATGAGAGGTTGGAGGGCGCAGCGGTACCTTCGCTGGTTATTCTGGCGGTAGGTCTGTTGCCTGTAATTCTGATCTGCCGTCAGGTTGGTCGACGGTAACACTTGTGTCGTAATTGTCAGGCAACAGCGCATCGGGCTTGATTCAAATATGATTTCCGGCAAGGCTGGAGGTATGAATATGCAGCCACCAAGCCGGTTCTCGGCAAGCGCCGCGCAGATGCCCGTGGCTTTCGACCGGCATGAGATGTCTCAAATCCTATCCGTTTATGGTCGGATGGTCGCCGCCGGTGAATGGCGTGACTATGGTATTTCGAACCTGCGCGACATGGCGGTATTCTCGATCTTCCGACGTACCGCAGAACACCCGATTTATCGGGTCGAAAAGCATCCACGTCTGAGATCACGGCAAGGGATGTATTCTGTCATTGGTTTGGATGGCCGTATCCTGAAACGTGGTCATGACCTGCGTGCGGTTCTGAGGGTGCTGGAGCGCAAGCTGATCCGGGCAGTGAGCCCGGATTAGAGCCTTTTGTGGGCGGTCACAGGACCATCGCCTTGCGCCAGAATGCGTTCTATTGCCTGATCCATAGGCTCAAATACAACGGCCATATGGCTGGCATTGGCATGTAAAATCATGTTGTCGCCCGAAATCCAGGCCACGTGCCCCTTCCAGAATAACAAATCACCCCGTCGCGCTGGCGTCCCTTCGGCTAACGCTGCGCCCAAAATACGCTCCTGATCGCCACTGTCACCGGGGCAGCGTACGCCGCAGGCCAGAAGCCCTGCCTGTACCAGCCCGGAACAATCGATGCCGAACCGGCTGTTGCCGCCCCATAAGTAGGGTGTGCCGAGAAACAACTCGGCCACGGCCACCGGTTCTTGTGGTTTCTCAGTAATCGGTACGGTGTGGACCTTTGGTACAAAACCAAGTCCGGTCTCAACAAACCGACCCGTCTCAGACAAGGCACGGATTTTACTTCCGAAACTCAGTGACGCCAGATCGCGGCTTTTGAAATCAGCATCTTCATAAGCATGTGTCGCGGGTACGTTGATCCAATGCGTTGCGGTCACGTCCGCCGACAGAAGATCCGATTGTAGCCAGCCGGTGTACCCGTCTTTGTCGGCGACGATCCGGCTCCATCCGTTTTTTGTGTCAACGACCTGAACCGTGTCACCAAACAAGACCTGCCGGTCGCGGGGGCCTTCCGGGCAGCGCAACAGGTCGACCACGGGTGCGGATATGCTTTGGTGGGTCATAGATCCAAGATCTCCGGCAACGCATTCAGCAAGGCACGCGGCCCCTGACCCAGTCCGCCTTTGGTGCGCCCGGGTTCGCTACTGGGTTGCCAGGCGTAGATGTCGAAATGGATATAGCGGTACGAGTCAATGAACCGGCGGAGAAACAAAGCAGCGGTGACCGAGCCTGCAAATCCACCCGTTGGTGCGTTGTCCAGATCGGCAATGCCGGGTTCAATCATCGCTTCATAAGGTGTGTGGAACGGCATGCGCCAAACCGGATCAGCCGAAGCGTCTGCGGCGTGCAAGAGTGCAGATGCGCAATGCAGGTCGTCGGTGTAGAACGGTGCCAGATCAGGGCCCACGGCCACACGGGCGGCACCGGTGAGCGTCGCCATCGAGATCACCAGATCAGGCTTCCCTTCAGCTGCAAATGCCAGCGCATCCGCCAACACCAGACGCCCTTCTGCATCCGTATTGTTGATCTCGACCGTCAGACCATTGCGGGAGGTCAGAATGTCTCCGGGACGGAACGCATTTCCGGCCACCGCATTTTCGACCGCCGGGATCAAAACCCGCAGTTGCAGCGGAAGCTCCAGTGCCATGATCATCCGGGCCAGCCCCAGAACATTGGCCGCACCACCCATGTCTTTTTTCATCAGCCCCATGGAAGCGCCCGGTTTCAGGTTCAGCCCGCCTGTGTCGAAACACACGCCTTTGCCGACAAGCGCCAGTTTGGAACCGCTGCTTCCCCAGTTCAGTTCAATCAGCCGCGGGGCCTGCTCCGCAGCCCGCCCCACCGCGTGGATCATGGGGAAGTTCTGATCCAGCAGCGCATCGCCGGTGATCACATCGCACGAGGCACTGAATTCACCGGCCAGTGCCTCGGCCGCTTGCTGCAGTTGGTCAGGTCCCATGTCAGAAGCGGGCGTATTCACCAGATCGCGGGTCAGAACCTCGGCTTTGGCCATCGCTTCGATACGGTCGGCGTCGATACTATCGGGAGCAATCAGTGCTGCTGATCCACCGGATTGAGACGCATATCGTTCAAAGGCGTAGCCGGTCATCAACCAGCCGAAACACTCCATCTCCAGCCGACCATCAGGAACGCCCGATGCGATGTGATAAGTTCCTTCCGGCAAGGCCAAGGCAGCCGCAGCCAGAGGGAACCGTTTTCGCGCGCGCTTGTCTTCGGTTCCATAACCGGCCAATGCAAAATCAACTGCACCATTTGCGCCCGGTACCAGCAGAGTCTGCCCTAAAGCACCTGAAAACCCGTTTGCAGCAACCCAGGATTGCACAATATCCGGCTGATCCTGTAACCAACCGTCCAGGTCCGGCTGTGCAATCACATGAAGCAGCAAGGAAGGGTCAGAGGATGGCGCGAAGGACAGGGTCATGGTCGTCTCGGCTGATGGTTTCTGCGCACAGACTAGCTGCGCATGATCTGCCCGCAACCCCTGTCAGACGGAAAGATCCTGCTGGTCCCAGACGGCTGTCAATGACCGTTCCCCGACACGGATCAATCGCCCCAGCGTCGCGCCCGCCGCGACTGCGTCGCCGGTATCGACGGTCTGGGCCACGTCACCCGCCACCCGGGCAAGGGCCGTCATCCCGATCTGTTCGGATATTGCGACCAGTGATTTGGCGCATTTACGCAGGTCCGCCCATTCACGTTGACGCCAGAAACGTTCGCAATTTGACAGGCGAACGGCCAATTCCTCGACGGTGCGGCACAGAACGTCCAGCGCGTTCTTGTCGCCAAGTTGTCGGTACAGCCCGCTCAGTTGATCCGCGTCCAGACGGACGGATTCCTTGTGTTCAAGCGTGATAATCTTTTCCACCACATTCACCCTAGTTCAAACGCCCCCACGGCGCCAGTTTGATATTGGCGGTAAAATCCTTTGCAAAACCTTGCAGGGAAATCGGATAATGGCTCGAATTTTCTTAGAATTCGGTTTAGATCATCCGTCAGCGACAAGAACGGGGACTTTGTAATGGATTTTGCCAAACCTCTGCCGACCTATCTGGTAAAACGGTATCACGGCTGGAAAGCCACGACATATTCGGAAAACCAGGTCTGGTATCGCCGTCTTGCCGATGAAGGACAGCGCCCGCGTGCCATGGTAATCTCGTGTTGCGACAGCCGGGTTCACGTGACATCCATGTTCGGTGCTGATCAGGGCGATTTCTTCATTCACCGCAATATCGCCAACCTGGTGCCACCTTATGCACCGGACGGAGACCACCATGGCACCAGCGCCGCTATCGAATATGCTGTAACAGCGCTCAAGGTTGCTCATTTGGTCGTTCTGGGGCATTCGCAATGCGGCGGTGTTCAGGGTTGTATCGATATGTGCAAGGGGCAGGCACCACAGTTGGATGCCAAGGAAAGCTTTGTCGGTCGCTGGATGGATATTCTGAAGCCGAAATACGAACTGGTGGCGGATATCGAAGACGGCGTTGAACAAGCCCGACAACTCGAACGACAGTCGGTCGTCGCTTCTTTGGAAAACCTGATGACCTTTCCCTTCATCTCCGCAGCCGTCGATCAGGGCGCACTGAGTTTGCACGGCTTGTGGACAGATATCGGCGCTGGTGGTCTGGAAAGCTATGATCCGCACCAAAAGAAGTTTGTCCCGGTTTAAAGGGGGCAAACCTGCATTGCGCAAATGACAAAGATTGCGGCTCTATTTTTGGGCCGTCATTTTGTATGCTCCACTCATTACATTTGAGGATTGGAGAATGCGATGAAAGCCATCAAACGAATCTTTGCGGCATTGGTCATTCTTCTTCTGGTTCTGGTTGTGGGTTCGTACCTGTTGCCTGGAAAAGCAGAAGTTTCTCGCGATATCACAATTGATGCCCCGGCCGAGGCGATCTTTCCCTATGTAAATTCGATACAGGAGACGGAACAGTGGTCCCCTTGGCTGTCGAGAGATCCTGAAACGCAACTAAGCTATAGCGGACCTGAGGCGGGCGTCGGGAATACGCTGAACTGGGCCTCGGATAACCCTCAGGTTGGCACAGGCTCGCAACAGATCATTGAAAGCGTGGAAAACCAGCAGGTCAGAACGGCACTGGACTTTGGCCCGATGGGCACCGCAACGGCGTCGTTTATCCTGGAAGCGGAAGGAGGCGCGACCAAAGTGATCTGGGGGTTCGAATCCGATCTGGGGCTGAACCCGATGTCCCGGTGGATGGGGTTGATGATGGATAAATGGGTTGGCGGCGATTATGAGCGTGGGTTGATCAACCTGAAGGCGTTGATTGAAAACCACGGCTAGGTCGCTTGTATATTAGCGACAAACGTTTGTTGTGCAGTAGGATGCGGAATGGACACGCACCCTATTCCAACCGAAACCGGGCGAGCTTTCCGAGGTGATCTGACCCCATAAATGGGCGCAGCTCTACCGTTCCTGTTGTTCCTTTTGGGAACAACAGATTGTCAATCGGCAAAGGAATTTTCCAGCTACCAAGGGTATGCGTGTTCAGGGCGGTTCCAAAACTCTGGTTGTTCGCAGCCGCTCCGATCCGTCTGACACTTTCGCCCCAGGGAACCATGTTGAAATCCCCGGCGATCAGCACCGGGCCCTCTAGTTCGCTGATGCGGTCGGCAATCATTAGGCTTTGTTTGGATTGGTCGTAAGGAAACGGCCAGTTCAGATGAACCGATACGACCCAGACCGGAACATGACCGGGTGTCTTGACCTGAATTCCGACAAGCCCGTACCCTTCCAGGCAAAACTCAGAGTTTTCGACAATTGGCAAGGTTGTCAGAATGGCGACATTTTGTTCGGGGCGAAACTCACAGATCGCTTTTGCCGGGTAATGCTCAAACAGGTTGCTCATGTATTCGCGATTGTGACTGGATACTTCCTGCAATGTCACGATCTTAGCATTCGATTCAATGATGTCATCGGCCAGTGAATAACGAGGCCAGGCTTTGCTCATGAGGTTCTTCTGGTACAGCGTCAGGCACGAGCCGTTGCAATCGTCCGAGGGTGCAGCAACACTGATTGCGATTGATCCAATGGCGAGCACGCCAAAAACCAACGTGGTCAACGCGAAAAACTTGGCGCGCATGAACAACAATATCGCGGCGCAGGGGAAAAGCAAAACACCGGCCTGCGGGCGCAGAAGCGCAATGGAGTCCCCAACCGCCAAGACCTGCCCAGTAAAGCCGATGACGACCAGTGCCATCAGGATGCACGCGCATCCGATGATCAGGGTTCTGCCAATCCTGTTTTTGGTCGAAACGTGCATGCTCTGCCTCTATCGCCTTGCAAGACACACGGCTTGTGATCTGTTCTGTCACATCTGCCGTGATCAAGGGTCAGTATTTAGGTGGCAAGCACGTCTGATTTTGTCAACAGGCCCGAATGGAATGAGCCACGTCAGGCGACATGGTTCATTCGAAGGTCAGATCAGCCCCTTCATTGGGCCTCACGCGCCAACAGTTCAGCAATCGGCGCCGCTCCCGTGCGCAGATGGTTTGGAACGCGCTACAGGTTCCACGGTCGAATCCTGACAGATTTGGCCCGACGTACCTGTGGCTACCGGTCGACAGGTGGCGGTAGTTATCTAAGATCCATCCCTTCAGGCCAATTCAGCTCAAGATCCAGAGTGATCGTTTCTGACTGACCGGGGGCGATGTCCATTTCCCAGGCCAGAATACCGCGTTGATTGTCTACATTCTCCTCACTCGGGTGTGGTTTGGCGCTCCAGGTGATTTCCAGATCATCCTGCTCCGAATACGGAACCCGGTCCAGAAGGCGCAGAGGCCAGGATTGATCTGTGAGGTTTTCAATGATGACTTCGGTTTGCTCGACGCGTTGATTGGATCGAGAGATAATCCCGGTATCGCCGCTGCTGCGGTTCAGAATCTGTCTTGAAAGCGTCAGGCCGTGGATCGGTCCAAAGCCCATCTCGATCTCTTCACCTGGGCCTATTTCCTGTGACTCTCTAGTGGCCACCAGAACATCATCCACAAACCATCGTGCCGTAACGGACCCCAGCAATTTCTGATCTGTCGGATTGGTGAATTTAGCGGTGCGATAGGCGGTGTTGTCGCGACTAGGCACGCCAAACGCAAAGATTTCGGCAGATTGGCTGATTGTGTCCAGGGCGACCTCGGTGATTTCACGGCCAGTGGACACCGAGATCAGATTTGGCAACGTAAAAGTGACGCCGGTGCCGTCGACAGAGGACGTCAACATCGATCCTCTGGATGTCTCTTCTACGACAACAGGCGCCTCGACAACTGGCTCTGCGAGACTTCCAAAGTTCCGCTGTTCTGTTTGCGGCGGCGGCGTCTTGCGTATCGACTGGCGCCTTGAAAGTAACCAAGACGCGGCGTTCTGGCCGGTGGGAGCTATGGTCGAGACGTGCAGTGTTACGTGGCGCCAGTTTTCACCGGTTTCTTGTGTGATCAGGATATTGCGATCGATTTGAACTGTGGGCGCGTCACCGGTTGTCAGACGAAACTCGTAACCCGGAAACCATTCTGCAGTATATGAGTCGATGTATGACACGGTCAGAGTACCTTCTGCTGCCGAATCGGCAGTCACATCGACGGCGACGTAAACATGGTCATCAGCTTCGGGGATCAAAGCGGCCAGATCAGCCTGCGCAATCTGTAAGTCTTCTTCAAGCTGGTCCAGTTGCCGCTCGATGTCCCGGGCTTCGATTTCAGCCGTTTGGGCTTCTTGCTCGGCGCGCAGAGATTCTTCGGCGATCATGCGGGTGATCTCACGCAGCGTTTCGGGGTCGGCGGGCAGACCTTCATTCTGTCCTAACTGGCCCAGAAATGAGACGGATTGGCGTGCGGCCTGGGCGCGCAGACGCGCGGTTTTCGCATTGTCGGCGATAGCGGTGATTCGATCTTGGATTGCTTTGATCCGATCCTCAGCCTGAATCACTGCCTCTTTTTTGTGATCCTGTATGGGCAGGTTTTCATAGCGTCGCAGAAGTGCGGTTTGTGTCAGCCCCTCGGTCAGAACTTGAATCGAAAACAACAGACTTTCGTCATTTTCTGGAATGCCCTGCAAGATCAAACGATGATTGCCTGCGGGAATATCGTAGGATCCTGTGCGGAGGATATCGGCTCCGTCGGGATAAATCGTGACCTAACTGACTTTGGTGTCGATCAAGAATGTCTCAGCATGCAAGACAGAGGGCACAAAGGCCAGAAGGTAAATCAGAAGTCTCATAATCACTCGCGGAAAACTGGTTTCATCTTCCCGCAACGGTTGCAGCCTGGGTGGTCGACTTCAAGCGCAAAAAAGGGTCGCTTACAAAAGCGACCCCTGTGTTTTTCTATTCTCCAAGGCCTTAGCCCTTTTTCAGAACCTCACGGCCGAGCAACTCGGCGATCTGTACTGCGTTCAGGGCGGCGCCTTTACGCAGGTTGTCCGACACGCACCAAAGGTTCAGGCCGTTTTCGATGGTCGAATCCTGTCGGATACGGCTGATAAACGTGGCGAAATCGCCCGCGCATTCGATGGGCGAGACGTAACCGCCGTCTTCGCGCTTGTCGATCACCATGATCCCGGGTGCCTCGCGCAGGATGTCGCGGGCTTCGTCTTCGTCCAGAAACTCTTCGAACTCGATGTTCACAGCCTCGGAATGGCCGACGAAAACCGGTACGCGGACGCAGGTGGCTGTGACCTTGATCGACGGATCGACGATCTTCTTGGTCTCGACAACCATCTTCCACTCTTCCTTGGTCGAGCCGTCTTCCATGAAGACGTCGATTTGCGGAATGACGTTGAAAGCGATTTGCTTCTGGAATTTCTTCGGTTCAACTTCGGTGGTGGGGTTGTAGATGGCCTTGGTCTGATCCCAAAGCTCGTCCATGCCGTCTTTGCCAGCGCCCGATACCGACTGATAGGTCGAGACAACCACGCGCTTGATCCTGGCGCGGTCATGCAGCGGTTTCAGCGCGACAACCATCTGCGCGGTCGAGCAGTTGGGGTTGGCGATGATGTTCTTGTTCTTGTAGTCGTGAATCGCCTGCGGGTTGCATTCCGGCACGATCAGCGGGATGTCCGGATCATAGCGATAGAGCGACGAGTTATCGATGACCACACAGCCAGCCTTGGCCGCCTTGGGGGCGTAGATTTTGGTGGCCTCGGACCCCACGGCAAAAAGCGCCATGTCCCAGCCCGTGAAATCAAAGGTGTCCAGATCCAAGGTCGTGAGTGTCTTGTCGCCAAAGCTGACTTCCGTGCCCAGAGAACGACGGCTTGCCAGGACGGCAAGTTCATCGACCGGGAACTGGCGTTCAGCCAGAATATTCAGCATTTCGCGGCCCACGTTACCCGTGGCGCCGACGACAACGACGCGATAGCCCATTGCATGTCTCCAAAGTTAAGGACGCGCGTTCATAGCCGCGTTGCAGCGAAGAAAAAAGGGCTATCACAGGTGAATTGAATGAATTGACGTCGAATTTAGTCAGATTGCCCGGTTTCACCCTTGTTCAGCAAAGACCGGTAGACACGCACGATGGCCTCAGCCTCGCCTTCGATTCGAAAATTCTGTTCGACATGCTGTCTGGCGGCTTGTCCCGACTGGGTCAGTTTGTCCGGATCGCTCAGCATTTGCGCCATAGCATCAGACAGGGCTGCGGCGTTGTCCTTTTCGATCAAACGACCTGTTTCTCCGTCCTTGATCTGAGCACTGAAGGCACCGACCCCGTGGCAGGCGATTGCTGGTACGCCAGAGGCCATCGCCTCAAGCGGTGTCAGGCCAAACCCTTCGTGACGGGCCGGGGCTACAAACAGATCCAGCGCGCGATAGGTTTCAACGATTTCTTCCCATGGGCGTTCGCCGAGGAAATGAACGCGATCTGACAAGCTGGCTGCTTTGAGTTTGGCCTCCTGTTCCTGTTGGAACGATTCAAACTCTTTGGTGGCGCGCCCGGTAAAGACAATGCTGGCATCAAGGTAGTTTGGCAAAACCTCAATCGCCGCATCCACCAGCAGATCGACGCCCTTTTGTGGCCGAATGCGCCCGAAACATCCGATCAAAGTACCGTCAGGCAGGCCCAGCTTCGTCCGAAGGGCTGATTTATCTTCTGCCGGATGAAACAATTCGGTGTTCACACCATGCATGATGACAGTCGCAGGATGTTCGAGAAACGATGCCGCTTGCGGTGTCGTGGCGATCAGCGCGTCCATTTTAGAGATCAGCCATTTGGTGAACCCGGAGTGGTTTCGTTGTGCGGCCGAAGTGAACAACAGTTTCAGGTTCCGTCGCAGCACGTTCCTCAGAAACAGCCCCATAAGCATTTCGGTGTTACGACGAGCATGCCAGACGCGCACCTTCCGGTTCGACAGGAATGGGGTTTTGATCAGCCGGATATGGGGCAGGTCATCCGGCAGGCCGGGCCCAGTGGCGACAATCCTGATCATGTGCTTCTGGATCGGCAACAGGCGAATGACGGTTGTGGTGACGCCGGACAGGCTGTGTTTCAGGTTTGGCGCAATAACCTCGATATCCTGCACAGCTTTCTCCGTAATCGCTTCAATCCACACTATCCTGGCTGAATAGATAGATCACGCAGCCAATGGCAAGAGTTACGGCAAAAAACCCGAAAATCGCTGTGTAGGGCGCGGTTGTTCCGGCCTGAGCGGTGGCGGCGTGAATGCGTCCGGTGACAAATTGGGCAATGCCGACACCGCCGATCCCGAAAAGGTTCAACAGGGTCACACCGCGGCCCACCAGATGCGGCGGAACGAAAGCGCGGCCATGGGCCATGATGACCGGAAAGCTGGCACCTGCAAAACCGATAATGGCCAACAACAGAACGGACAGCCATATGGCACTATCGATCCACAGACAAAGCAGGGATAACGCCACGACTCCTAGCGCGTTGCCTGCGAAGATAACCCACTTCCTTGTGCCAAAGATGCGATCCAGAGGCCCGTAGACAAAGGTACCGACAATCATTGCTGACCCCATGATCAGCGTCGCGGTGCCGATCTGGGTGGTGCTGAGCCCGAAGACATCGTTCAGGTATGGACCCGCCCAAAGCCCGCGCAAGGCGGCAGCGGGCGCATATGCCACCAGCATCAGAGGCATGATCAACCAAAGCGCAGGTTCTTTCAGAAGATCCAGCAGCGATCCTTTGTGTTCCGTCTCGACCTTCGCAGGGTCGCGTACACTCAACCAGATACCCAAAGCAATCGCAGAGGATATCACGGCCAGCCCCACCATCGTTGCGCGCCACCCCATCCATTCTGCTGCTAGCGCGGTCGGGTAAGAGGCCACCAGATTACCCACCGAGCCGACACCCAGCATCAAGGCCGCCAATGTAGCGAACTTGGCCGGAGGGTATTCGCGGGCAAAGATGAAATACGATGCCATCAACACCGGTGAGCACCCGACACCGATCAAGCCCATGGCGACGCTGATATGAAATGGCGAGGTCGCGACCGCAAAAATCGCAGCTCCCCCTGCGCCGCCTATCAGAAGCAGCACGGCTGCGGTGAGTCGTGGGCCAACCCGGTCCAGAGCCCAGCCAACCGGGATTTGCATTGCCGCAAATACCAGAAACCAAAGGCCCGACGCAAAGGCCAGATCCTCGGGCGTTGCGCCAATATCACGCGCAAGATCAAGGCTGAGTACGGCCAGAAAGGCACGGAAGAACTGGCTGAGCACATAGCCCAGGCATAAAACCACCAAACCCGCCTGCATATTCCGTCCCTTTTCTGCTCATCCGAAGGAAATGCTTGGCATGCCATGATGCAACGCACAAGCATGTGTACTATGTTTCAGAAAGAGGACACTGGCCGCATTCCGGCTATCATCGTCAAAAGATCGATTTCGAGGGGGAAAATGAAAGACCTCCATTCCGCGTTTTACGAAAATCTGCCGCTGTTGCGCAATTTCACCCGTCTGGCAGACCCGGCACAGTTCTCGAATGTGCCGGATGACTGGTTTCTGGGCGTTGCCGATATTGTTGATTCGACAGGCGAAATCGCGCGAGGCAGGTATAAAACTGTCAACACCGTTGGGGCCGCCGTAATCTCGGCGATGATAAACGTGATGGGCGGCAAGTTGTTTCCCTATGTCTTTGGCGGTGATGGGGCGGCGTTTGCCATCCCTCCCAGTAAAGTTGAAACAGCGCGGGACACTCTGGCAGCCTTGCGGCGCTGGGCGGAAGAAGAGTTTTCCATGCCTTTGCGTGCGGCGTTGGTGTCTGTGGTCGAGATTCGAAAGGCGGGCAGGGACCTGCGTGTTGCCCGTTTTGCACCATCTTCCGGCGTAGATTACGCCATGTTCGCAGGCGGCGGGTTGGCTTGGGCCGAGGCGGAGATGAAAGCGGGTCACAATTTGGTCGAACCGGGTGGGCCGGGTGCACGGCCGGACCTGACGGGACTGTCCTGCAGATGGTCCAACAGCCCGGCGCGGCATGGTCAGATCGTTTCACTGGTCATTGAACCCACCACGTCAGCAACGGAACGTGACTTCGCCGACCTTGCGCAATCCGTCCTGTCGGCATCAGAAGAACTGGAGCGTGCCGGTCATCCGGTGCCGTCAAATGGCCCGCCCATGAGGTGGCCGCCCCCGGGCCTTGACATTGATGCGCATGTCTCGCGCGACGGGCGGAATTTGGTTTTGCACAAACTTGCTCTGTTGGTTCAGAACCTGTTGATCGCGATACTGTTCAAAACCGGTAAACGGCTGGGACGGTTTGAGCCTGATCATTACAAGAAAATGGTCAGCAGCAATGCTGATTTCCGCAAGTTCGATGATGGTCTGAAAATGACGCTGGATTGTGACCCTGCCACTTTGCGACAGATTGAACAGATACTGGAAGAGGCGCGCGGGCGTGGCAAAATTCGATACGGTGTGCACGTGCAGGACGAGGCCATGATGACGTGCTTCGTTCCGTCGGCCACGCGAGACGATCATGTCCATTTCGTGGACGGGGCCTCGGGTGGCTACGCTCAGGCTGCTTCGGCCATGACGCGTTGAACGGTTAGCCGGTTTTCCATTCGGTGGCGAGAGCGCGTGCCGCTTGTGTCAGCAACATCACATCAATGCCAACTGCCAGAAACTGCGCCCCCATATCCAGATAAGCCTGCCGGGCTTCGTCGTTTGTGGCCAGAATGCCAGGCGCTTTGCCTGCGGCTTTGATCCGGGCCAATGCGTCACCGATCACCGCACGCACCTCGGGCGCTGCACTATTGCCCTGATACCCCATATCAGTCGACAGATCGGCAGGGCCGATGAACACGCCATCTACGCCTTCTACCTGCAAAATTTCGTCCAGAGCGGCCAATCCGATGCGGGTTTCAACCTGTAGCAACAAGCAGATTTCCTGATCCGCAGTCTGAATGTAATCGCCAACCGATCCGTACATCGTGGCCCGCGACGCCATCGCACCCACACCGCGTGCACCATCAGGGGGATAGCGACAGGCACGGACCAGTTCCCGCGCCTGTTCAGCACTTTCCACTATCGGAACCAGCACCGTCTGAGCACCTGAATCCAGAACCATCTTGATCAGCCAGGTCTCACCCACCGGAACCCGCACCACCGCATGTGAGTCGCTTGTCGCAAGAGCCATAAGCTGGTCCCGGATCGACCGGATATCGTTCGGAGCGTGCTCTCCATCGATTACCAGCCAATCGAAACCTGCCGTGCCCATGATTTCGGCCGTGATGGGTTCAGCAAAGCTCATCCAGCAGCCAATCTGCGTTTTTCCCTGAATTAGAGCCTGTTTGAAAGGGTTTTGTGGGCTAGCCATCCTGATTCCTCATGTTGCACTGCGATCGCCGCACGGTGATTGCGAAATGGGCCATTCCTGCATCTTCTTCGGTGGCGTCAATTTGTCCAGCCTGAATAGCAACCCAGAGTCATTGGTCCGATGGTTGAGGATGATGCCCGATTGCGACTTCGTCGCTTTGCCGACAGCCGCGCTTTCAACCTTGCCGGGTGGCTCACTTGCGTAAATCCCGGATTTCGGCGATAATTTTTTCATGACCGACGACCTCCCA
The DNA here is from genome assembly GCF_947497005.1 of uncultured Ruegeria sp. Taxonomy (GTDB): domain Bacteria; phylum Pseudomonadota; class Alphaproteobacteria; order Rhodobacterales; family Rhodobacteraceae; genus Ruegeria. The sequence continues at coordinate 140,518 of NZ_CANMFF010000008.1, read as the reverse complement.
CTGACGTCGCGATCTTTGCCTATTGCGCTTTTGCGGGCGCGGGAAAAGGTTATGGGGCCCATTCGAGCAATGCTGGCTGACGCTGGCGTCACGGAACAGCAGTGGCGCGTGTTGCGTGTGTTGATCGAAGAAGGCCCGCAGGAGCCGACGCATATTGCCGAACGCGCCTGCCTGTTGTTGCCCAGCCTGACGCGCATTCTGCAAAAGCTCGAACATCGCGGTCTGATCTCTCGACGTTGCCATCCGGCGGACCGCCGCCGCCAGATTGTCGAGATCGCTGAAGGCGGTGTTCAGATCATTCGCGCCAATCTGGCCGTCAGCATGGCACAAGCGGAACGCATCCGATCCCAACTGGGCCCGGAAAAGCATGAGCTGTTGCTGGATCTTCTGAACGAATTGAAAGACCTCGAACCATGATTTTGGTCGCAACATACGGAATTCATTCGCAATGACCCCGCCGGAGATTTTAGGGGGTATCTCCGGCGGGGTGGCCAGACTCGGATTGGTTGTTAGGCCTGGCCTGAGGCCGGTTGCGTCACGTCAAACCTGACGGTCCAGCCTGCGCATCGGAGCGTATGGCGAGCCGGAATTGTGGCTCTGACAAGGGGATTCTGGCCCTTGGGGGAAGGGCCATGTGCCTTTGCTCTCCGAAACAGTCTTAGGCAATTGCCGAACGAAATAATGGGCCTGCAAGTGATTTCCGCGTCCGGCGTTGGCCGAATGTTTTGCCAGGCGCGCCGTTTAGCGGTCCTGACATCTTAAGAGATAGATGCGAGGTGTCCATCTGCTTCAGGACTTAGCCCGACATGCCTCTGAGCCAAGAGAAAACCTGATCTGCTTGTATCCGATGTATCAATAAAGACGGATGTGAATTTGTATTGAAATGGCTGTCGTCGTTCAGGTCGTAATTGAGCAGATTCGCGCTGAAACAACTCGTGAATATTGGCGAAATCCAGCGTGCTTTCCGTGCTTGCTGACTGTTCTGACCAGCGTAAGATGAAGGCACCGCAATTTTCAGGAACCACCATGTCGAACAACCTGTTTTCTCTTCCAGACCCCATCACCATTCCCGTTGTCGGTGAAACGGCCGGGTATCCCGTCGGACGTATTTTCTGCGTCGGTCGAAACTATGCGGCTCACGCAGCTGAGATGGGGAATGAGGTAGATCGCGAAGCACCGTTCTATTTCACAAAATCGGCACCAAATGCGATCCTCACCGGTTCGGCGGTTCCGTACCCTGCCGGGACAGATAACTACCATCATGAAATGGAATTGGCGCTGGCTATTGGAAAGCCCGTGTTCCGCGCCACCAGTTCGCAGGCATGGGATGCGGTGTATGCCTATGGCTGTTCCCTTGATATGACCCGCCGCGACCTGCAAATCCGCGAGCGCAACAAGCAACGCCCCTGGGATCTGGGCAAGGATGTCGAAAACGGAGCCGTCTTCGCTCCGCTGACCCCTGCCGCTGACTGGTCACCGGATAATAGCAAACACGTTCGGCTAAGTGTCAACGGCGAGCGGCGCCAGGACGCGACGCTGGAAGAATTGATCTGGAAGATTGACGAGATTGTCATGCACCTGTCTGGATTCTATCATTTGCGTCCTGGCGACCTGATCCTGACTGGCACGCCGGCTGGTGTGGGCCCGGTTGTGGCAGGGGATGCTCTGACCGGCGAAATCGACGGTCTAGAGCCGATCCAACTGACGTTAACAGACGTTGATTAGACCCTATTTAGGGTCTTTCAGCCAGTCTTTTTCAAACGCGATATGTGCGACGCCTGCCAGTCGACGTACCCGGTCCAACTCGGCGTTCAGACGACGGGTACGGGCGTCAGACCAGCGCACCCCGCGTTCGGGCCACAACGCTTTGACATGCAGCAGGTCACGATCGCGATGAGCTTTCATATCGATCCGACCAATCAGGCGATCACCCTCGAGCAGAGGGAAAACATAGTATCCATAAGTACGCTTGGCTTCGGGCACGAAGACTTCGATGCGATAATGAAAGCCAAACAGTCGCTCGGCCCGATTGCGGTCGCGCAGCATTGGGTCAAACGGGCTGAGCACACGGACGCGGCCGGGTGGCTGCGGTAATTCGGTCGCCTTTTGCATCAATTCCGGGCGGGCAAAGGTTTTGCGCTGGCGTCCATCGGTACAGGTGATCTCGATCTCTTCGATATGGCCGGATTTGAGACCGACGGCGCACCAGTCTTTGGCTTCTGCGGCGCTGACCGTGTCCCAGAATGCAGCCAATTCGCCGGAAGTCGCAAAACCCAGCCGGTCCAGCGCGGCTTTGCACAGCCAATCCACGGTCGCCTCTGCATCACAGGGCATGTTGCCGGGACAGAGCTGGGTTTCAATAACACGCTCGGTCAGGTCATAACGTTTCTGAAACCCGTCACGACCCACAACGGTCAGGGCTCCTGAACGCCACAGGAACTCCAGTGCAGTTTTTGACGGGTGCCAATCCCACCAGCCGCCCGAGCCCTTCTTTTCATCTTTGCCTACGTCTGAAGACGATACCGGTCCGTGATCGCGAATGTGCTGTAAGACCGTTTCAAACTGCTGCTCGAACCCATCCCGCCGCCAGTTTTTCCACCGCGCCTTCAACAGATCTTCATCGCGTTGAAAGCGCAGATGCCAATGCTGATAGAACGCCATCGGGATTACAGCCGCATCATGCGTCCAATGTTCAAAAAGCGCTTTTTCCCTTTCATAGAGTCTTTTCAGGTTTGCGCTTCGATAAGTAGGCCTACGAGAAAACAGGATCATGTCATGGGCGCGAGCGACCGTGTTGATGCTGTCGAGTTGCACAAACCCCAGCCGCTGGATCAGGTCCAGAAGCTCAACACCTTTAGCCGCGCCAGATGGCTGTTCGGCCAAAGCATGGCGGTCCATGAAAATAGCTCGGGCCGTGCGGTTATCGAGCCGTTTCAGGGATACGCTCATCGCCGTTTCAGGGTGTCACCATAGCTGATCTTGGGGGTCAGGGTGATACGCGTATCGAGCTCGGAGTCTGGATCTTTAAGGCGCTCGGCGATGATTTGCGCGGCCTGGCGACCGATATCCAGGCGGCAGGCATCCATCGTCGCCAGTTTGCGTGGCAGGCCCTGCAAAAGCTCGACATTGTTGAATCCAGCCAGCCCGATCTGACCCGGAATATCGATACCCTGTTCCAGCAGGTACAACAGACCACCTGCACCGATCATGTCGTTGGAATAATATAGAAAATCCAGATCAGGCGAACGTTCCAGCATCGATTGTGTCATCTCGCGCCCTTTGGCCAGAGCGGAGCCGCCGGAATAGAATTCACGATCTTCGATCTCAATACCATGTTTGCCCAGCACTTCTGTAAAGCCCTCGAACCGCTTTCGTGCACGGTGATCCAAAGGCATCTTGGTGCCCATAAACCCGATATGCTGGTACCCGGCTTTCAGGATCGCCTGCGCCATCTCGCGCCCCGCGCGGCGGTGAGAAATACCTACCATCGCATCAACTGGTTTGCCGTCGGTATCCATGATCTCGACCACCGGAATACCGGCTGAATCCAACATCGCGCGGGCAGCGTCCGTATGCTCCAGCCCGGCGATGATCACGCCCGAGGGCCGCCAAGAGAGCATCTCGTACAATACCTTTTCTTCTTTCTCGGGCAGATAGTCTGTTACACCGACCACCGGTTGCAGCTCGGTATCTTCCAGAATCTGATTTATGCCTGTCATGACCTCTGGGAACACCATGTTCGACAGTGACGGAATGATAACCGCGACCAGATTGACACGACTGGACGCCAAAGCACCTGCAATCTTGTTTGGCACATACCCAAGTTCTTTCGCAGCGGCCAGGACGCGGGTGCGGGTCGCGTCGGACACATCCCCACGGTTGCGCAGAACCCGGCTGACCGTCATCTCGGATACACCGGAAGCCTCGGACACATCACGGAGGGTAAGCGGGCGTTTGGTTTCACTGTTCACGGGAGGCACCTGCGTTGTTGTTTTGTCCGATGGTAGCGTGAACAGGTCGGCGTGTACAACAATTGTGCAAAGGCGATGACAACCCGGAAAATCCCGGTTACAGAAGGCAAAGCGCGGCCCCGTGGCTCAACTGGATAGAGCAGCCCCCTCCTAAGGGGCAGGTTGCAGGTTCGAATCCTGCCGGGGTCGCCAGTGCACCTCTTCTCTACCGTTGAGATATGTTCTTTTGTGTGGTGTTAAGCGTGCGCTACATATCATCCCGACAGAGCCACTTGCTCACTGCCCGCATACTAATAGTAGCTTTTTTGGGGGCTTAGTCTGAAGCCATAATTCCTTCGATCTTCGACAGAGTTGCAGAATTCACCGCGACACCTTCTTTGCTTGAAGAAAGGCGGCTTTTGCGGCGTCCGTCGCCGGGAAGATGTGCCCCATCTTGCGCTCTGATCGATTCAACCAGATCTGCCATCGCATTCGAAAACAGCCCATCAGAGGAAGCTGTTGGATCGATCGCAATGAAAAACTGCCCAGTCTTCGGGGGACCGCCAGCAGTTCCTGAAAATGGTGACGCGTTCAACCCTAGTGTTGCGCCTGTCAGGGCGGCGGCCATGACCTCGGTCAGCAACGCAACGCCCACACCCTTGTACCCGCCGGAAGGGGCCATGCTACCTTTCAAGCCAACATTAGGGTCTGTTGTTGGGTTGCCATCAGCGTCCAGAGCCCATCCAACGGGGATGGATTTGCCTTCCCTTGCATGCTTCATCACTTCGCTTTTGGCGATGGTGCTGGCGCTCTGGTCAATCAGAAGTGCCGGCTGACCATCCGTACCCGGCGCAGCGATAGAGAACGGATTGGTGCCCACAACAGGTTTGGATCCGCCCGAAGGGGCAATCGATGCAGGGGCGTTGGTGAACCCAAGTCCGACCAGACCTGCCTGCGCCAACCGAAATGTGTGGTAGCCGAGAACACCGCAATTGTAGCTGTTGGTAATCGCCAATGCAGCGACGCCCTGTTCCTGTGCGGCAGGGATCAAAGCCTCAAAACCCAGATCAATGGCGGAATGCGCAAAACCGGTTGCCGCGTCCACGCGGACAAGACCGGGGCGCGGGGTTTCAAGTGTTGGTTTTGCCTGACCGTCGACCTTGCCACATTGTACGTGTTCACAATAGATCGGGATATAAGCCAGACCGTGGCTGGCCACCCCGTCCGCCTCGGTTGCGGCTGTGGCCACGGCCAGAGGGCGCGCGTTTTCTTCGCTGGTGCCAGCGGCAACCAATGCGTTGAATGACAGCTCTTCGATTTCGGCAAGCGAGAGTGTTTTGGTCTCAGTCATCGGGTGGTCCTTCAATCGTTGTCTGACAAGCCTGAACCAGCGCCAAGCAGTCGGGATTCTTCAGTTGCAGGGGCATAGGTGCGATGTGCAATCGTGTTGAGGAATTGCCATGCCTCGACATTTGGGGCAGCTCGGCTTTGCACGGCACGGGTGGCTTGAACGTGACCGCCTTCGGCTATTTCCACGTGATCCGCCCGGTCTATTCTGCAGTCTCCACAGCTTAGATGAACGCCATCGGTTAACGCTGAAAATCCGTCGAAAGAGATTTCCACGGTCTTTTTTTGTTTTTTTGCCATTGCGGCGACAAAGGGCAGCAACAGAAGCGGCGCTGCAACATTGGAAATCGAAACCGTGCCTTGGGACAGGGCGGTCGGAGAATCCGATATCGCCGTTCCGGTCATCAGGGGGCAGAGGTCTTGTTCACCGGTCATTTTTTCGTTCCGGACCGTTGGAATGTGACGTTCCAGACAGGATGCAAATTCACGCTGGAGCAACTGGGCCAAAATGGCGGGCCCGTCGAATCCTTGGGCGCACAACCAGCGGGTAGTTTTTGCGGCTTCTTCCGCCACACCCCAGGCATATCCGGCCCCACGAGTTGCGCGTTTGGCGGTGGCTTCCACTTCGTTCAATGAAAAGGTCATTGTGCGATCTCCGGATAGACCCAAAGATCAGCGTTCCTGGTGTTCAGTTCTTCTGGGTAGGGCGCGCCAGCATACATGCAGATGCGGACCCAGCGATCCGATCGTGGGTCGAAATGTGTTGCGCCAAAGAAAGACAGTTTTGCCCGCAGCATATCAATAGGCTTCACATCGGCACTGATCGTGTTGTCGTGGATTTCACCATAAGGTGCGACACGGTTGATTTGCGCGCGGCGCACGGTGTGGCGATGTTCGGGGCGACTCAGAAGGAACTCAGCGACCGGAGTGTCATCCGACCACTCATGCAGAGCCTCATAAGCCATCGCCGCATCACGCGCAGGCGCGAGCGGTTGTTCATAATCGGCAATTGGTTCTTCAAACCGTTCACCCAGACGCGGTTCCAGTTTTTCTTCGGAAACATACCAGGCCCGTGCGCAGTTCTTGGCCGCGCTCCAATCCAGATTCAACGCCCAATCAAAGCTATGGCGGATCAGGGCGCGTACATCCGAGATCGGCATTTCTCCATCGATCACCTGTGCCGTTGCGTTTGTGTCGGACATGCAGCAGGCAAGCCCGTCTACGATCTCGCCATAAGGTTCCAGGATCAGTGAGGCCAGCAATTCCTGCCCTTCTTCGGAGAGCGTGGATTCGGACCAATGGATCAGGCGATTCCAGGGATGATCCTGAACCAGATCGTTGTTGGCCAGGTACGTGTCGATCTGCTTCAAGTCAGCTTTCAGCGCTGCGAGCTTTTCAAGCTGAATTGGGTGTTCGGACCGCCACCATGCGATAGACTGTTTGCTGCGTGCGAAAGCGTCGGTGAACCTGTGGACTTCGTCCACCTTGGCTGTTTCGACAGACCGCACGCGCGAGATGGCCTCTTCCCGTGCCATGATCCAGTTGTTGAACAGAACCGGGTGGTTCACGATGAACGGTGCCATGCCCAGCCCCGTGGAGTTTCCGATGCCCAGCCAGCGTGCGATCTGAGGGTCAAGATCCGCTGTCTGATCTCCGCCTTTGGCCCGCGCCATGTGCTGCACCAGATCGCGCACAAATACGCGGGTCAGATAAACAGACAGCATCTCGATCTGGAATGGCCCGCTGACTTCGGTCCGGTCCGCTGTTTTCTCACGATCCGCAGCGCCAAATTTGCCGGACCCGTAAACAGCCGTTGTCCGCATCAGGTAACCAACCTGATAGATTTGTTCCGGGTCCGGTTGTTGGCCCGCAGCCAGACGATCCACCACATGAGCCCAGAGCCGCACCGAGCGATTGGCGCGCGATAGCGACAGTTCGGATTCGCTGACCCGTCCGGCCTCTTGCAGAGGTACATTCTGCGACAGACGGTCGATGTCTTCAGCTGTTGGGACACCGTCGAACAGCGCGAAGGTGGCATCCCACGCCTCTGCGATTACTCGGTCTGACCGTTGATCGGCAGGCAGGTCATGGGCAAAGGCGACCAGCGAATAGGCGCGATCTGGCCCTTGCGCGGTATAGACCGCATGGCCGATGCCGTTATCGTCAATTTCAAACGCGGGGCGCGAAAAGCTCCAGTTTTCTTCGGCCATGCGGCGGGTCAGTTGCCGCATGAAGCTCAGCCGGCATTGGTGCAGCGATCCTAGCCGTGACAGCCGCATGACCGTGGCAGGGTCACGTCTGGCGATCTCAGTCTGCGCGTGTGGTTCCATTTGGTTACCTTTGTGGGACGAAGTTCTCGGCGAAGAACCGATACCAGTTCCTGCCCATGATCCCGGCCACTTCGTCGTCGTTCAGGCCGGTCGCGCGTAACCCTTTTTCGATGTTGTCAAAGTCTCGGTTGTCCTGAAACCAGCCCGGCATTGGTGGGAAGCCCGGAGCCGAGGCCGAGCCTTCGCCATAGTCGATTTCTTTCGTCCAGCGCCCGACACGCATCCATTCCACGATGCTGTCGGGTTGGTCCTGACACAAGTCAGTGCCGATCCCCAGATGCTGAGCACCGTATTTGTCGGCAGTGCGGGCGATCATTTCGCAGAAGCTCTCCAGCGTGCAATCGGACTTGTCCTTCAGGTGGTGAGGGTAGACCGAAAAGCCCAGCATCCCACCTTTTTCCGTCACGGCGCGGATGACATCCTCACGCTTGTTGCGCAGGGCCGGGGACCATTCATGCGGATTGGCATGTGTGATTGCGATGGGCCGGTCCGAGATTTCAGCCGCTTCGATTGTGGAACGGTCCGCCGAATGGCTCATGTCCACCACAAGGCCGACGCGGTTCATTTCCTTGATGACCTGCTTGCCCATACGAGTAATGCCGGTGTCTTCGGCCTCGTAACAACCGGTCGCCAGCAGAGATTGGTTGTTATAGGTCAGCTGCATGAACCGTGCGCCCAGATCGTGCAGGATTTCGACCAGCCCGATATCATCTTCAATGGGCGACGGGTTCTGAAATCCGAAGAACACGGCGGTCCGGCCTGTTTCACGGGCTGTGTCGATATCGCTGGCCCACCGGCCTTTCATGATCAAATCCGGGTATTGCTCGAACCAGCGGTTCCATTTCTCGAAATTCAGAACCGTTTCGCGGAAATTCTCATGATAGGAAATGGTGACGTGGATCGCGTCCACGCCGCCTTCGCGCAATTGGCGGAAGATCTTTTCCGACCAGTTGGCATATTGCAGGCCGTCGATCAGCATCAGACAGGTCCTGCACTGATATAGGCGGTTTTGACCGTTGTATAGAACTCGGCCGCAGCCTTGCCCTGTTCGCGTGGTCCGTACGAGCTGTCACCCCGACCGCCGAAAGGCACGTGATAGTCAGTACCAGCGGTGGGCAAGTTGATTGTCACAACGCCGGTGCGTGCATTGCGACGGAAGTGGGTGGCGCGGGCCAGCGACTTGGTCACGATGCCTGAGGTCAGGCCGAAATTGGTGTCGTTGACCACGCTCAGCGCCTCGTCATAGCTGCCTACCTTAATGACAGAAGTCAGCGGCGCGAACATTTCCTCGCGGTTGATGCGCATATCGTTGGAGGTGTTCAGAAACACGCCCGGTGACATGTAGAACCCGTCATGCGGCATCTCCAGACGTGCACCGCCACAGGCCAACTCGGCCCCTTCAGATTTACCCAGATCGACATAGGCGAGGTTTTCATTCAGCTGCTGCTGGCTGACGACAGGACCCATCTGCACGCCCTCTTCCAGCGCATGGCCGACTTTCATCGCCTGCGCACCAGCGACCAGCTTTTCGACAAATGCATCGTGGATGCCTGCGTGAACAACCAGCCGCGACGAAGCGGTGCATTTCTGACCGGTGCCGCCAAAGGCCCCACCCAAAGCCAAGGTCACCGCCAGATTCAGATCGGCATCGTCCATCACGGCCAGCGCGTTTTTGGACCCCATCTCCATCTGAACTTTGGTCAGGTTCTGGATCGCTGCAGCGGCGATGCCTTTGCCCACGGGAACCGATCCGGTGAAGGAAATCGCATTGACTTTGGGGCTTTCCACCAAGCGCTGACCAATCGAACGACCCGAGCCCATGACCAGGCTGAACAGACCTTTGGGAATGTCCTGACGTTCGATGATTTCCGTCAGGGCCACAGCCGAGGCAGGGGTGATGTTGGCAGGTTTCCAGACAACCGCGTTGCCATAGCAAAGCGCCGGAGCGATCTTCCAAGAGGCCGTTGCAGTGGGGAAATTCCACGGGCTGATGATCGCAACTACGCCAACAGCCTCGCGGCGCACGTCAACTTCGATATCGGGGCGCACGGAATCTGCGTTCTCTCCGATCTGACGCAGACATTCGGCAGCGTAGTAGGTGAAGAACTGACCAGCGCGATAGACCTCGCCCTTGCCTTCGGCCAATGGCTTGCCTTCTTCACGGGCCAAAAGCGTGCCCAGCTCTTCGGCGCGTGCCATCAACTCGTTACCGATGGCGTTGAGGACGGCCTGTTTGCGCTCCAACCCATAAGCAGCCCATTCCACCTGCGCCGTACGCGCCTGATCCAGCGTTGCCTCAAGCTGATCAGCACTGGCTTGCGCGAACATACCGACCAGATCGCTCAGGTCCGAAGGGTTGCGGTTTTCAATTTCGCTTTCGCCCGCCAGCCATTCGCCAGCAATCAGGTTCAGTTTCGTCACGTCAGGCCCCAAATATATGAAGTTCAGTTTGTGGAAGAATGGAACTTGCTGGTGATATCAGTCAAACTCAAATAACTTTAGTAAACTTCAGAAAGATTGAAGTATGGCCATGAAAGTAGAAATGCTGCGGTGTTTTTGTACCGTGGCCCAAACCGGAAACCTTGCCGAGGCTGCCAGCCGTCTGGGCCGGACACAATCTGCCGTTTCAATGATGTTGAAACAGTTCGAAGAGCATCTGGGCAAGAAGCTGTTTGAAGGGGAACGGAAAAATCACCTGTCACCGCTAGGTCAGCAAGTTCTGGACCTTGCGCTTAAACAGGTGCGGGATTTTGATCAGGCCGTTCAGAACATAGAATTGGCGGCACAAGCCGAACATGGGTTGATCCGTATCGTATCCGTGCCGTCTGTGGGGGCGTTGGTCTTTCCCGCCTTGCTGGGGCATATGACATCACGCTTTCCCGGGCTGAAGATCGAATTGCGCGATGGAGATTCGCAGCAGGTTCTGGATGCCGTTGCCGGCGACAAGTCCGATATCGGCATTGCGTCAGGACATTTTCCGCTGAATGGAGTCAGTGCAGAGCCGCTGTTTCAGGATCGTTTCGGGTTGGTTGCGGCGTCCGATCACCCCCTGATGACACGGGCAGAGCCGCCAAGTATTTCCGACCTTACGGCTGAACCATTCGTACGAAACGCCCTGTGTGATTTCATCGAATCCCCTTCTTTCAGAGAGGTTCTGGACAGGGCCGAAGTCACCATTCACAACACGCATTCCCTGATAACGACAGTAAGGGCAGGCCAGTGGATCACGGTTTTGCCACAGACCGTTGCGCAATTCATCCCGGACGCAGTGGCCTTTCGCCCGATTTCAGATTTGCCGGACAAGCGCGGAGTATATCTTTACGTCAGGGAAAGAGCTCGATTCCGGGACATCACCGCAGCCTGCTGCTCGTTTATTGTGTCCAGCGGATTTGGAAACGCAAATTTGGTCAAAGGGTAATAAACGGATTAACCCTGCTCAAAATCACAAATTAATTTGGTTTTTACAGACTCGAGCCCGCACCCATGCTAGGTTCCCGGTTGAAGTTGGGGACTTCAGAGGGGCGAGATGTCTCAGGACTTGAGGGGCTGGCTGAGCGCAATTGGATTAAACGAGTACGCGCAGGCCTTCGCGGACAATAAGATCGATTTTTCCATTCTGCCTGATTTGACGGCCGAGGATCTGATCGAAATCGGGGTGACCGCCGTCGGTGATCGTCGGCGGCTGTTGCGTGCCATCGAGCAGCTCGATGCCACCGAATCGGCGGCAGAGCCTGAACCCGCTGCACCGCTGGAGCCTGCGCGGCGGCAGGTCACGGTAATGTTTGTTGACCTGACTGGGTTTACTAAGATTTCCAGCGAGTTGGATGCCGAAGACCTGCATGCGCTGCTCAATCAGTTCTTCAGCAAGGTAGACAATGTGGTCGAGAAATACGGCGGTCGCATCGACAAGCATATTGGCGATGCGGTCATGGCCGTTTTCGGGGCACCGATCTCCCATACCAACGACACCGAAAGGGCGGCGCGCGCTGCAGCCGAGATTCACGCGGTCCTTCCAACATTATCGCCACCGCTGTCCTGCCACATCGGTATCTCTTCGGGGCAGGTCATTGCCAGCACGACCGGCAGCCAGTCGCATACAGAATATACGGTGACAGGGGATGGGGTGAACCTGGCGTCTCGGCTGACGGATATTTCCGGAGGCGGAGAGACACTGGTCTCTCATGACATTCAACGCGCGCTGGGTCCGCTGTTCGTGGGCGAATCCATCGGGGTCAAGACGATCAAAGGGTTGAACGAACCGATCGAGGTATGGCGTCTGGATCGGCTGGCGCGGAACATCCGGACACGGCGACACAAATTCATCGGACGCGAGCGCGAGATGTCGATTTTCTCCGCCACATTCGACCGGTGTCAGCGCCACGGCGAAGGCGAAGTTCATATCGTTCTGGGCGAACCCGGAATTGGGAAAACTCATTTGTCAGAGCAGGTAGCGGAACTTGCCGCCAGCCTGTCCTACACAATCCACAATGGCGTTGTGATGGATTTTGGTGCGCGCGAAGGCCATTCAGCCGTTCAGACCATCGCCCGCAGTATTCTGGGGCTTGAAGCATCGGATGGGGTGGAAATAGGGGCGGCTGTCGCAAAAGATGCTATCGCCAAGAGCTGGGTCAGCCCGTCCAACGCTGCGCACTTAAACGCTTTGCTTGAGCTCGAGCAGGATCCGGGTCTGGCTGAGGTCTACGCCGTGATGGACAACAAGACCCGTTTGCGGGGGCGACGCCAGGTCCTGGATGAACTGCTTTCGGCCCGCAGTCAGGAAGCGCCCCTGCTCATTCAGATCGAAGACATCCACTGGGCGACGCCTGACATACTGACCGCGTGTTCGCATATTGCCGCCGCGACGCGAAATATCCCCTGCGTGTTGATGATGACCAGCCGGGCCGAAGGCGATCCGATCGACAGGGACTGGCAGATGGCAACCGATGGTGCGTTGGTGTCAAAGCTGGAGCTGGCCCCCATGGGCGAGGAGCACGTCAGACAATTGGTCGAGGAGTTCCGGGCCATTGATTCGGACTTGCTGGAAACTTGCGTCCAACGTGCGGGCGGCAACCCGTTGTTTCTGGAACAGCTGTTGCGCAATACGGATGTGCTCAAGCAGGAAAGTGTGCCCGGAAGTATTCAGGGCATTGTTCAGTCGCGTCTGGATGCGCTAGATCGCACCAGCCGAACCGCTATTCAGGCCGCATCGGTTCTGGGACAACGGTTCTCGCCTGAGGTTTTGAATTTCATACTGGGCGAAGGGCACTTGGATACGACCAATCTGATCCGTTCCGCGCTGATCCGAGAGGCCGGACCCGATCTCATGTTTGCTCACGCGCTGATCCGGGACGGGTCCTATGCAACATTGGTCAAGTCCGAACGCGCCCGTCTGCACCGTCAGGCGGCCAAGTGGTTCGAAGATAGAGATGCGACCTTGCGGGCCCAGCATCTGGATCGAGCGGGGGCGAATAACGCGGCGCAAGCCTATCTGGACGCAGCCGACAACCTGATTCAGGCCTTTCGGTTCGACGATGCAAGCCCCTTGATCGAGCGTGCTCTGGAACTGCCGTCGCCGGCAGGTGTCCGATTTGACCTGCTGTGCGCCCGGGGTGAGATACATCGGTTACAGGGGCTGTCAAACGAGGCGCTGCAGGAATTCAAAGACGCGGCCAGTTTGGCTGAAACCGATGAACAAATCGCCCGGGCGCATATCGGGCTGGCGCAAGCGGCGCGGCAAGCGAGCCTGTATCAGGACGCGCTGGACGCGCTCGGCACAGCTGAGGCAGCTGCAGAACGCTGCGGATCTGAAGAAGATGTGGCGCAGATAAACTACGTGCGCGGCAACGTTTACTTCCCCTTGGGTCAGGACAAAAAAGCGTTGAAGGCCAATGAACGTGCCCTCTCGCTCGCCCGCAAGTTGGAATCCGCACGCCTTGAGGTGGGCGCGTTGAGTGGGTTTGGCGATGCCAATTTCATGAATGCCACCATGAAGACGGCGACAGATTTCTATACCCAAGCCGTGGAACGGGCACGTGAAAAAGGGCTGGTCCGGGATCTGGCGGCCAATCTGCACAATCTTAGTGTCGCGCGCAGCTACACCGGAGATGTCGGGCAGGGCAGAGCCGACGCAAACGAGGCGATTGAGATCTCGCAGAAGTATTTTGCGTTTGTGCCGGAATGCGTTGCGCAAACTTGCCTTGGTGTGGCCGAAACCTTCTTGGGCAGTCTCGACCGTGCATTGGAAGCTTTTGGTGTCTCTGCCGAAATCGCAGAGCGCGTGGGGGCAAAACGCCTTGAGGCACAGGCATTGGAACATCTTGCCCGAACACAGGTTTATGCCGGGCAAGTAGACCGAGCACGGGAAACCGGTCTTCGCGCGGTTGATATCGCGCTCGAGCATGGGCGGAACTTTGTGGGACCCAAGGCCTTGTCGGCCCTGGCAATGGCCGAGACCGACCCTGATGAGCAAACGCGCCTTTTGAAGCTGGGCTCCGATATCATCGCCGAAGGATGTGTCGGCCACAGCCATTTGCACTTCTACCCTGATGCCAGCGCCGTCATGCTGGCGCGCGGTGATTGGGATGCCGCGGTTGAATACGCGAATGGGCTTGCTGCCTTCACGGCGACGGAGCCTTTGCCGATGGTTGACCTCTCTATTCGTCAAACACGCCTTTTGGCCGAGAGCGGCCAGCAGGACATTCCACCATCGCAGCATGCCGGGTTTGCCGATCTGAAAGCGCAGTTTGCAACGATGGGCATTTCGCAATCCTTGCTGGGGCGGGCGGACTTTCTGGTTGAATAGTTGGCAGGGCAGGAGGCTGAATGAGCGTTGAAAGAAAGGTTTGGTTGATCTCTGGCCTGCTGACATTTGGTCTGGCCGCTCTGTTGCTCAAACTTTGGATTGAACTGAACCATTTTGAGGGTGATCCGACGCAGCTGCCTGATCAGGCTTCGGTTGATGCATATCTGGGCAAGTTAGACGTGGCGCCGGACTACCGTTTGAGAACAGGGATCTTCCTAAAGTCGTTCAGCTTTCTGGGTGCCAGCGACATACAAGTTACCGGCTATATCTGGCAGCACTACAAGACAGGTGAACATGATGCGATTATTCCGGCCGAAGGTGAGGTCGGTTTTCTTCTGCCCGAAGCGGTCGATACCGCAAACGGCCTGATTGCCGAGGCGTATCGGTTGCTGCAACCCGACGGCGTGCTGATTGGGTGGTATTTCGAACAAACCCTGCGTCAGAGTTTTGACTACACAAGCTACCCTTTTGATCACAAAACGGTTTGGGTGCGGTTCTGGCCCAACTCATTTGACGTCAATATTGCGATAGTACCTGACTTCGAGGCTTATCCGGCGACCGGGCCGGATGACATCTTTGGGATCGACAACCAGATCGTAATGGGAACGTGGGAACGTGAGAACACGTATTTCGATTACAAGCTGTCAAATCTGGATACGACGCTGGGCATCCGACAAAATGCGTACCGGACCAATGCGCCTGAGCTGCATTATAATTTCGTCATCAAACGTAATTTCGCAAACGCCTTCATAGTCCACATGATCCCCTTGATTGTTGTGATGATGCTGCTGTTTGGGGCGGTCATGACCGTCACCCGCCGCGAGGGTCTGGCAGAGCGGCACGATTTCAGTACGTCCAGCGTAATCGGCACTTGCTCGGTTCTGTTCTTCGTGATCCTGCTGGCCCATGTACAGCTGCGCGAAGGGTTTGCGGGGTCACCTGTGATCTACATGGAATCGTTCTTTTTCCTGATGTATTTCATGCTGCTGGCGGTTTCGATCAACACGTATCTTTTCGCCTCCGAGGCGGTGTCATCGCTGCGGATTATCCACTATCGGGACAATATTTTTCCCAAGGCCAGCTTCTGGCCGTTTGTGCTGCTGTGTATGGTGGCGATCACTGCGTATAACCTCAGCATCAAGGAACGTTCCGAACCGCCACCGATCAGTGTGCAGGAAAACTAATCTTCGGATTTGAAACCCGGTTTGAGTTCGCCCTGCGCCATATCGAGTGTGTAGTCGTTCACCATTTCAGAAGTTCCATCGCGTAATCCCTGCAGATACTTCGCGGGGTCAGCGATCACATAGGCATAAGCTGGCTTCATCACGCCATCCACGACCACATTGATCTTCTTGCGGATATAGACGTTCTCGGGTGAACCGGGGCCATGATAGCCTTCCAGTCTGTCCAGTTCATGCAAGCCGGATTCCGTGACCCGGTAGACCTCACCGCTTACCTGTTTGCCCATGCCCTGTTGATCGACAAGCGTTGCCATCCGATGCAGAAACTTGCAGTTCGGATTGTCGCAGAAGGGCTCTTTCGGAACGATCAGAGGCATTGGCTGCCGCGTGCGGGCCGTCCCCACGAAGTCGTTCAGAACTGTGTTGTGCGCGTCATGATTGGGGAACCCCTGCTTTAGTGACCCGTATGTGAAGTACAGGTAAGAAGGTTCGTTCACGGTCACAAAACTTTCATCGCGCCCCTGTTCGGCATCTGCCATTTTCAGATTGTGATCCCGTGCCCAAACATCCAGCATGGCCCGGATCTCGGGTGAGATATCCGCGCCTTGAACAAACTCGATGCACGAGGTCGCATCCATGCCCTCTGCCGCCAACAGGATTTCGACCATCTTCGGGGCTTTGTTCATCACCGCAACATGCAGCGCCGTAAACCCGTGATCATTGACAATGTTGACGTCAATTTCCCTGTCAATCAGATCTTGAGCGGCTTCATAGTCGGGCTTGCCCAGATCATGACCGCCTTCATTCAACTCACCCTCACCACCTGCTGCATAATGCAGCAATGAATCCCCGTGGGTTTCGTCCACAATATTGACGCCGACGATACCTTCATCAATAACGCGGAACACGCGTTTCCATTCATTGATATCATCGGCAGCGGCAGCCTCTCGCGCCCATTTGCAAACGCGGTACTTCTGGTCGTCCAGCTCCTCGAAAGCTTCGCCCAGTGCTTCCATGATCTGGTCCGGAGTGGCCATCATACCGATACCCATCCGGCCGTTGGACAGGCGTCCTTCCCGGGGTCCAATGAGATCCGCGCCCAGCATTTTCAGTTTTGAGACGTTGTTCTGGGTCGTGATGTTGTTCCACATATTCGTGTTGCACGCGGGGCAAAGGATCACTGGTTTCTTCTGGTACTGCCAAGCCACGAAGACCGAGGTTAGAAGATTGTCGGCGATCCCGTTCGCCACCTTGCCCATCGTGTTGCAGGTAATGGGTGCCACGATCACGCAATCGGCCCAGTCACAAAGGGCAAGATGCGAGGCGCGCACCGGCATGTCGAACTCCATGTATCGGAAGTTCCACTCATCGTCGTCGCGGTAATAGTCGTTGTGGGTGATCTTGGCGTCGATTCGTTCAGCGCCAAAATCCCGAAAGAACTTTTCGGCAGATACCGAAGGGATCAACTTGACGTTGTGCCCCGCATCGACGATGCGTTCGACAAGTTCAGGGATCTTGTCCGCGGCCGAGGATCCACAGGCGCATAACAACACATTGCGCTTGCCGGCACTGACCTCGTTCAGCACCCCCTTGGGATAGCCAAACATATTCTTGTTCAGACTGGGTGTATCATCCAGTTTTGAAACGGGAAGCCCTGCGCCGCGCATACGGTCTTGCAGGTGACCTGACTTGATCATATCCACGATATCTTGCAGCTTCTCGCTTTTGCTGATGCATTTGCCTTTGAAAAACAGGTATGGAACCTTGGGCTTGTGACCAAGCGATACCAATTGCCGCCGCATCTTTATGGCATTCGGATCACGCCCACCCACATCCACTTGTTTGACGCTCGTTGCGCCGATGTTCGAAAGGATACTTCTGAGCATGTAGGACCAGGGATCTTCATCCTCGTAAAACAGGACCATCGGGTTGTTCTTGATGATACTGTCGACATCACCAGGGTCTTCGGGCGGCTCAACCTCTTCGATTAACACAAGTGCCGGGTCTTCGAGATCGCGCAGACCACGGAAAATATTGCCGCGAGGCGCCTGCCAGACTTGTGAAGTTGCAGGGCTCATGTCGACAATGGTCACAACGTCTTCGTCTTCGTCGTAATCGATGCACAGACACCAGAACTCTTCCAGCAGCGCGGTTTCACGGTACACATTTTTCGGCGGTTCGATCGCGTTTATCCCGGTTACGCGATTGAAATCGATGTTGATCATCAGGTGACGATCCTTGTTGACCTTCAGGCTTTTCAACTGAGCCTTGAACCAGTCTTCGGGGGTTTGAATTGACTTGTCGTCACGGGTCTCGAAGCTATGAAACGAACTGTCCACATGCACGTCTTCGGACTGGCTCAGGTATTTTTTTGCCATCTCGTGCATATCTTTTGCAGTCGCAACCCGGCTGACGGCATCAGTAAAGGACGATTCGGTTGCCTGCAGCAGCTTGTCTTCGTCCACTTGATGGTCGCCATGTATGGCGAGGCTTTCCACCAAAACACCCAGAGAGTTCAGATTTGGGGTGGCGCGGCGGAACAGGTTGCGCCGTTTCTTGGGATCTTTCGCCAGATACCGTGTGCTGTCGATATAGTTGCATCTTTGTTTGAAGGTTTTCAGATGGCTTTTGACCGCTGCACGCGCCGAAAAGCGCAGAATGCCTCTGGACCGCATCGAGGTCCCGTCCCTGTCTGACATCGCTTCCCAAAGCCGTTGGATCGTTGTGACCCACAGCTTGCCGTATTTCTCAGGATGCACATCCATCATGTGCACAAGCCCGGTGCTTGCGTTGCATTTGGCAATAACGGCAAAATGCCCCCCCGGCATGTTCTCTTTACCATGGGCGACTCCGACCTGGAAATTCGCCACCAGAATATCATTGTCGCCGCCCAACTGATTGGATTCGTCGATGGCCTCCAGCAACAGCGGTACGTCAGTCGTGTCCCCGTCCATGAAATAGGCCTGAACCTGCACTCTTTCCCGCAGGCCCTGCGAGTGAATGTAGGTGCAGGCGACATCAAACAGTTCTCCCAGTGAAATGCCGTCATTCACCACAAAGGATGAAGGCAGGGCACATTCGCGGAAGATGTCATTCACCTCGCAGCTGAAACCCAATGCCGACATACTGAGCGCTGCGGCGGTTACACTGCAGCAATTGATCGGCTGCTGAAAGTTCTGGATCTGGACGCTGAGGAGATCGCCGAACATCCGTCCAAAGCAGGGTTTCCGGATATCTGCAGGTATCTGTTTCCATTCCTCACTGGACAGAAAGGCCAAACGCGTTCCGTCCAACGCAAGCGCTTCGAGGCTGACGGGAATATCCGTGATCTGCAGATGTTCTTCATAGAAATAGTCACCAACATCCGCGCTGGCCAACGGTTTCCCATCTTGGCGCAACTGAACCACGCCTCGCAGCACGACATACATGCCTTTCGCCGGCAGGACCGCGTTCCCGGTCACCTCGATGCATTCGAACTGAGGATTGATGACGGCCGGGTCCGCAACCTGAGTTTCGCCCGGCAGGACGTTGTATATCAACTTCCAGTCTGTGTCATTTGGGATGTATGGTCTGGATTTGGCAATTTGATCTATAGGCACAACTGTGTCCCCCCGGAGTTGCGTTTCAAAATTCAACCTTATTCCAGCCAGTGTTTTTGGATCCTTCGACGCTCAGATACCTGTCATTCGGAAAACAAGACCTGCCTGTTTTTCGTGTTTTTCACTGGCCAGGGCCGCATTACTGATCGAAAAAAATGAACAAAATGGCCCAATTGACTGCACAGTATCCGATTTTTGAACAAAAATCACGAATGCAGTTGCAGGCGCTCAGGACCCTGCCCGCCGCAACAGATCATACGCCGTTTCGAGGCAAGGAATGCACGGCTGCGGGGGCCCGCAGGCCGCCAATCGTCGGATGGTTTTGTGGGTCAGTCGAGGAAAAGGTAATCCAACCGCATAACAGCTTGGGCTTTTTCCTCGCTCACCCCAAGAAACTTGGCGACCACGGCTTCATTCTCGGCGCGCTGGGCCGTTTCCCGAAGACGCAGGTGATTTTCCAACCCGGCGGCACGGATCTGTTCGGATTCGTGGTTCAGATCGTTGCGAAGCGTGGGCAGCAGATGCGCAACAGTTTCCACAGGGCTGCTGTCACCAGCCAACCCGACACGACGGGCGTGACCGATCAGATAGTCATCCGAGTAGTCGCATTCGATTTCAAGCACATGAGTTCTGGCCTGATCGCTGCAAAAATCCTGAATTGCGTCAAGGTTGGCCGGGTCGAGACACAGAACCAGCTGATCTGACCCGAAACTGTCGAACAGCATTCGTACAACGGCCCGCCGATGGCGGGTGCGCTTGGTCAAGTTTGTTTCGATTCCACCCAGATCAGGCAGCAACGTATCTTCTTCGTTAAACAGGTATTCAACGCAGGGAATATCTGTTTCCGACGCGATCTGATCGACAAGGCGTTTGGCGACATGCCACTTCTTGCAGACAATTATGAACAGTTCCCGTTCTGACCCAATTGCACTTCCGGCCTCCCAGAATCGCCGCCCGAACCGGCGGCCGATGCGTCCACGACCGGCAAGAAACGCGTACAGGTTGCGCCCTTCGTTCGAACCAGGGAAATCGACGCCCTCACTTGCGTAGAGCGAGCCCAGCCGCTCCTTCAGCTCATGAGCTTCTGCGCTGATCTTGCGGGCAAACAGATAATCCTGGCCCAGCAACATATCATAGTGGTCGTTGTAGAACGTGACAGGCATTCCGTAATCCGAGAACATCAGAAACGTCAGAGTTCGGTTTTCAATCTCATCTTTCGGGATCAGGTGACGCACCAGCGTTTGAAAGAACGTTTCATCCGGGATCCACGTGGTCGAGAAAAACCGGATCACATCACGGCGCTGGCGCAGGAAATCCAGGATCATTTCGACTGTTCTGCGGCGTAGGCACCACCATTGACTACCGATCATGACCTGAACGTCTTCGGGAATTGCACGCGTCAGACCAAAACGTTTCTGCACCTCATAGGCGGTATAAAACAACTTGGGCTGAGTGCGTTCATTGAAAAAATGACGATAGATCAGCCGGTCGTCCTTCATACCCGTCTTGATCCAGTTGCTTTCAAAGAAATCGTGGCTTTCGATAAAGTCCTTGTCGCGATCATCCAGAAAACGGTGAGTATATTCTGCCGTTTTGATGGCCATGCAATCGCCAGACAGCATGTAGAAATGCGTGGCGCGGGGGAAGGTGTCGACAGCAGCTTGCAAGGCGTTCAGCGTGGCCTGCACCAGGGACCATTCTCCCCAGCCGCATCTGACGCGCTTGGGTGCAAAGGTCACGTTGGGGTTTCCGCTCAGTGCTGCGCGGATCTGATCATACGCTTCGGAGCTGGCGCGGGCATCAAAATGGATCGCCATGCAATCGCCCGCCGCAGTCAGCTGTTCGGCCTGTGCGATGATTGCATCAGGGTCCTTATGGCACAGCAATATATAGGCGATCTTTGCCATTGAGGTTACGTAATTTCCGTTTCTGCCCGGTTTCAACCGTGATACTGAGGATGAGCGATTGAATAAACAGAATAATTTTGGTTCTTTGTTACCAAAAGCTGGCGTATCGGATCGAGACCTGACCAGCGAAGGAGGCACAGCAGATGGGTTTTCCCGGTACCTGGATGACCGAGAGCGAAAGCATGGTGTACCGTGTGGTGCCCAAATGT
Organism: uncultured Ruegeria sp.; assembly: GCF_947497005.1. GTDB lineage: Bacteria > Pseudomonadota > Alphaproteobacteria > Rhodobacterales > Rhodobacteraceae > Ruegeria. Next base: position 119,193 of record NZ_CANMFF010000008.1, on the reverse strand, counting down.
GCCTGCTCGACCATTGGTCAGATCATGTATTATTCGGACCATGGTCAGTTTTTCGATGGTGATATCCATGACGCCAAGGACGGCATGCATAAATGGGCATTTGATCAGAGTCAGGGCCTGATATCGAACAATGTGCGCAATCACGCGTCTTATACTTTCACCTGTGTGCGCAATCCATATACCCGCATCCTCAGTTCATTTTTTGACAAGATTTGCGGCATTCAACGAAATGGTAAGCGATACCGAGGCAATCTGGTGCCGACGCTGATCTACAACTACGGAATTGAAGTGGGCGGTGAAGACGGCAAAGGAGAGTTTGACCAGATCGCCAGTTTCCGCCGATTTCTGTTGTTTGCGCGCGACACGATCCGCTGGCGCAGACCGATGGACCCGGATATTCACTGGTCGGCAATGTCGGGTCATGTGTCGACCTTCATCGTCAACGGGGGTCACTATGACCGGATTTTCTGGACCGAAACGTTCAACGACGGGATGCAGGATGTTCTGAATAATATCGAGCTGGAGCACTCTGTTACATTGTCTGATATTCCACGGTTCAATGAATCTGAAGGCCACGGACCAATGCGTGCACACCCGGTCGAGGATTACTTCGACGATCTGTCAATGCATCTGGTCTATGAGATCTACAAACAGGATTTCGAGCTATTCAAATACGATTTCGAAAACCCTGCGAACAAGATGCCGATCGGCGAAATTGATCTGCACGAAATTCACGCCAAACTCGGCGACTGACTTTGGGGCGGGGTGCTCCCGCCCATCGTCACTGTTTCTAGCGGAACATCTCCTCTGGTTGGGCCCGGCGCAGCGCTTTGCGCGGCGCCGGGCCCAAGACCAAACGTGGCATCAGCGAAGCTGATGGTGCGATTTGGGTGCGGGAGTTCTTGCGAACGGTCGATTTACCGGCCTGCTGATTCAGCAAGTCTGTACCGTATTGGATCAGACTTGGCGTACAGCCCCTTTTGCCGCGCTGGTCGTCAACTTGGCATAGGCTTTGAGCGCGGTAGACACCTTGCGTTTGCGCGGCGCGGCAGGCTCCCATCCTTTTGCGTCTTGTGCTTCGCGTCGGGCGGCAAGCTCTTCATCTGAGACGGCCAGATGGATAGTGCGGTTCGGGATGTCGATCTCGATCACGTCGCCATTCTGTACCAGACCAATCTCACCACCTTCGGCGGCCTCGGGTGATACGTGACCGATCGACAGACCGGATGTGCCGCCCGAAAAACGACCATCGGTCAGCAAAGCGCAGGCTTTGCCAAGCCCTTTGGACTTCAGGTAAGACGTCGGATACAGCATTTCCTGCATCCCCGGACCGCCACGCGGGCCTTCATAGCGGATCACCACCACGTCACCCTCTTTCACCTTGCCGGTGAGAATGTCGCTGACTGCCTGATCCTGGCTTTCGCACACGTAAGCCGAGCCGGTGAATTGCAGGATATTGGCATCCACACCGGCAGTTTTCACAATACAGCCGTCTCGGGCGATGTTGCCGAACAGAACCGCCAGGCCACCATCCTGGCTGAACGCGTGTTCTTTCGCGCGGATCACGCCGCCTTCGCGATCGGTATCCAGTTCTTTGAATCGGTTCGATTGGCTGAATGCCTGAGTGGTGCGCACACCACCGGGGGCGGCCTTGAACAACTCTTGTGCCTTGGGATTGTTGGCGATCTTGATGTCCCAATTGGCAATCGCCTCGCCCATGGTGGCCGAATGCACCGTGTGGCAATCTTCGTGTAGCAGGCCTGCGCGGCTGAGCTCGCCAAGGATCGAGAAGATGCCGCCGGCGCGGTGGACATCCTCCATGTGGACGTTCTCGGTGTTGGGCGCGACTTTACACAGGCAAGGCACGCGACGGCTCAGGTGATCCATGTCGGACATGGTGAAATCCACTTCGCCCTCATGCGCGATGGCCAGCAAATGAAGCACCGTGTTGGTCGACCCGCCCATGGCGATGTCCAGGCTCATGGCGTTCTGGAACGCGTCGAATGTTGCGATCTCACGCGGCAGGAAGCCTTTTTCGTCCAGATCGTAATGCCGTTTGGTGATCTCTACGATGCGGCGACCCGCCTCCAGGAATAGCTCTTTTCGGTCGGCATGTGTTGCCAGTGTCGAGCCATTGCCCGGCAGTGCCAGACCCAGCGCTTCGGCCAGACAGTTCATCGAGTTGGCAGTGAACATGCCCGAGCAAGACCCGCAGGTCGGGCAGGCATTCTCTTCGATGTGTTGAACCTGCTCGTCGGTGAACTTGTCGTCCGCGGCGGCCACCATTGCGTCTACAAGGTCAATTTTCTTGGCATCCAGATCGGCGATATCGATCTTGCCGGCCTCCATCGGACCACCGGACACAAAGATCGCCGGGATGTTCAGGCGCATGGCGGCCATCAGCATGCCGGGGGTGATCTTGTCGCAGTTCGAAATGCAGACCATCGCATCCGCACAATGCGCGTTGACCATGTATTCAACCGAATCCGCGATCACTTCGCGCGAAGGCAGCGAATAGAGCATTCCGTCATGACCCATGGCGATGCCGTCATCCACCGCGATGGTGTTGAACTCTTTCGCAACACCACCAGCGGCCTCAACCTCGCGCGCAACCATCTGTCCCAGATCTTTCAGGTGCACGTGACCGGGAACGAACTGGGTGAAGGAGTTGACGATGGCGATGATCGGTTTGCCGAAATCGTCGTCGCCCATACCGGTGGCGCGCCACAATCCACGGGCACCGGCCATGTTGCGGCCATGAGTAGAGGTTCTGGATCGGTACAATGGCATGATGCTGTTTCCCTATTGCCTCGGGTTGCATGTCTTGGGGTTTGTGCGTTATAGCGCTCGTAACACATGTGCGCTATAACGCACAAGAGGATTCGAAAGACGACGACATGGCAATAGACGACATTACGCTGAAGCTAAGGGATGTCAGGGCGGCCTCTGGGCTGAGTCTGTCCAAGGTGGCCGAACTGACGGGCGTCAGCAAAGCCATGCTGGGACAGATCGAACGGGGCGAATCCAGCCCGACGATTGCCACGCTCTGGAAAATCGCCAAAGGGTTTCAGGTGCCGTTGAGTGCTCTGATCGACACAGTACAGGGCGACCCCTCTGTTTTTCAGACTGTGACTTTCCCAGGTAGTATCGAGGTCAAGATCGTCTTCCCCTTCGATCCCGCACTAGGTGCCGAAACCTTTCACGTGAACCTTGCGCCGAACCAAAGCCACGAATCCCCAGCGCATGCTGCCGGTGTGACCGAGGAAGTGTTCGTCCTCAGTGGTGCGGTGGAAATTCTACGAGGTGAAGAATGGGTGCTATTGCAGGCTGGGCAGGGTTTGCGGTTTGCAGCGGATGTTTCGCATGGCTATCGCGCCGGGGTACAAGGTGCCGCTTTTCTGAACATGCATCATTACGCTCAACACACAGAGTTTCTTGAAAACGGCAAGGCCCATCCATGACCGCATTTATCGACAGCCTGACCATCGTGGACGGCATCGGCTCGTTTGGAGCGCTGATCGTGGTTGCCGCATATTTCGCAACGCAGATGCGGATGATGAATTCGGACGATCTGGCCTTTCCGGTGATCAACCTGCTGGGGTCCGTGCTGATTGTCTATTCCCTGCTGCAGAATTTTAATCTGGCCTCGATGTTGATCGAAGGGTTCTGGATTCTGATCAGCATTATTGGAATTATCCAGCATTTCCGCCTGCGCAGGGCGCGATAAATCCAGCGGTTAACAGGCGCTAGCGCTATCCAGACTTGAACCCCTATGCTGCCGGGTATAGGGAAAATCCAAGCTCGCTTAGGGGAGGCTTTGATGCAGGACGATCCGAAAACCCTCGTATCTACCGAATGGCTGGCCGCGCACATGAAAGACCCGGATCTGCGGATTCTGGACGGGTCTTGGTATTTGCCCACGCAAAACCGCGATTCCATGGCCGAGTATGATGCCGGTCACATCCCCGGAGCACGGTTCTTCGATATTGACGAGATTTCGGATCACCGTTCAGACCTGCCGCATATGGCACCTCCGGTTGAGAAATTCATGTCGCGTCTGCGGGCGATGGGTGTGGGCGATGGTCATCAGGTTGTGGTCTATGATGGTGCCGGGTTGATGTCGGCAGCACGCGTCTGGTGGCTGTTCCGTCTGATGGGGCAGGAAAATATTGCTGTTTTGGATGGGGGCTTGCCGAAATGGCAGGCGGAGGGACGCGAGATCGAGGACTTGCCGCCGGTTATTCGTGACCGTCATATGACCGTGCGTGTGCAAAACCAACTTGTCAGAGACGTCACTCAAGTATCCGCCGCAGCCAAGCTGGGTGATCATGAGATTATCGACGCCCGCTCTACCGGTCGGTTTGCCGGGGCCGAGGCCGAGCCGCGCCAGGGTCTGCGCTCGGGCCATATTCCGGGCTCACGCAATGTTCCCTTTGGGCAGTTGCTGAATTCAAACGGCACCATGAAATCGCCCGAGGACTGCCGCGCTGTATTCGAGGCCGCTGGCGTTGACTTGTCGAAACCGGCAATCACCTCTTGTGGGTCGGGCGTAACGGCCGCGATCCTCAGTCTTGCGCTGGAACGTATCGGCAAGAAAGACCACTCGCTTTATGACGGCTCCTGGGCTGAATGGGGTGCCTTCCCGACCCTGCCCGTCGCAACCGGAGAGAACTGATGTTCGAGAACCTGAAACCGCAGCCGGCAGATAAGATTCTGGCGCTGATGCAGATGTACCGCGAAGACCCGCGCGATCAGAAGATCGACCTGGGGGTGGGTGTCTACAAGAATGCTGAGGGTATAACGCCTGTCATGCGCGCGGTGAAAGCCGCCGAGCAACGTATCTGGCAAGAGCAGGAAACAAAGGCTTATACCGGGCTGGCCGGTGATCCCGCATATGCGGATGCGATGATCGGCCTGATCCTTGGCACCTCGGTTCCACGAGGCAACATTGCCGCTGTGGCGACGCCGGGCGGCACCGGTGCTTGCCGTCAGGCGTTCGAGATGATCCGTATGGCCAATCCGTCGGCTCGTGTATTTGTATCGAACCCGACCTGGCCAAACCACCTGTCGATCCTGAACTATCTGGGGATGGAAACGGTCCAGTATTGCTATTTCAACAGTGAAACCCGTGGTGTTGATTTCGACGGCATGATCGCCGACCTGAAAACCGCCAAAGCAGGTGACGTCGTTCTGCTGCACGGCTGCTGCCACAACCCGACCGGCGCCAACCTGAACATGGTGCAATGGCAAGAGGTCGTGAAGGTGATCAACGAGCTTGGTCTCGTTGCGATGATCGACATTGCATATCAGGGTTTTGGCGACGGTTTGGAAGAAGATGCGCAGGCCGCCCGTTTTGTCGCGTCTTCGGTCAAACGGTGTCTGATCGCGGCGTCATGCTCAAAGAATTTTGGTGTTTATCGCGAACGCACCGGACTCTTGATGGCCATCAGCGACAATGCCGAGGAAACGGCGCTGAACCAGGCCACTCTGGCTTTCCTGAACCGGCAGAACTATTCCTTCCCGCCGGATCACGGCGCGCGAGTGGTGACCACGATCCTGAATGATAACGCCCTGCGCGCCGACTGGGCGGCTGAGCTGGAAGAGGTCCGCCTGTCCATGCTGGGTCTGCGTCAGCACTTGGCCGACGAATTGCAGCGCCTGAGCGGCTCGGACCGCTTCGGCTTTATCGCCCAGCACCGCGGTATGTTCTCACGCCTCGAGGCCGCGCCTGAACTGGTTGAGAAACTGCGCGTCGAACACGGCATCTACATGGTCGGCGACAGCCGCCTGAACATCGCCGGACTGAACGCGACAACAGTGCCGATTCTAGCCAAGGCGATTGTCGACGTCGGCGTCTGATCGGACAGCCGTCGCGCCTGGCTCAGCCCGGGCGCGGCGGAGTTTTGACGAACTGCATGTCTCCGTCCGCCACGGCGAAAGGGTTTCCGCCCGCCGTTATCACGGCCCGATCTTTCATCGCTCGAAAGTCGAACATTGCATTTAGCACGACATCAGTTCTGCCCTGATACTCACGAGGGTGGTAGATACATATGCCGACCTGTTCATCAAGGCGGCGATATGTGTAATCCGCCTCGCCTACCAGCATGCCGTTCGCAGTGACATAGCAGGTGTTTTCGGTTTCGTAACTGACCGTGTGTGTCGATAAGTCTTCGAAATCGCCATGCCCGGAGTGGTGGACCCCAGTCCATTCTAGGCTTGTGCCAACAAGCGTGTGCGGTGCGTCCGGCATTGCACTCCCCCCTATTTTGACAGGCCGATTCTAACCCAAAAATGACTGCCGCACAAAAAAACGGCCCCAGCACAGGGCTGGGGCCGTTTTTTGTTATTCAAGGATCTCAGCCTTTCGAGAACTCGGGGTAGGCTTCCATACCCAACTCACCCATATCCAGGCCATTGATCTCTTCTTCCTCGCCAACCCGCAGGCCAACAGTTGCCTTGAGGATCGAGAAGAGGATGAAGCTGACCGCGAAGACGAAGATACCAATGGCAGCGAAGCCAATGATCTGCGTCACAAAGTTAGCGTCACTGTTGGTCCATGCAACGATGAAGGTACCCCAGAAGCCTGCGATCAGGTGAACTGGGATCGCACCGACGACGTCGTCAATCTTCATGCGGTCCAACATCGGGACGGTCAGGACCACGATAACACCACCAATTGCACCGATGATCAGGGCCTGGAACAGCGACGGGGCGAGCGGTTCAGCGGTGATCGACACCAGACCAGCCAGGGCGCCGTTCAGCACCATGGTCAGGTCTACCTTGCCATACATCACCTGCGTCAGGATCAGCGCTGCAACAGCACCAGCAGCAGCGGCCATGTTGGTGTTGGCGAAAATGCGGCTGATATCGGCCATGTCACCGATGGTGCCCATTGCCAGCTGCGAACCGCCGTTGAAGCCGAACCAACCCAGCCACAGGATGAACGTTCCCAGAGTGGCCAGCGCCAGGTTCGAGCCGGGGATCGGAATCACTTTGCCATCCTTGTTATACTTGCCGATACGCGGGCCCAGCACGATGGCACCGGCCAGCGCTGCGAAACCACCTGCGGCGTGCACCAGGGTCGAGCCAGCGAAGTCGCTAAAGCCCATCTCGGACAGCCAGCCACCACCCCACTGCCAGGACGCTTCGATCGGATAGATGATGCCGGTCAGGACGATCACGAAGAAGAAGAACGGCCACAGTTTGACACGTTCGGCCATGGTGCCGGATACGATTGATGCGGTGGTTGCGCAGAACATCAGCTGGAAAAAGAAGTCTGAGCCGACAGATGCATAATCCAGCGCGGTTTCGGTGTCAGCCAGGCCAACCGGCTCAAGCGACGTTGGCGAGAACGCGCCCAGAATGCCAGTGATGGTCCAGCCATCGCCCGGATACATAAGGTTAAAGCCCACCAGCCAGTACATGATGGCGGCAAAGGAAAACAGGCCCATGTTCTTGACCAGTTGCATGGCAACATTCTTGGAACGCACCAGACCGGCCTCGAGCATTGCGAAGCCCGCGGCCATCCAGAACACCAGAAAACCGCCGACCAGAAACAGCAGCGAGGTCAGGATATATTGCGTGTGCTGCGCGGTCTCGCCGGTTACAGCGGCCTCTTGCGCAAGACCCATCTGCGGCAGCGCGACAATCGCGGCGGCAGGGATGAGAGATTTCATCAGGTTCATTTTCAGTCCTCGAATGAGTGTGAGTGGCCGCGCTTACAGCGCTTCCTCGTTGGTTTCCCCGGTCCGCACGCGCAGGGCCTGCTCGATATCGAGGACGAATATCTTGCCGTCGCCGATCTTGCCGGTTTTGGCTGTTTTGGTGATGGTTTCGACGATCTGGTCGGCCATTGCCGCAGGTACCACGATCTCGAGCTTGATCTTGGGGACGAAGTTCACGGCGTATTCGGCTCCGCGATAGATTTCGGTGTGACCGGATTGCGAGCCGAAGCCCTTGATTTCGGTCACCATCATGCCGCGCACGCCGACCTCGGTCAGTGCCTCGCGCACCTCCTCCAGCTTGAACGGCTTGATTGTCGCAATGATCAGTTTCACGTCTTTCCCCTTTGGTTTTCCGGCGGGGCCGGTTTGTTTGCACCTGCAGAAAAAAGCGCGCCGAGGCGCAGTAAGAAACGGTCTTGGGGCGTAAACGGACGGTAAAATGGCGCAAAGTTGCACAATTTTTGCACGATTCATCGTGAGGGATTAAAATTTAGGCATTTCTATGAGGGGAATTTACGGAAATTCGGACCTCTACATACTCAGATCGCCGGGGTATGGTGGCGCAAAAGTAAAATCGGGCAGAGTTTGAGCATGACTGAGTCCAAGCGCCGCAAGCCGAGATTGGTTGCGGATAAAAGGTACCCGTCCAAGGGGCGTAAACCGTCGGCGTCAAAGCGCCCGGCAGGCAAGAAATCGACCGCGCGCAAGACGACCACACGCAAAACAACACGCAAGAGGTCAGGAGGCAAGAGCGGCGGCATCTTCCGGCGCTTTTTCCGTTGGATCTGGCGTCTGGTCTGGGGTCTGACCTGGCGGGTCGGGGCAATTGTCGCCATGCTGATCGCGTTGGCAGTGGGTATCGTCTATACCTCCTTGCCTGACGTGAATGCCTTACTGGACGGGCGCGCGCGCGGGTCGGTCACCTTGCTGGATCGAGAGGGCAAGGTGTTTGCATGGCGCGGCGATCAGTTTGGCGGTGTGATCACGGCCGATACCGTGTCACCGCATCTGAAGAACGCCGTCATCGCGACCGAGGACAAACGGTTTTATCGACATTTCGGTGTCAGCCCACGCGGTGTTGCGAGTGCGGTGCGCATCAATCTGAGCGAAGGACGTGGACCTTTGTCCGGGCATGGCGGGTCCACTATCACGCAGCAGACGGCCAAACTGTTGTGTCTGGGAGTGCCTTACGATCCGACTGAATGGGAATCCGAAGCTGCCTATGAAGCCGATTGCCGTCAAGGCTCGCTGTGGCGGAAAGCCAAAGAGGCCACCTATGCGATCGCGATGGAGGTGAAATACTCCAAGGACGAGGTTCTGACGATTTACCTGAACCGCGCCTTCCTCGGTGCTGGTGCGCGCGGGTTCGAGGCCGCCAGCCAGCGGTACTTTGGCAAATCCGCGGCCGAAGTGTCGCCGGCAGAGGCCGCGATGCTGGCCGGTTTGTTGGTTGCGCCCACGCGATACGCACCGACAAACAGCCTGCAACGCTCGCAGGATCGGGCACGCCTTGTGATCGGTTTGATGGAGGATCAAGGCTATTTGACCTCCGCGCAGGCCAGCGAGGCGCGCGCCAGACCGGCCCAACTTTCGGATGCGGCGGCTGCGCGGGCGGGTGGCTATTTTGCGGACTGGGTCATGGCCAGCGGACCCGAGTTCTTTACCCGCAACACGACCGAGGATGTCGTGATCCGAACCACGATGGACCAGCGCATCCAGACCTCTGCCGAAGAAGCGCTGCAGTTTATTTTTCAGGAAAAGGTCCGCGAAGGGTCAAAGGCACAGGCCGCCATCGTCGTGATGTCTGCGGATGGTGCCGTGCGCGCCATGGTTGGTGGTCGCAAGACACGAGTGTCGGGTGCATTCAACCGCGCCACTCAGGCGCTGCGGCAAACGGGGTCGTCGTTCAAGCCGTTTGTTTATGCAACGGCCTTGGAGCTGGGGTATTCACCCTATGATACGGTGATGGACGAACCTTACTGCGTGAACATCCCGGGGTCAGGCCAGTGGTGTCCCAAGAACTATACCAACAAGTACTATGGGCGGGTGACGCTGGCGGATGCGCTCAAAAATTCACTGAACATTCCCGCTGTCAAAGTGGCCGAGATTTCTGGCCTGGACAATGTTCGGACGATCGCCAGCGGCTTTGGAATTGCCAGCGATCTTGCACAGGGCCCGGCGCTGGCGCTTGGTGCATCAGAAAGCACGTTGATCGAAATGACCGGGGCCTATGCCGGCATCCTGAATGGCGGGTCACAGGTTGAACCTTATGGTTTGACCGAACTGAAGCTGTTGGGAGATGACACGCCTGTCATGGTCACGACGACCGGTATTGGTGAGAGGGTGATCAATGACGTGGCTGCAAAACAACTGACCTGGATGATGGAGCGTGTGGTGTCTGAAGGCACGGGCGGGCGGGCCAAACTGCCGGGCTGGCAGGTGGCGGGCAAGACCGGTACGACCCAGGCCGCACGCGATGCGTGGTTTATCGGCTTTACCGCTGACTACGTGACCGGTGTCTGGATGGGGTATGACGACAACACGCCGCTGTCTGGCGTGACCGGAGGCGGGTTGCCCGCCGAGATTTGGAAGGAAACCATGCTGCGTGTGACCGAGGGGATGACACCAACCCCATTGCCGATGATGATCCCCGAGCCGCCTGTTCAGGTGGCACAACCAAAACCACGCCGCAGACAGGGTGGCTTTGCCGAGGACATCAATAATCTGCTGAAAAATATCTTTGGCGGTAACTGACTAAGAAAGGCGGTGCGCTGGGCACCGCCTTTTGTCATTCAAGTTTTTTGCGTTTTAGACGCTTGCGTCCAAAGCTGCGAGAATCGCATCGCCCATTTCACTGGTCGAGACAGGCTGAACGCCCTCATCCGCCAGCAGGTCTCCGGTGCGTACGCCATCGGCCAGAACTTTCTCGATCGCAGCTTCCAGACGATCCGCTTCTTCGCCCTGATCAAAGCTGTAGCGCAGCGCCATAGCAAAGCTGAGAACGCAGGCGATTGGGTTGGCCTTACCCTGACCAGAGATATCGGGTGCCGAGCCGTGGACCGGCTCGTACATCGCCTTGGGACGGCCATTTGCCATCGGAGCGCCCAGGCTGGCTGAAGGCAGCATACCCAGCGAGCCGGTCAACATGGCGGCGCAGTCGGACAGGATGTCGCCAAACAGGTTATCCGTCAGGATGACGTCAAACTGCTTGGGGGCGCGGACCAACTGCATCGCACCGTTGTCTGCGTACATATGGCTCAGCTCAACTTCGGGGTAGTCCGCTGCAACGCGATTGACCACCTCGCGCCAGAGGATGCCCGATTCCATCACGTTGGCTTTTTCCATCGAGCACAGCTTTTTATTCCGGCGCATCGCCAGTTCAAAAGCCGAGCGCGCGGCGCGTTCGATCTCGGATTCGGTGTAGCGCTGGGTATTGATGCCCACACGCTCATTGCCTTCCTCGAAGATACCGCGCGGCTCGCCGAAATAGACGCCCGATGTCAGCTCGCGCACGATCATGATATCCAGACCAGCAACGATGTCTTTCTTCAGCGACGAGAAGTCGGCCAGCGCGTCAAAGCACTGGGCTGGGCGCAGGTTCGAATACAGGTCCATTTCCTTGCGCAGGCGCAGCAGGCCGCGCTCGGGCTTCAGGCTGAAATCCAGATCATCGTATTTCGGGCCGCCAACAGCGCCCAGCAGAACCGCATCCACCTCTTGTGCCTTGGCCATGGTCTCATCGGACAAAGGCTTGCCGTGGGCATCATAGGCTGCGCCGCCGACCAGGTCCTCGCTCACGTCAAATTGAAGACCGCGATTGGTGCCGTACCAATCGATGATTCTGCGCACTTCGGCCATAACTTCCGGGCCAATTCCATCTCCGGGCAGGATGAGGAGCGAGGGGTTGGACATGAAGGGTCTCCTTGCGTTTTGTTGCACAGGGCCTAGCGTCTGCACAGCATCGGGTCAATGAGACGAACCCTTCAAAACACGAGGAGAACACATGCTGACACCTGGAAATCCGGTTCCTGCGCTGAAAATCGAAACTGTGGCGCATGGCAGCTTCGATATTGAGGCGGACAAGGGCGAAAACGGAACACTGGTGATTCAATATCGCGGGCTGCATTGCCCGATCTGCATCAGGCAGATGACCGAGGTCGAGGCAGCGCTGGACGACTTTGCCGCGCTGGGTGTCGAGGTCATCATGATCACCACGGATACCGCCGAACGCGCCGCCGAAACCGCCGAGAAAGCCGGAGTGTCGCGCCTGCGCGTGGGTCACAGCCTGCCACTGTCTGAGGCGCGGGATGATTGGGGTCTGAACATCTCGTCCAAGCGCGACGGCAGCACCGAGCCGGACCTGTTTGCGGAACCCGGCCATTTCTACATCGCGTCCGACCAGACGTTGTACTACGCGTGGCAGCAGACCACGCCGTTCGGGCGTCCGTCTACTGCAGATATCGTCGGAGGTCTGAAATTTACATTGGGCAATAACTACCCCGCGCGTGGAACTTATACCGGACCACTTTGACCGTCAGAGACTGGCTTTGAGCCCTTCAGCCAGCAAATCCCAGACCCTGCGGATACGCGGGGTCTGGCGCATGGCCTGCGGTGCGGCCAGCCAAACCGGTAGAATCGGGATTTCAACATCCAGCGGCAGGATTTCCACATCAGGATCAGCTTCGGCGACCTGGACCTGACTGAAGCCAATGCCACACCCTGCCCGGATCAGTTCCCAATAAGCGCTTTGCAGATCGCAGCGGGTGGTAAAGCTGTCGCGGTTGGCGGGCCATCCTTTTTCGCGCATTGCCTTGATGATTTCCTGATTGGCGTCAAACCCCACAAGGTCATGTGTAAATATCTCTTCCGGCGTTTTAGGGCGCCCCATTCGATCCAGATAGGACCTGGCCGCACAAAAACACAGCGGCACATCACCGAGGTACCGTGAAATAATGTCCATCTGCGCGGGGCGATACATGCGTACGGCAATATCCGCCTCGCGATAGAGCAAATTCTCGGTGGTGTCGGTGGCGACCAGTTCAAGCTGAATGGTGGGTTCCTGTCTTCGGATGTCCGCCAGGATCGGTGGCAGCAGATGGTGCGACGCAAAAACCGATGCAGTAATGCGTACCGAGCCCTCAAGCTGCTGCGACTGCCCCGCCGCAGCCAGGCTGAAGGCTGTCATTGCGCTGTGCATCTGCTGGGCCATTGGCAGAAGCTCTGCGCCAGCCTCGCTCAGCCTCAACCCACGCGCGTGTCGATCGAACAGGGACACGCCCAGTTCGTCCTCTAGGCTTTGCACCTGTCGCCCCAATGTAGGTTGGCTGCGATCCAGATGTCGGGCCGCAGAGGATAGTGAACCTGTTTCGGCCACGGCCAGAAAGCTTTGGATCAGTGACCAATCTGCATGTGTAAGTGCTTTATCCATTCAGATATGAATACACGTTCTGCAATTTACGGCAATTCCTTGCATGAGATGAATGGATAGATTGACCTCAGACAGGAGGTAGCCATGGCACAAACAGCACTGGTACTAGGCGCATCGGGTCGTTTTGGGCGCAATGCAGCATTGGCTTTTCGAAAAGCAGGCTGGGATGTAAAAGAATTCGACCGTAGTACCGATACGTTTGCACAGGGAGCGCGTGGAGCGGATGTCATCGTGAACGGATGGAACCCGCCCTATCCTGATTGGGCGCGCGATGTTCCTGTGCTGACACGGCGTGTGATAGAAGTCGCGTCAAACACGGATGCGACCGTGATAGTGCCAGGCAATGTCTACGTATTTGGCGAGGATACGCCGGGCCCATGGGCAGGTGGGACACCACATCAGGCAACCAACCCGTTAGGCCGGATCCGGATCGAGATGGAAGAAGCCTATCGCGCATCGACCGTGCGAACCATCATCCTGCGGGCAGGGGATTTCATTGATACTAAGCCTTCGGGTAACTGGTTCGACCAAGTGATGATCAAACACCTGTCCCACGGTCAATTGATCTATCCCGGTGACCCGGAGGCGCTGCATGCCTGGGCTTATCTGCCGGATTTGGCCCGTTTTGCCGTTGCATTGGCTGAGATACGGCAAGACTTGCCCCGATTCTGCGATGTTCCATTCCAGGGATACACATTGACCGGGGCGCAGATTGCGCAGTCTCTTTCGCTGGTCACTGGCAGGTCGGTTTCGGTACAGCGTATGAAATGGTGGCCATTGTATCTGGCCCGCTCATTTTGGCGCATGGCCCCACACTTGCTTGAGATGCGATACCTCTGGCAAGTGCCACATAAGCTGGATGGCGGATATATTAACGAATTGCTGGGACAGGTTTCTCAGACCGAATTGGATGATGCCTTGTGTTCGGCAATTCCGCCCCAGTTTTCAGATTCATCGTGCACAACAGAGCATATGGGCGAGGTTCTAGGGTAGGGTTACGTCAACCCAGACCAGACGGTGTCGGCTGGCACGTTGGGCACTGTCGTAAAGCTTGTCGCCTTCCTCGGGCCATATGACACCGGCGCCCGAGACGCGAAGATCGCTGGACGGAAACACGTAATCAACGCGCATCTCTCCGGTCGCCTTCCACGCGACGGTTGCAGTTGACCCAGACGGATCCATAGGCATCGGGTCCTGCAAAAGCGAGAGTGTCCGAAGAGTGTGAATGGCCTGTTTATGGCCTTCGCCGTGTTTTGGATCGAGATTGGCGTCCCCGGCAATCACGAGGGGACCGTTGGGAACTTGTCCCAGGTCGCCGTTCAGCAAAACAGACCAAAAGCGAATCTCGTCCCGGTTACGCAGACCGTTGCGATCCTCTGGCCCGTCGAAAACCGGTGGCGCAGCGTGGAAGGTCATCAGATTGAGCCGTCCAAGCGGGGTTTCAATTGGGATCACCCAATGCGCGGTCGAGGACAGACGTTGTATCTTTTGCGCGGCATCAGAGGGGAATGGGCGGCCATCAACACTGGGCAAAGTAGCCCCCGGCAGGTCCTGCCATAACAGATTGGAATAGTCCTGAACGTCTTCGGCCATGATTTCGAAACGAGACAGAACCGCCAGCCCGCCCTGGCCGGTGAACTTTCCCCAGCCTTGCGCGTCGCCGGGCCCTTGTGATCGGCCATCACCATCCAAATCCAGCGATGTTTGCTGACCTGCATTTGGTTGTGCCGAAAAGTGATAGACGTAATCCAAACCCGCATCGCGCAGTTTCCCGGTCAGGGCGTTTACCGCTGCCCGTTCCAAATCCCAGTCGATGCCTTGAAGGGCGATGATGTCAGGGCGCGAGGCTGCAATGACATCGACGATTGCTAAAACCTGTTCATCATCTCGCTGGATGTCACGCAGCAAAAGACCTGGGCCATTTCTGCTGAGTTCAGTGTTGTAGGTAGCGATGCGCACAACTTCTGCCTGCGCCGCAAAAGGCAGCATTAGCAGAGCAAGGGCACGGATCATGCGGCTTGTGTCGTCTCGCTTGTTGAATAGGCGCGGCGTTTTTCCACGATCAAACCCGCGATCCGCAGGGTCGCCATGCCACGCATGATCATACTGGCGGGCAGGAACGCCCAGGCACTCATGGTCCAGATCAATGTCTGCGGGTTACTGAGCGAGATCGGAGCGGCTACGCTGCTCATCAGCTTGATGACGGCCGGAATGAGGAAGGGTAGCAGGACACCAATGCAGATATTCAGACGGCCATCTCGTTGCAGGCGGGTGACAACATCACCGCCCTTGGTGGGATCAAAAAGAGGCAGATTGGTCCACACGTTGAAGGCACCGTTGCCCGTGGGCCAGCCCTTGACTTTGACTGCGTAAGCGAAGGTGGCGATGGTGACCAAAGCCGCGACATAAGCCACGCTGGCTGAAATCCGGACCAGTTCGATCAAAGGCTGGCCGGCGTCCGCCGGTACCATCAGCACAATCAACCGGACCGGAGAATAGGGAAAGTCCACGACATTTGCGGCAGCCAGACCGACTGCATAGGCAAACGTGGTCAGGTCACTGGGCTCATACGCGTTTTTGCAGATCAGCGTCAGGAAGGTGACCATCGACATCAGGCCGACGAAACGCAGGCGGTTTACCGGCGGTGCGTCACGAAATTCGATAAAACTGGGGAAAGCAGAGTTGTATTCGGCAAACGTAAGGATGAACGCGAGGATCGCGAGGAAGACCAGTATCTCGGTCCCGTTCGTCGATGTTACAGGCAGGTACAACGCGGGTGTCAGCACCATCAGTGCCACAAGTATTCCACGTATCGCCGCCCCAGTTGTGCGCGCAATCACTATCCGAACCCTTTTTCAAACCGGATCAGCCGATCTTTGCCGACTTAATTCCAACTTGTGCTCTTTGCCTCGTTTATTCTGACGGATGCCTCTTTAGCGCCAACATGGACGATAAGCGGCATTTCGCTCAAGTCAGGGTGCAGAAAACACGTGATTTCGGGCAAAAAGATGGCGCAACTGGTGCGGGATTGCATCATTTCAGACGCAAATCCGACGTGTATCTCAAAGTGAGACCTACATGTTGTGGTTTTGCAAAAATCAACCCCAAGAACGAGAACGGGGTCGCCACAGCGACCCCGTTAGGTTGAGTGTCCACAGAATCGCCCCCAGAATCACACCCAGGGACGGGCCTGACTGGCGTGATCTTCAAATTTGTCGATGTGATGATCTTTTTCCATCGTCAGGCCGATATCGTCCAGTCCGTTCAGCAGGCAATGTTTGCGATGCGGGTCGACGTGGAACTCGATGACGACGCCATCCGAAGTGGTGATCTGCTGATCTTCCAGATGCACTGTCATGCGGGCGTTTTCACCTTTATGCGCATCTTCCATCAGAACCGCATGATGTTCTTCTTCGACCACGATCGGCAGGATGCCGTTCTTGAAGCAGTTGTTGAAGAAGATGTCGGCAAAGCTGGTCGAGATCACGACCTTGATGCCGAAATCCTTGATCGCCCATGGCGCGTGTTCGCGCGATGAGCCGCAGCCGAAATTGTCACCAGCCACCAGAATCTCGGTATTGCGGTAGGCGGGCTTGTTCAGCACGAACTCTTCGTTTTCGCCACCGTGGTCATGGTACCGCATCTCATCAAACAGCACGACGCCAAGGCCGGACCGTTTGATGGTTTTCAGGTGTACCTTCGGGATGATCATATCGGTGTCGATATTGATCAGTGGCATTGGGGCGGCCACCCCGTGGACTTTGTCAAACTTTTCCATGTCTACACTCCTGCGGGAGAGGGCCGCGCCCATGCCCCGCGATTACGTCTGTTGTGTTTCACCTTTGGGTGCGTTTTTGACGAACAGCGCCATAAAGACCAAGCCGAACCCGTTGAACAGCATCTCGATGCCCAGCAGGATGCCCAGCAAACTCAGCAAGGCTGTCGGTTCTGCCGCTGCATAAGACCAGATGATACCGGCCAATATGATCGACAAGATGCCCGAGATCAGCGTGGGCCAGAAAAACTGCGTTCCTTTCATCTGAAACGACAGAATGATCCGGGCGATGCCGCCTGCCATGAACAGAATCAACATCACGGTCGCCAGCGTCAGCGTGCCTTGCAGTGGGTGATCCAGAAAAGACCAGCCAAGAAACAGCATGACCGCACCCATGATGAGTGACAGGATTTTATTGCCGGCGCCTTCAACGGTGAACCCGCCGACGATCTGGAATGCGCCAGAAACCAGCAGCAATGCCCCGGTCACTACGGTCACGGCCAGCGACGCCGCCACAGCATTACCCAGGGCAAAGACGCCAAACGCTATGGACAGAAGTCCCAGCAAAAGCCATTTGATCCAGTCACTCATGTCTTCAATTCCTCAAATATCTAGATATGAGGGCACCTTACATCATTTCACGAACGTCTGTCAGCCGTCCTGTGATTGCCGCCGCGGCAGCCATCGCCGGGCTCAGCAGATGGGTTCGCCCACCCCGGCCCTGACGGCCTTCGAAGTTGCGGTTTGAGGTCGCGGCACAGCGCTCGCCCGGCTGCAACTGATCGGGGTTCATCGCCAGACACATCGAGCACCCGGCCAGACGCCATTCAAAACCGGCCTCTTTGAAAATTTCGGCAAGACCTTCTTCCTCGGCCTGAGCGCGAACCAGGCCTGATCCCGGCACGACCATGGCGCGCATACCGTCTTTGATCTTCTTGCCTTTCAAAATCTCAGCTGCAGCACGCAGGTCTTCGATCCGACCGTTGGTGCAGGAACCGATGAAGACAGTGTCGATTTCCACATCGCTCAGCTTTTGACCGGCTTCCAGACCCATGTATTCGATGGAACGGCGGGCTGCTTCAACCTTGCCGCCTTCGAAGTCTTCGGGCTGAGGCACTGTCGCGGTGATTGGCAGCACGTCCTCGGGGCTGGTGCCCCATGTGACGACGGGTGCGATGTCTTCGCCGCGCAGGGTGATGACCTTGTCGAAATGTGCGTCTTCGTCGGTGTAAAGCGTTTTCCACCAGTTCAGAGCGGCTTCCCACTGCGCGCCCTTAGGTGCATGCGGACGGCCTTTGACATATTCATAGGTGGTCTCATCCGGAGCGATCAGACCTGCGCGTGCGCCGCCTTCGATCGCCATGTTGCAGACGGTCATGCGGCCTTCCATCGACAGATCACGGATCGCTTCACCGCAATATTCGATGACATAGCCGGTGCCGCCGGCAGTACCGGTCTCACCAATCACGGCCAGAGTAATGTCCTTGGCGGTCACGCCCGGCTGCAGTTTACCGGTAATCTCGACCTTCATGTTCTTGGATTTCTTCTGAATCAGCGTCTGCGTGGCCAGAACATGCTCGACCTCGGACGTACCAATGCCATGCGCCAGCGCGCCAAACGCACCATGCGTGGCCGTGTGGCTGTCGCCACAAACCACGGTCATGCCGGGCAGGGTCCAGCCCTGTTCCGGGCCGACGATGTGCACGATGCCCTGACGCACGTCATGTACCGGGTAATAGTGAATGCCGAAATCCTTGGCGTTCTTGTCCAGCGCTTCGACCTGAATGCGCGATTCGGGGTTTTCGATCCCGTTCACACGATCCGCCGTGGTAGGCACGTTGTGATCCGGCACCGCGATGGTCTTTTCCGGGGCGCGCACCGGCCTGCCTGCCATACGAAGCCCTTCGAAGGCTTGCGGGCTGGTAACCTCGTGCACCAGATGGCGGTCGATATAAAGCAGGCAGGTGCCATCATCGGCTTCGTGCGCGACATGGGCATCCCAGATCTTGTCATAGAGTGTTTTGGGGGACATCGGTCCTCTCCCGTATGTAATGAGAAATAGCTGGCGAGTTGGCTCAGGCGACAGGTAGGCGTGCCAGGACCGTGCGGGCGGCCCCATAGAACCGTTCGCGCAAACGTGCGCGATCTTCCAGATTCTGAAGTTGGGCCACTTTGAGTCTCATGCGGTTCAGATATACCGCGTCTCTGCTGCAATCAAGGTTCAAAACCTGTGTCAGGCTTGCATCGCCCGGCGTTGCTGTCCAAGCTGGAGGGCAGGAGACCTGTATGAACCAAGACCTGCTCCCCAGCTCGCTGTCGGACCTCTATAACAACATGGTCGCGGGCTTTTCCTCGCAAGTTGCAGAACTGGTCGAGCTGGTCGTCACGCCAGGCTGGCGGCAGTACCAGCTGGTCATCATCCTTTTCCTATGGGCGCTGGCGTTCCTTCTGAAAGTTCTGACGCAGCCGCGATGGAATGACTGGACACGCGCCCGGACCGGATGGCCGAAATGGCGGCTTCGCATCATGGTGCAGTTGATGCAGCGGCTGACACTGGTCTATTTTGTTCTGCTGTCCTGGTTCTTGTATCAGATCATGCTGCATGTCACCTGGCCTTCGCGCAGCTATCTAATTGGGATAATTGCTACGCTGGCAACGGCCTGGCTGGCTATTTCACTGGTCGCAAGACTGGTCCGCAATCGGACGCTGCGACGGTTGTTCAAGTGGGCAATGTGGGTCTATGCAACGCTTATTGCGCTGAATCTGACGGATGACGTGGCCGAATTCCTTGACGGTGTCGCGATTTCCATCGGGGATCTGCACATTTCGGTGCTCGGCATTCTCAAAGCCATTCTTCTGATTGGCATCCTGTTGACGCTGGCCCGGATTGGTACCCGCGCGGCCGAGCGCGGATTGCAGGGCAATGATGACATCACCCCGTCCATGCAGGTGCTGTTGGCCAAGGGAATTCAGGTTCTGCTGTATGGCGCGGTTTTTCTGGCCGCCATCCGAACGCTGGGATTCGATCTGACCGGCATCGCGCTGTTGTCCGGTGCAATTGGTGTGGGCATCGGGTTTGGCCTGCAAAAGGTGGTTTCAAACCTGATTTCCGGGATCATCATCCTGATGGACCGTTCGATCAAACCGGGCGATGTGATTTCGTTGGGCGATACGTTCGGCTGGATTAACGCGCTGGGTGCGCGGTATGTCTCAGTCGTGACGCGGGACGGGCGCGAATACCTGATCCCGAACGAGGATCTGATCACCAACCAGGTGGTGAATTGGTCGCATTCCGATAAGTTCGTGCGGTTGGATCTGGATTTCGGAACCAGCTATGAGGATGACCCTCACAAGGTACGCGCAACGGCGATCCGGGCAGTGAAGGCGGTGAACCGAGTGCTCAGTGGCGGCAAGCATGAACCAGTTTGCCATATCACGGGCTTTGGTGACAGCAGCGTGGATTACGTGCTGCGATTCTGGATCAGCGACCCGACCAAGGGCCTGACCAATATCCGGGGTAACGTTTACCTCGCACTATGGGATGCATTCAAAGACGAAGGCATCTCAATCCCCTTCCCACAGCGCGAGGTTCGGGTTTTGTCAGAAAACGCATTCGTGCAACAGATCGCCGAAGAGTGATCATCCTTGTGCAGGGTCAGATGCGCTTTCATTGAAATGTTGCAATCCCCTTGTTACCTTATTAGTACCCCGGCGCCGGGGTTTCACGGCGCGCAGCAAAGGAGGACTATGTTCTGTCTCTACATACTCAGGCGGGTTTGCCCGCCGATGACCGGGCCAGCTTGATGGCCCACTCTCAGTCAATCAGCGACAAGCTGCTTGAGCGTATCCTTTCCTCACTTTCCGACGACAAGGCCGAAGACGTCGTGCAGATCAACCTGCAGGGCAAGTCGTCTGTTGCGGATCACATGGTCATTGCATCCGGGCGTTCGACACGTCAGGTCTCGGCCATGGCAGAAAAGCTGACGGATCGCATCAAGCAGGAATTCGGTTTCACCTCGAAGGTCGAAGGCAAAGATGCCGGCGACTGGGTGCTGATCGATACGGGCGACGTGATCGTCCATATCTTCCGCCCCGAAGTGCGTGAATTCTATCAGCTGGAAAAGATGTGGCTGCCTCAGGGCGGTAGCGCCTCGGCGAACTGAGGCGCCATCCCGGCCTGCATTAAAGGGCCGGAGGCGAGAGAGATATGCGTATCAGCATAGTTGCGGTCGGGCGATTGCGCGCCGGACCGGAGAAGACCCTGCTTGACGATTATCTGACCCGGTTCGACCGGACCGGCCGCGCGCTGGGCCTTGGACCTGCGAAGGTGATCGAGGTTGAAGGCAAGAAAAACGCTGGCATGGCGGCCGAAGCAGTGCTGCTGCGCAAGGCCATACCCAAAGGTGCCGTGATTTGCACGTTGGACGAGCGAGGACGAGTGATGTCCTCGCCTGATTTTTCCAAGAAACTGGGAGGCTGGCGGGACGCAGGACGGCAGGATCTGGCCCTGATCATCGGCGGAGCAGACGGAATAGACCCAGATCTGCGCGCTGAGGCTGATTTTTCCATTTCATTCGGATCGATGGTCTGGCCCCACATGCTGGTCCGTGTGATGTTGGCCGAGCAACTCTATCGGGCCGCGACCATTCTGTCAGGCGGCCCCTATCACCGGGTCTGATATGGCGCAGCTTCTGATCGTTTATCACTCGCGCACAGGCGGTGCCCGGCAAATGGCCGAAGCAGCGGCGGAAGTGGCGCGAGGTGAAACTGACACGAAACTCGTACCCGCGGATCAGGCCAGACCGGAAGATGTACTGGCCGCCGATGGCTACATCTTCTGCGCGCCAGAGAATCTGGCGGCGATTTCAGGTCTGATGAAAGAGTTCTTTGACCGCTGCTATTACCCGGTGCTGGGAAAGATTGAGGGTCGACCTTACGCACAGATGATTTGCGCCGGATCAGACGGAGAGAACGCCGCCCGCCAGATTGCCCGGATTGCCACCGGCTGGCGGCTGAAAGAGGTCCAGTTGCCGCTGATTATCTGCACACATGCGCAAACACCCGAGGCAATATTGGCCGAAAAGACCATCCCGCGAGCTCAGCTGGATCAGTGCCGTGAGATCGGAGCAGCGCTCGGTGCTGGTCTGTCTATGGGTATTTTCTGACTGTCAGTCCAATTTGACCAATGTGGTGTCTTCGTTCCAACCATCCACATTGCACCGCGCCTGAACCTGTACCTGCGTGACACTTTCAGGAATAACAACGCCACCAAGCGAGCGCGTAAAGGGTTGCTCAGTCTCGTGAGGATGGTGCAGCAAACGCATTCCCAGCTCATTTCCGTCCATGTCCAGAACGCGCCAGCCGTCGGCATAGTGGTCCCAGCCTGTATCTGGATGTCGGATCGTCACATCAAACCGCCACGCATCGCCGTTGGTGCTGGCGTGGACCTGTTCGATTGTTGGCGGGTCGGCAAGGGCAGGGACGGCCAGAAAGGCACTGAGAATCACATATCGCATGGTTTGAACGTAAGGTTTACGGCGAAGCATGGGGATCACGTCTCTGTGTTTGAGTTTTGGGCCATGAGGACTGCACGGGAATGCGAGGCAAACTCGCGACGATACAAGACACCGAAAGTTATCATTGTGCCCATCATCAACGCGATCGGTCCAAGAAACCACGCCAGCGAAGCAAGAGCGAAATAGGTAGCGCGGAGACCACGGTTGAAGCTGCGGGCGGCGGTGATACAGATTTCGGCTGCCTGACCGGCCCGGGGCAAGGCTTGAGGATCTTCAGGGTCGTTCGGAACCGAGGCCATCAATACCGCGCAATAGCCAAAGAGACGATGCGCCCAGACATATTTCAGAAACGCGTTGGCCAGCAGCAGGACGACGACAAGTATCTTGATTTCCCAAACCATCGCCGGAGCACTGCCTATGGCTAGGTCGCTGGCGACACCTGCTAACCGCTCGGTATTGCCCAGCAAGGCCAAACCACCGCCGATGGCAATCATCGTGGTTGAGGCAAAAAAGGTGCTGCCCTGCCGCATGGCGGCCACGACCTGTGCGTCGAACACGCGTGGTTGGCGTGTTACCATCTCATGCATCCAGTCGCGTCGGTAATCATCCATCATAAGGGCGACGGATCGTTTCTGTGGCGACGGATGTTCGATCTTCCACCCAATCCAAAGCCAGGCAACCAGCAGCAACGCCAGTGAGGCGTAGTCCAGAGGGGCAAACAGAGAGGCACGTTCGATCCAGGTCATGGGCGCGACAGTAAGACCGGAGGTCAGAACTTGCCATACCATCAAATTGGTAATATTATTTTACCAAAAGGAGGCGCCGCCATGGAGATGCCAAAGCCAAGCCCGGATGTACTGAGCCGTAAAAACGCGGTCGTCGCGCGGCTGTCGAGTGTCCTGCCAATGGATGCAATCATCCATGATCCGGCTGAAACGCGAGCCTATGAGTGCGATGCGCTGACGGCCTACAAATGCCCTCCGATGTTGGCCGTGCTGCCGTCTAGCACGCAGGAAGTCTCGGGCGTTTTGCGAATATGCCACGAGGAAGGAGTGCCGGTCGTTCCGCGCGGTGCCGGTACTTCGCTGGCTGGTGGGGCTTTGCCGACAGCCGATTGCGTAATCCTAGGCGTTGCGCGGATGAACGACGTGCTGGAGGTCGACTATGACAACCGTTTCATCAGGGTTCAGACCGGACGCACCAATCTGAGTGTTACCGGTGCGGTCGAGGAAGAAGAATTTTTTTACGCCCCTGATCCTTCCTCCCAACTGGCCTGCGCCATTGCAGGCAATATCGCAATGAACTCTGGCGGTGCCCATTGCCTGAAATATGGCGTGACCACGAACAATCTAATGGGCGTGACGATGGTGATGATGGACGGCAATGTCGTCGAGATCGGCGGTGCCCATCTGGATGCGCCCGGTCTGGACTTGTTGGGTGTCATCTGCGGATCAGAGGGTCAGTTGGGTGTGGTGACTGAGGCCACACTGCGCATTCTGCGCAAACCCGAGGGCGCGCGACCGGTTCTTATGGGGTTCGACGACAACGAAGTCGCGGGTCAATGTGTCTCTGACATTATCAAGTCGGGCATTTTGCCGGTAGCGATCGAGTTCATGGACACGTTGTGCATCAAGGCCTGCGAAAACTTTGCCCATGCCGGGTATCCCGATTGCCATGCGCTGCTGATTGTCGAAGTGGAAGGCTCGGAAGCCGAAATCGACTACCAACTGTCGAAAATCATCGAGATTGCCAAGCGCCACAACCCGGTCGAGTTGCGTGAAAGTCAGTCGGCCGAGGAAAGCGCCAAAATCTGGTTGGGTCGCAAGTCTGCATTCGGCGCCATGGGGCAATTGAACGACTATATGTGCCTCGACGGTACGATCCCGGTATCTGCACTACCAACTGTGTTGCGCAGGATCGGTGAACTGAGTGAGGAGTTCGGGCTGCCGGTTGGGAACGTTTTTCACGCGGGTGATGGGAACATGCATCCACTGATCCTGTTCGATGCCAACAAACCCGGCGATCTGGAAAAATGCGAGGCATTCGGGGCCGAAATTCTGAAGCTCTGCGTGGACGAAGGCGGCTGCCTGACCGGAGAACACGGCGTGGGCATCGAAAAGAGGGATCTCATGTCACATCAATATGCCCCTGCCGATCTTGAGGCGCAGATGGCGGTCAAGGATGTGTTTGATCCCAAATGGCTTCTGAACCCCGCCAAAGTGTTTCCGCTGGACGTTTCTGAAACACGTCGTGACGCGTAGATCTCCCAAAAAACAGGCTCTAATAAAGAGAAAAGTCATGAAACCTGAAACAGAATCCGAACTAGCTGACCTGGTGGCCGGGTTGAAAGACCCTGTTTGTATAGTCGGTGGCGGTACGCGCGGAATCTCGGGTCCCGAAGCTAGGATTGAAACAGGGGCACTGCATGGCATTTCGCTTTATGAACCGGGGGCTCTAACCCTCGTGGCCAAGGCGGGGACGCCATTGGCAGAGGTTGAGGCCGCGCTGGACGCAGAAGGCCAGCAACTGGCGTTTGAGCCGATGGATCACCGCAGATTGCTTGATACTCGGGGCGAACCAACGATCGGCGGCGTCGTGGCGGCCAACATCTCGGGCCCGCGGCGGATTCAGGTCGGCGCATGCCGGGATTTCTTGTTGGGCGTGCGTTTCGTCGACGGGCGCGGGCAAGTTGTCAAGAATGGTGGCCGCGTGATGAAAAATGTCACCGGCTATGATCTGGTCAAACTGATGAGTGGGTCCTGGGGTACGTTAGGTGTGTTGACAGAGGTGTCGCTGAAGGTGCTGCCCAAGCCGGAAAGTATGGCAACCCTGTCTGTCGATGCTCAGGACGCTAGTAGCGCGGTACAGGTTCTGTCCACCGCGTTGAAGTCACCCTTCGAAGTGACTGGGGCCGCGTACGATCCAGTTGGCAAAAAAGCCATGCTTAGGGTTGAGGGTTTCGCAGATTCGGTTGCGTATCGGATCCATCGATTGACTGCGGAACTGGCAGGTTTTGGTGAGGTAACGGAAGAAGAAGATGCCGCCGCGCTTTGGACCGGGATCCGAGACGTTCATCCATTTCGGGGGCAGGATGGAGATATATGGCGGTTGTCAGTCAAACCCGGCGATGCGGCTGAAGTAACGGCGCGTGTCGAGGCTAATCAAACGCTGTTTGATTGGGGGGGCGGGCTTGTTTGGTTGCGGGTGCCAAATGGCACTGATGTGCGAGCTCAACTTGGCGAATTTTCAGGTCACGCGACCCTGGTGCGTTCCGACATTGCAACGATCATGAGATTGGGTCGATTTCAACCGGAGCCGGCCGCAGTATCGGCTCTAACAAAAGGCTTACGCACGAAATTTGATCCTCATGGTTTGTTTAATCCGGGGATGATGGGATAGGGCAATGCAGACGACATTCACTGAAAAACAACTGCAAGACCCGGCAATCCGGCGCTCAAACGAGATTTTGCGCAATTGCGTACATTGCGGATTTTGTACGGCCACTTGCCCCACCTATCAGGTGCTTGGCGATGAGTTGGACAGCCCGCGCGGGCGCATCTATCTGATCAAGGATATGCTGGAAAACGAGCGTGTGCCGGACGAAAAGACGGTCAAGCATATTGATCGCTGCCTGTCCTGTCTGGCCTGTATGACCACATGCCCGTCGGGCGTGCATTACATGCATCTCGTGGATCACGCGCGAGAATACATCGAGGCGCATTACAAACGCCCTCTGACGGATCGTATATTGCGCTGGATTCTGGCGAAGATTCTGCCCTATCCGATGCGGTTCCGTTGGGCCCTTATCGGGGCCAAGCTGGGCCGTCCGTTCCGGTTTCTGATGCCCGATGCCCGTTTGCGGGCTATGCTGGATATGGCGCCCAAGCATATCCCGCCGGTCAGCCGTAACGATGATCCGCAGAGCTTTGCACCCAAAGGTGCGCGGCAAAAGCGGGTGGCCCTGATGACAGGATGTGCGCAAAAGGCACTGAATACCG
This sequence comes from uncultured Ruegeria sp., assembly GCF_947497005.1. Taxonomy (GTDB): domain Bacteria; phylum Pseudomonadota; class Alphaproteobacteria; order Rhodobacterales; family Rhodobacteraceae; genus Ruegeria. Next base: position 92,752 of record NZ_CANMFF010000008.1, on the reverse strand, counting down.
ATATCAATGACGCCACGATCCGCCTTCTGACCCGGTTGGGATGTGAGGTCGTGGTGGCGGAAGGTGCAGGCTGTTGCGGAGCTTTGACCCATCACATGGGAAAGGTGCAGGACAGCCATACAGCCGCAATAGCCAATATTAGAGCCTGGAATCGCGAAATGGACGGTGGTGGATTGGACGCCATTGTCATAAATACGTCTGGTTGTGGGACGACGGTCAAGGATTACGGACATATGTTCCGTAACGATCCGCTCGCCAAGGATGCGGCGCGCGTTTCGGACATTGCAATGGATATCAGTGAACTGGTCACGCAGCTGAATTTGCCCGAAGGTCGCGATCAGGGCCTCACTATTGCTTATCACGCAGCCTGTTCTCTGCAGCATGGTCAGAAGATCAAGACCTATCCAAAAGACGCGCTGAAACGAGCCGGGTTCAAGGTGGTCGAGCCCGCCGACAGCCATTTGTGCTGTGGCAGTGCGGGGACTTATAACCTGATGCAGCCGGAAATCTCGGGCCAGTTGAAACTGCGCAAGGTTCGGACACTGGAAGCAAAGAAGCCTGACATTATCGCGGCAGGCAATATCGGGTGCATGATGCAGATCGGTTCCGGTACGAATCTGCCGGTTGTTCACACTGTAGAGCTGTTGGACTGGGCGACGGGTGGACCAAAGCCGCAAGCGTTGCAGCGGACAGAGGATCAGGTTCTCATTCTTCGGTGATCCACGTTGATGCTAACTCGCATCATTTCCTCAGGAATTTCCCTTAGAGCTTAATCGCCCTATTTTCGCCCAACGAGGCGCATAGGAGAAATAGGTCAGTGTGAATCCCGGAGAACCGCGTGCGCAACTGGATCAAGGCGATTGTGCTCTGTGTCTTGCCGATGGCGGCCACAGCACAAGACTCCGGACTGGAAAGTCTGGAAACTTCGGATTCCGGGCGCAAGTGGATGGCTGTTGGGCGGCTGGATATTGCCGGCAAAGGGTTTTGTACCGGAACATTGGTTTCACCGACGCATGTTCTGACTGCGGCGCATTGCCTGTTCGACAAAGTGTCCGGGCAACAGATTAATCCGACCGATATCGAGTTTCTGGCCGGGTGGCGGTTAGGACGCGCTTTGGCATATCGGACGGCCAGGCAGGCCGTTGTCCATCCCGATTACCAATTCAACGCCGATTCCTCGGCAGACCGGATGAATGCAGACGTTGCATTGATCGAGCTTTGGCAGCCGATCCGAAACACAGCCGTCATTCCGTTTGAATCCGGGGATCAGCCCCGACGAGGCTCAGAGGTGGGCGTTGTGTCTTATGCACATGACCGGTCCGAGGCACCGTCATTGCAACAGGTCTGTTCAGTCATGAACCGGCAAGAAGGAATCATGGTCATGTCCTGTGACGTCGATTTCGGATCATCGGGGGCACCGGTTTTCTCTTTCGCTGGCACGCGTCCCCAGATTGTGTCTGTTGTGGCGGCCAAGGCCAGCATGGATGGACAGAGCGTTGCGATTGGCACTTCGGTTGAACATTCGCTGCAGCTGCTGCGCGACGAACTATCTGCCGGGCGTGGATTCGGGCTGTCATCGTCCGGATCAGGATCGGGCAAGAACATAGGCGCAAGGTTTATTCGGCCATGAATAGAGTTTTCTGGAGCCTGATTTTGGGCCTGAGTGTTCTGGCGACAGCGTCTTTTGGGCAAGCCAACAAGCGAAAGCTGACGGACCGGGATGATCTCTATGGTTGGGAAGCTATCGGACGTCTGGATGTCGGCGACGGTTCTTATTGCACCGGCACTTTAATCGCTCAGGATGTGGTTCTGACGGCTGCACACTGCGCTGTGGACCGGCGAACGGGAAAACCATATAGGCCTGAAGACATCACCTTTCGCGCGGGCCTCAGCAACGGTAACGCATTGGCCGAACGGCAGGTTGCGCAAATCGCCGTTCATCCCAGCTATGGTTCGCACAACCCGCTTTCGCACGAAGGCGTTCAGATGGATGTGGCTCTGATGCGGCTGGATGAGTCGATCCCCTATTCCGTCGCCGACCCTTTTGCGCTGCACAGCGGGCGCGTTCCGGGCAACGAGATCAGTATTGCTTCGTACGGGCGAGGACGGTCCGAGGCGATCACGCGGGAACGGTCGTGCCGAATCATCGACCGCAGGCAGGGCTTGATCACCTTTGATTGCGATATCACGTTCGGGTCTTCCGGATCCGCCATTCTGGCGAAAAACGGTTCGCGTTGGCAGATCCTGTCGGTGGTTTCGGCGGTTGGCACAAACGGTCAAAGAAAGGTGGGGTTTGGCATGGAGCTTGACGGGATTGTCGCCGAGCTCAAGGCCATCATGCGGCGCGACGCGCCGCAGCCCAAGGCTTCGATCCGCCGATTGCAGGTTGGTTCCGGTAAGTACGGGTCCGGTGCGAAATTCATCAGTTCTGGCGGGGGTTGAACTCGGTTAGATCGCTGCCCATGTGATGTATATCGGATCGCCACAATGGGGTCCGGTACCTTTAATCGCCCGTCCAGTTGGAGGGCATAAATCGTGAATCGCTCAAGGATGAGGATACGACACATGCGTACATTTGATTTTGCACCGCTGCACCGCGCAACCATTGGTTTCGACCAGATCGCCGACATGATGGACCGCGTTCTGACCAATGATGTGGCTCAGCCCAGCTATCCGCCTTACAACATTGAAAAAACCGACGTCGACACTTACCGGATTTCGGTAGCAGTTGCCGGTTTTTCTGAAAATGACCTGACTGTCGAAGTGAAAGAGAATTCGCTGGTCGTGGCTGGCAAAAAAGCCGCCGAAGACAAGGAACGCAGCTATCTGCATCGTGGCATCGCCACCCGCGCGTTCGAGCGTCGGTTTGCGCTGGCAGACCATGTCCGCATCACCGGCGCGAGCCACGAAAACGGAATGCTGAACATCGAACTGAAGCGCGAAGTTCCAGAAGCCCTGAAACCGCGCCGGATCGAGATCACCTCGGCCAAGGCCATCGAGAAGGACGTGGTTGACGCTAAAGCCGTGAACTGAGGCTTCTGAAACTCCTGCGGCAGTCTCCTCCTCCCGGACTGTCGCATCACACGCCCCGCGTTCCTCCAGACGCGGGGCGTTGTACATTCAGGGCCTGTTGGCCGCAATCGCCAGACCGTCGGCGACGGCTGTGAAGACCTCGGAAAACCGGTGTTGTGCGTTGGGAAAGACAGCCTTCATCGTATCGGTGACCGTAGACATCAGGCTGGATCCGCCAACATATACAACGCAATCAACCTGATCCGCCGCAAGGCCTGCAAGGCGCAGGGTTTCCGCAACCCCATCGCTCAGCGTGCGGGCATGTGGCGTAAGGATCGAGTCGAGGTCTTCCATTCGAACTGGGACCGACAGGTTGCGTTCGATCTGATCCAGAAGGATGGCGGCATTGGCCTTCTGCGTATTGGCAGCAATCTTGCCCTGTTCCACCGCGAAGGCCATGTCGTGGCCCAGCTCATCCCGCAGAACTGTTGCCAGACGTGTCAGTTTTTCAGGTTCCTGTGCCAACCGCGCCATCTCATCCGCCAAGCGGCGGTTCTGGGCGGTGTAGAGGAAAGGTATCTTCTCCCACGTGGCTAGATCGCTGAAGATCGCGACCGGAGTGGGCGTGGTCCCGCCACCAATTACCTTGCGCAGCTCTGTCCCCTTGCCCAGAAGTGGCATCACCTGATCCACACTGATCGACCGATCAAAATCCGTGCCGCCGATCCTTACGCCGTGATTTGCCAGAATCCCGATTTGATCATCGTTTGACCGAAAAAGGGAAAAATCCGAAGTTCCGCCGCCGATATCCACAATCAGTCCGATCTGATCGGGGCGATCCAATGCACCGCTTGAAATCGCTGCTGCGACAGGTTCAGGCATGAAGTCCACCTGTTTGAACCCGGCGGCCAAATAGCAGGATCGCAAGTCGGCCTCTGCCTGGTTTTCCCGCGTATCGCCCATACCGTGAAACACCACCGGGCGGCCCGATAGAACACGGTCGATGGCACATCCTGCCTGCGCCTCCGCCTGTGCTTTGATCCGGGCCAGAAAGCGTGAGATGACATCGACGAAGGTAACGCGTTCATTCAGGATCTGGCGTTTTTCGTGCATCAGGCTGGTGCCCAATACCCGTTTCAGGGCACGCATGAACCGACCCTCTGCCCCGTTCAGCAGCGCAGCATTTGCAGGCTCGCCCATCAATGTCTTGCGCGATTCAAAATCGAAGAAAAAAGTAGTGGGAAGAGTTTGTTGCCCGGGCTCCACCTCGACAAGTTGCGGGCTGCCATCCACCAGATAACCGGCTGCAGAGTTTGAGGTGCCGAAATCAATGCCTAATACAGGGCCATAAGACGCCATACCAGAAGCTCCCGATGAATTTGCGAAAGCCGCCTCTCTATGGTTGTAAGATCGGGACGTCAAGCCAGAAGGGTCGACACTGAATCGAAAATCAAAGTTGCACGGGATGCGTTCGGTGCGCGCGAAAGGTTCCGCGCATCTTTGTGTGAGGCCTTAATAACGCCAGCGTTAGGGCCTGTTCTCATCCTCACAGAGCCGATGGATCAGAACACCACCTCGTCCGGGACATCGTCGACGCCGTCATTGTCGGTCATTACAAGCGTCTCGCCCAAGGCGCGCTCGGCACCAGCAACAATCATCGGGGTGCCATTAAAATCGCCTCGGTCAAACTTTCTGGCTCAACGCCTTTGCTGTCCGTGCGTTTGTCGGAGTAGTGGCCGATCTGGATGATGGCTTTCTCGAAACCGGCACCGTTCTCGTCAATTTCGGTGCCGTCCTTATGGCAGATCACCCAATCGCGCGATCCGCCTTCGTTGGCAGTGGCGTATTGGGTGTCTTCGATCCAATTCACCGCGCCGGGCTCATGCAGGCGGCCAGACTGGCTTTCGGTGTAGATCAGTGTCAGGCCATCGATCGTCGCGATGATCTCGGTCGAGGTCTCACGGCTGGTATCGACCCCTTCGGCGATGTTTCTGACGATAAGGAAGGACGTAATTTGGCAGAAGTCAGGCAAACAAAGCGCAATGACAACGGTTGTTGTCCTTTTTAAATTTGGATGAAAGGCGGATGAACGCGGGTCATTGCCAGAATATGGCGGTCTGTTTGCAGTCCTGTCACAACTGAACGGCCCCGGCATGTAGCGCCGGGGCCTTTTAAGATCAGACCGACAGGCAGACGTATTTCATCTCCAGATAGTCTTCCATGCCGTGATGGCTGCCTTCGCGGCCCAGACCGGATTGCTTGACGCCGCCAAATGGGCCCAGCTCGGTCGAGATGATGCCGGTGTTCACGCCAACGATGCCGTATTCCAGCGCCTCGGCTACCTTGTAGACGCGGCTCAGGTCCTTGGCATAGAAATACGATGCCAGACCAAAGATCGTGTCGTTGGCCATCGCGATTACGTCATCTTCATCTTCAAACTTGAACAGTGGGGCCAGCGGACCAAAAGTCTCGTCCTGCGCCACCATCATATCCTGTGTCACACCGGTTACGATGGTCGGCTGGAAGAACGTACCGCCTAGATCATGCGGCAGGCCTCCGGTCAGAACCGCTCCGCCTTTTTCGGTCACGTCCTTGATATGCTCTTCGACTTTGGCGACCGCATCTGCATTAATCAGCGGACCCGTTGTGGTGCCTTCGGTCAAGCCGTCGCCGATTTCCAGTGCTTCGACCGCCGCTTTCAGCTTGGCAGCGAATGCGTCATAAACACCGGCTTGTACATAGATGCGGTTGGCGCAAACACAGGTCTGGCCGTTGTTGCGGAATTTGCACAGCATCGCGCCTTCGATCGCCGCATCCAGATCGGCATCGTCAAACACGATGAACGGCGCGTTGCCGCCCAGTTCCATCGAGCATTTCATGACCTGATCGGCAGCCTGGCGCAGCAAAATGCGGCCCACTTCAGTAGAACCGGTAAAGGTCAGCTTGCGCACACCGGGGTTTTCGCAGAACTCCTTGCCGATCTCGCTGGCCCGGGACGAAGGCACAACGTTGAACACGCCTGCGGGAACGCCGGCCTGTTCTGCCAGTAGCGCCAGAACCAGCGCAGAAAGAGGGGTTTCTGCGGCTGGACGCGCAACAAAGGCACAGCCCGCGGCCAGCGCTGGTCCTGCCTTACGGGTGATCATAGCATTCGGGAAGTTCCAAGGCGTGATCGAGGCCGCCACACCAATGGGCTGTTTTAGCACCATGATCCGTTTGTCACGCTGATGGCCCGGGATGGTCTCGCCGTAGACACGCTTGGCCTCTTCCCCAAAAAACTCAATGAAAGACGCGCCATAGCCGATCTCGCCGACGGCCTCTGCCAGCGGCTTGCCCTGCTCAGCGGTCAGGATTTTACCCAGGTCTTCCGCGTTTTCCATCATCAGATCGAACCAGCGCCGCAGGATCACCGCGCGTTCCTTGCCGGTCAGTTTGGCCCATTCCTTCTGCGCGGCTTCGGCTTGTGCGATTGCTCCGGCCACTTGAGCGCGGCTGACATCGGCAACCTCGGCGATCACATCGCCACGCGCCGGGTTGGTCACTTTGAACGTACCATTGTCACCGTCTACCCACTGACCGCCGATATAGGCCTTGGTAGCAAGCAGTTCGGGGTTCTTCAGGATTGATTTCAAATCGGTCGATGCATCCAGCATGATCTTCCTCCGCGCAGAAATTGAGTTGGGCGCACACAAACAGGTGTTGCCTGCTTTGTCTATGGCCACTGAGTTAGGCTGATCATTCCAGTTTTGATCAAATTTTTTCGGGCGCCGGCGTTGCAACTTGGCCGCAGCGCCAAGTTCTAAGTCAGGGTGCAACCACGTACCTTTCCTTTCCGTCGTGAGTTTGCCAAAGTTCCCCTGATTTTTGGGCCCAAAGGGATGTAAATGGCCGTAACATTCCCTATCTTATTGGGTAATTAAAGAAAAAGAGGACAGCAGAGATGTCGAACCAGCAATTCGAAGCGCTTATTAAGGAAACGCAAACCAAAGTACGTGAAAGCCAGTCGCAAATTGAAGGGCTGACCTCACGCATCGATGCGGCGCGGGCCAAGATCGGCACGGCCGAAGCGGATATCGACATCGAAAACGCCACGCTCGAAGACGTGCACGCCCATACCGAGGTGATGAATGCCAACATCGCTGAGTTGATCATGGGTCTGGACGACGTCACCAGCGCCTTTTCCAAGGATTTTGACGAGATGCGCTCGAAATCCGGATGGGAGAGCTTTGTCGGCATCTTTTCCAAAGGCAAATCTGAATCGATGCGGCAGGAACGTATGCGCACCGCCAATATCGATGACAAGCTGCAGGACCTGATCGCCAAATCCGACGTGATCGTGAAGCTGCTTGAGGGGCAGTTGTCGGTGCTGGAAGAACAGCGCGTCAAAGTCGAAGAGAACCTGACCGTCACGCTGGACGACCGTGAGGCGACTGTGGCCGAACTGGAGGCACTGCGGTCTGAGATTCAGGGCATGGACCCGACGATCATCACGCTGGAAAACAAGATCAGCGTCGAACAGGACGCCGCCGCGCGCACTCAGTTAGAGACTGAATTGGCCGAGCTGAACAAGCAATACAACGCCAAAGTTCAGGAAGAGCAGGTCAAGTTGGCCAAGTCGCAGACGCTGGAGCGCTATATCGAAAAGGGCAAGACTTGGGTCGATTCCCTGCAGAACCAGGCGGCGACGCAGATGGTGCTGATTAACAAGCTGCAGACAGACACGCAACAGCGCGTGGTGCTGTATGACGCGCTGACCAAATCGCTGAAAACCGCACAGCAGCAGGACGTGGCCCACCGCATCAACGAGATCGGCGTTCAGACCGACCAAGAGGCGCAAACCGCCATGGCCGCCATCGGCACCGCGACCAACCAGAAGATGGCCGACATGCTCGAGGCACATGAGGATCACATGGTCTTTGCCCGCGACGTGCTGGAGAAGAAGGCCAAGGCGGATGAGCGCTTTGCCCGCCGGTTTGCCTCGATTGTCGAGAAGCATGATAAGAATTTGTACGGGGGTTGAGCTAGTCAGCGAGATTTGACGTGACGAAAGACGTATTCATTCTGCTCCTCAAGCTGCTAGCGATGTTCGGGTGCATAGTTGGAGCGATGCTTTTCGTATTTTTCGTAACTCAAAGGTTTTTGGGTGAATACGATTTCCTCTTCCAGCTAGTGGGCTTATCCGTTGTACTCGGTAGCTTTTGGCTACTTCTGTATTCGCTAAGGATGCTCAAAGAAGAAATGCTGAAAATCGAAAAGAAAAATCGTCCATGGCATTTCGATAGGTTTGGGAACCGTTTATGAGTGACCCCACCCAAGACCATGTCGGCCTGACCGACACTTTCGCCTCGCGCCGCTACTTCCGCAAATTCGAGGTGATCACCGTCCACCTTCTGCGCGTGGCTGCGACGATGGAGGCGGAGGGCGCGATCTCAAAACAAGAGGTGCGGATCGTGTCGCGCTACCTTTCGGGGCTGCTCTACACTTTCCGCGCGCTGTCCATGAAATATCTGCTGGTCGGGCGCGATACGGGGCGATTCTTTGGCAGCCTCGCCATGGACAAGCGCGACAGTGGGTTTCCGGTGGCGGCTGAGTTGCTGACCATGGCCAATGACGCGCAGCAGGCGCAGGTGCATCTGGCGAATATGCCCTCGGAAGACGACCTGAAAACCGACATGGTGCGGACGATCATCGGCGACCGCGAAATCCCAACCAAGCTGCAATTCGCGCTGTCCCAAAGGCTCTATTACGAGGAATTGCTGAAAGGAGAGCTGTTCTGGGCCCGCAACGATCCCGAATGTCACTGGATCGGAAATGAGGGCGAGCGGCGGCAGTTTATGATCCACTGGGCGGTCTATGACAGTCAGATCAACCTACCGGTGATCTACATGATGCAGCTGGAGGACAGCGGCAAAACCGCCCTGCCCAAAGATCAGCGCCGCTGGCCCGAAGTGCAGGCGCATCTGATGGCGCAGAGCTTGGGTGGTCTGAAACTTGTGACCATCGCCAAAGGCTTCGATCAGGATTTCGATGACCTGCACCCCAAACATATGCGCCGCATCCATGTGGGGCCGATGTATTCTTCGGCCTTTACCGAGCAATCAGGACCCCTTCGGCAGGTGTTGGAAGATGCGCAATCGCCGCAAGGTCAGGATTGGGCGCTGGCCTGGACCACCGAAGAGCTGCAAAGCGAAGAGGTGATTGAAGAACGCGCCGGGTGGTTTTCCACCGTCGAGCGCGAGGTTTTCGCACTGGACCCGTTCGGCGGGCAGGGGGCCGAGACCGGGGCCACGCGCACCCAGCGGTCGATCATCCTGCCGCAACGTCCGTTCCAGGTGCTGGCCGAACGCAACCCGCCGGGGTTTGCCGATGTGCGCAAGTTCGTCGTCAGCAAGGCCGGACAAGTGTTGAGATATTGAGATTCACGCCTCCGGCGGGAGTATTTTTAAAAAGATGAAGCAAGAGCGGTTTATGAAATGAGTTTGACGTCAGATCAGATGGAATTGCGCGAAGACGATATTCGCAAGCATTATCCGGCAGCGACTGCCCTGCTGAACGGTTTCGAGCATGCGCCACGGATTGCCAAGGCTGTTGAAGCCACCGTTGAACGCTCTCCGGGCGTATCAACCGGGCGACGGTTTCGGTCGACAACGCCGGGTCTGGTGACACGTCGAACCGTACGCACCGATGGGGTGCATCTGGTCGAACGGATCGAGGCTTCGGATGATGGCGATGCGCTGGTTTCGCCGCCGCAGGCCACCACGCAGCAGGCCATTCGCCGGGCCATTGCGATTGCTCTGGCGCTTGCCGAGGCTTATGCGGAGCAGACGCCACTGGCCGATCTGAAACGAGCCAATCTGGCCGGGGATTTGCCCGCTGCACGCAAGACCGAGTTTTCGGAACTGCTGACCGCCGAAGCTTTGATTACCTCTCACGTGTTCGGCAATGCGCTGGCTTATCTGATGTCTTCGCATCTGGGTGAAACCACTGCTGATGTTGACGAAATCGAAGAGGTTCTGACCGACAATGGTCAACTCGCCCTGCACGGCGCGCTTTGGGAACTGGACCAGACGCTGGCCAAACATGCCCCCGATGATGCACACCTGATCGCGGCCACCAGCGGCTATGCCGAACAACTGATGGAGAAGGCCGCCCTGCGCGCCCAGTCTGCCAGTCATCTGGCCCCGTTTCAGAACGCTGCCTGGCATATCGAGGCGGATGATCTGACGATCCGGGGTTTTGAGCCAGCATCCAAGGCGAAATCCACCACCCTGACCATGACGTTCAAGAAACCGAACGAAGTGGTCGGCAACCACATCGCCAAATATCAGGCGATGAAGCTGGCAAAGATGGTGATGGCCTATGACTTTGACCGCCGCCTGAACCCGTTTGCCGAGCTCGGCGGGTTCATCTTTACCTTCATGGGCGACGGCAAACCGGGTACCGGCAAGACCACCCTGATCCAGATGATGGCCGGGCTGATCAACGACTATTGCCAGAACGCAGGCTATCCGTTCCGTTATCAGAACCTGAGCACCGACAATATCGACAGCTATCAGGGCAAATCCGGTCAGAACGCTAAGGCCTTCATCAACACGATCATCGACCCCTCGGTCATCGGCTTCGGCACCATCGACGATATCGACCAACTGGCGGGCAAACGCGGCGACCGGCAGTCGTCAGCCGGGCAACTGGAAATCACCGCCGTGCTGATGGAGAGCTTTGCGGGCGCCAACACCGTTGTGCGCGGCAATTGCACCTTTGGCATGTTCTCGAACTACCCTGAGAATGTGGACGACGCCCTACGCCAGCGGGCGGGTGCACGGTTCCTGGTGGACGGGCCGCAAACGCGCGAGGATTACATCGACATCCTGCACCTGCTGATGGGCCGCAACCACGACATCCCGCTGGGCGAGCACGAAGCCTATGCAGCGCAGGAAATCAAAAAGGCCGTCGCCGCCAGTTTCGAAAGCCATTCCCGCCCGCATGAGGACGCTTTGTTGCAGGTCTATGACCGGGTGTCCGGCGATATCGGCCAGATGGACACGATTGCCAAGATGGGCACCTACCTCAAGGCGATCCAACAAGCGGATGAGCGGTTCACCGGCCGCGCGATCAAAAACATCACCGACGCGGTCAAGGTCCGCGCGATGGATTTCGAACTGCCCGATGAATGGATGGAAAACCCCGACCTGTTCCTGTTCCGCGACTACGACACCAAGAAAGCCATGATCGAGGACCTGCGCCAGCCGATCACGGTCGAGATGGTGATCCAGGAGATAAACCGCTACGCCGACAGCGAGTTCCGCTATGCCGACAAGAGCGACGAGGTCGCCATCGAAAACGCGGTGCGTGAGATGGGCCGGATGGAAGAGGCCAAGCGGCGGTATCTGGAGGGGAATGGGTGACGGAAGCTGCGCAGCTCATTGCTATCCTGTTGATAGGAGTGCCCTTCGCTTGTTGGACGGCGAGCTTCGCCGTTCGCAGAAATCTACCCGTGCCAGAAGGCAAGCTGTTCGCGCTTAGGTTCCTTGTTTGGTTTTCCCTCAGTGTTTGTGTAGGTCCATTTGTCGGTCTTATCCCCTTGTTTCTGGGACTCGGATGGTTTTGGAACTATTATGACCCGAAACAAATTTTCGGCTCTGAAGTTTGGTATTCCGCTTTCCTGGTCTTATTCGCATTGCCCTACGTGTTTGCACTCGGCCTGGGTATGAGGCTGCAGTTCCGATTCGGTGATCCAGCATGATCCGCCTCATCAAAAAAGGCCTGATGTTCGGCAATCTCGTCCACATCTCCAGCCCGGCTCTGGTCGAGCGGTATAACCGCGCGCTGCAGCATCTGGCGGGCAAGACCACTCAGCTTTCGGATTTCCATATCGATATCTCGGGCTATTCGCCGGAGATGGGGATTGAGCTGGAGGATGAGCTTTACCTCAACCCCAACGGGGTCAACCGGCAGTTCATCCTGCTGACGACCGAGCAGAAACGCGCACCTCTGCTGAACGTCAAATTCTCGACCTCGCGCGATATTCTGCGCGAATTCATCGAGATGAACGAGGCACAGCTGTTCGCCCTGACCGCTACCGATGCGGTGGCTGGAGAGCTGGTGAACTCGGTCATCAAACTCAGCACGCCGCGCGATCTGCTGAACCTGCGCAAGATTGAGATCGAGGCCGACACAGCAGGCGGTACCCTGCGCAAGGCACTGCAACTGGCGGGCATGGTCGAACAGTTCAAGACGGAAGAAGACGCCTGGTTCGACGATGTGCTGATCGCCAGGATGATCGAAACGGCCAAGGAAACCGGAGACGTCACCCGAAACCCCGTCCGCCTGCGTCACACAGCGTTCGAGCAGCGCAATTTCTGGACGGCGCATTTCGGCGGGCTGTACCTGTTTCCCGATCTGGATCACCCAGCCGCGATTTGCATGGGTGAAAAGCCCGACGACCTGCCGATCAAGTACACGTTTGATCCGTCACAGCGGAACCAAATCGCCAAGTTTCTGGATTACAACGATCTGGTCGAACCGATCGTCAAGGCGCGCGGCGTGGATGCCGCCGCGATCCTGCAACAGAAGATGGATTTCCTGACCGTTGACGCGGCGGCGGATGCGGATGTCGACCTGACCGGGTTGGACCGCAGCGACATGCGGCGGCTGGCGCGAAACCACTCGGATCGCCTGCCTGATGCCTATCACGGTCTGGCGCAACTGCTGCGCTGGGCGAGTGACGGGGGGCCGTGGCCGCGTATCACTTCGGACCATCCGGCCTATTTCTATACGTTACGCGCCGCGAATACGCCGAACCGTGATCTGGTAAACATGTTACTGGCCGAACTGGCCCCGCTGGACCCGCGCCAGATGTTCATCTGCCACAAGGAGCTGTTCTACAGCACGTATTCCAGATGGCCCGAGAGCAAAAAAGCCTATGTTGCCGATTTCCTTGTGCGCGAGTATCAGGTGGACAAGCAAGGTGCCCGCGCCGCGCTGTTCGGGCATGAGCCGGATATGAGCGGCGACGATCGGGTCAGCGATGACGTAATCGCTCGGGTCGGTCCATGGGGTTCGGTGAGGAAAGGCTGATATGTTCGGATTGTTGCGCCTTTTGCTGATCTTGCTGGTGATCCAGACGATTATCTATTTTGCGCTGTCTTTCTATTCGCGCGGGATGCGCCGCCGCAAACTGGAAACCTGGTGGGATGAAAAAGGCAAGACGGGCAACAAGGACGCTTTTGTGGAACGCGGATTGCACGTGTATGACAATTCGTTCCGGCGCAAACTGATCCTGGGTGTTTATATAGTGCCTTGGGTGGCGATTGGCGCGATGATCTACATTGTGAATTACATGTGAGGGTTTAGGCATGGCCTATGTAAAATGGGTGTTCATCATCATATTCTGGGGCACAATTGCGGCGTTCCTGCAATATTCGCTGCCACAGCATGACATTGTGCGCATCGTCAACACCTATGAAGAACGGCAGGATCTGAACGACTGGACGCGGATCTTCTGGTCCGAGCCCGAAGATCAATCCACCAGCCTGTCCAACCGGGATGTGCAGTTCATTCAGGCGGTGCGGGCCAACGGAAAACCCATCGTATACCGAAATGAGGATACCGGTTGGGGGTGGCCCCCTTACTTCAAATTCGACACGGCGAATCTCTATACCGAGGCCAACGACGCGAAATCGACCAAGGAAAACCCGAAATGGGTGGTCGTGACCCATTATGGTTGGCGCAATGAGTTTATGTCGATTTTTCCCAACGCCATCTTCATCAAAGATGTAGAAGGGCCTGATGTTCGGGTCATTCCCTGGTTCAATATCATCTTCCTGACGATCTTTGCTGCGTTTGTCTGGGCTATTTGGGTCCGTTGGCGCAGGTTCCGGCAAGCCCGGATTGATCCGATGATCGAAAACGTGGAAGACGGTATTTACGCCGCTGGTGATGCGATTGAAGAGCGTCGCAATCGTTTTCGTCGTTGGTTGGACAGCTGGAAATCAAAATAGGTTTATCGTCCAAAGGCGTGCTGTATGACAGCGCGCCTTCCTGCCGTATCAACTCTGATTGGCAGTCACCTGACAATAAACTCGGCGTGTAGTGCCCCTGCCGCTTTGATCGTTTTCAGAATGTCGATCATGTCCTGCGGCGAAACGCCCAACGCGTTCAGGCCAGCGACCACTTCTGAAAGTGTTGTGGCCTCGGGGATTTCGGCAAGACCCGTACCTTCATCTTCCTCGATCCCGGTTATGGTGCGGGGGACAATAACTGTTTCCCCACGGGCGAATGGGTTTGGTTGTACCGCAATAGGCGCTTCCTGAACTGTCAGGGTCAAATTTCCCTGCGATACCGCAACCCGTGAAATGCGGACCTCTTGCCCCATGACAATTGTGCCGGAGCGTTGGTCTACAACTACACGCGCCTTTGTCTCGGGCTCGACCAGGATGTTTTCGATTCGCCCCAGGGCGTGGGCTGTGGAAACGGCCTGGGTCGCAGTAATGCTGAGTTCAACCGTACCGGAATCCCGCATGATCGCCACGGCCCTGTTGAATTCAGTGTTTATTGCGGATTCAATGCGGGCGGCTGTGGTAAAATCCGGTTCCCGCAGGGCGAGGCGCACTTGGGTCAGCGTAGACAGATCGAAATCAATCTCCCTCTCGACCCTTGCGCCGGACGGGATGACACCTGCGGTCGGCACTCCGCGAACAACCGAAGCCGCTTCGCCCTCGGCGGACACGCCGCCTGCAAGTATTGTGCCTTGAGCAACAGCATAGATTTGCCCATCAGCGGCGTTCAGGGGTGTCATGATCAGCGTCCCACCGAGCAAGCTGTTGGAATCGCCTATGGCTGAGACCGTCACGTCAATTTGGCCACCGACCCTGGCGAAGGGAGGCAGGGTTGCTGTTACCAAAACAGCGGCCACGTTCTTGGGGCGAAAATCCTCGCCGGTTACGTTGACGCCCAGACGTTCGAGGATGTTGGACATGATTTCTTCGGTGAAGGGCGCGTTGCGCAATCCGTCGCCGGTTCCATTCAAACCTACGACCAGACCATAACCGACCAGATCATTGCCTCGTACACCGTCAAAATCCACCAAATCCTTGAGGCGAATCGCGCCTGCCCAAGCCATGCCCGGGAGGAGGAGAAAGGCAAATATCAGCGCTCTCATCTCAGAAAATTCACCAAAGACAAGTTCGCATTTCGAACGGTTACGGAATACAGGCTTTCCAATTGAAACTGCACCGTTTGCAGTTTCGCTGCGGTTTCATAGGGATCGGCTGCGATCAGCTCATTCCGGCTGAATTCGAGGCTGGTACGGGCCGCTGAATTGCGCGTGGCGGCTTCTTCGATGCGGGCTTCTGCCGCGCCGACTCCCGCCCGAAGTTTGACCGTGGCGTCCTGTGCGTTGGCCAGATCGGCACCCAACTGCGTGAACAAGGCGGTGCGTTGGTCCGGCGATATTGCCAAGGCGCTGTCTGTTGCCAAAGCGGCCACCGCAACATCCCTGAGTGCGGCTTTGAACGCCGGATCAGTTGCAGTGATCGGCAGTGCAACACTTTCATTTTCTGAGATTTGCATCGGGGCGAGCGTATTATTCGACCCCTGATAGATCACGGCGTCAAACCCGGTTGGATCATTGAACCAGGTGTCTGCAGCCAGCCGGATGTCTGCAAGGGTTGCGTGCCCCGTGAGCTGGGTTTTCAGCGCTGTCAGAACTGTATCCGATGAAGGCAACGGCGATACATCCGTGGCCGTTCCGGAAAACAGGCTGCGCCCACCCACGCGCGAGTTCAGCGCTGAAATCATCGTATCCAGTTCGTTTTTTGCCTGAACCGAGGCCTGTTCGTGGTTAATAGGTTGATTTGCAGTTCCATAAGCGAGCAGAGATGCGGTCATGTCCGCAACCGAATCTCCGAAGGTCGTAAGGCCTAGTTGCATGGCATCCGTGAACAGAGTCGCTTCGGATGTCGCGATGCCAAATGCGTCAAGCCTTGCCAAGCTTCGGTCGAGGTCCAGAATCTGCGAATAATCCCCGCCAAGCCGCCCGGATATGTCCTGCACCTGCCCAGTAGACAATTCGTAAGAAAGAGTTTCGATCTGTGTTTTGATATCCGTGGCGCGGGTTCGCAAGGTCAGCCCCCGTGCCAGATCGCCGATAGAAGTCAAGTTCATGGTCACAACCTCAGAAGAGTTTCCATAAGTTCATCAACGACCGAGATAACGCGTGCGTTCGCCACATACGTCTGTTCGATCTGCATAAGCCTTTGCAGTTCCTGATCCGAATCAACACCCTGCTCGGCCTCGATCTGAACCATTTGCTGTTGGGCGGTGTTGGCGAATGTTTTTCGCTGATCTGCCGCATGTGCCTGCGCCCCGGTTTTTGATAGCAACGCCTCGGTCAATTCGGCCGCCCGCATGTTTCCGGTGCCGAACAGCCCGCCCGGAACAGCACGTGCGTCACTCAGGACAGCCCCGAATGCGCGAAGCTGAGAGGCCTGGCCGGGATCACCCGGGGTTACAGAGGCAAGACCCGAGCGCAATTTCCAGCTGTTTCCGCCATTGTCGGGATCCACGACCGAATTGAGTGAAATACGCGAGGCCAACCCGACAAATGCAGTCGGATCAAAGCGATTGCCATCATCGGTAAAGAGACCGGGATCGGAGGCAAGAGCAGTCGGATCCAGCCCCGGAGTCTCAAACCGCTCGACCAAATCACGTGCGATGGTATCCAGCTGAACCTGAGCCTCAACGGCCAACTCGTCACGAATGGCGAACTGGGCCATTAGGGCACCGCCGCGAATCTGCGCGTTGCCGCCACTGGTTCGAACCGGATTGCCGTTCATTTCAAGCCCGGACAATAACCCATTTGCTATAGTCATATGAGGCTTGGTTTCACCCGTAATGGAAAAGGTGAATTCGGAAGCTTTGCCTTCCAGCAAGATCAACCCGCCGTCCGAATACAAGGACACCTGGTCATTGGCGCGAGGAACGACGTTGACGGGTATCAGGGCATTAACCTGATCAATCAGGACTTGGCGCTGATCCAGAAGGGACCCGATGTCACCGCCGGAATTCTGAATGGCGGGAATCTTGGCGTTCAGATCCTGGATGTCTTGCAACGTCTGATTCAAGCTTTGAACCTGAGCCCCTATCTTTCGATCAGCATCAGACCGTGCCTTGCTCACACCTTCGGAAGCTGCATTCAATTCATTCGTCAGATCGCGGGCCGCGCGCGCCACCTGATCAAGTCTTTCGATCGAATCGGGCAGGCTGGCTGCTGTGATGAAGCTGCCTTCCAGAGATGAAAGCCGGGTCGCGATCGAAGGCGAGCCGTCCACCGACCCCACGAGCTTTTCAAACTGCGTGTGGAATTCTGACATGGACGATTGAAAGGCAAGTTCAGCGTCAGAGGACCGCATGTTGGCGGTCAGAACAGGGTCTTGATGCCGGGTTACTCCTACAGTGCGCACACCGTTTCCCGAACTGGAGCTGGTTGTAAGTTCAAGTGACCGGCGCGCGTAACCGGGTGTCAGAGCATTTGCGATATTCCCTGAAACCACAGCAGCCCCGCGACTTGCTGCCGTCAAACCACCCAATGCGTTGTTCAGTGCTGTCGACATATTCATAAGGCCGCTCCTTTGCTTTGATCAACGTTCGGATCAGCGTTTCAGGTTCGTGGTTTCCTGAAGCATCTCGTCCACCGTCTGGATGACTGTGGCGCTGGAAGAATATGCGCGCTGTGTCTGGATCAGGGACGTCAGCTCGGTCGCCACATCCGTGGTGGATTCTTCGCGTGCGAAGGAAACAAGATCTCCGGTCGGGCCTTCGCCTGCATTCCAAAGGAAAAATGTCCCGCTCTCTCGGGATGGCGCGTAAGTCTGGCTGTCCAGTGCGGTCAAGCCGTTGGGATTGGGGACATCCGCCAGCGGGATCTGAAACATCCGACGACTGACGCCCGTGTCGTAGAATGCGTAGACATAGCCATTTTCATCCACCTGAACGCTGGTCATCGTGCCAACCGCAGAGCCGTCGCGGGTGATTGAAACCGGTGCGAACGTGTCAGAGAGCTGAGTTATGCCATCAGCATCGCCAATCAGGCCAATGTTGACCTCCATCGGGCCGCCGGCAACGTTGACCATGACGCTGCCTGTTGCCGGATCATAGGCTCCTCCGGAAACAGGCGTGACGCTGGACAGGGTGCCACCGGCCGTCCGATTGTCGGTAAAAGTCAGCGTGTATTCCCCTATGATTGCGCCGCCAGATGCCGAATCGCGCAGAACCATGGTCCATTCATTGCTGCTGCCGGTTGCAGGAACTGTTGGGATCAGTTCGATGTCGACGCTTTCGGACTTGCCGAGGTTGTTAAAATATTCGACCGACAAAGGTTGAATGTCCCCGGGCGCGCCTGCGTCTGTTGCCGTGGCGGGCAAGTTCATACGCAGGTTCATCTGTGTCGTCGGGGCACCGGACAATTGATTGACGCTCAGCTGAATGGGTTCAAGCGCGGCGGGTGTGTCGCGCGGAACAGACGGAATGGAACCATCTGCCGCAGCGCGCCATCCCAGAAGAACCAGGCCGGATTCGGTGACAAGGTACCCTTCTTCGTTGGTCCGGAAGGATCCTGTTGTGGTCAGTAGCATCTCGTTTGAATTGGTGCCGATCTGCGAGCTGGAGCGTACAGGCAGCATGCCACGCCCGCGTACTGCCAAATCGGTGGAGTTGCTGGTCGTCACCAGAGACCCGCGCTGATCAATCATGCGTTGGCTTGTCGTGCGCACACCGCCGGCCGAGTAGCTGCCACCCTGGCCCGACGTGACCATCGAATGAAAATCTGTCTCGACCCGTTTGTATCCGTAGGTCGAAGAGTTCGCGATGTTATCGGAAATCGTGGCCAGCCTGTTGGCGTTGGCCTTCAACGCCGCCACACCGGCATTCAATGAAGAGGAAATGGTCATCGGTGCGCCCTTCTGTTGCGTCAATCTTTGATGCAACAGGTAACGCGCTGCCCCTTAACAGCGCGCTAACATGTAAAATGCGTTTTATCCTTTAGGGTCGGCGCAGAAAAATCACTTCGATTCTATTGTTCCGCGCGGCCATCGGATTGGCGGCGAACAGTTCCCGGTCGGCGTGGCCGGTGACACGATCCATACGCTTTGCCATCACACCCTTGTCCTGCAGCAGCTGGCGCAGTGTTTGCGCGCGTGTCGTAGACAGATCCCAAGCCGTATTGCGAACCTGCACGACCGGAGACGCGCTGACATGGCCTTCGACGGCAATCGGATTTGTAACCAGATCCGAAGACAGGGCAATGATCAGGGCAAGCGTCCGCATGATCCGCGTTGGTGTTTCGGAACCCGATTCGAACAGTGGCTGGTCATCAGTGTCGAATAGTTCAACCACAAGCCCTTCGTCGGTGACCCGTGTGACAATATGCTTGAGCAACTTGTCCGACACTTCGCTTTCGCCGCTTCGGCCTAAAAGCTGCGCCTCGAGTGTGGTGAAATCTTCGGTGTCACCTTTGCCGCCGCCATCGGCATCCATACCGATTGAACCACGCGCCTGACGTTCTTCGGTCGGGTGCGTATTGGTAGCTCCAACACCGTCGCGCAGAAATATCTCTTCAGACAGCATGCTGTCGCCACCAAATGCCCCGTCACCGCCACCGGATTCCGGGCTTAACGGGATTGTTGGTGCGAAATAATCCGCCAGCCCCTTGCGTTGCTGTTCAGTTGTTGCGTTTAGCAGCCACATCAACATGAAGAAGGCCATCATGGCCGTAACAAAGTCGGCATATGCGACTTTCCACGCGCCACCGTGGTGGCCATCACCACCTGATACACGCTTCTTCTTGATGATGATTGGCGCCGCATTGGATTGCGCACCCATCTCCACCACCTTTTTATCACCCAACTACCTGAGTAGCAGCGCGGGTCTTAAGGCGGCCTTAATACTTAAAACTGTTCAGAGTTCCCCTAACGAGGCAACCCGGCCGAGGCGCGCCGCAGAATCAGGGACAGGCGGTCAAAACTGGTTCTGATCCCCTCGGAATCGGGTTTTCCGAAAAACGAGTCCAACTCCTGATAAATGCGCACTGCCTGATCTAAGAGCGGATCTGATCCTTCCGCGTATAACCCGGCTTTGATCATCACTTCGGACTGTTCGTAGCTGCCGACAAGTTTGCGGGTTTCCTTGATCATCTGATTCTCAGCCTCAGACGCAGCTTCTGGCAGGCTGCGTGATACGGATTTACTGAGGTCGATGGCCGGGAAACGCCCGCGTTCGGCAATGTCGCGGCTTAGTACGATATGCCCGTCCAAAACACCGCGCAGGATGTCGGCGATGGGCTCATCCATGTCCGAGCCCGCGACCAGAACGCTGAACACGGCGGTGATATCACCTTGCTCCTGCGTGCCGGGGCCTGCGCGTTCACACAGATTGGCAATCAAGGGTGTGACCGAGGCTGGATACCCTCTGAGCGACGGAGATTCCCCCATTGCAACGGCAATTTCACGGTGCGCTTCAGCAAAGCGGGTTACCGAATCGGCCAGAAACAGAACACTCAGCCCCTGATCGCGCAGGAATTCTGCCGCTGACATGGCCGACCACGCGCACCGCCTGCGTGTCAATGCCGACTGATCAGACGTGGCGGCCACAACGATTGTGCGTTTCATGGCTTCCGGGCCAATGGCGTGGGCGACAAACTCATTCACTTCGCGCCCACGTTCACCAATCAGAGCCACCACAACCACGTCGGCCTGCATGGAACGCGCCAGTGTCGACAGTAGCGTAGATTTTCCCACACCCGATCCTGAAAACAATCCCACGCGTTGACCGCGCACAATCGGCAGCATTGTGTTGAGAACGGATAATCCAGTGACCATCCGTTCTCCCAGCGGCTTACGCGCCACAGCTGGGGGAGGGGCCTGCATGATATCGCGATCATGCGATCCGTTCAGCAGCGGATTGCTGTCCAACGGTTTGCCAAACGGATCGATGACCCGCCCAAGCCAGTGCATGCCGGGCGCGAAATTCGACGAGGGGTCAAGATACACACGGTCTCCCAGTCTGACGCCATCGGGCGCCGCGCCCGGTATCATATGGATATGGTCCGCACCGACTTGCAGCACTTCGCCAGCAAGATCGGCCCCCGCGCGCCGCTGCAATGTCAGCAAATCTCCGATTCGCGCGTGTTCGTTCAGACCACTGATCTCGACCAGCCCCTGCACGACGCTACTGACAAGGCCTACATGCCGGACCGCAGTCATCCTGTCGAATTCATGTTTCAGAATCATCGGGTCGAGATCGGACATCGTGGGTTCTCCAACTGTGTTCTGAAAACGGTTTCTAAAGGAATCGGGGTTAAGCCTTGATTGAAATTGATCGAGGGAGAAGCCCCGATGTTCTATGACCTGAACGTCTTTAAGACAGCGCACGCAATGGCAACCCATGCCGGAAAACGGCAGGCCGTCATTGCGCGCAACATGGCCAATGCGGATACGCCGGGTTACCAACCGCGCGATATCGAGGCCTTTCAGAAAGCTTTTGAAACCTCCGGGCGGGACGTGGCTATGGCGGCCACTCGGCAAGGTCATCTTCATGGCAATGCCGGTGCACGTCTCTGGGCAGAGCACGAGGCCGTTCCATCAGGTGATCCCAACGGCAACGGTGTATCCCTTGAGGAAGAGATGCTGAAATCGGTCGAAGTCAAACGACAGCATGACCGCGCGCTGGCGATCTACAAATCCTCGATGAGTGTTTTGCGCACCAGCCTGGGTCGTGGATAGGAGGACCGAGGATGAGCGACTTTTCCAACTCTCTCACAGCATCAGCCAGAGCCCTGCGTGCCCAGGCAACCCGGTTGCGTCATGTGTCCGAGAATATCTCGAACGCGGACACGCCCGGTTATCGCCGCAAGACGGTGCCATTCGAAACCGTTCAGAAGGACGGCCGCGATATGGTTCAGGCCGGTCGCGTAACGCTTGATCGGCGCGACCTGAGCAGAATCTACGATCCCGGACACCCGATGGCGGATGCCAGTGGTCACTATCAGGGATCGAATGTCGATCTGATGATCGAAATCGCCGACGCGCGTGAGGCGCAGCGAAGCTACGAAGCCAATCTCAAAATGTTTGATCAGACCCGGCAGATGTCGTCGTCGCTGATGGAACTGCTCAGAAAATAAAGGACAGCCAGAATGGATATCCGAACCCTGACCGCCGCGCAGAATTATGCCGGCGCTCGCTCCGCAACCCAGGCTGACCCTGATCACAGCGGGATGGCGCAGGGGCTGAAGGCAAGCTTTCAGGACTTTGCCGCCACGCTGAAGCACAGCGAGCAGATGTCTCAGACCGCAATGGTCGGGCAAGCCGATCCACATGCTCTGGTGCAGGCGCTGGCCCAGACAGAACTGGCGGTCGAAACGGCCGTTATCGTCCGCAACAAAGTGGTCGAGGCCTATCAGGAAATCCTGCGGATGCCGGTCTGACGCGATGCTGAGCGAAGGTCTTTTCTACGACATCGTGCGCCAGGCGTTGTGGATTGCGGTCATCACATCCGTCCCGATCCTGGCCGTTGCTCTGGTATCGGGCCTGATTGTCGGGCTGTTTCAGGCGCTGACGTCAATTCAGGAAATGACGCTGACCTTTGTTCCCAAACTGATCGCCATCGTCGTCGTGTTCTGGATTTCGATGGGATTCATGACTCAAACACTCGTCACCTTTTTCACCGGAACGCTTGTTCCATTGATTGCAGGAGGTCGCTGATGGACACTGCCTATGTTACCCTGTCCCGCCAGTCCGGGCTGATGAACGAAATGCGTCTGGTGGCGAATAACATCGCCAATGCCAACACGACCGGCTATCGCCAGCAAGGCCTGGTGTTTTCAGAGTTCATCCAGGACATGCCGAACAACTCTTCGCTGTCGATGGTCCGGGCCGAGGCGCGAAATACATCGCTGCGACAGGGTGTGCTTACCGAAACCGATGGGCAGTTTGATTTCGCTATCGAAGGCGACGGGTTCTTCATGGTTGAAACCCCGGATGGCGACCGGCTTACGCGGGCTGGCAGCTTTTCTCCGAATGCTCAAGGTGATCTGGTCACGATGGATGGGGCTCGCGTATTGTATGCCAACGGCGCCCCGGTTTTCATCCCGCCTGACGCAGCATCGATTGATGTCGGCAGCGACGGGACGCTGAGTGTCGATGGTCAATTGTTGGGCCAGTTGGGTGTTTTCAATGTCACCAACACGCAGGCCCTTGTGCGTGAAGGAAGCACACTTTTTCGCGCCGATGGCGCAATAGACCCGGTTGATGAGCCAGTTGTTTTGCATCGCTTTCTCGAAGGTTCAAACGTCAACGCTATTCAGCAGGTGACTCGCTTGGTGGAAATCCAGCGTGCCTATGAGCTTGGGCAGAGTTTTCTTGAGAGCGAAGACGAACGCATGCGCGGGGCGCTCAAGGCGCTGATGCGGTGATTTGGATAAGGAGAGTTAGACATGCGAGCCCTTAAGATTGCGGCCACCGGAATGACTGCGCAACAGATGCGGGTCGAGACGATCTCGAACAACCTGGCGAATATGAACACCACCGGCTACAACGCCCGGCGGGCCGAATTCGCCGACCTGCATTACCAGCAGATGGCGCGGGCCGGGGCTGTGAACGCATCGGACGGAACGGTTCTGCCCACGGGTATTCAACTGGGCCTGGGCGTGCGGCCCGCCGCAGTGACAGTGCAATTGGAACAAGGCGCTTTGTCGGCCACCGGCAGCGATCTGGATGTGGCGATCGAAGGTCGTGGATATCTTGAGGTGACCCAGCCCAGCGGGCAGCCTGCATACACACGCGACGGCAGCCTGAAACGCTCGGCTGAAGGGTTGATCGTCACGTCCGACGGGTTTGCGGTTTCACCTGAAATCACCGTTCCCGACGACGCGCGGTCGATTTCGATCAATGCGTCGGGTGAGGTTTACGCGTATTTCGACGATTCTCCCGAAGGGCAGCTGCTTGGCGAGTTTGCACTTGCCAGTTTCTCGAACGCCAAGGGGCTGGAGGCCATCGGAGGCAATCTGTTCAAGGAAACCGAAGCCTCTGGTGCTCCGGTTCTGGGAACGCCGGGCGAAGATGGTCTGGGGACTTTGCGGCAAGGATATCTGGAGGACAGTTCGGTCGATGCAGTACGCGAGGTTACAGAGCTGATCGAAGCCCAGCGCGGTTACGAGATGAATGCCAAAGTCATCTCGGCCGTGGACCAGATGATGAGTGCGACAACGCAGGTGCGGTGATGCGACGTCTTGTTCTTTCTCTGACGCTAGTTGCCCCAATTGCCGTGCAGGCAGACATTGTGGTTTCGACCCGCACGATCCGGGCCAAGGAAATCATTTCTGTGGTCGATCTCGAGTTGAAACCAACGGATATAGCCGGTGCGGTTACCGATCCGGATCTTTTGATTGGTCAAGAGGCTCGGGTGGCGCTTTACCCCGGTCGTCCAATTCGTGACACCGATGTCGGGCCGCCAGCCATCGTAGATCGCAACGATCTGGTTGTTCTGGTGTTCAGTAGCCAACCTTTGTCGATCACCACAGAGGGCCGGGCGTTGGGGCGTGGTGCCGCCGGCGATCGCATTCGGGTCATGAACCTTTCGTCCCGAACAACGGTATCGGGCCGAATTCGCCGAGATGGTCAAGTTGAGGTAAAGTGATGTACGAACTGCCAAAAACCCTCCTCCTCACAGCTTTCACCCTGTCTGCATGTGGCCGGTTGGATCACCTGGGCAAGCCGCCAAATTTCACACCGAACGAGGATTCCCCAGAGCAGGTTGCAATGCTGTGGCCGGGTTTGCCCCTGCACACGCAACCCCAACGCAACGTTGACCGATCCTCTTTATGGAGTGGCGGCCAGCACTCATTGCTGGGTGATCAGCGTGCGATCAAGAAAGGTGACATCCTGACCGTTGTCATTGAACTGGACGAAGAAGCCGAGATTTCGAACAACACCAGACGATCCAGATCCGGATCAGAGAACCTTGACGTTCCCGGCCTCTTCGGTTTGCCGCAACGGGTGCAGAAAAACTTACCCGAGGGCGCATCGCTGGACGAAGCCGTATCGATCGAAGCGGATTCCTCCAGCGCTGGGCGGGGATCGGTCAGACGAAACGAAAAACTGACGCTGCGTGTTGCCGCGACAGTGCTGGATGTGCTGCCGAACGGGGTTCTTTCGATATCGGGGTCGCAGGAATTGCGAGTCAATTTCGAGTTACGTGAGCTTTTGGTGGCGGGATATGTCCGCCCACAGGATATCTCGCGGCAAAACGAAATCACCTACGACAAAATTGCGTCGGCACGCGTATCATACGGCGGCAGAGGGCAGATAACGGATGTTCAGCAACCTCGATACGGACAGCAAGTCCTTGATTCACTTTTGCCATTCTGAGGTGAGATTGTGGTCGCAAAACTGATACCGGTGATATTTCTGATAGTTGGTCTGGGTTCAGGCATAGGTGTCGGCCTGGTTTTTGCACCTGCGGAGAAGGCTGAAGATGGTGCATACGAAAAAGAAGCGGCAGGACAAGAAAAAGAATCTGGTAAAAAATCTGAAAAATCTAGGAAGAAAGGTGAGGAAGAGGGTTTTGGGTACCTGAAAATGACCAAGCATTTTGTTGTCCCCGTCGTCAAAGACGACCGGATAGAGGCTATGGTCACTTTGGCACTGAGTCTTGAGGCAAACTCTGCCATTACAGAAATGTTCTACGCGAACGAGCCCAAACTAAGGGACGGCTTTCTTCAGGTTCTTTTTGATCATGCGAACACGGGTGGATTTGACGGGATTTTCACTGAATCCAGAAACCTGGATGTCTTGCGAAAATCCTTGCTGGAAGTGGCGCGCAAGGACTTTGGTGAAGACGTGTCAAAAGTGTTGATCATGAGTGTCAACCGACAAGACAGCTGATGCTGATTGGTCCGAATTGTCTGACTAGTCAAGCTATTGCCCGATTTGTTTTCTGGCGGCTGCGCGACGGTGTTCTTTCTGAATCTTTACAAGCAAGGTTTCGACAGCCTGTTTTCGCCCAAACGCAGTGCGAACCGCATCAAGCCCGGCCAGTTTCAGAGCGCGTGTTTGTGCGAGCTGAAGATTCAACTGCCGGCGCGTGGCGGATTCCCAGCTATTCCAGAGAATGTCGGTCCCTGAAACCTGATACCCTTCGGTCTTGCCGCTGTCTTCGCGCGTCTGGTTGAGCTGCCTATCCAATCTGGCCAGTTGTTGTTGTATTCGTGCCTCGGCCTCAAGGATCGGACGCAAGGTTTGAAACTGCTTCTGAAATGCGGCGTCAGTCACTCTTTCCAAGTCGGGTAACTGAGTACGTTTCATCGAAATTGTTCCTTCGCACGCTTTCGCATCGCATCTGAAAACCGGATGGCGGCGGCGACGGGCCGGTAGTGTTCTTCGGCAATCTCCTGACCGATATCCACGGTCGCATGAAGCGCGCGTGCTGTTGGAGGGTTTGAGTGGATCGGCACACCGGCTTCTCTAGCGGCAGAGCGGATGGCAGCGGCGATTTCGTCCACCCCTTTGGCGACGCAAACTGGTGCGCTGCCTGCGGCTTTCGACCATTTCAAAGCAACGGCGAAATGGGTTGGGTTTACGATCACAACGTCTGCGCCGGGAACGTCTGCCATCATTTGATTTGTAGCTATCTCCTGTGCGCGTTGGCGGCGGTGTTGTTTCATATGAGGGTCGCCTTCTGCATCCTTGGTTTCATCCTGAATTTCCTTGCGCGACATTCGGTTCTTGCGCATGTGTTCGGCGTATTGCCAAAGGAAATCAACAACCCCGATGATCAGGGCTATCACGATCACAATGAACAGAAAGCGAAACAGCAGGTTCATCATCAGCAAAACAGACGTCTTTGCCGGGGCTGCGCTGGCAGACAGAATATCGGTCAGATTCGCGTTGAGAAAAAGCGCAAGACAGGTGCCATAAATCACCAGTTTGACCGCGCTCTTGGCAAACTCAAACAGACCGCCGCGTCCAAACTTGTTCTTGGCATTCGAAACAAGCGAGATTCGAGAGAGTTTCGGTTTCAGCTTGTTGGGTGCGAAGATCAGGGCGCGCTGGGCGATCAGGTTCAACAGAACAGCTGTGGCAGGGAGACAGAACAGCAACGCTACGGGCAGCAGGGAACCTTTTAGAATCCCGGCAACAGGAGCGGTTGCCGGCCCATTTGCAAGGAGGGTCGCGATCTCGTCGGACTGATCGATCAGGACCATAAAAACGGATCCCAGTTGCTGTGTCGTGTACTGCCCGGCTGCCAGCAGAGCGATGACTAGCCCGGTATACGCGGCCACAACCGAAAGGTCGTTGGATTTGGGCACCTCACCTTTGTCACGTGCTTTTTGCAGCTTTTGCGGCGTCGGTTCATATGATTTGTCGCTGTCGTCATCGGCGCCGCTCATGGTCGCGCTCCGAACGGGTTTGTGAAAAAGGCTATCAGAGCGTCAGACCAGACAGACAGAATAAGAGGTGTGCCAGCAAACAGAAGAAACAGCCCGGCAAAGGTAATTGCTGGGGCGCCGACAAAGGCCACCATCAGTTGCGGCATGGCCCGGTTGATTACCCCAAGCGCAAGGTTATAGATCAGCGACGCGATAACGAACGGCGTTGCAAGCGCAAAAGCCAGTTCAAAACTGCGCGCGACCTGCTGTACGCCCCAGCGGGACAAGTCGGGGGCGTCGGGGGACAACCCTGCCGGAAACAGGGTGTAACTCTGGATCAAGAGCTGAGCGGCACGCACATGCAGGCCCATGGTCACGGCGAGTGTCAGCCCTGCCAGTGTCAGCAGATATCCCATGGCGGGGACCGGATCAGCAGCCGCCCCGCCCAGAAGTTGGGACAAAGATGTGGATTGAGCTGCGATGGATCCCGCGGTTTGCAAAGCCAGCACAAACAGACGCAGCCCGATCCCCAGGACAAGCCCGATCAGAACTTCGCTCGCGACCAGGCGGATCATCGTCCACAATTCGGGATTAAATCTGACAGGAGGAATTGCGGGCAGGACGACCAGGGTAAACGCAACGGAAATGCCAAGCTTGATCCGTGTCGGAATGCTGCGCTCACCAAATGCAGGCTGCAGAGAGACAAGGGCAGAGACCCTGAGAAACACGACAAAGGCCTGCCAGAGGGCATCGGACAGCTGTGACAGCAGCTCTGGCGGCAAAGCAATCACGCAGGGACCGTTCCGACCAGAGCGGGTTTGGCTTCCAGCCCGATTTCTTCGAACGACAGAACCGGATTGGATATGCCGCGGGCGTACATGATCGTTCGCAGCAACCGCCGCCGTCGGGTCGAGGTCACAACAGCCGGAAACAGTCCGCTGTCGGCGGATCTGGCGACGCTGCTGACCACGCCGTCGGCCAGTTTGTTGAACAGGTTCGGCGGGAGTGCGACATCCAGCCCGGCATTTGGCGCGTCGATTTGATAGTTGGCAAACGTATCCTCCCATTCTGGGGCCAGCTGGATCAGAGGGATCGAGCCATCCTCGCGCTTCATGTCAGCGACCAGTTGGAATCCAAGGCGCTGGCGCACCAGCTCGCAAATGCCTTCGGGTTGCGTTGTGGTCAGCCGGGCTTCGGCTACGCTTTCCAGGATCAGGGCCATGTTTCGGATCGACACACGTTCATCCAGAAGCAGGCGCAACACCGCATGCAAGGTATCGATGGGCACCTTGTCGGGGATCAGTTCATCCAGCAGTTTGCGGTTGGCTTCGGCACGCACCGGATCGCTCAGGCGGGTCATCTCGGACAGAAGACGGCGCAGGGATTTCAGTGTGAGCAGGCGCGAGAAGTTCTGTTTGATGATCTCGAGCAGATGGGTGGCCAGAATTTCCGGGGGTGAGACGATGGTGGCGCCGCTCAGCGCTGCGTCCTCCTGATCTTTGGGTAGAATCCATCGTGCAGGCGCACCATAGACCGGCTCGGTCACGTCATTGCCGTCCGGCAGCAGGTCAAACCCGTCCTGCACCAGCGCCAGGATCAGATCGGGGTTCAGGACACCGCGCGCCTGTTCGACGCCCTGAACCTTGATAACATAGGTTCCGGTTGGCAGGTCGGCGCGGTCTGTCAGTCGGATTTCAGGCAGGATCAGGCCGAAGGTTGACGCCACATAGGTGCGCATATTGGCGATACGGGCATCCAGCCCCGTGCCAGGGTTCAGGACCATGCTGACCAGGTCGGGGGCGAATTCCAGATGGACATCATCCAGGTCCAGAATATCTCCGATGGCTTGAGACATCGGCGTATCGGTTTCGGTCGGGGGCAGTTGCGTTGATGCCTCTGCATCTCGCTGTTTTCGATGAACACTGTAGGCCGCATATCCCAGTACGGCTGCGCCGAGGATGAATGGCAGAAACGGCAGGCCGGGCACCAGCGCGAACAGAACCATCAGCACGGCGACGGTAGACAGTGCCGCGGGGTGGCGGCCGAGTTGAGAAAAGATGGCGTTGTCCGTGGCCCCTTGCGTTCCGCCGCGCGCCAGCAACAAAGCAGAGGCGATCGAGATGATCACCGCAGGAATCTGCGACACCAGCCCGTCGCCCACGGTCAGGATCGCATAGGTTTCGAATGCTGCAACTACGGGCATTCCGTGTACAATCACGCCCATGATCAGACCCATCACAAGGTTCAGCAGAGTGATCAGAAGCCCGGCAACGGCATCGCCTTTTACAAATTTCGACGCACCATCCAGTGAGCCGAAAAAAGTCGTCTCCTGCTGCACGCGTTCGCGCCGTTCCTTGGCTTGCTGGTGGTCGATAGCCCCGGCGGACATGTCGCTGTCGATAGCGAGCTGTTTGCCCGGCATCCCGTCCAGGGCAAAACGCGCGCCAACCTCAGCCATCCGGGCCGCGCCTTTGGTGATGACCATAAAGTTCACAATCAGCAGTACACCGAACACCACAAGACCCAGAAAGATGCTTCCGCCCATGACGAAATTGGCGAATCCTTCAATGACATCGCCTGCCGCGTTAGGGCCGGTATGCCCTTGTCCGATGATCAGTTTTGTCGAGGACACGTTCAGCGACAGCCGCAACATGAGAGATGCCAGCAGGATCGTCGGGAAGGACGAGAAATCCAGTGGACGTTCGATGAACAGGGTTAGTGTGAAAATCAAGATGGCCAGAGCAAAGGAGGTGGCCAGCCCCACGTCCAACACCCAGGCGGGCATGGGCAGGATCATCATGACGATGACTGTCATCAGCGCCAGAGCCAACAGGACAGTTGGCGAAAACAGGGACCGGATGTCGATCTTGGGCACGCAAAGCTCCTAGTTGAAGGCGATGAACGCGGTTGCAGCGCCCTTGGTTGGCATCAAAGACCCCAATGCGCCGGTGTGGGGCGAGTTCGTCTGTATTGGGATCAAAGGGGTTCCGGCCCCGGTGAAGGGGTCGCGGGGCATGGCCGCAATCCGGGGTTGCGGGGAGCCTTCAAGCTGTGCCAGCACCGTTTGAAACCGCCCTTTGTAAGCTTCGGCCAAAGACGTGGTGCGGGAATGATAAGCCCCGGCGGCGGCAGGCCACGAGCCAAGCTCGGCGTGCAGGTCTTTCAGGAATTGGGCGGCGTAGGTCGCGTTTTCATCCGGATCGAACATCGCGTCGATCGAGCGGAATGCCTTGCCATGCCAGCGATAGTTGATCTGAAAACAGCCCACATCAAAGCTGCGTGTGCCCGCTTTGAAGATTTTGAACACGTAGGTCTTGGCCTCGACCTCAGACGTGAACCAGTATCCCTGACCTTCGGCATTGATAGTCCAGGGCCAGGGCTGCAATCGACCGTCCAGTGCGCGTCCGGTCTCCACACGTGTGATGGCGCGCAGAACGTTCAAAGGCACTCCTTCGGACAGAGCGGCGCGGCGCGCAGCCTGATCGCACAGGTCATCCGTTCTGGCGTCTTGCATGGCAAACCCTGCCTGCGCCAACAGCACATGCAGGAATATGAGAACAATCGGGTTCTTTTGAATTGGCATTCTGCCGGTCCGGGATTCTGATCTGTCCCAGCCAAGCTAGCCAATGATCGGTTTACAGAGAGTTATCGCCGCTTCAGTTTCGGTCGATCCTGCGCCCGAAGACAACGCTGGTATTGGTGCGCAGAACGCCTGGGATCTTCGCCAGTTCGTCGACAAGAATGTCCAGATCTTCCAGCCGGGGTGCTTCGGCCGAGAGCATCAGGTCGAACTCTCCGTTGATCGACAGGCATAGCTTGACCTCCGGGTAAGCCTCAAGCCGCTTGATGATCCGGGTGGTTTCCTTCTGCTGCACCTCGAGCATGACGATGACCTGCACCTTGGGTATGTCTTCCGTGGATCCGAGGCACACGGAATACCCCTCGATCACGCCACGCTGCTCCATCCGGTTCATTCGCTCATGCACCGTTGTCCGGGCCACTCCGAGTGTGGCCGCAATCTGAGTGGTCGAGGCGCGTGCATTGGCTTGCAGGGCGGCGATGATACGACGGTCAAGCTGGTCCATTGGGGCTCCGGTTTTTGGTAAGTCCGGGTTTAGATCAGATTGAAGCCCCTGCTCAAGGCTCACGCGGGATGCGCGGGTGCAGATCGTCGATGATGATCGGATGCGCGTGGGTGCCCGATCCGGCCAGATGCGGGTGATCGGGCGGCAGGTCGGGGTGATCGTGGACAACAGAGTCCTGATCGAGGCGTGGCCACAAGCTGATCGCGCCAATCACACCCACAACGGACAATATCGCCATACTGCTGAGCGCGACAGTCGATCCGAACACCGTCATCAGCCACCCTGCAAGTGGGTAAAGCACCAGCCAGCATCCGTGCGACAGGGTAAACTGCGCGGCGAAAACGGCAGGGCGATCCTCGGGATGGGCTGATCGGGTCAAAAGACGCCCCGAGGGTGTGAGCGTGGTAGAGTACCCGAAACCGGTAAACGCCCAAAACACGGTCAGAAGGCCCAGCGACAGAGGAACGGTAGCGGTCAATATTGCGGCCAAAGCCATGGAACCGGTGGCAAAAACGGCCCCTGCGACCATAACCCGACGGTCTTCGATCCGATCCAGAAGGCGGGGTAAGGTAAACGCCGCCAGCATCGAACCACCTCCAAACCCCGCCAGGGCAATGGCCACGGCGCTTTCCGACAGGCCCAGATTGGCGCGCACGATGACCACGGTATTGACGATCACCATCGAGCTCAGCGCGGCCGCGCTCCAGCTGAGCGCAAGCAACCCGCGCAACCGGGGTGTTTTCAGATAGATACGAATGCCACGTGTGGTGCGGTCATATATGCCACGGGGTTTGCTTGGCTTGGGTGAAGGCAGTACGACCGAAACCACCAAAAGTGCGGAAGCAACGAATCCCAGTGCCGTACCCAAAAACAGGTTGTTGAAGCTGACCAGCAGCAACAATGCGGCGGCGAACATCGGGCTCAGCAGGCTTTCCATGTCGTAAGCCAGACGTGAAAGGGACAAAGCGCGTGTGTATTCGCCTTCATCAGGTAATACATCTGGGATTGTTGCCTGAAAGGCGGGTGTGAACCCGGCCGAGGCCGATTGCAGCACGAAGATCAGCACGTAAACCTGCCAGATTTCGGTCACGAAAGGCAGGCACAGGGCCACCACAGCGCGGATCAGGTCCAGCACGATCAGCATTTTTCGGCGGTCCAGCCGCTCGGCAAAAGCGGCAGCGAGCGGGGCAACTGTGACGTAAGCCACCATCTTGATCGTCAGTGCTGTGCCCAAAACCAGACCCGCAGCATCCCCGGCCAGATCAAAGGCGAGCAGCCCCAGCGCAACCGTGGCCAGCCCGGTTCCGGTCAGGGCGACGATCTGTGCGGCGAACAGGTGGCGGTAGGTTCGGTTTTTCAGAATGTTCAGCATGGCTCAGAGATACTTTGTAATCGCCTTGAAATCTTCGATCCCGCTGCCATCACCGTCGGTGGACAGGCAATGGTCGATGTGATCGTGAATCAGAGCGCGTTTGGCATTGGTGACGGCTTTTTCAACAGCAAACAGTTGTTGGGCGACGTCCGAACAGGAGGCCTGCCCCTCCAGCATGGCAATGACCTTGGCCAGATGCCCGTGGGCCCGTTTTAGCCGAGCGGTGATATGCGGATGTGACTCGTGGGTGTGGTTTGACATGTTTTATCCCTATCCCCCCCATGAGGATATAGTCAAGTGCCCGGCGCTGATTGGCCCGCCATATTTGGACGGCGTTGAGTTTACGGGCCAAACCGCCTATCTCGGGGACGATATCGCACAAAGGAATAGTCGCGTGGCGAACCACTTGTACAAAAACGATCTGCCGGACGGGCTGGATCTGGGCCCTGTTGTGGCCATTGACTGTGAAACCATGGGGTTGAACCCGCATCGCGACCGCCTGTGCGTGATCCAGATGTCGGGCGGTGACGGTCACAGCCATATCGTTCAGGTCGAAAAGGGTCAGACAGAGGCTCCGAACCTGTGCGCCATGCTTGAAAACCCCGACGTGCTGAAGCTGTTCCATTTTGGGCGTTTTGACATCGCGGCCATGTTTCACTGCTTTGGAGCGCTGGCTGCACCGGTTTACTGCACCAAGATTGCCAGCCGATTGGTGCGCACCTACACTGATCGGCACGGGCTCAAGAATCTGTGTCAGGAACTAATTGGCGTCGATATCTCGAAACAACAACAGATGAGCGATTGGGGCGCTGAATCCCTGACGGATGCTCAATTGGATTATGCGGCCTCGGACGTTCTCTATCTGCATCGCCTGCGGGACGAGTTGAACAAGCGGCTGGCTCGCGAGGGTCGAACCGAGATGGCACAGGCCTGTTTTGACTTCCTGCCGATGCGTGCGAAGCTGGATCTCGCTGGTTGGCCCGAAACGGATATATTTGCGCACTCATGACCGATACCGAAGCATTTCTGAGAACCGCCCGTCAGGTCATCATCGATGAAGCCCGTGCTCTGGACGTGTTGGCCGACAGTATGGATGAACACTTTGCCGAGGCTGTGCAACTGATCCTGCGAGCCACCGGGCGC
This sequence comes from uncultured Ruegeria sp., assembly GCF_947497005.1. Taxonomy (GTDB): domain Bacteria; phylum Pseudomonadota; class Alphaproteobacteria; order Rhodobacterales; family Rhodobacteraceae; genus Ruegeria. The sequence goes on along the minus strand of NZ_CANMFF010000008.1, from coordinate 58,722 downwards.
ATCATCATCAGCGGCATCGGCAAGTCCGGTCATATCGGCCACAAGATTGCTGCCACCCTGGCAAGTACCGGCACACCCGCCTATTTCGTCCACCCGGCCGAGGCGAGCCATGGCGATCTGGGCATGGTATCCAAAGGTGATGTGGTTCTGGCAATCTCCAACTCAGGCGAGGCGCCCGAACTGGCCAACCTGCTCGCGTTTACCCGACGATTTAGGATACCGCTGATCGGTCTGTCCAGCAAACCGGAAAGCACGCTGATGAAACAGGCGGATGTGCATTTGCTGATCCCGTCGATGGGCGAGGCCTGCGGTTTTGGCATGGTGCCGTCCATCTCGACTACGTTGACGCTGGCAATGGGCGACGCCCTTGCGATTGCGCTGATGAAGTATCGCGATTTCAAGCCCGAAGATTTTCGCGCGTATCACCCCGGCGGCAAGCTGGGCGCGCGGCTCAGCAAAGTAAGTGACCTTATGCACTCCGACATGCCTGTGGTGCTCACTGGAACCCCCATGAGCGAAGCCCTTTTGGTTATGAGCCAAAAGAGTTTCGGTGTCGTCGGCGTAACGGATGATGCTGGGCGGCTGCTGGGAATTGTAACCGACGGGGACTTGCGTCGAAACATGGATGGCCTATTGGACAAAACGACTGAGCAGGTCATGACCGAGAATCCGACCACAATTGCGCCTGGCGCAATGGCGGAGGAAGCAGTGGCGATCATGAATGACCGCAAGATCACCTCGCTCTTTGTCGTTGATCCGGATGCAGCCGAACAGGCCCAGGGGCTGCTGCACATCCACGACTGCCTGCGGGTCGGACTAGGCTGAGGAGGTGGCTGAAGTGGATCGCTATTCCCGTATGGTACAGTTCCTGAAGGTACTGTTGCCGCTGGCGGCGATTTTGATGCTGTCCACTGTGTTCCTTCTGTCCCGCAGCATCGAAACCAATGTTTCAGTGCCGTTCGCAGAAAAAGACATTGATGAACGGTTGGCAGAGCAGGTGGTCACGCAACCGAATTATCGTGGAACGACCCGCAAGGGCGAAGATGTGCACATCGAAGCCACGCAAGCCAAACAGGGCGGCGACGATTCGACTCCGACGGCTTCTGAGTTCAGAGGCCGTCTGGGTCTTCTCAGCGGTGGAACGATTTTCCTGGATTCCAATTCCGGATTGATCCGCCCTGATAAAGGTACAGCGACATTTGTCGGAGATGTGGTGATAACCACTGCCGACGGCCTTCAGGTCACAACGGATCTGCTCAACACATCTCTGGACGAAATCCGGGGCGATACACCGGGGCAGGTCAACGGAATCGGGCCAATCGGCAACTTTTCCGCCGGACGTATGACCTTTGGGACTGAAAAAAAGGACGGACCGGTCCATATTGTTTTTACAGATGGTGTGAAGCTGGTATACGAGCCTGAAAAAGCAGAGAGATAACCTGTGTTCAATTTTCGATTTGTTCCTTTGTGCCTCGCTCTGATCGCAGGTGCCGTAACCGCGACTGCGCAGGAGGCGCAGGTGGCTTTCGGATCTGCGAATGCCGATCCGAGCCTTCCGGTCGAGGTGACATCCGAAACGCTGAACGTCAACCAAGAGGATGGCTCTGCCGAATTCCTCGGAAATGTCATCGTAATACAGGGTGAAATGCGGCTGACTGCCGAGCGGGTTCTGGTGATCTACAACGAGAAACGCTCGGCCATCGAGCGGATGGAAGCCACCGAAAATGTGGTTCTGGTCAGCCCACCGGACGCGGCAGAAGGCGACTGGGCGGAATACACGATCGATTCCGGTGTGATCGTCATGAAAGGCAATGTCCTGCTGACGCAAGGCCCCAGCATCATCAGCGGTGACCAGATGAATGCCAATCTGACAACGGGCACCGCAACCATGACCGGACGGGTCAAAACAATCCTGCAGCAGGGAAACAATTGATGGCGCGTCCTAACCTGTCAGTGGCCGAAGGCAGCTCTGGGCTGCGTATCGAGAAGCTGCGAAAGTCCTACCGGAAAAAAACGGTAATCCGGGATGTCACGATGACATTGGACCGGTCCGAAGTTGTAGCCCTGTTGGGACCAAACGGATCAGGAAAGACCACGACATTTTATTCCGTGGCCGGGCTTGTTTTCCCAGAAGCGGGTAAAGTCACGATTGACGGCCAGAACGTAACGACTCTGCCGATGTATCGCCGTGCGCGAATGGGCATTGGTTATTTGCCGCAAGAGATGTCGATCTTTCGCGGCATGAGCGTCGAGGACAATATCGCCGCAGTATTGGATATCACTGTATCTCATGCCCACAGGCGGAAAGAGCGGCTGGAAGAGCTGTTGTCGGATTTCTCGATCGAACATCTGCGCCGCGCGCCCGCCCTTGCCCTTTCTGGCGGTGAACGTCGCCGGGTCGAGATTGCGCGGTGTTTGGCCGCAGACCCGAAATACTTGCTGCTGGATGAACCGTTTGCGGGCGTTGATCCGATCAGTGTCGGTGATATCCGGCATCTGGTTGCTGATCTGAAAAAACGTGGGATCGGGGTTCTTATTACCGACCATAACGTCCGGGAAACGCTGGAAATTGTCGACCGTGCCTACATTCTGCATGACGGGCAGGTTCTGATGTCCGGCACACCTGATGAAGTTGTCGAGAACGAGAATGTGCGCCGCGTCTATCTTGGCGAAAACTTCCGTATTTCATAGGCTTGTGCTGATCTGCGCCGGATGCATGACGGAAATCGCGTATATACACACCTGTTTTGATTGACTCTTCCGTCGTCTCTTGCCTCAATTGGACTATGGCATTTACCCGGTTTCAGTCTGGAGATCGATGTCCCTTCGTTGAAGGGCTGGTATCAAGGCAACCGCGGAAACTGTCCCGACCCCCCACCCGATAAAAACAAGTTCGTCGCGTTCCGTGACGTCAGAATGGGTGTGAATTGTGAAGGAGATCACATGCGTTACCAAATCAGCGGAAAACAGATCGACATCGGCGCGGCGCTGCAAACACACGTGCAGACCGAGCTGGGCGAGGTTGTAGGCAAATATGCCCAGCGGCCTACCGACGCCAACGTCGTCTTTTCCCGTTCAGCGCATGAATATGTATGCGAAACAACGGTGCACCTGTCCACCGGGCTGACCGCCCAGGCCAAGGCGCATGCAACCGAAATTTATGCGGCGTTTGAGGCATGCTGCGACAAAATGGAAACACAACTGCGTCGCTATAAGCGTCGTCTGAAGGACCACCATAAGGATCGGTCCGAGCCGGTTGAACTCTTCGGGGCGTCCTCTTATATCCTCGCCTCTGACGAATCGGACGCGGCTGATGAACCCGAATCGCTGCAGCCTATGATTGTGGCTGAGATGGAAACAAAAATTCCATCTTTGAGTGTAGGTGAAGCCGTAATGCAAATGGAACTTGCCGGCGCCCCGGTGCTGGTGTTCAGAAATGAGAACAAGGATGGATTGAATGTCGTGTATCGTCGCGAAGACGGTAACATCGGCTGGATTGATCCTTAACAGGCAAGGATACGGGGCCGCACCCGCCGAGGCGGGTGCCGTGCCATGGAGCGTGATCATGGAGCTTTCGAGCATACTGAAGCCCGAAGCAGTACGTGTATTGTCCGCCGCTTCCAGCAAGAAGCGGCTGTTTCAGGAAATCGGCGATGTGGCCGCTGCAACTCTGGGTCTTGACCCTCAGGCAGTTGTTGACAGCCTGCTGGAACGGGAAAGCCTGGGTCCAACCGGTGTCGGGCATGGCGTAGCGCTGCCGCACGCACGAATGCCCGAGCTTGTTTCGGTCTCGGGGGTGTTCGTCATGCTGGAAAAACCTATCGATTTCGGATCGGTTGATCGTCAGCCTGTGGACATTGCCTTTGCGTTGTTTGCACCGGAAGAGGCTGGGGTTGATCACCTTAAGGCACTGGCCCTTGTGTCCCGCACATTGCGGGATACGTCGGTGTGTACAAAACTTCGGGCGAACCCCGATCCGGTCAAGCTCTATGCGATCCTGACCGAAGCTCAATCCATGCAAGCTGCATAAACTGTACAGAAAAAAGGCCCCCGATTTTCGGGGGCCTTTTTTCTTTTCTGTCTACGGATCAGCCTCCGGTGCCCATTTCCAGCGTCCACCAGATTTTTCCGCCACCTTCCTGATGCCAGGCGAATCCCATTTGAGTTGCCTTGGCGTCCATAATGACGTTTCGCGGCCCGGGTTCCTGCATCCACGCGGCGAGGGTTTCGGTTTCGGTTTCGTAGGTCTCGGAAATGGCTTCCCCCAGGAATGTGCCGAAATAGCCAACCCGTGCAGCACGATCGATCGGGGACGAACCGTCTGATCCAAAGTGCCAGGGTCGGTTCTGTCGGGCCATATCCTTTGAGTGAGTCGCTGCTGCAGCGTTCAGCTGCGCGTTTAGCTGCACAGCCTGCAAGCCTTGCGCCTGCCGCAGGGCATTGACCGAATCAAGCATGCGGAACTGCAGTTTTTCCGGGTTGCCGCGGATTTTATAAACTGTTGGCAATGGGCGACCATCGGCACCAAATGTTGTGGGGCCAGTGTCCGTACATGCCGCAAGCGCGACAAAGCAAATCAAGAGTAAAGAAACGATACGCGTCATGATCGACCTGATTATTGTGTCAACACACGGCATAGCGCGCCTGACAGCTCTGAGCAAACGCGCAATAGCCGGAACTTGCGTGAATCTGCCGGTTTGATTTGCGACTGAAGCATTCTGGCAATAGAATGTCACAAATTTCAGACTTTATCCAAAACACAGGACCCGTTGTCATGGTCGAAAAGCGAATTCACTTGTCCACCCGAAGGGGATTTCTGGCGGCGGCCTCTGCCACACTGGCGACACCTGCGCTGGCACAATACATTCCCGGGGACCCATTGCGCCCTGCGCCCGAGGCCGAGCCATCCGTGCGCCGGAACGTATCAGGGTTCCGGGCGCTGGATTGGCAGCCATACTTCTCGAATACAAATAACGGCGCGATTCTGGTCGATACCGTATCGCGCGCGCTGCATTACTGGTCAGATGATCAAACAATATACAAACTCTACCCGTCATCGGTTCCGCTGACCGAGGAACTGACCCGCCGCGGGCGTACCAGCGTGATCCGCAAGGTCGAAGGCCCCAGCTGGTCTCCGACACCGTCAATGAAAAAGCGAAATCCGGAATGGCCTGACTATATTCCTCCAGGCCCGGATAACCCGTTGGGAACACATGCTTTATACCTGAGCTGGAAATATTACCGCATTCATGGAACCCACGATACACGCAAAATCGGGCGCCGGTCGTCCAATGGCTGCATCGGCCTGTTTAACGAAGACATCTCCGAGTTGTTCTCGATGGCGAAGGTCGGCACGCAAGTGTTGCTAATTTGACGACATTTTTGTGTGAGAACCCGCTTAGTTACCAAGTTGCAATTGCATTCCCGGGCCATTGCTGATTAGAAAAAACCACGAGGTAAGTCTTAGATGTGCGGTTCCGGGCATTGGAATCGTGCAGATTCTGGAGGTTAATATGAAAAAACTCGTTCTCGCCGCAGCTCTGACCGCTGCTGCTTCGACCGCATATGCGGGCAACCTGGAAGAGCCGATTGTTGAAGCACCGGTTGTTGTTGAAGAAACACAGGGTTCGTCGCAGGGTATCCTGCTGCCGCTGATCCTGCTGGTCGTTGTTGCTGCTGCTGTTGCTGCAAGCTAATTCGACACGGATTTCATGAAAAAGGCGGTGGAGCAATCCACCGCCTTTTTTACTTTGAATAAGGTTGTGCGGATCAGTCCAGCCAGCCACGCAAATTATCCTCGATAACCTTCCCCAAGGCGGCAATATGAACCGGGTCGTCGTTGAGGCAAGGGATGTAGGTGAAGGATTCACCACCTGCCCCTTCGAAGCTTTCCTTGATCTCTTCGTTGATCTCTTCCAGCGTTTCGATGCAGTCGGCCGAGAAAGCCGGCGCAATGACGGCGACGGTCTTTTTTCCCTGCTTCGCCAGATTTGCCACGTGTTCCACCGTGTAGGGCTTTAGCCATTCTTCAGGGCCGAATCGCGACTGGAAAGTCGACACCAGTTGATCATCCGACCAGCCCAGCCGTTCTTTCAGTAGCCGGGTCGTTTTGGCGCACTGACAATGGTACGGATCACCCTGCTGCAAATACCGCTCGGGCATCCCGTGGTAGGAACACACCAGTATGTCCGGTTTGGTCTCCATCGCCGCATAAGCACGCTCAACTGACTGGGCCAACGCGTCTATATAGGCGGGTTCGTCGAAATAGGCGGGAACTGTGCGGGCTGCGGGCTGCCACGCTTCCTCCATCAATGCGCGGAAGAACTGGTCGTTAGCTGTGGCCGTCGTCGCGCCTGCATATTGTGGGTAAAGTGGGAAGAACAGAATGCGCTCACAACCTGCCGCCACCATTTCGCGCACTTTGGATTTGGTCGAAGGATTGCCATAGCGCATACAGAAATCGACCATCACCTGATCGCCGTAACGCGCCTGCATTGCCTCGCTCAGCCTAGCGGTCTGGTCCTTGGTGATTGTCATCAGCGGGCTTTCGTCTTTTTCATGATTCCAGATCGATTTGTAGGCCTCGCCGGAACTGAAGGGCCGCTTGCTCAGGATGATTCCCTGCAGAATCGGCTGCCATTTCCATTTCGGATAGTCGATGACGCGCTGATCTGACAAAAACTCGTTCAGATAGCGGCGCATCGGCCAGTATGAGTAATCATCCGGGGTGCCCAGATTGGCGAGCAGAATGCCAACACGACCCACCCTGACCTTAGGATGATCCGTAGGAGCGTGTGCGGGACGAGTGGCATCGAGCATTTGAGGCTTCCTGAATTTCTAGTGTTCCGGCCTGAAATAAGGGGATTTGATCGCGCGTCAATCGGGCAGTTTGCCCTCTTTCGTGTGCAAAGCATCCGCCAACCGCATTTGCGCCGATCCTGGGCGCAGCGGCTTGGGCTGGCTATCGTCCGGGGACCACCCGGTCAGACAGATCAATTCGAACGTAGCAGCCAGGCGACTGGAATCTGCAGTGAAATGATCCGCATAGATCCGCTGGGCGGCTTCAAACACAGTGCGTTTGGTCGGGTGTTTGACCCGAGCAGACAAGGCATTGGTCTCGCCCATGTCCCGCAGATCGCGCATCAGGTGCCATATGTCTCGGTATTCTGCCGTCAGCGGAACGGCATCGGCCACGGGCAAGGCCAGACCGGCCCGTTGTAACAGACCACCCAAATCGCGCAGCTCGGCCATAGGCGCGATACGGGGGCTGAGACCACCGGCGACCTCGATTTCGGCCTGGCCCAATGCTGCGCGCAATTCATGCAAGGTCTCACCGCCCAGGCTCACCACCAGCAACAGCCCGTCTGGTTTCAAAGCTCTGCGGCACTGGATCAGCTGTCCCACCGGATCATTGGCGCAATGCAGCGCCATCGCGTGAATCACCAGATCATGCGTGCCGGGTTGCAGCGCGAGCACATCGTCATCTGCAATGATCGCGGCGTTGGAAAAAGAATCCGTCCAGAGCTGTGGGAAAGGCGTCACAACCGCAGGCGCCGTAAAGGCTTTGTTAACCATGGAGAGCCGATCCTGAACTTCGTCCAGGGCAGTGCGGTGCAGGAACAAAGCGTCATCCTGCGCGCGGGCGCGGTGAAGTAGAACGGCCTTGCGGTCGAACAGTGAGGGTGCGGTGGACTCGGGCAGTTTCATAGGTCGCAAGTATCGTATCGCGCAGTGGATTCAAACCGCTCTTGCGTTGATCTATCCGCCGCGCTGCTTGGGTTGCGGAGAGTTGACCGAATCCGATTTCGGCCTGTGCGGGGCCTGTTGGCGTGAAACGCCTTTCATCGGCGGCACGGTATGCGAAAGCTGCGGCGTGCCGGTGATCGGTGCCATCGACAGGTTTCGGATTGAGTGTGATGATTGCCTGAAAGCCCCGCCACCCTGGCAGGCGGGCCGCGCCGCGCTGCTGTATGACGGGAAGGCGCGATCGCTGATCCTGGCATTGAAACATGGCGACCGGCCCGAACTGTCCCGTCCCGCAGCGCGGTGGATGGCTCAGACCGGGCACGAGCTTTTGCGACCCGGAATGGTGATTGCTCCGGTGCCGCTGCATTGGTCGCGCCTGCTTAAACGGCGCTACAACCAGTCGGCTCTGTTGGCTCAAGATCTGGGGCGGGAAACCGGATTACAGTGCGTGCCGGATCTGTTGTTTCGAAAACGACGAACCCCGGTGTTGGACGGGAAAACAGCACAAGAGAGGCGTAAAGTGCTGGAAGGCGCAATTTGCATTCATCCCCGGCGCGGCCAATATTTGCAGGGCCGGAACATCTTGTTGGTGGATGACGTAATGACATCCGGCGCAACACTGGCGGCCTGTACGCGTGCATGTCAGGCCGCAGGGGCAAATCATATTTTCGTGTTGGCACTGGCGCGCGTTGCCAAGGATGCCTAATTCGCCCAGAATTGCACGAAATCCAAAGGGAACGGAAAATGAAGCCCGTAGAAATCTATACCTCGCCGCTCTGCGGCTTTTGCCACGCGGCCAAACGCCTGCTGAAGCAGAAAGGCGTTGAGTTCAAGGAAGTTGACGTTCTGATGCATCCCAAGCGCAAGCCCGAGATGATCCAGCGCGCAGGTGGCAAACGCACCGTGCCTCAGATTTTCATCGGCACTCAGCATGTTGGCGGTTGTGACGAACTTTATGAGCTGGAACGGCAGGGTAAACTTGACCGCCTTCTCGCGGCCTGATGAAGACCGCGCTGCTGCAGATCACCTCGTCGGACGATCCGACTAAAAACCTGGATATGGTGCGCGCCATGATGGCCGAAGCGGCCGAACAAGGCGCACGCTTTATCTTGACGCCGGAAGTGACGAATTGCGTTTCCAACAGCACGTCGCGACAACGCGAGGTTTTGCAGCACGAAGAAGACGATGCTACTTTGACCGGCCTGCGTGAACAGGCCGCTGCGCTGGACGTGTGGCTGCTGATTGGGTCTTTGGGCATCAAGACCCACGACCCTGATGGGCGCTTTGCCAATCGGTGTTTCATGATAGATCCGCAGGGTCAGATCGTGGCGCGTTATGACAAGATCCACATGTTCGACGTGCAGGTTACCGAAACGGAAACGTTCCGCGAATCCAAGAATTACCGCCCGGGCGAGAAAGCTGTCATTGCTGAAACGGAGTTTGGCAAGGTTGGGCTGACCATCTGTTATGACATCCGTTTCCCGTACCTGCACGCCGCTTTGGCGCAGTCGGGTGCGCGAATTCTGACTGTTCCGGCGGCGTTTTCACCAGTCACGGGTGCTGCGCATTGGGAATCGCTGTTGCGGGCTCGGGCGATTGAGACCGGGTGTTGGGTATTGGCCCCTGCGCAGACCGGGGAACACCCCAAAGCACGTGGAAAGACGCGATATACCCATGGCCACAGCATGGTTATCACCCCGTGGGGAGAGGTGCTGATCGACGCAGGTACCGATCCAGGCATTCACATTTTCGATTTGGATGATAGTTCTGTGACAGAGGCGCGCAGTCGCGTACCCTCGTTGACACATATCTGTCGTTTCGACGGGCCCTGATCCAGAACCGGACCATGACTGACGAGAAAAATGCCCTGGCGGTCACGCTGTTCAGCGAAATCCTGACCGCAGACCAGCTATTGCGGAACCGGCTGAGCCGGGTGCTGCCCAAGGGCATGGAAATCTCGCATTTCTCGGTGCTGAACCATCTGGTGTTCGTGGGCGATGAGCGCAGCCCGGCGCAATTGGCCAACACGTTCCATGTGACCCGAGGCGCGATGACCAACACTTTGGCCAAGTTGGAATGGGCCGGATACATTCACATCCGTCCCGATTGGGACGACGCCCGACGCAAGATGGTCGCGATCAGCCCCGCCGGCCGCCGCGCGCGGGATCAGGCGATTTCGTCGATTGCCCCGCTGATCAACCGCGTGGTCGGAGAGCTGGGGCTGGAGCGGGTGCGCAGTACCTTGCCCGTGCTGCGGGATTTGCGGTTGCAGTTGGAGGGAGAGTAGGGGCTTAGCACCTTAGTTTAGTTGGCGTGGAGAGCGTTGCGATATTCGCCGCTAAATATGCATCTGAACTCCTGTCTGCAGTTTTGTCAGTTTCCCAAGATCGCTGCATCTAGGAACAGCCTCTTATCGCTATTCTGCGCATCTGGAAAATCGTCCGAATAAACTCCGGCTGCAACTGCCGCCGCAAGAAGAAGACAGGATTCTATATCCTTCACATCCTCGGTTTCGCCACCGTAAACCAGAAATACGAGATACTCACCTGCTTCTTCCTTGGTCTCAGAATACATTCTCAGGACGTTGCACTCCTCGTCCAAGAATTTGTGCGGCGCCAATAGTTCTATCGTCGCCTCCGGCAGATCCACTCCACTTGGATTCACAAACCTACCATTAGAAACTATCTCATGATGGATAAAGGTGGACAGAAGACTTGCCCTTTTTGTGCCATCTTTGTCCGAATTCGAAGCCAAGTACCGAACTAAAATCTCCAAGGCCATCTCGGAAACTTTCGGATCACCTAAATAACCAGCGAGAGGAACCCCTTCATACTTATGCCCAAATAAACCTTTCGTTTTTTCGGATACTTGCGCTCCAGCTGATGTTGTATTGAATAAGGTAATAACAGAAATTGCTACACTAAAAAGCATTGCTCGTCGCAGTTCGTAGTTTGCAAATCGAACCACAAAAAATCTATCCTCAAGCGCCCAAGCTTTGTTCCCTGAAAACCGGGCTTTCCCTTTTTGAATTCACCGCTTTGCATTGATCAGCGTAGGATCGGTTTTTGAAACAATCAACACAAGCACAACTTCCTATGGATCGCCGCAAAAACTCTTCTTACCTCACCCCGGCTTCACACTCGCCGTCACATAATTCACGCTCAAATCCCGGTCCGAGATCGACCAGTTCCACAGGATCGGGTTGAAAACGAACCCCTTGCGGTCCACGGGTTCCAGACTGGCCTGACGCAGCAGTTCAAACAACTCATCGGGGGTGATGAACTTGTTCCACTCATGCGTACCACGTGGCAGCCAGCGCATGACCACTTCGGCCCCGAAGATGGCCATCGCATAAGATTTGGGGTTGCGGTTAATGGTCGAGCAGATCAGCAACCCGCCCGGTTTCAGCAAGTGTTGCGATGCAGTCAGGAAGCCCGAGGGGTCGGCCACGTGTTCAACTACTTCCATGTTGAGAACCACGTCGAATTGCTCGCCTGCCACCGCCATGTCTTCAGCTGTGGTGTGACGATAGTCGATTTCGATTCTGGATTGTTCAGCATGAATGCGGGCAACGGGCAGATTCCCCTCGGCGGCATCCGCACCTACAACCTCGGCGCCCAGGCGGGCCATCGGTTCGCTCAACAAGCCGCCGCCGCAGCCGATATCCAACAGGCGCAGGCCTTGAAACGGTTTCGGCGACTTTAAGTCGCGATCGAATTCTCCGGCGATCTGCTGCGTGATATAATCCAGACGGCACGGATTAAGCATGTGCAAAGGTTTGAATTTCCCGTGAGGATCCCACCATTCCGCGGCCATCGCTTCGAATTTTGCGATCTCGGACGGGTCGACCGTGTTCGGATGCGCTTGCATTCCTGTCTCCGTGTGCTCTTTTACGCTTAAGGACTATATAGGGCCATAATGGACAAGTACCCGGACCAAAAGCGCGCAGTTCAATATCTGTACCCGCCGATCGACCCGTTCGATCAGCGCATGGTCGATATGAGCGATGGACACCGTATTTATGTGGAACAATGCGGCAATCCCGAAGGTATTCCTGTGCTTATCCTGCATGGCGGTCCGGGCGGTGGTTGCAGCCCCGCCATGCGACGGTACTTCGACCCGCAAGCGTACAGAGTGATTCTGTTCGATCAGCGCGGGTGCGGTCGATCCCGACCTACGGCTTCGGTTGAAAAGAATACGACGTGGGATTTGGTGGCCGACATTGAACGGTTGCGTAATTTGTTCGAGATCGAAGACTGGATCGTCTTTGGCGGCAGCTGGGGTGCGACTCTGGCGCTGATCTATGCGCAGTCGCATCCTGACCGGGTCAGCCGGTTGGTGCTGCGGGGTGTGTTTCTGGCGACTCAGGCAGAGCTTGATTGGTTTTATGGCGGCGGTGCCGGGCGGTTCTGGCCCGAGCAATGGCAGAAGTTCACCTCTCTGCTGCCCGAGGCAGAGTTGAAAGATGCGATCACCGGCTACAACAAACGTCTGTTTTCGGGCGACCGCGCGACCGAGACCCTGTATGCGCGCGCATGGTCGCATTGGGAAAATGCACTGGCCTCGATCCACACCAATGGTTCGGTTGGTGAAAGTCCGGGCGAATACGCGCGTACATTCGCGCGGCTCGAGAATCACTATTTCTTCAATAAGGCGTTCCTGGAGAAGGATGGGCAGATTCTGGATCAGATGGACCTGATCGCTCATATCCCCGGCCATATTGTGCAGGGGCGATACGACATGATTTGCCCACCCCAGGCCGCCTGGTCCCTGGCCGAGCGCTGGCCGAACGCCGAACTCAAGATGGTACGTCAGGCAGGCCACGCGCTTTCTGAACCGGGTATCAGCGCGGAACTGATCCGCATCATGGATCGCGTGGCGGAGGGCTCGGAATGACCCGCATCGATCGCCGTGCCCTGTTTGCCTCTGGTGCCGCTGCCGCACTTCTGGCGGCGACAGGTGCATCCCTTGCCGATACGCCAAAAAAAGGCGGTACGTTGCGTCTGGCCGTTCCGCGCGATGACAGTCTTGAACAGGTGGCTCGCGGGGCCGTTTTCGACACCCTGACCGAGATCGCACCAGACGGTACACTGCGCGGTGAGCTTGCAACAGGCTGGCAAACCGATGCCGATGCACGGGTCTGGAGCTTTGATCTGCGCGATGATGCTGTGTTCCACGATGGGACACCCATGCACATTGCCGATGTAATGGCCGTTTTGGCCGAAGTCGGGCGGGCCGAGGCTCTGGCCCCTAACCGACTGCAACTGGAATTGGCCGAAGCGAACCCGGGGCTGCCTTTCCTGTTGGCTGACAATCGGTTTGTCATCACACTCTCGGGCCAGAGCGTATCGCCATTGCACGCTGCCAATGGCACCGGCTGCTATTGTGTCGAACGTGCTGAGGACGGGCGACATTTTCTGGGCCGCCGGGTTGAAGGGCATTATAAGGATGGTCAGGCCGGATGGGCCGACACGGTCGAGGTTATCGTGATTCCCGATGCAGGCGTCCGCGCCGAAGCGTTGCGGGACGGTTATGTCGATGTCGCCGCGCTTCCGGATCAGACCGGGATGCGAGGCACGCGCGGTGTCCGTTTCCACCCCTGCGAAGTTGAAATGGCCCTTGCCGTAACGGGTGCTGTTGGGATGCCGCGCCAGATTGCCGGGAACACTGCGCTGGACGATGGCCGTATCGCTGAACGGTGGTGGATGGTTTAAATACCGAATGCGAATCCCGCCGGGGGTTGCAGACTCGGATCATCCTGCGTATATGCAGTTTCAACAGCGGCGCGTTGGACTTCTGGTCCAAGGCTCCACCGGAAAATTTGACGGGCCGCGCGCCCGTTTTTTTGTGCCCGTCAGACAGGGTAGAGTGCCAGATGACAAACGACCTGATTGCAAAAGCTGCCATTGACCGGCGACTGGCTGAGATCATCACACCAGTGATCGAGGATCTGGGCTACGAGCTCGTCCGCATCCGCCTGATGAGTGGCAAGCTGACCACGCTGCAGATCATGGCGGACAAGCCAGATGGTGGCATTGAAGTGGATGGTTGCGCAGAAATCTCGAACGCGGTCAGCGCGACACTGGATGTCGAGGACCCGATTCTTGACACCTATACGCTTGAGGTGTCCAGCCCCGGTATCGACCGGCCTCTGACCCGGCTCAAGGATTTTGAGACTTTTGAAGGGTACGAAGCCAAGATTGAAACCGCAGAGCTGATCGACGGTCGCCGCCGTTTTAAGGGTGAGCTGGCCGGGATCGAAGGGGATGAGGTTCTGATCAACATCCCCGAGGGTGATGAAACGATCACGATTGGTCTGCGGTTCGACTGGCTGAGCGATGCCAAGCTGGTCCTGACCGACGACCTGATCAAGGAAATGCTGCGCCAGCGCAAAGACGCCGGTGCCCTGAACGAAAACGCTTTCGACGAGATTGAGACCGAAGGGTCCGAAGAGGAGACGAACTGATGGCAATCACCTCAGCCAACCAGCTGGAGCTGCTGCAGACCGCCGAGGCCGTGGCCCGCGAAAAGATGATCGACCCCGGTCTGGTCGTCGAAGCGATGGAGGAATCGCTCGCACGTGCCGCCAAGAGCCGTTACGGCGCCGAGATGGACATCCGCGTGTCGATCGACCGCAAGACCGGCAAGGCGACTTTCACCCGCGTCCGCACCGTGGTCGAGGATGAAGAACTGGAGAATTATCAGGCCGAGATGACCGTCGAGCAGGCGCGTCAGTACATGGAAGCGCCCGAGGTCGGAAACGTCTATGTCGAAGAAGTCCCCCCGGTCGAAATGGGCCGCATCGCGGCACAATCGGCCAAGCAGGTAATCCTTCAGAAGGTTCGCGAAGCCGAACGGGATCGTCAGTATGAGGATTTCAAGGATCGTGCGGGGACTATCATCAACGGTGCCGTGAAACGCGAAGAGTTCGGCAACGTCATCGTCGATCTGGGCGGGGCCGAAGCCGTTCTGCGTCGAAACGACAAGATTGGTCGCGAAAGCTACCGCCCGAATGACCGCGTACGTGCCTATATCAAGGAAGTCCGCCGCGAAGTGCGTGGCCACCAGATATTCCTGTCACGCACCGCGCCGGAATTCATGGCTGAATTGTTCAAGATGGAAGTACCCGAAATCTATGACGGCATCATCGAGGTCAAGGCAGTGGCCCGTGATCCTGGTTCGCGCGCCAAAATCGCTGTGATTTCCTATGACGGATCGATCGATCCCGTCGGGGCCTGCGTTGGTATGCGCGGCAGCCGCGTGCAGGCCGTTGTAAACGAGCTGCAGGGCGAGAAAATCGACATCATCCCCTGGAACGAAGATCAGCCAACTTTCCTGGTGAACGCGCTGCAGCCTGCTGAGGTCTCCAAGGTGGTTTTGGACGAAGAAGCCGGTAAAATCGAAGTTGTTGTTCCAGAAGAGCAGCTGTCGCTGGCAATTGGTCGCCGCGGTCAGAACGTGCGTCTGGCCAGCCAGCTGACCAATCTGGACATCGACATCATGACCGAAGCCGAAGAATCGGCACGCCGTCAGAAAGAATTCGAAGCCCGTACCAGCCTGTTCATGGAAAGCCTGGATCTGGACGAATTTTTTGCACAGCTGCTGGTGTCCGAAGGGTTCACCAACCTCGAAGAAGTTGCCTATGTCGAGCTGGAAGAGCTGTTGGTGATCGACGGCGTCGACGAAGGTACTGCGCAGGAATTGCAGACGCGTGCGCGTGAGTTCCTGGAAGCTCAGGCCAAGGCAGCTTTGGATGCTGCCCGTGCGCTGGGCGCCGAGGATAGCCTTATTGAATTCGAAGGCCTCACACCCCAGATGGTAGAGGCGCTGGCCAAGGATGACGTGAAAACGCTCGAAGACTTCGCGACCTGCGCCGACTGGGAACTGGCTGGTGGCTGGACAACGGTCGATGGCGAACGCATCAAGGATGACGGAGTACTTGAACCTTTTGGCATCACGCTGGAAGAGGCGCAGGACATGGTCATGACCGCACGCATCCTGCTGGGTTGGGTTGACCCGGCTGAGCTGGAGCAGGCGGAAGAAAACATCGAAGGCGACGCAGCTGACGAGGAGGTCGAGGCCTGATCTCAGGTCTCGGGTAACGCATATGAGTCGTGGTGGCGTCCATAAAGACCGGTCCGACGGACCAGAGCGTAAGTGCATCGCCACGGGCGAGGTCCAGCCCAAATATGGGTTGATCCGTTTTGTGACGGGGCCGAATGGTCAGGTCTTTCCCGATGTCGCAGCGAAACTGCCGGGACGCGGGGTCTATGTGGCGGCGGATCGCGTCGCACTGGACAAGGCCGTTGGCAAGAAACTGTTTGCGCGTGGGTTCAAGGCTCAAGTCAGTGTGCCAAAGGACCTGAGCGAAGAGGTTGAAAAACAGATTGCACGCCGTGTGATTGAGTTGCTCAGCCTGGCGCGCAAGTCCGGTGACGCGGTCGCCGGGTATGAAAAGGTCAAGACGTGGCTGGACCGGGAAGAGGCACAAGTGCTGATTCAGGCAGCTGATGGATCGGGGCGCGGCAAGTCCAAACTCAGCACGCCGCACTTTGGAAAATACATCGGATGGCTGACGGCAGACGAATTAGGGCAGGCATTTGGTCGCCAAACGGTGATTCATGCGGCCTTGGCCTCTGGCGGACTCGCCAAACGTGTTGTAGAGGAAGCGCAGCGCCTGCGTGGCTTGCGCGAAACGGATGACGGCGGCAAGGGCCGCACGGAAGGGTAAGAAGCTTTATGAGCGATAGTGACGGCAAAAAGACATTGGGTCTTCGTGGCGGGGCACGCCCCGGAAATGTGAAACAGAGTTTCAGCCACGGACGTACCAAGAATGTCGTGGTGGAGACCAAACGCAAGCGCGTGGTGGTTCCCAAGCCGGGCGCCAGCAAGCCAGGTGGCGGTGCTGCTCCCTCGGGTGATCCGTCGCGTCGTCCTGCAGGCATTTCCGACGCGGAAATGGCGCGCCGTATGAAGGCGTTGCAAGCCGCCAAAGCGCGCGAGGTCGAAGAGGCCGCCGCCCGCGAGGCTGCCGAAAAAGCGCGTGAAGAGGAACGTGCCCGCCGCCGCGCGGAACAGGAAGCCAAGGAGCGCGAACAGCGTGAGGCCGAAGAACGTGCCCGCGCCAAGGCCGAAGAAGAAGAACGCAAGCGCAAAGAGGCTGAAATTGCTGCCCAACGCGCTGCTGTGCCTGCCGCCCCGGCAGAGCCCAAGGCCGCTGCACCCCGCAGCCCGGCCAACAAGCCCGCACCGGCTGCAACGCCTCGGAAAAACGATCGCGAGCGTGAGCAACGCGGTAATCGTGGTAAGGGCCGTGATGACAACCGTCGGTCCGGCAAGCTGACACTGGGTCAGGCTACCGGTGGTGAAGGCAATCGTCATCGTTCGATGGCGGCGATGAAGCGCAAGCAGGAGCGTGCTCGCCAGAAAGCCATGGGTGGCTCGGTCGAGCGGGAAAAGGTTATTCGCGACGTTCAGTTGCCCGAGGCTATTACGGTCTCCGAGTTGGCGAACCGTATGGCTGAGCGCGTGGCCGATGTTGTCAAATCGCTGATGAACATGGGCATGATGGTAACGCAGAACCAGACCATCGATGCTGACACGGCTGAGCTGATCATCGAAGAATTTGGCCACAAGGTAACCCGTGTCTCTGATTCGGATGTCGAGGACGTCATCAAAGAGGTCGAAGACGACGATTCTGATCTGAAGCCGCGCCCGCCGGTCATCACCATCATGGGTCACGTTGACCACGGCAAAACCTCGCTGCTGGATGCGATCCGCGATGCGCGGGTGGTGGCAGGTGAGGCTGGGGGCATCACCCAGCACATTGGTGCCTATCAGGTCAAAACCGATAGCGGCACCACGCTGTCTTTCCTGGACACACCGGGCCACGCGGCCTTTACCTCGATGCGTTCGCGCGGGGCTCAGGTCACGGATATCGTGGTTCTGGTCGTTGCCGCCGATGACGCGGTAATGCCGCAGACGATCGAGGCGATCAACCATGCCAAGGCGGCCGAAGTGCCGATGATCGTGGCGATCAACAAGGTCGACAAACCCGATGCGAACCCAGATAAAGTTCGTACCGATCTGCTTCAGCATGAAGTCATCGTTGAGAAAATGTCGGGTGAGGTTCAGGACGTCGAAGTCTCTGCCATTACCGGTCAGGGTCTGGACGAACTGCTGGAAGCCATCGCGCTGCAATCTGAGATTCTGGAGCTGAAAGCCAACCCGAATCGCGCCGCCCAAGGTGCGGTGATCGAAGCGCAGCTGGACGTGGGTCGCGGCCCTGTTGCCACCGTTCTGGTTCAGAATGGCACGCTGCGCCAAGGTGATATCTTCGTTGTGGGTGAGCAGTACGGTAAAGTCCGCGCGCTGATCAACGACAAGGGTGAGCGCGTCAAGGAAGCTGGCCCGTCGGTACCGGTTGAGGTTCTGGGTTTGAACGGCACGCCCGAGGCTGGCGACGTTCTGAACGTCACCGAGACCGAAGCGCAAGCCCGTGAGATCGCGGAATACCGCGAACAGGCCGCCAAGGACAAACGCGCCGCCGCTGGCGCCGCAACCACCCTTGAGCAGCTGATGCAGAAGGCCAAGGAAGACGAGAACGTCAACGAACTGCCAATTCTGATGAAAGCAGACGTTCAAGGCTCGGCTGAGGCCATCGTTCAGGCGATGGAGAAGATCGGCAACGATGAGGTGCGCGTGCGCGTGCTGCATTCGGGCGTGGGTGCGATCACCGAAACGGATGTTGGCCTGGCCGAAGCCTCCGGTGCGCCGATCCTGGGCTTCAACGTGCGTGCCAATGCGTCGGCGCGGAACACCGCGAACCAGAAAGGTGTCGAGATCCGATATTATTCGGTGATCTACGATCTGGTCGATGACGTGAAAGCCGCCGCATCGGGTCTGCTGAGCGCCGAGATCCGCGAGAAGTTCATCGGTTACGCCGAGATTCGCGAAGTCTTCAAGGTTACCGGCGTCGGCAAGGTCGCGGGCTGTCTGGTTACCGAAGGCGTGGCGCGCCGTTCCGCCGGTGTCCGCCTGTTGCGCGACAACGTGGTGATCCACGAAGGCACGCTGAAGACGCTGAAACGCTTCAAGGACGAAGTGGCCGAAGTTCAGTCGGGTCAGGAATGCGGTATGGCGTTCGAGAACTACGACGACATTCGCGCAGGCGACGTGATCGAAATCTTCGAGCGCGAAGAGGTCACGCGTACGCTGGATTAATCCGGTCATACATAGAAATGAAGGACAGCGGCCTGATGGGTCGCTGTTTTCTTTTGTGCGACAGCGATCAGGATGCCAGCTTAAACTGCGCCATTCGCTGCGAAAGTCGCAGCATGAAGGATGATGTCGAAATGATGTGTCCCGCGCTGCAGATCGAAACTGACCGCGTGTCCTGATTTGCGCAACCGCTCCGCGTAATCACGACTCTGGCGGATAAACTCGGATGTATCGTTTTCGGCAACCGTCACCCGGTATCGAGGTCCGGGTCGGGGCACCTGCAGAATCGGTGACAGATCGTGGATTTCAACCGGGCTCAGTTTTAGCGGCTCGTTGGCCGATGTCAGGCTGATTGGCTCCAGATCGTAGACGCCGCTGATCAAGATCACGTCGCGTATCCGCAACCCTGATCGCGCCAGTGCACCGGATGAATTGGCCATCACCATCGCTGCCAGATGCGCGCCCGCACTGTGCCCGGACAGTGTGACCCGTGAAGGATCAAATCCCAACGCCTCGGCCTGAGATGCCAGCCAAAGCAGCGCCTGACGACATTCATCCACCATCTGATCCAGCCGTGCCATCGGTGCCAGCGTGTAGTTCAGTGTCGCAAAGGATTGCTCGGTTTCAATCACGGACGGTGCCATCATTGCCGACTCGCGTTGGCTGAGCGCCTGCCAATACCCGCCATGGATGAACACATGCAAAGGCGCACCGCGCCCCGGGGCAGGGAAAAAGTCCAGAACCTGCGCCGGGCCCTCGCCATAGGCCAGATGCTCCTGCACCGATAACCTGTCCCGCGCTTCGGTACTCAGCGATTCGTAGGCGGCCAGGTAGGGTGTCAGATCGCCACCGATCATCGAACTTGGGGAGTATTCCTGTTCAAGCTCTGCCTGTGAAAACCCGCGATACTGCATGATCAACCCCGTCCGCTGTACATCAACTCGGTGCGTACGTCGTAAAGATCGTGAAAGAACCGCAATTCCAGAGCTTTGCGCAAGAAGGCAACGCCGCTGGACCCCCCGGTGCCCGGTTGCATCCCGATGACGCGTTCTACAGCAGTAGCATGATCAAAGCGCCAACGCTGGAACAGCGATTCCACGTCCATAAGTTTCTCGGCCAACGCGTACAGATCCCAGTATTTCTCAGTATCTCTGAACACCTCGACCCAGATTTTCACCACACGCGGATCGCCTGAATAAGGGTGTGCATAGTCTCGCTCGATCAGGTCTTGCGGTACGGCAAAGCCTTGGCGGTCCAGCATGTGCAGCACCTCGTCATAAAGCGACGGTTTGGTCAGGGCGGCGTTCAGTGTCTCCATCACCTCAGGGTCATGCTCGTGGACTTTCAGGGTCGAGGCATCCTTGTTCCCGAGAATGAACTCGATCTGCCTGTACCCGTAACTTTGAAACCCTGAAGAGCTGCCGAGGGCTTTCCGAAAGGTCATATAGTCGGCCGGCGTCATGGTCAGCAGGGTTTCCCATGCCGCAATCAACTGACGTTGGATCGCCTTGATTCGGTCGAGGTTCTTCATGACAGGGCCGAATTCATCCTGTTGAAGGAATCGGCGCACCTCGACCAGTTGATGGTGCATCAGCTTCAACCACAGTTCACTGACCTGATGGATGATGATGAACAGCATCTCATCAGGTTGCGCCGGATCCTGAAACGTCTTTTGCAGGTTCAGCAGTGTCTTGAGCTGCAGAAAGTCGCCATAGCTGTTGCGATGTGTTTCAGCAAAATCGGTGACCAGGGTGTCTTCTACACCTCGTTGCAACAGACGATTGTCCTTGTCCTCGCCCATCTCATGCCTCCCTAATACAAGTCCTGCACCTGTCTAGGGGCTGTGGTTGTAACTGTTAGGTCCAATCCAGAACAACCTTGCCCGACAGGCCTGATTTCATTGCTGAAAACCCCTCAGCGAAATCATCAATAGAAAAATGGTGCGTGATCACTCGGGACACATCCAGCCCGTTTTGAAGCATCGCGATCATCTTGTACCACGTCTCGAACATCTCGCGGCCATAGACACCCTTGATCGTGATTGCTTTGAATACGATACGCGACCAATCGACCGGAGATTTGCCAGGAGGAATCCCCAGCAGCGCGATCTTTCCTCCCATCACCAGCGCCTCGACCATCTGGTCCAGCGCGGCCTGAGAGCCGGACATCTCAAGCCCGACGTCAAAGCCCTCTTTCATGCCAAGCTCGGCGATGACGTCATGCAAATCGTCTTTTGACACATCAACGGTGCGTACTGAAGGCACCACATGTTCTGCCAACTTCAGGCGGTCGGCATTAATATCCGTGATTACCACGTTTCGAGCTCCGGCATGGCGAGCCACAGCTGCGGCCATGATGCCGATGGGACCCGCGCCGGTGATCAGAACATCCTCACCCAACAAATCAAAGCTGAGGGCGGTGTGAACAGCGTTGCCCAGCGGGTCGAGGATGGCTCCGATCTCATCCGGTATATCGTCGGGCAAGGGGACAACGTTGAAAGCGGGCAGTTTCAGGAACTGGGCAAATGCGCCTTGTTCGTTCACTCCAATGCCGCGCGTGCCGGGGTCCAGATGGAACTTGCCCGCGCGGCTCTGACGGCTGTCGGTCGTGATCAGGTGGCCCTCGCCGGAACACCGCTGGCCGACTTCCAACCCTGTTACGTTGCGCCCGATCTCGACGATTTCTCCGGCAAACTCATGCCCGGTGATCATCGGGACCGGAACGGTGTGAGAGGCCCAATCGTCCCAGTTCCAGATATGGATGTCGGTACCGCAGATACCGGTCTTGTTGATGCGGATCAGGACCTCATCCGGGTCGATTTCGGGGACCGGAGCCTGCACCATCCACAGCCCTTCCTCGGGCTTGGATTTCTCCAGTGCTTTCATTGTGTTGGGTCGCATTTGATCACTCCCACAAATCGGTCGACAGGTATTTCAAGCCGCTGTCACACATGACGATTGCGATGCAGCCGCCTTCTTCGGGGCCGCGAAGCAGTTCAATTGCTGCGGCAAGGTTCGCACCTGCCGAATAGCCGGCGAATATCCCCTCGGTGCGAGCCAGAAGCAAAGAGCAATCTCTCGCGGTCTCTCCAGAAACGGCGAGGTGCCCAGCCAACAAGGTATCCTTCAGATGCTCCAGATCCGGCATGGCGTAGCCCCCGCCCTGAATGGGGTGATCTGGGTTCGATACCGCTTCACCGGCCAAGGCGCGTACACCTTCGGGTTCAACGACATAACACCGCACGCCATGCCGATTCAGGAAACCTGCGGCCCCGGCCAATGTGCCGCCAGACCCGACAAAGTCGCAAAACGCGGTGACTGTCCCTTCGGATTGCGCCCAGATTTCCGGACCGGTTCCGGTTTCATGGGCCTTGGGGTTCCCCGAATGACCAAATTGATCGGCACGAAACGCATTTCGTGCTGCAGTGATCCGTTTCGCTTCGGCATCGACCAGTTCAAGATCAGCGCCCGAGACTTCGCCGGGTTTGCTGCCGGGGGCTTGGGGCACAATGACAACTTCAGCCCCCAAGGCCCGCATCATGCGCGCACGTTCGACCGAGTTTCCGGCGCTCATGACCGCGATGAAAGGGTGCCCAAGAATGCCGCAGACAATCGCCAGTCCTGTGCCCATATTCCCCGAGGTCAGCTCAACCACGGTTTGCCCCTCAGACAACGTACCGTCTGCACGGGCCGCTTCGATGATGGACTTTGCCGCACGGTCTTTTTTTGAAAAGCCGGGCAGCAAATAATCCAGCTTGGCGACGATACGCCCGTTCAGGTTTAGCCGCGCACACAGACGCGACAGCTCGACCATTGGGGTGTCGCCGATTGCGTCTATGACGGATGGCAGGATCATTCGATGACCCCTAGTTCCTTGCCAACCTTGCCAAAGGCCGCCAAGGCACGGTCCAGTTCATCCTTTGTGAGCGCCGCATTCATCTGCGTTCTGATCCGCGCTTGCCCGCGTGGGACAACCGGGAAGAAGAAACCCGAAACGTACACGCCTTCGTCGAACAATCGTGACGCCATTTCCTGCGCCAGAGCAGCCTCGCCCAGCATCACCGGGATGATCGGGTGTTCACCGGGCAGCAGGTCAAAGCCCAGCTTTTCCAACCCGGCGCGCCAGTATTTGGCGTTCCCGAACAACTGGGCGCGCAGCATGTCGCCTTCTTCGACCAGGCGGATCGCTTCCAGCCCGGCGGCGACGATGGAGGGCGGCAGCGAATTTGAGAACAGATAGGGCCGCGCCCGCTGCCGCAGCAGGTCGATCACTGGCTGCGGCCCGGCGATATAACCGCCGATTGCCCCCCCAAGTGCCTTGCCCAAAGTTCCCGTCAGAATTTCAACGTCGACGCCGAAATGATCCGGCGTGCCTGCTCCGTTTGGCCCCATAAAGCCGGTGGCATGGCAGTCATCGACCATGACAATTGCATCATACTGGTCAGCCAATTCTCGGACTTTCGGCAGATTGGCCAGATAGCCGTCCATCGAAAATACGCCGTCGGTCGCAATCATGATATGCCGCGCGCCATCCTCGCGCGCCTGTTTCAACCAGGCTTCGAGATCATTCATGTCATTGTTCAGATAGCGATATCGCTTGGCCTTGCACAGCCGGACACCATCAATGATCGAGGCGTGGTTCAGACTATCCGAAATGATGGCGTCTTCAGGGCCTAACAAAGGTTCAAAGAGCCCGCCATTGGCATCGAAACAGGCGGCAAACAGGATCGCGTCGTCCTTGTTCAGAAAGTTGGCAAGACGCTGTTCCAACTCGCGATGTATGTCCTGCGTACCGCAGATGAACCGGACCGACGCCATGCCGAACCCTTTCGGACCCATTGCGTTCGTTGCGGCCTCGATCAGCGCGGGGTGATCGGCCAGACCCAAGTAGTTGTTGGCGCAAAGGTTGATCACCTGTTTGCCACCTACAGTAATCTCACCGCCCTGAGGCGAGGTGATCATTCGCTCGCGTTTATAAAGACCTTCGTAATCGATCTGCGCGAGTGTGTCCGTGATATGGGACAGGAATGCATCTGCCATGGCGACCTCCGTTCAACTGAGTCGCACATCTAACATAGCGGATGAAATTCCCAAATAGGGGAATTACAGTATGAAGGAAAAATTTCCGTAAAGGCGGAATTTGGCTGATTTCAGGCGTTCTTTACAATCAGGAAAACGCGGGCCGGACCACTGGCCGATATGGAATGCGCTATGTCCGCGGCATACCGAGCGGTGTCTCCCTGGTTCAATTCGGTTACCGCCGTGCCTGAGGTGACTTTGACCGCGCCCTCAAGCACAGTCAGCTGTTCGCGTGCTCCTCGCGCATGGGGTTGGCTGTTCAAAGCTCCATCCTCATCGAACTCAATCTCGTAAACCTCATGCCCCCCGGCCTCTTCCGGTGGGGATAGAATACGTATGCGACAGTTCAGCCCCATATTGTCGATGCTGGGTACTTCGGTATTTCTGAGCACTTCGATTTGGTCGTTGGCCTTTGTACCTTCCAAAAGACCGGCAAAATCGACCTGCAAAGCACGTGTCAGGTTCCACAGGGTCGAAATCGTCGGGCTGCTTTCGCCGCGCTCGATCTGACTGACCATGGACCGGGAGACGCCGCTGAGATTGGCGACCGCCTCAAGGGATAGGCCCTTGGCCCGGCGCGCCTCTTTCAAACGGGCGGGCAGAAGGTTCAGGATATCGTCTGTGTTTTCCGTCATGACGGAATCCATGCGTGTTGCGCAACGTAATGTCAATTCCGAGCGTGACAGTGAGTCTAATATGAAGATCATGCTGCAAGTGCATAATGCGCGCGAAGTTTGGAGGAGAAAACATGACTGATATAGTGATTCTGGACGGTGCGCGCACCGCCATCGGCACGTTTGGCGGCGCTTTGGCGTCCTCTGCGCCGATTGATCTGGCAACTGTAGCAACAGAAGCGGCCCTTGAGCGTTCGGGTGTTGAAGGGGCGCAGGTCGGCCACGTTGTATTTGGTCATGTGATCAACACCGAACCACGCGATATGTATCTGTCCCGGGTGGCCGCGATGCAGGCGGGTATTCCCAATGGAACACCGGCGATGAACGTGAACCGTCTGTGTGGTTCAGGTGCTCAGGCGATCGTTTCGGCGGTACAGTCGTTGATGCTTGGTGATGCCGAGTTTGCTGTGGCGGGAGGAGCAGAGAGCATGTCGCGCAGCCCCTATATCGTCCCTCAGGCGCGCTGGGGTGCGAAGATGGGCGATGTCACTTCGCTGGACATGATGCTGGGCGCGCTGAATTGCCCCTTCGGCACAGGACATATGGGTGTCACGGCAGAGAACGTTGCGGACGAACATCAGATCAGCCGCGAACAAATGGATGAGTTTGCACTGACCAGCCAGACCCGTGCGGCGGCTGCAATCGAGGCAGGGTACTTTGAAAGCCAGATCGCGCCGGTGCAAGTCAAAGTGAAGCGCGATATGGTCGATTTCAAAATTGATGAGCATCCCAAGGCCACGACTGCCGACGTGCTGGCTGGTTTGCGCCCGGTGTTCAAAAAAGACGGGCGCGTAACGGCGGGGAATGCATCGGGCATCAATGACGGTGCAGCGGCCATGGTGCTGGCGACCGCAGAGGCCGCCGAGAAGGCAGGGCTGAAACCCAAGGCACGTGTCATTGGTTATGCGCATGCAGGGGTGCGACCTGAAGTAATGGGCATCGGACCCGTTCCGGCCGTGCAAAACCTGTTCAAGAAAACGGGTCTGTCAGCCGGTGATTTCGATGTGATCGAAAGCAACGAAGCCTTCGCCGCGCAGGCTCTGGCCGTCAATCAGGAACTTGGGCTGGACGCGACCAAGGTGAATCCCAATGGTGGTGCAATTGCCTTGGGTCACCCGGTCGGGGCAACCGGTGCGATCATAACGCTGAAGACGTTGTATGAACTGGAGCGAACGGGTGGGTCCAAAGGGCTGATCACTATGTGTATCGGCGGTGGACAGGGGATTGCCATAGCCATCGAGCGGCTTTGATTTGGAACCGGGCGGGGGGCTGTCAGCCCCCCATCACGCCGCAGGCGCGATTCCCCTCGAAGGTATTTTCAGCCAGATGAAGCAGGTGGGCTGACGTCAGCCGAGCGCCATGATCAGCAGTGTGGCGCCTATGCCTGCGGCGGCACCAATGGCGACCGGAAGAAACTTGTCTGAGATGCCGGAGGCCTGTTGATCGTCTTTTTGGGTTTGAGCGATCAGGGCGTTTTCTACCAATGCGGGCAGGCGCGGACCGAAGCGGGCGAGAACCATAGCGGTTTTCCCGAAATCCCGAAGGGCTGCACGGGGCCCGATGGACTGTTTGATGTAGTCTTCGACCACCGGGTGCGCGACTTCCCAGATGTTCATATGGGGATCCAATGAGCGAGCCACGCCTTCGACGACAACCATGGTACGTTGCAACAGGATCAGTTCGGTTCGTGTCTCCATCCCGAACCGTTCGGTCACTTCGAACAAATAGCTCAGCAGCCGCCCCATGGAAATATGCGTGGCGTCCATGCCGAAAATAGGTTCACCCACTGCGCGCAGGGCGCGGGCAAATTCGTCCACGTCCTGATTAGCGGGAACGTAGCCGGCTTCGAAATGCACCTCGGCCACACGTTTATAGTCGCGGCGGATGAAGCCAAAGAGAATCTCGGCATAGACCCGGCGGGTGTATTCGTTGATGTGGCCCATGATGCCGTAGTCATAGGCAATGATATCTCCATTCGCGGCCACCTTCAGGTTGCCCTGGTGCATGTCGGCGTGAAAATAGCCGTCGCGCAGGGCATGAAGCAGGAACAGGCGCAGCACACGTTCGGCTAGGTCATTTCGGTTGTGACCTGCGGCATCCAGTGCATCATTGTCACCCAGTGCGATACCATCTGCCCAGCTAAGTGTCATAACGCGGCGCGCGGACAGTGACCAAACAACAGGAGGCAGCCAGAACCCCGCGTCGTCCTTGGTATTGGCGGCATATTCTGATGCGGCGGCGCTTTCCAGACGCAGATCCAGTTCGCCGCGCACCACACCGTCGAAATGCTCGATCACTTCCATCGGGCGCAGGCGGCGCGCTCCCGGGGCGCAAAGTTGCACCATGCGGGCAGCGAAATAGAACGCGTCGACATCTTTGCGGAAAGCGCGCTCGATACCCGGGCGCAGGACTTTGACAGCAACATCCTCGCCTGTACTGGTCAGCTTGGCCTTGTGAACTTGCGCAATCGAGGCTGCAGCAATCGGCTCGCTGAATTCGCTGAACATCTCTGAGATCGGTTGGCCCAGCTCTTTCTCGACCTCGGCCATGGCCTCTGCTTTGGAGAAGGGGGGCAGCTTGTCCTGCAGAACGCGCAGTTGCTCGGCCAGTTCATTTCCAACCACGTCGGGGCGTGTCGAAAGTACCTGCCCGAACTTGATATAGGCAGGGCCTAGTGCCGTTAGCGCACGCGTCGCGGGGGGCATCTCGGGGTCGCCCTTGTAGCCAAGCCATTGAAAGGGTTTGCCTAACATATGGGCCAGAATACGTACGGCGCGCGGGGCTTCGAACGCATCAAG
This sequence comes from uncultured Ruegeria sp., assembly GCF_947497005.1. Lineage (GTDB taxonomy): Bacteria > Pseudomonadota > Alphaproteobacteria > Rhodobacterales > Rhodobacteraceae > Ruegeria. Next base: position 31,206 of record NZ_CANMFF010000008.1, on the reverse strand, counting down.
AACCACATTCATGGCGCCTGTGCGCTCGAGCGTGGCGCCTGTTCGGATCAGGCGGATGATATTATGTGGGCCACGCATATGTCAGATTTTCCAACCGGAATGCAGCGCGGCGATTCCCATGCTCAGGTTTCGGTATTTGGCGTTCTCAAAACCAGCGGACCGAACCATGTTCAGGAACGTCTCCTGATCCGGGAAATTTCGGATTGATTCCACCAGATACTGGTAGCTGTCATAATCGCCCGCGATCAGTTTACCCATGCGCGGAATGACGTTGAAACTATAAAGATCGTAAAGTTTCTGCAACCCGTCATTGGGTAGCTGACTGAACTCCAGCACCATCAGGCGGCCGCCGGGTTTCAGCACGCGAAAGGCTTCGTTCAGGGCTTCTTGCGGGCGGGTGACGTTTCGGATGCCGAATGAGATTGTGTAAACGTCGAAGGTGTTATCCTCGAAGGGCAGGGACATGGCATCGCCGACCACCCAGTTCAGGCTGTCCGACATCTGATCTGCCTCGGCGCGCTGCCGGCCTTCGACCAGCATCGGTTCGGTCAAATCCAGAACTGTTGCGTGACCATAGCCTGCGCGCTTGAGGAACCGGAACGAGATGTCGCCGGTGCCGCCCGCGACGTCCAGCAGACGTTGGCCTGGGCGCGGGGCCAGCCAGTCCATCATCGCGTCTTTCCAGACCCGGTGGATGCCCATCGACATCACATCGTTCATCACGTCATATTTCGAGGCGACCGAGTTGAAAACGCCCTGCACGCGCCCGGCCTTGTCGGATTCGCGTACGGTTTCAAACCCGAAATGAGTGGTCTTGTCGCTGTTGTCGGACATTTGCCTTGCCGTTTGTCAGATTTCGTCTCTGTTATAGGGCTCTGGAACCGGGGCACAATGCGGCCCTTTGAATTAGGAGCCGTGTAATGCCCGAATTGCCCGAGGTCGAGACAGTAAGACGCGGCCTGAGCCCTGCAATGGAAGGGAGTGTGATAGAACGGGCGGATGTGAATCGCCCTGACCTGCGCTGGCCTTTTCCAGATCGTATGGCCGAGCGTCTAAAGGGACAGCGGGTGGATCGGTTGCGGCGGCGGTCGAAATACATCTTGGCCGATCTGAGCGGTGGCGAGACGCTGCTGATCCATCTGGGAATGTCCGGGCGGATGACTGTGTCAGGCGACCCGTTAGGGCAATTCGCGCACGACCACCCTGCTGCGCAAAAACACGACCATGTGGTCTTTCATATGGCCAACGGGGCGCGGGTAACGTTCAACGATCCGCGCCGGTTCGGAGCGATGGACCTGCTGCCCACGGCCACAGCCGAGGAACACAAGCTGCTATCTGTCTTGGGGCCTGAACCTCTTAGTAACGATTTCCACGAGCAGCACCTGATCGAGGCGTTCAAGGGTAAGAACACGCCGGTCAAATCAGCCCTGTTGGATCAGGGAATCGTTGCCGGTTTGGGCAATATCTATGTTTGCGAAGCGCTTTATCGCGGCAAGGTGTCGCCACGCCGCAAAGCCGGGCAAATTTCTGCAGCCCGCGTCGCGGCGCTCGTTCCGATCATCCGGCAGGTGTTGCAGGACGCCATCGAAGCCGGCGGGTCCTCACTGCGGGATTTCCGCCAAGCCGATGGAGAACTTGGATATTTTCAACATAGCTTTGATGTCTATGGCCGCGAGGGTGAGGCCTGCCGAACCGAAGGATGCGGGGCGCCTATCAATAGAATCACCCAGTCCGGTCGCTCATCCTTCTATTGTGCGCAATGCCAAAGATAGCTTGATCCAAGTTTTTCGCGTGGTAAGGAATCGTACTTGAACGGAACAACCGGAAGCTTTCTTCTCATGGCTTTTGAGACGATCATCGTCGAAATCGAAGACCACGTCGCACTTATCAGACTCAACCGACCGGATGCGATGAACGCGCTGAACACCCAGTTGCTGGGTGAGCTGTGCACCGCACTGGAAGATGCAGACAGCAATGACAAGGTACGTTGCGTCGTGATCACCGGATCGGACAAAGCCTTTGCTGCGGGCGCGGACATCAAGGAGATGTCCGAAATGAGCTTTGTCGACGTCTACAACATCAACTTGTTTGCCGACGCGAATGATCGTGTCACCGCGATCCGCAAGCCGATCATCGCTGCTGTTGCAGGCTATGCATTGGGCGGCGGGTGCGAACTTGCCATGCTGAGCGATTTCATCATCGCGGCGGACACTGCCAAGTTTGGCCAGCCCGAGATCAATCTGGGCGTTATTGCCGGGCTGGGCGGAAGTCAGCGTCTGACCCGGTTTGTCGGCAAGTCCAAATCGATGGACATGAACCTGACCGGGCGTTTCATGGACGCAGACGAAGCTGAACGAGCGGGCCTTGTCAGCCGGGTTGTACCTGCCAAGAAGCTGATTGAAGAAGCTGTGGGCGCGGCGCAGAAAATTGCTGAAAAGTCACAACTGACCGCGATTGCTGCGAAGGAAGCGGTGAACCGCAGCTATGAACTTCCGCTGAGCGAAGGGATGCTTTTCGAGCGTCGGGTGTTTCACTCGATGTTCGCAACCGAAGACCAGAAAGAGGGTATGGCAGCGTTCCTTGAAAAGCGTGCGGCGCAATTCCGCGACAAGTAGCGCGCAGGACACCATCAAAGACGGGCGGGCTTTTGCCCGCCTTTTTTGTTGCTGACTCTGGTTCCAAGAATCGACTTGGCAAATCTTGAAAACTTGACTAAAGAACGCCGTCATACATGCGCGTGCGGCCCGCTTGGCCCGACTCACACTCGTGATTTCCGATCCGGTGCGGATATATCCGTGGCGCGCAACATTAGATAACCGTACCGAACGAAGGTCAGAATCACATGGCAAACTCGCCTCAGGCAAAAAAACGCGCTCGTCAGAACGACAAGCGTTTTGCAATCAACAAAGCGCGTCGTTCGCGCATCCGCACCTATTTGCGTAAGGTCGAAGAAGCGATTGCTTCCGGCGACAAGGACGCAGCGACCACGGCCCTGCGTGTAGCTCAGCCCGAGCTGATGCGCGGCGTCACCAAGGGTGTCTTCCACAAGAACACAGCAGCCCGTAAAATGTCGCGCCTGTCAGCGCGCGTCAAAGCACTGGGCTAAGGCTTTTGGGTGACCTAAGGTCACGTCAGCAAGTCTGAACTATTCTGAAAGGCGTCGCGCGTTGCGGCGCCTTTATTCGTGTTGCCAGAAAACCGCGCCTTCACGAGAACGAGAGATTCTTTCGACCAAAGAACCGAGTCAATATCAGAGTTTCATTGCCGCGCCCCGCTTCGAATTGCTACCACTGATGTCAGCGATTCACTCGCTTGGGGGGACAGGCTGTTTACCCGATTGAACTGACGGGCATCAGAACGATCTGGGGACAATCGTCGACGACTGGCATGAGCCAGGCTGCCGATCTGCCGTGGTGCCCGGGTTTTCCCGGTGATCTCGGCCCTGTCTAAAAATTGAGATTGCATTGTGCAACCCGGTTTTCGGGGCGCTTAGATATTTCTGAGTGCCAAATCCGAGGGTGTACGAGCTTTCCGGGACAATCCCGCCAGACCGTCCGGTTTGGCGCAGGGATACCTTTGCGCGTGAATGCATGTCCGGGCAACCGGCTTCGTATGAATAAGGCCGACTGGTCAATAAGAATGGGATGCGTGAGGCGCTGAATGACACAAGAGAAATGGGGACTACTGCGTAACAAATTGCTAAAGGCCATCGGTCGGAACAATTACACCACCTGGATTGAGCCTTTGGAATTTAAAGAGCTGCAGGATGGCGTGGCGGTTTTCTCCGTGCCGACCAATTTTATGGGCAACTACGTCAGTCAAAATTTTGCGGACCTCATATTGTACGAACTGAACACTGCAGGTGAAACTGTGCAGCGCTTGGATTTCCGCGTTGCTGCGAACTCGCCTGTTCGCCCGAAACCTGTAGCCAAGGCAGTGCCCGAGACACAGCCTGCGCCTGTCATTGCGCCGGTCGCGGACACAGCGCAGGACGCTTTGGAGTCGTTGCAGGCCGCGCCACTGGATTCCCGTTTTACCTTTGACAGCTTTGTGGTCGGAAAACCCAATGAACTGGCCCATGCGGCTGCACGTCGTGTGTCCGAAGGTGGCCCGGTGACCTTCAATCCGCTGGTTCTGTATGGAGGCGTTGGTCTGGGTAAGACCCACCTTATGCACGCCATCGCATGGGAGCTTAAAACCAAGCATCCGGAATTGAATGTTCTGTACCTTTCGGCGGAACAGTTCATGTACCGGTTCGTGCAGGCTCTGCGCGAGCGCAGGATGATGGATTTCAAACACCTGTTTCGTTCGGTTGACGTTTTGATGGTTGATGACGTGCAGTTCATCGCCGGCAAGGATTCCACGCAGGAAGAGTTTTTCCACACGTTCAACGCGCTGGTGGATCAGAACAAGCAGATCATCATCTCGGCCGACCGCGCCCCGGGCGAGATCAAGGATTTGGAAGATCGTGTCAAATCCCGCCTGCAATGTGGCCTGGTGGTCGACCTGCATCCGACCGATTACGAATTGCGCTTGGGCATCCTGCAGAACAAAGTGCAGCAATACAGCTCGACCTATCCTGACTTGACCATTGCAGACGGCGTTCTGGAATTCCTGGCCCATCGTATCTCGACCAATGTCCGGGTTTTGGAAGGTGCATTGACCCGCCTCTTTGCCTTCGCTTCGCTGGTTGGGCGTGAGATCGACATGGAGTTGACACAGGATTGTCTGGCGGACGTGCTGCGCGCGTCTGAGCGCAAGATCACGGTCGAAGAGATCCAGCGGAAAGTATCCGACTATTACAATATTCGTTTGTCCGACATCATTGGTCCCAAGCGCCTGCGCTCTTATGCGCGTCCGCGTCAGGTGGCGATGTATCTGTGCAAGCAGTTGACCAGCCGGTCCCTGCCCGAGATTGGCCGCCGTTTTGGTGGGCGCGATCACACGACAGTCATGCACGGCGTCAAACGCATTGAAGAGCTGAAGCTGACAGACGGTCAGATCGCTGAAGATGTGGAAATGCTGCGCCGGTCGCTAGAAGCCTGATCTGCGCAGGCATTGCAAGAAAATGCCCCGGGTTCTAGCGCCCAGGGCGTTTTCTTGTGCGCATTAATCCACGGTTAGACCAGAACTGAAGCTTGTCGGGCACGCTGCCCTTGACGCTGAGGGCAATCCAACCCAGAAATCCGTAAAAAATCCTTGTACCTCAGGGTGGAACCGCTAACGTGCCAGTCCCGCCCATGTCGGTACGCAAGTCAGAGGAACTGAGGGTATGAAGATCAGCATCGAACGCGGCACCCTTCTCAAGGCCGTTTCGCAGGCCCAATCCGTTGTGGAACGTCGCAATACCATTCCCATACTTGCAAATGTTCTGATCGAGGCGGAAGGCGATGTGGCGCAGTTCCGCGCCACCGATCTGGACATTGAAGTGGTCGACAAGGCTCCGGCGCAGGTCGAGAAAGCCGGGGCGACCACAGTTGCGGCGACCACCTTGCATGAAATCGTGCGCAAACTGCCGGACGGTGCGTTGGTCACGCTGACCGCTGACAGCGCTGCGGGCCGTCTGACGGTTGAGGCGGGGCGGTCGAATTTCTCGCTGGCGACGCTACCGAAAGAGGATTTTCCTGTCATGGCATCCTCTGAGTATCAATCGAATTTCACGGCATCAGCGGCTCTGCTGCGTCGGTTGTTCGACAAGTCGAAATTTGCGATCTCAACAGAAGAGACACGGTACTATCTGAACGGTGTATACATGCATGTGGCCGAAGGGTCCGAAGGCGGCAAAGTGTTGCGTTGCGTGGCCACCGATGGTCACCGTCTCGCTCGGATCGATGCCGACCTGCCAGACGGTGCGGCGGAAATGCCGGGTGTGATCGTGCCGCGCAAAACCGTGGGCGAGCTGCGCAAGCTGCTGGATGACGATGAAATGGATATCGCCGTGTCAGTCAGCGAAACCAAGGTCCGCTTTGCCACGCCGGATATCACGCTGACGTCGAAGGTCATTGATGGCACCTTCCCTGACTACACACGCGTTATCCCGCAAGGAAATACCCGCAAGCTGGAAGTGGATGCTGCCGAGTTCGCGCAGGCTGTGGACCGGGTGGCGACTGTGTCGTCCGAGCGGTCGCGTGCGGTGAAGCTGCAGTTGGATGGCGACAAGCTAATCCTGTCCGTCAACGCACCGGATAGTGGTGCGGCCGAGGAAGAACTGGCTGTCGCCTATGGTGATGAGCGGCTGGAGATCGGTTTCAACGCCAAATATCTGCTGGAGATCGCCTCGCAAGTGGATCGTGAGAACGCTGTATTCATGTTCAATTCAGCCGGTGATCCGACCTTGATGCGCGAAGGCAATGATCTAAGCGCGGTCTATGTTGTCATGCCGATGCGTGTCTGATCGCGCTGGTTCACGATGCCTCCGGCAGGAGTATTTAAGAGAAGACGAAGGGAGGGGTCATGGGATTGGCCCTGACCGAGCTTACGGTCTCGCATTTTCGGTCTCATAAGCTGGCGCGCTTGTCTCTGGAGGGGCGGCCGGTGGCCATTCACGGCCCGAATGGGGCCGGAAAGACCAATATTCTGGAAGCGGTGTCTTTGTTTTCACCCGGTCGTGGGATGCGGCGTGCGAGTGCGGCTGAGATGACGCGACGGCCCGAGGCATTGGGCTGGAAACTGTCCGGGCTTTTGCGATCGCAGGGGCAGAATTTCGAAATCGAAACTTGGTCAGAGGGCGGCGCCGCGCGCCAAGTTAGGATCGATGGCAAATCAGCAACACAAATCGATCTGGGAAAACTTGCACGGGTGGTCTGGCTGGTGCCATCCATGGACCGCCTGTGGATTGAAGGCGCGGAAGGCCGGCGGCGGTTTCTTGATCGCATTGCGCTAAGTTTTTACCCATCTCACGCAGAGGCATCGCTGACTTACGAAAAAGCGATGCGCGAGCGTAACCGATTGCTGAAAGAGCAAGTGCGGGATGCGCATTGGTACGCCGCGCTCGAGGCTCAGTTGGCCGAGATGGGGCACCGTATCCATGCCGCGCGGCTTGAAGCGTTGACGCATCTGCGGGCAGCGCAAGATCAGGCGGAGACGGCTTTTCCGTCTGCCGAGTTGGAATTGGTGCAAGCTGAAGGTGCGATGCCCGAGACGGTCGACGACCTGCGCGAAGCTCTGAGCGAAAGCCGGTTCAGAGACTTGGCGGCGGGCCGGACTTTAGTTGGGCCGCATCGGTCGGATCTGAATGGCGTGTTTACAGCTAAAGGTGTTCCGGCCAAGGATTGCTCGACCGGTGAGCAGAAAGCGTTGTTGGTCTCGCTGATCCTGTCAAATGCCCGAGCTTTGGCCGCGATGGTGGATGCGCCACCGATTGTATTGCTGGATGAGGTGGCCGCCCATTTGGACGCGGGTCGACGCGCAGCACTTTATGACGAGATTTGTGCGTTAGGGGCTCAGGCCTGGATGACGGGCACCGGGCCTGAACTGTTTGCAGAGTTGGGTGACCGGGCCCAGACGCTGATCGTTACAGAAGGCGATGGGGGCTCGGTCGTAGTCACTTAGGCTGGTTCGTTGACTTTACGTTCCCACAGGAAGCCGCGCATGACCTCATCGACCGGCGTTTGGGCCATGTGGTTGACGTAGTTTGACATGGTTTTCTGTGCCAGACCCAGTATCACGTCCAGAACGGCACGGTGCGAATAGCCCGCGTCAAAGAACGCCTGCAGCTGTTCCTCGGTCGGGTTGCCGCGTGTTTCCATCACTTGCAAGGTAAACGTGCGCAACGCCTCAAGCTTGGCTGAGGGCAGCGGAGTTTCGTTGCGCAGGGCCTCGGAGATCTCATCCGAGACCTTCATCATTTTGGCAATTCCAGTGTGCGCAGGCACGCAATAGTGACATTCGTTTTCCACGTTGATGGTCTGCCAGACAACGGTTTTTTCGTCATTGTCGAAATCGGTCTGCAGGAACAGGCCGTGCAGGACCTGATAACCTTCCAGGTGCTGCGGACTTTCGGCCATCACCTTGTGCAGACCGGGCAACCGGCCAAAGGCGGTCTGCGACTTTTCCAGCAGAGGTTTGGATCCTTCGGGTGCGGACTCGAGGTGATGAGACGGGAAATTGGCCATGTCGGAACTCCTGTTTCTGGCGCGATGAGTCGTATTTAGGGTTTCTTGAGTGATCGCTCAAGTATATATTTGAGTGAACGTTCAAGAATTGGTGATGCTGATGCCACGTAAACCCGCATATGATCGTGAAGCATTGATCGCGAAGGCGAGGGATATCTTCTGGCGCCAAGGCTGGGCCGGTACATCTCTGAAGGATCTGGAGCGGGAACTGAAACTGAAACCCGGCAGTTTTTACGCGGCTTTCGGGTCGAAGGATGCGCTCTATGCACTGACGCTGGAGAGTTATGCGAATGAGGGTGTCGCACGCATAAAGGCGCTGGCGGAGAATCTGGGCCCGAAAGAGGCGCTGAAAGCGCAGCCCCGCTTGGTGATCGAGGCCATCGAGAACCCGACGAAAGCCTGCATGTTGGCAAAGACATATGCCGAGTTGCAGGCGAAGGATCATGAACTCGCGGATCAGGCAGCGCGTCACATGGCGGAAATGAAGGCATGTTTTGCTGAACTGTTTCGCAGCGCTCAGGATGCCGGTGATATCCGGTCCGAACATGATCCGGATCGGCTGGCAGCGCGGTATCAGTCGGACATTCTTGGGCTGCGATTGTCGGCGGAACGCAAGGATGTCAATGCGCTGGAAATTGCTGCGGATATTGCGTCTGATATCGACCGGTTATGAGCCGGGTCCCGGCGGGTAAAAAACGACTCATACAAACACAAAATATTGGGGGATCGCGTGACAATCCCCACAAGAAAACGTATAAGTTACCAAAATAATATAGGTACTGACTGAATGTCCGAAGACGCACAGGCTCCTCAAGAATACGGCGCTGATTCCATTAAAGTTCTCAAAGGCTTGGAAGCCGTTCGTAAGCGCCCCGGCATGTATATCGGAGACACGGATGACGGCTCGGGTCTGCACCATATGGTGTATGAGGTTGTCGATAATGGGATCGATGAGGCTCTGGCTGATCACGCAGACCATGTGACTGTGAAAATCCACGCGGATTCGAGCGTCTCGGTCAGCGATAACGGGCGTGGAATTCCTGTCGATATTCACCCTGAAGAAGGCGTCTCGGCCGCTGAAGTCATCATGACTCAGCTGCACGCTGGCGGTAAGTTCGACAGCAATTCCTACAAAGTGTCGGGCGGCCTTCACGGTGTGGGTGTTTCGGTCGTGAACGCACTGTCGGATTGGCTGGAGCTACGTATCTGGCGCGCTGGCAAGGAGCATGTCGCACGCTTTGAGGGCGGCGAGACGGCGGAGCATCTGAAAGTGGTCGGTGAGTGCGGTGACCGTACGGGAACCGAAGTGCGTTTTCTGGCCTCGACCAACACGTTCTCGAACCTCGAATACTCGTTTGAGACGCTCGAGAAGCGCTTGCGCGAGCTGGCCTTCCTGAATTCGGGCGTGCGGATCATCCTGATCGACGAACGTCCTGCGGAACGGCTGGAAACCGAGCTGTTTTATGAGGGCGGCGTCAAGGAATTCGTCAAATACCTCGACCGGTCCAAGACCCCGGCAATGCCCGAGCCGATCTATATCAAAGGCGAACGCGACGATATCGGTGTCGAAATCGCGATGTGGTGGAATGACAGCTACCATGAAACGGTTCTGCCCTTCACCAACAACATCCCGCAGCGGGATGGCGGGGCTCATGTGGCCGGTTTCCGGGGTGCTCTGACACGGACGATCAACAACTACGCGCAATCCAGTGGGATTGCAAAGAAGGAAAAGATCAGCTTTACCGGAGACGACGCGCGCGAAGGTCTGACCTGTGTGCTGTCTGTAAAAGTGCCAGACCCAAAATTCTCCTCTCAAACCAAGGACAAGTTGGTCTCGTCCGAAGTGCGACCGGCGGTTGAAGGCTTGATGAACGAAAAACTGGCCGAGTGGTTCGAGGAAAACCCGAACGAGGCCAAAGCGATCGTCGGCAAGATCATCGAGGCCGCTCTGGCCCGTGAAGCCGCACGCAAGGCGCGCGAACTGACCCGCCGCAAGACGGCAATGGATGTGAATTATCTGGCTGGCAAGCTGAAAGATTGTTCGGAAAAAGACCCATCCAAGACCGAAGTTTTCCTTGTCGAGGGGGACTCGGCTGGCGGTTCAGCCCAAACAGGTCGGGATCGCCTGACGCAAGCGGTCCTGCCGCTGCGAGGAAAGATCCTGAACGTTGAGCGCGCGCGGTTTGACCGGATGTTGTCATCGCAGGAAATCGGTAACCTCGTGATGGCGTTGGGTACGGGCATTGGCCGGGATGAGTTCAACGTCGAAAAGCTACGCTACCACAAGATCGTCATCATGACTGATGCGGACGTGGATGGCGCGCATATCCGAACGCTGCTGCTGACCTTCTTCTATCGCCAGATGCCGGAGTTGATCGAGGGTGGATACCTCTACATCGCGCAACCACCGCTCTACAAAGTATCGCGCGGTAAATCCGAGGTGTATCTGAAAGATCAGGCCGCACTGGATGATTACCTGATCAACCAGGGTGTCGAGGGGGCTGTGCTGAAGCTTGGTTCCGGGGAAGAGATCATAGGTCAGGACCTGACCCGCATTGTCGACGAAGCACGGCAACTGAAACGTGTTTTGGATGCCTTCCCGACTCATTACCCGCGCCACATTCTGGAACAAGCAGCCGTTGCCGGTGCCTTTGTACCTGGCGCTGTTGACGCCGATCTACAAGGCGTGGCCGACAAAGTTGCCGCCCGTCTCGATCTGATTGCACTGGAATACGAGCGCGGCTGGCAGGGTCGGATCACACAGGACCATGGTATTCGTCTTGCCCGCATCCTGCGCGGTGTCGAAGAAGTCCGCACGCTGGATGGCCCCATGTTACGCTCGGGTGAGGCCCGCAAGACCGGCAGTTTCACGCAGAGCTTGCAAGAGGTCTATAACACACCGGCTACATTGATCCGACGTGATCGTTCCCAGTTGATCCACGGCCCGCTGGATCTGCATCGCGCCATTCTGGAAGAAGGCGAAAAAGGTCTTTCCCTGCAACGCTACAAAGGCTTGGGCGAGATGAACCCTGACCAGTTGTGGGAAACGACGCTCGACCCAGATGCCCGTACGCTGTTGCAGGTGCGGGTGGATGACATGGTTGAGGCCGACGACCTGTTCACCAAACTGATGGGCGACGTCGTGGAACCGCGCCGGGAATTCATCCAGAAAAACGCTCTGAGTGTCGAAAATCTGGATTTCTGACTGTTTTGTAGGGGCGCCCATAGTTTTGCGTTTCGCCTAAAGATTTGCATCTTTGGCCCAAAGCGTTGGGCGCAATAGCCACCTACTGATTTTCGAATTCAAAGCTAATTTCGCACAGTGCAAATTTTGGTTGGCCCAATGCCATGGTCGTGGCCCCCGTGAAGCTTGAGGACTGCTGCTTCCAGCCCGAAGCGGACATTCACAACTGGACTTTGTAGTTCTCGAGATCGGGGCAAAGCACAATTTTGGCTAGAGTTCACATAGGATTGCTTTCGGGCAGGCTAAGAATATCTCTTTTCGCCGCTGAAAGAGACGCGTCTGTCTTCTCAAAACCCGCTAGAACTTTCCGTTGTCGTTCTTCCATTCGTTGCGCGGAGGAAAGGGTTGCAGCTCAATAGTGTTAGCCGAAATCCAAGAACATTACATAAGATGGGGAGACCACTAATGGTGGCAAATGAACACTACCCATTGTTAGGAATACATCCGGCGCAGCAACAAGAAATCTAATAAAGTCAATCCGGAATGCCTGCTTTTCGCAGCAGGTCAGTAATGCGTTTCAGGATTTCGGCGTCGCGATACGGTTCGTGCTGACGAAACATTGCGAGAGTGAATCTCGGATGGGTCTGGCGCATGGCTGCAACTGTTTCGGCAGCCAGTTTGGATTGGCCAGCCATGCCTTGAGCCGTGGCCAATAAAGTATAGCCGTAAACCGTCGCGGGCACCCGCAACCGATATTCCTCGGCCAATATAATCGCTTGTTCGTATTCACCCATCAGGGTCAGACATTGAGCATAACAATACAGCGCGTCATTGTTGAGCACGAGCGACGAGTTGATAAGTTCCGCAAAAAGCTCCGTCGCCTTTTTTACGCTTCCGCCGTAGATATGCACAATTGCATATCCCCACAAATAGCTTCGACCCGCCTTACGCCCTTGATCGGCCCGCTTTTCAGCTGCCTCATGCTCGCCCTCCATCATCAAAAGCACAGCATCCAGGTGAAGGGCGTCAGGACGGTTCGGCCATCGCGAGATCAGCGCATCAACCAGAACCCTGCATTCGCGCAGAGCGTCAATCTGGCTGGCATCAATCAACGAGCGCGCCTCCATCCAAAGTGCCCAGGCGTCAGCGACCATCGCATCAAAATAATCTGGGTCAATGTCCAGCGCCCTGCGATACATGCGACGGGCTGTCTGAAAAGACTCGGGCCTGTATTTGATGTGTTCCAGCAAGCCTTGATGAAAATACTCCCAAGCCTGAACACTTCGCGTCTGCCGAACGGCCAAGTGCGCAACCTCGCCATCGGTAAGCGCGACCTGGGTTTCCGCGATAATTTCACCGACCAGATCGTCCTGAATTTCGAAGATGTCGTACACACGCCGGTCATAGCGCCTCGACAGAACAATGGCTCCGTTGCTGTTGTCCAACAGTTGAACCGTCACCCGAACCTTGTCACCCGCCCGCCGTACTGTGCCCTTGATCAGGAACTCGGGCTCAAATTCCGTGTCCGCGTTCTCGGCGCGGATGAATTCTCCGCCAAACGTATAACGTGATGGCACTGCCAAAACTGTCAGCGTCCGTACCATCGACAAGCGCGCAATTAGGTCTTCGCTTATTCCCTCGGCAAAAAACGTCTGCTCCTGATTGTCGTTCAAGTTAGTGAATGGCAGGACCGCAATCGCCCGGCGTCCCGCAAGATCGGGCAGGGCAAGGGCTGGAAGATGTGGCGTCGCGCGGCCCGAGTTGAGCCGATAGCCGCGTCGTGGCAGGGTCTGGATTACCTTGTGATCCCGATCACAAATGGCGCGGCGAATGTCAGAGATGCATTGAACAAGACTGTCATCAGTAACAAAAGTATCGCCCCAGACTGAGTCAATCAGGTTGTCCTTGCTTACGACCCTCCCAGCCTGAGCAGCCAAAAGACACAACACCGCAAGACTTTGGCTGCGAAGGTCGACGGGCGCTCCGGATGCATCGGACAGTCCCAGCAATTCAGGGTCAAATATGAAATCTCCGAGAAAGATTATCGGTTGTGATTTCGTCTCAATTTCGGACCCGTTTCGGGACAATTCACCAGCTGACATGTCCAATTGTTCCTACTGGCTGCCCCGTTCAATTCGATAGGTCGTCGCATTGGGTGGGCCACAATACACTTGGAGGTTAACACAATGAACATTTCTGCACCAATAATTGCACTGTGCATACTAACCAGCACTGCCCATGCTGAGTCGATGATAAGCGAGCTTTGTGGGCAGGACCATATAAACGAAGTTGCCGCATTAGATGATGTGATGCCAAATCCTGATGGCTACTACGTGCGAAGCATGCAAACCCAACTTAGTCACGGAGATGCGCGGATTGTTGAAGCCGTGGGTACGACTTTCCACCTTTGCCTTCGCAGTGCTGCAACGCCCGACATGGACACCAGCCGCGCGATCAACTTTGCATCCCAAAAACGGATCAAATACCTGTTTGTACCGGTGTCCTATAACAACATCATAGCCGGTTTTTGATGCCAACTATTCAAAAGGCAATGGAGGCCCGAACGGGCTTCCGCCGAATAAGTTCATGGAATGCATGAAGAGAATGTGTTGGTATCTGGGGCGGATCCGAAAATGCCGAAATTTTCCCGTGTTCGCGCCTATACTGTCTGGCGCCGTACTGAATATGAAGGTCAGTAATCGCGAGTGTCAAATCTTCGTAACCCCGTTACGCGGTGCACCTACTCAAGCAAGCCTTATCATCGCGCATTCACAGATTAGTGGTTCATTTCGAATGCGAAACGAACTTCAAGTCCCCAAAAAGTTCTGATTATCGTCTACAATGCTCGTCATTCACGTGAGGAGATTATGAAATTCTATACATCAGGTAGCGACACTCTGCCAACACGCATCGAAGAATCCGCTTTGGAAGAAGGGTGCAAAAAAGACGCTGCCAGCCGACGTGAGTTTTTGGCCATTGCGACAACATTCGGTGCCACAACATCAACCGCCTATGGGATGTTGGGCATGTGTGCTCCAGCGCAAGCATCGGAAGTGCCCAGGATCGGAGGAACGCTCCGGATCGGGATGATTGTGAGCGCTGGAAAGGACCCACGTTCCTATGATGGCAGCCCGCTGGCCAACATCAGTCGTGGCTGGTTGGAATACCTTGTGCGCTACACACATGCGTTCACATTCGAACCGATGCTTTTGGAAAGCTGGGAAATCAGCGAAGACGCAATAACTTACATTCTGAATGTGCGTCCAGGCGTGACCTGGCACAACGGTGATGCGCTGATTGCCGATCACATCGCCTACAACATTGCCCGCTGGTGCGAACAGGATGCTGAAGGCAACTCGATGGCAGGCCGGTTTGGCACACTTATTGACCCTGATACCGGTGTCGCTGCTGTTGGGGTCATTGAGGTCGTCGACAATTTGACGGTTCGCCTGAACCTGCCCAAACCGGATATTACGTTGATCGCTGGTATGGCCGATTATCCGGCGGCAATCGTACATCCCAGCGAAGGAAACGTGGATCCGTTCCGTTCCCCGATGGGCACAGGCCCCTACACCCTTGAAAGCCACGAGGTTGGAGTGAAGGCGGTACTGGTTCGTAAAGAGGGGCACAGATGGTGGAACGAAGGCAACGGGGCTTATTTGGATCGGATCGAATACATCGATGTAGGAACAGATCCGGCGGTCCTCTTATCAAGCTATGAATCCGAAGAAATTGACGCGAATTTTGAATCCAGTGGTGATTTCGTCGCCTTGCTGACCGGGCTGGACCTGGAGCAGAACGAAGCGGTAACGGCGGCAACCATTGTCATCCGGCCCAATCAACTCGCTGAAGTGGAGGGAAAGCGACCTTATTCTGACCCACGCGTCCGGCGCGCGCTATCTATGGCGGTAGATAACGCGGTCTTGTTGGAACTCGGTGTCAATGGGCTGGGTATCCCCGCTCAGAACCATCATGTCTGCCCGATCCATCCTGAATATGCCGAAGTGGACCGGTTGCCTTATGACCCGGCAGGAGCAATGGCGCTTCTCAAAGAGTGTGGGATGGAAGACTTTGAGCATGAGTTGATCTCGATTGACGACGACTGGCGCAAGAACACAACCGATGCCATGGCAGCGCAATTGCGAGACGCGGGTATCAAAGTCAAGCGCACCGTCATTCCGGGCGCGTCTTTCTGGAATGATTGGGCAAAGTTCCCATTCAGTTCTACTAACTGGAACATGCGCCCGCTTGGCGTTCAAATCTTCGCGCTTGCATATCGGTCTGGAGAAGCCTGGAACGAAACGGGCTTCAACAATGCCGAGTTCGACCGCCTTTTGGCGATTGCCCTGGCTACTCCGAACTCGGACACACGCCGGGGCATCATGACCGAATTGGAGGAAATTATGCTGGAGGAAGGGGTCGTGACACAGCCGTATTGGCGTTCACTTTACAATCACAATCGGCTGTATGTGAAGGACATGGGCATGCATCCGACTTTTGAAATTCACATAGACAAAATCTGGCTTGACACCTGACACTAAGTGCCAGCTGACCGTCCTCCCGCGGAGGGGGCAACAGGTGTGATTTAAAAATAAACATTTGCAAAGTTGTCTACACAAACCATAGTTTTGCGTTCACCGGCGCGGCAGTCGGTCGGATTGGATTTGGGCGCTTAGACATACTGCGAGAGTCCTGTTCGGGGATTTGCGTATTGTTGTCGTATTGCTTGTACGTCCGGGGCGCCCGCCGAAGTCATAATCTACGCTGCATCCGCATTAGGCCGGTATATCCGCAAAGGTGGAATTGCAAAGCCTCGATTTGAAAGTCTGCTTCGGGCTGCCACCAGCCAACCGAACTGATTGCTGAGAAAGACAACTTTGACTCTTCTTAGCCTTTTTGCGGCATGGCAACGGACGTCAACCTCATTGAAAAGGAAGTCATCAGGATCTTTCTTTTTGAATAGGCCGTCGAACAAACAGGGTTTCAGGTTTATCAATCACTATTTCCCAAACAACGTTGCTTGAAGCAAAAACGTCTTTGAATCCCTGCATATTCGATGGCTCGTCCGAGATCAGGACCCAACCTTCATCGGACACGCTACCGATCAATCGGTTAAGCACCTCCAGCCGATCTTTTTCCAACAACATGTGCAAGGTGCGATCTATGAGCAATACGTCGAACTTATCTTCGGGAACAAAGATCCTTATGTCTTCGACGATGCCCTCAACACTTAAATTCTCGTGACGTGCTGCTTCAAGCAAATCACGAATGCCATTGGGAGAGATGTCAACACCTACAACGCTGTGACCCAATCGGGCAATGAACAACGCGTCACGGCCTTGACCGCAGCCAATGTCCAACACGCGCAGTGGTTTGCCAGAGTATTGTTTGAAAAAGTCGACAAAGACTTGAGTGGGTTCTCCAAGTGCATTGCGCGTTGACCGATAAAGCTTGTCGAAGTTGTACGGTATATACAGGCCCAACATCTCTGTTGTTGAATTTGACAACCCTTCTTCCAGCTCAAATCCATTTTTTTTCAATACTCTGGCAGAAGCTGGGTTGCCCGTTTCAACACCGCCATAAAGCTGCACCGATTGGCCGTCGGCCCTGTACCATGTGATGAGACCCGAAATCAGTTCGGTCGCATAGCCTTTCCCCCAGGCGCGTTCGCAAAAAAGATACCCCAGATGAACTGTCTTAAGCGTTTCGGGTTCTAAAAATTCAGCTAAGATCAGAAGACCCAAAAGGCTATCATCAGCTCGATCTCGAACCGTCAATACCTCGCTCTCGGCAGCCCGTTCGTTTATCCAGTCCTTTATCGAGGAACCGGTATCATGAATCTGCAACGGTTCAGGCAGATGTTGCAAAACAGCAGGTGTTAGAACGTTCTTAAGTTTATCAGTCAATTGGCGTCGTTGTTCACCATTGCTCACTGTCTCTGACCAGCTTTGAACTCGCAAGCGCGTGGTCTCAAATTTCCTTGTCTGTTCCAAAGGGTCTACCTCGATTTGATTACTTGCAAAGTTGCGGAAGCACTATTGACTTCGCGCGCATACAGGTTAGTTAGAGTGACTGACTAAATAGGATGGTAGCATGAAGTTGGCAAGGCTGATCGAACTGGCGCACAGACAAGGCCACAGACAGTGGGCGAAAGCAGGCGGGCATCTGGGGATGACCCACAGCGAATACGAGTATCTTCGCGCGATAAAGGATCAGGAAGCCAAAAAAACGGGCAAAGATGATCATGGGCAACATCTTCAAGATGTTGTCGATGATATGGGTGTTCGAAAAGCATCAGCCAGTGCGATGGTCTTGAAGCTTGAGGAGCGTGGGTTAGTCGTGCGTTTCCCTTGTCAGTACGACGCCCGCGCTCAACACATAATGCTAACTGAACAAGGTCAAAACCTACTGTCTTCTGGCGAGCAGATCTATGAAGCAGCAGCGAAGGCGCTGCTTGAGGAACTGTCCGAAGATGACGTCAGAGCGATTGAAATCGCAGTAGGGCAGCATTGGAAACCGGTCTGACAAGCGTTTTGCAGCTTAAAGTAAGTCAGACTGACTAACATAATAAGGAAACTGAAATATGACGTTCGAACTAGTCCTAATGGCGACGGCCATCCACATCTTGATCTGGGAGAAACTCCCTGAATGGGGAACGTGGTTCAACCGCTTCATTGCGGCGCTGCCCCGGCCGCTAAGTTCACTCTATGAACAATGGCATTGCCCGTACTGTGCCGGGTTTTGGATCGCGCTGGTTCTACATGGCTTGACCGGGTTTTGGACGATACCGGCACTTGCAACGCTGCCAGAGCAACTTGGTGTTGCTGCGACACCTATCGGGTGGTTCTTGGATGCCCTTGCCTCAGCGACTTTGATCTACGCAGCAATCATCGGCTTGAAAGCCATTGGCCTACCGGCCATGAAAGCTCACATGATGAAAGAGGACTTCATGAATTCCAAACTTTCGAAAGACGGTGCCTATATAGCCGAAGAGTACTAGTTGAGTTTGCGGGCAGATAGAATGTCCGCAAACGGCCCTAGCTTTAAACTCGTGCCAGTCTGTTAAGGACCGATTTGTTGCGCATCTCGGAACCTGCAAAGCTTGGTAGCGAACGTCCGGTTCGGGCTGGTAGCGGCCTATAGCGCACATTTCAGAAAACGGTGGCACTGACCCTTGCTAGAGCTGCTTTGGGGCGAGTTTGCTCCACTCATCAGCGCTCATGCTTTTCCGCGTTAACCCATCCTCTGAGGCGAATTGAGCTGCTTTGAGTAGGAGAAAGGCCACCGTGATGGCGTCTACCTCGCAGCGTTTCTCGAATTCTTCGGTAGTCTCATTGGGACCTTCTTCCGACATTCCCATTCCCCTCTGTATCTGACGCTTTCGGGCAATTGGCTCACCTTGCATAATACTTCATCGCCCTCAGAAAGCCAGTTCTCGGGCGTGCGAGCGCTTCTTCAGGAGAGGCTCTAATTCTGCAAACAAGCTCGTCTTCCAGCGCGAGTAGTTTGCGATGGTGCAGAAGGACGGGAGACCGGCTCCGGTACTCTTCATTGCTCGTTTTTCTGGGTGTCATTTGGCGACACGTCCTGCTCAATGTCAGACGTTGCTTCAATCTCCCGTACAGCCAACTCGGCGATTTTTCGAACCAGATACCAAACGCTGCTGCGGCGTGTGTGACTCTTAATCCACCCGGTGACATCCTGAGCCGGGATGTCGAGATGTGGGGCTTCATCTTCGAATACTCGGACCTTGAAGTCAGAAATATCCGCAAGCCCGGACATGTTTCCTGCCCGAGCTTCTGCGATTGGGGTACGATTTACATAAACAACAACTCTTAGCATTTTCGTCTTTCCTATTTTGGTGTGTCCGCACGCTTGGGCCTTCGCGGGCCCGCACTAGTTCCATGCGTGGTTTTTGGTTTTCTGATGCAGAAGGCCGCGCACCAGCCGTCTCAAAACCCGCACTGATTTGTGCCGCTGGTATGTGCCCACCAAAGCTTCAACATCGCCCAGATCCAGCCGAAAGAACTCGGGCCTTAACCCAAACTCATCGGCGAATTCACTCACCAGACTTTGAATGATCGCAGGCAGTTGCTCCGGTGTCGGAGGCGAGACTTCATAGATTGTGCAACGGCTGAGAAGAGGGGCGGGTACGCCACTCAAATCATTTGCCGTCAAAATCCAGCTCACATGTGAGGCATCCACATCAGCAGCTAAGTACTTCTCTCGATATCGTCTGGCCTCAGAGGGCTCGAGCAACGCAAGAAGTTCGCCGGTGATATCTCCGTTGCGGCTCGCGTGCGTCTTGTCGATTTCGTCGAGGATGATCATTGGGTTAAGGACGCGTGCCGTTGCGACAGCCTCCGTGACGATCCCCGCATGCGCAGAACTCCATCCGACGGAGAGACCGAACAGATGGTTCTCCAATTTTCCACCGACATTTGCGCTCTGCACGTAAAGGTCGAGAGCTTTACAGGCTGCCATTGCAAAGGCTGTTTTGCCGACGCCGGGCTCGCCAACCAGTAGGGTGGGTTGGATATGAAGAATGTCAGATCCGATGCTCCACCGGTACTCGATATCATGGGCCATCCCCTCGAAGACGAAGTTGCAATGAGGGAACCTTTGGGAAACTGCACGAAGCTCGTTCAACTCATCAAGTGAGGGCAGTCGGGCGAACTGATTGCTCCAGGTTGTGAGTTGCTTAATATGCTCCGGCATTTCGTTTCGGAGGGTGCGCGGCAGGTACTCAAAGTCCACCTTGTCCAGAAGATACCGTGCAGCAGTAGTCTTCTCACCCTCTGCGCGAGAAGCTTCCATGCTCATATCTGCAACATGACGTTCTGAGATGAGGCCCATGACCTCTTTCCAGCGTTTAACCCTGGTGGTTCAGACAGCGTAGCGGTGGCGATTGCAGAGTATTTCCTGCAAACCCCGGTATCCGCATTTAGTAAATGATCGTGGCAACAGGAAGGGTTTTCCGAACCATTTCTGGTCACAGTTCACCCGGCTCAAGGCCCCAATCTCGCGCAACCAATTGTTGTTTTGACAGCGAAATGACCGGAAGTGCAGCTGAGATATTCACTCTGATCATGCGTGAGCGTCCGGAAACCACGATCATGGGGACAAGATCGTCTGGCGGATTGTCCGATGTGCTGGAGTTTACGCTGCCGAACGGTTGGTTGCTTGGACTGTCCTACCAGGAATATATATCCGCTCAAGGTGAGGCGTTTGAGGATATCGGAATCCGACCCGGTATTTTTGTTGAATTTGATGCTGACGGCATAGTCGTAGGCACAGACGCTTTGATTGAGACGGCAGTGCACTTTTTAGGATCGAACTAGCGTGTTTGGTAGTTTGCGATATGGCTACATCGCTCTGTTCGGCGATCACCGCTCTTACGGGAAGGATAATGTTTGAATTCAACCAACCCAGCTATTGAGCATTCCCGTCTTCGACATTTTTGATCCGCTTCGGGTTCTTGCTATTGAGAGCATCGGCGATGCGCGCAAGGCCGGAGTAAATTGCTCCACCTAAGATGCAAGTACTGGCAATGAGTCCGGGAAATAGAATAATCGAACTTGGTTCCACAGCGAAATTCCTTCTGGCCGCGAGTATCGCACTTGCATTGCCGGTGGCCGGCTAGAGGGGATGCCTGCAACGAAACGATCTCCATTGCAGGCGCCCACATCTAAATTGATATCGGTCTCGAAGACCCTAACGGGATCAAGGTTAGAATTGATAAGACACACCGAGAAGGAGCGTGGTTACATCTACATCCACGTTCGCACCCGATGACTCAAAATCAAAGCTGTCCCGGAGAAGTTCAGCGTTAAGAACGAGGTTCTCTGTGGCTTTGTAGCCGACACCAAGGCCGTAAGTCACACCGCTTTCGTTCTTGCCATCAAGATCAATGTTCGAGTAGCCCAGAACACCATAAAACATGGCTGCGCCCACGCCGTAACCCGCTTTGAATTTCAAGCGCGTCGTGTCCATGTCTTTTGAGGGACCAAATGCAGAAAATTCAGCGGCGCTATAACTAAGTTCGCTACCGACAATCCAGTTGTTTGCCAGGCTATAGTTGTAGCCGAGTTGCAACCCATAGACGGCTGAATGGTCACTTAACTTGGCTGAGCCACTTGAAAGGTCACCGTCGGCAGCGCCAAAATGAATGCCCGCGTATACCCCGGCCCAATCGTCATCTGCCGTCGCGATACTGGGCGCGATCATTACAGCTACGACCGATGCGATCATTACTGATGTGTTTCTCATGTCTTCTTCTTTCTTGTCTTGGCACGACGTGTCGTCGTGCGCTTTTGGTGGTCAAAATGGTTGTGAGGGTTGTTGGCGCAAGCGCCCTTAGGATTGGTCAGCTTCAGGCAACACTGATCTGTAACGGCCCGAAATGTTATCGCTGATGAGTGTGTAAGTTTGCGTCGGAAAAATAAGGCAGTTCCGTCCAAAATTTCGAGTAAAGCTGTCAACGCTCATCAGGGTAACTTCCAGGACATGTGTCTCCGTCCTGGCGCCAATTTAGAGACATTCGGTACGGCGCGAAGTGCGTTCGTCATTTCCAACCACACGTTTAGAGATATTGGAGTGGACAAGCGTAGGGCAGATGATCAGACGCACAGATGGTTGTATTGACGTGTTCAGTGCGACCAAAGGCACACCTGCGGAAATCACAAACTTAAGCCTGCTTTTATCAATTCGGCGCATGCTTGCGGGGATGTATTTGCGGTGTTGATAGACAGATCATAAGTCATACCTTCATGGACGCGCTCGAATTGCCATCTGGATAACCCGATCTTTCGGTCTCCGCGATTTCGTTCCCTTTCCTCAAGGGTTTCCAGCGGTGCAAAAATTCCAACCATGTAAAAATCATATGGCTCCAGTAAGGTCCGATATTCAGACACTGCGCTCGCTGACCCAGACTCCGTGTTTCCAAATAACACTTCGTCCACGATCAGGTTGTTCCCGACACTTGCCATCGCGGCAACTGACCGGCGCATTCCGGATAGTGCACGCTTAGCAACGGGCCCGGTTTTGGCAAAGGTTGTCACCCTCCCTGCATCGACACTCTCTTCAAAGCTCAACCCGTCTGGCTGGCCCTCAAGCCGACTTGGCAGCATCGCTAGGAATGCATCCATTTCAACATGCAAAAACGCTTGCGTGGATATGTTCTGAAGTGCTTTTGCAATGGAGCCTTTACCAACGCTCCCAACGCCATTCAGAAGAATTACTGTTGCCATGGGTCTGGTGCCTGTCTGGTCAATTTATGAGCTGCATCAATTGGACGAAGGAGGCAGTGGAGGCTGAGTTGCCATTGTAACGTCTACCGCTTCCGGCCAACCGAAATTCGTTGTCCCGTCAGGTAGGCCTAAAACTCTATCGAGTGTGAGAAACTGCATGTCGATTGCCGCCTGCAATTTCTCTGCGGCATGATCGGCTGTTTCAGTTCCCCGTGCCTCAATCGCGCGCAACAGCGCGAGATCAATAAAGGTGCTTAGGAACAAAATGAGTTCTGCGGCAGTATCAACATCCGCAACGGTAAACGTGCCCTCATCACAGCCTTTCTGAATGATCCTGACCAGTACAGGCATGGCACCGGTTCTGACCCTGCGCTTGAACTGTTCAAGCAGAACCATGTTTTTGTCCTGATTCATGACCCGGAAAAATTCAACCTGACCAGGGTAGTCATGTTCACGTAGGTAGTTGGCTCGCAGGTGGATAAAGCTGTGTAGCAGGTCGAGCGCAGAGGAGGTCCCATCAGAGGCAACAACAGCCATCTGCGAAAAGACACCTTCTGCCATTCCGTCCAATACGCCGAACAACAACTCGTCTTTAGATTTGAAGTGATGGTAAAACCCGCCCTTTGAGACGCTCGCCATATCCAGCACATCTTGTATGGTCGTATCCTCGAAACCTTTGGAAAAGAACAACATCTGCGCGCATCCCAGCAGCTGAGCACGCCGTTCTTCGGGTGGCATGTTCTTTCGCTTCGTAGATTTCATACAATTCCCTCTTGCAAACCGACCGGCGGTCTGCAAATACAGACCCATGGTCGGTTTGTACCCCGACTCACCTGGCAGAGCAATGTAATTCACCTGCCAACCCGAATTTAACGATGCGTTTACGCAGCCTAATTCCGCAAGCGGTGGTGCTTTGCGGACCCGGTTGAGTTGTGCTCACGATGCAGGATCGAATGTCATGAATGCTCTTGTCTTTGGAATTACTTCACCATCCGAGTTGCGTCGAATGTCTCGCCTGGCGGGTATTCGCGAATTGCTCGGGATTCTGATCACAAATTGCCTGAAGCGGAAGCCCCCAAAGCAACTCGAAATTCAATCAGGATATGGAATGGCTATGAAAAAATCCGATAAATCAATAGGGCAGAAGAACCCAGTTTCTTTTGAGGCAGGTCGAGTTCGAAGGTTTGCAATGCAACGCATTGACAGCTCTGGTCAGTTTGTACGTTCAGGGTTCGTCGCGCTCATCTTTGGTGCCGCTCTGAGCGGATGTGCCGCCAACATGGCAGCGACAGGCAGAGATGGTCCTGATTTAAGCGTCGTTAGCCAGGAGGCCACCCGGTTCAATGTTGAACGCCAGTTAGGCTCACCCGACGAATTGCGGCAACAAGCCAATGGAGACTGGGTGGCCATCTATGATGTTGAGCCCAGGACAAAACCAAACCTTGTCCGTGCGGCAGGCCACGGAACACTGGATCTTTTTACCTTTGGGCTTTGGGAAGTAGTTGGTGGCCCGCTGGAGGTAGCACATGCGCGCCGGGTGCTGGTGACTGCCCGATATGACCAATCAGGGAAACTGCTTCAAATGACTAGCAAGCCAAAACCCATCCTGTAATCACGACTTTGGATCACCGCTGGACGGAAACCGGAAAGCGTTAATTCCAATACCCCCACTAACGGAATATCACTCCCGCTGGCGCATCATGCATGCCCAGCGACCAGATGGTCTTTCCGTACAATCAAGAGAACGGACCTTTTAAATGAAAACTATCACGATGATCACACTGGCAGCCATGATGCCGAATTTGTCCTGGGCAAATGAAAGCTGGACCGGTTTCAATGCGGGCTTGCAGCTATCCACAATCGATGTCTCCGAGGGCAACAACAAAAACGGAAATGCAACCCTGGGTCTCCATGCCGGTTACCTTCACGATTTTGACGGTTACGTAATTGGTGGTGAACTTACTTATGACGCGGGCGCTGAAGTTGAGTCCGGAGGGAAAGCTGAGAAAGTCGATACTGTACGCCTGAAGTTCAAAGGTGGGCATGTAATTGGCCGGACATACCTTTATGGCGTGATTGGTTACGCAAACATTGATGGCGGATCCAAGAGCGAAGACGGCTATTCTGCTGGTATTGGCGTGACCTATCGCGCGACGGACAGGGTTCTGGTTGGTCTTGAATACCTACGAGACACGTACGACACGTCTGGTGATGATATCACGGCTGACTCTGTCGCGCTTCGGGTGTCCTACAAGTTCTAGCTGTAGCCATTCGAGATTTCGAAAATGGCGGGGGACTTCAAACGGTTCCCCATTTTTCTACCACCTTCAAATTTCGACGAGGCGCCAGGTGACTAAAGTATCGACTTTAATGAATGAGCGGCTACACCTAAGACCACTTAAAGTAAAAGCTTGGCTCGGCTATCTTTCTTTTGTGGTCTCGAAACGCCCGGCGTTCATGGGCGGTCCTGTTTCCCCGCGTTTGCCCAAACATGGCAAGCTGGCATTCCTATCTAATCACATGTGTCGCGATATTGGTCTCCCAGAATATGGCTAGCGCGAGCCCAATCTCTATCTGAGATATTGAGTTCAGGTCGCAACCGAATTCGAGACGCCACCACAATGCATTAATCCAATGGACAGCGAACAATGTACTCATTCAAGTTTCAACGCCGTCTCTTACTGTTGACATTCTGTGCCGCCAATTTTGCCGGGTGGTCATTTGCCCAGGATCGTCAAGAAATTACCGTGACGCGCAGCGGCGAAGTTGTTGCAGCTATAGAGTGTTTCGGAAGCTTCGTTTCACAGGAAATAGTTGTTCTTGGCGGGATTGAGCAAACGATACTTATTCGCACTTGTGATTTGTCCCAACCGGTCCTGCTATTTTTGCACGGGGGTCCGGGTGGTGCCGTGATGCCCTGGGTCGATCTGTTCCACACGCCCTTGTTGGAAGAGAACTTTGTCGTTGTCCATTGGGATCAACGTGGAGCCGGAAGTTCATTCAACGACGAACTCACGATAGAGGACATCACGCCATCCAAGTTGGTGGCGGATACGCTTCAACTCACCAACCTCCTACGCGACCGCTTCAGGCAAGAGAAAATATTTCTGAGCGGTCATTCGTGGGGCAGCGCGCTGGGTTTCATGACTATCGCAGAGGATAGTTCTCCCTATCACGCGTTCATCCCAACGTCTGAGCGTGTCGCGTGGGTGCGCAGTATGAACATGGGTTTTGAGTGGGTATTGGATCAGGCGAAAGTTCGTGGTGATGTTGAAACTCAGCGGAAGCTCAAGGCAATTGAGCCATTCGATTCATTGGACGAGGCAGATCTCACTGTTCAGCGTGAAGTTTTGGCAGAATACGGTGCAGGAGACTTTAACACCGAAGGGCTATGGGATCGCTATCTCTCTTATGTGCTAGAAGGGCAGAGCCCCTACTACACGGACGCACAGGTTAATAACTATCCCCGCGGCCTTGAGCTATCGAGCACAGCAATTGAACAGCCTGAGATTGTTGGTGTATACGACCTCTTCACCTCGCACCCAGTCCTGGATCTACCGGTCCACTTCATAACCGGAGCAGAAGACCAGAACACGCCAGCCGATCTGGCACAGGAATATTACGAACACCTGAAGGCTCCAGCGAAGAGTTTTACCCGTATCGACGGCGCTGCCCATATGGTGATGTACGACCAACCCAATGCCTGGGCTGAAGCCCTGGTTCAAATAAGAAACCAGACGCCTACCAACTGACGAGCGGCCCAGCGTCGTCATACACTTCAATCAATCCTACCCCTCCTATTTTCGGAGAGGTGGATCCAGGAGTTGCAAAGATGGACATAGCTCGATTTTCAGAACGCCTTATGGGCATGAAGGACGAGGTTTGGCTGCGACATGCAAACCCTTGGTCCGTTTGGACCCGTGTGTTGACACCCCTGCCTCTTCTGGCGTTTGCAATCTGGAGCAGAGCATGGATTGATTATTGGGCGTGGCTTGCGGTCGGCATCGTTCTTGTCTGGATATGGATCAACCCACGCGCTTTTTCGCGGCCGGAGTCTTTCGACAGTTGGTCCGCACAGGGTGTTCTTGGCGAGCGTGTCTGGCTGCGGCACCGCGACAAAGTTGCGGAACATCATAAGCGCGTCGCAAATACGGTCGCCATTGCCAGCGGCGTTGGTCTATTGCCATTTGCATATGGTCTGTGGGCATTCGACTTAGGTTTCACGTGCCTCGGCATAGTAGTGATCTCGGGCGGCAAGATTTGGTTTGTGGACCGTATGGCCTGGGTTTGGAGCGACTTCCTGCGCGACGGTGGAACTTTAGATGATCTGACGGTTGGCAGTTGATCTGTGGCGCCACATTTCCATCAGTCGGAGTGTTCCATGCTTCTTGCATCAAACAAGGATACGTTAGGTGGCACGGCAAGGATTAGTCTCAACAGGCTTCACCCAAGAGAATACTCTAAGCAAACAGGTTACACGCATGATTATCGAAGTTCGCCGCTACACACTAAAACCCGGACGTCGCGAGGAGTTTATCGAGTTCTTTGAACAAGAGAACCGTGTTGCATTGCGCGACGCTGGGATGCTGGTCTTTGGCCCTTTGCGGGATCTGGACAATCCAGACAAAGTCCACTGGATGCGGGCATTCTCGTCGCTCGAGGAACGAGACAGGATCAAAGATAGTTTCTACAAAGGACCCGTATGGAACAAGCATATCGAGCCCTTGGTAATGCCCTTGATCGCCCACTTCGAGGCGGATGTAACCGAAACAACAAACGGGTTTGAGAGTTTCGGCGGTGGCGTATCCCTCTGAATTCCGGGATCCACAAGCCGAAGGGCTGACAGAAGATAACAAGACCCGCTCCGCAACACCGATTGTTGTCATTGGCCAGTGCGCTGTAATTGGCAATAACAAGAAGCGGGTCTTGATCGGTTGGCAAATTAACGACGCCAGAACATCCCCAACTAATCACAAGCAACTTGTCGACCGACGAGTGGGCGGAAACAATCGGGTTGCCGTGCCAGTGACTTTGCTATTGCGGCAAGTCGATGGTCGAGGCCTTGTCGTTCACACAACGGTCGGGATCGGGTACAAGGAGCCGCCAAAAAAATTACAGCAATGATGATAGAGGCGGCTCATCGCACACAGGGATTGAGAAAAAGCCCGGAACCTTTTGTGCTTTGGACACAGTTGGCCGACTACGCAATCAATTACTAAATTAACGCATACACGTCTCGGGGATCGTGTTTGCCTAAGATTCTGTCTGATCTACACCAAAACATCGTGGAAGTGTTCAACGAGAACGGTACGCAAATTATGACACCGTCTTACATGGCCGACCCGCCAAGTCCCAAGATTCCCACTGAGGAATGGGACGGAAAACTGGCGCAAGCAGCGAGTAGGTGAAATCCATAGTAGCCACGTGTTGTTCCACGATAACAAGAAAATCTTGGTATCGATTTCGATTGGTTTGATCCGATTGATCCACCGGCACTATAATTGCGAGCCAATCGGCAATATACTCAGAAACCCTGAAACGATGTGATCCCAGGTCGAGCCAGTCGGTTCGGTGTCATACTCTTTGATAGTGCCATCCGCATTTCGCGTTCTCCACTTGAGTTGGCCTGCATCCTCCAGCGTCACACTGTAGGTATATGCGGGTAGCGCCTGATCCAGTGCACTCATGGTGTGCGTGGTTAATGTCGGAGAGTCGACGAGAATGCCCATTTCGGTGTTAATGATTACTGACCGTGGATCCCAGTTGAACGATCCGACGAACAGGTAACGGTCATCGATTGCGAACGCTTTGGAATGCAAACCAGAGCGTGAGTGGGCCCAGTTTATGCCGCGGCGTTGAACTTGATAGGCGTCAGGACGTAGCTCGTAGAGTTCAACGCCCCCGCGAAGTAATGCTCTGCGCTTCTTTGCGTAATGCGCATAGACCGGCGCAACGTCATTTGAGGCAAGGGAATTGGTGACAACTTTGATATCGACCCCGCGGTTTTCCAGCGCTGTCATCCACTTGACTCCATTATTACGCGGCACAAAATATGCAGAGACGATATTCACTTCGCTTTTGGCATTCTCAAAATATGGCAACAATTGAGAAGCGAGAATGGGATCTGGATTTTCTTTGCCTGCGGCTTTTGAAGGTGGATCTGCGTACAATCGTGCCGAAACCCAATCAAGTGTCAAAGCGCCATCGGAGAAATTTTCTTTGGCGGACTTTCTAAGTGCCTCTCCATATTGCGTTTTTTTTGCCTCCTCAACGAGTTCAGTAAGCCGTTGTCGTGCTTCGGTTAAGCTAAAGTCTTCTGGTTCACCAACGACCGCACGTGCTGGCACAGCAAACTCACTGTTCCAATACGCGTCAAAGCTTTGGGAAACTTCACTCACCACTGGTCCGGCGGCAAGAACATCCAGGTCCGCATAGTTCATTTCCTCTCTCGCAAGGAAATACTCGGCTCCGATGTTGCGCCCTCCCACAATTGTAAACACATTGTCCGCAGTCATGGACTTGTTATGCATTCTGCGGTTGATGCGTTTGAAATCAGTCAAACCTGCAAAAAGCAGCCTCTGGTCTCTCCAGAACGGATTAAAAAGGCGGATTTCAATGTTTTCATGATGGTCCAACGCAGCTGTCATCGCGTCATAACTGGATGTATCCATGTCATCCAGAAGAAGCCGGATACGTACGCCCCGATCTGCGGCTTGCAGTAGACTTGCTGCGAAAAGGTGACCGGTAGGGTCGTTGTGCAAGAGATAGTACTGTGCATCAATCGTTTGTTCGGCTTCTGCCGCCAACACAAGCCTTGAGACAAGCGCTTGCTCGCCGTCGCTGATCAATTTGACCCCTGACCGTCCATCCTTGGGGTTCCCGAGCCTGCTCGCCGCTCGACCAAGGGTACTGTTCAATTGCGGTTGTTGTGCATGAGTTACAGATTTTTCGTAAGTACGGACCTTGGGTGCACAAGCCGCGAGCGCCAGCGCAAAACAAACATGAACGATGGCTATCCAAGGTTTCATTAGTATTCTCCCAACAACATCCCTTCAGTGACTATGCATATGGACGAGACTTCAAGGATGATCTGATAGGTTGGGAAAAATTTCGACAAGCAATGTTCTCGTGACGTTTGAACTCAAATCATCTGAAGCGGGCAGAAGAAAAACTCTCTAAAAAATTCGCAATCCTGCGATGAAGCTGGGAAACAAAATCGCCGGCATTTAAGTTTGATGAACGGGTGCACCGCAAAAACCGAAGTCACTGATGCTCGTCGAGACGCGGAAAAGAACGCTTCATTCCAGCAACATGGGTGCTAAGTTACTCTGTAAAGTTAAATTTTTCCCCGTACAATTGAAATTGTTTTACTATTCTTCAGTGATTGCCAGGCCGAGTTTTGAAACCTCGGTTTAGATTGAGGTGTCGGATGAACAAATGGTTGCTGACCGCAATAGTGCTTTTCGCGGGTGCCGCTCTTGCTGCTGGTATGGAGCGGTGGGGTGAGTCCGGCGACTGGACAATTTTAATCGATCCTGAGAAAGGAAATGGCTGTCTCGCTTGGAAGCTATTCGAAGGCGACATGACAGTTGAGATTGGCGTCGCACCCAATCAGGCTGGCGGCTTCTTCGCCGCTTACAATCCGACCTGGGTTCAGATTGAGGACGGGTCGACCGGCATCGTGAACTTCGATTTTGGTGACGCAAAGTTTGAAGGCGAAGCCGTAGGTGTTTTTAAGAATGGCGTCCCCGGGGGGTATGCCTTTTTCGACAACCCTGCGTTTGTAACCGAATTCGGGAAACGCCAAAGCGTCACGATAAGTGGTGAAAGTGGAACCGAAGTAGAACTCGATCTGAGTGGATCCTCTAAAGCCATCGAGGCCGTTTTGGCATGTCAGTCGGCACAGCCGGAACCACTCAAGAACTAGGTCGTGACCGACTATTGCAGTTGATTGATGTCTGGCACGCACGGTTGCCTGTCTGCTGGCATCGCATCAGCGCCTTCCGGAGCCTTGTTTCTGGATCCACCCACATCCAACTTGAACTTCGGTGACGAAAGTTGGCCAACCACATCAAACGGCCACGCGCTACGGGATAACGGTTTGCCAACTCGACGAGGTTCTGCCCTGATCGCAATAGTATCTTTGACCCAATCCACTTGGCCCTTGGCCACCAATTGAACAGAACCCGTTTCAACCACGATAGAATCTGAGCTTACCCGGCCGACATCGATGTTAATTGGTGCCACAACGCATGTTATGTCCGTGTAACCTTGACGGAGTTCCTCTGAAAACAGCCAAGGGAAAATACCAAGCCCTGCCAACTCCAGAAGGCTAGTGCTGACATAGCCTTGTGACATCGACAAAGAAGCATTGCCGCGCATGGAATTCACAAACGCTTTGCCAGACGCGGTACTGCCCGAAACGTTAAACTCACCACTCAAACGTCCATATGCATCTATCCCGATACCCAGTTCATCGAGAATCTCTCCGAATTCCCATCCTGAGGTTGACCCCGACAAGGAGAGCCAATCAGGTGAATCAATCAAATCCATCACTGCCCGTAGGCTGAAGTTTCCACCGCCTGACCTGCCCCCCGAAACTTCCCTCGCTCTGATGTAGAGTTTGCTCAACTTTTCGAAGGAGCAAACGAATGCGAAA